>NC_017249.1:7731192-9207384 GCF_000284375.1 Bradyrhizobium japonicum USDA 6
GAATTCCCGGTGAACGTCCCGCTCGCACTCCATCGTGTAGCGCGCGAAGAGATCGTCGAGCATCGCCTGATCCTGCGCCTCCGGCCGCGGCCGCTGCGCGCCCGCGCTCGCGGTCTCGAGGCGCGCGGCAACCGCAGGCAAGGCCGCGGAGCTCTCGCCTAGCGAGCTCATCAGACCTTGCGCCGAATTCATCAGGCCCTCGAATTCCGCGCCTTCATCGACGAGCCGGCTCATCAGCTTGCCGAGCCGTTCGTTGCCGACCTCGACCTCGCGCAGCGCCTGGAGGATCTGCGGCTCGAACTTGGCGAGCTGCGCGGGATCGCCCCGCACACGGAGCTCCTTCAGCTCGTTCGCAGAGCGCTCGATACCGTCGAGCACGGGCCGCAAGCGCCCCGCGCCCGCCGAAACCTGGTCGGCGGTCGCCTTGAGCTCGTTGGCGATCACGACGAAAGCGCTGCCGCGGCTGCCCAGATGGCTTGCCTTCAGGCCGGCATTCATTCCGATCAGGGTGATGTCGACGGTCGCCTCGGCGAGCCCGGCGATGGCCTGGCGAAACTTTGCCAGCGTGTCCTCGACGATGGCGAGCGCCTCGTCGACCGAGCGGCCGGCGCTCTCGCAGGTGGCGATCAGGGTCGAGGCATGTGCCAGTGCCTGCTTGATGCGGGCGAGGAACGATGACGGGCCGCCATCCTCGCCGCCGAACAGCGTGCGGCCATGGCCGACGACACTGCCAGCATCGTGCAGGATAGCGCTGAGCGCGCGAACGATCTGGCCGATGTCGCCGCCGAATTCGCGCTGGGCGTCCCTGAGCAAGGCCGCCTGCAACTGGCAGATCGTGCGCGCGCCGTCCTCGCTCGCGCCCCGTTCGGGAACGAGGCCCAGCGCAGCTTCCGACGCCTGGCCGAGGCCATGACAGACATGTTCGAGGCGCTGGCGCGTGCTGTCGCCGGCCTGCAAGGAAATGATCGCGCCGCCGACCGCCTCGGCGATCTTCCCAGTGCTGGTGCTCGCGAGGTCGGCGAGCTGGCTGCTGTCGCGGCGCTGGCCGCGCAATCCGGAATAGGCTGCGCCGAGCTCGGCGCTCTCCGACACCAATTGATTCCGGTAACGGCTCTCGAATTCCCTCTGCCGGCCGGACGCGGTCGCAACGGCTTCCGACAGGCGCTGCTGGTCCCGCGCGCAGCCCTCGATCGAACCTTGTACCGCCTTGCCGAGATCGTAGGCTTCCTGCGTGAAGGCGAGAAAGCCCTCGCGGTCGCCATCGAGCGAAGCCGCCTCGATCCGCGCGCTGCGCGCGATGATGGTGATCATCTGGATGTGCTTGAACAGCGGCTTGAGCAGCGCGGACGCCTCCGCCGTGCTCGTGCCTATGGTTGCAAGCAGCGCGCTCTCGGCCGGCAGCGCCTCTGCCAGCTCGCTGAGCCGCGCGGCGATCTCCTGTAGCGCGGTGGCGGCGCCCTCGATCTCGGCGCCGGAGAGTTCCTCCGAGAGCGTCGCGAGGCCCTGGTTCAGCTCCTTGAAGATGAGGTGACCGCGACCGAGCTCGTGACCGACGCGTGCGAAGACGTCCTCGATCCGCGACGAGACATCCTCGATCGCAGCTTTCGCCTCGGTGAGCGTGTTGGCCGGAATGGCGGACATCGCAATCAACCTGCCACCGCAACGTGTCCGGCCTGATACCAGAGCATGATCTCGCGCGGGATATGATGCAGCGAGACGACCTTCTCGACACCGCCATGCGCGATCGCTTCCTTGGGCATGCCGAACACCACGCAGCTCTCCTCGTTCTGCGCGCGTGTCGAGGCGCCGAGCTTGCGCATCTCCAGCATGCCGCGCGCGCCGTCGTCGCCCATGCCCGTCATGATCACGCCGAGCGCGTTGGCGCCGGCATGCTGGGCCGCGGAGCGAAACAGCACGTCGACCGAGGGGCGATGCCGCGACACCGGCGGGCCGTCCTTGATCGCGATCTGGTAGCGCAGGCCGATGCGCTGGAGCAGCATGTGGCGGGCGCCCGGCGCGATATAGGCGCAGCCCGGCAGCACCGGCTCGCCGTCCTCGGCTTCCTTGACGCGGACCTGGCAGACGCTGTCGAGACGCCTGGCGAAGGCCGCGGTGAACCCTGCCGGCATGTGCTGGACGATGACAATGGGAGGACAGTGCGGCGGCAGCATCTCGAGGACGTCGTTGAGCGCTTCGGTGCCGCCGGTCGATGCGCCGATGCACACGATGCGCTCAGTGGTCGGCCGGACCTTGCCCTGCACCGGCGGCGGGATGATGGCGTCGGCGGTCAGCTTCCTCTCGATCGTACGGCGCTCCGCCCGCGGGCGCACCCGCGCGCGCGCTGCCGATTTCACGGCCTCGCGCAGCCGCGTCGAGCATTCGAGCAGCGCCTGCCGGGTGTCGATCTTCGGCTTCGGCACGATGTCGACCGCGCCCGCCTCGAACGCCTCGAACATCACGTTGGAACCTTCCTCGGTGAGCGAGGAGCAGATGATCACCGGGATCGGGCGCTGCGCCATGATCTTGCGCAGGAAGGTCATGCCGTCCATGCGCGGCATTTCCAGGTCGAGGATCATGACATCGGGGATTTCGTTCTGCAGCCGGCGCGCCGCCGCGAACGGATCGGAGGCAGCCCCCATCACCTCGATGTCAGGATCGTCGTTGAGGATCGTTTGCAGGATTTGGCGCACCGACGCCGAATCGTCCACGATCAGTACGCGAACTTTCTCCCTCGGCATCCTGGTTGCGCTCCGGCTAGACCTTGAAAATGGTTGGCTGAACTTGCTTCAGACCCGGCACTGCACTGTGAATCATCGATTCCGAATGACCGACCAGGAGATAGCCGCCGGGCCGCAAATGACTGCACAATTGCTCGATCACCTTGCGCTGGGTCTCACGCTCGAAATAGATCAGGACGTTGCGGCAGAAGATGATGTCGACGTCCCGGTCGACGGGATAGGACTTATCCATGAGGTTCATCCTCATGAAATGCGTCATGCGCCGCAATTCCGGCACCACCCGCACCTCGCCGCGCGACTTGTCTCGCGACGACAGGAAATAACGCTTCACGAAGGGCTCCGGCACCGGGGCGAGCACGTCGCGGGTGTAGATCGCAGCCTTCGCAAGGCGCAGCACCGCGGTCGAGATGTCGGTCCCGAGGATGCGGTACTGAAACCGCGATCCGTTCCGCGTCATGTCGTCCAGCACCATGGCGGTGGTGTAGGCTTCCATGCCGGTAGAGCTCGCCGAGCTCCAGATCTTCAGGTTCGCGTTTTTCCGACCGTGCGACTTAAGCAGGGCCGGGATCGCGACGTCCCTCATGAAGGTGAAGTGCTGGGGCTCCCGAAAGAAGTCGGTCTTGTTGGTCGTCACCACATCGATGAGATGGGTCAGCTCGGTGTCGAAATGATCCGCCTCGAACAGGTTGTCGACATACTCGTTGAGGTCTGAGAAGTTCAGCGCGCGCACACGCTTGTGCAGCCGTCCCTCAAGCATCAGCCGCTTGCCCTGCGGCAGCTTGATGCCGACCTGGCCCTCGATCAGTTCGGCGATGGTCCGGAAGTGGCGGTCGGACAGATGGACGACCGTATCCTGCACGGCAGGCATCATGGCTGAATGCCCCGATCCGCGATGGCCGCCTGCATTGAATGTCGGGCCGAACGGGCCATCTTGAATCCCACGCCTTTACACGATCACTGACGGCGGATCGGCCCACCGGCGAAGGATGGGCCGACCTCTTGACGGCTCTCAGCGCTGGAAATCGGCGTCCCGATCGTCCTCGCCGTCGTTCATGTCGAAGGCGAAGCCGCCGCCACCGGCCGCCTTCACCGCGCGCGCCGGCCTCGCCTGCGGCTTCTTGGCCGGACGCTCGACGGCCGCCATTGTCGCCGCCTTGGCGCGGAGCTGGGTAACCGCGCGGTCGATCGGCGCGGCGGCCTGGCTGCGTCCCTGCTCGATGCGGAAATAGGCGATCGTCGACTGAAGCTGCTCGGCCTGCGAGGCGAGCTCCTCCGAGGTCGAGGAGACCTGTTCGGAAGCGCTGGCGTTCTGCTGACCGACCTTGTCGAGCTGCTGGATCGCCTGGTTGATCTGGGCCGAGCCGACGTCCTGCTCGCGGCAGGCGGCGGTGATTTCCTCGACGAGCTCCGCCGTCCTCTTGATGTCGGGGACGAGCTTCGAAAGCATATTGCCGGCCTCCTGTGCAACCTTGACGGTTTCAGTCGACAGCGTGCCGATCTCGGCCGCGGCCGCCTGGCTGCGTTCAGCAAGCTTGCGTACTTCGGAGGCGACCACCGCAAAGCCCTTGCCGTGCTCGCCGGCGCGCGCGGCCTCGACCGCGGCGTTGAGCGCGAGCAGGTCGGTCTGGCGCGCGATCTCCTGCACGATCGTGATCTTCTCGGCGATGGTCTGCATCGCGTTGACGGCGCGGCCGACCGCGGCACCGCTGGCCTCGGCGTCCTTGGCCGACTGCGCCGCGATCTTCTCGGTCTGGTTGGCGTTGTCGGCGTTCTGCTTCACATTCGAGGCCATCTCCTCCATCGAGGACGAGGCTTCCTCGGCCGACGAGGCCTGCTCGGTCGCGCCCTGCGAGAGCTGCTCGGCGCTGGCGGACAGTTCCTGGCTGCCGGCGGAGACGTTCTGCGCCGCGGTCAGGGCTTCCGACACGATCTGGCGGAGTTTCTCCACCATGCGCTCGAGCGCGAGGCCGAGCGTATCCTTGTCCGACAGCGGCTTGGCCTCGACCATGAGATCGCCCTGCGCGATCTGGTTGGCGAGCGCCGCCGTCGCGTTGAGGTTGACCGTCATCGCGTTCAGCGACTTGATGAGATCTCCGATCTCGTCATCGCTGGAGGACTCGATCTTGTGGCTGAGATCGCCGATGGCCACCGCATCCGCGAGGCCCACCGCCTGCGCCAGCGCACGGCTGATGTTCAGCGCAATCCAGGTCGCCGCGACCGCGGCGATCAGCAGCGAGGCAATGACCAGGCTCATCAGCAGCATCTCGGCGCGCGCACCGTCCTGCTTGGACTGCTCGGCCTGCTCAGCCATGTTCTTCTTGACGTTCTTGATGTAACCGTCGGCCGCTTCGATCGCGTCCGCGACGACCTTGCGGCCGTCATGCATGGAGCGGTCCAGCGCCTTCGGCTTGTCGGTCTTCGCAAGCCGGACCGTCTCGTCCTGATAGGCGTTGAGCCTGGCGAAGGCGACGTTGAAATTCTCCATCAGCTTCTTGCCGCTTTCGCTGGCGGCCGCGTAGATCTCGTCCTTCGACTTGGTGATCGCATCGCGGTTCTTGATGAGGTCGGCCTGGAACTGCTCGTGCTCCGCATCGGACGCTGCGAGAATCGAGTTCTTCTCCGCGCGCACGAGGAACAGGACGCCTTCCTTCAGCTCCGCGGCCTTTTCCATCCGGCCCGCACGGCTGACGAGAAGCTCGGTGGTGCCGACCATGTCCGCCAGCTTCATGTAGCCGACCGCGCCGGCGATCATGGACAGCAGGATGACGATGCCGAAGGCGCTGGCAAGCTTGGCTTTGACGGTGAATCTCATGTCAGTCTCGTTGGTTCGAATTGGGGTGCTTACGCTTGACCACGCTTCACGCTTGCAAATTCAGGCGGCGCGAGAGGTATCGCGCCCTTCCGGGATCTCGTCGTTCGCCATCAGCTTGGCGAGATCGAAGATGACGACGAATTTCTCGCCCTTGCGGCCGATGCCGGCGGCATAGTCGGACTGCCATTTGCCGCCGACCTCGGGGATCGGCTCGATCGCCTCCTCGTCGATATCGGTGACCTCGAACACGCAATCGGCAACGAAGCCGACGCCGACCAGGCGATCCTTCATCGGCACGTCGAGGATGATGATGCGGGTCGCTTCAGTCGCTTCCACGGCCGGCAGGCCGAGCTTGGTGCGGAGATCGACGATGGGATAGCCGCTGCCGCGCACGTCGATCATGCCGAGCAGGAAATTCGGCGCATGCGGCAGCCGTGAGATCGGCCGCATGTCGAGAATTTCCCGCACATTGCGGATCGAGATGCCGAACGTCTCGCCGGCGAGCCCGAGCGTCAGATATTGCGAGGTTGCGGCCATGGTGCGGTCCAGAGTCAGATTGTTTTCAAGTTGCGGTCAGCGCTGAAACTCGGCGTCGCGGTCGTCTTCGCCGTCATGCATGTCGAAGGCGAAGCCGCCGCCGTTGGCGACCTTCAGCGCGCGCGCCGGCTTGCGGGCGGGCGCGGGCTTCTTGACGCCGCGGTCGGCTGCCGCCATGTGCGCGGCCTTGGCGCGGAGCTGGGTGACCGCACGGTCGATCGGCGCCGGCGCGGCAGCCTCGCCGCGGCCGGCATGCTCGATGCGGAAGAACGAGATCGTCGACTGAAGCTGCTCGGCCTGCGAGGCGAGCTCCTCGGAGGTCGAGGACACCTGTTCGGAGGCGCTGGCGTTCTGCTGGCCGACCTTGTCGAGCTGCTGGATCGCCTGGTTGATCTGGGCCGAGCCGACGTCCTGCTCGCGGCAGGCCGCCGTGATCTCCTGGACCAGCTCGGCGGTCTTCTTGATGTCGGGCACGAGCTTGGACAGCATGTCGCCGGCTTCCCGCGCGACCTTCACGGTTTCCGTCGACAGCGTGCCGATGTCGGCCGCCGCCGCCTGGCTGCGTTCGGCGAGCTTGCGGACTTCGGATGCGACCACCGCAAAGCCCTTGCCGTGCTCACCGGCGCGAGCGGCCTCGACCGCCGCGTTGAGGGCAAGCAGGTCCGTCTGGCGCGCGATCTCCTGAACGATCGTGATCTTCTCGGCGATGGTCTGCATCGCGTTGACGGCGCGTCCCACGGCAACGCCGCTGGCTTCCGCGTCCTTGGCCGACTGCGCGGCGATCTTCTCGGTCTGGTTGGCGTTGTCGGCATTCTGCTTCACGTTCGAGGCCATCTCTTCCATCGAGGACGAGGCTTCCTCGGCCGACGAGGCCTGCTCGGTCGCGCCCTGCGAGAGCTGCTCGGCGCTGGCGGAGAGCTCCTGGCTGCCGGCGGAGACGTTGTTTGCAGCGGTGAGAGCCTCCTCGACGACCTGCCGAAGCTTCTCGACCATCATGTTGAGCGATTTGACGAGATCGCCGATCTCGTCGTTGCTGGAGACGTTGATCGTCTGGCTGAGGTCGCCGCTCGCCACCGCGCCGGCAAGGCCGACGGCGCGGCTGAGGCCACGCGCAATGCTGAGGGAAATCCAGATCGCGGCGGTCAGGCCGATCGCGAGCGAAGCCAACACGGCCGAGATCAGCAGGAACTGAGCGCGGTTGCCGTCCTCGTGAGCCTGAGCCGCCTGAGCGGCCATGTTCTTCTTGACGTTGGTTACGTAGACGCTGGCGGCTTCCATCGCCTCGCCGACCGCCTTGCGAGCCTCAATCGACGAGAGCTCGACGGCCTTCGTCCTGTCGGTCCTGGCGGTCTTGAGAACGTCGTCCTGAATGGCATTCATCCGGACGTAGGCGGCGCCGAAATTCTCGATCAGCTTCTTGCCCTCGACAGAAGCCTGCCCATGGATCTCTTCTTTCAGCTTCAGCAGCGTCTCACGTTGCTTGGCGATCTCGGCGATGAAGCGGTCGGCCTCGCTATCCGGCGCGAGAAGCACGTTCTTTTCGGCCCGAACCTGGGACAGAATTCCCTTTTCGATTTCCGCGGCACGGTCCATGCGGCCGGCGCGCGATACCAGGCTGTCGGCGGTGTCGATCATCTCGGTCAGCTTCACATAAGCGAGGCCGCCCGCAGCCACCGACAGCAACAGGACCACACCGAATGCAATGGCAAGCTTTGCCTTGACGGTAAATCTCATTTCCAGCCCCTACCCCAGTCTCGCCCGAGACCCATTTCAATTCAGGATGCGTTCCATGTTGGGAACGATGACAAACTCTTCTCGCCACTTGGCGATGAAACGGATGAATTCCGGCTTCCAATGCATGCCGACGCGCGGCGTCTGCTGCACGTCGGTCTGCGATATCTCGGTGACCTCATAGACCTTGTCGGCGGTGACGCCGACCAGAACCGGCTCGCCGTCCAGCTCGATCTCGATGACGACGATGCGGGTGTCAGCGGAGTCGTCGAGCTGCGGCATGCCGAAGCGGATGCGCAGGTCGGCGAGCGGAATGACGTTGCCGCGCACGTTGATGACGCTCGGAACGAAGGCCCGCGCGCCTGCCACCTTTGTCACCGGAACGGGATCGATGATCTCGCGCACGAGGCCGGCATCGAGCGCGAACTTCTCCTCGCCGAGGCCGATCATCACGACCTGCATCGCGTCGACCTGATGTTCGCCCGCCTCGTTCATCACGCCGCCTCGCCGATGTGCTGCTTCTCGACCTTCGACTGCGCCATCGCGACGAGCTGTGCGACATCGAGGATCAGCGCCGCCGTACCGTCGCCCAGAATGGTCGCGCCGGAGAAGATCGTGACGTCGGAGTGCAGTTTGGACAGCGACTTGATCACGGTCTGGTGGTTGCCGATAATCTGGTCGGCGACGAGGCCGACGCGGGTCTCGCCGGTCGAGATGATGATCGTCTTCTGGTGCCGGTCAGGCGCGCCCGACGCGGTCATGATCTCGCGCAAGCGCAGGAACGGCACGAGGTTGCCGCGCACGTTGAGGAAATTGCGGCCGCGGGAACGTTCGTCCTCGGCCGTCAGCTCGACGCACTCCTCCACCGCCGACAACGGAATGATGTAGCGGCCTTCGCCGACGCGGATCAAGAGACCCTCGATGATCGCAAGCGTCAGCGGCAGGCGCAGCGTCACCGTGGTGCCCTGGCCCGGCTTGGTCGACAAGTCGATCGTGCCGCGCATGTTCTCGATGGTGCGCTTGACCACGTCCATGCCGACGCCGCGGCCCGACAGCGCCGAGATGGTCTGCGCGGTCGAGAAGCCCGGGTGGAACAGGAACTGGTGGATCTCGTGATCGGTCAGCACGGTGCCGGAGGCGATCAGCCCCTGCTCTTCCGCTTTCGCGCGGATGCGCGCGGTGTTGAGGCCGCCGCCATTGTCCTTCACGGTGACGAGCACCTGCGCACCGGAATGAACGGCCGCGAGCTCGATCCGGCCCTGCTCCGTCTTGCCGTTGGCGGAGCGGGTCGCGGTGTCTTCGATGCCATGGTCGATGGCGTTGCGGATCAGGTGAACCAGCGGATCGGCAAGGCACTCGATCATGGTCTTGTCGAGCTCGGTATCCTCGCCCGTGGTGACGAATTCGACCGGCTTCGACAGGTCGCGCGACAAATCGTGCACCAGGCGGCGGAAGCGGCCGAACAGCGAGCCGATCGGTACCATGCGCGCGCCCATCGTGGTGTCGCGCAAGGAGGAGGCGAGGCGCTCGATTTCCTCGGCGATCATCTTGATCGAGAGATCCGAACCGGACGAGGCGAGCTGCGTCAGCCGCGCCTGGGCGATGACGAGCTCGCCGACCCGGTCCATCAGCTCGTCGAGACGCTCGGCCTGGACGCGGACGGTAGCGATGCCGCGATCGTCGCGCTTGGCCTCGGATTTCGGTTCAGACTTCGATTCAGGCTTGGCTTCCGGCTTCGGCTCTGCCTTGGCGGTGACCTGAGCGGCGACGGGCGCGGCAGCGACCTCGACCGCCGGCGCGGCCATCTCGGCCACGGGAGCCGGCTCCTCGTCGAGCAGCTGGAACAGCGGCAGCGGCGCGGGCGCTTCGACCTGCTCAAGCGGCGAGAGCGTCAGCTTCATCTCGTCCTGGACGAACATGAAGACGTCGTCGATCGCGTCCTTGTCGCAGGCGGCGTGCAGCTTGACGTCCCACTTCAGATAGCAGTCTTCCGGCTCCATCTCGTCGAGGAACGGGATGCCGTCGGTCACGGGCACGACGAAGCAGGGGCCGAGCTTGCAAAGATCTTCCAGCAGATCGAGCGGGTTCGAGCCGTTGCGCAGGATGTGGGATTCAAATTCCAGATACAGATGCCAGCCGCACTGCTTGCTCTCGCCGGGGGCGAGCGGCGGCGCTTCGGCGATTTCGGCGACGGAAGCGGCTGGCTGGTCGGAAAACACGAAGCGCTTGAGGTCGTCGAGGATGGCCTCGCCGATGATGTCGTCGGTCGACTGCGGATCCTCGATCAGCACGCGGATATAGTCCTTGGCTGCAAGCGCGACCGAGATCAGCTCCTGCGTCGGCTTGATCTCGCCCTTGCGGACGCGGTCGAACGCGGTCTCGAATTCGTGGGTGAAGGAGGCGACCTTGTCGAAGCCGAACATGGCACCCGAGCCCTTGATCGTATGCAGGGCGCGGAAGGCGGAATCGACC
The DNA here is from genome assembly GCF_000284375.1 of Bradyrhizobium japonicum USDA 6. Classification (NCBI taxonomy): domain Bacteria; kingdom Pseudomonadati; phylum Pseudomonadota; class Alphaproteobacteria; order Hyphomicrobiales; family Nitrobacteraceae; genus Bradyrhizobium; species Bradyrhizobium japonicum. The sequence continues at coordinate 7,741,483 of NC_017249.1, forward strand.
AGCTCGCGGTCGTCGGGACGCTGGCCGAGATCGAGCAGGGCCCCTTCCAGGACCTCGAACAGCTCGCTGGCTTCCTGGCGAAAGACCTCGGTCGGGTCCATCGCACTCATGCACGCACCAGCTTGCCGACGACGGCGAGCAATTGCTCGGGCTTGAACGGCTTGGTGATCCAGCCGGTGGCGCCGGCGCTCTTGGCTTCCTGCTTCACCGTGTCGTTGGATTCGGTGGTCAGGAACACGATGGGCATGCCGACCGCGCTCGGCAGCTTGCGCAGCGCCCGGATCAGCTCCAGCCCGTTCATGACGGGCATGTTGAGGTCGGTGATGACGAGGTCGAGCTTGCCGGCCTGCGCCTTGGCGAGCCCTTGCGCGCCGTCGCCGGCCTCGATCACGTTGTGACCGGCCGGCTCAAGCACGACCTTGATCATCTGACGGATGCTGGGGGAATCGTCGACCGTGAGAATCGTGGCCATCAGGTGCCATCTTTCTTTTGCGGGAAGTGCTGATCGATCATCGCATCGCTGGCGAAGCCGGCGCGGCGAAGGGTGTTGCGCAGAGACTGGGAGAATGATGTGAGCACCACCGGGCGGCCCTGGGCCTCGCCCGTCCTGGCGGTCGACAGCAGAAGCTGGATCGAGGTTACGTCGGCCTTGTCGACGCTCGAACAATCGATCTCGAGCCGGTCCTGCCGGCCGAAAGCTTCGCGGATCAGGTCATAGACACTGCGGATCGCAGCGATGCTGCAATCTGCAGGCAGCCGTAGGGACCACTTCGGCTCAGTGACATCAGACGGCATTCGTCCCCCAGATTTCCTCGGGATTCGCTGCACGCATGACGCGAATCCCGCGCGACGACTATTCGCTTCGGAGAGTGTGCAAACCCCTAATGGGCATCACCGTACAACTACGGGTCACAAACCGAAGAACTTCGCGCATGCATGCAGACGTGCATGGTTCGCTCAATTCTCATGCGTTGTGCGCAGTCTTGAGTCAGTTCGCCACGGCCCGGGCGTTTGCTCCGCGTTAAATCGCAAAGGCTATTCGTGGAGGTCACGCCTCGCATCCGAACGAGACCGGCCGCCGATGCTGACCCAAGCGCTTCTCGTTGATGACAGCCGCTCTGTCCTCAATTTCCTGAAACGTCATATCGAAGCCGAAGGCCTGGTCGAGGCCACGACGTTCCTCGATCCCGTCGAGGCGCTGGCTTGCGCACGCGAGCGCGTCTTCGACCTCGTGCTGGTCGACTACGAGATGCCGCATATGGACGGCATCAGCTTCATCCGCGCCTTCCGCGCCCTGCCCGGCTGCGCCGACATCCCGATTGCGATGATCACGTCGCGACAGACCGATGACGTCAAGATGGAAGCGCTGCAGGTTGGTGCAACCGATTTCTTACCGAAACAGCCACAGAGCGTCGAGATGACGGTGCGGCTGCGCAATTTGGTGCGCCTTGGTGCAGCCGTGCGCAAGCAAAACGACCGTGCCGCCGATCTGGCGAGCGCGGTCGCGGCCGCGACCCAGAAACTCGGCGAGCGCGAGGAGGAGATCATCCTGCGGCTCGCGCTCGCGGTCGAATACCGCGACAACGACACCGGCGAGCACACGTTGCGGGTCGCCCGCTACAGCCGCATCATCGCCGAGCAGCTCGGCCTGCCGCCCCGGCTCTGCCGCGACATCTATCTGGCCGCGCCCCTGCACGACGTCGGCAAGGTCGCCATCCCCGACCATATCCTCCTCAAGCCCGGTAGGCTCACCGACGATGAGATGGCGTTGATCCGCACCCATGCCACGATCGGCGAAAAGATCCTGGCGGACTCCAGCTGCGAGCTGATCCAGCTCGGTGCGCAAATTGCCGCAGGCCATCACGAACGCTGGGACGGCGCGGGCTATCCGAACGGCCTTCAGGCAGACGAGATCCCGGTCGCCGCGCGCGTCGTCGCGGTCGCCGACGTCTTCGATGCCCTGACGACGCGTCGGCCATATAAAGAGCCGATGCCGCTCGACGTGGCGCGCAACTATCTGGTCGAGAACCAGGGCCGGCAGTTCGACCCGGCCTGCGTCGAGGCCTTCCTGTCGCGCTGGGACGAGGTCGTGGAGATCGCAGCCGGACAACGGGCGACGCCATATCAGAAGACCGAAGCTACGCTCGTTCCCAATATAGAGGCTGCCGTGGAGAACCGCCCGGCCGGGGACCGTTTGCCCGAGGCCGTTCCGGCCGGCTGACATTAGCTATCCGGCCAACAGCCTGCCGCGGCTCCGTTTTCTCCGGTCGCCGGGTTGAACCTGATCCTGCTAGAGTGTCACCAATAATAAAGAGTGATTCTGATCACACTTACCTGGGCGCTCCGCTGCTAAGCATCGAACACCAGGACGGGGCAATATATCGGTCGAACTGGATGAGAACTCCCATGAAAAGCCTGATCGGCGCCGCTGTCGGCGCGTTCTGCGTTGCGGCCCCCGCTTTGGCGGAGACCCCGGCCGCGATCGTCGAGGATGTGCAGGGCAAGGTCGACGGCATCGCGTTCATGGACTATGTGGCGCCCGGCAAGATCATCAAGCTCGGGCCCAAGGCCAGCGTCACGCTCAGCTACCTCAAATCCTGCCAGCGCGAGACCATCAGCGAAGGCGTCGTCCTGGTCGGCGCCGAGCAGAGCACCGTGCAGCTCGGCGAGGTCAAGCGCGAGAAGGTGCCCTGCGACACCAATGCGGCAAAACTGTCCGAGCGCGAGGCGAACCAGAGCGCCGCGACGACCTTCCGCACCATGCGATCGGACGCGAAGGGAGCGCCGCCGGCCAAGCTGCCGACGCTCTATGGCGTCGCTCCGCTGGTACAGGCCAAGAGCGGCAGCACGCTGGTGATCGAACGCACCGACGGCAAGGAGCCCACGATCACGGTGCCGCTGAAGAACGAGGTCATGATTAGCGGCAAGTTCTATGATTTCGCCAAGGCCGGGAAGTCGCTGACCCCAGGCGGCAGCTATCTCGCCATCCTCGGCGCCAAGCGCTACGCCTTCCAGGTCGATGCCACCGCCACGTCATCGCCGACGCCGATCGTCGGCCGCCTGCTGCGGCTCGAATAGGCAGCTAGCGACGGGGCGATGCGGCGGATCGGTGGGCGGGACATCGTTGCGGCGATCCTGATTGCGCTCCTTGTGGGCGCAATCTTCACGTCGCCCCCGCTCCAGACTCTGCAAGGCCTGTCGCTCGACATCCTCACGGCACTGCGCGGCAGGATCGCGCCCGACCGCCGCGATCCCGCGACATCGCCGGTCGTCGTCGTCGCGATCGACGGGGAGACGTACGAGACCCCGCCCTTTAGGGGATCGCCGACGCAGACATGGACACGCGAGCTCGGCCGGGTGCTCGGCAGCATCACCGAGGGCGGCGCCAAGGTGATCGGCTATGACGTCATCTTCAAGAACTCGATCGAACAGTCGGAAATCCCGTTCGGCGATGCACCGATCGGCGCACGCATGAGAGGATTCGACCGGGACTATCTGATCGCCTTGCGACAGATCTCCGACAACGACAAGCTGGTGCTCGGCGAGATTCTGAGCAACGACCATCCAGAACCGCCCTACCGCGCGCAGCAACTGGCCGTGCGGAACAACGTCCGCGCGCTCAACGTCCACACCGATGCGGACGATGTCATCCGGCGAATGCCGCTCACCTTCTCCATCGACGGCAAGCCGGTGCCCGCCATGGCCGTCGAACTCGCCGCGCGTGCGCTCGGCGCGAAGCTCGAGATTGCGCCGTCAGGTGCGGCCGAACTGTCCGGCTATGCCATCCCGAGCGCGGTGCCGAATACATTGACGCTGAACTTTCGCGGGATGGGTCGCGACGTTCCGACCTATTCGTTCGCCGATCTGCGCGCCTGCGTCGAAAAAGGCGACCGTGATTTCTTCCGCCGCGCCTTCGACGGCAAGGTCGTCTTGCTCGGTACCATCCTCAATTTCGAGGACCGCAAGCTCACCTCGATGCGGCTTGCGGGCGGATATGACGGAGCGCAGGCCGCGCGGTGCGCCCTGCCCGCGCCCGCAAGCGCTGCAGCGACGGCCCGCAGCGACGTCGCGGGTGTCTTCGTGCACGCCGCCGTGGTCCGTAACCTGATCGAGCGCGACGCCGTCACCGAGCTCGGCTTTCCCTTGCGGACCATTCTCACCATCCTGTTCGCGGCGATCATCGCCTGCGCGGCCTGCATGCTCGCCCCCGGTCGCGCGCTGATCGCCTGGCTCGGCCTCACCGCTGTTTACACCGTCGTGGCCGTAGGCGCGTTTGGCCATGCCGTGGCGCTGCCGCTGACCGAGCCTGCGCTCGCGAGCCTTGCCGCTCTGGCGATGATGATCGGCTATCGCTTCGTGCTCGCCGATCGCGATGAGCGTTTCCTGCGCAAGAGCTTTGCCTTCTATCTCGCACCCGAAGTGATCAACAGCATGGTCGCCTCGGGCAAGATGCCCGCGCTCGGCGGCGAGATGCGCAACGTCACCATGTTCTTCTCCGACCTCAGCGGCTTCTCCTCGATCGCGGAGACGATGACGCCGGGCGAGCTGGTGACGCTGATGAACGAATATCTCTCGGCCATGACCGACATCATCGAAGGCCATGGCGGCTATGTCGACAAATATATCGGCGATTCCATCGTCGCGATGTTCGGCGCGCCGGCCGACGATCCCGCCCACGCGCGCAACGCGGTTCACGCCGCGCTGAAGTGCCACGAGAAGCTCGCGGAATTGAACGCCAGCAATCCCGCCTTCGCAGGCCACGGCCTGTCGCACCGCATCGGGCTCAACAGCGGCGAAGCCGTGGTCGGCAATATCGGCTCGCGCCGCCGCTTCAACTACACCGTGATGAGCGACACCGTGAACGTCGCCTCGCGCCTCGAGGGCGCCAACAAATATTACGGCACCGCCATCATGGCCTCGGAAACGACGATGGCGCAGACCGGCGACACTTTCACCTGGCGTGAGCTCGATGCGATCAGGGTGCTCGGCCGCGGCGAGGCAATCAAGGTGTTCGAGCCGCTGGCGGACAAGGGCGCGGAGAGCGCCGAGCAAACGAAGGTGGCCACAGCGTATGCAGAGGGGCTCGCGTGCTGGCGGGCAAGCGAGTTTGCCAAGGCGGCCGAGGCGTTCGACGGCGTCGCGAACATCGACCCGGCGTCGGCGCTGTTCGCCAAGCGCGCGAAAGCCCTCGCCGCAAATCCACCATCGTCAGAGTGGACGCCGGTCAATACGCTGGAAGGAAAGTAGCGGTTGTTTACTCCTCGTCAGAAGGCTCAAGGAATGACGTTCGCGGCACGCAACCTGCTGAAGAGATCGAAAAAGCTGTCGTCCGTCGCCTGATATTCAAGGAAACCGAGCTTACGACTCTTGCTCATATCGGTGACGACTTCGATAGGTCGGCCCAAGTCGGCATCGGTGTGCCATGCCGACGAAAGGACGGAGAGGTCTCTTTCGGCGAGATCATACTTGAGCGCGATATCAGCCCATATACGACCTGAATCGGCAAGCTGACGCTCAAGCGGCGAAATTTCCTCTGGAAAAGGAGCAGGCTGCAACCCGAACCAGCCGGCCAGTCGCGCCCACATCCAGCTCCATCGGAAGACATCGCCATTTACGACGTTGAATGCCTGGTTTCGCGCGGCCGTCGTCGTCGCGGCCCATTCCAGGTGCCGCGCCAGCAATCTGGCGTCCGTCATATCCGTCAAGCCGGTCCATTGCGTCGCCGAGCCCGGAAAGAGAAATGGCCGCCCCGTTTCTCGACAGATCGTCGCGTAGACGGCAAGCGTCGTTCCCATGTTCATGGCGTTGCCTATTGCGTAACCGATGATCGTGTGCGGGCGGTGAATGCTCCAGCTGAAACCACCGCGCCTGGCCGCATCGAATAGTTCGTCCTCCTGAGCGTAGTAGAAGTTCTCGACATCGAGCCGCGGTTGCTCCTCGCGGAATGGCGTCGCGGGCAGCCTGCCTTTACCGTAGGACTCGAACGGTCCCAGGTAATGCTTTAGCCCGGTGACCAGCGCGACATGAGAAAGCGTATCTGCGCCGGAAAGTGCCCCCAAAACGTTGCGCACCATCGCAGCGTTAACGCGGATATTTTCCGCCTCGGTCGGCTGACGCAGCCATGTGGCGAGAAACACGTGAGTGGGGCGAAGGCCCGCCAGGATGTCGCGAAGCGAGGCCGGATCCTGCAGATCGGCCGCGATGGGACGAACTCCATCGAGGCCGCTTGGTGGGCGCCTTGCAAGCCCAAGCACCTGCCAGCCGCGATCGCTGAGATGGCGGGCGAGATTGCTGCCGACAATTCCGCTAGCGCCGACCACAAGCGCTGTGTTCGTCATCGTCGCGCCCTCCTGTTGAGTTGAGGAGGTAGGAACTATCGCACAAGGCAACAGAGCATTTCGGCGTCAGTCACCACTTATTGAAAGGGAACCGGCCTGAAAACTCGCCTCGTGCCGCGAGGAGAGCTCCCCTTTGGAGCGCCAACGTCAGTTGAGCGGCCACAAACCGTCGCTAAAACGGCAGTCCCACGTAATTCTCGGCGAGCAGCCGCTGCGCCGTCTCGGACGAGAGCAGGTACTCGAGCTCGGTCTGCTGAAGCCGCTCCTCGTATTCGGAACGGTCGGGAAAACGATGCAGCAGCATCGTCATCCACCACGAAAAACGCTGCGCTTTCCATATCCGCGCAAGCGCCTTGGCGGAATAGCCCGCAAGGCCGGAATCGTCGCCGTGCTGATAATGCGCAAGCATGGCATGGTAGAGATAATAGATGTCGGACGCCGCGCTGTTGAGCCCGCGCGCGCCGGTCGGCGGCACGATATGGGCGGCATCGCCGGCGAGAAACAGGCGGCCGTAGCTCATCGGCTCGGCGACGAAGCTGCGCAAGGGCGCGATGCTCTTCTCGATCGAGGGCCCGGTGATCAGGCGGCCGGCGACCTCGTCCGGTAGGCGACGCTTCAGCTCCGTCCAGAACGCATCGTCGCTCCAGTCCTCCACCTTGTCGGTCAACGGCACCTGGACGTAGTAGCGGCTCAGCACCTGTGAGCGTAGCGAGCAGAGCGCAAAGCCGCGTTCATGCTTCACATAAATCAGCTCGGGCGACACCGGTTTCGTGCGCGACAACACGCCGAGCCAGCCGAACGGATAGACCTTCTCGTATTCGCGCAGCACATCCTTCGGGATGGACCTGCGGCTGACGCCGTGAAAGCCGTCGGCGCCAACGACGTAATCGCAATCGATGCGGACGATCTCGTCGTTCGATCGATAGGTCACGTAGGGCCGGTCCGACGTCAGATCGTGCGGCGTCACGTCCTCGGCGTTGTGCACGACCTTGCCGCCGAGGCGATCGCGCGCCTCGTAGAGGTCGCGCGTCAGTTCGGTCTGGCCATAGACCAGTACCGAATTGCCGCCGGAATGCTTGTGCAGGTCGATATGGGAGAGCACGCCGTCATGCGCGATCTCGAAACCGTTGTGGATCTCGCCCTCGCGGTCCATCCGCTCGCCGCACTGCGCCTCGCGCATCAATCTGGCGAAGCCGTGCTCGAGCACGCCGGCACGGATGCGGGCGAGCACGTGATCGCGGCTGTATTTCTCCAGCACGACCGTATCGATGCCCTTCAGGTGCAGAAGCTGGGACAACAGCAGCCCGGACGGCCCACCGCCGATGATGCAAACCTGAACTTTCATTTTTACGTCCTCCCGTCGCTGCGTTTTTTGCAGATGCGGTGCCGCAAACCGATGGAGGGTTTCGTCTTTGTCTTGTACTATTCGAACATGAGAACCGCAGCCTCAGCCCCGGCAATCCGGGTCTACAACCTCTTCGGCGAGTCCGGCGATCTGCCCGACGTCGTGCATTGCGAGACGATCGCGTCGCGCTCGGTGCTGCACGACTGGACGCTGGCCGTGCACCGCCATGCCCGGCTGCACCAGGTCCTGCTGATCGAGCGCGGCGGCGGCGAGGCGACGCTCGACGGACGCGTGGTGCCGCTCCGGCCGATGCAGGTCGTCAATGTGCCGGTCGGCCATGTCCACGGCTTCCGCTTCGAGCCCGATACCCAGGGCTGGGTGCTGACCATCGCTGCGGAAATTCTGGACGAGGCACTGCTTGCCTCGGAAGGACTGCGCGGCGCCCTGTCGCGATCGGCCGTGGTGCGCGGCACGCCGCAGATCCGCACCACCATGAAGCAGATCTTCGCCGAGCACGCCGCGCGCGATTTCGGCCGCGCGCACGTGCTGCGTGCACTGTCGGCGGCCATGATCGGGCTGGTGGCCCGCGCGCTCACCAGCGAGAGCGGCGGCAACGGTACGGCGGAAAGCGGGCTGTTCCGCCGCTTCGAGGCGCTGCTGGAACAGCATCATCTGGAACGCTGGAGCGTTGCGGACTATGCTGGCGCGCTGTCGATCACGCCGACCCATCTCAACCGGCTGACGCGGGCGGCGACCGGCGACACCGCCTCGCACCTGATCCTCAACCGGCTGATCCGCGAGGCGCGTCGCAACCTCGTCTACACCAATTTGCCGGTCTCGACGATCGCCTATGCGCTCGGCTTCGAGGATCCCGCCTATTTCAGCCGCGTCTATGCCGCAGCCACGGGCCTGTCGCCGCGCGCCTTTCGCGCCCGGCTCCATGGCGGCGAGGCTTGAGGCCATCCCACGTCGAAGAACCGGTCCCCGGGCGCGCACAACAATCGAGACATCGACGTGCTGCGCGCATTTGCGGCCGGCCGTATCCGTGATCGCGCCGGGCTGTCGAGATCCGAACCGGCGCGCCACTTACCTTCGTATAGAGTATCCAACCCTTTGGATACGCGCCGTTTACCTCCGTACAATTGAGCGTGGCCTGCGCACGCCTTAACGTGAGTGCATTCGGGATCCTGGCGCTGATAGCAGCAACCTCCCTTAACTGGCGCGGGACGGCCCCCCCTCCGGCCGTCTGCGCCGCCTTTTTCCGCGGGCCATCGGCGACTTCGACGTTTTCCGGCCGGCATACAGCTCTGCCGGCTGTCATGCGGAACTGGGGATTAGTGCAGAATGTCTTCGCTTGAGAAGATTGCGGTCTTCATCGATGGCCCCAATCTCTATGCCAGCACCAAGGCGCTCGGTTTCGATATCGACTACAGGCGCCTGCTCGGCGAATTTCACGGCCGAGGTACGCTGCTGCGAGCCTTCTACTACACGACCGTGAGCGAGGATCAGGAATACTCGTCAATCCGCCCATTGATCGATTGGCTCGACTATAACGGGTACACCGTCGTCACCAAGCTCGCCAAGGAGTTCGTTGACGCCACGACCGGCCGCCGCAAGATGAGGGGCAGCATGGATGTGGAACTCGCCGTGAATGCCATGGAACTCGCCGATCACGTCAATCAGATCGTGCTGTTCTCGGGCGATGGGGATTTTCGTTCACTGGTGGAGGCCCTGCAACGCCGCGGCGTCCGCGTCACGGTCGTCTCCACGCTTGCGAGCCAGCCTCCCATGGTGGCCGACGAACTGCGCCGGCAGGCCGACGTCTTCATCGATTTGACGGAGCTGAAGACAAGAGTGGGGCGCGCCCCGGCCGAGCGGCCGGGATCGCGCGAGATGCGCCAGCAGCCACCGCAAGCCACCACGCGCGGATCGATCAATCGAGGCGACCAGGTGGAATGATCCTGCGGGACGACCGCCGGATCGTCAGACGTCGAAGAACACCGTCTCCTCCGCCCCCTGCAGATTGATCGTGAAGGAGTACACGACCTTGCCGGTACGCTCACCGCGCGTGGCGATCAGCGTCGCGCGCCGCACCGGCGGCTCGACCAGGTTAAGCACGGGGTCGGCGGCATTCGCGGCTTCTTCGTCGGAGAAATAGAGTCGCGTATTGAGGCCGATGTTGATGCCGCGCGCGACGATCCAGATATTGACGTGCGGCGCGCATTTGCGGCCTGCCTTGTCCGTGATCGCGCCCGGCTTGATGGTCTCGAAAGTGACGAGGCCGCTGTCGAAATCCGAGCCGGCGCGGCCCCAGCCGCGAAACTCATCGTCCGGCCGGCCGGCGGAACGATCGGCCGGATGGTTGTAGCGGCCGGACGCATTGGCCTGCCAGATCTCCAGGAGCACATCGCGCAGCGGCGTGCCGCTGCCGTCGAGCACCTTGCCCTCCAGCGTGATGCGCTCGCCTGGCGTGTTCGGCGTCACCAGCACGTTGGAAAAGTTCTTCTCAAAAATGTCGAAGCCGGCCATGGCCGGGATCAGGCCGATATGGACGTAGGGCCCGGCGGTCTGAGAGGCGGTTTCCTTGAGATAGTCGAGCGGCTGCGGCATTGGCTCAGTTCCCCGCGGTGCGATTTTCGAAATAGGTGGAACGCTGGCCGCGCAGCACGATGTCGAAGCGGTAGGCCAGCGAGTCGAACGGCGTCGAGGCGTTGAGGTCGAGCGGCGCAACGAGGCGGTCGAGCGCGTCCTTGTCCGGGATCGTCGTCAGGATCGGGCAGACCGGGATCAGGGGATCGCCCTCGAAATACATCTGGGTGATCAGCCGCTGCGCAAAGCCCGAGCCGAACACCGAGAAGTGGATGTGGGCGGGACGCCAGCTGTTGACGAAGTTGCGCCAGGGATAGGGGCCCGGCTTCACGGTGCGGAAATAGTAGTAGCCGGTGTCGTCGCTCAGCGCGCGGCCGCAGCCGCCGAAATTCGGATCGATCGGGGCGAGATAGGTGTCCTTCTTGTGCCGGTAGCGGCCGCCGGCATTGGCCTGCCAGAACTCGACCAGCGTGTTCGGCACGCCGCGGCCGGTCTCGTCCAGCACGCGGCCATGGACGATGATGCGCTCGCCGACGGGATCGCCATCCTTGGCGTAGTTGCGGATCAAATCATTGTCGAGCGGGCCGAGATCGTTGTGGCCGAACACCGGACCCGTGATCTCCGAGACCGAGTTCTCGATCGACAGCAGCGGCTGGCGCGGCGAGCGCAGCACCGAGGATTTGTAGCCGGGCGCATGCGCCGGCGGATGGATCGAGCGGTCGCGCTGGAAGAAGCCGCCGTCGCGCGGCGTGAACGGCTCGGGTCGGTTGAGGCGGGGATCCTGCAAGGCTGGCGCCTGGACGTTCATCGGCGTTGTCTCTCCGTGTGGCGCCCGGGTCCGGGGGCGCGGCTTATCGGGAGATCATGGGACGATCTATTCTCAAGATAAATAGATCGATTATAATGAATTACATGAAGGAAATCGATCATTTGGCGCTCGACGGCCACGCCCTCGAACTGTTCCTTGCCGTGCTGGAGGAAGGCTCGGTCACGGCAGCAGCGACCCGGCTTGGTCTGACGCAATCGGCGGTCAGTCACGGGCTGAACAAGCTGCGGCGGATCTCGGGCGATCCGCTGTTTGCCAAATCCGGCCGCGGCATCGTCGCCACCGCCCATGCCCAGGCCTTGGCTGCGAAAGCGCGGGCGTTGATCGACGAGATGCGCAGCTTTGCCGGCGGCGTCACCTTCGAGCCGGCGCGCGCGCAGCTTTCGCTGACGATCGCCGCCAACGACTTCCAGCGAGATCTGCTGTTGCCGCGGTTTTTCGATCATGTCGCGGGACAGGTCAGGAGCCTGAACCTGCGCGTGATCCCCTCGCAGTCACCGTCGCCCGCGATGCTGCGCGAAAACCGCTGCGATCTCATGGTCACGCCGTTGCCGCCATCCGGCGTCGACATCGTGCAGAAGCGGCTGCTCAGCGACCATTACATCTGCTACTTCGATCCCAAGGCGCGCACCGCGCCGGCCGGCCGCAGCGCCTATCTCGCGGCACGCCACATCACGGTGGTCTATACCGACAACGAGCGGCTCGACTTCGACCGCCGGCTGGCAGCGAACGGCTTTCTTCGTGACATCGCCATCTCCGTGCCGAGCTTTTCCGGCGTGCCGCCCTTCCTGCACGGCTCGCAGATGCTCGCGAGCATGCCGAGCCTGCTCGCCTCCGGTGTGATGCGCGGTTTCGCGCAAGCGCGGATTCCATTGGCGTCGCGCACGCGCACGCTGGCTGAGCTGCCGATGTTCATGGTCTGGCATCAGCGCTATCAGAAAGACCCGGCTCATCGCTGGATCCGCGGCCAGCTCGAAACCGTGGCGGCAACGGCGGCCGGAGACTGAGCCTCGGTCACGGCTTCAGGGAAGTCTGCCCTTCGCCAAACCCACTGGTTGCGCGAGGGCCGCCACGCTAGAATTCGGCCATGACAGTGACCGATATTGCGAGCCGGACCTACAATCATAGCTGGCGGCTGGACCCCATCATCCGCAGCCTGCTGGATACCGACTTCTACAAGTTATTGATGTTACAGATGATTCGGGAAGACTATCCGGATCAGCAGGTGACCTTCTCGGTCATCAATCGCTCGCGCCATGTGCGGCTGGCCGAGATCATCGACGAGGGCGAGCTGCGCGCCCAGCTCGACCACGCCCGCACCATCCGCTTCGCCAAGAAAGAGCTGATCTGGCTTGCCGGTAACACCTTCTACGGCAAGACCCACATGTTCTCGGCAGACTTCATCCGCTGGCTGGCCGAATTCCGACTGCCTGAATACGAGCTGCGCAAGGTCGAGGGCCAGTACGAGCTGCATTTCCACGGGCCCTGGACCCACACCACGATGTGGGAAATTCCGGCGCTCGCCATCCTCAACGAGTTGCGGTCGCGCGCCGCAATGAAGGGCCGCGGCCGCTTCGAGCTCGACGTGCTCTATGCCCGCGCCAAGGCCAAGCTGTGGACCAAGGTCGAGCGGCTGCGCCAGCTCGAGAATTTGCGACTCTCCGACTTCGGCACCCGCCGTCGCCACGGCTTCCTCTGGCAGCGCTGGTGCGTCGAGGCGGTGAAGGAAGGCCTGGGCCCCTCCTTCATCGGCACCTCCAACGTGCTGCTGGCGATGGACAATGATCTCGAAGCCATCGGCACCAATGCGCATGAGCTGCCGATGGTCGCGGCTGCGCTTGCCAAGGACGACGAGGAGTTGCGCTGGGCGCCCTATCGCATTCTCGACCAATGGCGCCAGACCTATGGCGGCAATCTCCTGATCGCGCTGCCCGACGCCTTCGGCACCAAATCCTTCCTGCGCGATGCGCCGGAATGGGTCGCCGACTGGACCGGCTTCCGCCCCGACAGCGCGCCACCGATCCAGGCCGGCGAGGAGATCATCGCCTGGTGGGAAAAGAAGGGCCGCAACCCCAAGGACAAGCTGCTCGTCTTCTCCGATGCAATGGATGTCGGTTCGATCGAGGAGACCTATCACCACTTCTCCGGTCGCTCGCGGCTCTCTTTCGGCTGGGGCACCAACCTCACCAATGATTTCGTCGGCTGCCCGCCGGACGGCTCGTTCAATCTCGATCCCATCTCGCTGGTCTGCAAGGTGTCGTCGGTTGACGGCCGCCCGGCCGTCAAGCTCTCGGACAATCCGGAGAAGGCGACCGGCATGCCCTCCGAGATCGAACGCTATTTGCGCGTGTTCGGCGACGCCGGCCGGGTGCGCAAGCCGGTGCTGGTCTAACGCCGGGCCAAACTCTCTCGATCAGGTAAACCGCGCAGGACGAATGCGAGGCATTGGTTCGCCACGACCGCATCGGTTCCGGTTCGTCGGCATTTACAACGATCTGCGGGCATCCGCTTCACGACGCTTTCACCCTGCAGTGCAGTCGCCGGCGTCTTTGGGGTCGAGTTAAGCAACTTTCCCCTCTACTTGGCGTTGCAGGCGCGACGCTCCGGTGGGGTCGTTGATCGATTTGGGGAATGCAGGGTGTTTCGCAGAACAGCGACGTCGGCGAAGGAACGCAGTTTCCTTCACGTCATCAAACTTGTCTCGCCATTCGTGATGGTCGTCGTGCTCCAGGCAACGATCGCGGGATTCAGCCTCGAGGTGATATCATCGGTACGCGCCTATGTCGCGGGCGAAGCGATGTGGTCGCGGTCACAGAAGAACGCCGTCTATTTCCTCAATCTCTATCTGCATTCAGGCGAACCGAGCCAGTTCGCCCACTACCAGGCGTCCCTTGCCGTTCCCATCGGCGATGAGTTCGCGCGGTGGGCACTCGAGCGCGATCCGGTCGACGTCGAGGCCGCCCGCGTCGGATTTCTGCAAGGCGGCAACCATCCCGATGACGTTCCGGGATTGATCTGGCTGTTCCGCTATTTCAGCCGCGTCAGCTTCCTCCAGGAAGCGATCCACGAGTGGGCGGCCACCGATCCCATGCTGCTGGAGCTCAGCGTGTTCGGCGAGGTCATCCGGTCCGAGCTGGCGCACGGACCCATTGAGGACCGCGACCGCCTGCGGCTGCTGTCGTCGCGGCTCTCGGAGCTCAACACGCAGTTCACGGCGCATGCAAAGCGGTTCTCGACCGTCCTCGGCGAAGGCTCCCGCGCCATCAAGGTAACGCTGACATGCATCAACATCGCGGTGGCCGCGACGCTGATCCTGCTCCTGATCTGGCACACGCGGCGCTTGATGCTGCAACGACAGGCGTTCGAGGATGCGTTGCATGCCGAGAAGGAGCGCTTGGCATGGCAGGCATCGCACGACTGGTTGACCGGCCTGTCCAACCGCCGCGCCTTCGAGGCGCGCCTGCAAAGCGTGCTGGACACCACCGCGGCGGGTTCGCTGGGCCTGATCCTGCTCGACCTCGACCAGTTCAAAAGTGTCAACGACACCTGCGGCCACCTCGCCGGCGACCGCCTGCTCTGCCAGGTCTCGCGCCTGCTGCAACAGGACCGTGGGCCGCATGATCTGGTGGCCCGGCTCGGCGGCGACGAATTCGGCCTGATCCTGCCGCAATGCTCGCTCTCGACCACGGTCGATATCGCCGAACGCCTGCGCAGATCGCTCGAGCTGTTCAGCTTCGCCTGGGACGATCGTTGCTTTGCAGTGACCGCCAGCATCGGCGTCGCCTGTTTCGCGGACGGCAACACCACGATCGAGGACGCCATGCGGCGCGCGGATGCCGCCTGCTACCGCGCCAAGGAAAAGGGGCGCAACCGGGTACAGGTCGACAACGGCAGACCGGACGTCGTCGTCGTCGCAGCCCGTCCGCGTGAGGCCGTCGCAGCGCGAGGCTGATAGGCGCCGGCGCTCTTTCAACCCGGCATCCGATTGCGGACATCGTCCAACGGCGTCGCGGCGGCGAAGCTGTGTGACGCCGCGGCCACATTGCCCCAAAAAACTGCGCCTTTCGCTTTCCGCCACATCGCCTTGCGCGCTGATCCACGATGGCCGGAACCTCCCCCGCTAAGCATGGCACCAGCCAACGTTGCGGCCCGAATCTCGCCCGGACCGTGCCGAAAGAGGAGTTTGCAGGTGCCTTGGAATGGTTTGTTGCCCCCGCCCCAGATCCGTCGCGCGAAGACGTGTCGGCGGCATGCGTTTCTCTTGAGCACCGCGATCGGCGCCGTTGCCGCAGGTAGCGCGCTGCCTTGGCTCATGACACCGGCAGAAGCGGCATGTGTGATCAGCGGAGCCGGCTCGCAGATAGCACTCCAGTCCGGCGATTCAATTACCTGCACCGGGTTGAGCAATACGCTGGTCAGAACGGCGTCGGGGGTCAGCGGGGTCACCGTCAACGTCGGCGACGGCAGCCCGACATCCCTGAACGACCCCGTCTTTGCCGGCATTGTCTTTGACGCGGCTTCGAACAGCGCGATCAAGATTTTCGGCAATGCGTCGGTCGCGCCAGCCAACAGCGACGGCATCGACGTGTTAGGCGGCAGCAACAATACAATCACGGTGGATGCTGGTGCTGCAGTCGGATCGCCGACCGTCGGGACGACGGCGCTTGGCCTCATCGGTTCGAACAACAACATCGTCGTGATCGGGGGTACGGTTGGAAGCGGCGCTGCCGGAACCGCCGGCATCGGCATCTTCGGCGGTTCGGCAGGCAATCAGCTGAACATCCTGTCGAGCGGCCTTGTCCAAGGCAACGGCCCCGCAGCCATCGATTTCAACGGCGCGGCGGACGGCAACACCATCAACAATGCCGGCACCATATCGAACGCTTCGGGCACTGCAATCCTCGGCTCGAACAGTCAGGACATCATCATCAATTCGGGCACGATCACCAGCAGTGGCGTCAGCATCGCAGTCGATCTCAAGAATGGGAACGACGTCTTCGAGCTGCGCGCGGGATCGAACATCACAGGCTGGGTCATGGGCGCCAACGGACTGGACACGTTGCGCCTGGGCGGGACCGCCAACGCGGCGTTCGACCTCAGCACATTCGGCGCGGCCGGCCAGTTCAAGGACTTCGAAGTGCTGGAAAAGACCGGTAGTTCGACCTGGACGCTGACGGGCATCACGATGGACGCGGCCACCATGGCCATCCAGGCCGGCACCCTCATCGTCAACGGCACGATGGCCAACATCGCGACGGTCGTGACCGGCGGCACGCTCAGTGGCAGCGGCATGATCGGATCGCTCACAGTGGTGTCGGGCGGCACGGTCGCGCCCGGCAATCTCGGTCAACTCGTCGTCAACACCAATGCGGCCTTCCAGTCAGGGTCGACATACGCGATCTCGGTCAACGCGGCCGGACAATCAGACAAGATTGCCGCCATGAGCGCGACGCTGACCGGCGGCACCGTCGCCATCACCACGCTTGCGGGCGCCTACAATCCCTCGACGCAATATACCATCCTGAGCACGACGACTGGCGTCACCGGCAACTTCTCGGGCGTGACTGTCAGCGGATACAATCCGCAGCTCTTCGCTTCCTCCCTCAGCTATGACGGGTTCAGCGTCTTCCTGACGCTCAACTACAACAACGCCGCATTCCTCTCCCTCGCCCAAACGCAGAACCAGAAGGCCGTGGCCGGCGCCTTGAGCGCGTTCGGCCCCAACCTGCCTTTCCTCTCCTCCTTCGCAGGCCAGAGCGACGCACAGCTCCGTTACAATCTGGACCAGCTTTCGGGTGAAGCCGCGACCGGCGCCCAGCACGGCGCCTTCCAGTTCACAAGCCAGTTCCTCGGCTTGATGCTCGATCCGTTCGTGGGTGGACGCGGCGGTGGCATCGTCGACGCGGGTCGCACGGCATTCGGCTTCAGCCCCGAACGCGCCGCGCTCCCGGACGATATCGCCCTCGCCTACAACAAGATGCTGGGGACGCCGGCCACGAAAGCGCCGGCCTTTGCGGAGCGCTGGACGGCCTGGGGCACCGCGTTCGGCGGTACCAACCGCACCAGCGGCGACCCCGTCGTGATCGGCAGTCACGACCTCGGCGCGCGCACCGGCGGCGTCGCGGCCGGCGCCGATTATCATTTCAGCCGCGATGCGCTGGTCGGCTTCGCGCTGTCGGGCGGCGGCACCAAATGGGACCTCGCGCAGGCGATCGGCGGCGGCAAGAGCGATGCAATCCAGGCCGGCGTCTACACCGCCGTGCGTGCGGGGCCGGCCTATTTAGCCGCCTCTCTCGCCGTGGCCAATCATTGGATGTCGACAGACCGGCTCGCACCGTTCGGCAACCAGCTCACCGCCAAATTCGACGCGCAAACCGTCGGAGGCCGCATCGAGGGCGGCTATCGCTTCGCCACGCCGATTGGCGGCTTCACGCCATACGTGGCGGCGCAGGCGCAGGCTTTTCGCACACCGACCTATACCGAGGCCGATCTGGCCGGCAGCGGCTTTGGCCTGACCTATCGGGGACGCACGGCCTCCGACACACGGAGCGAGCTCGGCGCGCGCTTCGATCGCGCGACGCTGGTCACGCCGAATTCGGTCCTCACGTTGCGTGGCCGCGCGGCCTGGGCCCATGATTGGGTGAGCGATCCGACGCTCGTCGCCGCATTCCAGGTGCTGCCCGGCGCGAGCTTCATCGTCAATGGCGCGACGCCGGCCAAGAACACCGCGCTCGCATCTGCCGGTGCCGAGCTGAAGTTCTCGAACGGCGTTGCCCTGTCGGCGAAGTTCGACGGCGAGTTCGCGGCGCGCAGCACCACTTATTCCGGCACCGCGAGCCTGCGATACGCGTGGTAGCCGCTTGATCTCCTCAAGGCGACCGCGCGCCGACCGGCACGATCCCGAGGCCGGCGAGATGCGTATCGACGAATTGCTCGACCTGCTGGCGCAGCATCTGCGGCGGCACCGCCACCATGCGCTCCTCGAGGCCGAGCGAGATGATTCCGTGCACCGCGGAAAACAGCGTGCGCGACAGCAGCGCGATCCTCACGTCGTCCGCATCCGGTAGCAGCCGCACCAGGGGTGGATGCATCAGCGCGAAAGCGTCCATCACCATCTGAAGGATGTCGTCGGGATAAGGACGGTCGTCCTCCATCCGATGCTCGAACAGCGAGCGCAACAGGTTTGCGTGCTCGGCGAAGAATTCGAGATAAGTCGCGGCCAGCCCGTAGAGCTGGCGAACGGGATCGTCCGCTGGGACCTCGCCGAGCCGCACCGTGAGCGCCTGAACCGTCTCCCGATTGACCGTCAGGATCACCCCGTCGAAGTCGCCGAACTCGTTATAGACGCTGCCCACCGAGCAATTGGCGGCCTCCGCAACGTCACGAACCTTCAATGATCTCAGCCCCTTAGCTGCAATAATGCCGCGGGCGATCTCCAGGATCAGGAGCCTCCGCCGATTTTTTTTCTGGTCGCGTGGCGATTCTTCTTGAACATTGTTCATTTTCAGGCTACTCATGTGAACATTGTTCAAATTAACCCGGAGATCTGCAAAATGCAAACCCTCGCTGTTGATATCGCCTCCACCTTCGTCGACGACGCTGCGGCTCTCGTGGCCGGCCTTGGCCGGGCCGTCCTCAAGTTTGCGATGCGACCGATCGATCGCATCGCAAATGCCTGCGACATTGCCGGCGTGCTCACCGAGCGCCGCGCGACCTTTCGGATGTGGCGGGCGAGCCGCGCCCGTAGCCGTCACGCGGGCCGCCGGTTCAGCCTGCTCGGCCGCCTCTCGCCCTTTCGCCACCTCGCTCATCTCACCTGAGGCGAGCGCACCCGGAACGTTCCGGTCGGCTCGAATGCAAGACCCGGTTGCAAGGAAGGACTTACCATGTCCCGACATTCGCAGCCGATGTCGCGGCCTTTGGCGATGCGGTTCAACATTTCCTCATCGCTCCGCGCGCTATCCGGAAAAGCGCGGCCGATCCGTCCGAACCACGGCTGCGACCAGATATTTGCGAACCTAACGAGACCATTTGGAGACCAACAGGATCGGAAGGGTCGAGGGGACAGAGCAGGCCGGCGACCGTCGTCATCCAGCCATCGTTCGTTCCGTAAGCTTCCGGTCGTGACGCCTCACCGACAACGCAACAATCTCGGGCTGCCTTCCCAAAACAGGACTTGTCATGATCAGGGAATTGATGTCGTCACGCCGCTTCGCGCCGCTGTTCTGGGCGCAATTTTTCTCGGCGCTCAATGACAACGTGCTCAAGAACGCACTCGTCATCATCCTGCTCTACAGTGCCGCGACCGGTCACGGCGACGCGCTGGTGACGGTCGCAGGCGCCGTCTTCATCTTCCCCTATTTCATCCTGTCGGGGCTCGGCGGCCAGCTCGCCGACAAGTACGTCAAATCCGTCGTCGCGCGGCGGCTCAAATTCGTCGAGATCTTCGCCGCAGGCTTTGCCGCCGCCGGCTTCTTCCTGCACTCGGTGCCGCTGCTGTTCACGGCGCTCGCGCTGTTCGGCACCATCGCCGCCCTGTTCGGCCCGGTGAAATACGCCATGCTGCCGGACCAGCTCGAACTCGGTGAGCTCGCAACCGGCAACGCGCTGGTCGAAGGCGCGACGTTCATGGCCATCCTGCTCGGCACCGTCGCCGGCGGCCAGTTCGTGGCCGGCTCCGCACATATGGGCTGGGTTGCATCGGCCGTGGTCGTGCTGGCCTTGCTGTCCTGGGCCTTCGCCTCCCGCATTCCGCAGACCACGCCGTCGGCCCCCGACTTGCCCGTCAACGCCAATCCCTGGACCTCGACGCTCGGCCTGTTGAAGACACTCTACGCGGACAAGCGGCTGTGGGACGGCACCGTGATCGTCTCGTGGTTCTGGCTGGTCGGCGCCATCGTGCTGTCGCTGCTGCCGGCGCTGGTCAAGGAGGTCGTCGGTGGCACCGAAGGCGTGGTGACGCTGTGTCTTGCGACCTTCGCGATCGGCATCGCCATCGGCTCGCTGTTCGCGGCCAGCCTGAGCCACGTCCGCCCGAACCTCGCGCTGGTGCCGATCGGCGCCATCATCATGGGGTTTGCCGGCCTCGATCTCGCCTGGGCGATCGGAGTGACCGCCAAGGGGCAGGACATCGCCGCGGTCGACTTCGCAACCTCGTTCGCCGGCCTGCGCATGCTGATCGACTTCGTCGCCTTCGCATTCGGCGGTGGCCTGTTCGTCGTTCCGTCCTTTGCTGCCGTGCAGGCCTGGTCGGCACCGTCCGAGCGCGCCCGCATCATCGCCGCCGGCAACGTGCTGCAGGCGGCCTTCATGGTGGTCGGCTCGCTGTTTGTCGCGCTGTTGCAGGCGGGCGGATTGCACGTCGGCTGGATCTTCTTCGGCCTTGGCGTCGCCAGCTTCGGCGCGGTGTGGTTCGTGCTCACCAAGTGGGGCAAGGAAGGCGTGCGCGACTTCGGCGGGCTGCTGTTCCGCGCGCTGTTCCGCACCGAGATTCGTGGGCTCGAAAACCTGCCGCCTCCGGGCACGCGCATGCTGATCGCGCCCAACCATGTCAGCCTGATCGATGGCCCGCTGCTGCACGCCGTGCTGCCGATCGATGCGAGCTTCGCGGTCGATACCGGCATCTCCAAGGCCTGGTGGGCCAAGCCGTTCCTGCGCGTCGTCAAGCACTACACCATGGACCCGACCAAGCCGTTGGCTGCGCGCGACCTGATCAAGCTCGTCGCCGCCGGCGAACCGGTCGTGATCTTCCCGGAAGGACGCATCACCGTCTCCGGCTCGCTGATGAAGGTCTATGACGGCACCGCGATGATCGCGGACAAGGCCGATGCGGTGGTCGTGCCTGTCCGTATCGAGGGCGCGCAGCGCTCGCATCTCAGCTATCTCAACTCGAGCCAGATCAAGCGCTCTTGGTTTCCGCGGGTGACGGTCACGATCCTGCCGCCGGTCAAGCTTCCGGTCGATCCGGCGCTGAAGGGCAAGGCACGCCGCAATGCCGCCGGCGCCGCGCTCCAGGACGTGATGATCGACGCCATGGTGAAGAACGCCATGCTTGACCACACGCTGTTCGAAGCGCTCGGACATGCCTATCGTGACCGCGACACCGGCAAGGTCATCATCGAGGACGCGCTCGGCACCAAGCTGACCTATCGCAAGCTGATCCTCGGCGCGCAGGTCTTGAGCCGCAAGCTCGAGACCGGTACGGTGGCCGGCGAAAACGTCGGCGTGCTGTTGCCGAATTCCGCGGGCGTCGCCGTCGTCTTCATGGCGCTGCAAAGCATCGGCCGGGTGCCGGCCATGCTCAATTTCTCGGCCGGCCCGGTCAACGTCCTCGCCGCCATGAAGGCCGCGCAGGTCAAGACCGTGCTGACGTCGAAGGCCTTTATCGAGAAGGGCAAGCTCGACAAGCTGATGGCAGCGATCTCCGCGGAAGCCCGCGTCGTCTATCTCGAGGATGTCCGCGCCACGATCGGTACGGCCGACAAGATCAAGGGGCTGCTCGCGGGCACTGCGCCGCGCGTCGCCCGCGAGGCCAACGATCCGGCTGTCGTGCTGTTCACCTCGGGCTCGGAAGGCACGCCCAAGGGCGTCGTGCTGTCCCATCGCAATATCCTTGCGAATGCGGCGCAGGCGCTGGCCCGGGTCGATGCCAACGCCAACGACAAGGTGTTCAACGTGCTGCCGGTGTTCCACTCCTTCGGGCTGACCGGCGGAATGATGATGCCGCTGCTCGCGGGCATTCCGATCTACATGTATCCCTCGCCGCTGCACTACCGCATCGTGCCGGAGCTGATCTACCAGACCGGAGCCACCATCCTGTTCGGCACCGACACGTTCCTCACCGGCTATGCCCGCTCAGCGCATGCCTACGATTTCCGTACGCTGCGCCTGGTGATCGCCGGCGCGGAGGCGGTCAAGGACCGCACGCGGCAGGTGTTCATGGAGCGCTACGGCATCCGCATCCTGGAAGGCTACGGCGTCACCGAGACCGCGCCGGTGCTGGCGATGAACACGCCGATGGCCAACCGTCCCGGCACCGTCGGCCGCCTCTCACCGCTGATGGAAAGCCGCCTCGATCCGGTCCCCGGCATCGAGGAAGGCGGACGCCTGTCGGTACGCGGGCCGAACGTGATGCTCGGATACTTGCGGGCCGAAAATCCCGGCGTGCTCGAACCGCTCGCCGAGGGCTGGCACGACACCGGCGACATCGTGGCGATCGACCCGGCCGGCTTCATCACCATCAAGGGCCGCGCCAAGCGCTTCGCCAAGATCGCGGGCGAAATGGTCTCGCTGTCTGCGGTCGAGAGCATCGCGACGGCGCTGTGGCCGCAGGCGGCCTCGGTTGCCGTGTCGATCCCCGACCAGCGCAAGGGCGAGCGCATCGTGCTGCTGACGACGGAGAAGACCGCCGAGCGCAGCGCGATGCAGGGCCAGGCCAAGGCAATCGGCGCGTCCGAGCTCACCGTGCCCGCGGCGATCATGGTGGTCGACAAGGTGCCGCTGCTCGGCACCGGCAAGACCGACTATGTCACGGCAACGACGATGGCCCGCGAACAGGCCTCCTCGCCGGAGCGAGAGGTTGCGTGAGATCCAGCCCACGTGCGTCGCACCGCCTGATGCGCGGTGCGACGGCGTGGTTCTGCTTCACGGCATCGGCGTCGGTGCCTGGACGCTGAAGAAGCTGGATCGAGCGTTGCAGCGTCACGGCTTCGCCACGCTCAATCTCGACTACCCCAGCCGCAAGAAGCCGCTCGAGGCGCTTGCGGAAGACATCCACGCGCCGGTCGCCGCGTTTGCAGAGCAATGCGACGGCGCAATCCACTTCGTCGCCCATTCCATGGGCGGGTTGCTCGCCCGGATCTACATCGCGAGATATCGTCCGGTGCGGCTGGGCCGTGTCGTGATGCTGGGCACACCCAACGCCGGCAGCGAAGTCGCCGATCTCCTGAAGGACCTCTCGCTCTATCGCGCTGTGTTCGGTCCGGCCGGCTCGCAGCTTTCGACAGCCCAGCCCCCTGTGCTCGCCGCCCTGCCGCCGCCCGATTATGCGATCGGCGTCATCGCGGGATGCCGCACCATCGCGCCAATCGCCTCGGCCTTTGTCCTGCCGCGGCCCAATGACGGACGGGTTTCAGTCGAAAGCGCGAAATTGGCCGACATGACCGACCACATCGTCGTCAAGGCATCGCACACCGGACTTCCACGAAATGCCGTCGCGATCGAGCAGACGATCGCGTTCCTGCACGACGGCCGCTTCAATCCAATCACTTGAGCAGGAGATAGCGAACCGGGTTATCGTCGCACTGACCCGCGCCGCACTCGAGCACGGTGGACAGCAGATTTGCGGCGACCAGCAACGCGAAGATCGCGAAGACTGTATTCGATGTCGCACCGTTCAAAGGCGCGTCCCCTTCTCGCTTTCCGCTCAGATCCGTCAGGACGAAGACAAGTGCGACATAGCACACGATCCCGATCGCCGCGATCAGCGCCCAGGTGTAGAAATGCAGCCCAAACAGCGCCGAGCCGTATCCGGGATCGCCGGGCGCAAGATGCAGAGATACCTGCCGCATCGAGACGAAGCCGGTGACGAGGCTGGAAACGAGAATCATCGCATAGTGCGATGGACGCTCACCGAGGCGCAGGTTGAACAAAAACCCCATGCCGATCGCGATGAACCCGGCCCTTTGCAACAGGCAAAGCGGACAGGGCAGCTCGCCGAGCGCAAGCTGATAGGTGAACGCGACCGTCAGGATCAACGAGATCCCGAGCAGCCCAAGCATGTTCAGGATCGCACCGACCGGCCGTTGCTCGCTCATCTCTGCAGTGCTCATCTCGACACCGTCAGAACGAGAATTTCAGCGGATCGGTCGCATGGTGGAAGAACCATGCGACGGTGACGACGATTGTTGCGCTCCAGAGCGCATAGCTCAGTCCCGCGCGCGAACGCCAGACACTCGCGCAGCCCGCGAGCGCCAGCAAGAATGGCAGAAACATATACATGAGCGCGGGCTCCCCAAGCGATTCGCGTTGTGCGCGAGCCAGGAAGACATACGTCAGCCCCGCACGCCCCTCAAGAGCCGGCCTCGCTGCGCCGCTCCTGCGCATAACGCACCAGCGCCACGAAGCGATAGATGCCGTGCACGAACTTGCCATAGGGCATGGTGATGAACAGCGCGAACACTGCGCCAAGATGCAGGGCCAGCAGCGGCCCCATGGCGGCGGTCTCGCGCAGGACCAGCAGCGCCATGCCGGTGAAGCCGGTCAGGAACAGCATGGCGATGAAGCCGACGTCCATGCCGTAGCGCTGCTCGTCGAGCAGTTCCGGTGCACGCCGCGTTTTCGCAACGAGCAGGCCGATCGGACCGACGATGAGACCGATGCCGCCGAGTGTCCCCAGCACCACGGGCAGATCCCACCATGGATACGGCGCCTCGCGGCCCCAGAGGTAGTGATAGAGCGTCGCCACCGACGTTGCGGCGAAGCACAGCAGAAAACCGTAGAACGTCAGGTGATGGAAAAGCTTGCGCCGGTCGGTCGGCTTGTCGTCCTCGTTGTAGCAGCCGACGCCGCCGCCGTGGAGATAGCGCAGCTCGCCGGCATCGCGGATCGCCTGGAAGATCGAGCCGCCGTCGGCGCGGCCGCCGATCGGCGTACCGATATCGCGCCAGAAGGCACGCACGCTCATGACCAGCGCGAGGATCGCGTAGAGGAATGCGGCACTGAACAATGCGGCCATCGCATTGTGCGGCATCAGCTTGTAGAACGCGCCTGGGCCGGTGTGCACGCCGAACAGCACGCTGTGGTCGTTGAGGGCGGCAAAGCCGAGGATAAAGGCAGCCATGCTGAGCGCGGCGATGACGCTGATGACGAGCCCGTTGCGGGCGAAGGCGCCGGACAGCGCCCCTGGCCAGGCATAGGCCGCATAGGACTCGGCGCGCGCAACCGCAAGCGTCTTCGGAACGTTGACGTTGAACTCGTGCGGCGGCGAGAACTGGCAGTCGACGTAGCAGGCGCCGCAGGAATGGCAGAGGTTTGCGAGATAGTTGAGATCTCCATCGGAGAAGGCGCGCCGCATCTCCATGGCGGGGAATACCGCGCAAAGACCCTCGCAGTAGCGGCAGGAATTGCAGACCGTCATCAGACGGTCGGCTTCGTCCAGAATTCTAGTTCCGTGCATGTTTCGCCGCTTCCCGTCCTGCGATCCGCCCGAATACGCTGCCGATGGTCATGCCCATACCGGCCGCGTAGCCCTTGCCGAGCACGTTGCCGGCCATGATCTCGCCGGCCGCGAACATGTTGGCGGACGGCTTGCCATCGGCCATCAGCATCCGCGCCTCCTTGTTCACGCGCGTGCCGAGATAGGTGAAGGTGATGCCGGGCCGCACCGGATAGGCGAGATAAGGCGGCGTCTCGATTTTGCGCGCCCAATGCGTCTTCGGCGGCGTGATGCCTTCAGTCACGCAGTCGTCCAGGATGGTGTGGTCGAACGTGCCGGGCCGCACGGCCGCGTTGAACTCGGTGATGGTCTTCTCCAGCGCAGCCGGATCTAGCTCGAGCTTGCCGGCCAGCTCGGCGACCGTCTGCCCGGCGATCGGTGGGAACAGCGTCGGCATGAAGCTGGTGACGACGGTCGAATCGAAGATGATGTAGGCGATCTGGTCGGGTTGCGCCGCGACCAGCCGCCCCCAGATCGCGTAGCGCTTCGGCCAGATGTCCTCGCCCTCGTCGTAGAATCGCTGGGCGTGCTTGTTGACGACGATGCCGAACACGACGGAGTCGTGGCGTGTGATGATGCCGCCGTCGAACTTCGGCGCGCGGGCGTCGATCGCGACCGCATGGCACTGGGTGGGATCGCCGACCTCCTGCACGCCCTTGTCGAGCAGCATCTTCAGGATCGAGCCGCGGTTATAGGGCGTGCCGCGGATCAGGAAATTGTCGGCGGCCTCGCCCCAATATTGCTTCAGCCATTCGATGTTGGCCTCGAACCCGCCGGCAGCGGCGACCAGCGACGTCGCGCGGATCTCGCTCTCGCCCTTGATCGGCCGCTTGAGGCGCGCGGCGAGGAACATGCCGTCCTCGATCACGAGATCGGTGACCTCGGCGTCGTACTCGACATCGACGCCGAGCCGCTCGGCGGTCAGGTAGAGCGCGTTCAACATCGCGCGGCCGCCGCCGAGAAAGAACGAGTTGGTGCGGCCAAGGCTCAGCGTGCCGCCGAGCGAGGGCTGCCAGCGCACGCCCTGCTCCACGATCCAGTTCAGGATGTCCTTGGACTCCCGGATCATGTGCCGCGCGAGCACCTCGTCGGTCTGCCCGCCGGTGACGCGCAGCAGATCCTCCCAGAACTCCTCCTCGGTGTAGGGGCCGGTGAGGATTTCGGTGGCGGCGTCATGGGCGCAGCGCATGTTGCGGGTGTGGCGGGTGTTGCCGCCGCGATAGAATTTTGGCGCGCCCTCCAGCACGAGCACCGAAGCACCGCCGCGGCGCGCCGAGATCGCTGCGCACAGTGCGGCATTGCCGCCGCCGATCACCAGCACGTCGTATTTTCTGCTCATCCCGTCTGCCCGATGCGACGAAGTTAGAGACATTCTGCCGCCGAGGACCCCGATCGACCCAGGCAACCATTGCGTACCTTTGTATACAAAGATATACATCGGCGCTGCAAGTGGCATCTCTGCATGGGCAGGATGCGCCGTGAGGAAACATGGCCAAGCGCGCGGCAAAGACAGGCGGATCGATCGCACGCGGCGGCGGCGTGGCACTGGGCGAAGCCGTGTTCCGCTCGCTGTGCGAGGCGCTTCAGGCCGGCAGTTACCGCGCCGGCGACCGGCTGCGCGAGGAAGAGGTCGCGCAGCGGCTCAAGGTCAGCCGCACGCCGGTCCGTGAGGCGCTTGGCCGTCTCGCGGCCCGCGGTTTCGTCGAACCCGCCGGCGGGCGCGGGCTGATCGTGCGCGATCTCGACATTTCCGAGGTGCTCGAGCTCTACGCCATGCGCGAGATCATGGAAGGTGCTGCAGCGCGCCTGGCCGCCGAGCACGCCTCCACTCCCGAGGTCGACGCACTCCGAGACATCGAGCAGGCCTTTGTCGAGGCATCCGCGTCAGACGCTGCCGAGATGGCGCGGCTCAACCGCGCCTTCCACGAAGCCATCTGCCGCGCCGCGCGCAACCGCTATCTCGACAACGCCTCGCGCGAATTGCAGGACTGGATCGCGCTGCTGGGCCCGACCACATTCACGGTGACGGGCCGTCCCTCGACCAGCCACGGCGAGCACCAGGCCATCATCGAGGCCATCGCCGCGCGCGATGGCGACAAGGCCGAGCAGCTTGCGCGGGCGCATATCCGCGAGGCACTGCGCTGCCGGCTCAAGCTGCTGCAGAAGCAGTAGGGCGCGGCGCTCACGCGACCACATCCGCGACGACCGCCTTCAGGACATCGCGCACGTCGCCCGGCTTCAGCCGAACCTGCAAGCCGCGCTGGCCGCCATTGAGATAGACCTGATCATGCGCGAGCGCGCTCTGCTCGATCACGGTGCGCACCGGTTTGCGCTGGCCGAACGGGCTGATGCCACCGACCTTGTAGCCGGTGACGCGTTCGGCCTCGGGCGGCTTCATCATCTGCGCCGACTTGCCGCTCGCGGCAGCGGCGAGCTTCTTCATGGAGACTTCCTGGTCGGACGGGACGACGACGCAGATCGGCTTGCCGTCCACCAGCGCCATCAGCGTCTTCAGCACGCGCGCCGGATCTTCACCGAGAGCCGACGCCGCCTGGAGCCCGATGCTCTCGGCGTCAGGATCGTAGTCGTAGGTGTGCACGGTGAAGGCAACACCGGCGGCCGTGAGCGCGCGCGTGGTGGGAGTGACTTTGGACATGCACGATGTCTACCACCGTCATTGCGAGGCGCGAAGCGGTGTGGGGCAAGCCGGCACCACACAATCACTGTCACCGCCCGGCTTGACCGGGCGATCCAGTACTCCGAGACAGTTGTGATTGAACCGATAGGCCGCGGCATACTGGATGCCCCGCCCCCGTGCGCAATTGCGCACCAGGCGGGGCATAACGGCGCGTTGTGTGGCAAAGCCCTGTGGCAGCAACCACGAGGCCTTCCTACTCCGCCGCGTCCCGCATCTCCGCGCGCTCGGCCCTGGCCGCGCAGAACTTGAATTCCGGGATCTTGCCGAAGGGATCAAGCGCCGGGTTTGTCAACAGGTTGGCCGCCGCCTCCGCGTAGCAGAACGGCATGAACACCATGTTCTCGGGCACGTCGCGATCTGAGCGGACCTTGACCTCGACCGCACCGCGGCGGGTCTCCAGCCGGATGAAATCGCCGGGCGCGAGCTTCTTCCGGTGCATGTCCTTCGGCGACATGAACGCGACCGCCTCCGGCTCGATCTGGTCGAGCACCTGCGCGCGTCGGGTCATCGAGCCGGTGTGCCAATGCTCGAGCACGCGGCCGGTTGAGAGCACCATCGGATATTCGGCGTCGGGCAGCTCATCCGGCGGGATGATATGGGCCGGCACGATCTTGCCGCGGCCGCTCGCGGTCGGGAAGCCCGTGGTGAAGATGATCTCGTTGCCGGGCTTGTTCGGATCGTCGGCCGGATAGGTCACGGCACCTTCCCGCACCAGCCGCTCCCAGCTGATGTTCTTGAGCGACGGCATCAACTCCGCCATCTCGGTGTAGACGTCGCCGGGGCCGGAATAATTCCAGGGCAGGCCCATCCGCTTGCCGATCTCCTGGATGATCCAGAGATCCTGCCGCGCATCGCCCGGCGGCTTGATCACCTGGCGCGCGAGCTGCACGCGGCGATCGGTGTTGGTGAAGGAACCTTCCTTCTCCGCAAAGGCCGAAGCCGGCAGGATGACGTCGGCGTGGAACGCGGTTTCGGTGACGAAGAGATCCTGCACGACGAGATGATCGAGCATGGCCAACGCCTGGCGCGCATGCTGGAGATCGGGATCGGACATCGCGGGATTCTCGCCCTCGATATACATGCCCGTGATCTCGCCGGCATGGATCGCGTTCATGATCTCGACCACGGTCAGACCGCGGACCGGATCGAGATCCTGGTGCCACAGTTTTTCGAAATTGCCGCGCAGATCGTCGCGGCTGACCGGCTGATAGTCCGGCAGGAACATCGGGATCAGGCCGGCGTCGGAGGCGCCCTGCACGTTGTTCTGGCCGCGCAGCGGATGCAGACCGGTGCCGGGACGGCCGACCTGGCCGGTGATCAGCGCCAGCGCGATCAGGCAGCGCGCATTGTCGGTACCGTGGACGTGCTGGCTGATGCCCATGCCCCAGAAGATGATCGACGACTTTGCCCGCGCATAGGTGCGCGCAACCTCGCGCAGCGTTTGCGCCGGGATGCCGCAGATCGCCTCCATCTTCTCCGGCGTGAATTCCTTGATCTTCTCCTTGAGGTCCTCAAATCCCTCGGTGTAGCCGGCGATATACTGGTCGTCGGTCAGGCCTTCGGTGATGATCGTGTTGATCATCGCGTTCAGCATGGCGACGTCGGAGCCCGGCTTGAATTGCAGATGCTTGGTCGCGTGGCGCGACAGCGACTGCCGGCGCGGATCCATCACGAACAGCTTGGCGCCATTCTGCTTGACCGCGTTCTTGATGAAGGTCGCGGCGACCGGATGGTTTACGGTTGGATTGGCGCCGATCACGATGATGACTTCGGCATCCATCGCAGCCGAGAACGGCGCCGACACCGCGCCCGAGCTCAGGCCTTCGAACAGCGCCGCCACCGACGAGGCGTGGCAGAGCCGCGTGCAGTGGTCGACATTGTTGGAGCCGAAACCGGTGCGCACCAGTTTCTGGAACAGATAGGCCTCTTCATTCGAGCCCTTGGCCGAGCCGAAGCCGGCCAGCGCCTTCACGCCCTTCTCATCGCGGATCTTGACGAGGCCCTTGGCTGCGATGTCGAGCGCTTCTTCCCAGCTCGCTTCACGGAAATGCGTGAAGGGATTGGCCGGGTCGACCTGGTCGTTGGAATCCTTCTTCGCATTCGGCAGCCGCACCAGCGGCTTGGTCAGACGATGCGGATGGTGGATGTAGTCGAAGCCGAAGCGACCCTTGACGCAGAGACGATTGTGATTGGCCGGGCCGTCGCGCCCCTCGGCGTAGATCACCTTCTCGTCCTTGACCTCGTAGGTCACCTGGCAGCCGACGCCGCAGAACGGGCAGAGCGAATCCACCTTCTTGTCGGCATAGACGACACGGGTCTGCTTCTCGTCGAGCATGACGGCCGGCATCAGCGCGCCGGTCGGGCAGGCCTGCACGCACTCGCCGCAGGCGACGCAGGTGGACTCGCCCATGGGATCGTCGAAGTCGAACACGATCTTCGAACCATGGCTGCGATACGCCATGCCGATGACGTCGTTGACCTGGACCTCGCGGCAGGCGCGCACGCAGAGGCCGCACTGGATGCAGGCGTCGAGATTGACGCGCATCGCCGGATGGCTGGCGTCGGTCGCCCAGCGCTCGGCGGCGGGGAAGCGGCTTTCGGTGACGCCTGTGGTCTCGGCCCAATGCCAGAACTTCGAATCCGGATCGTGCGAGGTCTCGCGCGCCGGCTGGTCGGCGACGAGCAGCTCCATCACCATCTTCTGCGCGGACACCGCACGCGCGGATTCGGTCTTCACCTTCATGCCGACCGACGGGGTGCGCTTGCAGGACGCGGCGAGCACGCGCTCGCCCTCGATCTCGACCATGCAGGCGCGGCAATTGCCGTCGGGGCGGTAGTCCGGCGCCGGCGAATAGCACAGATGCGGAATCTCGCGGCCCTGGCGTTTTGCAACTTGCCAGATCGTCTCGCCGGGTTTGGCTTCGACCTGCTTGCCGTCGAGCTCGAACGTAATCTTGGTCATTCGGCCGCTTCCTTGAACTCGTCAGGGAAATATTTGATCACGGTGGACAACGGATTCGATGCCGCCTGTCCGAGCCCGCAGATCGATGCATCGCGCATCGCCTTGCTCAATTCTTCCAGAAGTGCGCGGTTCCAGACCGGCTTCTGCATCAGCTGCGCCGCCTTCTGGGTTCCGACACGGCACGGCGTGCACTGGCCGCAGCTCTCGTCCTCGAAGAACTTCATGAGGTTCAGCGCGGCCGCGCGCACGCTGTCCTTTTGCGACAGGATCACGATCGCGGCTGAGCCGATGAAGCAGCCGTATTTCTCCAGCGTGCCGAAATCGAGCGGGATGTCGTCCATGGACGCCGGCAGGATGCCGCCCGACGCGCCGCCCGGCAGGTACGCGTAGAACTGGTGCCCGTCGGCCATGCCGCCGCAATATTCGTCGATCAATTCGCGCACGGTGATGCCGGCGGGTGCCAGCTTCATGCCGGGGTTCTTGACGCGGCCCGAGACCGAGAAGCTGCGCAGGCCGTGACGCTCATGGCGGCCGTTGCCCTTCCACCAGTCCGCGCCCTTCTCGACGATGTCGCGCACCCACCACAGCGTCTCGATGTTGTTGATCAGGGTCGGCAGGCCGAACAGGCCGACCTGGAACGGATAAGGCGGCTTGTGCCGGGGCAGACCGCGCTTGCCCTCGATGCTTTCGAGCAGCGAGGATTCCTCGCCGCAGATATAGGCGCCGGCGCCGCGGCGCATGTGCAGCGTCGGACCGCCCGGCGGAAGCTTTGCGATCTCGCGCTCGAGGATCTCGCGCGAAGCCGGATATTCGTCGCGCAGATAGATGTAGACGTCGGAGGCCTGCACGACATGCGCGCCGAGCAGCATGCCTTCGATGAAGCGATGCGGATCGCTTTCGAGATAGACGCGGTCCTTGAACGTGCCGGGCTCGCCCTCGTCGCCATTGATCGCCATCAGCCGCGGGCCGGGTTCGCCCAGCACTGCGCGCCATTTCCGTCCTGTGGGGAAGCCGGCGCCGCCGAGACCGCGCAGCGAGGCGTCATCGAGCGCTTTCAGCAGATCGTCCTTCGGCAATTCGCCCGAGCGCACGCGATTGAGCAGCTTGTAGCCGCCGCCGGCGATGTAGGCGTCGTAGTCAACGTACTTCGGCAGATGCGCGTGGGTATCGCCGGCCTTCGCGGCCGCCATCACATTGGCGACGGTCGCGTGATCGACGAAGTTGTGACCGACCTCAGCCGCCGGCGCGGTATCGCAGCGGCCGACGCAGGGCGCGCGGACGACGCGGATGCCGGGACCCGATGTGCTCTGTAGATCCGCGAGCAGCTTCTCGCCGCCGAGCATCGCGCAGGTCAGTGAATCGCAGACGCGAATCGTCAGCGGCGCGACATCAGGCTCGCCTTCCTTCACCACGTCGAAATGCGCGTAGAAGGTCGCGGTCTCGAACACCTCGGCGAAGGCGAGCTTCATCTCGTCGGCAAGCGCGGCGAGATGCGCGGCCGATATCTGGTGATATTTGTCCTGGATCAGGTGCAGATATTCGATCAGCAGATCGCGCCGCCGCGGCTTGTCGCCGAGCAGTTGCTCGATCTCGTGCGCGGCGGTGGGATTGACCTGCCGCCCCTTGGGCGTGGCCTTGGCGCGTCGGCGCCCCTCGCCCGGATGCTCGAATTCCCTGACCTTGTGAACGTCGTCGTTGCTGCTCATGGAAACGTCGCGTTCTCCTCAAAAGCGCGATGAACTCAGGTGGAACCGCCATCGCGATCCGCCCTTATTTCCAGGCCTGACGATTGGGAACCGCGTCGCCGCGTCCCGCGGATCAAGCCTCATTCGAGGCAACTCTAGCCTCTGGTATACCAGACGCCAAGCAAATTTAGAACGTCTCTATAATCATTTAGGAGGCGGGCAGCTGCCCCGCCACGCCTCCTTACGCAAACTCAGCCGGACCCCCGACCTCACGTCTTGTTCATGCACTCTTCGATGTAGAACCAGCGATCGTCGCCGGCGAGGCCCTTGGACTTCACGTCGGCGCGGCAGGCCTTGAGCTTCGGCTTGTTGGCCGCCCACTTGGCCTTCATGTCCTTCAGCTTCTGCATGGTGAGCTTGATCTTGCCCGGCTTGGCTTCGGTCGTTGCGGCAGAGGCCGCCGGCGGCGTCGTCTGCGCGGATGCGGCATGAAGGCCGGCGACAAGCAACACAGCCACAAGGCAAATTCGGGTGCGAACCATTTCAATCCCCCTAAGTCCCACTCTTGATGATGTCTAAAAGGCGAACGCCGCGGGACGCCGATGATCAGCATCCCGCGGCAGTCTCGACGGCGATCAGAAGATCTTGACCGCGCTCTCCAGCGTCTTCCAGACACCCCAAAGCAGGGGAACGCCGACGAAGGCCCAGAACAGCGCCGCCTTGACGTCAAGCCCGCCAAACCCGATGCCGTAGGAGCCATGCGGCCCCGCGGCAGCGGCGCTGGCGCTCGCCGCCTGCAGCTTGGCGACGTCGGCGTCCTTCATGTGCCACTTCGAATCGACCGGCTTGATCAGGTAGTTGCAGATCAGGCCCGCGATCAGCATCGCGCACAGGATGTACATGGTCGTGTTGTAGAGCTGATCGCGCGGCACGCCCGCCGCGAGCTGGAACTCGCGGATGTAGTTCACCACGACGGGACCGATGATGCCCGCGGTGGACCACGCCGTCAGCAGCCGGCCGTGGATGGCGCCGACGAACTGGGTCCCGAACATGTCGGCAAGGTAGGCCGGCACGGTGGCGAACCCGCCGCCATACATCGACAGGATGATGCCGAAGCCGAGTACGAACAGGAGCTTCGAGCCCATCGCCGCAAACGTCGGCGCCAGCGCGTAGAGCACGATGCCGAGGATGAAGAACGTGTAATAGGTGTTCTTGCGTCCGATCTTGTCCGACAGCGATGCCCAGAAGAAGCGGCCGCCGATGTTGAACAGCGACAGCAATCCGGCGAAGCCCGCGGCGATCGCGGCGATCTGCGCCTTCTGCCCGGCATCGAGCGCGTTGAAGCCCACGTCCGGCAGACCGATCAGCTTGCCGGCGAAGATCTCCTGGAGCATCGGCGAGGCCATGCCGATCACGCCGATGCCGGCCGACACGTTCAAGCACAGCACCCACCAGATCAGCCAGAACTGCGGCGTCTTGTGCGCGTCGTTGAGGTGCACGTTGTTCTTCGAGATCATCGCGTTGGCCTTGACCGGCGGAGTCCAGCCCTCGGGCTGCCAGCCGGGCGGCGGCAGGCGATAGCGGAACGCGCCGATCATCATGAACACGAAGTAGATGACGCCCATCGCGACGAAGGTCTCCCAGACGCCGACCGAGGTCGGGGTCTTGAAGTAGTTCATCAACAGGTTTGCCAGCGGCGCGCCGATCATGGCGCCGCCGCCGAAGCCCATGATGGCCATGCCGGTCGCCATGCCGCGGCGGTCCGGGAACCACTTCACCAGCGTCGACACCGGCGAGATATAGCCAAGGCCGAGACCGACGCCGCCGATCACGCCCGAGCCCAGCCACAACAGCCAGAGCTGATGGGTGTAGACTCCGATCGCACCGAGGAAGAGACCGCCGCACCAGCATAGGGCCGAGACGAACCCGGCCTTGCGCGGACCGACGCGCTCCAGCCAGCCGCCCCAAACCGCGGCCGCGATACCGAGCAGCACAAAAAAGAGCGTGTACATCCACCCCATGCTGGCGACCTTCCAGTCGCAGCTGGTCGTGAACAGCTCCTGAAACAGCGACATGTCTGCGCACGCCTTCGGCGCGGTCACCCCGATCGCGCGCGACAGCGGCAGCCAGAACACCGAGAAGCCGTAGGCCATGCCGATGCAGAGATGGATGCACAGCGCAGCCGGCGGCACCAGCCAGCGATTGAAGCCGGCGGTCGCGATGGTTCGCTCGCGATCCAGAAAACCTGCGCCGGCACCCGAAAGTGTTCCAGCGCTCTCGATTGTTGCCATGTACTCCTCCCCTGCAGTTGCCCTTCTGAGCAAGCCTGCCGCTGCAATCCTGGTCCTCAGCCCGTTGCGGCGCAGCCAACGGTCCCTGCTGCTCCGCAACAATCATTTGACGCGCGCCAGGATCGTCACGCGCATCCGAGTCGTTAACCCCTTGAGCGGGGCTCTATGCCGATACACCGCGCAGGCTTCGTGAGTTTGCCCCGTTCATCCGCGCATCGCAGACAAGACTCAACCTCCGCGCCTGCACAGAGGTTGTCAATTGGGGCAGAAGCAACGATTGATGTCGATAGACAAAAGGTAGGTATCAGCAGAGTGACCGCGCACTACGAACGCAGCGCACCATTGGTTTTCTCTATCGAACCATTGATCTTTTCTATCAAGAACACGATGCGCGCCTCGTTGCGCTCGGTGATCTCCACCGTGTCGCCCGTCTCGCGGATCAGGTTCGGAATGTCAATCACCGACAAGGGATCGGTGCAGTGCACTTCGAGCTGATCGCCCGGCTGTAACGGCTTGAGCGCCTTGCGCGTCTTCAGGGCAGGCAGCGGGCATTTCAGCCCGGTGAGATCGAGCGTGGTTCTGGTCATGGGCGCAACATGGCGGGGTGAGGCGATGGCGTCAACGCGAGGCCTCAGAGCAAATCCGCATAGGACAAGAAACCTACGCTCTGTCCCGGCTCGACACGCGTGATGTCGTCGCCGAGTTCGATGAGGCCGTCGGTCTCGACCAGCGACGACAACAGGCCTGCGCCTTCGCGCGGAAACTTGACCGCTTCCAACGCGCCGTCCTCTCCGCGCCGCAACGAGCTGCGAACATATTCGCGGCGGCCGATCTTCTTCTTGTAGGTGAACGCAGCGCGCACCGGGATCGGCAACAACGGCTCCGGCAGACTGCCCGCAAGCGCCAGCACCGTCGGCCGCACCACGTGGACGAAGGTGACGAAACTGGCGACGGGATTGCCGGGCAAGCCGATCAGCGGCGTGCCGCCGATGATGCCCATCGCCACGGGACGGCCGGGCTTGATCGCCATCCGCCACAGCACCAGCGAGCCGATGCTCTCGACTGCAGCCTTGACGTGGTCCTCCTCGCCGGTCGAGACGCCGCCGGTGGTGAGGATCAGATCGTGGCTGCCTGCAACCTGCTTCAATCCATCCGCGAGCGCATTGCGCTCGTCGCGCAAGATGCCGAGGTCGGAGACCTCGCAGCCGAGCCGGCGCAACATCGCCATCAGCATGAAGCGGTTGGAATCGAACAGCTGTGACGCCGCGCGCGGCTCGCCGGGCGAAGCCAGCTCGTCACCGGTCGAGAACACGGCGACGCGGATGCGCCTGACGACGTCGAGCCTGACAAGGCCGAATGCTGCAGCAAGCGCGACATGCTGCGGCAGCAAGCGCTGGCCGGCCCGCAGCGCGACGTGCCCTTGCGGAATGTCCTCGCCCGCCGGGCGGACATTCGCGCCGGGCTTCAGCCCCGGCGGCAGCACGATTCTGCCGGCCTCATCGAGGCGGACGTCTTCCTGCATGAAGACCGTCTCGGCGTCAGGCGGCATCGGCGCGCCCGTGAAGATGCGCGCAGTGTGGCCGGCCTTGATCGGCGCCTGTGCAAGGCCGCCTGCCTGGATGCGGCCGTCGAGCGGGAATGCCCGTTCCGCGCTTTCCGGAAGGTCGGCATTGCGCACGGCGTAGCCGTCGACGGCGGAGTTCGTGAAGGGCGGCAGCGGCAGGGGCGCCGCGATATCGCGCGCGAGCACGCGCCCGTCGGCGTCAATGACTGCCACGGTCTCGATATCGGCGATCGCATTGACGCGCGTGGTGATCAGACCAACGGCCTCGTCGACCGACATCATCGGTCCGCCGAAGGCAAAGCAATCGTCCGACAGTTGCGCCATGGTGCCTCGTCAGCGTATCGCGGCGCTTTTTGCCACCGCTTCCTCGACCGGCATCGCCGCACGCAGCAGCAATGCCGCGGCAGCCTCGATATCATCGAGATGGACGGTCGGCAGGCGGGTTTCAATGGCGATGTCGGTCGCAATCCCGACAATCCCGGGATCATCGGGAAACAGCAACGGCTTGTCGTTGGCGGCGCGATGCACCTCGATCTTGCGGTGCGGCTCGCGCTTGAAGCCCTCGACCACGACGAGATCGACGGCTGACAGCTTGCTCAGAAGCTCCGGCAGCCGTGGTTCCTCGGCGCCTCGCAACTCATGCATCAGGGCCCAGCGGTTCGACGACGCAACCAGCACCTCGGCCGCGCCGGCCTCGCGGTGGCGCCAGGAATCCTTGCCGGGCACGTCGACGTCGAACTGGTGATGGGCATGCTTGATGACGGAGACGCGCAGGCCTTGCGCGTTGAAATGCGGGATCAGCCGCGTCAACAGCGTGGTCTTGCCCGCACCACTCCAGCCCGCAAGGCCGATGACTTTCATAACCGTTCGATCTCCGCCAACGGCTCGTCAGCCGATGGAACCCCTGGCCTCCCCCATCATTGCGAGCGCAGCGAAGCAATCCAGACTGCCACCGTGGATATAGTTCTGGATTGCTTCGCTTCGCTCGCAATGACGAACGGAGGCATTTCGTTGTCTCCACGGCATGCTTATATCGGCTTGAGCCGAATGTCATGCTAACGTCGCGGCCATGATGAAGATCGACAAAGCCCCGGTGCCCCTGATCGTTCCGAACCCCGACGACCCGCGCCTGACGGAGCGCGTGACCGGCACCGACCAGACCGGCGCCAAGGTCGAGATCAAGGTGCCGATGGAACGGCCGCTGACGCTCTACCTGAATTCGCAGGAGATCGTCACCATGATGACGATCGGCGACTACCCGGAATATCTGGCGCTGGGCTATCTGCTCAACCAGAACATGCTGAAATATAATGACGAGGTCACCGAGGTCGAATACGACGACGACCTCCAGGTGGTGGTGGTGCGCACCACACATCACACCAATTTCGAAGCCAAGCTGAAGAAGCGCACCCAGACCTCGGGCTGCGCGCAGGGCACCGCGTTCGGCGACCTGTTAGAGGCGGTCGAGAGCGTCGCGCTGCCGAAGGCGGAGCTGCGCACCTCCTGGCTCTACCAGATGACCCAGACCATCAACACCATGCCCTCTCTCTATCTGGAGGCCGGCGCGATCCATGGCTGCGTGCTGTGCCAGGAGGGCGAGCCGCTCTGCTACACCGAGGACGTCGGCCGTCACAACGCCGTCGACAAGATCGCGGGCTGGATGTACCGCCACGGCGTCGATGCCTCCGACAAGATCCTCTACACCACCGGACGGCTGACCTCGGAAATGGTGATCAAGACCGTGCGCATGGGCATTCCGATCCTGGTGTCGCGCTCCGGCTTCACCGCCTGGGGCGTCGATCTCGCCCGCCAGGTCGGACTGACGCTGGTCGGCCGCACGCGCGGAAAGCGCTTCATCGCGCTCGCGGGTGAAGAGCGGATCGTCTACGACCAGAACCTTGCTTACGTCGAGGAGGAATCGGCGAAGCACAAACGCAAGGGTGAAGGTGGTGACGACTGACTTTCCGGCAACGCAGGGCGTGCTGCTCGCAGGCGGCCTCGCGCGGCGCATGGGCGGCGGCGACAAGCCGATGCGGACCATCGGCGGCCGCACCATCCTTGAGCGCGTGATCGCGCGATTGACGCCGCAATGCAGCGGACTGATCCTCAATGCGAACGGCGACCCCGCACGTTTCGCGGCGTTCGGCCTGCCCGTTGTCGCCGATGACGTACCCGGCTTCCCCGGCCCCCTCGCCGGCATTCTCGCCGCGCTCGACTGGACGGCGACGAACCGGCCTGACATCGCATGGGTGCTGAGCGCCGCAGGCGACTGCCCGTTCTTGCCGCGCGATCTCGTCGCGCGCCTGCACGAGGCGCGGGAACGCGAGAACGCACAGCTCGCGGTCGCCGCATCAGGCGATCAGTCGCATCCGGTGATCGGTTTGTGGCGCGTCGCCTTGCGCGACGAGCTGCGTCATGCGCTGGTCGTCGAAGACCTCCGCAAGATCGACCGCTGGACCGCGCGCTATCCGCTCGCAACGGTGACATGGCCGGCCGAGCCGCTCGATCCGTTCTTCAACGCCAACACGGTCGAGGACATCGCCGAAGCCGAACGGCTGGCCGCGCTGGATGCGGCCTCCTGACAAGAAGCGTCGGCGCAAGCGCGAGCCTGCCGCTCAAGCCGCCAGCGGCACCGACCAGGCGTCGTAACCGTAGACCCAGCTCGTATCGGCGCGCTCCTTCAGCCAGATGTTGGCGCGCGAGGTCTCCTGCACCCGCGTCGTGCGCACCTTGCGGGTCGCCTCGAAGCGGCGAAACGCATTCGCGACGCCGTCGCTGCCGACACCGTCGAGGCAGCGCGACAGCACGGCGGCGTCCTCGATTGCCATGGCCGCGCCCTGCGCCATGTAGGGCGTCATCGGATGGCAGGCATCGCCGAGCAGCGTCACTTTGCCGTCGGCCCAGCGTTCCAGCGCGTCGCGGTCCATGATCGCCCATCTGTGCACGTCGGGACAGGCGGCGAGCACCCGAGTGACTTGCGGATGAAAGCCTTCGAATGATGCGCGCAGATCGCGCACGTCGCCCTTCGCCGACCAGGACTCGATGCGAAAGCCCGGCTCGGGCTGGCTGGTGACGAGATAGACCTCGCTGCGATCAGGCTTGACGTAATAGATCACGATGTGGCGGTCCTCGCCCCACCATTTGGTGCAGTCGTCGATGCCTGCGCCGCCGAGCAGCGCGGCGGGATAGGTGGTGCGATAGGCGATCCGGCCGGTGAATTTGGCCGGCGCGGCGTCGAACAGGAGATCGCGGACCGTCGAATGGACGCCGTCCGCGCCGACCACGGCATCGGCGATGGCACGCGTGCCATCGGCAAAGCTTAGCCGGACACCATCGCCGGTCTCGTCGAGGCCGACGAGCTTGTGATTGAGCCGCACAAATTCGTTCGGCACCACGCTCGCCAGCGCCGCATGGAGATCGCCGCGATGGGCGAGCAGATAGGGCGCGCCGAACTTCTCTTCCGCGCTCTCGCCAAAAATCATGTCGAACTTGATGTCGCCGCTCTCCCAGTCGCGGTTGTTCCAGGAGCGTGGATAGAACGAGTGCTCGCGCATCCGCGCCTCCAGCCCCAGCGCACGCAACACCTTCATTGCGTTGCAGCCGATCTGGATGCCGGCGCCGATGCGGGCGAATCGGGAGGCCTGCTCGTAGACCATCACATCGATACCGACGCGCCGAAGCGCCGCGGCGGTCGCAAGCCCGCCCATGCCGGCGCCGACGATCGCAACCGAAAGCGGCCTCGCCATCGCGTCCCCCCTGCGGCGCGGCTTGAACGCCGCGTCGTTGATCTAAGCGGGCCGGAATCCCGCTCGCTCCAGCGCGGTGCGCGCCTCGTCCGAGCCGAGTGCGTCGAGAAAGGCCTGCATGGCCGGCCGCTGCTTGCGCGCCGTCACCAGCGCGAAATCATAATGCTCTTCCGCGAGCGGAATGAAACCGAGGCCGACAGCATGGGCGACCGGCGCAATGGTCATGCCCCAGTCGGCGCGGTGCTGTGCGACAGCCGCAGCCACGGCATTGTGCGAGCGCGGCTGGTTCCAGTAGCCTTCCGGGCGCGCGCCGCCGAGCAGCCGGTCGATCAGGATGCGCGTGCCGGCGCCCTGGTTGCGGTTGGCCATGATGCAGGCGGGGTCCGCGAGCGCGGCGGCGACGGCTTCCTTCGCACCGAGCCCCTCAAAACGCTTGTCGCCGTTCCGGAACACGATGCCCTGCATCCGCCGCCAGCCCGGCACGAGCTCGAGCCCCTCAACGAGGTAAGGCCTGTTGTAGGTCTCGCTCTTGTCGTCGAACAGATGGATCGGCGCGAGATCGCATTCGCCGCGCTTCGCCGCCGCAAGTCCGCCGAGGCTGCCGACCGCGATCGAACGCACGGTCAGCCCCGCATGCGCGAGCTGTGCGGTGACGAGATCGAGGCCGGTGCAATGGCTTCCGACGATGACGAGATCGGGCACCCGCACATGCGGCGTGAACAGCGTCACCTCGGCGTCGGTCCCTGCCGGCATCTGGTCGGCAAGCGCGTCGATGCGCAGAAAACCGTCGGCCTGCGCGAACGACGTGATCGCACCAGACCCCTTGCCGGAGGGATAGGCGATCAGGCCGTCCTTGCCGCCGACCAGCGAGACCATGACGAACTCGGTGCGGCCGAGCTCGGAGGCGATGCGCACCGGCACGGTTGCATTCACCTTGGCGTCGGAGCGCGCCGGCAGCCCGGCCATTTTGCGCAGCACCGGCACGATCATGTCGTGGAAGGTGAACATCGCCGAGGTCGGAAAGCCCGGCAGGATCACCACCGGCTTGCCGTCGCACACCGCAAGGCACAGCGGCTTGCCGGGTTTGAGTGCAACGCCATGCGCGATGATGCCGGGCTGGCCGAGCCGGCCGATGATGCGATGGGACACGTCGCCTGCGCCCTTCGAGGTGCCGCCCGACAGCACCAGCATGTCGGCGTCCGCCAGCGCGCGGCGCATGGCGGCTTCGAGTTTTGCCTCATCGTCGGGAATGGCGCCGAGGAACACCGCCTCGCCGCCATTCTCGTCGATCGCGGCGGCGACGATGGCGCCGTTGGTGTCGTAGATCGCGGCCGGCGCGAGCGCCTCGCCGGGCTGAACCAATTCGTCGCCGGTGGAGATCACGGCAACACGCGGCTTGCGCGCGACGGTCACCTCGGCGATGCCGCAGGCCGCCAGCATGCCGATCTCGCGCGAGCCGATGATCGTGCCGGCGCGCAGGAGCGCCTCGCCGCGCGCGATGTCGGAGCCTGCGTAGGACACGAACTGTCCCGGCGAAACGGCTCGCCGGACGTCGATCGCATCGGACCCGGCGGGCTGGGTATGCTCGACCATGACGACGGCGTCGGCGCCGCGTGGTAACGGCCCGCCGGTTGCGATCGGCGTTGCGGTTGCTGTCGCCACCTGCAGCTTCGGCGCGGTGCCGCAGTGAATGGTCTCGCCGTTCAGCGCAAGGCGAACGGGCGCGCCTTCGCCGGCCGCGGCGAGATCGGCCGAGCGCACGGCAAAGCCGTCAACATTGGAACGGTCGAACGGCGGAACATCGATCGGCGCCGTGATGTCTTCGGCGAGCGCCGCGCCGAGCGCATCGGCAAGCTTGCGCGCCTCGCTCGGGACCGCGCGCGGAAACAACGCAACGTCAAAGCGCGCCAGCGCGTCCTCACGAGAGAGGATCTTGAGGAACTGCTCCTGTTCGAGCGCGCTGCGGTCTTGCGATTGCGGGATCATCGTCATGCCAAACCCATATCATTCCCGTATCAGATAGGCATCGACCGGCGTTCCTGCCGCAAATCCCTCGTGGTTGGCGGGAACGAGCAGCCATGCATCGGCCCGGCCAATGGCTTGGAGCGGCCAATCCCCCACCGCAAGCGGGAGCCACGCATGATGTTCCTCGGCCAGCAGGGCAATTTCGGCGATGCCGACACTGGATGCGATTTTTCGCGCAAGCGGCAAGGTGATGCGTCGGCGTAACCGCCGCGCCGACAGCCGATCGACGAGCGGCAGCACGAGCGCGAGCCAGGCGGCAAGCGCATGATCGGGCGAGCCGGGCAAGGCGACGATTGGAACCGGTCCGAGCCGCCCGACCGCTGCGGTGCGTCCGGGCTGGAGCGCGAGGCCATGGGCGAGCACGTCGCCATGCCGGGCCAGCGCGCTGACCGCGGCATCTCGGCGGCCGGCGCCGCTGCCGCCGATCGTCACGACGAGATCGCAGGTGAGATCGCCGAGCGCTTCCGCGATCGATGCAGCATCTCGCGCGGCAGCTTCGCGCGTTTGCACCTGCAGCCCTGCTGCGCGCGCGATCTCGGCAATCATGTGTGCCGTCACGGCTGCACCCGGCACGTTGACGATGCACAGCCGCGGCCGCCGTACGCTCAGCTTTTCAACACCGGCGGCGCGCGCGAGCAGCAAGGCGGCAGGATGGATCAAATGCCCTTCCGCCACGGCAGGCGCCCGCCCGGCGATGTCGCTTCCGGCGCGCCTGACGCCCTGTCCGGGCGCGCCCTCCGCCAGCACCTGGGCGAGTGGACCCG
Source organism: Bradyrhizobium japonicum USDA 6 (assembly GCF_000284375.1). NCBI lineage: Bacteria > Pseudomonadati > Pseudomonadota > Alphaproteobacteria > Hyphomicrobiales > Nitrobacteraceae > Bradyrhizobium > Bradyrhizobium japonicum. Next base: position 7,784,531 of record NC_017249.1, read on the forward strand.
ACACCTCGACTGCGTCGGCATCGAGCACACAATCACATCCCGGCGGCATCGCGTCGCCGGCATCGACCCAAACGGGCGCCGTCGTCAGAGGCAGCGGCGAATAGGCGGACGCGCCGACAATATCGTTGGCGCAGAGCGCCCAGCCGTCCGCAGCGGCGATGTCGCGCGGCGGAGACGCCGCAAGCAGCGGCGTCCCTGCCGCGATGCAGCCGGCGGCCTCCGCCAGGGGCAACTCGATCGTCGCGATCGGATCAACGCCTCGCAGCAACGCGGCGAGCGCAGTGTCGAGCGGCGTCAGCGATGGCGGCAGGCGCTGGGTCATGCGCCATGATGGACCATGCATCGCCCGGTTTGGCAACCGCTGGCGATGCGAAGGTCAGCCGCCGGACTTGGCCGCATTGGGGAAGAACAGCTGCTGTCCGTCGACCTTGTAGCCGGCGATCGCCGCCTGCCCCTCCGGCGAGATCAGCCAGTCGATGAAGGTCTGCCCCAGCTCCTTCTTCACGTTCGGAAACTTTTCCGGGTTCACCAGCATCGCGCCGTACTGATTGAGCAGCCGCTTGTCGCCTTCGACGACGATGTCGAGATCGCCGCGATCCTTGAAGGCGATCCAGCTGCCGCGGTCGGACAGCACATAGGCGTTCGCCGTGCGCGCCGCGTCGAGGGCCGCGTCCATCCCTTGCCTGACTTCGCGATACCATGCGCCCTTGGCAGCGGCGATATCGATGCCGGCGACGATCCAGAGCGCGAGCTCCGCGGCATGGGTGCCCGACCGGTCGCCGCGCGTCACGAACGGCGCGCCCTTGGCCTCGATCGCCTTCAGCGCGGTGGCGATGTCCTTGCCCTTCACGGCGGCAGGATCGCTCTTCGGTCCGATCAGCACATAGTCGTTGTACATCACGTCAAAACGCTTCACGCCAAAACCGTCGGCGACGAACTTCTCCTCCTGCGGCCGTGCGTGCATCAGCACGACGTCGACTTCGCCCCTGCGCGCGCCGTCGAGCACTTCATCGGCGCGCCGCGCGATCACCGTCACCTCGATGCCGGTCTTCTCGCGGAAGATCGGCAGCAGATGATCGAGCAGGCCGGACTCCTGTGTCGCCGTGGTCGAGGCCAGCACGATCGCCCGGTCCTCCGCAAATGACGCCGCCACGCCCGCGGCGAGGCCGCAGAGAAGCGCGAGTGCAACGGACAGGCGGCGGACGACCATGATCGGGTTCCCATTGGCTATGACGCGATCATGATGATGATCGATTGCGCCACACTCGTGACGCGTTTGCTCGTTGCGCCCCCAACTCGGGACATTTCGGCAATGCGGTCCGCGCGGTGCGTCGATTGCAATTGCGAGCGCGACGGCCGCAAGGCCCGCGCCACGCGGGCGCTTCAGGATCGTTCACCAAAGCAGAAATCGCGCGTGAGGATGTGTTGCAAAGCAGCGAGATGATCGGGCATGGTCCTGCCGGACGTAAATTGAAATGCAGAATTCCACCTGCGTCGAACGCCAAAAAGAAGCAAGAATTTGCATAGGAATGCAGGATGGAATTCCTGACGACCAGCGAAGCCGCCGACTACCTTCGGCTCGGCGAACGCAAGCTCTACGAACTCGTCACCACCGGCGCGATTCCCTGCACCAAGGTGACCGGGAAGTGGCTCTTCCCGCGGCACGAGCTCGACCTCTGGGTCCTGTCGGGACTGGCGCGTCCGGCCGGCATGCTGACTGCGGAGCCGCCGCCGGTCGTGGGCGGCAGCCAGGACGAGCTGTTGGACTGGAGCCTGCGTGAATCCGGCTCGGGCCTGGGATCGATGAGCGAGGGCAGCGCGCGCGGGCTCGAGCGCTTGCAGCGCGACGAGGTGATGGCGGCGGCGGTGCACTTCCACAGCGTGGAAGCCGACGGCAATCTTGCCTCCGACGCCAGTGCGACGACGCTGCGTGACGCGCCTGACCTGCATGATGCGGTGCTGGTCGCATTCGTGCGCCGCGAGCAGGGTCTCGTGCTGCCGCCGGGCAATCCGAAGCGGCTGCGCGGCCTCTCCGACGTGCTTGCGCTCGGTGTCAGGATGGCGATGCGACAACAGGGCACAGGCGCGCAGATGCTGCTCGATGTGCTGTTGAGGCGCGCCGACGCCTCGACGCGCGATCTGCGCCGGGTCGAGACGCCGGCCCTCACCGGGCCGGATCTCGCCGAGATCGTCCGCGCGGGACAGGCCGATTGCGGAATCGCGACGCGTGCGGCGGCGCGCTCGGCCGGGCTCGATTTCGTGCCGCTGGTCTGGGAGAATTTTGATCTCGCAATGCGGCAACGCAGCTATTTCCGCCCGCCGATGCAGGCCCTGATCCGGTTCCTCAGTGAAAGACGGCTGCGACAGCGCGCCGAGGAGCTGACCGGCTACGATCCCTCGCCGGCGGGGCAGATCCGCTTCGCGGCCTGACGTTGACGCCCGCCCCCAAATAGTTGCAAAAGAAACCAATTCAGCCGGGCCATACCCGGGCAACACCGGCCAACGAGCCGGATCAGGGGAGGACAAGCGTGAATCCAACGAGATTTGGACTGCCGGTCGCGGCCGGCTTTGCAGCGACGTTCTTGGCGGCTGCGCTGCCGCCGGGTGCGGCGTCGGCGCAGGTTTCCGACAACATCGTCAAGATCGGCGTGCTCACCGACATGAACGGCCCCGCCTCCGCGCCGACCGGCCAGGGTTCGGTGACGGCGGCGCAGATGGCGATCGACGATTTCGGCGGCACCGTACTCGGCAAGCCGATCAGCATCGTGATCGGCGACCACCAGCTTAAGGCCGATATCGGCGGCGCGATCGCGCGGCGCTGGTTCGATGTCGACCAGGTCGACCTGATCGTCGACGTGCCGGTCTCCGCGGTCGGGCTCGCGGTGCAGAACATCGCCAACGAGAAGAAGCGGCTGTTCATCACCCACTCGACCGGCACGGCGGACTTCCACGGCAAGTTCTGCTCGCCCTACGCGATCCAGTGGGTGTTCGACACCCGCGCGCTCGCGGTCGGCACCGCGGATGCGGTGGTCAAGCGCGGCGGCGACAGCTGGTTCTTCATCACCGACGACTACGCCTTCGGCCATTCGCTGGAGCGCGACGCCTCCAGCGTCGTCACCGCCAATGGCGGCAAGGTGCTGGGCTCGGTGCGGCCACCCTTGGCAACGCCCGACCTCTCCTCCTTCGTGCTGCAGGCGCAGGCCTCCAAGGCCAAGATCATCGGCATTGCCGCAGGTCCCCCCAACAACATGAACGAGATCAAGACCGGCTCGGAGTTCGGCGTGTTCAAGGGCGGCCAGCAGATGGCGGCGCTGCTGGCGCTGATCACCGACATCCACGGACTCGGCCTGCAGGCCGCCCAAGGGCTGTTGCTGACGACGTCGTTCTACTGGGACATGGACGACAAGACCCGCGAATGGTCGAAGCGCTATTTCGCCAAGATGAACAAGATGCCGTCGATGTGGCAGGCCGGCGTCTATTCGAGCGTGATGCACTATCTCAACGCCATCAAGGAGACCGGCACCGACGATCCGCTCAAGGTCGCGGCCAAGATGCGGGAAAAGCCGATCGAGGATTTCTTCGCCCGCAACGGCAAACTGCGTGAGGACAATCTGATGGTGCACGACCTCTGGCTGGTGCAGGTGAAGACGCCGGAGGAGAGCAAATATCCGTGGGACTATTACAAGATCCTCGCGACCATCTCGGGCGAGAAGGCGTTCGGGCCGCCGGACCCGGCGTGTCCACTGGTGAAGAAGTGAGATTGGCGAATGGCGAATAGGGAGTGGCGAATGGGGACGCTTCCATTCGCTATTCACCACTCGCCATTCGCTATTTGACGACCCCGATCTCGCGAAAATACTTCATCACGCCCGGATGGATCAGCTCCGGCTTCGGCGCTGCCGCGACCGTGTTCGACGCCGTGGTCTCGCAGGCCTGCGCGAGCTGCTTGCAGAACGTCGCCTCGACGCCGTGCAGCGTCTTCGCGAGGCGATAGGCGACGTCATCGGGCAGGTCCTCGCGCGTGAGGACAAAGCTCCACGAGCCGAGCGAGGCGATCGGCTCGGCCTGCTTCGGATAGGAGCCGGCCGGCACGGTGAGCGGCTTCAGGAACGCATGCTTGGCGCGAATGCGCGTGATCTCTTCAGTGCTGGGCGCAATGAAGCGCGCGCCTGACGCACCCGATGCCACCGCGGCAAAACCGGGCCAGCCGATGCCGGCGCCCCAAAGTGCTGCAACACGTCCGTCCTCGACCATCGCCGGGCCATCGCCGGCGCGGTCGAGATAGATCGCCTTGAAATCCTCGTCCTGCTTGAGGCCGAGGCCATCCAGCACGTAGCGCGCCAGGATCGGCAGGCCCGAGCCCTTGGCACCGAACGCAACGGGCTGGCCAACCAGATCGCGAATGGTCTTGTACGGACTGTCCGCCCGCACCACGAACATGCCGGGGTTGGAATAGATCGCGGTGAGTATCTTCAACCGCACAGGCGCGCGGCCGATGCCGGCAAAGGCCTCGTAGGCCGGCTCGCCCGCGACCAGCGCAAGATCGAGCTCGCCCTTTTCCAGCAGCGGAATGTTCTCGTTGCTGCCCTTGGTGTTGCGGGGCGCGATGGTGATTTGCGGATCGGCCGCGTTCATCACTTCCGCAAAGGCGTTGCCATAGAGCGGAAAGCCGCCGCCGGGCGTCGCGGTGCCCAGGCTGAGTGTCGTGGTCGGAATGGCCTTGCCTCCGGTTTGAGCAGCGGCGGGTCCGGCGAGTGGATTTGCGAGCAGCGCCGCGCCGAGAAGGATTGTGATTACGAATCTCATGATGAGTCCCGGCCGCCCCGCGTCAACATCGACTTGCGGCGATGTAGGCAGCGGGCGGATTTTGTGAAAGCATGCCGCCCAACGACAATAGAACAATGGGAGACGTCATGTTGCGAATTTTGCGTAACACTGTTTTTGGGCTGCTTTTTCTTTCAACTCTCCTCAACGCCTCCCCTCCCGCCTCCGCCGCCGGCTACCCCGACCGCCCCGTGCACTGGATGATCGGCTTCGCCGCCGGCGGCCCGGTCGACATCGTGGCGCGGATCATGGCGCAGGCGCTGTCGGATCGCCTCGGCCAGCAATTCATCGTCGAGAACCGTGCCGGCTCCGGCGGCAACATCGCCGCTGCCGCCGCGATCAATTCGCCGGCCGACGGCTACACGCTGCTGTTCGTCGCCCCCAACAACGCGATCTCGACCTCGCTCTACAAGAAGCTGCCTTACGATTTTCTGCGCGACACCGTGCCGGTGGCCAGCATCATGCAGCTCACCAACATGCTGGTCGTCTCCAACGCGTTCCCGGCGAAGACGGTTCAGGAGTTCATCGACTATTGCAAGGCCAATCCCGGCAAGATCTCCTTTGCCTCGTCCGGCAACGGCACCTCGGTGCACATGTCGGCGGAGCTGTTCAAGGCGATGACCAAGTGCGACATGATCCACGTGCCCTATCGCGGCTCGGCGATCGCCTTCCCCGACATCATCTCGAACAAGGTGCAGCTGATCTTCGACAACCTCCCCTCCGCGCTCGAGCAGTCGCGCGGCGGCAATGTCCGCGCGCTCGGCGTCACCTCGCCGCAGCGCTGGCCGAGCGTGCCTGACGTGCCCGCAATCGCCGAGACGATCCCCGGCTTCGAATCGGTCGGCTTCTACGGCATCTCCGCGCCGAAGGGCACGCCACCCGAAATCGTCGAGACCCTCAACAAGGCCGTCGGCGAGGCGTTGAAGGACCCGAAGGTCATCGCGCGGCTGACCGAGAATGGCGGCATCCCGCGGCCGATGACGCCCGCCGAGTTTGGCAAGCTGGTCACTGATGAGACCGAGAAGTGGAAGAAGGTCGTGGAGTTCGCCGGGGTTTCGGTGGACTAGGGGCGGCCCTTCGCGGCGTGCAGTAGCGCGCCGGTAAGGCATTCGGAGGGACCTGCAGGCCCCTCCGGAATCAAAATGTGGGAAAACAACCCCATGCACAGTAGAAAAGCCGTTTGATCACAGTGGGTTACCGAAACGGAAAAACGGGCCCCTCGCGAGCCGATTTGACTCGTCGGGCAAAACAGGAGCATAAGGGCATCATCGCCATTTTCGGTTATTCGAAAATCATCGGCCATGCTGCGCCAGGGGTTTCCATCCACTGGTGCCAGCATTGCACCCCCGCCTCCATCCCTGTAAACGAACCGCGCACCGTTGCCGGCCGCACATCCGCGGCCGTCTCGCGGCGGGGCCTGTAGCTCAATGGTTAGAGCCGGCCGCTCATAACGGTCTGGTTGCAGGTTCGAGTCCTGCCGGGCCCACCAGCCTTCGCTCGCTTCGCGAGCTTCGGCTAGGCAAGCCGGTGCCACAAATGGCAAGCGAAGCGGGCGAAGGCTGCCGCGCCGAAGCCCAACGGGCGAAGGCGGGCTGCGAAATCAATGATTTGGGCCTTGACCGAATTTTCCGGTGGACCGGTTGATTTTGTTGGAGCCAGACATGATCAAGATCGCGACACTCCCCGTTGCGACACGCGACGCCCGCGAGCGCATCCAGCGGCGGATGTGTGGCGCCGTTCCTGCCTCTCTCATTCCGGGACTGAACATGCGCAAGCTTCTGGCGATTTTGGTGATCTCGTGCTGGGCCACTTCGGCTTACGCACAAAAGGCCGACCTCATTGTCACGAACGCTAAGATCGTGACGCTGGATCCCGCATCGACGATCGCGCAGGCTCTCGCAGTCCGCGACGGCAAGATCGTTGCAGTTGGCGGCAACGATGCCATGGAAGGCCTGATCGGGCCCGCGACACGCCGCGTCGACGCAGGCGGACGCACCATCATTCCGGGATTGATCGATTCCCATATTCACGCCGTGCGCGCCGGCCTCACCTACGCAACCGAGGTCAACTGGATCGGCGCCAAGACCATCGGCGAGGCCATGGAACGCTTGCGCCAGGCGGCCAAAGCGCGTCCGGCGTCCTGGATCATCGTGGCCGGTGGCTGGAGCGAATTGCAATTCGCGGAGAGGCGGCGGCCGACCCTGGCCGAGGTGATGTCGGCTGTTCCCGACAATCCCGCTTACATCCAGCTGTTCTATTCGGCGGTGCTGATGACGCCGAAAGCGCAGCAAGCCCTCGGGATGTCCGCGGATCAGTTGCCGGCCGGCATCACGGCCGAACGCGCCGCGTCGGGCGAAACCACGGGCTGGTTCAACGGCTCCATTGTCAGCATCTCCGCGCTGTTCGATCGCCTGCCGAGACCGAATTTCGAAGAGAATGTCGCCGGAACCCGGCAGTTCTTCACGGAGCTCAATCGTCTCGGAATTACCGGGATCGTGGATCCCGGCGGCTTCAGCATTTATCCCAGCCACTACGCCGCCCTGCAAAAGCTCTGGCGTGAAAAATCACAGTCGGTGCGAGTCGCCTACAGCCTGTTCGCCCAAAATGTCGGCGCGGAATTCGAGGAGTACAAAACTCTCACGCCGTTCCTGCCGATGGGATTCGGCGACGACATGCTGCGATTCAACGGAATCGGCGAGCGGATCACCGGCGCCATGTACAACAACAACGCGCCCGACGCGGCCACCAAGGAAAAGTTCCTCGAGATCATTCGTTGGGCGGCCAAACAAGGGCTGACGGTCACCATCCACTGGCAGGAAGACAAATCCGTCCATCACCTCCTCGACCTGTATGAAGAGGTCAACAAGGAGACGCCGATCGCGCCGCTGCGCTGGTCCATCGCCCATCTCGATAACACCTCATCCGAAACGCTGGCGCGGATGAAGGCTCTCGGCGTCGGCTGGACCATGCAGGACGCCATGTATCTCGGAGGCGACCGTATCGTGGCGCAGGCCGGCGAAGCCGCGCGCAGCATGCCGCCCATCGTTATGGCGTTGCGTACAGGCGTCCATGTCGGGGCCGGCACGGATGCGCATCGGGTCGCATCCTACAATCCGTTCGTGGCACTGCAATGGATGCTCGACGGCAAGACCGTCGGCGGACTATCGACGCGCGGCCCGGACGAAACACCCAGCCGCGAAGATGCCTTGCGGCTCTACACCGTGGGAAGCGCCTGGTTCTGCTTCGACGATACGCGGCGCGGTACGCTCGAAAACGGCAAGCTCGCCGACTTCGCGATTCTCGATCGGGATTTCATGTCCGTCCCCGTCGAGCAAATTGGTGCCACGGCGTCTCTGCTGACGGTGGTGGGCGGCAAGGTCGTCTACGCAGCGGATGTTTTCTCGAACGCGAAATAAGAGCTGGAGCGTTCCAATACCAGGGGATTGCGGTGACAGTGCGCCCAATGACCCCGGCCGTTTTCTCGCGGCCTGTAGCTCAGTTAGAGCCGGCCGCTCATAACGGTCTGGTTGCAGGTTCGAGTCCTGCCGGGCCCACCAGTCGCCGGGCAAGCCGCCAGACGGCTTGAGCGTCGCGTCCGCTGCGACCACGTTGTGACGAGATAGTGCAGGCTTTATCGGCCTAAAATCGCTCAGGTCGCAGCAGGGCGTAGATCAAGTAGAACAGCAGGCCGACAGCGACGAGAGCTGCGAGTGAATAATCGAAGGGCATTATCGTTCTCCTCAGCCGTTTGCGGGTGCGCAACCCTCCGCAAGAGGAAACCCAGTCCTAGCGATTGCATGGCAACGTCGAGGTGTCCTTGTCGCGCTTGCCCCCAGGGCGACCTTGGCGGTCCGGGAAAGAAGCTTGCGATGGATCAATAACAATAGCGCTTGGCTGCATGTCGCAAATATGTTTTTCAGATGAGAGTTACGCTAACATTATAGGAAAGCAAGCGTCGGGCACTTCGGCGCTACGCAGGCGAACCCAAAGCGAGGCGCTTGACGCCAGTTCAGACAACTCGCACATCTAGGCGAACCGTCCAACGAACGCCATCAATGCGCGATTTTGCATCGCAACTCGATCAGACACCCATGGCCTCACGCCCAAGCGTCCGCATCGCCCGAACAGCCCGCTCCAAAGCAGAGTCGGATTTTGCCACATGGCTTATGATGGCCAAGCTCGGTAGCTTCGATGACTTGCCTCCAAATGCGCAGGGGTTCTTGCTCAGCTATAGGGCCAGGCTCGAGCGGATGAGCGAAGCCGAGTCGACAGCGGTGGCAGTGCGCGAGGTCTACGCCAGCTATTATAGCGAGATGGGAGGTATCGGCGCGCCGCCAGAACTAGAAACCGTCGCTACATCCGTGGATAACACCGTCGCGCGTTCTGAGCGACCGCGCAGGCCTCCGCCGGCTCGGTTGGCCGCGCGCCCTCCCGACAGGCCAGCCGCCCGAAGATCCGTGCCGGCCCTGCTGATTTTCGCAGCCATGGTGGCTCTGATCGCCGCCTACAGGTTTCTGACGAATTGAGGTCGGCCCATCAGCTTCGCCAGGTTAGCGTCGGCTGGCGCCAGCTTCCTTCGCGACCTTGCTGATGCAGACCGCAAATATGGCAGCCTTACATTCCTCGCGACTCTCGGCGCGCTTTCCGGAAACGCCGCCATGAAGGGCACAAAGCTGTCGGGGACGACGGCGCGCATTGTCGCCTGTGACGCTCACCCTCGCTGGAGTTCATTCACGCGGTCATTATATCGGAGCCTTTTTGGCCGCCTCGCTTCTTTACGTCGCTTCACCTATGTTCCGGAATGGTCGTCTGGGTTGATCCCCAAAAGCCCAGCGGCAACCAAGGCCTTCGACAATCGCTGGAAAGGCGCGGCCTTGTGATCGAGGCAGGGACCAATCATGAATGTGGCTGCGCCGTTTCGGCGCGTCGACGCGAATGTATCCGGTCCGCAAAGCCGCGTACCGCAACATGATCTGCGACACCGGCGGCGGCGGCCCGGCCGTCCGTGTCGTCCCGCGGACACCTGACACACAGTTCAAGCGCACCGTGGGATCACTGCGCCGCATCACCACGCACCTCGGAAGGCAATGTAATTCCAGCCGCGGAGCACCTCACGCACAGGATAAGGCCAATGGCAAAGACCGGAGACAGCCTCAGTGCTGAGGAGCGCCGCATCACAAGAACCGTGTCGCATGTTGCGGGTGCGATCCTCGTCGGCGTCCAGACCCCAGGCGTCGATGACGACGCACATGCCGCGAGCCTTGCGGAGTTGGGCCGATTGGTGAATACGCTCGGTTACGAGGTTGTCGGCACGATATCGCAGAAGCGCGACGAACTCGACGGCGCAACGGTGCTGGGCAAGGGACGAATTGAGGAACTCGCGGCGATCACCGGCGGGAGCGGCGTTGTCGGTCCGGCGGCACATGTCCGCCAGTCAAAGGCCCGCGAGCGATTTGAAGACGCCGACAGGAGGAAGCCGAATGCCGGGCAAATCGAGCCTGATCCGGAGTCTCCGCCGAAGCCGGCGTTCGTGATCGTCGATCACGACATCTCACCGAACCAGGCACGCAACATCGAGCGTGCCACTGGTGCACAGGTCCTGGACAGGACCGGCGTGATCGTGGAGATTTTCCATCGCCATGCGCATAGCCGGGAGGCGAAGTTGCAGGTCGAGATGGCGCGGCTGAAGTATATCGCGCCGCGCTTGAGGGAATCGTGGTCGGCTGGCGAGCGGCGGCAAGGCTACGGTGCGGGCGAATCCGATCTCGAACTCGAGCGACGCAAGATCCGCGACCGCATTGCCGAGTTGAAGGAGCAACTGGAGGCGATCCGGCGGGATAGCGACCATCGTCGCGACGCACGCCGCGATCAACCTCGGGTCGCGCTGGTCGGGTACACAAACGCCGGCAAGTCGTCGCTTATGCAAGCCCTCACGGATGGCGAGGTCCTGGTCGCCGACAAGCTCTTCGCGACGCTCGATACGACGGTGCGCGCTCTGCAGCCGGAGACCAAACCGCGCATACTCGTCTCTGATACAGTGGGATTTATCAAGAAACTGCCGCACGACCTCGTGGTGTCGTTTCGATCCACGCTTGCAGAGGCGCTGGAAGCATCCCTTCTGCTATTCGTGGTCGACGCATCCGATCCGACGTACGAATCCCAGCTTGAGGTGACCCACAACGTACTGCGCGAGATCGGCGCGGAGATCGTTCCTTTCGCGCCTCCTCCTCAACAAGATCGATCGCGTTAGCGAGGCGGACCGCACCCCGCTCCGCGCAAAGCACCCGGACGCGATCCTGCTCTCCGCAAGGTCACCGGCGGACCTGGCGGCGCTGCGTGAGACGATCACCACATTCTTCGAAGTTGCGATGGTGGAGGAGGAGTTCGTGGTGCCCTATGCGAAACAGGGGGATGCTCAGCGACGTGTATCAGCATGCGCACGTGCTGTCCGAAACCTACGACGCCACGGGCCGGATCATAAAGGTGCGCGGCTTCCCCGGTGTAATCGCGCGCCTACGAAGAACCCTTTCCTTGTCCTGAGCCCAACCTGAAACAGATGAATTCGATCGACGCCGAATGCCTGCAGCGCGAGGCGGGTATCTAAGCCCTGCCCGACGATTCACGTGTCAAGCCTCGCCGGCCGCGCGCCACAAGCAGGAGATGGGTGGCCCGATCCATGAACTCCAGGATCGCGTCATACGTCCTCTCAAGCCGATCGAGTTCATCGGCGACATGACTATCATGCGCCGACGACACTGGATTCCACCGAGCGTCCGGCATGAATCGATTGTGGAACAGGTCGAGGCCCCGCAGATCTTCGACGTCGAAATGCCGAGCGAAGTGGCTTCGCAATTCGACTGCAGTAAACAGGTGAAAGCCGAATGCCATATGTCGACCGTCGCCAAGGTCGATTTCACACCGGTCCTTGACGTGATCATGTTTCAAGCGGCGGACGTTCTCTACAGATTCGACGAAGGCCGTTGGAGTGCTGCCAACCGGCCGCACAGTGGTTACGAAATGCCCCGACGTAACGCGTGCGATCTCCGCCGAGACATCCGTGAGCCTTTCAACAGGCAGATGGCTGAGAGCACTGTACAGGCAGAGCGTGATATCGACCGAGGAATCGGGGCTCCGGGCAACCGGTCCGTAAGGTCTGCGACGTCAAATGTGAGATTCACGCCAGGAAGGCTGGAAAGATTTCCAGCCGCCAGGCAGGCCCGCTGGATCTGTGCCTGCGCAATGTCAAATCCGCGCGCGGTGATGCTGCTGAACCCGAGCGCGTGCGCGCGTACAACCAGTCGCCGTAGCCACGTACCGGGCCCGCAGCCCGCATCGAGCAACCTGACGGATTTTGCCCCGGAGGCCCGCAGGTCAACCAGTTTTGCCTCGAGCACGGCCCAGACCCGCCGATCCGCATATGCATGCGCGCCGTCAAAGGAAAATGGCTGCGAAGGATCACCATCGGCATAAGAGGCGTAATCGTCACCAGCCTGGTTGTAGATGTCGGCGATGTCATCTGACGCGTCGTCTGCTGAGACAGAATACCCGTTTCCGTGCGAACCGGTCAGGCCTGACGCCCATTTGCGTGAAGGAATTGAATCCTGATCAACCATAATTAAGTGCTTTCGATCGCATACGTCCCGCATGCTGGCAACGCGCTAGTCACTCGGACTTCCTCTGATGGACAGAGTACGGCGATAGCCTTCATCGCAAATCGGGCTCGCGTCATTCCGATCGGCAGATATTCTGGGCTCGTTCGCCACGGCTGCCTGGGCATAGTGACGGCAGTTGCCTGGATCATGCGTCCGGGTTGATAGGAAATCGAGAGCAATGGCCGCTGCGATTCATAAGCGCGACATATCGAACCGCACCAGTTTCGCACCAGAAACGACATGACCAAATCGCAACGAACGCGATCGGACGCAGACGAAAGCACAATAAGGCCAACGAACCTGATCGATGTTCGCCCGCTCATAACGGTCTGGTTGCAGGTTCGAGTCCTGCCGGGCCCACCAGTAAGTCAATCGCTTAGCAGGCTTTCATTTCTCCCCTGGTTGAGTACCACAGCAGCAGCGCCGCGTATTGCTGCTCATGGATCGCATTCAACAGGCCCAAACCAGACTTTTGCATTGATTTGGCCATCGCCAATTCCTCTTGCTGGCGCTCGCGGCGCCACGCCGGTCTCGGGATGCTGATCAACCAGTGAAGAATGATCGCGGCGGCCTCGAACATCGCGATATCGCGATCGACGGATCGGAATCCGGCCATTCGGGTTTATCTTCAGATCCTCACCGCGACCGGTGCTGAAGGCTGTGGTGTTGAGCAATGCCAGGCATTGCCCCATAGGCCCTGTTGGGCCCGAACCAGGGAGCCGCGCCGCCGGGGAGCTCGAGGCCCATTCTGCCTGCCGGCGTCAACTCGCAGTCGTTCAATATATCCCTGTTGGGATATTGCGCCTGAAACGAAGCCGGATTTTGAGTCGCCCACGTCGGGCACTGGGCACTTGCAGAGCTTATCGCGCCAATCGATATCATCGCTGCAATAACGGAAGTCTTGAATCCAATCATAATCGTACTCCGAACGGTTGTCGTTTTCGTGCGGAGCGTTCGCGCTGGCTGGAATCGGCTGCTCTGTTGAAAGCGTTTCCTGAGAATTTTTTGAACAATGAATACGTAGGTATGCGCTTGGGAAAAGACACGCCGTGGAAAATCACAGCTGCGCGAACGGGACATCGGCACGCTCACCGTTGCGTGAGCCGCACCCAAATCCACGCATGTCCGAAGTCGGGATTACGGTGACGGTGCACTCAATGAATCAAGCTGTTTCCCGGGGTCGAAGGCTCATGAATCAAGTGCACTGTCATTGCGATCCTAGATCATGCGCCGAGGCGGTTGAGACGAGCCGCCGAAAACCTCTTCCTTTCGCGTCCGGTAGATGGTGACGACCTCCCGGCACGCTTTGACATTCAACCGGTGGAAATCGATCTTCAATTGATCCAGCTCGCCAACGGTTATCCGGTAGTTGGCCGCGCCCAGGAACAGCAGCGCCATCGTGGTGGGCCATGAGAAATCGAGAGACTTGGCCAGGATCAACGCCGGCTCGCGATCCTTCTCGATCAATGCCCGTTCCGCGACGTCGATCGGAAGCCCACAGAGCAACGACAGCGCAACGGTGGTCTCGTTGAACTTGAGAGAGTGAGCAAGCTCGAAGACCTTGTCTTCGGTCAATTCGCCTCTCTCGTGCAGTTTTGCCACCGTGCGTTTCGCCGTGAAGTAATCCTTCGACGCCGGGCCAAACCTGGCGTGAATGGCCCCGGTGACATCGACGACGACGCGATGGACCTGATGTTCGATATCCGGACGCTCCCTCTTCAGCTTTTGCCGCACCTCTTCGGAGGCCTTGGCGATCAACTGGTGGAAGAGATGTCGGGGAATATCCTTTCGAAGGCCCACCGATTCGGCGAGGATCGAATCCCCTTCCGACCGCCGCACCAGGTGCAGGAATCCGGATTTGGAGAGACTAGCCCCGGCATTTGACGCGACCGAGGTTACGACCTCGGAAGATCCCCGCACCACCAGGACATCGGTGACCGCTTCCGGGACCGTTTGCCGCTTGGAGATTGCAAGCAAATGCTGCTGGCTCTTGTTCTTGGCGCACGCAATCAATGTCTCGGTGTCAAGTCGCTCCGACTGACTGAGAACCGGCCATGCGACATCGATGCAGTCGTCGCTTGCCATCTGGCGGGTCAACGCATAGGGCGCGTTCCGGCTGCATGCGAGCTTTCCCGCGAGCTTCGCCCGCGCGCTCGCTTCAATCTCCTGCGCGAGACGACCGATGACCTCACCGAACGTCCAGATCTGCTCCTCGGAATAAGTGCCGGCGATCAGGATGTCCGCCGCATGCCAGAGGGCCCGCAGACAACTCTCGGGATTTCCTCTCGCAACTGCTTCGTCCAACTCGGCCAAGAATGACGTGATAGCAGCCATTGATGCGCTCGCAGTTTGAAAATAATCGAACGACAAAAGTGGATTTCAAAGGAATGGGCGATGACACCACCTCAGACCTGAACACGTGGTAAAATCATTCCGGCCGCCTCGGATCGGGCATAAGATCCGCCTAATCAGATCGATCGAATTTTAGGTATTGCCTGACTTGGAGGAAGCGACGCCGTCGACAACCCGCCGAACGCAGCTGCACCCGCGAGGTCGCGCGTTTTGACCGGCAGCAGTCTCCGGCAAGCGAAAGATGACTTCGGCTGGGGCCCACCGTCTTGGCCTGTAGCTCAATGTTTAGAGCCGGCAGCGCCGCGTTGAAGTTCCCGATTTTCGATCTGCTTCGCCGTCGCTGGGCGCGCAGGGGACGACGGTGACAGCGCACTCAATGCCCCTGGCCGCTTTCGCAGATTCGAAGGGCTCATGAATGAGGCGCACTGTCACCGCAACATCGGCGAGGTCGGATGCTCAGCATACCATCGGGTTATCGCCGCGGTCGCAAACTCCACCCGGTTGATCCGAGGGCACCGGCGCAAATGCGTGGTAGGCCGGCGTAGCGATCGATCGCTCGCCCTCGAAGCGAGAGCTCGCCCCCACGCCCTGTTCGGTGTGCCGATCGCCGGTGCGGTGCTCACGCGCCTGGAGCGGCGTGCTGAAGATTGCGGTGACGACCAGTCCGGTCAACAAGGCCTTGGACAGGACTGACGCGATGGGATTCTTGAATGGTGTCATGGTGGTGGTTCCTTTCGTTTGGGGGATCCCCCGCAAGGCAAGAGATCCGATCCACCACCCTTAGACGTGCGTTGCCGCGCGCTTATTCCCAAGTCACAAAGTAGTTTCCGAGGCGCGTACAATTTTCTCGGACACGAGACAGAGCTCCACGCCAGATACGGTCGCCTGCATCGAACTTGAATAAAAGTTTAGTTGGCCGAGAACCGAACGCGTCCACGCGCTGCGAGGCGAGCCTTGTCGAGGCTGCGACGGGAAACCATAACCGCAAAAGCGCATAGACCCGCAGCGCGTATCGGACCATCTTGGTCAGGCATCACTTTGTTCGAAGAGCAAAGGATTGATCGAATGTACGCCAACATTCTCTTGAGCACGGACGGATCGGACGTCGCGCGAAAAGGCGTCGAGCATGGCATTGCCCTGGCGAAGGCGTTGAACGCCAGGCTGACGATCATCACGGTGACGGAATCGCTGCCGGTCGACTATGGGAGCGGACACGCCTCGGGATGGATACCGACGCAGGAGGAGGTTGACGGCTATAACGCGGCCTGCAAAGCCCGTGCAGGCAAAGTGCTCGATGAAGCGCGCGCCATGTCGAAGCAGATCGGCACGCCTGCGGAACTCCTGCACGTTCCGAATGCGCATCCGGCGACTGCGATCATTGAAACAGCGGAGTCGAGAGGCTGCGACTTGATCGTCATGGCCTCTCATGGGCGTCGCGGCCTCAGGAAGCTGTTTTTGGGCAGCCAGACATCCGAGGTCCTGATGTACGGAAGCATTCCGGTGTTGGTCGTGCCGAAGCCGGCATAGGGACTTACCCGGCGCCGCCTGGCTGTTTCGCTGAGCCACCGTGCAAGAAACGTTGGCCGCTCTGCGGGGGATCCATCACAGAAAGGTCGTGAGCTCATAAGCCAGCACGGCTCCGCCAAGACAGCGCCGCCAAGGGTTCATCCCGCGGAAAATCTCGTCGAGGGCCCAAACGATGAGGCCGCCTTTGAACACGATGTCGAGGGCAATAGCGGCAATGCCCGGCGGCTGCCAGACCCAGCGCAGGACACCGGCCACGATGACGACCCAGAGAACGAGGTTGGGGGCCTGGGCGATAGTGATGTCACCGGTTTCGCGATTCCGAAAGAACCATTGCAGGAACCTGGACATGATCGCGCCTGCCTCTCCGATCGCGAAGATACCCGAATACTCCGGTCGCCGCGATTGCGGCCGTCCCGATGTCTGCGATCGAGGGCCGCACCAGGTCTTTCGCGATTTCGGGAGATGACGACGGCAGAGCCGGATGTCTTGCCATCGACGGGCCGCCTATGCGTCCCGACGCATTGCGGCTGCTTCGGTGGAGCAGCCACATCGAAAAAGGGCGCCGTCGCCGGTGCCCTTCATCGCTTGCCACTCAATCCCGGCTGTGATGCAGCACGTGCCGTTGCTGCTGCGGCGCGTAGGCCCGCATCGGGTTGATACCGCAGCTCTCGTTGGTGCCGCTCGCGGTGGCGAGGCACTGCTCATAGGTGGAAAACTCGCAATTGCCGGGGTAGCCCGATTGGCGGCCCTGCAGGCAATAGGTGTCCTGCACCTCGGTAGCGGACGCCGCGGTAGAGGATGCCGCGACGGTCAGGGTGGAAACGGCCGCAAGGACGGCGATGGCGAGATGACGATGCATGAGGGAACTCCTGTGTAGCGCTCGCCGGATGCGCGAACTCTCGCAAGCTAACGTTTCAGATCTCGAATACTTCGCAGGCGGAGAGATTAAATCGCTGTTATGTGCCACAGGGGCGGCACGCCCGTGCTCTGCTCCACCACGCACTCCGCACCATCGATAACGTAGGGTGCGTAACGAAAATCCCTGATGGTGGCGGGCTTTGCGCCGACCCGGCACGTACCGAATTTTGTCCGGCCGGCGACGCGCGACCTTACAGCTCAGCTGGCCAGCCCGATCGCTCGGCTCGACGCAAAGACGACTTCACGATCAGGCGATGGAAGGGCGCAATTCCCGCGATATAGGCCCGCCCTCCCAAATGATTGAAGGTCACGACCGTTGTGGCGACCAGTCGGCGGCACAAGGCGGACTCTTCAACCAAAACGGACAAACGGAAGTCGAGATGGCGATCGTCCTCGCCAAGAATAATCTCATGACGACGCCGATCGTAGACCCGAAAGAAATCGATCCTGTCGGTCGCAACGTCGCCGCGCAATTCAGTCGATGTCTTGAGACCAAACCCCGCAACCAAAGTGTCCCTCAGAGCCACCAGCCAGCCAACCCATGGCGCCTGACCCATAAGCATATGGGTGGCGAGGCGCTCGGCGTCGCCCGTCGCATTGCTCGGCAGATCGATCGCGAATGCGTCAGCGAAGCCCGCCTTGGCGTAGAGCGGCTTGAGCACCGAACGTTGCGGCAAATCCACTCGAGCAACGCGCGCCATAGATGTTTCGCCCGGACTGAATGGAAGCGAAGAGGTGGAGACCAATAGCACCGGCAGAGCTCTCCAACAAGCGGCGAGGCCACCGGGCCTCGATGCCCCTTCCCGCTCAGCGCCAATTGAAACTGAAGCGCAGACTACGCTGCCGGCCACGCAGGTGCGGCGGATGGGTCGCCACGTACATTCACCCTCCATCCACCACGCACTCCGCACCATCGATAACGTAGGCTGCGTGACGAAAATCCCTGATGGTGGCGAGCTTGTCGGCGGACCAGTTCAACAGCATGAAATATTTCGGCCGCCCGCTCGGCTCGTTCGGATCGAACACCAGGATCGCGGGACGTCCGTCGACCTGCCCCGTCACCAGGTGCCAGTCGCTGATCTTCGAATAATTGCCGAAATAGCGCGACACCTCGGCCTTGCCGTTCAGCCTGGTGCGGTTGACGAGCTCGAGCCTGACGTCATCGGCGATCATGGCGCGGATCGCGTCGAAGTCGCGGGCATTGAAATGGCCGACATAGGCGTTGAGCCGCGTGCGGTCGGCTTCCGACAGGCCCGGCTGAGGCGCGTCGTCCGGCTCCCCGGCGAACTCACGCAGCTGCGTGCGTCCACGATGCAGCGCGGCCTTCACTGCCGGCAGGCTGAAATCCATGATGTCGCAGACCTCGGCAAGCGAGCAGCCGAGCACGTCCATCAGGATCACGCTTGACCGCTGCGCCACCGGCAGCCGCATGAAGGTGCGCAGGCTGGTCGCAGCGATCTGGCGGCTTTCCACATCATCGAGCCGGTCGGCAATCATCTCCGCCTCCTCAGCCGAATGAAGCGCCTCGTGCCGGTTGCGGCGGCGCAGGAAATCCAGCGCGGTGTTATGCGCGATGCGAAACAGCCAGCCCTCCGTATTGACGACGGGCGTGACCGATTGCAGCGCTCCCATCGCCTTGACCAGCGCATCCTGCAGCACGTCCTCACCGTCGATGACCGAGCCGACCATGCGCGCGCAGTAGCGATGCAGCTTCGGCCGCAACCGCGTCAGCAGCGCCTCGATATCGATGGTGGCCAGAGGCTCTGGCGCCATTGCTCCTCCGCCTCGCCTGGTCAGGACTCGTCCAGCATACGGTAGTTGCCGACGATCCTCACATCACGAACCAGCGGCGGCTCGGCGCAGCGGTCGCGGATGCCGTCCTGGAACGCCTGAAACGCCCTCAGTTTCGGGATCGGGCTCGAGCCGTCCTCGGCCGTGGCCTCGACCAGATGGATGAAGGTGTCGTCCTCCAGCCGCAGCGTCAGATAGCGCACGCCGTCCGGCGCGGCCGCCTTCAATTCCGCAAATACGGCCGAAACCAGCTCGGCGTTCCTGTCGGCCAGCTCGGGCTTGGCCTTGTACCTGATCAACGTCCTTTTCATCGCGCGCTCCTTGCTCATGTCGCGACCTCCAGCGGCTTTCCCAGACAACCGGTGCCCCGCTCTTCCGGATCAAGCTCGCCTCAATGGCCGCGTCATCCCCAAGGACGTTTGGCGGCCGGCGAAGGATGCGGCCCGCGAAAAATTATTTCCGGCCGCATCCTTTGCCCCTCCGGCCTCGTCTAGCCCGCAGAACGCGCCGCGACAGGGTGGCTCGACACACGGAGAGAGGGCGATGCAGACCCCGACCAATCGCGCCGAGAAGAACTGGGTGCTTGGCGTCACCGCGCTGGCATCCTTCATGATGGCGCTGGACGCCATGATCATCACGACGGCATTCGCGACCATCCGCGCCGAATTCGGCAGCCCGGTCGAGACGCTGCAATGGACCGTCAACGCTTTCAACCTGACCTTTGCCGTGCTGCTGCTGACCGGCGCCGCGCTCGGCGACCGCTTCGGTCGCCGCCGCATGTTCGCGGCCGGGATCGCCCTGTTCGTCGTTGCGTCGGCGGCCTGTGCGCTCGCCGGCAATGCCACCGCGCTGATCGCCGCCCGCGTGCTGCAGGGCGCCGGCGCCGCGCTGGTGATGCCGCTGGCGATGGCGATCCTGAGCGCCACGTTCGGCCGCGAGGAGCGCGCCCGCGCGCTTGGCATTTTCAGCAGCATCACCGGCTGTGCGCTGATCATAGGCCCCGCCATCGGCGGCTTCATCACCGAACATTTCGGCTGGCGCTGGGTGTTCTGGATCAACCTGCCGATCGGCCTGATCGTGATCACCCTGGTGCTGGCACGCTTGCGCGAAAGCTTCGGACCGGCTGCCGCATTGGACATCCCGGGACTGGCGCTCGTTGCGCTGGCGGCGCTCGCACTGGTCTGGAGCCTGTTGCGCGGCAACGCCGTGGGGTGGGCGAGCGCCGAGGTCATGGGCACGCTGATGTCAGGCCTGGTGTTCACCGCCGGCTTCGTGCTCTGGGAATTGCGCGCGGCCGCGCCGATGGTGCCGATGCGACTGTTTGCATCGCGCGCGCTGGCCTCCGGCATGTCCGCAAGCGTCCTGTTCTACGCCGCGATGTATGGCGTAGTGTTCCTGCTGCCGCAGTTCCTGCAGATCACGCTGGGATTCGACGCCTTCGGCGCCGGACTTCGCCTGCTGCCCTGGACCGCGACGCTCTTCGTCACCGCCCCGATCGCCGGCGCCGTCGTCAACAGGTTCGGCGAGCGGCCGCTGGTGGTGACGGGATTGCTGATGCAGGCGATCGGCCTTGGCTGGATCGCGGAGATCGTGAGCCCCGCGATTGCCTACTCCGCTCTGGTCGCACCATTGGTGCTGGCCGGCGTCGGCGTCTCGATGGCGATGCCGGCGGCGCAGAACGCGATCCTGAGCTCGGTCGCGGTGGCCGAAATGGGCAAGGCGTCCGGCGTCTTCAACATGGGCCGCTTCCTCGGCGGCATGTTCGGCATCGCTGCGCTGGTGGCGAGCTTCTCGACCAACGGCGGGGCCTACTCGGCCGCGCATTTCGAGAGCGGATTTGCGGCGGCGATGCGCCTGGCCGCAATGCTGTCGTTGGGCGGCGCGATTGCGGGGCTTTTCCTGCCGACACGGCGACGGACCGCCGGCGCAGCCGCGCCGCAAGATGCGCGACGCTGACACCGGCACGGGGCTGCGGTGATGGTGAGGCGATGACCTCCCTCATGCCAAGGTAAGGGCCGCCAAGCCGCCACTGGTGGATTACCGCACCATTCACTGTTCGTTCCATCCGAACAGTGAAGCCAATTCTAGCGAGATTATCCGACCAAACTGCCCGCCTATTATCTCCCTCATCAAACAGGGAGACCCCGCCATGACCACCCAGCACCCACGCACAGCCATCGTCACCGGCAGCTCGAAGGGCATCGGCGCGGCGGTCGCCGAGCGGCTGGCGCGGGACGGCCTCGCCGTCGTCGTCAACTATGCGAGCGGCGTTGCGCCGGCCGAGGCGCTGGTGGCGAAGATCAAGGCGGCGGGCGGGGCGGCAATTGCCGTCAAGGCCGACATCAGCAAGCTGGCTGACGTGCGCGCGCTGTTCGACGCAGCCGAGACGGCGTTCGGCGGCGTCGACGTGCTCGTCAACAATGCCGGGATCATGAAGGTCGCCCCATTGGCCCAGACCACCGACGAGGTGTGGGACCAGACCATCGCGGTCAACCTCACCGGCACCTTCTTTGCGCTGCGTGAAGCGGCGAAGCGGCTGCGCGAGGACGGCCGGATCGTCAATTTCTCGACCAGCGTGGTCGGGCTCTATCAGCCGACCTATGCGGCTTACGCCGCGACCAAGGCCGGCATCGAGGCCATCACCCACATCCTCTCGAAGGAGCTGGGCGTGAGGCGGATCACGGTCAACGCGATCGCGCCGGGCCCCGTCAACACCGAGCTGTTCCACAACGCCAACCAGCACGACATCTCGCCGATCATCGACCGCACGCCTCTCCATCGTCTCGGCGAACCCGACGACATCGCGCGCGCGATCTCGTTCCTGGTCGGGCCCGATGGTGGCTGGATCAACGGCCAGATCCTTCGCGCCAATGGCGGCATCATCTGAAGCCGCATCGTCTGGAGATCATAACCATGAGCGATGCGATCACGGGCGGGGCCCACGGCGCAGCCCCGCGTCCCTGCTGTTGCCTGGCTTGCGAAATTTCTACGAGATCGCCAATCCCATTTCCTATGCGTTTCTGCGCGTTGCCTTCGGATTGATCCTGTTCACGCACGGCTTGCCGAAACTGCTCGGCGAGTCCCACGGCGCCATGGCCAATCCGTTCGCGAGCTCCATCAATTTCATTACCAATTCATTGCATTTTCCGGCCCCGGTGGCGTTCGGCTATTTCGTGATGCTGCTGGAAACCATCGGGGCCATCATGCTCGCCGCGGGGCTGTTCACCCGCCTCGTCGCGCCGATGGTCGCCGTGCAGATGGCGATGATCTGCCTGATCCATTACCCCAAATGGGCCTGGATCGATCGCGGCATGGAGTATCCGTTCCTGATGGGCCTCGTTGCCCTGCACATGTCGTTTCGGGGCGGCGGGCGATTTTCGGCGGACCGCTTAGTTGGAAGGGAGCTTTGAAGGCGCTGGGCGACCCTGCCCGCTCCGGCCGCGCGAGGTCTTCACGCCGCCGCCGTTCAATCCCGCCGCACACAACGCCATAGCAGATCTGCGATCTCGGCGCGGCGCTGCGCCTTCGCCTTGGGCGAGGACATGTCGAAGGCGAATTGCGCCTCGAAGGTGTGACGGTTGGCGACCGCGAAGAAGCTCAGCGCATTCAGCGTCATGTGCAGCTCGACCGGATCGATGCCGGGCCGGATCGCGCCGCAGGCCGCGCCGCGCTCCAGCACCTTGGCAATCTGGCTGATGCTCGGCTGCGTCATCTCCTTGAGCCTGCGGCTGATGGCCATGTGCCGTCCGCGATGGATGTTCTCGATGCTGACGAGGCGGACGAATTGCGGATGGGCCTGGTGGAAGTCGAAGGTGAATTCGGCAAGCCGGCGGATCGCGGCCTCCGGCTCCAGCGCCTCGAGATGCAGATCCTCCTCGGCGGCGCGCATCTCCGCATAGGCCATCTCCAGCACCGCGGTGAAGAGCTCTTCCTTCGAGTTGAAGTAGTAGAAGATCAGCCGCTTGGTGATGTTGGCGCGGGCGGCGATGGCGTCGGTGTTGCCGCCGGACAAGCCGTTCTCGGCGAACTCCTCGAAGGCGATGTCGAGGATCTCCTGCCGCGTCCGCTCGCGGTCGCGCCGCTTGATCGGCACCGGCTTCGCCGCCCGGACGGGCTGCTTCTTCACACCTGGCATCTGGCCCTTCGGTCGTTCGCGGCCGGTCGCGGCCTCGCGCTCCCTCCATAGCGCAATCGCGGGCGCTTGACATCAATTATCCTATTGGGTAATTATGAATTAACCTATGGATTAATTAATAGGGAGGAGACACATGCGCCTGATCGGCGACCGCCGCGCCAGCTCCCGACTGCCGCGATTGCCTGTGCAGGGGAGCAGGCCGTGATCGCGCTCGGCCTCGCCCATCTCACCGCGTTGGAGCTTGCGCCCACGGCGCTGGTTGCCGAGGCGGCGCGGGCCGGGTTTGCCGCCGTCGCGCTTCGCTTCATCCCGGCAACCAGCGACGGGCCGGCCTATCCGACGCAGGTCGGCACCGAAGCCCATCGTGCGCTGAAGCGCGTGCTTGACGGCGAAGGCGTGCGGGTCAGCGACATCGAGCTGGTCCAGCTCAAGCCCACCATCGACATTTCCTCGCTCGCAGCCTGTCTCGAAGCCGGCGCCGATCTCGGCGCCACAGCGATCATCGCTTCGGGCGACGATCCGGATCGGTCCCGGCTCACCGCGCGTTTCGCCGAACTCTGCCGGCTCGCCGCGTCGTTCGGCCTGCGCGTCGACCTCGAATTCATGCGCTGGCGCGCGATCGGCACCCTCGCGCAGGCCGCGGCGGTCGTGCGCGACGCAGGGCAGACCAACGGCTCCATCCTGGTCGACGCGTTGCACCTGACGCGCTCCGGCGGCCGGGCCGCCGACCTGGTCCCGCTTCCCGACCATTGGCTTCGCGCCGCGCAACTCTGCGACGCCGCCGCCGAAGCGCCGGCAACGGACACGGCCATCATTGCCGAGGCGCGCGCGGGTCGGCTACCGCCCGGCGACGGCGCTCTGCCGCTCGGCGCATTGCTGGAGGCGCTGCCCGCCGACACCGCCCTCAGCGTCGAGATGCCGTTGCCGGCACTCGACGCGAGAGAGCGGATCGCCACGGCGTTCAACGCGACCAGGAACTTGCTCGAAGGCCACGCCCGCGGCGCCAGACGCCGCGACTGTCACGGCTGGGCTTAAACCAACGGAATGCACGAGATGACAAAAATCAGGATTGGCGTGATCGGCGCGGGATTGATCGGGCGCAAGCATCTGCGCAAACTGGCCGAGCATGGCGACTACGAGCTCGCCGGCATCGCCGACGTCAACGCCGAGCAGGTCGCGGCCGAGCAGCCCGGCGCACGCGTCTTCGCGGATTACCGGAAGCTGCTCGACGAGGCGCGGCCCGAGGCCGTGATCATCGCGTCGCCCAATCAGCTCCATGCCGAGAACGGCATCGCGTGCGCGCGGGCCGGCATCCATATCCTGATCGAAAAGCCGGTCACCGATACGCTCGAGACCGCCGCCGGCCTGATCGCGGAGGTCCGCAAGGCCGGCATCCGTTCGCTGGTCGGGCATCACCGCCGCCATCATACGCAGGCGAAGGCGCTCAAGGCGCTGCTTGGCGAGGGCCGGATCGGCGATGTGGTCGGCGTCTCGGCGATCTGGGCCACGCACAAGCCGGCCGACTATTTCAAGGCGGCGCCCTGGCGGTCGCAGGCCGGTGGCGGGCCGATCCTGATCAATCTGATCCACGAGATCGACTTCCTGCGCTTTGCGGTCGGCGAGATCGTCGCCGTGGAGGCCATCGCCGCGAACCGGCAGCGCGGCTTCGCGGTCGAGGATACCGCCGCCGCGCTGCTCGAGTTCGAAAACGGTGCGCTCGGCACGTTTTTCCTCAGCGACTGCGCGGTGACGCCCTGGACGATGGAGCAGGGACTCGGCGAAGCGCCGGAGTTTCCGTTCAGCGGCCAGAGCAGCTACCGCCTGATGGGCCGCCGCGGCGCGATCGAATTCCCAAGTCTCGATCAATGGACGCAGGAAGGCGGCGCGCAGGACTGGAACAAGCCGATCCAGGCGCAGGCCAATCATGCGGCGTCGATCGATCCTTATGTCGCGCAGCTCGATCATTTCCGCAACGTGGTCCGGGGCGTGACGCCGTCGCTGCAACCGGTCGAGGACGGCGCGCGAAGCCTGCTGGTGACGTTCGCGATCGCAGAGGCCGCGACGGCGCGACGGCGCGTCGACCTGCGCGAGCGCTACGCGGCGCTCGGGCAAGGTGAGTAGGGAACGTCGACGCCGCGCCAGCTTCGCACCAGCTTCGCACCAGAAACTGCCGCTACGGGACGCTAGGGTCGCGCTCGGTGGATCCCGCAGGCACGGCTGAAGCGAACTGACGGAACGAGAAGGCAAGTGCGATGGACGTCTCCTTCGCGTGACTGAGCATCAGTCAGCAATTTTGCGCTGTCTCCTTTTCCCCTTCTGGTCAGCTTATGAATCGTCAAGAGCGTCGGGCTGCGGCCAAGCAACAATCCAAGACGGTCGCACCTCGACTTTTGCCGCGGCATCTGGAGGCCGCGAAACAGGGCAAATCGCTGTTCGATCTCGGCCGGTACGCCGAAGCCCTGGAATGCTTCGACCTGTTCGCGAAGTTCAATCCTGACGTCGCAGCTCTGCATCAAACGCGCGGCCTTTGCCTGCAACGCCTGGGCCGGCTCGAGGAAGCGCAGGCCGCCTTCGAGAGGTCCATTGCGCTCAACCCCTCCGAGCCGGAGACGCACAAGAACCTCGGGACGCTTCATGCGAAATTTGGCCGGATGGAGCGAGCCTTGGCGAGCATCAATCGCGCGCTCGAGCTTCGTCCGAATTTTTCCGCGGCGCTCAACGAGAAGGCGCGGATGCTGTGGGGCCTGCAATCGCGGGAAGAAGCGCTCGCGGCCTTTCACAAATCGCGGACGATCGAACCCGGCAATGCGGACACGATCTGGAACCTGGCGCTGCTGCTGCTCGATCTCGGCCGCCATGCCGAAGCTCTCGAAGCCTTCAACGCCGCCGAGCCGCTGAAGCCGAATTCCGCAGCTCTGTATCAGAAGCGCGGCGGCTGCCTCCGGGAGCTGAAGCGGTTCGAGGAAGCGGAGGCCGACTACGCGAAGTCGATCGAGCTGGACTCCAGCCAGGAGGAAACGCACAACAACCTCGGCTCGCTTCACTGGAAGCATGGCCGCATCCCGCAGGCATTGGCGAGCTTCGATCGGGCGCTCGAACTTCGACCGGATTTTGCCGCGGCGCTTTCCAACAAGGCGCTGGTGCTGCTGAATCTGCTGTCGCTGGATGAAGCCTTCGCGGCCTTTCACAGGTCCCTGGCGATCGATCCGAACCATGCGCCGGCGACCTTCAATCTGGCGACGCTTCAGCTTCTGACCGGAGACTTCGAGCGTGGCTGGCTCGGGCGCGAGGCGCGCTGGCGAATTCCCTCTTTCGGCTTGCTCGATCGCGGTCTTCCCCAATCCCTTTGGCTCGGGGACCGGCCAATCGCGGGCAAGACCATCCTGCTGTATTGCGACGAGGGACTGGGCGACTCGATTCAGTTCGCGCGCTATGTGCCCATGGTGGCCGCGCTCGGGGCTCGGGTCATCCTGGGGGTCCAGCCTCCGATCCAGCGGCTCCTGGCTGACGTGCCCGGCGTCGCGACGTGTATCGGCCAATCGTCTGCGACGTCGCTGTCGTTCGACCTGCACTGTCCGCTTGGAAGCCTGCCGCTGGCGTTCGGGACGCGGGTCGATACGATCCCGTACGCGCAAGCCTACCTTCCTGCGCCTCCGGCGGCGTGCGTGAAAGCGTGGGAAGACCGGCTTGAAGACCGGCTTGGCCCCCACAAGCGCTTCCGCGTCGGTCTCGTCTGGTCGGGAAATCCGGATCACAACAACGATCGCAATCGATCGATGGCGCTGCGCACGCTTGCGCCTCTCCTGGATTGCGACGTCCAGTTCGTCAGCCTGCAAAAGGGCGCCCGCGACCAGGACCGGGCCTTCCTCGGAGAACATCCCGACATCGTCGACCTGACGGATCAGATCACCGATTTCACCGACACGGCGGCATTGATTGGCTGCCTCGATCTGGTGATCTCGGTCGACACCAGCGTCGTTCACCTCGCCGGCGCGATGGGCGCGCCGGTCTGGACGTTGTTGCCCTTCAACCCGGATTGGCGCTGGCTGCTCAACCGCGACGACAGCCCGTGGTATCAATCCATGAGGCTGTTCCGGCAACCGGAGATAGGCGACTGGGCCAGCGTCGTGGACTGCGTTCGCGTCGAGCTCGAGCGCCTGGTTTCCGCATGGCGGCCGGAAGCACGGTCACACCAGAGCAAAGCGTCATCCCCCAGGACACAGGATGCGCTGCTCTCGAACCAGCTCGGCAATCAGCTCTGGCAACTCGGGCGCACGGACGAGGCTGTGCTGCATTTCCAGCGGGCGCGGGAGCTGAACCCGCAATATCTGGAGGCGGCGAACAACTGCGGCATGCTGCTGTTTGATCTCGGCCGGTACGCGGAAGCCCTGGAATCCTTCAACGTAGTCGAGCAACTGAATCCGAATTCCGCAGCTCTCTATCAAATGCGCGGCGTTTGCCTGCTGGAGGTGAAGCGGTTCGAGGAAGCAGAGGCCGACCTCGAGAGGTCCATTGCGCTGGACTCCAGCCTGGCGGAGACGCACAGCAACCTCGGCTTGCTTCATTCGAGATTGGGTCGAATGGAGCAGGCCTTCGCGAGCATCGATCGCGCGCTCGAACTTCGTCCGGATTTTGCCGCAGCACTGGCCAATAAGGCAGTGGTGTTGTTGAATCTGCAATCGCCGGATGAAGCTTTCGCGACCTTTCATAGATCCTTGGCGGTCGACCCGCACGATGCGCGGACGATCTGGAATCTTGCGCAGCTTCAAATGCTGACCGGAGACTTCGAGCGAGGCTGGCTCGGGCGCGAAGCCCGCTGGAAACTCTTTCCGGTCGATCGCGGTTTTTCCCAATCCCTCTGGCTTGGCGACCAACCGATCGAAGGCAAGACCATCTTGCTTTATTCCGACGAGGGATTGGGCGATACAATCCAGTTCGCGCGCTATGTGCCCATGGTGGCCGCGCTCGGGGCTCAAGTGATCCTGGAGGTCCAGCCTCCGGTCCAGCGGCTCCTGGCCGACGTGCCCGGCGTCGCAAAATGTATCGGCCGCCCGTCTGCGACGTCGCTGTCGTTCGACCTGCACTGTCCGCTTGGAAGCCTGCCGCTGGCGTTCGGGACGCGGCTGGATACGATCCCGTTCGCGCAAGCCTACCTTCCCGCGCCTCCAGCCGCGTGCGTGAAGGCGTGGGAAGACCGGCTTGAAGACCAACTTGGCCCCTGCAATCGCCTCCGCGTCGGTCTTGCCTGGTCGGGGAACCCGGATCACACCAACGATCACAATCGATCGATGGCACTGCGCACGCTTGCTCCCCTCCTGGATTGCGACGTCCAGTTCGTCAGCCTGCAAAAAGGCGTTCGGGATCAGGACCGGGCCTTCCTCGGCGAACGTCCTGACATCGTCGACCTGACGGAACAGCTCACGGATTTCGGCGACACGGCGGCGCTGGTTTGCTGCCTCGATCTGGTGATCTCGGTCGACACCAGCGTCGTTCACCTCGCCGGCGCGATGGGCGCGCCGGTCTGGACGATGTTGCCTTTCAACCCGGATTGGCGCTGGTTGCTCAACCGCGACGACAGCCCGTGGTATCGCTCCATGAGGCTGTTCCGGCAACCGAAGAGAGGCGACTGGGCCGGCGTCGTCGACCACGTTCGTGTCGAGCTCGAGGGCCTGGTTTCCGCGCGGCGCAGCCGCGACGGTGCGAGCGACGAGCTTGCAACCGCACTTGCGGGCCCCCTCAGGCCTCCACCCGATACAGCCTCCACCGCTCCGGCACGCCCTTGAGCTGGTGCATGCCGTGATCCCTGAAGCTGATCGTCGATTGTGCCTTCAGCAAATCCTTGACCGCGCTCGAGACCAAGACTTCGCCGGCCCGCGCTTTCGCGGCGACGCGGGTGCCGATGTGGAAGGCGAGACCGACCATTTCGCCACCGCTGATCGTGTACTCGCCCGCATGCAGGCCGACCCTGATCTCTAACCCCAGCGTGCGCACCGCCTTCTGGATCGCGGTCGCGCAATTGATGCCGGCCGCCGGCGCCTTGAACGTCGCCAGCACGCCGTCGCCCGTCGTCACGACTTCCTTTCCGCGCGAGCTCTTCAGCTCCTTGCGGACGGCTGCGTAATAATGACCCATCACCTTGGTCCAGCGCGCATCGCCGAGCTTCGCGGCCTTGGCGGTCGAGCCGACGATATCGACGATCAGGATGGTGGCGAGCGCCCGCTTGAGATCGGTGCCGCGCTCGGCGGGGCGGCGCCGGAGCGCGATAGCTCCGGCCAGCGGCTCATAGCGATGGCTGCGGCGCCGCGCGATCGCGGCCTTTGCGTAATCCTGCGCACGCTGCGCCGTGCCGCACCGAACTGTCTTCTCCTGCGGCGAGCGCGTCCAGTAGACCTTGCGCCCGGCACCGGTGCCTTGAACCTCCACGCCGCCCCACTTCAGGAAAACCGCCGAGCCGACGCGCCTGACACACCACGCCTTCGACGTGTATCCCGATACGTTCGACTGATGGACTCCGATGCGAAGGAATTTTGGCATGAACGCGCGGCCAGTCGACGGAACGTTTGGGCAGACCTGCGACCAACGTATTCGCACATTCCTGCATTGGCAACAGGGCTCCTCGCACCCTACGCTCCCCTGCGAGCCTCCTGCTTGCCGATCGAGCAGCGCCACGCCGCGAGACGTTCGGCTGGATGCTGCGCCATCCATTCGGCAAGCTGCGGCGCCCCCATCAGACAGGACTGCATCGTCACGTCAGCGAAATCCGAGGTCGTGACGATCTGCTCGTGGCAATCCGTCGGCGACGAGAGGCTGCAGAGCACGGCAATGATCTTGATCATGTCACGAGAGCTCCTTCGACGTGCTCGGGCTCTGCGTCGCCGCCCGAGTGGTCGAACGCGGCTCGACGGGCCGCTCGCCGTCGGGATCGGCCGGCGGAAACACGGCGTCATAGATGGCGCGTGCTTCCCGGATCAGCCGCTCGCGCTCGCGATCGGCCCTTGTGACCAGTCGAACAACTTCGCCCATATCGGCTCCACGGAGTGGCAAGAGAGGGAAACTGACCAGACGCCCCTGGTTGGGCGACCGGCTCGCCGCGCAACCCGCAATCACAGGTACGATTCGTATCGCGTGCCGGCCGAACGCGCCGATGACCTCGCCGCATCGACGCTTGATGCCTTTTCGGCGCGCCGCTGATAGTCATTGGCCAGCATCTCGAGACGGGCCGCGACCGCGATGTCCGTCATGGTCCGGGCCGCGCGCAGCAGGCTCTGCGCCGTCTCGAGATATTCCTTTCCTCGTCGTGACATCTGCATGGTCATAGGCGCCTCGCGCGGTTTTCTGAAAACATGTCGACAACTGACGGAAATCGACCGAACCAGTCGCGCTCACCCTGTCGGCGCGCCGCCAAACGTTCGACGCACTTTTTCGAACAAAGGGGCTTTCGCCAAGAGTAGTAGCGGACCAGGCCAAACTTGCCGTCGCACGCGGCACAGCGAGCGGTTCGACTTCCAGAAACTTCGGAACAGTTTGGCATTGGCGTCTCCTCTTGTGGTCGCGTCCGATGTGTCCATCACCTTTTCTGTTGCATCGAGGCAGCCGCATCGACTGTCCTCGACCAAATCTTGCGGCACCAATCACGACGCCGCCAGTAAAGCCAACCTAGGCGTCCTGCGCGAACATATCTTTCAACAACGCGTCCGATATTGCCCATAAGCACGACTTCCGCCGCGCGCAGGGGACGCGCCCCGACAATTGCGCGTTTGCGCGATCGCCCGATTCCGGAACTGATCGATGTCACGGCGACGGGACGCATGCACCGTCAGTCACGGCACATCGAGGCCATGACGGGCGGCGATGGCGACCGTCGTTCGGAGATGCCGGGGTGTGCGGGACGACGGCAAGCTGGCCGTGGCCGATGAGGATCAGGATTTTTCCGCCATGCCGCGCAATCGGCGGCGCGCGGGTCATCGGCAATCTTGCGTCAGCGAGATTTCAACCCGACGGCTGCGGCGAGCATCCCGCCTCAGCCGTGAAACGCAAACAGCTCGATCGGATCGCTGAAGCCGCGCACCTCGTATTTACCGACGTGCTCGAGCTCGAACTCCCGCTCGACCAGCTCGGCGAAGGCGCGCGAGAGCAGCACCGGTCGTCCCAGCTGCTTGGTCAGGGCTTCGAGACGGGAGGCCATGTTGACGGCGGGACCGATGACGGTGAAGTCGAGCCGGCTGGACGATCCGATATTGCCGTACATGACGTCGCCGACATGGACGCCGATGCCGTAATTCAGCGGCGCGCGGCCGGTCCCGTTGTTCCGTTCGTTCAGCGCGGCCATGGCCTGCCGGGCTTCAGTCACGGCGCGAAGCAGATTTGCGCAGGCGCCGGGCTCGCTGAGCGGGAAAATGGCGAGCAGGCCGTCGCCGATGAATTTCAGGATTTCGCCGCCGTGCCGCGCGATCGGCTCCGACATCGCGTCGAAATAGTCGTTGAGGAGATCGATGACGTCGTCGCGCGGCCAGTTGTCGGAGATCTTCGTGAAATCGCGGAGGTCGCAGATCATGATCGCAGCACGCACCGTCGTGCCGGTGCCGCGCCGGGTCGCGCCGGCCAGGATGAGCTCGCCGGCATGGGAGCCGACATAGGTCTCCAGCAGCGTGCGCGCCAGACGGTTCTTGATGCGGATCTCGCTGACCAGCGCCAGCACCGGCAGCAGGTTCTTGAGCGCAACGAGATGCGCGTCGTCGAAGCCGCCGGGGCGATCGGTCGCGAAGGTGACGAGATGGCGCTTGCCGAGTGTGTGATGGAGCGGCCAGGCGACGTAGTCGGTCAGACCTTTCGCGCGCATCTCGTCATAAACCGCGTGCCTGCGGCCGAGCGACGGATCGCCTTCGAGGTTCTCGCGGAGTTCGCTCGCACCGTCCAGCATTTCGCTGACGGGGCTGCCGATGAACTCGGATCGCTCGAGCACGTCGAAGTCGACCCGCGAGATCTTCGCCTCGCGCATGCCATCCAACCACATGAAGGCGGCGCCGAGCCATTGTGGATGCTGGATCCGGACGTGCATCGTCGACCGCTTGAGCGGAATGCCCGCCTGCTGGAGGCGGATGCACATCTCGGCAAAGATGTTGTCGATGAAGCGCTCGTCGCGCGTGCCGTTGGTCAGCCAGTCGACGACGCCGTCGGACAGCGTGGTGGGGCGATTTTGGTCTGGCGCGGTCATATCCTGCCCTCGGCGGCGGTCTGCATCTGCGAAGATATAGTGCGCCGGCCGGGCCGCGCCAACCTAGCCTGTTGCACGGATTGTGCGCATCGCCCGACCGGGGACGTCGCCGCCGGGTGGCATCCCGGCGCAGCCCGCGTCGCGATTGCTGAATGCGGTTCAGCATCGCATGCGCGGCCGAACGTCTTATCCGATCGCACGATGACGTTCAGATAGATCGCATCCCGCGCTCTGGCGCCCCACCGGAACGCACCAACTTGCAGATCGCAGCACCTTCATCTCACGGCTGAAGCCATCTCACTTCACCGGCGCGGGCCAGCCGTGCGTTTGACGAAACCGGGGCGGGGCCATGACGAAGAAGGACACGAACCAATGCGCCTGCCAATCATTTCGCCCAAAGAGCTGACCCCGGAGCAGAAGGCTCTGGCGGCCGACATGAAAGAAGAGATCGCCCAGAAGTACCAGGGCTTCGTCAACATCCGTGAGGACGGCGCCCTGATGGGCCCCTGGAATCCGTGGCTGCACGAGCCGAAATTCGGCAAGCCGATCTGGGATCTTGCCAAGGCGATGGCCGTCAATCCGTCCGTGCCGGCCGCGATCCGCGAGATCGCGATCCTGGTGACCGGCACGCATTTCAAGGCGCCCTACGAACTCTATGCGCACGTGCGCATGGCGGAGCGGCGGGGGTTGTCCGACGAGAAGCTCGCGACCATCGTGTCGGGCCAGCGTCCCGTCGACCTGACGCGGCAGGAGGCGGTCGCCTACGACTTCGCATCCGCGCTGATCTCCGGCGGCATCCTGCCGGAGCTGACCTACAAGGCGGCCGTCGAGCAGTTCGGTAAGCAAGGCGCCGCCGAGCTGTCCTACTTCATCGGCTTCTACTGCATGGTGTCGGTAACGCTGAATACGTTCGACGTGCCGGTTCCGGAGCGTTGAGCACGCGCACGCGTTCTATTAGAGAGACAAAGATCCGGTCGGCATTCGCCGGCCGGATCGTCGCCAGTTCAATCGGCAATCACGGCCGCGATCTCGAGCTCGACTAGGAAGGCCGGATTCGCAAGTGCGGTGACGCCGATCAGCGTGCTCGGCGAAGGCCGCTCGCGGCTCCAGGGAAACGGAAACAGCTCGTCCCGGATGCAGCGCTGCACGAACGCCGGCACGTCCACTGTATAGGTACGCCGGAACACGACGTCATCCCATGTCGCACCGGCGGCGCTCAACTGGACGGTCAGCGCATCGAGGATCGCAATGAACTGGGACCTGATGTCTCCGACATGGAGCGGCCTCGCTTCCTTGTCGGTCGGCACCTGGCCCGCGATGTAGATCAGCTTTGATGGCGCGGTGACGGTGAGGACACGGGTGAAGGCCGGGCTTATGGAAAGACCCGGAGGGTTGATGTATTGCTTCGGCATTTCGAATCTCGCTCCGCGCCTACAGCTCGGCCGCGACGTCGATGACGATCTTGACGTTGGCGCCGCCCCTAACGGCGTCGTGCGCGGCTATCGCCGTGTCGAGCGTGAACCGGCGGGGATCGACGATCGGGCGTATCTTGCCGGCATCGGCGAGCTTGGCGATCTCGCGCAGGATCGCGCCGTGATGGGCACGGCGTTCGCCGCTGAGCATCGGATAGAGCACGTAGACCGCGCTGATGACCGCGCAACGCAACGACGAGTTCAGGAGATTATGCGATTCAAATGCCGCACAACTCGTGATGTGACCGTAGTGGCGTACGGCGCCGAGCGAGGCTTCGAGCGTGCTGCCGCCGACGGTGTCGTAGATGACATCAAAGCCCTTCCCGCCGGTGTATTTCTCAACATATTGCACGGCGCTCATGCGCGTGTAGTCGATCGGCGTTGCGCCGAGCCCGCGGACGAGATCCTGCTTATGGGCCTGGGTCGTTGCGTAGACGTCGGCGCCGAACGCCTTGGCCAGCTGGACGACGACATGACCCACACCTCCGGAACCGCCCTGAACCAGCACCTTGTGCCCCGGCTGCACGTGGGCCCGGTCGACCAGCCCTTCCCATGCGGTGAGCGCGACCAGCGGCAGCGCCGCGGCCTCGCGCATGGTGAGATTGACGGGCTTCTTCGCCATCAGCGCGGCATCGACCGTCATGAATTCCGCGAGCGAGCCCGGCAATCCGCGCACGCCGCCGGCAAGACCATAGACCTCGTCGCCGACCGCAAATCCCTCTACCCCGGGCCCCACGTCGGTGACGATTCCGGCAGCATCGGTGCCGAGTACGGCCGGCAACTTCGGCATCGCGTACGGCGCCTGGCCTGTACGGATCAGGCCATCGACCGGATTGACCCCGCTGGCGTGGACGCGGATCCGCAGTTCGCCTCTTCCAGGAGATCGCGATTCGATATCGGCCTCGCGAAAGCGGCCGTTCTGATAGGTGTCGAGAATGAGTGCACGCATGTTGGCGTCTCCCGCATGAGATCGTCGGCAAGTGACCGCCTATCTGGACGCAGTCGCTCCGTCCGATAAGATCATCCAACCCGCACTCGATGCTGAAGAAGATTCACCAATGATCGAGAACAGCGAGCTATCGGAACTGGCCGCCTTCGCCGCGGTCGCCACCCATCGCAGCTTCCGCAAGGCCGCGGTCGAGCGGGGCACGTCTGCCTCCGCGATGAGCCATGCCGTGCGCAGCCTGGAGGATCGCGTCGGCGTACGCTTGATTCATCGCACCACGCGCAACGTCTCCCTGACCGATGCGGGCCAGACGCTGTTCGCGCGCCTCGGCCCGGCGCTGACGGACATCGGCGTCGCCGTCGACGAATTGAATTCGTGGCGCAATACGCCGTTCGGCACGGTCCGCCTCAACGTGCCCAATACAATTGCGCCGTTCGTGCTCGGGGATGCGATCGAGACGCTGCTGAAGGCCAATCCTGGCCTCCGGCTGGAGATCGCAGCAACCGATCGGCGCGTCGACATCGTCGAAGAGGGCTTTGACGCCGGCATCCGCCTCGGAGAGCGGCTCGCGCAGGACATGATCGCGGTGCGCATCCGCTCCAACTTGCGTTTCACCGTGGTCGGCGCGCCCGCCTATTTCGAAGAGCGGGCGGCGCCGACGACGCCTCAGGAACTGCAGGATCACGTCTGCATCCGCTACGCATTTCCGAGCGGAACGGTGCTGCACTGGGTGTTCGAGCAGAACGGCGAGACGATCGAGATGTCGGTGGACGGCCCGCTCACGGTCGATAGCCAGGAGCTGATGGTCGATGCCGCAGCACGCGGCCTCGGCCTTGCCTATGTCTGGGAGCACCGCGCCGCACCCGCTCTTCGCGAGGGAAAGCTGGTGAAGTGCCTGCAGGACTGGTGCCCGGTCGACGAGGATCTGTTCCTGTACTTCCCTAGCCGGGCGCATCAGACCGCGGGCCTGCGCGCCGTGATCGACGCGCTGAAGGCATGAGGCTGACAGGCAGGATGCTCGCCGAACGCGGGAGATGCGCCTAGCCGACGAGCTGAATCGAAGCCAGCACAGCCAGCCCCGAGACAAGCGCCAGCGTGGACGCCACGGACAGCTCGACCTTCAGCGTGCTGCCGGCGGGGATGACAATATCCTCGCTATTGAGACGAATGCTGCAATCGCCGGAAACCGCGTAAACGAGGTGGGTGCCGGCGGACAAAGGCCGCTCGCCGGGTTCCCTGAGTGCCAGCAGCTCGATCTCCGCCGCGCCGCGGCGGGCCATCAGGTTGACGACCTCGACGGGACCCGCCTCGAGCTCGGTCACGATCTCCATCTCGCCAGTGAAGCGCACCGTCGTAAAAGGTTCACGCTCGTCGAAGTCCTGGCTGGGCGACTTCAGCACCAGCCCGCGCCCACCGACGACCATTTGCAGGCGGTCGATGCCGGGCATGTAGGAGAAGGGACCGGGCGCCACGATCGGTGTGGAAGCAAAGCGCCAGAGCAGGCTGTCCCAATCCTTCGCCTGCGCGTCGGCGCGATGGGCATCCGCGATGTCGGTGAAGATGCCGCCGCCGTTCTTCCAGGGCGAGCGGGTGTAGTCTTCGGACTTCAGCAGCGTGGTTTTCATGTCTTGAATTTATCCGGGAAAGCATGTGGCCGAGATCGCCCACGCATCATGCGCGGGTTGGGCCGGCTTTGCCAACCGGTTTCACCAGCGATGAATTGCCGTCACGCCTTGGCGTCGAGGTTCAGCCTCGTGCTCAGCTCGTTGACGAGCGAATCCACGAACTGGTTCTGATAGGCCGAGATGCCGCTGAAATAGACCGGGCCACCCGCCTGCACCAGCAGGCCGCCGCCGGACACTTCGGCATCCTTGGCGCCGCTCTCGGATTGGGTGTCGAGCTTGCCCATGGCGCCGTCGAGCTGCGCGGCGGTCTTGTCGTCCATCTCGCCATTGGCCTGAAGCGTGGCGAGCAGCGCCTGGTAGGCACTGCCGAGATCGGCTCCCGTCCCCGTCTCGGCCGTCGCCGAGAACGTGCCGTTGGTCTTGCCGCTGTAGCTCTTGTAGGTCAGCGTCTCCGTGGTGGTGCCGTCGCGGTTGGTTCGATTGTCGAGCAACAGCTCGAACGCGCTGCCATAGGCGCCCGTCGTCAGCATGTTCGGATCGTTCGGATTCTTGTTTTTGCTCGCGCCCGTCTTGTCGGAGCCTGCGGTCCAGTTCGGCGGGACGGTATAGCTGACGTTGGTCACGGCTCGAATTCCTGTGTGCGGTCGAGATTGCGTGGAACGATGAGCAATTTATGTGCCATCGATTCTGGATTGATTTGCATCGGCTTTCTCTCCCGGACCCTCTCGCGGCTGGTACCCCCTGGCAAAATTTGCCCGGCAGATTGATCCGCTATTTCGTCCTCAGCGCCACAACCGGCTGCCATGCTGCATCGGGCATCGTCGCCGCAAATTGCCGGCAACGCTCGCGCATGAGTTCGGACGGGCGATCATGACCGCGCTCGGCGAGCACCGCTTCGAAATCGGCGAGCGCCACCGCAAAGCGTCGCGCGCGATAATTGGCCAATCCCTGTTCGTAGCGCGCGATCCAGCCTGCCATGCCGGCATCTTCGTCGACAATCCCGATCAGCTCGTGGACGGCGAGCCCCTCCTCCCGTCCGTAGACCGCGATGCTGTCGACCTCGCGCGTCACGACGGCGCCGCGCGCCAGACGTTCGGTACTCTCGCCGATCAGGATTTGCGTTCCATAGGATTTGTTCGCGCCTTCGAGACGGCTTGCGACGTTCACGGCATCGCCGATCACGGTGTAGTTCAGCCGCAGTTCCGAACCGATATTGCCAACCAGCATGCGGCCGGAATTGATTCCGATCCTGATCTGGAGCGGCTGGCCGAGGTCGTCGGCGAGGCCGGAGGCCTCGATCGCCCTGCAGCACGCGAGCGCGGCACGGCAGCACCGCGCGGCGTGATCCTCCTGCGGCTGCGGCGCACCCCAGAACGCCATCACGGCGTCGCCGATGAACTTGTCGATGGTGCCGCCATTGGCGACGATTATTTCCGAGGTAACGTCGAGATAGCGCGACAGCAGCGGCACGACGCGATCGCCGAGCCGCTCGGACAGCCCGGTGAATCCGGCGATGTCGATGAACATCACGCTCAGTTCCTGGATGCTGCCGCCAGGCCTTGCCTCGACGCCCTGGCGCAGCAGCGCACGGACCAGATCGGCTGGAATGAACTTGCGGAACGCGGAGAGGCCGGAGGCCATCTCGGCGATGGCGCCAGACAGGCTCGCGATCTCCTTGAGGCGCGACGGATGCCGGCGAACCTGCTCCAGCGCAAACGCCTCGACATGACGAAGCTCGCCGACGACGCGCGACAGCGGCGCGGCGATGACGGAGCGCGCCAGCATCGCCGAAGCCAGCGCAGCGAGCACGGCGCCGACGGCCAATCCGAGGATCAGGCGTCGCAGCGTCGTCTCGACCGGGCCGAGAAACTCGGCCTCGGGGATCACGGTCGCAAGCGACCAGCCGGGAAACGGCAACGGCGTCAGTGCGACCTCGTAGGCCCCGCCGTCCGAATTGAGCCGGCTGCGCCAGGCCTCCTTGCGGCCGGCTTCGCCGGCTTTTTCGAGCGCCACGCGCGCGAGCGGCAGCAGCGTGGTGTCGCCGCGCGCCGGATGCAGCTCGTCGGCCTCCTTGTCCGGCGCTGCGATGAGCTCGCCGCCGTCATCGACGATGAACGCCGTTCCTGTACGCCCGACTTCAAGCTGCGACAGGAAGCGCGCAAGCCGCGTGTATTCGATGACGACGGCCAGAACGCCCTGCCTCTCCTGGTAGACGTCGATCGGGCCCACGAAGGCAATCGAGGGTCGCGCGCCGGTCGGATGGTCCATGACCCTGAACCATTGCGGATCGTCCGCGCTGAGCCCGGCCTTGAACCAGGCCTGATCGGCCACGCGGAAATCGGTCGGCTCGAAGCGCCGATTGGCGAATTCGATATCGCCGGGCACCACGTCATACTCGTCGACGCGGCGGTGGCCGGGATGATCGGCCAACGAGATCTCCATCATCTCCAGCCGGCGGTCGCCGAGCTTGTGCGCGGCGAAGAACGAGCCGTCAGGCCAGCCGAAGGCGACCCAGGAGATCGTCGCCTGCGACTGCAGTTGCGACAGGAAAACGAACTCGCGCTTGTCGGCCTCGCGGGTATCGAGCACGTTTTGCAGGAACAATGTGCGGATCGCGGTATGCGCGGCGCGCGCCTCGTCGACGATGGCCGCGACCTCCTTGCGCACCGCCGCCACGATCTGCTCGTTGATGGTGGAGGCGAGCTGCCAGCTGGTCGCCTCCGCCGTGCGCCACCACAACAGGCTGGAGAGGGCCGCCGTCAGCAGGATTGCAGCCAGGACCAGCGCGGACACGGCGAGGCGAATGCTGACGGTCAGCCTTGCGATCGCGTGAAGGTGCCGTCCGGGATCAACATTCATCGCCGTTTTCGCCTTCGCGGACCTGCGCATCCTCTAACATCGCTCTACGCCGCCGGCCGTCATTCGTTACGTCTGGCAAATGCGGGCAATCCTCGCCAATGCCGTGGAGCTAACGTCTCGATAGCGCCAAGGCATTGGATTTGAGCCGGCGCTTGCCCGCTAATCCCGGCCCAGGCGCACCACCCGTGCGCCCGACCCAATCGGTCTCACGGATTCGTGAGCAACCCGGCGGTAACGCCGCCTGCGCGCCGAACGAACGAATCCATGCGCCCTTCGCCTGCCAGGCGATGCATCTGAAAAAGGAGAACTCTGATGTCTGCCAAACACGCCATCACCACGCTCGCCCTCGCCGGCGCCATGTCGACCGCGCTCGCGACGCTGGCTTCTGCGGCCCCGCTGACCAAGGCCGAAGCTGATGCCGCCGTTGCCGCCAAGAAGGAAAAGTGCTTCGGCGTCGCGCTGAAGGGCCAGAACGATTGCGCCGCCGGCCCGGGTACGACCTGCCAGGGCACCTCGACCACCGACTTCCAGGGCAACGCCTGGAAATTCGTTCAGGGCGGTACCTGCACCAGCATCGATCTGCCGGGCGGCAAGAAGGGCTCGCTGAAGCCGGTGTAACACCGGGAACGTTGTCACCGAAATGAGCGGAGAAACGCGATGAGTACGGCGATCAACCAAGACAGACCTGCGACGGTGCCGATTCGCTTTCCCGCTCCCATTGGCGGCGTTGCCGGGACGAGTTTCAAGCCAGAACATCTCCCGGCAATCCTTGCGGCGGAACCGCGCCGAGGGTTCTTCGAAGTCCACGCCGAGAACTACATGGGCGCGGGCGGCCCGCCGCATCGCGCGCTGGAAGCGATCCGCCGTGACCATCCGCTGTCGCTGCACGGCGTCTGCATGTCCATCGGCGGGCCGCAACCGCTCGACAAGGCGCATCTGGCGCGCTTCCGCAACCTTGTCGCCCGCTATCAGCCGGCGCTGGTCTCCGAACATCTGGCATGGTCGTCGCACGAGACCAGCTTCTTCAACGACCTGCTGCCACTACCCTATACCGAAGCGACGCTGGCCTGCGTCTGCGATCACATCGACGAGGTGCAGGAAGCGATCCGCCGTCCGCTGCTGCTGGAAAATCCATCGACCTACGTCGCCTTCCGCGAGTCCTCGATGAGCGAGACCGACTTCATTCGCGCCATCGTGGCGCGCACCGGCTGCGGCCTGCTGCTCGACATCAATAATGTCCTTGTGTCCGCCACAAATCACGGTTTCTCCGCGCTCGACTATCTCACCGATTTTCCCCTTGCCGACGTCGCGGAGATTCATCTCGCCGGTCATGCCGAGCAGACCGATGATGACGGCCATCTGCTGCTCATCGACAGCCACGACGGTCCGGTTGCAGACGCCGTGTGGAGGCTGTTCGAGATCATCGTCGCGCAGCGCGGCCCCATGCCAACACTGATCGAATGGGACAGCAAGATCCCGCAATGGCCGATCCTGCAAGCCGAGGCGGCCGCCGCGCAAGCGATCCTCGATCGCCGCCAGCCCATTGCGAAGGCGGAGAATCGTCGTGCGGCCTGAACCAGACCTTCGCTTTGCCGCAGCCTTCGCTCCGGCGCTGCTCGATCCCTCGCGCGAGGTGCCCTCGACCGTGGCAGGGCGGGACGGCAAGCCGGCAGGACGGCGCTATGACGTCTACCGCAACAACGTCACGGTCAGCCTGATCGACGCACTGGCCGCGATCTATCCGGCGGTGCAGCGCATCACCGGCACCGACTTTTTCCGCGCGATCGCACGCTTCTATATTCGCAGCGGGCCGCCGACCTCGCCGCTACTGTTCGACTACGGGCGCGGTTTCCCGGATTTCATCGCAGCCTACGAGCATGCGCGGGACATGCCGTGGCTCGCCGACGTCGCGCGCATCGAGCGCGCCTGGCTCGATGCCTATCACGCCATGGATGCATCACCGCTGTCGCCGTCACGCTTGTCCGCGATCGCGCCAGACCAGCTCGGCGATCTCGTTTTCACGCCGCACCCGGCGGCGCAGATCGCACAATCGCAATATTCGGCCGTGACGATCTTCGCCGCCAACCGCGACGGCGCTCCGGCTTCACGCATCGACGCCTCCGCGCCGGAGGACGCACTGATCACGAGGCCCGCATACGACGTCGTGGTGCGCCACCTTCCACCCGGCGGCGCCGTCTTTGCCAATTGCCTCTTGTGCGGCCAGCCACTCGGCGCAGCCGCGGCGATGGCGTTCGACGCGTCAGCTGAATTCGACATTGCCGCGAACATCGCCGGCCTCATCGAAGCCGGCGCATTCACCTCGTTCGCTTCCGGAGACGCATCATGATCACGGACCAACGCATGCCCGCAAGCACCAACCTTCCACCCCTCGGGCTGCTCGTCGACAAGGCCAATCACCTGGTGCAGACCATTGCAGCCCCGTCGATTGTTCAACTCGTGCTGCGCGTGGCACTTGCAGTTCCGTTCTGGCGCTCGGGTATCCTCAAATGGGGCGGCTTCCTCAGGCTGAACGACACAGCCGTGACGCTGTTCAGCGACGAGTTCATGCTGCATTTGCCGGGTGGGCCGTATCACTTCCCGGCACCGACGGTGATGGCCTTCCTGTCCGGGTGCGGCGAGATCACCTTTCCGATCCTGCTGATCCTGGGACTCGGCACGCGGTTCGCCGGGCTTGGGCTCCTGTTCATGACCCTGATCGTCGAGCTCACGGTGCCCGATGGCTGGCCGATTCACCTCACCTGGGCTGCGATGGCGCTCGCCATCATGGCTTACGGACCCGGGCGCGTGTCACTCGATCATCTCCTCGGCCGCGCGCTATCGCCCGAGCGATAGATGCACGTCCCTGAAGCGGGAGCCGCTCTCCGCGGTGGTCAGCACACCGAGTTCCAGCCCGCTTTGTGCAACCGGGAGCACGCCATGCTGGCCTGCCTCACGCGCACCGAGCGCAACAAATTCGAACCCCTGCTCGCCGGCGGCAATCCAGGTCAGAAATCTACCCCTTTTGGGTACCTTGCACGAAGCTTGGAGCGTCGCATAATCCAGACACTTAGCTAAAGGTAATCGGTTCGCGCTTCGGCCATGCAATTGCGTAACGTGCTCCTCTCAGTGGGAGAATTGCAATGCCCGTGTTGGACTTGCCGTATTGGTTGATCATTGCAGGCTCCGCGTTGGTATTGGGCGGACTCATTGGCTTAGGGGTCAGCCGCAACAAGCGGGTTGAGAGCGATCCCATTATGCTCCCGGGCGATTTGACGACATGGAAAGCCGAGGGATCAGAGACCTCGGACCTTGCGGCTGCCCGGGATTCGCACAGGTAGGAGCTGACGGCTTGCGCCCGTGGTCGATTCTGCGGAGCAAACTCTGGAGAGAGACATGGCCCTGCACTTTATGCGCGTCGAGACCCCGGTGCATGAACTTGAAATCTGGATGGCGTGCAGCGGCGGATTTTCGTTTGTCATCAGCAGCGAAAGCCGCACCGGTCCTGGCCTTCACGGAAAGCCGGGCCTGGTTGCCTCATGGCGACCCGTCGAAGAAAACAAGTCCGCAATCAAGCTTGGCGGCTCCCCCTTCAGTACCTTTGCCGAAGCCGAGAAGGCCTGCGAAGCGCTCCTGGAAGCGCTCGAACAGATGAGCGCGTCGCAAACGCCAACGGTTGCGGCCCCGCCGCAATGAAATGAAGAGGGACCTCGGCTTCGTCGGGGCATCGAATTCCGCGACGCCGGATTGCGCTGGCGTCTCACATCCCGCTCAAGCCGCTATCGACCGCGAGCGTCTGTGCGGTGACGTAGACGCTTTCATCCGACAGGAAGAACAGCACGGCATAGGCGATCTCCCAGGCCGTGGCCTGGCGGCCGAAGGGGACGTGGCCCTTGCCGCGCGAGGGGCGGCCGGCGCCGGCTTCGCGGCCGTTGGGGGTG
This sequence comes from Bradyrhizobium japonicum USDA 6, assembly GCF_000284375.1. Lineage (NCBI taxonomy): Bacteria > Pseudomonadati > Pseudomonadota > Alphaproteobacteria > Hyphomicrobiales > Nitrobacteraceae > Bradyrhizobium > Bradyrhizobium japonicum. The sequence continues at coordinate 7,827,784 of NC_017249.1, forward strand.
TCGACGAGGCCGGGATAGACGAGATTGGCGCGGATGCCGCGGCGCGATCCGAGATGGGCGATGTTGCGCATCAGGCCGCCGAGCGCGGCTTTTGAAGAGTCATACACCGCCATCTGCGAGCCGGCTTTCAGCGCGGCGATCGAGGAAATGAAGACGATGGCGCCGCCATTGTCGAATTTCGGCATCGCCGCGCGGCAACAGAGCATGGGACCGCGAACGTTGACGTCGTAGATCTTGTTCCACTCCTCGGGGCTGACCGCATCGAGCCCAGTCTTGCCGAAGGTGCCGATGTTCAGCACCATGCCGTCGAGGCCGCCCATCGCGCGATGCGCCTCCTCGATCATGCGCTGAACGTCAGCCTCCGACGCCACGTCGGCAGTGATGGCAAAGCCCTCACCGCCCTCGTCGGTGATGTGCTTGACGGTCTGCCGTGCAGAGGTGTGGTTGAGGTCGGCCACCGCGACCTTCGCACCCTCGCGTGCGCACAAGATGCTCATCGCGCGGCCGTTGCCGATCGGGTCGGTGGCGGCGTCGAACACGCGCTGGCCGCCGCCGACGATCAGGATGCGGCGCCCTTTCAGGCGTCCCCTGCCCGGCGCCTCGCCCAGCGATTCCGGACTGGGGGGACGAACGTAGCGGTCCGGCTTGGTCTCGGAATTCTCAGACATGCCACCCGCCTACTTCTTGCCGCCGTCATAGACCTTCATGCCGGCCGCGGGATCGAGATCGGTTTCAGTCGCCTCGGTGAGGCGCGCCATCATCATGTAGAAACCGAGTGCGACGATGGATTCGACGATCTCCTGGTCGCTGAAATGCTTTCGCGCGGCAGCGAAGGTCGCCTCGGGAACGCGGACGTTCTCGACGATTTCGCGGCCGAATTTGAGAAGCACGCGCTCGGCCTCACTCAGCGCAGCAGAGTCGTATTCGGTGCGCTCCACCGCATCGACCTGGCCTTGCGTGCAGCCGACCCCGAGCGCGATCGGCACGTGCTGACGCCATTCATAGGCGCCGCCTTCGAGCTGGGCCGCCTGCAGGATCAAAAGCTCGCGGTTGACGGCGCTGAGCTTCTGCTTGTGCAGGATCGAATTGCCGAGCCGCATCGCCGGGATCATGTTGGCCTCGGCATGGGCCATCATGCGAAAGATGTTGAGCTTGACCGGCATGCGGTCGAACGAGGCGCGGATGTCGCCGCTCGTCGTCTCCGGATCAATCAGGGGCAGCCTTGCCACGCGTCTCTCCCTTGGGTTTTCGTTTCTTGTTGTCGCTTGTCCCGCCGTCCGCCGCGATCAGCGACAGGAAGAAGGCGAGATAGCGGTTGATCGCCTCGATCACCTTCGGCCGCGGCGAGGGTGCGGCGCCCATCACGTAATGTTCGAGGCGGATGTAGATGAGGCCGGCAGCGAACAGGCGCGCGGTCTCGCGCGGATCGGGCGTCGAGACCAGGCCGGCGAGTGCAAAGCCACGGAAGTAATCCGTCATCATGCTCTGCTCGCGCGCGTAAAAATGGTCGGCGAATTTGGCGCGGATGCCGGGCACGCGGTTACGCTCGGCGGTGATGACTTTCTGGAACTGGTGCTCGCGCGGGTCGGACCATTGCTCGACGAGATCGAGCGCGAACTGGCGGCAAAACGCTGCGGGCTGGCGCGCGAGTTGCTTGTAGCGCGGCTCTTCCAACCGGCTCGCCGAACTGGCCGGGCCGTGCTCGGCGACGATCGCTTCGAGGATCGCGGCCTTCCCGGAGAAGTGATTGTAAAGGCTGCTCTCGCGGATGCCGACGCGCCGTGCGAGTTCGCGCATCGAGGCGCCGCCATAGCCGCTATGAGCGAACAGATTGAGCGCTTCGGAGAGGATGCGCTCGCGGGTCGTGGGCGCAGCCGCTTCCGCCGCGCTGGAGGTGTGGACAGCCATACGGGTTGACTAACGAACGATCGTTCGCTAGTCAACCGTACGAACGATCGTTCGTTTCGCCAGTCTGGCGGCAACGGTCGCGGCCCGCAAGCTTACGGCGGGCGCTGTTCTCGCGTTTCAACTCCGCTCCAATGAGAGGCGGAGAGCAATTTGGGGAGACGACCTCATGGCGCGCTTTGCCCGCCTTCGCCTTCGTGCGGCCTGCATCCTGTTGCCGCTGCTCGCAGCCAGCGCCGTTCACGCCCAGAATGCAAAGTACGATCCCGGCGCCGACGACAAGACCATCAAGATCGGCACCACCGCGCCGCTGAGCGGCCCGGTCTCGGCCTTCGCGCAGATCGCGAAATCGGCGGAGGCCTATTTCCGCAAGGTGAACGACGAGGGCGGCGTCAACGGCCGACGCATCCAGATGATCATCGCGGACGACGCCTACAGCCCGCCGAAGACGGTGGAGCAGACCCGGCGACTGGTCGAAAGCGAGGAGGTGCTGCTGATCTTCGGCGGCGTCGGCACGCCGACCAACAGCGCCGTGCACAAATATCTCAACGACCGCAAGGTGCCGCAACTCTTCCTGGGCTCGGGCGCCGCGAAGTGGGACGATTCCAAGAACTTTCCGTGGACCGTCGGCTGGCAGCCGACCTATCGCGACGAGGCGATCGCCTACGCCAAATACATCAAGGCGAACCACGCCAATGCGAAGATCGGCGTGCTCTACCAGAACGACGATCTCGGCAAGGATTATCTGAAGGCGCTGGAGGAAGGGCTCGGCAGCGGCGAAGCGATTGTCGCGCGCGCGGCCTATGAAACCTCGGCACCGACCGTCGACACGCAAATCCTGCAACTGAAGACTACCGGCGCGGACGTCGTGCTGGTGGCGGCGACGCCGAAATTTGCAGCCCAGGCGATCCGCAAGATTGGCGAGATCGGCTGGAAGCCCGTCACCATCATCTCCAACGTCTCGGCCTCGATCAGCGGCGTGCTGGAGCCGGCCGGCAAGGACAATTCCACCGGCGTGATCTCAAGCCAGTATCTGAAGGACGCGACCGATCCGGCGTCGAAGGACGATGCCGGCTACAAGGAATGGCTGGCGTTCATGGACAAGTATCTGCCGGACGCCAACAAGAGCGATTGGCTCAACGTCTACGGCTACACCATCGCGCAGACGCTGGTGACGGTGCTGAAGGCCTCCGGCAACGACCTCACCCGCGCCAATGTGATGAAGCAGGCAACGACGCTCAGGGACGTCAAGCTGCCGATGCTGATCAACGGCACCGCGGTGAACAACTCGCCCGAACATTACACGCCGATGACGAGCCTTCAGCTCATCCGCTTCGACGGCACGCGCTGGGTGCCGTTCGGCGACCTTCTGAAGAACTAGAGCATGCGGCAGGTCAAAATCGGCAGCATGCGGGTCGATCTCGTCAGCGAGATCCCTTCGCTCGCGTTCGACAAGACCTGGCTGTTCGCCAACGTCACCGACAAGGTGATCGCGGAGAATCGGAGCTGGCTCGATCATCGCTATATCGAGCCGGAGACCGGCCGCTTCATTCTCAGCCATCACTCGTATCTCGTACGCACGGCGCGATGGACCGCCATCGTCGATACCTGCTGCGGCAACCACAAGAAGCGGCCGCGCGTGCCGGTGTGGGACAACCTCAACCGGCCTTATCTCGAGAACATGCAGGCGCTGGGCGTCAGGCCCGAAGAGGTCGACTTCGTGATGTGCACGCATCTGCATGTCGACCACGTCGGCTGGAATACGCGCCTCGTGGACGGCCGCTGGGTGCCGACCTTCCCCAATGCACGCTATCTGATGGGCCGCGAGGAGTACCGCCATTTCGAGGCCGCGCACAACGCTGCGCCGCGGAGCCCGGTGAACCATGGCTCGTTCGAGGACTCCGTGCTGCCGGTGGTCGCGGCCGGCCTTGCCGAGTTCGTCGAGACCGATCATCGGCTGTTTGACGATCGTGATGCCGCCCTGCGCTTCGCGCCGGCACCGGGCCATACCGCCGGCAACATGCAGATCCACCTCAATGGCGGCCAGGATCACGCGGTGATGTCGGGCGATGTCATCCATCATCCGATCCAGTGCGCGGCGCCGTGGCTGTCGAATGCCGCCGATGTCGATCCGGCCGCGGCAGTCGCGACACGGATGGCGTTGCTCGAAGAGCTCGCGGACACGCCGAGCTATCTGCTCACCGGCCATTTTCCGGCGCCGACCGCCGGGCGCGTGATCCGGCATGGCGAGGCCTACAGATTTCGTTTCGAGGATTAGGGGGAAACCATCATGAAGCTGCGCATCATCACCCTGCCATTGCTCGCATTGCTGTCGGCGGCGCTGCCGGTACGCGCCGAGGATCCTGCCGCCTACCCCACCCACAAGATCAAAATGCTTCTGCCCTATGCGGCCGGCGGCGGCGGCGATGTGATCGGCCGGCTGCTCGCCGACAAGATGGGCAAGACGCTGGGGCAGAGCGTCTATATCGAGAACCACACGGGTGCTGCCGGCACACTCGGCACGCAGATGGTCGCAACGTCTCCGAACGACGGCTACACCATCACCGTCGGCGGCATGACCACGCATGTGCTGGCGCCGGCGATCTATCCAAAGCTCCCCTACGATTCGATCAAGGATTTTACGACGATCGGACGCATCGGGACGTCCTCGATCATGCTGGTGGCGACCAGGGACTTTGCCGCCAATGATATCAAGGGCCTGATTGCGCTGGCCAAGAAGGGCGAGCCGATCCAGTACGGCAGCTGGGGCATCGGCTCGACCGGGCAATTCTGCGCGGAAATCCTGATGCAGCAGACCGGCATCAAGATGGAGCACGTGCCGTTCAACGGCATCGCAAAGCTCGCCGGCGACCTGCTCGGCGGCCACATCTCGCTGGCGACACTCGACATGGCGACCGCGACGCCGCTGGTGAAGGACGGCTCGATCAAGGCGCTGGCCGCCTGCGGCGAGCGCTCGCCGAGCCTGCCTGACGTCGCGACCTACAAGGAGCAGGGCGTGCCGTTCGACCGCAGCCTGTCCTGGGCGATGTATGCGCCGGCGGGTCTCGCGCCGCCGATCGCACAGAAATTGTCGGTGGCGTTGAAGGACGCGCTCGGCGACGCCGAGGTGAAGGAGAAGCTCTTGGGGCTCGGCATCACGCCGCAATTCGTGCCGGGCGACGAGCAGCGCGACATCAACGCGCGCGACATCGCGGCCTGGAAGCAGGTTGCCAAGGATGCGGGGATCGAAGTCAAGTGAACAGGGCAAGAAGAGGAGCGCGGGCATGAGCCGCATCTTCGGCGCGGTGCGCCAGAACGGATATGTGGTGCGGGACATCCAGGCCGCGATGAAGCACTGGATCGAGGTGATGGGCGTCGGCCCCTGGTACTACATGGACCGCGTCAAGACCGACTGGTTCCGCCATCGCGGCCAAAACTCCGCGGTCGAGATGAGCATTGCGCTGGCCAATTCCGGCGATCTCCAGATCGAGCTGATCCAGCAGCGCAACGACGCGCCCTCGCTGTACAAGGAGTTTTTGGACGCCGGCCATGAGGGCCTGCAGCACATGTCCTACTGGAGCCACGACTACCAGGCGCTCTACGACAAGGCGATCGGGCTCGGTTACAAGATCGGCCATGAGGGCCAGATCGGCGGCGACAAGGGACGCTTCGCCTATTTCGACACGCAGGCCCACCCGGGCACGATTATCGAGATCTCCGACATCAGCGGCACCAAGGGGCCGTTCTTCGAGAAGGTCCGGCAGGCAGCCATGACCTGGGACGGGACGCGGGCGATCCGCGAGGTCGGCGGAGCGAAATCTTAGCATCCGATCGCCGGATTGCGCCCGGAAGAGGCTGCTGGTGTAGTGAGACCACATCCATGGTAGCATGAAGCCCGTGTCCGAACCTTCAGCGAGGCAAGCATGTCCGATACTGATAAGGTTTTTGCCGGCTCGATTCCGAAAATCTACGACGAGTATCTCGTCCCGCTGATCTTTGCCCACTACGCCGCCGACATCGCGAAGCGTATCGCGGCTATTTCCCCGTCGACGATACTGGAAACCGCGGCAGGTACCGGCGCCGTTACGCGGGCCGTGACCGCGGCGCTGCCTCCCGGCATCCGTTACGTCGCGACCGATCTCAACGAGCCGATGCTCGCGATCGCGGCGCAGCGCCAGGGTGAGGACCCGCGCATGACATGGCGTCAGGCGGATGCCACCGCCCTGCCCTTTGACGAAGCCGCGTTCGACGCGGTCTGCTGCCAGTTCGGCGTCATGTTCTTTCCCGACCGCATCAAAGGCTTTGCCGAAGCAAAGCGGGTGTTGCGACCGGAAGGCACGTTCGTATTCAACGTCTGGGACCGCATCGAGGAGAACGTGTTCGCTGATGACGCCACCGCCGCGCTCGGAAAAATGTTTCCCGATGATCCGCCCCGTTTCATGGTGCGGACGCCGCATGGCTATCACGACAAGGCTATTATCAGAGCCGACCTGGAACAAGCGGGCTTCCGTCACATCTCGATCGAAACGCTTGCTGCGGTGAGCCGCGCGCCCACGCCCGAATATGTGGCGTTCGCATACTGCCAGGGAACACCGCTTCGAAACGAGATCGAGGCCAGGGATGCGAGCAAGCTTCAGGCTGCGACCGACCTCGTCGCCGAGGCGCTCCGATCGCGCCATGGGTCCGGAGCGGTCGAAGGCAAGATCCAGGCGATCGTGATCGAGGCTCGGTAGTAGGTGCCGCCCCTTACCGCAGGTTTGCGCGAAGCTCGCGCACGCCGCGTCCGAGCCGTTCCCGCAAGAGCGTCCGGAGCGTCGCGCCGTCCTCATACCCGACCTCAGCGGCGATCGCATCGACGTCGAGACCGCTGCCATGCAACAGCGACTGCGCGCGCTCGACTCGCAGATCCTGAAAGTAGGAGAGCGGAGACTTACCGAGCACCGACTCGCACCGGCGCTGCAAGGTGCGTGCGCTCGTCGCGAGCGCACTGGCGGCCTCCTGCAGCGAAAACCCTTGCTTGAGATGTTCGCGCGCCCAGCGCTCGAAACGCTGGATGAGTGGATCGGCCTGCGCGAGGTGATTGGGAATGATGAAGGGCGCCTGCAGGCTGCGCAGGTCGGCGAGAAGATAGCGCGACACGACGGCCGCGAGCTCGGGGCTCGCCTGGCGTATGAACCACAGCGCGAGATCGAGATGCCCCATCGCAGCGCCCGCCGTGACGACGCGGTCCGATGTCACCAGCATGCGTGTCTCATCGAGACGAACATTGGGGTAGCGTTGGCGAAACAAGGGTGACAGCCACCACGTGGTGGTCGCGTCCCGTCCATCGAGCAGCCCCGCCTCCGCCAGCACGAAGGTACCGATGCAGGACGCGGCGATGCGCGCGCCCTCGGCGTACCAGGACTGGAGCTGTTTCACCGCCTCTCTGACATCGCGCCGGTCGAGCGCCGGAATCAGCTGTTCCGGCCGGCTCGTATTCAACGCCGGCACGATGACCCAGTCCGGCTTCGGATCGGACGTTACCGATTTGACGGGGATCGCGAAGCCCTGCCCGGATCGGACCTTCTTCCGCATGCCGACAATTGAGACATCGAAATGGGGCGCTCCGCCCGTTTGAGCGGCTGCGAAATTGTTGGCGATCGTGAACGCGTCGAGCGTCACGGTCAGCCCGGTGTCCCAAAATCCCTCCAGGGCGAGCAATTGAATGCGCATGGCAGAAACGCCCTCAAAGTTGTCGTTTACGACAATACCGTTCGAACGGAAGCAAGCCTAGCTTGCGAGGCAACGGTAACCGGAACGAAGGCCTTCATCGCGATCGATAGATAAGGGCAATCATCTGAACCAACAACGCTATTCCAGATGCTCGCTCAAGAAATAGATGGCGTAAACGCCTCTAAAAATGGCGTTTCTGCCAACGTTGCTTGAGGTCCCTGATCCGATGCCGTCCACTGACAAGCAGCAATCCAAAGGAGCCCACATGAAAGTCATCGCCATCGGTAACATCGGCAAGGCACCGACACCCGAGCAGCGGCAGCAGATCATGCCGAGGGAAGTGCCGGCCACGCTCAAGCTGTATCTCGACGGGAAGATCGAACAGTTCTGGTTTCGCCAGGACAAGCCCGGCGTGGTCTTCCTGATGAACGTCGAGTCCCTCGAACAGGCCAAGGCGACCGTCGAGGCATTGCCGCTCGTCACCGACGGCTTCGCCACCTACGAGTTGATGCAAGTCGGTCCGCTCGCGCCGCTGGGCATGCTCATGCAGGGCAAGTGACCGCGCGTCGGACCGACCCGCTTCCATCAACCTTCCGAACCGGTCCGCATCGCCGCCGCTCCACGGCGGCGATGCAACGTGCGGCAATCGCTGCCGGCGAAGCATAACCAAATGAAGAGCGTAAACCTCGTAACATGGAGGATTTCAAATGAAGCTTACACGCGCTGCCGGTCTCCTGGCATTCGCCCTGTGCCTGACCTCCGCCGTCCCCGGACGCGCGCAGTCACCCACGCCACCGACACCGACCACCCGAATTCTCGCGATCGGCACGGTAAACCCCGGCGCCGATGTCGCCGCTGCGCGCGCCGTCCTGCCGATGGAAGTGCGCGAGACGGTGAAGCTCTATCTCGATGGCAAAATCGACCAGTGGTACTCGCTGCAAAATCGTGCCGGCGTCGCGTTCATCCTGAACGTCACGGATATCGCGGCCGCTCATGACATGCTCGAAAAGCTGCCCCTGGGGCAAGCTCATCTCATGAGCTTCGAGCTGATCCCGCTTGGCCCGCTCAATCCGCTTCGGCAGTTGCAGGGCATGTCGACGGGTCCACAGTAGACAGCCGGGATGTCCGTCGTCGGCGCCGCTGCGGTCGCCGACGACAGATATCTTCAGCTCAGGCGATGACGCGGCCCAGCGCGCCGCGTCCTACCAGAAGCCCCGCTGCATCGGCTGCGCCGGCTGATAATACTGATACTGGCCCTGGCCGCGGCGGCGCGGATTGACGGGCTGCGGGTTCGGCTGCTGCTGGAAGAAGAAGCCGAAGCCGTTGCCGCCATTGCCCCAGCTGTCATCGCTTGCCATTTCCATCGGCGGCGGCGCGGTCGGCTTGCGGGTGATGAAGCCGCCCTGCGGGTGATTGCTCAGCACCGCGACGAACTCGGTGCGGTAGTTGGTCTCGGCGCTCAGCGGCTCGTCGGAGATGATGATCGACGATCGCGGCAATGCCGTCGGCCCGATGCGATCCCAGACGTCCTGCGGGATGGTGATGCGGTCGAGCGCGTCCTTGGCGTCGTCGCCGTTCTCGATCGTGACCACGCTCCAGCGCAGGCCGGTATCGGTCTTCGCCATCGCGGTGAAGATGTGGGTGCCGAGCGGCTGGTCGGGATTGCGGATCGTGACGGGTACCTCGATGCTGGTGTCGAACACTTCGCCGCCGCCATCCGGCGCCGGCTTGTGCGTGTTCCGCCGCACGTAGAGCTTCTGCGTCGCGCGGCTGATGTAAACGGACACCGGCTCGAGGGCGAGCTTGGCGTCGGTCGCGGCCGTCACGGCATCGGCCTTCCTGGTTGCCGCGACCTTTGCGGCCTCCTTGGTGGCGGCAACGGCGTCGCGCTTCGGCTGTGCGGCGGCCTTGGCGGCATCGAGCGCCGACGCAGCGTCGGCGGCCTTGGTCGCAACCTTCGGCTTCAGCTCCTCGGCCTGGGCCCGCGCCTGATCGGTCTTGGCAGTCGCGATCTTCTTGTCGGCGAAAGCGAGCTCGGCGTCGGCCTTGGCCTTCTGCTGTTCCAGCTTGCGCAGCGACGCGGGAAGCGACGCGGCCTCCTTGGCGGCCGCAGCCGCAGCCTTCTTGGCCTCGGCGGCAGCCTGGATCGCCTCCTCGGCTTCAGCGGAGAGCTTGTCGGCCCGGTTCGGCACCGCCGCGATGGCCTCGCGCTTCGGTACGAACAGCGAGGGATGAGTGAAATCGATTGGGGCCGCGTCGTTCGGCGAGATGATCACGCGCATGCCGATGTTGGTCTTGTCGAACAGGCCCTCGGCAAAGCCAAAGGGCATCCGCACGCAGCCGTGCGAAGCGGCATAGCCCGGCAGCGGCCCGCCATGCAGCGCGATGCCGTTCCAGGTGATGCGCTGCATGTTGGGCATCCAGGCATCGTCATACATGGTCGAGCGGTGGTCCTTGTCCTTCTCGACGATGGCGAAGACGCCGGCCGGCGTCTCGCGCCCGGTGGTGCCGGTCGACACCGGCGCGCGCAGGATCCAGCCGTCGGAATCGTAGAAAGTGACCTGCTGGCTCTTGATCGACACGATCGCCATGATCGGCTCGCCGGCCTCGCGCGGCGCCACCGCCTCGGCCGGCTGGCGGGCCTGCTTGGCCGCCTCGGCGCTTCCGCTCAGCGCCGTCAGGGCAACGGCCGTTGCGAGCGCAACAAGTCCGGGGGGCCGCCAACGCCGCATCGCCGTGGTGGATTGCGCCGTCGTCATCAGGTCTTTCATGCCATTCCCCGGTCCAGTACCAGTCCGCGCTTTACGTCGATCACGTCAGATTGCGATCTTTGGATTAAGAATTCGCAGCCACCTTGCGTTCCGTATCCGGCAATATTCGGACAGGTTCGGCGGCAAATCTCTCATATACGAGGGCTCGCGCAGGCGGAAGGTGGCCTGGGGCCGGGGCTGGCCCGGGGCTGGTCACGAATCGCTGCGGCACAATGTCCGGCTAGTGGGTTCGGCGCCCGATCAGCCGTGTCATTGCAGCGCCGAACAGGCCGAACAGCGCATACACCATGAGCGGCAGAGCGTGCGCGGCAGCCTGCCCGACCGGTTCGTGCTCCACGATTAGCAGGACCGCGAACACGGTCAGGCTCAGGAGGACGCAGATGAGGGCGGCGGCAAGACCCAGCTTGCGCAGAACGAAAGCAAAGTCGGTGGCGGTCATGACCCTATCCGGGCAAAGATGAACAGACCTACGCTAGACCCGCCCGAGACCGCAGGATGTGACCGTCATCACAGAGATGAGGTTCCCGAACGCCGGCCGGCTCAGGACGCGACCCCGACCGCCTTGCTGTTGACCGCGGCCTGGATTTCCGCATCGCTCAGGCCCGCCTCGCGCAACACCTCGCGTGAGTGCTCGCCGAGGCGCGGCGCCATGCGATGGATGCCGGCCGGGCTTTCCGAGAATTTCGTCGCGGGCCGCGCCTGCCGGATCCGGCCTTCGGTCGGATGATCGATATCCGCAAACAGTGCGACGGCGGCGAGATGCGGCTGCTCGCCGATCTCGGTGAGCCTGGCGAAGGCGGTGTGCGGCACGTCCAGCCGCAGCAGCAATTCCTCCCACTCCGCAGTGGTGCGGGTCGTCCCGATCTCGCTCATGCGGTCATAGACCTTGTCGATGTTCTGGGAACGAAGCACGGGATCGCGCACTCCGAGCTCCTCGATCAGCTCGGGGCGGCCGACAGCCTCGAAGAAGGCGCACCAATTGTCTCCCGAGTAAGGCAGCATCGTCAGCCAGCCGTCCTTGGTCTGCACCGGGCGCCGGTTCTTCATCCGCTTGTAGCCGGTCGGGCCGATCGGCGGGTTGAACGCGTGCCCGCCCAGCATCTCGATACTGTTGAAGCCGGCGATGGTTTCCAGCATGGGGACTTCGACCATCTGGCCCTGCCCGCTGCGCTCGCGCCGGAACAAGGCCGCGGACACCGCGCCGACCATCGCCATCGCGCAGATCTTGTCGCCGATCAGGCTCGGGACGAATTCCGGCTCCTCGTCCGATCCGATCGATGACGCAAGGCCTGAAGCCGCCTGGATGATCTCATCGAAGGCGGGGCGCGCTGCCCACGGCCCGTCCTGGCCGAAGCCGGTCGCCGCGGCATAGATCAGCCGCGGATTGAGCTTTGCGCAGGCCTCGTAGCCGAAGCCGAGCCGCGCCATCGCGGCGGGGCGCACATTGGTGACGAGCGCATCGACCGTCGGGATCAGTCGCGCCAGCGCCGCCTTGCCGTCCGGATGCTTCAGGTCGAGCGCGAGGCTGCGCTTGTTGCGGTTGACGGCCATGAACTGGCCGCTCATGCCGCGGTTCCGGAACACGCCGGTGTAGCGCCAGGTATCGCCCGCGGGCGGCTCGACCTTGATGACATCGGCGCCCCAGTCGCCGAGCATCTGCGCGGCGTAGGGGCCGAACAGCACGCTCGTCAGATCGAGAACGCGGATACCGCTGAGGGGGCCGGTCGGTGTCATCGTCGTTTCACTGTCGTTGGAGGATGCAACTATGGGACAGGACAGGCGGGCCTGGCTGGTGCCAGCCCGCCCGTCACACTGCGTCGATCCTATTCGCCGATCACGTCGCCGAACAGCTCCCAGGACTTGCCGTTGAAGCGCGCCATCTGCAACTGTCGGATCGGCGTCACCTGCTCGGCCGAGGTGTTGAGCTTGATGCCCGGCAGCAGCATCGGCAGCTCGACGTCCTTGAAGGATTGCGTCTGCTTCATCAAATTGGCGCGCGTGAGATCGTTGCCGGCGCGCTGCAGCACCAGCTCCATGATCTGCGCCATGGTGTAGCCGGTGACGTTGAAGACGTCGGCCGGATCGGCGCCCGAATTGTACGTCTTCATCCACTCGCGCCAGGCTTTCATGCCGGAATCATTCTCCCAGCGCGGATCACCGGGATCCTTCTGGAAAGCACCGGTGACGATGCCGACGGAATTGTCGAGCCCGGCCGGCACCAGCACGGAGCCGACCGAGTTGGAAACGGCGGGAAGGATGATTTGCGGCTTCCAGCCGAGCTCGGCGATTTTCTTGATGGCCTGCGCCGCGAATTTCGGCGTGCACTCGTTGAAAACAACGTCGGCGCCGGCCGCCTTGAACTTGACGATCTGGGAGTCGACGGTCGGATCCGATGTCTCGTAGGTGGCCTCGGACACGATCTGGTTGACGTGCTCCCCTAACCCTTCCTTGAAGCCGGCGAGATAGTCGCGCCCGGGATCTTCGTTCGGCGTGATGACGGCGATTTTGGCATTCGGCTTGTTCGCAAGAATCCACTTCGCATAGATGCGGCCTTCGGTCCGGTAGGTCGGCTGCGAACCGGTGGTCCAGGGAAAATGCTGCGGATCATTCCAGCGGCTGGCGCCGCTCGACGGGAACAGCTGCGGGATCTTCTTGGCATTGAGGTATTTCTGCGCGGCGATGTTGGGACCGGTGCCGAGCATCGAGAACATCGCCAGCACCTCGTCGCTCTCGGCGAGGCGGCGAACCTGCTCGACCGTCTTCGACGGCGAATAACCGTCGTCCATGCTGAGCAGCTCGACCTTGCGGCCGTTGATGCCGCCCTTGGCGTTGAGCATCTTGAAATAGGCGATCTCGGCGCGGCCAATCGCGGAATAGGCGGAGGCCGGTCCCGAATAGGGCATGGTCTGCCCGAGCTTGATCGACGTGTCGGTCGCGCCGGTGTCGTAATTTCCGGCCGTCGCCGCCGAAGCGGCGCCAAGCGCCGCAAGCAGAGCAACGACTCCACGGACCAGTTGTCTTCCCGGCATGCTCGGCATCTCCTTCCCAGGCAGGACGCATCGACGCGCGAGCTCACAGGCCGCCGCCGGCGCCCTCCACTTTCTTCTTGGTTATCATCGGCCGCATCGTTTGCGATGCCGGCGAGTGCGACGATACAAGGATTATGAAGCGGGAGATGTAGCGAAGAATTCAGATGCGTATGCGCAGCTTGCAGCCGTTCTATTTTACGCGCACGTCACACGACAATGTGAGCGTCAGACTTCGAGCCACGCGTCAGACTTCGAGCCATTCCTGGCGCACGGCGGCATTGGCCTTGAGCTCGTCCGGCGTCCCCTCGAACACGACGCGGCCGTGGCCCATGATGTAGACGCGCTTGGAGATGCGCATCGCGATGGAGAGCTTCTGCTCGACGAGCAGGATTGCGACCCCGGCCTGCGCGATGCGCGCGATGAGATCTCCGACCTGCTGCACGATCAGCGGAGCCAGACCTTCGGTCGGCTCGTCGATCATGATCAGGTCCGGATCGCCCATCAGCGTCCGGCAGGTGGTGAGCATCTGCTTCTCGCCGCCGGACAGCACGCCCGCGGCGGTATCGGCGCGCGCGGCGAGATTGGGGAACATGTCGAGCATGTCCTGGAGCCGCCATTTGCCGGGGCGGCGCGTGTCCTTGACGCCAAGCAGGAGATTTTGGCGAACCGTCAGGCTCGGGAAGATATCGCGATGCTCAGGGACATAGCCGAGGCCGAGGCGCGCGATCTTGTAGCTGGGAAGGCCGGCAATGTCCTTGCCCTTGAAGCGGATCGTGCCCTGCGGCGCGACCTCGCCCATGATCGCCTTGACCGTGGTGGAGCGGCCGACACCGTTGCGGCCGAGCAGGCTCACGACCTCGCCCGCGGCGACATCGAGGTCGACGCCCTGGAGGATGTGGCTCTTGCCGTAATAGGCGTGGAGATCCCTGACCTCGAGCATCAGTGCGCTTCCTCGCCGAGATAGGCTTCCTTGACCTTCGGATCGCGCCGGATCTCTTCCGGCGTGCCCGATGCGATGATGTGGCCGTAGACCAGCACGGAGATGCGGTCGGCAAGGCCGAACACGACGCTCATGTCGTGCTCGACGATGACCAGGGTCTTGCCCTCGGTCAGCCGCCGGATCAGCGACACCGCGCGGTCGGTTTCGGCGTGGCTCATGCCGGCGGTCGGCTCGTCGAGCATGACGACCGTGGCCCCGCTCGCGATGGTGATGCCGATCTCGAGCTCGCGCTGCTCGGCGTAGGTCAGAAGCCCCGCCGGAACATCGCGCCGATGCGTGAGATGGATGTCGTCCAGGATCTGGGCCGTGCGCTCGCGCACTTCCGGCAGGCTGTCGACGTTCTTCCAGAAGGCGTAGCGATGCCCCGTCGCCCACAGCACGGCACAGCGGACGTTCTCCCAGACCGACATGCGCGCGAACACGTTGGTGACCTGGAACGAGCGCGACAGGCCGCGCCGGTTGATCTCGAACGGCTGCAGGCCGGAGATCACATCGCCGTTCAGCTTCACCTCGCCCGAGGTCGGCTTGATGTGGCCGCTGATCAGATTGAACGTCGTGGATTTTCCGGCGCCGTTCGGACCGATGACGGCATGACGCTCGCCTTTCGCGACGCTGAGGTTGAGGTCGCGGATGATGCCGACATTGCCGAAGCGCTTTTCGACGGCGCGGACTTCGATGGCTGCTGCGCTCATGCCAGATACCCCCGGTCACGGGCGACCGTCGCAGCCCTGTCCCACGCGTCCGCGATCCTCCGCCAGGTCAGTCGCGCGACGAACGCACCGCCGACCACGAGAACTGCCGCGACAATCCACGTCACCGGGGATTTCGCGTTGAACGGAATGCCGAACAGGTTGATCGGGTCGCCGCCGGAATAGCGCGCGACCGTCTCGATGGTGAGGATGACGCCGCAGGCGAGCGCAAGGGTCGGCACAACAGCGACGAGGTAGGACGGGATCACCGTCCACAGCGTTCCGGCGCGAACCAGCGGCCGGTGCATCATCAACAGGCCGGCGATGCCGCCCGGCGCGAACATCACGATGCCGATGAAGATGATGCCGAAATAGAGCTGCCACACGCTTGTGACGCTGGTCAGACCGAGTTGCAGATAGGTCACCAGGATCGCGCCGAGGATCGGCCCGAAGAAATAGGCCGTGCCGCCGATGAAGGTGGAGAACAGCACGAGGCCGGACTGGATCGCGCCGAGATAGGCGGAGTTCGCGATCTCGAAATTGATCGCGGCGAGCCCGCCGGCGACGCCGGCGAAGAACCCCGCGAAGCAGAAGGCGAGATAGCGGACGACGTGAGGATCGTAGCCGATGAACTGGACGCGCTCGGGATTGTCGCGGACCGCGTTGCTGATCCGCCCGAGCGGCGTCCGCGTCAGCGCGTACATCGCAATCGCCGACAGCACCAGCCAGAACGCGATGAGGTAATAGACCTGAAGCTGCGGCCCGAACGACCAGCCGAACATCTTGGGCAGCGCCGTGCGATCCGTGGTGATGCCGGCTTCGCCGCCGAACACCGAGCGCAGGATCAGCGAGGACGACGCCACCAATTCGCCGATGCCGAGCGAGATCATCGCGAACACGGTGCCGGCGCGCTTGGTCATGACCCAGCCGATGATGATCGCGAAGACGAGACCGCCGATCCCGCCGAACAGCGGAATGAACGGCAGCGGGATTGGCCAGCCGTGCGACACCACCGCATTCATCATGTGGCAGGCCGCGAAGCCGCCGAGGCCGTAGTGCACGGCGTGACCGAATGACAGCAGGCCGGTCTGGCCGAGCAGGATGTTGTAGGAGAGCGCGAAGACGATCGCGATGCCGATCAGGCTGAAGGACGTCAGCGAGCCGCCGGAGGAGAAGATCACCGGCAGGACGATCAGCGCGGCGATGCCGATCAGCCAGACGCCGTAGAAGCGCAGGGCGTCGCCGGCGGGCTTCGATGTCGAAATCGGTTTGGCGGTCATGACTCGCGCGTCCCCATCAGGCCCATGGGGCGAACGATCAGAATGAGCACCAGCAGCATATAGGGTACGATCGGCGCGACCTGCGCGATCGTGACGTTCCAGATGTCGGTGAGGACCGATGGTCCCGTCGACGGATCGAGCGGTCCGAACGCACTCGCCAGCGAGCCGTTCAGCGCCACCGCAAAGGTCTGCACCAGTCCGATGACGAGCGAGGCGATGAAAGCGCCGGGCAAGGACCCGAGGCCACCGAACACGATGACGACGAACAGGATGGGCCCGAGTGCTGCGGCCATGTCCGACTGCGTCACCAGGGCCGGACCGGCAATGACGCCGGCAATGCCGGCGAGCGCGCTGCCGACGCCGAACACCACCATGAACACGCGCCCGACATTGTGGCCGAGATGCCCGACCATATGCGGATGCGTCAGCGCCGCCTGCACGATCAGGCCGACGCGGGTGCGCTTGAGAACGATCAGGAGCGCCACGAAGATCACGACCGACACGGCCAGCATGAAGATCTTGTAGGCGGGATAGTTGGTCGAGAAGATCGTGAAGGCCGGGAAGTCGAGCAGCGCCGGCACGCGATAGTCGACCGGGCTCTTGCCCCAGATCATCGACACGATTTCTTCGATCGCAAAAGCGAGACCGAACGTCAGCAGCAATTCCGCGACATGGCCGTGCTTGTGGGTGTTGCGCAGGCCGTAGCGCTCCACCGCCATGCCGATGGCGCCGACCAGCAGCGGCGCCAGCACCAGCGCCGGCCAGAAGCCGATCCACTTGGTGAGCTGGAAGCCGAAGAAGGCGCCGAGCATGTAGAAGCTGGCATGCGCGAAATTGAGCACGCCCATCATGCTGAAGATGACGGTCAGCCCGCTCGACAGCAGGAAGAGCAGCATGCCGAACAGCACGCCGTTCAAGGTCGAAATGACAATGAGTTCAAGCACAGCGCACTCGTCTCTGTCCGGGGCCTGATGGCCCCGGTGAACATCGCCCAATCAAGAATAGTCCGGCCACCGCTTCCCGCGACCGATGTCGGCCGCGGGAAAACGACGGATGTCGTGATTACGGCCGCGCCATCTTGCAGGTCGTGGGGACCATGGCCTTCTCCGTGTCGACCTTGGAGACGAGGTGCCAGCCCCAGCCGGTGTTTTCCTCGTCGAACGGCTCATTCTCGGTCAGCTTGCCGAAGGAGGAAATGTAGATCGGCTGAAGGAACTGGTGGTCGTCCTTGCGCATGATGCCGGTGCCGCCGTCCAGAACCTCGAACTTCAGGTCCTCGAGCGCCGCCGCCACCTTCACGGGATCGATCGAGTTGGCCTTCTCGGCAGCCGCCTTGAACATGCGCATCTCGTTGACCGCACGCGGGTACCAGAGCGACAGATTGACCTTGGCGCGGAACGCCTTCTCGTAATCCATCGCGGCCTTGTTGCCGGAATTGGCAAAGCCTTCGGTGATCTGGAAGACCTGATGATCGAGACCGGTCTGCTTGACGGCAGTCGGGCCGCCGGCGCCGCCGGCATAATAGGTGTACCAGTTGACCTTCAGGCCGGCGTCGGCGGCAGCCTTGAGCAGCAGCGCGAAGTCCTGGCCCCAGTTGCCGGTGACGACGCTGTCGGCGCCGGACGCCTTGATCTTGGCGATATAGGGCGAGAAATCGGTGACCTTCAGCAGCGGATGCAGCTCGTCGCCGACGATCTGGATGTCGGGCCGCTTGGCGCCGAGCATCTTGCGCGCGTCGGAGCGGACCGACTGACCGAACGAATAGTCCTGGTTGATCAGGTACACCTTTTTGATCGAGGCGGTGTCCTTCATGTAGTTGGTGAGCGCCTCCATCTTGATGTCGGAGCTCGCATCCCAGCGGAAATGCCAGTAGCTGCACTTCTCGTTGGTCAGGCTGGGATCGACGGCGGCGTAGTTGAAGTACAGCACTTCCTTGCCGGGATTTCGCGAGTTGTTCTTGGTGACGAAATCCGACAGCGCCGCGCCGACGGACGAGCCGTTGCCTTGCGTGATGTAGTGGACCCCGGCGTCGATCGCCTTCTGGGCCTGCACCAGGCTTTCCTGCGGATTGGTCTTGTTGTCGAGCGGCACGATCTCGATCTTGTGGCCGAGAATGCCGCCCTTGGCGTTGAGCTCGTCGGCCAGATACTGGAATGTCTTCAGACCACCCTCGCCGACGCTGGCGCCACCGCCGGAGAGCGGATCGATGTAGCCGATCTTGAGGGTGTCCTCAGCCGACGCGGCATGACCGAGCATCGGGGCGATCACGGCAATGGCCAAAGTGAGCTTGCGCATTTTTTCGTTTCCTCGCTGGCTATCGACTTTAGTCGATGGGCTTTTTGCGCATGTTGCAGCGCAATTGCAGATCCCTAATGAGCAGAACGAACTTTGATTTTCAAGCTCGGCGAGACATGGCTCCGGCCATCGCTATGAAATGTGAAGGCGGCTACCCGTCTCGCCGGCAGCTTTCCGCGACGAGGAATAGAACGCAAGGGGGAAACTGGCCTCTGCGCGGCGCCCGACGACGCAGGTGTCGCAGCCGTCTACAGGCTGCGATAGTTCGCGATTCCCGACAGGTCGGGCGTGAATCCGAGCCCCGGTTCCTCGCCGAGGACGATCGTACCATCAGTGACATCGGCAACGGCACCGCAGAACCGGTCGCGCAGCGGATTGTCGTTGGCATCGACCTCGAGCCAGCCGTCGCCGCCGATGCCCGCCAGCAGATGCGCCGAGGCGAGCAGTCCGATGCCGCCGCCGAGATAATGCGGGCAGAACGTCTTGCCCGCCTTCAGAATGTCGCGCGCGACGCCAGCGCATGCGCTCAGCCCGCCCCATTTTGCGATGTCAGGCTGAACAACGCCGAGCACGTCTTCGGCCAGCACGTCCTTGAATCCCTCGACGCTCGAAATGTTCTCGCCCGCGGCAATCGGCATTCTCGCGGCCGCCTGCAGCCTGCGCCATTCCTCGCGCGGCCGGTCGGCGCGGATCGGCTCCTCCAGCCAGCGCAGATCGAACGCGGCCAACCGCGGCAGCATCTCCAGCGCCTGATCGACCGACCAGCCCTGATTGGCATCGGCGGCGAGCATGCCCGCACCGACGATCGCGCGCAACGCAGCCAGATTGGCGAGATCGGTCTCGGCACCGAAGCCGACCTTCAGCTTCAACGCGCGATGGCCATGCGCGAGCGCGGCTTCGGCCGTCTGCGCGGCGCCGCCCGGATTGATGCCGCTGGCATAGACCTTGATCCTGCGCGACTGCCCGCCGAGAAGCCGCCACAGTGGCAGGCGCTGCCGACGCGCGGAGAGGTCCCACAGCGCGAGATCGATGCCCGAAATCGCCTGCGCGAACGGACCGGGCTCGCCGCATTGAAGCGTCAGCACTTCGGTCCCTTTCGACAGGACCTCGAAAGCCTGAGCGGGACCGTCGAACCTGCGCCCAACAAGGCCCGGAGCGAGCACTTCGTTGACAAGCCGGGCACGGTGCTCGGCGCCCGGTGCAGGAAAGTTGGACCAGGCTTCGCCCCATCCCTCGACACCGTCCTCGTCGACTGCGCGAACGAAGACGGCCGGACGGTTGAGCATCTTGCCGAACGACGTCACCACCGGCGTCGCCAGGGGATAGCGATAGCAGAACGCCTCGATCGAGCGGATGGTGAAGCTGTCAGTCGTCATATTGCAGGCCCTGCGACCGAGGTGAGACCACGCGGGACCGTTACCATCTCAGTAGGCGCGCGCGAAGTCACCTTCCTGCGTGATATCAGCGAACACCGGGAAGCGCGCCTTCCACGCGCGGGTTCTATACGCCCAGCGCCTTGCGGTTGAACGTCCGCAGGAAGCGCAGCGACAACGTCCGCACGTTCGCGACGTTGAGCAGCCAGGCCGCAGCGGCGTAGGCAACGCCGCCCGCGGAGCTGACGACCATCAACGCCACGATACCGGTACCGCCGGCTTGCGTCCGCGCAACGAGGATGGCGCCCGCCATCGCCGCCGCCGAAGCCGCAACGCCGGCGAGGCGATTGACGTCGAACGGCACGGGATGGGCGCGGTGCATCAGGGCGACGGCGACGACGAAGCCGAGCGCTTCGGTGGCGAGCGTGGCCAGCGCCGCACCATAAAGGCCGTAGCCGGCGACCAGTGCGAACATCAGTGCCACGCTGAGCACGAGCGTGAGGAACGACTGTGCCGCCAGCATGAAAGGCCGTTCGGCGAGTTGGAAGCTGATCTGCACATAGAATTGATTGGCGATGCCGAAGAAGCGCGCGAGTACCAGGGTCGGCAGCAGCGCCGATACGCCGGCGCGGAAATCGACGCCGACGAGCGTGCCCGCGACCTGGTCGGCCGCGAGTGCGAGCCAGACGGCGACAGGTGCGACGACGACGAGCAGCAACTCGAGGCTCTCGCTCAGCCGCTCCCGCGTCGTCTCGCTGTTTTTCTCGGACAGCGACCGGAACACCAGCGGCACGGTTGCCGCAGCGACGCTGGAGGCGATCATGACCATGAACTGGCGCGGCAGATCGGCGGCGACGCCGAAAATGCCGGCGGCGTCCTTGCCGAGCAGATAAGCGACGATGAGCCGGTCGCAGGCCGAATAGACCGCAACGGACAATCCGGCCAGCGTCAGCGGCAGGCCGTAGCGCGCCAGCTGCATGAACTGGCTGCGCTGGAAGTGCGCGATCTTCGTGCGGTCGCCGACGAGATTGAGAATGATGCCGGTGAGCGAGCCCAGGCCGAACGCGGCGAGCAGTCCCAAGCCACCCCAGCCGAGCCAGATGCCGAGCAGGCCAAAGCCGACGCTCGACACGCTGCGGACGATCGAGATCGCCGCGAACCTGTAGGGGCGCAATTTGGCGCGTTCGAATTCCTGGCCGACATCGACGGCATTGGCCATGATCGCGACGAACATGCTGGCGAGCAGCAGCTCGACACTGATATCGCTGCGGAACAGAAAGACCAGCGGTGTGGTGGCGCAGAGCACCGCGGCCGTCAGCGCGAAGGCGACCATCGCCGTGCCGCGAAAATCCACCTCCGCCGACATCGCCTGATAGCGGGACACCGAAAGCTTGATCCAGGCGAAGAAGATCGCGCCCAATATGCCGGCAAGGCTGATGCCGACGACATAGACGCCGTACTCGGCCGGCGTCAGCAGCCGCGTGTAGGCAGTGACCGCGAAGAAGCCCACCGCTGCGGGCAGGATATAGGCGACGAGATAAATCGAGAAATGGCGGTTCAGCATGCGAGCACAGGACCGGCAACGGTGTTGCGATGGTGACGGCCGTTAATCAATGACCTTGGCGGGGCGAACGAACTGCGCCGCAGCATCTCTCAAGAGTGTCACATAAGTCTGCAGATCGGGCGGCGAATGAGGCTGACAGGCCGCTTTCGCCCATTAGCGTTAAATTTGCCCTTCCCTGGGGCGGTTCGAGCGATCACGACACGAACCCCTGATCCAGACTGGAACAGCGATGCAGCGCCACGCGCGTTGCGCACCGGACATCCGCAAAGGTTAACCCAACGACAGGAAACCCCGGCGTCGCAAGGCGCCGCTTGGTACGATGGCGCGTTGGTTCCAAAAGGAACGTCCCCGTGACCAGGCTCGACAGACGCGAATTTCTCCTCGGCAGCGCCGTAGCACTCGCGGCGGGGGCATCGGCGTCCGCCGCGCCGGCATCAAAACTCGCGCAGCGCCGTCCGGGCTTTGGCGCTGCGGCGACGCTCTGGGACCTGCAAGCCGATCCGAGGCTCGGCGAAGCCATCAGCACCTATTGCACCCAGGTGGTGCCGGTGCTTGAGCTGAAATGGCCGATGCTGCGGCCGAACGCGCACACGTTCAACTTCGAGCGCGCCGACGCGATCCTGGATTTCGCGCGGGAGAACGATCTGACGATGCGCGGCCACGCGCTCGCCTGGTATCACGACATTCCGGACTGGACCAAGCAGATCAAGGACACCAAGGGCGTCGAGCGCGCCTATGTCGACCACATCGGCACCGTCGTGTCCTATTACAAGGACAAGCTGACGTCATGGGACGTCGTCAACGAGCCGATCCCGGACAATCCGAAGAAGATCACCGACCGGCGCGATACGTTCTGGACGCAGCATCTGGGCAATCGCTGGATCCCGCTGGCCTTCCGCACGGCGGCTGCAGCCGATCCCTTCGTCAAGCTCGCGATCAACGAATATGACATCGAGTCGGCGAAGGACTCGTTCATTGCCAAGCGCGCGGCGTACCGCAACCTCATCATGGACCTGCTCGACCAGGGCGTGCCGCTGCACGCCGTGGGCCTGCAATCGCATCTGCACGCCGAGCTCGATATCGACACGCATGGGCTCGCCGAATTCGTCACCGAGCTGCGCTCCTGGGGCCTCGATGTGCTCGTCACCGAGCTCGATGTCGACGACCAGAAACTGACGGGCAACCCGGCAGAGCGCGACGCCATCGTCGCCAAGCGCGTCGACGACCTCCTGACCGCGATCTCGACCAGCGGGCCGGTGCGCTCGATCCTGACCTGGGGCCTCTCGGATCGCTATAGCTGGATCAACGGCACCTTCGCCCGCGCGGACAAGCAGCCGAACCGCCCGTTGCCGCTCGACGGCGAGTTCAAGCCGAAGCCGTTCATGGACGTCATCAGCAAGTTCACGAGGGACGCCTGAGACGCGGCCTTAGCGCGTCTTCGCCGGCACTTCGAACTCGACCGCATCACCCATATCTTCAGGAGACAGGCTCGGGCTGCGTCGGTCACGCGAGCTGAGGCGGAACACGTCGCGGATGTCGTCGACCGAGGTCGACGAATAGGACTGGATGCAGAGCGCGACCTGTTCGGGCGAGGCCGCGCGCATCATCGCTTCGATGGCCGGGCGGTCGAGGGGCGTGTCGTCCCAATGCGAGACCGCGATGCTGTCTTCGGTGACCCGATGGGCGGCCAGATGCGCGGGCGAGTTCGCAACGAAGTGCCCGTACATCAGATACTCCGAGAACTTCTTCTTCCGGCACAACGCCAGAACCCAGTTCAACCCCGTCGCCGCCTTGATGGCAGCGGTCATCGCGCGCGCGGTGTCCCTATCCCAGACAAGTGCGTTGCCGACATAGTCGTCCGCCGGGAACGAGCGCTCCTCGATACCGAGAAGCTGATCGACAGTGCGCAGCCACAACCCGTGCAACGGGTGGTCAGCGCCGATGTCCTTCGGGGTGACGAACAGCGGCGTCTTCTCAGCGCCGGCATATTGGCCGACGTCGAATTCACGGAAGAACAGATTGTCCGAGTCCAGAATGCAGACGCGCTGCTCCGGCGCGTTGAGGACACCGGCGATCTTGAGGATCTGCTGGATGTGCCAACCATGCACGGGCGACGACAGCAGCGACAGCCAGACCCGGCGCTTGCTGAGGAACCGAAGCGCCGGCGGCAGCGCCCAGAGCCATTTCGGCAGATAATTCGAGGCCGGAACGATGACGCGCTTTTCGGATGCGAACCGCGCGAACAGCGGGACGTCCTCATCGTTAACGAGAACATAATGCCGCGTGTATCCCGACAGCCAGGTGTCGATGCTCTCGCTGAGCAACGAAAAGCGTTCGATATCCTTGGCGTAGCTGGCGGTCAGCAGGGCAACGGAATGCATGGAGCGCGCTCGAATGGCCATCAAGCCGCACTCATAGCCGCACCGCGAGATGCTGGAAACTCACAAACGGAATCAAGGTAAAACGAAACGAAGCATTAGCCATCCGACGGCAGCCCCTGCTCGATACCGCGAAAACGCAGTGGCGCCAGCGCGGCGGCGCGCTGCCACCAGTCGGCGACGCGATCGTCGAGTGCGGTCACGCCGCGACCCTGGCCCGGGAAGATCCGGATCTGCTGCACCGCCTCGGCCTCGAACCCCCTGCCCTTGCGCGTGATCTTGAGGGCGGCGCCCTCGCGATCGCGCTGCGTCAGCGGCGCCAGGAGGCGGCCGCGCGGACGGAGCGACTGAAGCCAGAGCGGATGCGGGTGCGGGAAGCCGGCATGCACGATGATCACGTCGGCCGGCTCGCCGATCTCCTCACATCCGTCGCCGTGCACGACCTCGACATTGCGATAGGGGCGAAGGTAGTTCGCGGCACGCGCCGCAAGCCGCCCGTCGCATTCGATTGCATGCACCCCGCCCCTGGGCCCCACGATCCTCGACAACACCGCCGAAAAATAGCCGAGACCGCAGCCGATCTGGACCACGCGGTCCTTCTCCCCGACGTCGAGCAGATCGATGAAGTGCGCCCACAGGCTCGGCAGCCCGGTGTCGAGCTTGCGGCGCGCATCGATCGCGACCAGCACATTGTCGTAGAGATGAACGGGATCGGCATTCGGCGTCAGCCGATAGCTGCGCGCCGCCTCGCTCTTGATGCGCCAGGGTCCCTTGGCCAGAAAATCCTCGCGCGGGACGCCGGCGAGCGCTTCGAGCAGGCGTGGCGAGGAGATCCGCTCTCGCTTGGCAATCAACTCGACGTAACGCGCGCGCGCGGCGGCAAGATCGCTCATCTCACCGCATCGGCCTGTTCACGGACGGGCACGTCTCCGCCGAGCTCGTTGAGGAGCTGCATCGCCTGCTTCAGGTCCGGGGTGTAAAAGCCCTCGCTGAACTTGCCGAGGATCGGCAAAAGCAGGAGGCTCGCGTGCTCGCGCTTGCCGGCTTCGAGCGACAGCCGCGCAAGGCTGACGGCGGTCCGAAGCTCCCATGACAGCGCGCCCTGCTTGCGCGCGGTCTCCAGCGACAGGGTGAACAGGTCCTCGGCCTCCTGCACCGATGCCGGATCACCGTCCGACATCGTGATCTCGCCCTGCAGGCGATAGACCTCGGCGAGATAGGAGTGATCGCCGGTCCGTCTGGCGGTCGCGAGCGCGCCGTCCAGCGCGCGCAAGGCGGCATCGCGCATCCCGACCTTGGCATAGGCTTCCGCAAGCAGGCAGCGGAACCAGCAGCCTGCGAGCCAGGAATCCATCGCCTCGTATTCGTCGAGGCCGAAGCGCATCTGGCTGAGACCTTCGTCGGCCTCGCCGAGCTGGGCCAGCGCCCAGCCGCGCAGGATCGCCGCCTGCTGCTTCCAGTGCAGGAAATTGTGCTCGGTGGCGATGATCATGGCGCGGTTGGCGTGGTCGCGCGTGCCCTCGACGTCGCGCAAATGCTGGCACAGATAGGCGCCGAACACGAGCGCGAAGGCGAGCGTGAAGGGATGGCGGATCTTCTCGGCATTCGCGATCGCCTGCTCGCTGTGCTGGCGCGCCGCGTCGGGCCGGCCGAGGAACCAGAGGAGATAGCCGAGATAGGACAGCGAAACGACGCCGGGATCGGTACCGTGCCGCTCCATCAGATCGGAGTGCAGATCGGGACTGTAGAGGTTGATGCAGCGGTGCAGATGGTGCTGGGAGGCGGCAAAACGGCCGCGATAGAGCATCGTCATCGCGATCGAGCGGTGCGCCTCGATCAGATATCCGGTCTGCTGCGCCGGCTGCGTGCGCTCGTTCAGCCGCTCGCGCTTGGCGAATTTCAGCAGCTCGACGCTGAGATCGTGCGCGCGGCTGAGATCGGCACGGATGAAATGGCAGACCCAGAGCCCGCGCGTGGCGGCGAAGGCCTTCTCGTCGTCGTCGAGCTGCTGACCGAGCTCGAGCGCGCGGATGTAGTTCTCCTCGACCTCCTGCACGGCGTAGCCCTTGGCGGCAATCAATGCGTTGCCGAGCGCGATGCGCAGCTCCAGCTCCATCTCGTCGGCGCCCTGCATGCGTGCATTGGCCTGCACGACGCTCAAGCCCCGGCGCAAATGCCCGATCGCCTCCAGATTGGCGCCGCTCTTGGCCGCCTGCTTGCCGGCCTTG
Source organism: Bradyrhizobium japonicum USDA 6 (assembly GCF_000284375.1). Classification (NCBI taxonomy): domain Bacteria; kingdom Pseudomonadati; phylum Pseudomonadota; class Alphaproteobacteria; order Hyphomicrobiales; family Nitrobacteraceae; genus Bradyrhizobium; species Bradyrhizobium japonicum. The sequence goes on from NC_017249.1 coordinate 7,854,008, forward strand.
AGCCAGAAGCTGGCGGCGCCCTCGCTCTGGCCGGATTCGGTGAGGTGATGGGCGAGCAGCTCCGGTTCGCGCTCGGTCTTCTCCGGATACATCTCGGCGAGCACCTGCGCGATCCGTGAATGCAGCTTGCGCCGCTCGCTGTGCAGCAGGCTGTCGTGCGCGGCGTTCTGGATCATCACGTGCTTGAAGGAATAGAGCGCGCCGGGCGGATGGCCGCGGCGCACGATCAACCCGGCCTCCTCCAGATGATTGAGCGCGGCCTCGATCTGCTCCGCCGGCGTGTTGGCGACCGCGTGCAGCGTCTCGTAGGAGAACTCGCGGCCGATGGTGGCGCCGATCTGCGCGATGCGCTTGAACGGCCCCATCCGGTCCAGCCGCGCCATCAGCGAGTCGGTGAGGGTCGCCGGGATCGCGAGCTGCCGCCATGGGCCCGACAGCACGTAGCGCCCGTGCCGCTCGGTCAGGAGGTTGGATTCGAGAACGGTCTTGGTCAGCTCTTCCAGGAACAGCGGCACGCCGTCGGTCTTGACGATGATCTCCTCGACCACCTCCTTGGGAAGCTCGCGGCCCGCGACGCGCTCGACCAGCGTCGTGCGCAGCTGCCGGCTCAGGCGGTTCAGCACCAGCGTGGTGATGTGCGAATGCGCGTTCCAGCTCGGCTGGAATTCGGAGCGCGCGGTGATGATGACAAGGACCGGCTGGTTTTGCACGCGGTCAACGAGGAGGTCGATCACCTCGCGGGAGGTCGGGTCGATCCAGTGCAGATCCTCAAGCGCGATCACCAGCGGCATGTCGCGCGCAAGGCCGAGGAAATGATTGACCAGCGCCGCGACGGTCGCATCCTTCTGCTGCTGCGGCGACAGGTCGAGCGGCGGATAGCGGTCTCCGGTCGGGATCGACAGCAGCGCGGCAAACAGCGGCGTGACCTGCTCGATGTCACCATGGGCGGCGGCGATCGCGGTCTCCAGACCCGCCAGCGATGTCGCGGACGGATCCTCGCGGTCGAGGCCGAGCGAGAATTTGAGCTGCTCGGAGAACGGATAGAACGCCGTGGAAGTGTAATAGGGCGAGCACTGGAACGAGACGTGTCCATGGCGGTCGCCCGCGATCCGGTCGAATATCTCCTGGATGATGCGCGACTTGCCGATGCCGGGCTCGCCGAACTTGACCACGACCTGGCCGTCGCCGTCCTTGACCTGCTGCCAGCGCCCCATCAGCAGCGCGATCTCCTCCTCGCGGTTGACGAGCGGCGTCAACCGCCCGCCCATGGCTGCGGCGAAGCGCGTCTCCGCCCGTGAGGCGCGCACCACGTGCCAGGCCTGCGTCTTCTCCGAGATGCCTTTCAGCGCATGGACACCGAGATTGCGGTAGTCGAACTTGCCCTTCAGCAGCGACTGTGTCGAGGACGAGATCACGACGCCGTTGGGCGGCGCCAGACCTTGCAGGCGCGCGGCTAGATTGACGGTTTCTCCGACCGCGGAGTCGCGCTCCTCGGTGCCTTGGCCAACGAGGTCGCCGACCACGACGAGGCCGGTCGCGATTCCGATGCGGACCGCGGGGGCGTGGCTCAGCGCACCGCGCGGCTCGATCGCGCGGGCAGTCGACAGCACCCGCACGATCTCGAGCCCGGCGCGCACCGATCGCTCGGCATCGTCCTCATGCGCGGTCGGATAGCCGAAATAGACAAGGATACCGTCGCCGACGAAGCGCGCGGCAAACCCTTCGTAATGCTTCACCACGCGGACACAGGTCTCGCGAAAGCTCGCGATCATGTCGCGCACGTCTTCCGGATCGAACTGTACCGACAGCGAAGTGGAATCCACCATGTCGCAGAACATGGTGGTGAGCTGACGCCGTTCGGCACCGACTTCCGTCCGGACCTGCGGGCGCGCCGCCGCATCGGGCTTCTCTGTGGTCTCAGCCTCGAATAGCGCCGACATCGCGCGCTGAAGCCGCTTGCGATCGCCGAGCGGCAATCCGAGCTCGACCAGGTCGGATTCCGTCAGGTCCCCCATCACATCGAGATCGAGGCGGTGCTGCGCGAAGAGATCGGTGTAATGTCCAAGACCGACGCCTTCGAGCCAGCGCTTCAACCCGCCTTCCGTCCCCGTAACAGGCTCATTCTCCAGCATGGTGATTCTGCCCGACCTTCACTCCGTCGAAGGGCTTTAGGCCCCTCAACCACAGATTTTGGGGCCCGAACTTCACCTCAGACTGGACGCGTTCCTTAAGTCTTGGGAAGAATAGCTCAATCAGATCAAAAGGGAATGGCATTGTCCCACATTGCATCCGCTGCGGGAGAGGATTCGGACAGCGCAGGCGCCGAAACCAGGACCTTTGCCGATATCGGCGGCCTTCTCGACTTTTATGCGCGCAAGACGCCGGCGGCACCGGCTCTCCTCGCGCCGGGCCGGCCGGCCCTCACCTACGGCAAGCTGGGTGAGTTGATCCAGCAACTGGTCCGCACCCTGCGGGGGCTCGGCATTGCCCCTGCCGACCGGATCGCCGTTGCGCTGCCGCGCGGCGCCGACAGCGCGCTGGCGCTGATCGCGGTCGCCTCGGCCGGCGCCTGCGTCCCCGTCAATCCCGATCTGACGGCCGACGAGCTGCAACGCTATTTCAGCGAATTGAAGCTGACTGCGCTCGTCACCCGGGCCGACATGAACTCACCAAGTCGTGACGTTGCCAAGGCGCTCGATATCGCGGTGATCGATTTCGTGCCGGGGCCGAACGACAATCTCGGCGGCTGCGCATTCATCGGCCCGGCAGTCGGGCCGGCCAGCACGAGCGGCGCCTCGCGCGGCGACGATGACGCCTTCATCCTGTTGACGTCAGGCACGGCGGCGCGGCCGAAAATGGTGCCGCTGACGCAGCGCAATGTGTGCCTGTCCGCATACAATGCCGGCCGCGTGCTGTCGCTCGCGGCCCACGACCGCCTGCTCAACGCTCTGCCGCTGTTTCACGCCCATGGCCTGATCTCCGGCCTGCTGACGGCGCTGGCCGCGGGCTCCAGCGTGATCTGTACCAATGGTTTCGATGCATCGTCCTTCTTCAGCTGGATGCGGGAGCTGCGCCCGACCTGGTACACGGCGGTGCCGACCATCCATCGCGCGCTGCTGACGGCGGCCGAGGCCGACCCGGACCGCGCCCGCTCGTCGTCGCTGCGCGTGATCCGCTCGGCCTCATCCTCGCTCGCGCCCGCGATCCTGAACGGGCTGGAGGCGATGTTCGGCGTTCCCGTGCTCGAAACGTACGGCATGACGGAAGCGGCTTCGCAGATCTCCGCCAATCCGTTCGAGCTGCGCAAGGTCGGTTCGGTCGGCCGCGCTGCGGGCCCCGAGATCGCGATCATGGACGGGGCGGGCCGCACGCTTGCGAGCGGCGAGCATGGCGAGATCATGCTGCGCGGGCCGAACATGAGCCGCGGCTATTATAATGACGAGGCGGCGACACGAGCCGCCTTCCGCAACGGCTGGTTCCGCACCGGCGACCTCGGCTATCTCGACGCCGACGGCTATCTCTTCATCGTCGGCCGCATCAAGGACGTCATCAACCGCGGCGGGCAGAAGATCTCGCCCCTGGAGGTCGAAGAGGTCCTGCTGAGCCATCCGGCGGTGCTGGAGGCCGGCGTGTTCGCCGTCCCGCACCAGAAGCTCGGCGAAAACGTCGCCGCCGTCGTGGTGCTGCGCCCGAATTCCGAAGCAACTCCGGACCAGCTTCGGCAGTTCGCGCGCAAACGTCTTGCGGCCTACAAGGTGCCGAGCCTGATCCGCGGCGTGGCCGCACTGCCGAAAGGCGCGAGCGGCAAGGTCAAGCGCAACGCGCTGGCTGATCTGATCGCAACTGCGGAGCATGGCGACGAAGCGCAATTGCCGCGCAACGCGCTGGAGACCCAGCTCGCGGGGATCTGGGCCGATCTGTTGGAGCTGCGGCAGGTCGGCATCGACCAGGATGTCTTTGCGCTCGGCGCGGACTCGCTCGCGGCGACGCAGATGCGCTCGCGCTTGCGCGAACGCTTCAATGTCGACTTCTCCTTCGAGGACATCTTCGATTGCGCCACGATCTCGGCGCTTGCGGCCCGGATCGAGACAGCCACAACCCATCGCGGGACGACGGCGCCCGCATGGCGCCAGGCGGCGGCAGCCGACGCGCCGCTGTCGTTCCAGCAGCAGCGGATGTATGTGCTCTCGCGGCTCGATCCGACCCGCTACAATTACAACGTCGTCGAAGTCGCCGTTCTCAAGGGCCTGGTCGACGTCCCCGCGCTTGCTGCGAGCCTCGCCTCGATCTGCGCGCGCCACGAGGCGCTGCGCTCGGTCTTCATCGAACGCGGGGGCGAGCCGGCGCAGCGGGTGCTGCAATCAGCTCCGCGGTTCGAGCAGATCAAGCTCAAGCCCTGCGCCGCGGACAAGCGGGCCGCAATCATCCGGCGCGAGGCACTCGAGCTCGCGCAATATCCGTTCGACCTGGCGCGCGAGCCGCCGCTGAAGGTTACCCTGCTGTCGTTCGACAAATCCAGCCACGCTCTGGTGGTCAACGTCCATCACCTCGTCACCGACGGCTGGTCGCAACGGCTGTTCTGGGACGAGCTTGCCGCCCATTATTCCGCTGCACGCAAGGCAAGCGCGGTGACGTTGCCCTCGCCCGCCTTCCAGTATCGCGACTTTGCGCTGTGGCAGCAGAGCTGGGCTCAGACACCGGCGGCGAAGCAGCAGCTCGATTACTGGCGGACCCAGCTCGACGGTGTCACCACGCTGCCGCTGCGGACCGACCGGCCACGGCCGGAGGTCTGGAGCGGTCACGGCGCCCGTCACTATCTCGAATTCTCCAAGGCACTGTCGGCGGATTTGAGAGCCCTGAGCCAGGACCAGGGCGTCACGCCTTTCATGACGCTGCTCGCGGCTTTCCAGTGCCTGTTGTTCCGCCACACCGGACACGAGGATGTCGCGACGGGATCGCTGATCGCCAACCGCAACCAGATCGAGAGCGAGCGACTGATCGGGCTGTTCGCCAACACCCTGATCCTGCGCAACGATTTCGGCGGCGATCCAGGTTTTGGCGAACTGTTGCGGCGGGTGCGGCAGGTCACGCTGGATGCCTACCGCAACCAGGACCTCCCGATCGAGGAAGTGCTGCGCGCGCTGCAGATCGCGCGCCGGAGCGACGGCAATCCGCTGTTCCGGATCATGTTCATCCTCCAGAACGCGTCGATCGAGGCGGCACGTTTCCCCGGCCTGTCGGCGCGGCGGCTTGAGGTCGACCCGAAAGTCGCACGTTTCGACATCACGCTCGAACTGGTCGAGGCCGACGGCCGCTTCACGGGCTTCTTCGAATACGCCACGGATCTGTTCGACGCGGCGACCATCGAAGCCATGGCCGCTCAGTTCAAGACGCTGCTCAAGGCCGTGATCACCAATCCGGAGCAGCGCATCTCGCGCCTGCCGCTCCTGACGGAGGCCGAACGCCGGCAGTTGCTGGCGAAAGGCCAGGGCGTCGTGGCCAATTTCACCACGCGCGGCAATCTCTGCGAACGCCTCGAGCGCCAGGCGAAGAAGACACCAAATGCGATCGCCGTCTCCGACGGCCGCACCTCCCTGACCTATCAGGAGCTCGCCCGCTGCAGCCAGGCGGCGGCGCGCTGGCTCGCGCGCGAAGGCGTCGGAGCCGAGAGCGTTGTCGCCTTGCTTGCGGATCGCGGGCCCGACCTGCTCGCCGCGATGATCGCCGCGCAGCGCGTGGGCGCAGCCTTCCTCAATCTCGATCCCGACCAGCCGCCGGCGCGGCTTGCGACCATCCTCGGATCGAGCTGCGCCCGCATGCTGCTGACCGGGCGCGCCCAGTCGGCCATGGTCGAGGCGCTGCTCGAACCGCTGGTCGAGCGCATCCATGTCGCCGAGCTCGAGGACGCGATCGCACCCGGATCGACCAGGCCGGCCCGCGCCGCGCGGCGCGCGGCCGCGAGCCTCGCCTATCTCATCTACACATCCGGCTCCTCCGGCGCGCCGAAGGGCGTCATGATCGAGCAGCGCGGGCTGTCGAACCATCTGGCGTCGCTCATTTCCGAGCTCGGCCTTACGGCCAGGGACGTGATCGCCCAGACCGCGCCGCAGAGCTTTGTCATCTCGGTCTGGCAGTTCCTTGCCGGTCCCATGGTCGGCGCGCGCGTCCATGTCTGTGCCCACGCAATCGTGCAGGACCCGATCCTGCTCGCGCGGGAGATCGAGCGTGAAGCGATCAGCGTGCTCGAGATCGTCCCGTCGCTGCTGCGGGTGATCCTCGACCGCATGGACGACGCGCAGGTCCAGCGCGCGTTTGCGGGATTGCGGCTCCTGATCTCGACCGGCGAGCCGCTGCCGGTCGATCTCTGCCGCGCCTGGTTCGCCCGCTGCCCGAAGGTGCCGCTGATCAACGCCTATGGCGCGTCGGAATGTTCCGACGACGTCTCGCTGCATCGCCTGACCAAAGCGCCGGCGGCGGCGACGAGCAACGTCCCGGTCGGCGCGCCGCTGTCCAACACCCAGCTCCATGTGCTCGATCTAAACCTCCAGCCGCTGCCGGTCGGCGTGACCGGCGAGCTTTGCATCGGCGGCGCCGGCGTCGGCCGCGGCTACATCAACGATCCCGCGCAGAGCCGTCAGCGTTTCCTGCCCGATCCGTTCTCGCGCCAGGAGGGCGCGCGGCTGTACCGGACCGGCGACCTCGCACGCCGCCGCGCTGACGGCACCATCGAATGCCTCGGCCGCGCCGATCATCAGGTCAAGGTCCGGGGCTACCGTATCGAGCTCAAGGAGATCGAGAACGCGCTTGCCAATCATCCTGCGGTGCGCGCCGGCATCGTCGAGCCGCGCCGCGAGGCGAGCGGCGATGTCAGGCTGATCGCCCATATCGTCGCAAGGGCCGGCAGCAAGAGCAGCGGCAGCGAGCTGCGCGACTTCCTGAAGAGCCGGCTGCCGGGCCATGCCATCCCGTCCGCATTCCTGTTCCTGGACCAGATGCCGCTCAATGCCCATGGCAAGATCGACCGGTCGGCGCTGCGGGCGCCCGCACAGCAGGACGTCTCCGCACCGGACGCCGCCGTGCCGGCGCGCCACTTCACCGAAAAAGTGCTCTCGGACATCTGGGTCGACCTGCTGAAGGTCGAGAGCCTCGGCGTGACCGATAATTTCTTCGATCTCGGCGGTCATTCGCTGCTGGCGGGCCAGTCGATGGCGCGCGTCGCCCGTGCGCTCGGCGTGTCGCTGCCGATCAAGACCATCTTCGAGGCTCCGACGATCGAAGAACTCGCCCGGCGGGTTGACGAGGCCGTGGCAGCAAAGCCGCGCAAGCCGGCAACAGGCATGCTGCGGCCTGCTGAAAGCGGGCTCCCAACGCTCTCGATCGCACAGGACCAGATGATGCGGATCGAGCAGAACCTGCCGGGCCTGCCGCTGTTCAACCTGCCCTTTGCCTTCCGCCTCCAGGGCCCGCTCGATCCGACCACCCTCGCGCAGGCGTTCGGCGACATCGTGCGCCGCCACGAATCGCTGCGGACCGGATTTGGCCGGAGCGGCGAAGAGCCCGTCAGCCGCATCGCGACACCCGGCGAGCTCGGACCGGCCCTCACCATCGAGGTCATCGGCGACGGACGTCCCCACGACAACAAGCGGCGCAAAGCCCTCGAACTCAGGAAGATCGATCTCCTGATCGAGCAGGAGACCTACGCCCCGTTCGACACCGCGCGGCCACCGTTGTTGCGGGCGCGGCTGTTGCGGCTCCATGCCGACGATCATGTGCTGCTGCTGACGCTGCATCATGCCATTGCCGACGGCTGGTCGATCGGCGTGCTGTTCGAGGAGCTGTCCAACCGCTATGCGGCCCTGGCCGGACGTCCGTCCGTGCCGCTGCCGAAATTGCCGCTCGCGTTTTCGGACGTCGCCCGCTGGCAGCGCTGGTGGTGCGGCACCGACGCCGCCCGCCGCCAGGCCGCCGACTGGACGGAGAATCTGCGCGGCGCGGCCCCCGCCTTCGACGGTGAAGCAAGCCCCGGCGCGTCCACCGGGCATCACCCCGTCAGCCTCGAGCGCGAGCTGATCGGCCGGCTCACGGCGTTCGCCGGCCGGCATAACAGCACGCTGTTCATGTGCCTTCTCACCGGCCTGAAAGCCCTGCTGCTGGCGCAGAGCGGCCGCAACGACATTTCAGTCGCCACCGCCATGGCCAATCGCGCCCAGCCGGATACCGACCGGGTCGTCGGTCCGTTCGAGAACACGGTGATCGTCCGTACCCGAATCACGCCGGAGCTGTCGTTCGCGCAAGCCCTGGCCCGGGTGCGCCAGAGCGTGCTCGACGCGCACGCGCGCCAGGAGCTGCCGTTCAACATCCTGGCCGACCATCTGGAGCAGGAGGGGATCAATCCGGCCTCGCTGCTCCAGGTCTATTTCACCCTGCAAAATCCGCTGCGCCAGCCGCTCGATCTGGCCGACGTCACGATCGAATCGATCGGCAACGTCGCGCGCGAAGGCCAGCCGGTGCTGCCGATCGACCAGACCTGGCTGTCGCTGATGCTCAAGGAGCGCCCCACCGGAATCACCGGCTCATGCAATTACAAGGGCGAGCTGCTCGATGGCCGCAGGGTCGGTGAGTGGATGGCGAATCTCGTCGCGCTGCTGGATGCGGCCGTCGCCCACCCCAACACGCCGCTCGGCCGATTACTCGCTCGCAGGGCGGCATGACCGGCTGTACGGGACGGGAGAACACAGGTTCACTCGCCAAAGCTGTGAATGACCAAGTTGCAGCTTGATTATTTGGTGCCAGCGCGCAAGATTATTCTCTCGATTTGATTTGGACGATTATTTTCAACCGGGGGAGTTTGTTATGGGTTTCATCAAATTTACCAAGGGTACCTCGTTGAGCGACAAGGACCGCAAGGCCCTGCAAAAGCTGCTGGGCGCGGAGAAGAAGAAGCTCCAGTCCGCGCTCAAGGATGTCGACGCCAGCCTTTCGATGCTGGGCGGAGCGAAGAAAGCCAAGAAGAAGAAGAAGTAAGGACCGTCGGCCGGGACGCCGCACGAATCCTCAGGCTTCACTTTCCGGATATTGGGCCGCTCGCTCGTCGAGTTGGGGTCTCGCACAAGCTTGCGCCTGTAAACCGGCCTGCAAATCGACAAGAAATTGCCCGGGTGGACCGTTAGAAGCGGTCCGCTCAGTTGATTCTTGCTCAGTTGATTCTTCCGTCAGGGCCGGAGACTTGGCCTCCACCTGACGCCATGGGCCCTATTGATGGCAGACGACAGAATTGAACTGTTTGTCGGACTGATCGAGACCATTGACGCTCCGGGCGCAGTCGATGCGTGCCGACGCCTGCTCTCGGTCGACGAACGGATCCGCGCCGATCGCTTCATGTTCGAGCGGCATCGGCGGCAATATATCTTCGCGCACGCGATGCTGCGCCTGGCGCTGTCGCAGGCCGCACCGAACGTCGCACCCACCGATTGGTCGTTCGGGGCCGGTCGCTATGGGCGGCCGTTTGTCGCGGCGCCCGCGACCTCGACCGCGTTGCATTTCAGCCTGTCCCATGCCGATGGCTGCGTTGCCTGCGTCGTGTCCGGGCATGAGACCGTCGGCGTCGACGTCGAAACCGTGTCACGGCGGGTCGCGCCCCTGTCCACCGCGCTTCGCTTCTTTGCGCCGGAGGAGGTCGAAACGTTGCGCGGACTGCCGGAGCCCGCCGCGATCGAGCGCTTTTTCGACTATTGGACGCTCAAGGAGGCTTATCTGAAGGCAAGGGGGTTTGGGCTCAATCTGCCGCTCGACGCTTTCGCGATGCAGGTGTCCCGCGAGGCCATCGAGATCAGCTTCAAGCCCGATATCGCCGACGATCCGCATGCATGGCGCTTCTCGCTGTGCTCGCCGTCGCCCTCGCATCGCCTCGCGATCGCCGACGGCTCCCGTGCGCACGGCGGCCTTCCCATCACCCGCAATTCCTGGCCGTTCCAGGAAGCGGCTGAATGACGCCCCCGCGGCTGCGCGTCTTTCCCGCGATCTCGCGCAACCGCGATCCCAAGAAATATGTCGGCGAGCTGATGCGGGTGGCACAGTTCGCCGACCGCAACGGCTTCGAAGGCATCCTGCTGTTCGAAGGCAACGACGTGTTCGTCGAGCCCTGGGCGATGGCCCAGCACATCATGGGTGAGACCACGCGAAGCTCGCCGCTCATCGCGGTCAATCCGGTCTACATGCACCCGTTCACCGCGGCAAAATTCGTCTCGTCCTTTGCGCAGCTCCACGGCCGCAAGGTCTATCTCAACATGATCACGGGGACCGCGGTCAGCGACCTGCAGGGGCTGGGCGACGAGCAGTCGCATGCCGACCGCTATGTCCGGCTCGGCGAATTCGTGGCGCTGATGCGCCAATTGCTGGAAAGCCCCCGCCCGGTGAATGTCGAGGGCCGGTTCTATCGCGCAGGCAATCTGCAACTTCGCCCGCGCCTGCCGGCGGAGCTGATGCCGGAATTCCTGGTCGCGGGCCAGTCGGAGGCGGCTCAGCGCGTGGCGAAGGAGACCGGCTGCATCAAGATGCAGATGCTGCCGCCCGATCTCGATCGCGGTCTCGATGCGCCCGGAATGAACTTTGGCATCTTCGCCCGCGAGGGCCGTGAGGAAGCACGACAGGCCGCGAAGGCGCGCTTTCGCGACAATCCCGATGATCGCGAACTGCTCGCGCTCACCGTGGAGAACAGCGATTCCGTGTGGAAGCGGCGGCTCTATGACGGCCAGAACGGAGAGCTCGCGGACAACGGCTACTGGCTGCTGCCGTTTTTGACCTTCCAGGCCGACTGCCCCTATCTGGTCGGCAGTTACACCGAGATCGGCGCAAAGCTTAAGGATTTTGCGGCGAAGGGCCTGACCACGATCATGCTCGACATGGTCGCCGACGAGGCCGAGATGCAGCACGTCCGCAAGGCGCTCGCGGCGAGCGGGATGTTTTAGGACGTCAGGCCGAGCGGACTGAGCCGTGTCAGCGGCTCGCTGCCTTCCGGCCGTCGCAGAAGCTGCATGACATGCCGCTTCAGGCGCACGAACTCGGGTTCGGTCACGAGATCGTGGCTGCGTGGCCGCGCGAAAGGCAGCACGACATCCTCGATCACCCGGCCGGGTCTTGCGCTCATTACGACGATGCGATCGGCGAGGAACAATGCCTCGTCGATGTCGTGGGTGACGAAGACCGTCGTGGTTGGGATCTTGCTCCAGATGTCGAGCAGGACCTCCTGCATCATGCCGCGCGTCTGCGCGTCGAGCGCGCTGAAGGGCTCGTCCATCAGCAGCACCCGCGGCTGGTTGATCAGGACCCTCGCAATTTCCACGCGCTGCTGCATACCGCCCGACAATTGCGCCGGATAAAACGCCTCGAAGCCGGAAAGGCCGACCAGCTTCAGGATCGCGTCGGCGGCGCGGTCGCGCTCCCTCCTCGCGAGTCCCCGCATCTTCGGGCCGAAGGCAACATTGTCACGCACCCGCTTCCAGGGAAACAGCGTGTGCTGCTGAAACACCATGCCCCGGTCCGGGCTCGGACTCTGGACCTCCTGGCCGTCGACCGTGAGACGGCCGGCCGTGATCGGCAAATGCCCGGCCAGCGCGCCGAGCAGCGTAGATTTGCCGCAGCCGGAGGGACCGAGGATGCAGACGAGCTCGCCCGGCGCAATCGCGACATCGAGACCGCTGACCGCTTCGAATGCGCCACCGCCCGATCCGAGCGAGATCGAGACATCGGCGAAGTCGATCCGACCGACGCTCTTCGTGCCGATATCCGCGACCCGGATGTTCATCGCGCCACCTTCGGGTTACGCCAGGGCATCAGAAGCCGCCCTGCCGCTGTCAGCAGCCAGCTCGAACCCATGCCGAGCAGGCCGATGATCAGCATGCCGACGATGATGTCGGCGTAGTTCTGGAGCGTGTAGGCTTCCCAGGTGTAATAGCCGATGCCGAACTGGCCCGAGATCATCTCCGCGGTGACGAGGCAGAACCACGAGGTGCCCATGCCGATCGCAAGCCCGGTGACGATGCTGGGCGCGGCGTCCGGCAGCACGACTTCCCTCAGAATCGCCAACTCCCTCGCGCCGAGGCTGCGGGCGGAGGCAACCAGCCGGCGGTCGACATTCGCGACACCGTGGACGGTGTTCAGCACGATCGGAAACAAGGCACCTATGAAAGTGATGTAGATCATCGAGAGTTCGGACGACGGAAAGATCAGGATCGACAGCGGTATCCACGCCACCGCCGGAATCGGGCGCAGCAATTCCAGCGGCGGCAGCAGAAGGTCGCTCGCGGCGCGTGACCGGCCGATGGCAAAAACCAAGGATCACGCCGATCACCACCGCCGCCCCATAGCCGGCGAACACGCGCCAGAGGCTGCTGGTGACGTGTGCCGTCAGTTTCGGCGAACGAAACAGGGCGAACGCCGATTGAACGACCTCGACCGGCGGCGGCACGTTGCGGAAGGTCACGATCCCCAGATTGAGATGCGTTGTCGAAGCGACCTGCCACAGGGCGATGCAGGCCAGGATCGAAAGGGCGCGGACCATCCAACGGATGCCCGCAGGCCGCGCCTTGATAGCGGTGGCCATCGCCTCACCGGCTCGCGACGAGGGACTCGCGCGCGGCCGCGAAGTCGAGCACCGCGCCACCGTTCTTCTTCGACCAGCCCTCGGCCGCCTGCTTGAGCAGGAACGCGCTCAGCTCGCCGTTGGACGACCGCACGAACCAGGCCTGGCTTGCGAACAGCTTGATGCCGCTTTCACGATCCTGCGCATATACGACGCGGATGGTCTTGCCGTCTTTCTCGAGGCCGGCGAGCGCCTTCAGCGCGTTCTCGGGTGAGGCATAGTGGCGTACATGAGCCTCGTCCTTGACCCAGATCTGCGCGACGCGGCTGAAGTCGCTGATCTCGGCGCCCGTTGCGGCGTCCTTGGCGCGAAGCGGAAGCTGCGCATAGTTCTTCAGTTCGGAGTCGTAATCGCGCCCCGCCTGCGCTGCCGCGATACGGATGAACCTGTCGGTGACGAACTGGTTGATATCGAGATCGCTGTCCGCGCGCTTGAGCAGCTTCAGCGTCTTGATCGAGGTTGCGACCGCCTGGCGGTACTCCGGCTTCCAGGTCACATCGCGGGTCTGGAGACCGAGCGGCCCGTGAAAGAGGTAGTCGACCTCCGCCTCGATGCCGGTCACCTTCGCGATCAGCTCGCTGTACTTCTCCGGCTCTTCGGCGACCAGGCGATCCGCCTCCAGCGCCGCGCGCAGATAGGCGACGACGATCTCGGGATATTTCTCGGCATAATCGGCATCGACCAGCCCGCCGTGGAACGTCGGGGCATTGGCCTGCGCGCCGTCAAACATCTTGCGCGCGAAGCCGCGCCACGGGAACAGTTCGGCGAACGGAACGAAGTCGGCATGCGCCTCGATCTTGCCGGCCTGCAAGGCCGGCCCCGCAACCTCCGGCGCCTGCGTGATGATGTTGACGTCGGTCTCGGGATTCCAGCCCTTGGCCTCGATCGCGCGGAGCAGCATGCCGTGCGAGGTCGAGGCGAAGGGAACCGAGATGGTCTTGCCTTTGAGCTCATCGAGCGACTGCACCGGCGAGCTCGACGGCACCACGATGCCGTTGCCACTGCCTTTCGTGCTGCCGGACAGCACGCTGATGAAGAGGCTGCGGCGGCCAGCCTTCTGGAACGCCACGCCGTTCAGCGAGCCCGGAAAGTCAGCCATCGCGCCGAAATCGAGCTTGCCCGCGACCATCTCGTTGGTGAGCGGCGCCCCGCTCGTAAAATTCTTCCACTGGATGTCGTAGGTGACATCCTTGTACTTGCCGTCATGGGGCAAAAATTTCTCGAGCAGCTTGAGCTCGCGAATGAGCAGTCCGCCGGTCGCGCAATTGATCGTCGTGTCCTGCGTCCCGACTGCCACACGGATCGTCTCCGCCTGGGCCGGCGCGAACATCGCAACGGTGATGGCCACGGCCACACTGAGTCTCAAAGAGCTGAATTCGATCATCGAACTGTCCTCGGGAGGCCGGGCGCGCGCCGGCAACAACGCTGGCCGGCACTATCGAAGGCGCGGCGCAACGCTTGAAGCAATTACTTGCATCGCTGTCGCGGGACGTTCGCGTCATGATTCCGTCGCGCGACGACGCAAAGGATTTTCTCAAGCCGAAGCCATGGAGAGAGGAATCGTTTCGCAGCCGGTCGCCGCACACATCAAGCTTTGCTAAGTGATTTGGAACGATCGCAAAGAGATGGACATCGCACCACCGCCGCACTTACCTATTCGCAAGCCCCTGGAGAGCTGACGGATTGCGATGACCATACTCAAGGAAGCTGCCGCGACCGAGCCTGCCGCTTTCGCCGACCGGCCTCATGCAGGCGTTCCGTTCGACTGGACCGACCACAAGAAGACGCGGCGGATCCGCAGCACACGTGCAAGGCCCGCAAGCTCGGCGCTGTTCATGAGCGAGACGATCGACGGGCTGAATGCCGGCGCGCATTTCCTCGACCGCTTGTCCGCGTCGGAGCAGGCGCGCGTGCACGCGGCCGGCCGCATCATCACGGTGCCGCAGGGCGAAATGGTGTTCAGCCAGGGCGATGGCCACGACGGCATCTTCATCATCCGCCGCGGGCAGGTGCGGGTCTATTACACGGCGCCGTCCGGGCGCGAAATCACGCTCGCCTATTGGACACCCGGACATTTCATCGGTGGTCCGGAGATTTCCGGCGGCGGCATTCACATGTGGTCGGGCATCGCCATCGAGGCCTGCGAGATCGCGGCGCTGTCCGGGCCGGCGCTCGAGAAGCTCTTGACTGGCATGCCGAGCTTCGCGCTTGCGCTGATCGACGGCCTCATCGCCAAGGGCAAATGCTACTCCTCGATGGCGCAGATCCTCGGCACGCGCTCGGTGATCGAGCGGCTGGCGCAGTTCCTGCTCACGCTGTCGGAGTTGCACGGCACGGCCGACGGCGACACCATCGTCATCAACCGCAAGATCACCCATGACCAGATCGCCGCCATGGTCGGCTCGACCCGGCAATGGGTGACGATGATGCTGAAGCGTTTCCAGAACCGCCGCATCATCGCCATCGACGGCAGCAGCATCCGGATCAGGCGGATCGATCTGCTGGAGCAGATTTTGTTCAGGGATTGAGGTTCGCCTCTGTCCGCAGGGAGGCGTTGTCGCTCATGGCTTTAGCACTATGGGCGTTGAAGCTTCCACGGCGTCATGGCCGGGCTTGTCCCGGCCATCCACGCCTTACCCCGCGCGCAAAGCTCGTGGATGCCCGGGCCCTCGCCTCGCCGAAGCGGCTTCGGCCGCGCAGGCGGGACAAGCCCGGGCATGACGGCCTACGCGGGGAGAGGTGAAGATCACCGCGCCTCTTCAAACCCGGCCAGCACCGAGGTCAGGTTGGCGCCCAGAATATCCGAGAGATAGCCGCCCTCCTGCACGAACACGGTCGGCAGGCCCAGCTTCGCGATCGCCTGGCCGATGCGGCGGAAGCCCGGCGTGGTGACGGCGAGACCCTTCAGTGGATCGTGCTCGGAGGCGTCGAGGCCGAGTGCGATGACGAGGGCGCCGGGGGCAAAGGATTCGATCGCCCTGCGCGCGACATCCATCGCCTGGATATAGCCGTCGTCGCCGGTGCCGATGGCCAGGGGGATGTTGAGATTGGCGCCGAGGCCGGGTCCTTCGCCGCGCTCATGCGCGTAGCCCCACACATAAGGATAGTACGCGATGGGGTCGGCGTGGATCGACACCGTGTAGACGTCAGGGCGCGCGTAGAAGATTCCTTGCGTGCCGTTGCCGTGATGGACGTCGACGTCCAGGATCACGACGCGCTCATGCTTCAATCGCAGATGCGCGGCTGCGATCGCGCTGTTGTTGAGGAAGCAGAAGCCACCGGCCATGTCGCGGTAGGCGTGATGACCGGGCGGACGGCAGAGCGCATAGGTCGCATCCTCGCCGTCCATCACCATCTGCGCGGCCGTGACCGCAACGTCGGTGGCGGCGCAGGCCGCAGCCCAGGTGCCGGGACCAATCGGCGCCGCGGTATCGGCGGTGTGCCAGCCGAGGCGGCCTACGATGTGAGTGGGATAGGTCCCGGCATGACGCACGGGATGGATGTTGCCGATCATTTCCGGGCCGGAATCGCCGAGCGCGGTCCAGGCGTCCCAGGCTTCGCTGAGGAACGACAGATATTCCGGGCTGTGAATCCGCGCACGCGGCCCCTGCCCGAAGGTCGTCGGTTCGACCAGCTGATGCTTGCCGTCCTTCAACCCCTTGAGCAGGCGATCGGCGCGCTCGGGCTGCTCCGTGGTGCGCTTGACGACACCGCGAACCAGGAAGAATTGCGGATCGTGGCTGCGATGCAGCTCGGTATGGACGGCTTTCACTCAAACACTCCGTGGTCGCGTTGACGGTGCCCACAGATGTCTAAATGCCTGCGGCGGCCAGATGCAAGCAAGAAGAATGCCGCCGTTTCGGTGCTGCTCTGCGCCGGAGACAGACCGCCCGTGACGCTCAGCAGCGCCCGCGCTGGACGCAGTGCTCGCGGCCCTGCTGGTCGGTGCGGAAGGACTCGACGAAGCCGCCCTGACGCTGGGTGACGAACACGGTCTTGCCGTCGCTGCCGCCGAAGGCGAGATTGGTCGGCTCCTTGCCTTTCAGCGCGATCTCCCGTTCGACCGCGCCATTGGGCTTCATCAGCGCGATGGTGCCCTTGAGGATGCGCGCGACATACAGACGGCCGGCGACGTCGGTGCGCAGGCCGTCGACGGTGTCGGGCTGAAAGGCTTTGACGAGTTTTGCACCGGTGAGTTCGTTGCCGCGGACGGTGTAGGACCAGATTTCGCCGCTGCTGGATTCCCCGACATAGAGCGTCTTGCCGTCAGGGCTGAGGTCGATGCCGTTGGTGGTGCCCATCGCGCGCGGCGCCGACATCACCTGCCCCTGCACCGTGCCGTCCGCAGATTTGGCGATGCGCCAGATGTGGCCTTCCCTGCCTTTCCAGTTCGGATCGCTCGCATAGATCGTGCCGTCGCGCGCGACCGTGATGTCGTTGGGCTGGTTCATCTCGTCGGAATGAAACCAGACGACGGGCTCGCTCGCGCCCTTCCGGATCGCGAAGATGTTGTGCTTCTTGTAGTCGGCGATGAACATCGTGCCGTCACGCGCGAAGCGGATGGCATTGCCGACGCTGCCCTGGGGCAGTGCCGTGAACTGCTCCGAAGCGGCGCCGCCCACCGGCAGCTTGCCGATGGTGCCGGGCTTGCCAAAGTTGACCACGAAGAGATTGCCGTCGAGATCGGCAGCGGGTCCTTCGATGCCGAAGGTGTATTCGCCTGGCGGCGTCACCTGCACGCTTTCGAACAGCTTTGTTTCCGCATGGGCCGGCGATGCCGCGATGACGAGAAGAACGCTACTGCACAGGCACCAGAAATTCCTGCCGGATGTAATAGCCATCGCCGTCGCTGCACTCGCCATTCAGATAGGGGTCGGCAGGCCGGAAGAATCGGCTGAAGCCGGGTTTGTCTACAGCGCTCCTTTGTGTCACGACAACGACCTTGGCGGCCGGTATTTCGCCGCATTCCTTGTTGGTCTTGCCAAAGAACTTGCGCTGCGGCGGGCCGGACTTGATCTGCATCCGCGTGCCCGGAACCATTTTCGCAACCAGCAGGTCCGCGGTATCGAGCAGGCGCGTGTAGCCAGGTTCGGTCCTGGGCAGGCTTTCACCGCCCGGCGGCATCAGCTTCTCGGCGCCGATGCCGCGCAGCCGCGTGCGCAGCTTGCCGGAGCCTGGATCGCCCGGATAGATCCAGCCGTCCTGCGACAGCATGAAGCGTAGCACCGTCGCGTCCTTTTCCGCTTCCGATTGTCCTGCCTTCAGGCCGAAATCCGAATGGCAGCCGACGCAATGCTTCTCGACGAGGCCCTTGCGCAGCGTGGTGAGCCGGACACCGTTCTGCGCGTCCCTGGCGACGAAGGCCGCGAGCTGGTCGATCATCGCCTGGCTGCGCGCGTCGCAAGGCAGTGGCACCGGCGCGTCACCCCCGGCGCGATCGATGCGGATCACGGTCTTGTTCTTGTCCTCGACCAGCCAGATTGCGCCGTCCTCCGCGACCGTCAGGCCGACAGGCGCTCCTTGCGGCCGCGCGCCGTTGACGCGGTGCCAGCCTGCGATCAGCTCGTCGAATGGCGCGGCGGCGACGTTGCCGGCGTCGGTCTGAAAGCTGTGGGTCGGGTCGGCCGCGCAACTGACGTGGTAGCGCACCGGCGCCGGGGCAGGCTTCGGGAAGCCATGGTCGTCGACGTCATAGACGAGGACGCGGCTGCCGGTCGGACGATAGCCGTGCAGGCCGACCAGCAGCTTGCCTTCCAGCTCCGGGAATTTCGCGCCGTGATAATACAGCATCGCGAGCGGCGCACCGTGCGGCGGCATCAGCGAGAACGGTGCCTTGTAGAGCGCATTGGCCGTGCAGAGCGACTTGTAGACCCCGGATTGCAGCACGAGCTTGAATTCGGGGCTCGGCGTCGACAGGTCGTAGCAATAGGGCCAGCCATAATGCCTGCCCTGCTCGATCGCGTTGATCTCCTCGTTCGGCTCGAAGATGTCGAGCAGGTCGCGGCCGTTCTCGCCTTGCAGGAAGGCGTAGCCGGCATCGGGAAAATTCGGATGCAGCGCCAGCGCCATCGAATTGCGCAGGCCGCGCGCATAGACGATATGCGGCGGGTCGGGATCGCCCGGCCTCAGCGCCGGGAAGACGCCGCCCGCGGGCGGTGTGAACAGCCAGATCGAGGCCATCGCGGACGCGCCCTCGGCCGCCGCGCATGGTTTTGCGATCGGCGCCGACGTGATGCAGTCGTCGCTGTGCGAGCCGACATTGACGAACAGCCGCCCGGTCCTGTCAAAGACGAATTGCTTGAGCGGATGCGCACTCTCGTCAAGCCTGGTGCCGTCAGGCAATGTGATCCGGCGGCCGGGCATGTGCCGGATGATGGTCTCGACCGTGCTACGGGGATTGTCGGCGAGCGGGTCGAACCGGAAGATCGTCTCCGCGGTCGAGGCGTACAACTTCTTGTCCGGGCCAATCACGAGGCCGAACGGATATTCGACGGCGGTCAGCAGCTCCTTGAACCGCTGCCCCTGCGGCGCATGCGGATCGAGCAGCAGCAGCCGTCCATCGGTGTGGCCCCAGCCCCCCATGTCGGCGATCACGAACAGGTCACGGCCCGGCACCTGGATGATCGCGCGCGGAAATTTCAGGCGATCCTCTTCGGAGGCGACGAGACCGGCGCAGAATCCCGCCTTCATGTCGATCTGGATTCTGGGAAAGGCGAGATCGCCGCTGCCGCAGGTTTCCGCGCCGATCGCGTAGCCGCTCTTCCTCACCGGCTCGGAGGAGGCTCCCGGGGCAAGACCGAACAGCACTCCGGCGACGATCGCCGCAAACAGGCTTCGGCGTTCATGCCAGAATGTGAGCTGGTTCACGGCGGTCCCCCGGACTTTCGGTCCAAAGTTGTTCCATGCCATGGGAACGCCGTCCAGTTGATCATCACCCCCCTGTGATCAAACCCGCTCGGGCCTTCGGAGCGACCAATCTCCGTAAATTCCCTTACCGGGCTCGCCCCGAATGTTTCGCGAAGGCCTCGGGTGGTATCGGTTTGCCATCCCAATCGCTCCCGACAGGAGATGCATATGGTCCAGGTCTATTTTCACTGCTCCAACACCGAAGGCACGCTGATCGATCGCAGCGGCACCGCGGTGGCCAGCCTGACCGAGGCGCGTGACCGTGCGGCCCAGATCATGCACTCGATGATCTACACCCCGGGTGCCGAAGACTGGCGCGACTGGGTGATTCATGTCAGCGGCTCCGACGGCGAGGAGATCTTCGACCTTCCCTTCACTGCCATGCTCGGCAAGCCGCATTGAGGTGATGCCGTGCTGTTCGCTTCATTAACCCTGCTCTGCCAGCCCCTCAACTTCGTCGCCACCAAGTGGCAGAAGCTGGTGCGGATCGCAGGCAACCCCTACCGCCCCGAGCTTCACTACATGCGCGGGCCTGGCCCGAAATGGCACGCCAAATATCAGGCCAGCCGACTGGATCGCAGGCTCTGAGCGCAGTCCGCGGCTGCTCCCCTACTTCCCCGTAAACTTCGCCTTGCGCTTCTCGACGAAAGCGGCGCGGCCCTCGATGGCGTCGGCGCTCTTGCGGATCGTGGCCTGAACCTCGATCTCGCGGCGGAACTGTGCCTCGTAATCCGCATGCTCGCTCTCCTCGACAAGCGCGCGCGTTGCGACCAAAGCCCGCGTCGGTCCGTCCGCCAGACGGCGCGCCAGGGCCAGCGCCTCGTCCATCAGCTTCGCATCGTCGACGACCTGACGCACCAGGCCGATCTCCTGGGCGCGTTCGGCCGTCAGGGGCTCGTTCAGCAACATCAGCTCGAGCGCGCGCTGCCGGCCGACCAGCCGCGGCAGCAGCCAAGTCGAACCGAGATCGGGCACCAGGGCGATGCGGCTGAACACCTGGATGAAGCTCGCCGACCGCGCCGCAACAATCATGTCGCCGGCCATCGCAAGGCTGAAGCCGCCGCCGGCCGCGACGCCGTTGACGGCGACCACGACAGGCACGCGGCATTCGCGCAACGCCTTGAACGCCGGCCAGTAGAAGCGCATCACGCCGGCGGCGATGTCCTCGCCCAGCGCTTCGGACGCCTTCAAATTCTGTCCTGAGCAAAATCCGCGCCCCGCGCCGGTGAGGACCAGCGCGCGGACGTCCGCATCCCCGGTCATCTCGGCGACGGCGGCGGCGAGCGCGCCAAGCAGGTCCGGCGTCATCGCGTTCAGGCTTGCCGGCTCGTCGAGCGTCAAGATCCCAACCGCGCCATCCCGCGCCTGTTTCACACCTGCCATGTCGCGTCTCCCTTTGGATTTTCTCGTTGGCGGCAATGTGCCATCCTTCGCGCTCCCCGCCGATGCTGCTGCTTCCGCGTCAGCGCAACGAAGCCAGAACAACCGAATCCAGAGATCAAGACGACATCATGCCTCATCAGTTCAGCCTCGCCCAAGCCGTCCGCAAACCCGCCGTCACATCCAAGGGCGGCATCGTTGCCTCGCAATCGCGGCGCGCGGCCGAAGTGGGCGCGCAAGTGCTGGCTGCAGGGGGCGACTGCGTGGATGCGATCGTCGCGACCACCTTCGCGCTGAACGTGCTGGAGCCCTGGAACAGCGGCATCGGCGGCGGCGGCGCCATGGTGCTCTACCGCGCCAAGGAAAATCGCACCGAGGTGATCGACTACGGCATGTGCGCGCCACAGAGCCTGCGCACCACCGACTATCCGCTCAGCGGCGAAGGGGCAGCCTCCGATCTGTTTCCGTGGCCGCGGGTAAAGGATGATCGCAACATCCACGGCCCCGGCTCGGTCGCCGTGCCCGGCGTCGTCGCCGGCATGGAGGAGGCACATCGCCGCTACGCCAAGATGCCGTGGAAGGATCTGGTCGCGCCGGCCGCCGCGCTCGCCGGAGAAGGCCTGCTGGTCGATTGGTGGACGACGCTGACGATCGCGGCGTCGGCAGCCGATCTCAGGCGCTATCCCGCGAGCGCGGCCACCTTCCTGAAGGATGGCCTGCCGCCGAGCGCGCCATGGGGCATCAAGTCCGAGACGCGGCTGCCGCTGGCCACGTTGAAGGCAACGTTGTCGCACCTCGCCGCCGCCGGTCCGCGCGATTTCTACCAGGGCGACCTCGCCAAAAGCATCGCATCCGATATCAAGGCCGACGGCGGCTCGCTGTCGGTGGAGGATCTCGCCGCGTTTCGCGCCCATCTGCGCGAGCCGCTGGCGATCCCCTATCGCGACGGCAAGGTGTATGCGACGCCGGAGCTCACGGCCGGACCGACAATGGCGCATGCGCTGCGCCTGTTGCAGCAGAGTCTGAAGCCGGGAAGCGCACCCGACGCGACCACCTACAGCGAATATGCGCTCGCCTTGCAAGCGGCCTTCCGCGAGCGGCTCAAGGACATGGGCGATGCCGACGGCAAGCGCTCGCTCGGCGCCGAATATCTGGCGCCCGCCTGCACCACGCATTTCTCCGTGGTCGACCGCCACGGCAATATCGCGGCGGTTACGCAGACGCTGCTCTCGTCCTTCGGCTCGAAATACGTGACGCCGCACACCGGCATCGCCATGAACAACGGCATCATGTGGTTCGACCCAACGCCGGGCACCACCAACTCGCTCGCTCCCGGGAAGCGCTGCCTCTGCAACTACACACCCGTCATCGCTGAAACGAAGGACGGCAAGCGTCTCGCGGTCGGCGCCTCCGGCGGCCGCCGCATCCTGCCGTCGGTGATGCAGCTCGTGTCCTTCGCGATGGATTTCGGCATGGACCTCGATGCCGCCATCCACCAGCCGCGCATCGACGCCAGCGAAGGCGCGGTCGTGATCGGCGATATCAGATTGCCGGCGGACGCGCGCAAGACACTTGCCGCACGCTTCGATTATGAAGAGACGCAGGTGCAGGCCGTGCCGCAGAAGTTCGCCTGCCCGAGCGTTGTGATGCGCGAGGGCGATACGAATTCCGGCGCGGTCGAGATCTTCCAGCCCTGGGCCGACGCTGTCGCCGAATCCTGAGCGTCACGACTCCTCCGCATTTGCGCGC
Source organism: Bradyrhizobium japonicum USDA 6 (assembly GCF_000284375.1). Lineage (NCBI taxonomy): Bacteria > Pseudomonadati > Pseudomonadota > Alphaproteobacteria > Hyphomicrobiales > Nitrobacteraceae > Bradyrhizobium > Bradyrhizobium japonicum. The sequence goes on from NC_017249.1 coordinate 7,876,683, forward strand.
GACACCGCGATCGATGTTCGTTCGTCGAACGGACAGATGCGTGCCTAACAGGAGAGATTTCGGATGAAGAAACTTGCGCTCGCCGCAACACTGATCATCGCGGCCGGCTTCACCATGCCAAACGCCGCATTCGCCAAGGGCGGCCACGGACATGGTCATGGCCATGGTCACGGGCATCATGGCGGATACCATGGACATCGCCATGCCACTCCTCCCGGATGGCACCACGGGCGCAAGGTCGGCTGGGGCTGCCCGCCCGGCCTGTGGAAACAGGGCCGCTGCTGACGCCCTATCCGCAAGTCATGCAAGGCGCCGCTCCTGACGGGGCGGCGCCTTCTTCTTCAAACGCCCAGCCGGTCCCGCACCCGGCCCGCGATCACAGCAGTCGTAACCCCCAAGGGCCAGAACGCGTGCATCGGGATCGGCTTGATGCCCGTGACGGGCATGTCGATCTCGGCCCTGGCACCGCCGATCAGCCGGCGCGCGAGCTGCGCGCCCATCGCGGTCGAGAGCGCGACGCCGCGGCCGTTGCAGCCGAGCGAGATCAGGATGTTTTCCGCCGGCTCGTGCACATGCGGATAATGATCCTTGGTGATGGCGAGCCGGCTGTTCCAGCCATGCGTCCAGGCGGCACCTTTGAGCTGCGGCCATAGCCGCTCGGCATAACGCATGAGATAGGCGACGTCGTTGGGCGACTTGATCCAGCGCATCGGGCCGCGGCCGCCCATCAGCAGGCGATTGTGCTGATCGATGCGATAATAGACCGTGATGTGGCCGCTCTCGTAGAGCACCGGCCGAGTCGGCATGATCGAGCGGGCGACCGCGTCGGAGAGCGGCGCCGTGGCGGCAATCGAGGAGAATACCGGCACGATGGTGCGGCGGAGCGCCGGCCAGAGATCGTCGGTGAAGCCGTTGGTCGCGAGCAGGACCTTGTCGGCATGCACCACCGCGCGCGGCGTTTCGATGCGCCAGCGCGCGCCGTCGCGACGGAGCGACAGTGCCGGCGTTTCGCCATGGACCTTCGCGCCCGCGGAGATCGCGGCGCGCGCGAGGCCGCGGGCGTAGCTGAGCGGGTGCAGATCGCCGCCGCGCGTGTCCAGCATCGCGCCGATGTAGCGCTCCGTGCCGGTCATCTCGCGCAACTGCTCGCGATTTAGATATTGCACCGGCATGCCGCGGCGGATGCATTGCTGCGCCGTCTTCTCGATCGCGGCGGCGCTGGCCTCGTTGTAGGCCGCGCGCAGCGTGCCATTCTGCCGCGCTTCGCAGGGGATCTGGTAGCGGCGGATCAGGTCGTGCGTGAAATTGGTCGTGCCGTAGGAGAAGTCGATCATGCGGCGGCCGAGCTCTGCGCCGAAATCGGCCTCGATCTGATCGGGGTCATGCTTCAGGCCGGGATTGGTGTGGCCGCCATTGTTACCGGAGGCGCCCCAGCCGGGTTCCTGCGCCTCGAGCACCAGCGCCTCGACACCTTGCTCGGCCAGATGCAAAGCCGTGGACAGGCCGGTGTAGCCGCCACCGACGATCGCAACGGAGACGGTCTTGTCGACATCGAGCGGCGGCGTGGCAACCGGCGCGACGGCGGTGTCGGCATAGAGCGAGGGCGGCAGAGGCAGGCGCGTAGTCATGACGAGGACCGATCAGAGCGGATGCAGCACGCGGCGCAAAAAAGTCCTGCGTGCGCGGGTGCTGAGGTTGATTGAGGACGGCCTTCGCCGCCCCTGCTCGACGATGACGCCGCCGTCGATGAACAGCACGCGGTCGGCGACGTCGCGGGCAAAGCCCATCTCGTGGGTGACGACGACCATGGTCATGCCGTCATCGGCGAGCTTGCGCATCACGCCGAGCACGTCACCGACCAGCTCGGGATCGAGCGCCGAGGTCGGCTCGTCGAACAGGATCGCCTTTGGCTGCATCGCGAGTGCGCGCGCGATGGCGACGCGCTGCTGCTGGCCGCCGGAGAGCTGCGGCGGATGCGCATCGGCCTTTTCGGCGAGGCCCACCTGACCGAGCAGCGCACGGCCGCGCTCCAGCACTTGCGCACGCGGCTCCTTCTTTACGAACAGCGGGCCTTCGACGACGTTTTCCAGCACGGTGCGATGCGGGAACAGGTTGAAGCGCTGGAACACCATCGAGACCTGGGTACGGACCTTCACGATGGAGGGCGCATCGCGGTCGACCTTCAGTCCCTCGACGTTGATCTCGCCGCGGTCGTAGCTTTCCAGCCCGTTGATGCAGCGTAGGATCGTCGACTTGCCAGAGCCCGAGGGGCCAATGATGCAGACCACCTCGCCCTTCTGGACGGAGGCGGTGATGCCCTTGAGCACCTCGTTCTGGCCAAAGCTCTTGTGGACGTCGGTGAGCTCGATCATTTCTTGCCCGCCCGCTTCTCGAAGTGACGGACCAGCAGGATCAGCGGGATGCTCATGGTGAGGTACATCAGCGCAACAAGCGTGAACACGTTGGTGTTCTTGAAGGTCGAGGACGCGATCAGCTTGCCCTGAAGGGCAAGCTCGGCGACCGTGATGGTGGAGGCTTGCGACGAATCCTTCAGCATCATGATCATGACGTTGCCGTAGGGCGGCAGCACGATGCGCACCGCCTGCGGCAACACCACGCGGCGCATGGTGAGCCACCAGCCCATGCCGATCGACTGCGCCGCCTCGATCTGGCCCTTGTCGATCGCCTCGATGCCCGCGCGGAAATTCTCGGCCTGGTAGGCCGAATAGGCGATGCCAAGCCCGAGGATCGCGGCCTGCAAGGCCGACAGCGTGACGCCGAGATCGGGCATCACGAAATAGAGATAGAACAACAGCACGATGATCGGGATGCCGCGGATCACGTTGATCAGGCTGGCGCTGAGCATCGAAAGCACCTTGATGCCGGAGACCCGCATCATCGCCCAGATCAGACCCAGCACCGTCGAGAGCAGCAGCGAGCCGATGGTGACGACGATCGTCAGCGCGACGCCGCTCATCAGGATCGGGAAGAATTCGACGGCGTCGTGCCAGAAGCCTTTCATCGGTCAGCCTTACCAGCCCCTGTCGATCAACCCTGCGCCTTCTGACCCCACTTCTCGAGGATCTTGTCGATGGTGCCGTTGGCTTTCAGCTTCGCCAGCGAAGCGTTGATCTTGCCGAGCAGCGCGGCCTCGCCCTTGCGGACGCCGATGCCGACCGAGCCGACGGTAACGGGCTTGTAGCCGTCGACCAGACGCACCTCGGGAAAACCGCCCTGCTTCAGATTGTAGGCGAGGATCGGATAGTCGGCGTAGCCGGCCTTGAGGCGACCGGTGTTCACGTCGCGCAGGATGTCCGGGATGGTGTCGTAGGCCTTGACGTCGGCGAACAGGCCGGACTTCTTCAGCGCATCGACGAAGGCGGTGCCGACCTGGGCGCCGACCGTCTCGCCCTTCAGATCATCCTGCGTTGTATAGGCCTTGGTGTCGCTCTTCGGGACCACCAGGCCTTCGCCGTAGGTGTAGATCGGATCGGAGAAGTCGACGACCTCCTTGCGCGGCGCCGTGATGAACATCGCAGCCGCAATGATGTCGATCTTGCCCGATGTCAGCGACGGGATCAGCGCGGAGAATGACATCGGCTCGATCTGCACGCTGAGGCCGGCGTCCTTGCCGACTTCGGTGACGATGTCGACCATGATGCCCTGGATGGTGTTGGTCTTGGTGTCGAGGAAGGTGAAGGGAATGCCTGTCGGCGTCGAGCCGACCTTCAGCACCTGTTGCGCCGAAGCCGGCATCACCGCTGCAATCGCGAGCGCCGCGACCGCGGCCAGACCAAAACGCTTCATCGCATCCCCCTTTGGGCTTGGCCGATGTCGGCGCTCGCGCATGTCGTGATCAGACGTTGCGGGCCAAGCCGTTTCGGCCTATTTTCACCAATATGAAAATTTGGTCACACTTTCGCGGGCGATGCAAGCGGTTTTCATGCACATGAAGGAAGCGGTTTGACGTGAGCGGTGGCAAAAGAATGCGCAAACCGGCCGCCGCAAAGCCGGCAAGGACGGTGAAGGCCAGGAAGGTGCCGGTCAAGGCCAAGCCGGCCGAGCCGGCGATGGATGTCGCGGTCGGCCGCCGCATCCGCGATCTCCGGCGCGTCAGGCAATTCTCGCTGGAGACGGTGGCTGCGCGCACAGACCTGTCGATCGGCTTTCTGAGCCAGATCGAGCGCGGCCTGTCGTCGCCGTCGCTGCGCGTGCTGGCTACACTCGCAGACGTGCTCGGTGTCGGCATCGCCGCGCTGTTCGGCGCAAGCCCAAGCGCCGACGGCGCCTCCGATCAGGTGGTGACGCGCGGGCTCCAGCGGCCCGAACTGAAACTCTGGCGCTCCGGGGTGTCGAAGCAGTTGCTGAGTCCGGCGAGCAGCGACAACCGGCTCAATCTGTTCCTGGTGCATCTTGAGCCCGGCGGCTCCACCGGCGACGAGCTTTACACCCACGACGGCGAAGAGGCTGGTCTGGTGCTCGAAGGCGAGATGATGCTGACGGTGGACAGCGAGACGTGGTCGCTGAAGACCGGCGACAGCTTTCGGTTCGCGAGCCGAAGGCCGCACCGGTTTTCCAATCCGGCCAATGATGCGAAGGCCGTCGTGCTGTGGGTGAATTGCGTGACGGGGCGGGGTAGCTTCTTTTCGCGCGGCGAGCGCAATTCCAGTCCCGTCATCCTTGCAGTGAGCCTCGAAGGATGCACCGCCCCGATAGAGCCGGGCCGTCGCCCTTCGAGGGCCGCTGAAGAAGCGGCCACCTCAGGGTGACGGAGATGGAGTGAGTGCGCGATGCCTCTCCACCGTCATTGCGAGCGCAGCGAAGCAATCCAGACTGCCACCGCGGAAAGATTCTGGATTGCTTCGCTGCGCTCGCAAGGACGAGCAGATAGAGCCTTAGCCGAACCGATACTTGTACCGGTCCACCGTCAACGCGCTCACATCGACCTCCGGCTTCTTGCCCGACAGCATGTCCGCGAGCACGCGGCCGGAGCCGCAGGACATGGTCCAGCCGAGCGTGCCATGGCCGGTGTTGAGGTGGAGGTTGCCGTACTGCGTCGGGCCGATCACCGGCGGGCCGTCCGGCGTCATCGGACGCAGGCCGCTCCAGAACGTCGCCTTGGAGAGATCGCCGCCGCGCGGGAACAGATCGGTCAGCGAATGATCGAGCGTGGCACGGCGGGCGTCGTAGAGCTGGCTCGAATAGCCGGAGATCTCGGCGGTGCCGCCGACGCGGATGCGATTGCCGAGGCGGGTGATCGCGACCTTGTAGCTCTCGTCCATCACGGTCGATTCCGGCGCGCCGGAGGCGTCCTTGATCGGCACCGTGATCGAATAGCCCTTCACCGGATAGACCGGCAATGAGATGCCGAGCGGTGCAACGAGCCGCGACGACCAGCTTCCGAGGGCGAGAACGTAGGCGTCGGCCTGCAACGTGCCCGCACTGGTCACGACACCACTGACGCGCGCGCCGTCCGCGACGATGCGAGCGATGTCGGTGTTGAACATGAAGCGTACACCGAGCGCTTCGGCATGCTTGGCCAGCGCCTGCGTGAACATGTGGCAGTCGCCGGTCTCGTCCTGCGGCAAGCGAAGCCCGCCGGCGAACTTCTCCTTCACGGCGGCAAGCGCCGGCTCGACCCCGATGCAGCCCTCCCGGCTCAACACCTCGAAAGGAACGCCATACTGCTTGAGCACGGCGATGTCCTCACCGGTGCCATCGAGCTGCGCCTGGTGGCGGAACAGCTGCAAAGTGCCCTGCGAACGCTCGTCATATTGAATGCCGATGTCGCGGCGCAGGTCGCGCAGGCAATCGCGGCTGTATTCCGCGATCGGGATCATCCGGCTCTTGTTGACCGCGTAACGCGCGCTGGTGCAGTTGCGCAGCATCTTGGAGAGCCAGACCCACATGACAGGATCGAGCTTCGGCCGGATCACCAGCGGGCCGTGCTTCATCAGCAGCCATTTGATCGCCTTCACCGGCACACCGGGGCCGGCCCAGGGCGAGGAATAGCCGGGCGACACCTCGCCCGCGTTGGCGAAAGAGGTCTCCAGCGCCGGTTCGGGCTGACGGTCGACGACCGTCACCTCATGACCGGCACGCGCAAGGTAGTAGGCAGAGGTGACACCGATGACACCGCTGCCGAGGATCAGAACTTTCACGCTTCGTCAAACTCCCGCGGCATCACGCTCGCCGCTGCAAGAACAAACTCCGCAACGGCGAGAGCAATTATCAGGCCACCCGCTTGATGGCGTCGCCCAGGATCGAGACCATATCGTCGATATGGCTCTTCTCGACGATGAGCGGGGGCGACAGCGCAAAGGAGTCGCCGCTCATGCGGAAGTACAGACCGCGATTGAAGCAATCGACCATGACGTCGTAACCACGCGCGCCGACCGCACCGTCACGCGGCGACAGCTCGACAGCGCCCATCAGGCCGCAATTGCGGATGTCGACGACGTTCGGCAGGCCCTTCAGCGAATGCAGCGCATCGCGCCAGTATTCGGCGATCGACGCACCGCGCGTCAGCAGGCCCTCGTCCTTGTAGATGTCGAGCGTCGCGATGCCGGCGGCACAGGCCGTCGGATGCGCCGAATAGGTGTAGCCGTGGAACAGCTCCATCTGGTTCTCCGGGCCGACCATCAGGCCGTCGTGAACCTTGCGGCTCGCGAACACCGCGCCGCAGGGAATGGTACCGTTGGTGATGCCCTTGGCCGTCGTCATCAGGTCCGGCGTGACGCCGAAGAAGTCGGCGGCGAACGGCGTGCCGAGGCGGCCGAAGCCGGTGATGACCTCGTCGAAGATCAGGAGAATGCCGTGCTTGTCGCAGATCTCGCGCAGGCGCTTCAGATAGCCCTTCGGCGGCGGCAGCACGGCGGTCGAGCCCGGCACCGGCTCGACGATGACGGCGGCGATCGTCTCGGCGCCATGGAGGCCGACCAGACGCTCGAGATCGTCGGCGAGTTCGGCGCCATGCTCAGGCTGATCCTTGGCGAAGGCGTTGCGGGTGAGATCGTGGGTGTGGCGGATGTGGTCGACACCCGGCAGGTGGGTGGCGAAGGCGCGGCGATTGGCGACCATGCCGCCAACCGACATGCCGCCGAAGCCGACGCCGTGATAGCCGCGCTCGCGGCCGATCAGGCGGGTGCGGCTCGCCTGGCCGTTGGCGCGGTGATAGGCGAGCGCGATCTTCAGCGCGGTGTCGACCGACTCGGAGCCGGAGTTGGTGAAGAAGACGCGGTCGAGGCCCTTCGGCGCGATCTCGGCGAGACGCTCGGCGAAGTCGAATGCCAGCGGATGGCCCATCTGGAACGACGGCGCGAAGTCCAGCGTCATCAGCTGGCGCTCGACCGCGGCGGCGATCTGCTTGCGGCCGTGGCCGGCATTGACGCACCAGAGGCCGGCGGAGCCGTCGATCACCTTGCGACCGTCGACGGTGGTGTAGTGCATGCCCTCGGCCGAGGAGAACAGGCGCGGCGCCTTCTTGAACTGACGATTGGCCGTGAACGGCATCCAGAACGAGTCGGTCTTGATAGTGTTCGGAATCTGATGAAGGGTCACGGGCCACGCTCCTCTGCTGACCGGGTAGCAGAGGCACGGCTTCGGAAGCGCAACAAGTCCTTTTCTGGTCACCTGCAAGCCATTGATTTCACTGGGGCTGCCGGTCCATATTTGCGCGATCCGCAACACCTGCAACAGGGACCAGGGGCATGAGCGTCGACATCGGTGGACGGCTGCGATTCATCCGGGCGCACCACAAGCTGTCGCAGCGCGAGCTCGCCAAGCGCGCCGGGGTCACCAATTCGACGATCTCGCTGATCGAATCCAACCAGATGAACCCGTCGGTCGGCGCGCTCAAGCGCATCCTCGACGGCATCCCGATGGGGCTCGCCGAGTTCTTCGCGCTGGAGCCGGAGTCACGGCGCAAGATCTTCTATCGCGCCGAGGAGCTGACCGAGGTCGGCAAGAAGCCGATCTCGTATCGCCAGATCGGCGACAATCTGTTCGGCCGCAGCCTGCAGATTCTGAAGGAACGCTACGAGCCCGGCAGTGACACCGGACGCGTTCACCTCGTCCATGACGGCGAGGAAGGCGGCATCGTGATCTCGGGCAAGCTCGAAGTCACCGTCGAGGACGAGCGTCGCATCCTCAATCCCGGCGATGCCTACTATTTCGAGAGCCGCAGACCGCATCGCTTCCGCTGTGTCGGCGGCAAGCCGTGCGAAGTGATCTCGGCCTGCACGCCGCCGACGTTTTGAAGCGCATCGGCCTTATCCGGGATCCTACGGAGTGCCCCGGTGTCTTACGGAGCTTGAGCCATCTCAATTTCTGCGCGCCAAACCTCTATATGTTGCGAAACGTAGCCGAGAGACATTCCGGCACCGCTCCACAACCGGGCTCGCAGATGAAGATCACGCTCGCCAATGCAGAGGCTGCGCTCGATGAAGTGCAGCGCGACACCGACAAGCTCCATTCGCAGGAGCTGCGCAAGGCTATTGCAGACTACATCGAGACACAGCGAGAAGCGCTGAAGGCGCTCCGGAAGAAACTGCACTAGCAGGAGGCGGCGGAACGAGAAGATCTCGTCCCGCCTTTTTGCCTCAACGCTGCGTCAACAACTCCTCGATCCTGATCGGAAAGCGGCGGACGCGCACGCCGGTCGCATGCCACACCGCGTTGGCGACCGCGCCGGCGCTGCCGGTGATGCCGATCTCTCCGACGCCCTTGATGCCGAGCGCATTCACATGCGGATCGTGCTCCTCGACCGTGATCACGTCGAGCGGCGGCACGTCGGCATTCACGGGGATGTGGTACTCGCCGAGATTGGCATTCATGATCCTGCCGCTGCGGCGATCGATGATGGCCTCCTCGTGCAGCGCAAACGACATGCCCCAGATCATGCCGCCGAACAGCTGGCTCTTCACCAGATGCGGATTGACGATGCGTCCCGCGGCGAAGGCGCCGACCATGCGGGTGACGCGGACCTGGCCGAGTTCGGGATCGACCTTCACCTCCGCGAACACCGCGCCATGCGCATGCATCGCATATTCCTCCATCGCCGCAGGGTTCGGCGCGCCGATTCCGCGCGCCTCGATCTCGACGATGCGTGCGCGCGCGAGGATCTCGACGTAGCTCTCGCCGCGGCTCTCGTCATCACGCCGAATCAGTCGGCCGTTGCGCGCAATCACGCCGGCATTGCCGGCGCCGAACAGCGGCGAGCGCTCGTCGTTGGTGGCGAGATCTGCAAGCTTGGCTATCACGGCCGCGCCCGCGCTGTGGATCGCAGCACCCGCGGTTGCCGTATGCGCGGAGCCGCCGGCAATGCCCGCGTCGGGCAAGTCGGAGGAACCGGCCTTGAACTCGACGCGATCGATATCGAGCCCGAGCTCGTCGGCCGCGATCTGGGCCAACGCCGTCCAGGCGCCCTGCCCCATGTCGTGCGCGCCGATCTCCATCGCGCCGGAGCCGTCGAGGCGGATAACGGCGCGCGCCTCAGCCTGAAACATCAGCGCGGGGAACGTCGCGGTGCCCATCCCCCAGCCGACCAGAAGTCCGGCGTCATCGCGCATCTGCCTAGGCGGGAGCGAGCGCTTCGCCCAGCCAAAACGCGCTGCGCCCTGATCGTAGCAGGCACGCAGCGCTTTCGAGGAAAACGGCTTTCCCGTGATCGGCTCGACCTCGGCGTAGTTCTTCAGGCGGAAAGCCAGCGGATCGATGCCGCAGGCCCAGGCCATCTCGTCGATCGCGCTTTCGAGTGCGATCGATCCCGTCGCCTCGCCGGGCGCGCGCATGAACAGCGGCGTGCCGGTGTTGACGCGCACGGCGTCATGCGAGGTGCGGATCGCCGGGCTGGCATAGAGTGTATGCGAGGCATCCGCGGCGGGCTCGTAAAAATCGTCAAACGTGCTCGACACGGTTCTCGCGTGATGATCGAGCGCAGTCAGGCGCCCCTCACCATCGGTGCCAATGCGCAGCCGCTGGCGCGTCGGCGCGCGATGGCCGACCGGGCCATACATCTGCTCACGGCGCAGTACCAGCTTGACCGGCTTGCCGACCAGCTTTGCGGCCATGATGCCGAGGACCGGCGGACCAGCCATCAGCCCTTTCGAGCCAAAGCCGCCGCCGAGGAACGGGCTGCGGATGTGGATCTTGTCATGCGCGATGCCGAACAATTCGGCAACGCGCGCAAGCGACAGCATGAGCCCCTGGGTCGGCATGTCGATCTGCAGACTGTCGCCATTCCATGCGGCCACGATCGCATGCGGCTCCATCGCGTTGTGATATTGCGGCGGCGTTTCGTAAATCGCGTCGATCTGCTTCTCGGCCGCGGCAAGACCCGCCTCGATATCGCCGAGGTGATTTTCGGTGGGATTGCCGACGCCGACCACCGGCGGCACGTAACTCTCTCCGGCATCGAGACCGACCAGCGCAGGTAGCGTCTCGTAGCGCGGCGCCAGTAGCACCGCACCTTCGGTCGCGGCCTCCAGCGTCTCGGCGATCACGACGGCGATGGGCTGGTTGGCGTAGCGGACCTCGTCGCTTTGCAGGACTTCCATCCGGAACACGAACGGATTGGTCTTGATCTCCGGATCGATTGCGAGCTGCGGCCTGTGCTCAGATGTCATGACGTCGACGACGCCGGGATGACGCTTTGCGGCAGCGACATCGAGCGAGGTGACGCGGCCACGCGCGATGCTGGCGACGGCCATCACGGCAAACAGCATGCCGGGCGGATGATTATCGGCGGCGTAGGTCGCCTGCCCCTTGACCTTGAGGACGCCGTCGCGGCGGGTCAGCGGCTGACCGATGTTCGAGCCGTGGCGCAGATGGGCGGGCGCGCTGGATAGATTGAGCTCAGGCATGGATGGCTCCGGACGTCGAGGCAAAGGGAGAGGCCGGCAGCGCGGGAATGCGCGCAGGCGTACCGGCGGCGGCAAGGGTCAGAGCGCGCACGACGATGCGGCGTGCGAGCTCGATCTTGAAGGCGTTGTCGCCGGACGGTTTTGCGTCGGTGAGCGCGCGCCAGGCCGCTTCCTGGAAGGCATCTGCCGTGGGCGTAACGTCCTTGAGCACGTCTTCCGCGGCACGAGCGCGCCAGGGCTTTGCGGCGACGCCGCCGAGCGCCAGCCGCGCCTCCGCGACCTTGCCGTTCTCGATCCGCAACGCAGCCGCGGCCGAGACCACGGCGAACGCGTAAGACGTTCGCTCACGAACCTTGAGGTAGCGCGCATGCGTGGCAAAGCCGCGCGCCGCGGGCGGCAGCCGCACCGCGACGATGAGGTCGCCGGGTTCGAGCGCCGATTCACGCTCGGGCGTATGGCCCGGCAGGCGATGCAGCGCGTCGAGCGCGATCTCGCGGCGGCCGTTCCTGCCCTCGATCTCGACGACGGCGTCAAGCGCAACCAGAGGCACGCAGAAGTCCGACGGATGCGTGGCGATGCAGCCCTCGCTCCAGCCGAGCACGGCATGGGTGCGGTTCTCGCCCTCACGGGCGTCGCAGCCAGAGCCGGCCTCGCGCTTGTTGCAGCGGCTGGCGGTGTCGTAGAAATACGCGCAGCGCGTCCGTTGCAGCAAATTGCCGCCGACGGTCGCGGCATTGCGCAGTTGCGCGGACGCACCGGACAGCAGCGCCTCGGCGACGGCCGGATAGGATCTTGCGAAGTCTGCATCATGCGCGAGATCGGCGTTGCTCACCAGCGCGCCGATGCGCAACGATCCGTCAGCGAGAGTCTCGATCTGATCGAGTCCGTCGAGATGCGTGACATCGACCAGACGGTCCGGCCGGCTGATGCCGCCCTTCATCAGATCGAGCAGATTGGTGCCGGCGGCGAGATAAACAGCGCCCGGCTGAGCCGCCGCCGCAACGGCCTCGGCCACTGTGGCCGGCCTGATATAATCGAACGGTTTCATGCGGAGCGCCTCTGATTGGATTCGTCCATGCCGGCCTGGGCTTCCAGCACGGCATCGACGATGCCGGCATAGGCGCCGCAGCGGCAGAGATTGCCGCTCATGCATTCGCGGATGCGCTCCGGATCCTTGCCGGCCTGCGCCTCTTGCATCATGCCGATCGCGCTCATGATCTGGCCGGGCGTGCAGAAGCCGCACTGGAATCCGTCATGGGCGATGAAGGCCGCCTGCACGGGATGAAGCTGGTCGCCGCGCGCCACGCCTTCGATGGTGAGGATGTCGGCGCCGTCATGGCTGATGGCGAGAGCAAGGCAGGAGTTGATGCGTTTGCCGTCGACGAGAATGGTGCAGGCGCCGCACTGGCCGCGATCGCATCCCTTCTTGGTTCCGGTCAGATGGAGGCGCTCACGCAGGAGATCGAGCAGCGTGACGCGCGGGTCGTCGAGGACGAAGTCGCGCCGCGCACCGTTCACGGTGAGGCTGATGGAGTGGTTCATACAAGGCTCCGATCAGATATGGACATGAGTCATCGGCCAGCGCGCCACCTCCGTGGCCGCCGTCGATATACGTTGGCCGGGCGGAACCCCGCCAACATGTCAAGGAAGATACGGAGGCACCCTCCGCTTAACAAGGGCCGCCGAAAAATATTTGGAATTCGTCAAAAGCCCATGCGCAGACAACGCGATGCAGGCCTGGGAGGGTTCAATCTAACCAATTCGTGATCTACATTACCGCCATGGACGACCAGACCGACCAGATTCGGAAGCCCCGCGCCGACGCCGTGCGCAATCGCGAGCGCGTGCTCGAGGCGGCGAAGGTCGTCTTCAATGCAGGCGGTCCTGAGGCAAGCCTGGACGCCGTCGCCAAACGCGCCGGCGTCGGCATCGGCACGCTTTATCGGCATTTTCCGACTCGCGAGGATTTGTTCGAGGCGGTGTACCGGCGCGAGGTCGAGCAGCTCAGCGAGCTTGCCGAGCAATTGAAGAATGCCAAGGATCCGGTCGATGCGCTGCGCCGCTGGCTGCGCTCCAACGTCGAATTCGTTGCCACAAAAAAGGGCATGTCGGCCGCGCTGGCGCTGACGTTCCAGAGCTCATCGGAACTCGCGGCGTTCTCGATGGACCGGCTCACCAGGGCGATCGGCTCGCTGCTCGACCGCGCCGTCGCGGCCGGCCAGATGCGCGGCGATGTCAGCCCGGAGGATCTGCTCAGGGCACTCGTCGGCATGTGCTACATGCACGACCAGCCCGGCTGGCAATCCTCGGTGCTTCGGATGCTCGACGTGTTTGTCGACGGGCTGCGGGTGCAGCCGGCCGGCAAGGCCAAGGCGCGTGCCGCCAAGCCTACGAAGCCGGCGGTGAAACGGAAGCGATAGCACGCCGTATTTCCCATGGGGCGTGCTAGGGTTGGCATCGCCGGGATTTCAACGCGGAGCCTGTCATGCGCATCGCCGCCTTGCTCGTCGCTATCTGCGTTATCTTCAGCTCCGTCTCAGCACGTGCCGACGACGTCGCGGCGGCGCAAGGCGTCATCCGCGCCCAGGAACAGGCTTTCGCGCGCGACGATGCGGCGGCGGCCTATTCCTACGCCGCGCCGGCGATCAGGGAGATTTTCCCCGCGCCTGACATCTTCATGTCCATGGTGCAAAACGGCTACGCGCCGGTCTACCGGCACAGGAGCTTTGAGTTTGGCGAGAGCAGGAGCGACGGCAACTGGATCTCCCAACACGTCCACATCATCGATGCCAATGGCGAAGCCTGGGAGGCACTGTACACGCTCGAGCAGCAGAGCGACGGCAGCTACAAGATCACCGGTTGCTCGCTGCTCAAGCCGGGACGAGAAGTCTAGGTCGCAAAACCCGGTCCCGTCTTGACCGCATTCATTCGCGACCGGATCAGCAGCGTCAACACGATGCCGACATTGAGGGCATTCCACGCCACCCCGTTCGCGAACGCCGCGGCGTAGGAGCCCGTCGCGTCGAAGATGACGCCCGACACCCAGCCGCCGAAGGACATGCCGAACACCGAGGCAAAGATCACGATGCCGACCCGGGTTGCGGCCTCGCTCGCCGGCATCGCCTCGCGCACGATGATGGCGTAGCTCGGCACGATGCCGCCCTGGAACAGGCCGAACATCGCGGAGATGAGGTAGAGCGAAGTCAGGCTGTCGAAGAACAGATAGAACACCAGCGCAAAGCCCTGCGCCAGCGATCCGACCAGCAGGGTACGGATGCCGCCGATCTTGTCGGCTAGGTAGCCCGAGCCGATCCGGCTGACGATGCCGCAGGCCATCATCAACGACAGCATCTCGGCGCCGCGCGCGACGCCGTAACCGAGATCGCCGCAATAGGCGACGATGTGCACCTGCGGCATCGCCATGGCGACGCAGCAGGAGATGCTGGCGATCGAGAGCAGCACGGTCAGCGTATTGGTCGAAAGCTTGAGATCGACCCGCGGCGGCCGCGCATTGGCGTGATTGCGGACCTTGTCGTCACCCATCTGCGCGCGCAGGATCAGCACCAGGATCGTCATAAAGACCACGCAAACGAGGGCGATGCCGATATGCGTATGGCGCCAGCCGATCGTCTGCATGCCCGAGCTGATGAGCGGCGGCCACATCGTGCCCGCGACGTAATTGCCGCTCGCGACGATGGTCACGGCAAGTCCGCGATAGCGTTCGAACCAGTGCGAGGCCTCCGCCATCAGCGGCGCGAAGGTCGCCGAGGTGCCTAGCCCCACTAGGAAATAGGCCGCGACGAACTGCCAGAGCTGGGTCGAGAGCCCCGCCAGCACATTGGCAACGCCGATGAAAGCGATGCTGATCGCCATCGCCGGCACGATGCCGAACTTGTCGGTGATCTTGCCGGCGATCACGCCGCCGAGGCCGAAGCCGAACATCATCAGTGTGAAGGCCAGCGAGACCGCTGCGCGCGTGGCGGCGAACTCGGTCTGCACGACGGGAATCACCACCACGACGGCCCACATGCCGACGCCACCGATCGAGCCGATCAGCAGCGCAAGCAACAGCCGCACCCAAGCCTGACGCGAATCAGGGGTGAATGAGGCCGGTTTCTGTCCTGGAAGATTCGGCGCGTGCACAGGCCGGACCATGTTCGCTGACCGCCTTGCGGTCAAGCATCGTGCCGCGATATTGGGCATGCGCGGTGCACTGCGGTAAGAAGATGCTTGGCGAAGCCGCGCTTTGCCATTAGTTTGCAATCTGCGTGTGCAACATTGCCGCGCGAGGAGCCTGTCGGCGGAATGCTGTTGCGATTGACGCGATCGATGCGGATCAGGGTGGGGCGGATCATCGCCCTCGCCTATCTGTTCTGCGTGCTCGCGCCGGCGGCGGCGCTTGCCTGGGGTAGCGGTCCAGCACCGTGCCTCGACGACGCGCTGCTCGCCGATCTCGCGCCGGCGCATCACCAGATGCAGGCCAGCCACATGCATGGCGACGTGCCGCATGACCACGCCGGCACGCACGCGCATCACCAGGCCGCCGCACAGGACGCGCCCGCTCAACAACATCACCATGACGGCAAGGCTGGCCCGTGCTGCGCGATGATGTGCGTGAGCGCCCTGCCGGCCGACTTGCCCAGCGTCGCCAAGCCGCTTCAGCCGATCTCCGCCTGCGCGCCCGAGATCGTGGCCAGCCTGCACAGCGCGGCGCCGCCTCGGCACTACCGTCCTCCCATCGCCTGATCTGACGCGACGACGTCAGGGCCGCACGCGCATCCGCGTGCGCGAACCTGTGGTCTCTACGACAGATCAGGGATGACTCATGCTTACCCTTTCCGGGGCGAAGTTCGCCGCCGCATCCGCGGCGCGTGGACGACACTTTCGATTCAATTGGCCGCTGCTGGCCGGAACCGCATTGATATTGTCCGGCTGCATGCCGGCAACTGTGCCCGTGGCCGGCGCCGATCCTGCCGATCCGGCGGCGAAGGTCGCGCGCGTCGGCTATCGCTCGACGATTGCGCCCTACACCAGCCTGCGGCCTGCAGCGCCGGCACCGTGGCGAGAGCGCAACGACAGCGTCGCGCCGCAGCCGAAGCAAGACCGGTAGGAGCGCGGGATGGCACATCATTTCGCGCGGGGCCTGCTCGTGCTCACTGCGCTGGGACTATCCGGCTGCATGGCATTCTCGCCGGACGGAGGCATGGCGACGGTCTCGGACCTCACCAGCCAGACCATCAACAAGGACGTCGCCTTCGTGCGAACGGCCGAAGGTGCGGAGGCCGTCAACGCGACTGTCCGCCGCTTGCTGGCACGCACGCTGACCACCGAGACAGCCGTGCAGATCGCGCTGCTCAACAACAAGGGACTGCAAGCGACCTATAACGAGCTGGCGCTGGCCGAGACCGAGCTCGTCGAGCAGAGCCTGCCGCCCAATCCCGTGTTCTCGATCTCGCGCATCGCAGGGAATGGCGCGAGCGAGATAGAGCGTCAGGTGGTCGGCGACATCCTCGCGCTGGCCACGCTGCCGTTCCGCTCCGAGATCGCCCGCGACCGTTTCCGTCAGGCGCAATTGCGCGCGGCGTTGGCGACGCTGCGGCTGGCCGCCGATGTCCGGCGCGTCTATGTCCGTGCGGTCGCCGGAAACGACATGGTGGCGCTGCTCACCGATGCGAAGGCGACGGCGGAATCGACGGCGCAGCTTGCGGTCAAACTCGGCGAGACCGGCTCGATCAACAAGCTCGATCAGGCCCGCGAGCAGGTGTTTTACGCCGAGACCACCGCCGACCTCGCCACCGCGCGGCAGGCCGCAACGAGCGCCCGCGAAAGGCTCGCGCGCCTGATGGGGCTGTGGGACGGCGGCCTCGACTTCCGTCTGCCCGATCAACTGCCGCCGCTGCCACGCCGGCCGCAGGCACTGCCCTCGATCGAAGCCGATGCGGTGGCCCATCGCATCGATCTTCGGATCGCGCGGCTGGAGCTGACGGCGCTGGCAAAGTCGCTCAATCTCACCGAGGCGACGCGCTTCGTCACGCTGCTCGACCTCGCCGGCATCTCCCGCCGCACCCAGGATCCCGAGGGCCCACCGTTCCGCGAACGCGGCTTTGACGTGCAGTTCCAGATCCCGATCTTCGACGGCGGCGAGGTGCGGGTGCGGCAGGCGGCGGAGACCTACAATCTCGCCTTCAACCGCCTGACCGAGCGCGCCGTCAACGTCCGCTCCGAGGCGCGCGATGCTTATCGCGTCTATCGCTCCAGCTACGACATCGCCAGCCACTATCAGCGCGAAATCCTCCCCTTGCGAAAAATCATCACGGAGGAGATGCAGCTGCGCTTCTCCAGCATGCAGGTCGATATCTTCGCGCTGCTCACCGAAGCGCGGCAGCGCCTCGCATCGCTGCGCGGCGCAATCGATGCCAAGCAAAAATTCTTCCTCGCCCAGTCCGACCTCCAGACCGCCGTCAACGGCGGCGGCACACCTGGGTCGGGCGGCGACACTTCAAGCACCGTCGCTGCGGCAGCGCCTGCCGATGGCGGTCACTGACATGGAGGCCAACATGTTTTCCCGTCGAGGATTTTTAGGCACCGCCGCGCTCGCCAGCGCGTCGGCCATCAGCGGCCGTGTGCAGGCTGCGTCCATTCCGGAAGCGCCTCACATGGACAAGGTGGTGATGCAGCCGCCGCTGCATCCGATCAGCGGCCCCGACTATCGCCCCGTGGTCACGCTGAACGGCTGGTCGCTGCCGTTCCGCATGAACGGCGACTGGAAGGAATTCCACCTCGTCGCCGAACCCGTGGTGCGGGAATTCGCCGAGGGCATGAAAGTGAATCTATGGGGCTATAACGGCCAGTCGCCGGGTCCGACCATCGAGGCGGTCGAGGGCGACAAGGTCCGCATCTTCGTCACCAACAGACTGCCCGAATACACCACCGTGCACTGGCACGGCATGATCATTCCCAGCGGCATGGACGGTGTCGGCGGACTGACGCAGCCGCACATCCAGCCGGGAAAAACCTTCGTCTACGAATTCGAGATGAAGAAGAGCGGGACCTTCATGTACCACCCGCATTCCGACGAGATGGTGCAGATGGCGATGGGCATGATGGGCATGGTCGTCGTGCATCCGCGCGATCAAAGTTTCCGGCCCGTCGACCGCGACTTCGTCTTCGTGATGAGCACCTATCGCGTCGATCCCGGCACCTACCTGCCGCAGGTCAACGAGATGACCGACTTCAACATGTGGACCTGGAATTCGCGGGTGTTTCCCGGCATCGATCCCTTGCCGGTGCGACTCGGCGACAAGGTGCGCGTGCGCATCGGCAATCTCAGCATGACAAACCATCCGATTCATCTGCACGGCCACAGCTTTGCGGTGACCTGCACCGATGGCGGCTGGATTCCGGAGAGCGCGCAATATCCGGAGACGACCACCGACGTGCCGGTCGGCGCGGTGCGCGTGTTCGACGTTCTCGCCGACAATCCCGGTGACTGGGCGTTCCACTGCCACAAGTCGCACCACACCATGAACGCGATGGGGCACGAGGTGCGCAATCTGATCGGCGTGTCGCGCAAGGACCTCGCCAGGGCCGTCGGCAAGCTCGCACCTGACAGCATGGCGATGGGCTCGACCGGCATGGCCATGGGTAACATGGAGATGCCCGCGCCCGACAACACGCTGCCGATGATGACCGGCACCGGTCAGTTCGGGCCGATCGAGATGGGCGGCATGTTCACGGTGATGAAGATCCGCGAGGACCTCGCGCGCGACGATTATCGCGATCCCGGCCCCTACCAATTCCCGCAAGGCACCGTCGCCTACGAGGTCACGCCGCCGTCCGCAGAGCCGGCGCGGCAGCAAGGCGCGCCGATGAAGAACATGAAGATGTGAGCGTTTCGATGAACCACCACCAACTGGAGAACAAGATGAAGAAGACGATCAAACTCGGACTTGCGCTGGCTGCACTTTCGATCGCACCGGCGTTTGCCCACGACCAGCACGGGCACGGGACCTTTTCGGCCGGCGAGCCCGGCGATCCCAGGAAGCCCGCGCGCACGATCGAGGTCCTGCTGAACGAGATGGACTACGCGCCGGCCAGGATCGAGGTCAAACGCGGCGAGCAGATTCGTTTCGTGCTGCGCAATATCGGCAAGGAGGACCATGAATTCCTGCTCGCCACGACGAAGGAGAATCTCGCGCATGCCGTGGAGATGAAGAAGCATCCGCATATGGAGCACGACGATCCCAACGGCGTCAGGCTCGCGCCGAACAAGACGGCCGAGATCCTCTGGAAGTTCAGCAAGGCTGGCACGTTCGAATTCTCCTGCCTGATTCCCGACCACCGCGACTACGGCATGGTCGGCCACGTCACCGTGAAGTAACAAGGGAGACTCCCATGAAGCGCACCATCCGTATCGCCGCAGCGCTGGCGCTGACCGTCAGTTTTGTTGCCGAAGCCTTCGCGGCCCAGGGCGCCGCGATCAGCGGCGAGGTCAAGAAGATCGACGAAGGCGCCGGCAAGATCACGCTCAAGCACGGACCGGCGAAAAGCCTCGGCATGGATGAGCCCATGACCATGGTCTATCGGGTCAAGGACCCCGCTTTGCTCAAGCAGGTGAAGGTCGGCGACAAGGTGACCTTCGAGGCCGAGGAGGCGGCTTCGGGGTATACGGTGACGACGATGCAGAAGGCGAAGTAGGGCTACGTCGTCCGCAGCTGATTTCGGCGCCAAACGCTTCCACAACGTCATGGCCGGGCTCGTCCCGGCCCTCCACGCCTTCGGCGCGGCATGACGACTTCGTCCCCGCCAGAAGCCTGAAACACCCCGGTCTGACCTCCCGCCGCACCCTCCGTTAACCCTTTGCTAACCATACACCCGGCAAGAATTGCCGAGTGAAGTCGAGTGTCGTCAGCCGCGTAGAACGGGAGGTCCCCCGTGGACGCCAGTGCGGTGCCTCACTTTCGAAACGGCGGCCCTTCGGCCGCCGCGCAGACGTTTGGGGCGCGCGGGCGGCAGTCGCGCGGGGGAGCAGCTACCATGGTCGACGTCACCGCGGGACAGGGCGTAGGCGCCACGAACGCCGGCTTCCCCACCCTCACTGAGATCGGCAACATCCTCAAGCGCGGCGATATCGCGCTGGCGCTCGGCGTCCTCACCATCCTGGTGGTGCTGATCCTGCCGCTGCCCGCGATCGTGCTGGACCTGTTCCTGGCGATCTCGATCACGCTCTCGATCCTGATCCTGATGACGTCGCTGTTCATCCAGGCGCCGCTGGAATTCTCCGCCTTCCCGACCGTCCTCCTGATCTCGACCATGCTGCGGCTGTCGCTGAACATGGCCTCGACCCGCCTGATCCTGTCGCACGGGCACGAGGGCACGGATGCCGCCGGTCACGTCATCGAAGCCTTCGGCAGCTTCGTGATGGGCGGCAATTTCGTCATCGGCATCATCGTCTTCGCCATCCTGATCATCGTCAACTTCGTCGTCATCACCAAGGGTTCGGGCCGTATCGCCGAAGTCGCCGCACGCTTCCACCTCGACGCCATGCCCGGCAAGCAGATGGCGATCGACGCCGATCTCTCCGCCGGCCTGATCGACGAGAAGGTCGCCAAGCAGCGGCGCAAGGATCTCGAGGATGAGAGCGGCTTCTTCGGCGCCATGGACGGTGCCTCCAAATTCGTTCGCGGCGACGCCATCGCGGGCCTTTTGATCGTCTTCATCAATATCGTCGGCGGCATGATCATCGGCGTCGCGCAGCAGGGGCTCTCCTTCGCCGACGCCGGGCGCAGCTACACGCTGCTGACCGTCGGCGACGGTCTCGTCACCCAGGTGCCGGCGCTGATCGTCTCGACCGCGGCCGGCCTGCTCGTCTCCAAGGCCGGCGTGTCCGGCGCCGCCGACAAGGCGCTGATGAAGCAGTTCTCCGGCTATCCGCAGGCGCTCGCGATGTCCGCGGCGGTCATGCTGGTGCTGGCGGCCCTGCCGGGCATTCCGACCATTCCCTTCCTGGCGCTCGGCGCCGGCGCCGGCGCGCTCGCCTGGCACGCCCGCAACCGCAACCGGGTGACGGCCAGGGCCGAGGAAGCCGCCAGGACCGCACCTGCTCCGGGAACGCCAGGTGCGCCGGGCGCCGCTGCGGCCGAAGAGCCGATCTCGGCCGCGCTCAAGATCGACGACCTCAAGATCGAGCTCGGTTACGCGCTGCTGCCGCTCGTCAACGGCCCTGATGGCACCGACCGCCTCACCGAGCAGATCAAGGCGCTGCGTCGTTCGCTCGCCATCGAGATGGGCTTCGTGATGCCCGCCGTGCGTATCCTCGACAACGTCCAGCTCGAAGCCAACACCTACATCATCAAGATCAAGGAGGTCGACGCCGGCACCGGCAAGATCTGGCCGAACCAGTTCATGGTCATGGACCCCGGCGGCAGCCAGGTGCAGGTGCCCGGCATCCACACCACCGAGCCGACCTTCGGCCTGCCCGCAACCTGGGTCGATGCCAGCCTCAAGGAAGAAGCCTCGCTCAAGGGCTACACCGTCGTCGACGCCGCGACCGTGCTCTCGACCCACCTCACCGAGCTGCTCAAGGCCAACATGTCGGACTTGCTCTCCTATGGCGAGGTGCAGAAGCTGCTGAAGGAGCTGCCGAAGGAGCAGAGCGAGCTGGTCAAGGACATCGTGCCGGGCCAGGTCACGGTCTCCGGCATCCAGCGCGTGCTGCAGCTGCTGCTCGCCGAGCGCATCTCGATCCGCGATCTCTCGACCATCCTGGAAGGCATCGCCGACTCGCTCGCCTTCTCGCGCAATCCCGCGACCATGGTCGAGCATGTCCGCGCCCGCCTCGCGCGGCAGATCTGCGCGCAAAACACCTCCTACAGCGGTTATCTGCCGCTGATCGCGCTGTCGGCGCGGTGGGAACAGGCCTTCGCCGAATCCATCATCGGGCAAGGCGAGGAACGCAGCCTCGCGATGCAGCCCTCGAAGCTGTCGGAATTCATGACCGGCGTGCGCGAGGCCTTCGAGCGCGCCGCGCGCGAAGGCGAGGCGCCGGTGCTGGTCACGTCTGCGGCAATTCGTCCCTTCGTACGCTCTCTCGTCGAGCGGTTCCGGGCCCAGACGACGGTGCTGTCGCAGGCTGAAATCCACCCCAGGGCGAGGTTGAAAACGGTCGGAAGCATCTGATTTGCCTTAAGAAGCCGTATGTTTTTCGGCCACAGGCAAATGGTTTTTGAGTTCCTGGCGCCTTGTCGACCAAATGCAAACAAGGCGCCTCGCAAGCACATTACACCTTTGAAATAATTATATAATCGCACGATTGAGAGGTCGCTTTTGATCGCGACCTTTCACGTCCTGTCACGCTCTTGTGATGGCCCCTTGGGAACGAATCCCCCCAATACTAGGTTGTTGGGGACCGGAAGCATGAACCTCCCCCAACAGGGTAGCGACTACTTCGGGTAGATGGCGGCAGGAGCCTTCCATGAACCACTCGATTTACAGCGCTGATCGCTCGACCCACTTGAAAATCGTGGTCGTAGCCCTCGTCGCCGGGATCGCGGTGGCAGGCTTCGGCATCACGGCGGCACGCACGGGTTCGGACGAAGGCCTGACCCAGACCGCCCGCGTCATCAAGGCCGGCAAGCCGGTTGTTATCACCAGCTCGAACGCATCCCTCGTTCGATAAGGAGATTTGACGAGTTTTATGAATTCACGCGGCTCTTTACCAGCCCCCCAAAGTCGCCACGTGGATATGTAGACGACCCCAACCCCAAGTCGACTACGGAAAGCGCCCGCCCCCACGGGCGCTTTCTCATTTCTGGGGTATGATTTCGCTATGGACGCAGTGTAGGGAGCCCCCAAACACCGCTGTCATTCCCCGCGAAGGCGGGGAATCCAGTACGCCGCGCCCCCTCCGTATCCCACTGCCGTCTCTGGAATACTGGATCGCCCGCCCCAGGGCGCAATTGCGCACAAGGCGGACGATGATACCGAGTGTTTGGCGCTACCGCGCCCCATAAGTCGGCGGCGGCGCCTGCACCGTCGGCGCTGCGGCAGCGAAGAGCTCGTCCTTGCGGCCGGTGAGCGGCGGGTAGATGCGCTTGCAGTTGATGGTCTGCTTGGTCGCTTTTGCGGCCGCGCCAGTGGTGCGAACCTCGCGATCCCACCCTTCCGTATAGAGCGCGCCCCAGCCGCCGAGGTCGAGCACGGTCACGTACCAGTCGATGCGCAGCGGCAGCATCGGCAGGCCGGCGAGATCGGCCACGACGTTGTGACCGGCGAAGCGGCCCATGGGACGGGCGAACTGGCAGGACATCACGGTCGGGTGCAGTCCATCGACCACGCTCGAGGCGACATCGCCGGCGGCGAACACGCCCGGCACATCGGCAACCCGCATGAAAGGATCGACCAGCAGGCGGCCGAGGCGATCGCGTGCGCCCGCGAAGCTCTCGGCCAGCCGGCTCGCGCGCATCCCGGCGCACCAGATCACCGTCTGCGCCGGGATGAACTCGCCCGAGCTCAGGTGTATCCCGGCGGCCTCGACGGAAACGACGCGCACGCCAAGCCGCGTCTCGACGTCGAGCGAGGCCAAAGCCGTTTCGATGACGGGACGCGCATGCGCGCCGATGGTAGCGCCGACCGCAGGATTGGGATCGACCAGGACGATGCGGCGGCTGCCGGTGATGCCGGCGCGCGCCAGCCTGTCGGGCATCTCGGCCGCGACCTCGATACCGGTGAATCCGGCGCCGACCACCACGACCGTCGAGCGCCCCGGCGATGCCGCGCTGTGTCCGAGCGAGACGAGATGATTTTCGAGGATGAGCGCGGCGGCATAGGTATCGACGTCGAAAGCATGCTCGGCAAGGCCGGGGATGGCGGGACGCATCACTTCGCTGCCGAGCGCCAGCACCAGGCGGTCGTAGCTCAGCGTCTCCTCGCCGCCGCTCGTGACGAGAGAAATCTCGCGCCGTGCCGGGTCGATGGCTTCGACCTCGCCAATGCCATGGGTGACGCCGATCGGATCGAGCAGTTGCGGCAACGGCAGCGCGACCTCGCTGAGGTCGGCCTCGTAATTGCGCACCCGGATGTTGTGATAGGGATTGCGATCGACGACACGGATCTCGACGTCACGGCCGGCCGCGCCGATCTCGTCGCGCTTGCGCGCGGCGCCGATGGCCGCCCACAGACCCGCAAACCCGGCGCCGAGCACGACGATACGCGCCATGTCCGTTTACTGCCTTGTCCAAGAATTCCGGCGGCCTGCCCGCGCAGGCAGATATAGCTCATTCGACCGGATCGACCAACTGCGGCGGCGCCGCTCCGCTGCATAAAACCGCGGCTCAGGCCTCGCGCAATTCCGATGGCGTCGCGCCAAAACGCTTGCGGAAGGCGCGGTTGAAATAGGACAGGTCGGAGAAGCCCGAGGAATGCGCGATGTCGCTGATCTTGCGCGCCCTCGCGCGGGGATCGCCGAGCAGCTTGCGCGCCAGCACCAGGCGCTGCTCCAGCACGAATTCGGTGAAGGTCGTGCCGGCCTGCTCGAACAAGCGTTGCGCCTGGCGCGGACTGAGCCCTGAGCGCGTCGCGATCTCGGACAGACAGAGATCGTTGCGGCCGAGCGCGGCCATCACGTCGGCGCGCATGAGATCGAGACGGGCCGCCGCATGCCCGCGACCGCGCGCAAGGCTTGCGTGCTCCGCATCGGCGCCGAGCAGCAGGCCGACGAGATCGATCACGTGCTGCGCGGTCAGGCGTTGGCCGACGGCGTCGAGATGCGGCGCGTGATTGGCGGCGAGTGCGTGGTAGCGGAAGATCGTCTCGGCCACCGCGCCATCGGAGAGCACTTGCGACAGCTTGTCCTCGGCACGCGGATTGATGTCGAGCAGCGCGCGGCGCGGCATGCGGATGCTGGTGAAGCGATCTTCCTGGGTGTGGCCGACGCTGCCGGTGACGCCCATGTCGACCAGCACCATCTGCGCCGGCGCAAGCTCGACGGTGTGGCCGTTCTGCCCGACGCGGACGAGACCCGCATGCGCAGCGATCAGGACGAGATCGTCGCTGCCGTCGGCAAGATGGCTTTGCGTGCGCGAATATTGCGCGGAGGCACCTTCGGGAATGGCCAACGCGATATTGTCGACCACGCTGACCTGGAGCCGGCAATCGATGCTGTCGCCGTGGCTCGGCCCGACATCGAGGCCGCAGGGACCGAAGGCCCGCTCGCGCCAATGTTCGAAGGCCGGACCATGCGGAAGACCCGCATATTGGTGGACGAAGATGCCCGGCGTCTTAGCTGCATCCATCTGACTTCTAGCCCCTTCTCCGGCGCCATGATGTGCGGCGCCGACTGCAAATTCCGGGCATTTGACGCCGCGGATTGCGGGGAGGTTCAACGCGGGGGTGGATTCGGCGGGACTTGTCGGGTTGCGACGGCTGGACGGACCTTGGCGACGGTCGAGCGCCGTGTAGCCCGGATTGCGCTGCGCTCCATCCGGGCTACGGCGCCACGACAGCTACTTCTTCGCGGGCGCCTGCGGTTGAGACGGCGGCACGGTCTCGATCAGCTTGCCGGAAAACACCGGGGCCGAGGTCGGCTGGCCGTTGGGCGAGCCGCCGGCCTGCTCGACGGTAACGGCGAAGGTCGCACCGTTGACGACCTCGGGATCGAAGGAGCCGAGCACCGGGCGCGCGGTGAAATCGCCCGCGCCGATCACGCCGAGCGAGCGCGGACGCGGCAGCTTGTCGGAGATCAGCCAGAGCTCGAAGCTCTTGCCGGCCTCCGGCGTCGCGCCGACCTTGCGCACGGTGAAATTCCGCGTCGCGCCGTCGACCGTGAGGATGAAGGCGGGACCGCCGCCCTGGCCCTGCAACAGCGCGACATATTGCGCAGCAGCCGCGAGCGGCGCCGGCGTCTTCACTTCCACAATCTGGATGCGCGGCGCGGGACGCAAGCCGCCCGGCAGCGCATCGGGCCGGAAGATCTGAAGCGACAGCGTCACCAGCAGCGTGGCCGCAATCGCTCCCACGGCGGAGGCGATCGTGCGCCAACGCTTCACGCGGCTCTCGAGCCGGATGACGTTGCTGTTGTCGGCGACCGGCGCCGGCGGCGCGCGCACGACGTCAGGATCGGGCGCATGCACCTGCGGCATGAATATCGGCGCGATGTCGGGAAGCGCATCGGGTGCCGGCCGCGCCGTCCCGGGCTGCTCTGTTTCGGAAGGCTGCGGCTCCGATTGCGGCGCGACGTCCGGTGCCAGCTCGGGCGGTGCCGCTTCGATCGAGGAGGACTCCGGCACAGGTGGCGGCGGCGACGAAGCTTCCGGTGCAGGCGTCTCCTGCGCAAAGTCCGTCCGCGCAAGCTCGGACCGGATGTTCTCCCACACGATCGGACGCGGCTCGACCGAACCGACCATCTGGTTGAGGACGCCGAGCCGGTAAGCCCAGGCCTGCACGACATCGGCGAACGCCTTGTCCACGGCCATCATGGTCTCGACCTGCGCGCGCTCGTCGGCGTCGAGCGTGCCGAGCGCATATTCCGCGGCGAGCGCGATATGGTCCTCCGTGTAGGCCATCACTTGCAGTCCAGAACCACCCTCACAATGCAAGCCCTCACAATCCGAGGCACTCGCGGATATCCAACATGCTGCGCCGGAGCCACGTCTTCACCGTGTTGACGGGCGCGGCGAATTTTTCGGCCAATTGCTCGCGGCTCCAGCCGTTGTAATAGGCGAGAAGCACGAGCCTCTGACGATCCGGCTCGAGCCGGCCGATGCATTCCAGGAGCCGCTTCAACTCCTCGGTCATTTCCCTCCGCGCCAGCGGATCGGGGCTCTCGGCAGCGACTTCCATCGCCTGCGGCTCTTCCTCGATGGAGACTTCCGTCTTCTTGCGCACGATGTCGATGGCGCGGTTGCGCGCGATCGATGCCATCCATGTGATCGGCGACGACAAGGCCGGATTGAACTGGCCCGCGCCGTTCCAGATCTTGACGTAGGTCTCCTGAATGACCTCCTCTGCGAGATCCTGTCGACGCAAGATACGGAACACGACGCCATAGAGTTTCGCGCGCGTGGCGACGTAGAGGCGCTCGAACGCGGCCTGATCGCCCCTTGCGACCTCCCCAATCAGCCCGACCAGCTCTGCTGGCGTCAGCATTCAGCCCCCCACACACGGCCCGTCGCGTTCCGCGCGGGCCCTGGCACTCCGCTACCATAGCGCGCGGCAAAGCCCATCACCAAGGGGCGGCGCGCCACACTGTGGATAGCAAACGCAAAACCCGGACCTTGCGGGCCCGGGTTCGACGAATTCTCGGCTGTTGGACCCCTGGCTGCGCCGTCAGGCGACGGCGCCGATGCGGGCGCGCATCAGGCCGATGCTGTCGAGGTCGGCCTGCTCGCGGGCGTTTTCTTCGGCGCGCTCGCGGGCCTGGTCACGCTCGTCGAGGAGCTCGACCTTCTTCAGTTCCTCGAAGGCTTCGGCCAGCGCGGCCTTGGCTTCGTCGAGCTGGCCCTTCAATTCGTCGGCCGAGCGGGTCAGGTTCTCGCGGCGCTGAATCGCGGCCTTGGCATAGGTCGGATAAGCGAAGTGCGAGGGATCGTTGATCCCGGCACGCTCCTGCTCGGTCGTGATCTCGCGTTCAAGATCGGTCGACATCCGCTGGAAGTCGGCGATCATGGTCTCGATCTGGGTGACCCGGCGGCGCTTCTCGTCGACCTGAAATTTCTTCAGGCGGATGAGGGTATCACGTGACTTCATCGACTCATACTCCCCAGAAGTCCCCTGGCTGCACGTGGGACGTCACCGGTCTCCCCACAGGCCCGATTGGGGCCAAGACCGGCTCTGCTACTCTGTGAGAGCGGATGATGACCTGACAAAGTTAGCGTTCCGTTTCCAAATCACCGAGGATTTGCGCCAACTGGCGGTAGCCGTCCGCCAGTGATGCATTTTCGTCCTTGCGCTGGCGCAGGAACGCCTCCAGCGGCTCGTGCAGCCGGATCGCCTCGTCGACCTCGGGGCTGGAGCCGGCCCGGTAGGCCCCGAGCCGGATCAATTCCTCCATGTCGGCATAGGTCGCCATCACCTGGCGGGCCCGCTGGATGGTCGGCCAGAACTGCGGGTCGGCCGATTTCGGCATGGTGCGGGAGACGGATTTGAGGATGTTGATGGCGGGGTAACGGCCGCGCTCGGCGATCGAGCGCTGCATCACGATATGGCCGTCGAGGATGCCGCGGACGGCATCCGCGATCGGCTCGTTATGGTCGTCGCCGTCGACCAGCACCGTGAAGATCGCGGTGATCGCGCCCTCGCCCAGGCCCGGCCCCGCGCGCTCCAGAAGCTTCGGCAGCTCGGTGAACACGGTCGGCGTATAGCCCTTGGCGGTCGGCGGCTCGCCGGCGGACAGGCCGATCTCGCGCTGGGCCATGGCAAAGCGCGTCACCGAGTCCATCAGGCAGAGCACGTCCTTGTCCTCGTCGCGGAAATATTCGGCCACCGCGAGCGTCAGATAGGCGGCCTGGCGCCGCATCAGCGCCGGCTCGTCCGAGGTTGCGACCACCACGACCGAGCGCGCCAGGCCCTCCTCGCCGAGGTCGTCCTGCAAGAATTCCTGGACCTCGCGGCCGCGTTCGCCGATCAGCCCGATGACGCTGACCGCGGCATCGACGTTGCGCGCGAGCATCGACAGCAGCACCGATTTGCCGACGCCGGATCCTGCGAAAATGCCCATGCGCTGGCCGCGGCAGCAGGTGAGGAACGTGTTCATCGCGCGCACGCCGAGATCGAGCGGGGCGCCGACGCGCTTGCGCGAATGCGCCGGCGGCGGCGAATTGCGGTATGGCATCGGCGCAGGGCCCTGCGGCAACGGCCCCTTGCCGTCGATCGGTTCGCCCAGCGCGTTGACGACGCGGCCGAGCCAGGCCGATGACGGACGCACTTGATTGGCGGCATTGGCGATGACGGCCTTGCAGCCGCGGCGCACCCCGTCCAGGCCGGCGAACGGCATCACGACAGCGTTGTTGTCGGAAAAGCCGATCACCTCGCAGGGAATGGAACGGTTCGCGCCGGTCTCGATCACGAGCCGCGCACCGACCGACATCGCGTGAATGGGTCCGGCCACCTCGACCATCAGGCCGCGAACGCCGACCACGCGGCCATAGATGTTGACGCCGTCGATGTCGCCGATCTGTTCGGCAAGGGCCTTCATCAGCGGCGCGCCTTCAACAAGAGGACCTTCATGAGGTGATCGCCTTCGATCCCGGGCATCATGGCGAAAGACTTAAGTTTCGCCATATTTCTGAACGGCGCTTAACTTCGTGTTTACCCGCATCGTTAATCATTGCGTCACTGTCTTTGTGACTGAGCGTGGCTCCCCTTCAGAAGAAGGCTGAGTCGCGGGAGTCGGTTAGGCCCGTCTCTTAAAGTGGAACTTGAACGGTACGGGGTGACGAAAGCTGCTTCGCGCGCAAGACCTTAGGGCGATTCGACAAAAATTGCACCGGGGGGACTTGCGCTCCAGAATCAGAGTTTGTTAACCATCTGTTGTCAGGATCCGAATCAGTTGTTCAAAGGCGTTTTGTTGAGTGCCGCGAATGCGGCCGACCTGACGCCCGGGAGCGGCGACTATGGGGAACTGGCATGCGCGTTTTGCTGATTGAAGATGACAGCGCCGTCGCGCAGTCGATCGAGCTGATGTTGAAGTCTGAGAGCTTCAACGTCTACACGACCGATTTGGGGGAAGAAGGCGTCGATCTCGGTAAGTTATACGATTACGACATTATTCTTCTCGACCTCAACCTGCCCGACATGTCCGGTTACGACGTGCTCAAGCAGCTTCGGGTCTCCAAGATCAAGACACCGATTCTGATCCTCTCCGGCCTCGCCGGCATCGAGGACAAGGTCAAGGGTCTCGGCGTCGGCGCCGACGACTACATGACCAAGCCCTTCCACAAGGACGAGCTGGTGGCCCGCATCCACGCGATCGTGCGCCGCTCCAAGGGCCATGCCCAGTCGGTCATCCAGACCGGCGACCTCGTCGTCAACCTCGACACCAAGACGGTGGAAGTCGGCGGCCAGCGCGTGCATCTGACCGGCAAGGAATACCAGATGCTGGAGCTCCTCTCGCTCCGAAAGGGCACGACCCTCACCAAGGAAATGTTCCTCAACCACCTCTATGGCGGCATGGACGAGCCGGAGCTGAAGATCATCGACGTCTTCATCTGCAAGCTCCGCAAGAAGCTCGCCAACGCTTCCGAGGGCCGCAACTTCATCGAGACCGTGTGGGGCCGCGGCTACGTGCTGCGCGAGCCGCACGAGCACGAAGAGCGCATTCCCGCCTGATCCTGGGCTTTACGTCGCGAGCCCCCGGGGCTCGCTCCTCCCAGCCTGGACCCCGCCGCAAATGGCGGGGTTTTGTTTTTGGGGACGCCAACGCGGCCTCATCGTCCTTGCGCCATTGAACCGCTATCCTCCCCCGCCGACGAATGGTCGCTGCACGATGGGGGAACGATGATCCTGCAATCACTCGCCGGCCTGCCCGCCTTCCTGGTTTATTTCTGCACCGGCCTGATCGCGATCGTGGCGTATCTGTTCGTCTACACCCGCATCACCCCGCACAATGAATTCCAGCTCATCCGCGACAACGAGCCGGCCGCCGCGATCGCGCTCGGTCTCAGCCTGCTCGGCTTCGTGGCACCTCTGGTCAGCGCGATCGCGCATTCGGCAAATGTGCTGGACTGCCTGATCTGGGCGGTCATCGCGCTGATCGTGCAGATCATCGTGCTCTTCCTGGTGAAGGTCCCGGTGCCGAACCTGTCGGCGCGGATTGCCGCGGGCGAGCTTGCGCCGGCGATCTGGCTCGGGCTGTCCTCGCTCGCGGCGGGCCTGTTGAACGCCGCCTGCATGATCTACTGACATGGCCGACAAACCCTCCAAAAAGGAGTTCGGCAAGCGCCGGCCGGCGCCCGTGGCGCCGCCATCGGGGCCGCCGGTGAAGCGCTCCGGCCATGTCGCGCTGCTGGTGATGGGCACGATTGCGGTCGGCACCACCGCCTACACGCTGATGCCGCGGCAGCACTGCGAGCCCACGCCCGGAGCCGTGCCGGGCCAGACGACCACGACCTGCAGCAGTAGCAGCAGTTCATCGGGCGGCAGCGGCGGCAGCAGCTCGCGCTGGTCGTCGCGATCGAGTTTCTTCAGCAGCGATTCCTCGAGCCATTCCTCATCGGGAACCTCTTCGGACTCAGGCTCCAGCAGCGTGAGCCGTGGCGGTTTCGGCTCGTTCGGCCATGGCTTCTCGGGGGGTGGTTGATCCATGCGACGCATCGTCTGCCCCGAGCGCGACGACTGGCGGCAGACCGCCGAACAATGCGGCTTCGCCTTCCACACCATCGATGGCGAACGCTATTGGGACGAGAGCGCCTATTACGCCTTCACGCTCGACGAGATCGAGCGCGGCATCGAAACGCCGACAGCCGAGATCGACGCGATGTGCCTGGAGCTTGCCGGCCGCGTGATCGGTGACGAGCGCCATCTGCGACGCCTGAAGATTCCGGAGGCATTCTGGGGCTTGATCGCCGAGAGCTGGGAGCGCGATGACCGCAGCCTCTACGGCCGGCTCGACCTGAAATTCGACGGACAGTCGCCTGCAAAGCTGCTCGAATACAACGCGGACACGCCGACCTCGATCTTCGAGGCCGCGGTGTTTCAATGGACCTGGCTCGAACAGGCGATCGAACGCCGCATCATTCCGGCGCGCGCCGACCAGTTCAACTCCATCCACGAGCGGCTGATCGCGGCGTGGAAGGGGATCGCCGCAGGCCGCCATGTCCATCTCACCGGCACCACCGGCAACGAGGAAGACGCCGGCACGCTCGCTTATCTCGAGGACACCGCGCGCCAGGCGGGGCTCTCGACCAGGCTGCTCGACATCGAGCAGATCGGCTGGCGCGACGCGCCTGGCGGCTTCGTCGATCTCGACGACGGCGACATCGCGCTCGCCTTCAAGCTCTATCCCTGGGAATGGATGTTCCACGACGCCTTCGGCGCCAAGCTGACGAGCGCGCCGACACGCTGGATCGAGCCGCCGTGGAAGGCGGTGCTCTCCAACAAGGGCATTCTGCCGCTGCTCTGGGAGATGTTTCCGAACCATCCCAATCTGCTGCCGGCCTTCTTCGAGGACGACGCGCGGGCAGCCGAGCTCGGCAGCTCCTACGTCCGCAAGCCGCTGCTGTCGCGCGAAGGCGCCAATGTCACGCTGGTGTCCGGAGGCACGCCGCTCGACGAGCAGGCAGGCCCCTACGGCGCAGAAGGTTTCGTGCGGCAGGCGCTGTCGCCGCTGCCGAATTTCTCGGGCTTCTATGTGGTGGTCGGAAGCTGGCTGGTGAACCACGAGCCGTGCGGCCTGTCGATCCGCGAGGACGAGAGCCCGATCACCGGCAACCGCTCGCGGTTTCTGCCGCATGCGATTTTGTGAGGGGCTTCTTTTCCCTCTCCCCTTGCGGGAGAGGGTGGCTCGCCGCGCAGCGGCGAGACGGGTGAGGGGTATCTATCCCCGAGGGACGCTCGCAGGATTTGAATTCGCGGAAACAACCCCTCATCCGGCGCTTCGCGCCACCTTCTCCCACAACAAGGGGAGAAGGAAGAAAGATCACCTCGCCGCAGCGACCTTCAGCGGCTGCGGCATCAATCCGCCCAGCGGACGGCCGGAGCGCGCGGGATTGAGCTGATAGAGACCGCGGCGCTCGGTGATCGGGCGGAACGCGTCGGTGATGCCGACGACGGATTCGGCCGCGCCAAGCAGCAGCGTGCCGTCGGCTTCCAGTCCCTTCGCCATGCGCTCGAAAATCACGGCCTTGGTGTCCTGGTCAAAATAGATCAGGACGTTGCGGCAGAAGATCACGTCGAACGTGCCGAGATGGGAGAAGTCCTGCAACAGATTGAGCTGACGGAACTGCACCATCGCGCGAATGTCGGCATTGAGCTGCCAGAGCTCGCCGGCCTGCGTGAAGTACTTCATCAGGTGCTGGATCGGCAGGCCGCGCTGCACCTCGAACTGGCTGTAGATGCCGGCCCTGGATTTCTCCAGCACCTCCTGCGACAGATCGGTGGCGACGATCTCGATGCGCCAGCCGGCGAGGGCCGCGCCCATCTCCTTCACGCACATCGCGATCGAATAGGGCTCCTGCCCGGTCGACGAGGCCGCCGACCAGATGCGGAGCGACCTGCGCGCCGCGCGTGCCTGGAGCAGGCCCGGCAGGATGGTTTCGCGCAGATGATCGAACGGGATCTTGTCGCGGTAGAAGAAGGTCTCGTTGGTGGTCATCGCCTCGACCACGTCGGTCGCAAGCCGGCCGTCGCCGTTCCTGATCTTCAGCACGAGATCGGGAATGCCGGGCAAGCTCGCCTTGCGGGCAAGCGGCAGCAGCCGGCTCTCGACGAGATACTGCTTGTCGGCGGAGAGATCGAGGCCGGAACGCTCTTTCAGGAACTTGCGCAGATACTCGTAGTCGACCGGCGTCACGAGCGGTCTCCCGCGAACAGGCGGTTGACCTTGGCGCCGATCTGATTGAGCGGCAGGATCGCCGCGCAGATGCCGGCATTGGCCGCCGCGCCCGGCATGCCCCAGACCACGCTGGAGGCTTCGTCCTGCGCGATCACGTTGCCGCCGGCGGCGACGATGTCCTTGCCGCCGCGCATGCCATCCGAGCCCATGCCCGTCAGGATCACAGAGAGGATGTTCCCATGCCAGATGTCGATGGCGGAGGTGAACAGCGGATCGACCGCGGGCTTGCAGAAATTGACGGCGGGACCGTCGTCGAGCGCGATCGCCGCGTCAGCGCCGCTGCGCACGACACGCATGTGCTTGCCGCCGGGCGCGAGGTAAATCCGCCCCGGCTTCACCGGCTCGCCGTCGACCGCCTCGGCCGCCGGCTTGCGGCTCGCGCGCGCCAGGTGCTCGGCGAGAATGGTGGTGAAGGTCGGCGGCATGTGCTGGGTGATCAGCACCGGGAAGCGGTCGATCACCGGGCCGAGCTCGGTGACGAGCGCCATCAGTGCCTGCGGACCGCCGGTCGAGGAGCCGATCAGCAGCACCTTCGGTGCGTGGGCCGAGAACGGGCGCGTGGACAGCGCACCCGACGACGGCGCATGCAGGGCCGGTGCGGGCGCGGCGGGCCGCACGACGGCCGGTGCGCGTGCAACCGGCGCCGGGGTCGCGGGCGCCAGCGGCGGGCTCGCGACTGCGGGCCTGCGGCGCAGCCGCGCGCCGAGGTGACGGATCTTCTGGATCAGGTCGTGATGAAAGATGTCCGCGGCCGACGCTTCGCGCGTCGACTCCGGCTTCGGAATGTAGTCGGCCGCGCCGAGCGACAGCGCCTTGAAGCTGATCTCCGCGTTACGGCGGGTCAGCGTCGAGGCCATGATGATGACGAGATCGCGCTTCTTCGCCAGCAGTTGCGGCAGCGCCGAGATGCCGTCGAGCTCGGGCATCTCGATGTCGAGCACGGCAACGTCGGGGTTGATACGTTCGAGCTGGTTGACCGCCTCGAGCCCGGTGCGCAGCGAGGCCGCGACCTCCATATCATGCTCGGCACCGATCCAGCGCGAGATCAGACCGCGTATGACGACGGAGTCGTCGACGACCATCACCCGCAGCGGCCCGGCGTCGCGCGACGGACCCGTGGTCGAATTACCTGCGAACGCAACACTCATTACTCACCAACTCAGACTGAAACGGTTCAGTTAAAACAATCGCCGAAGGATCCGTTCAGCCTCCGGATGTTCGCTCAGATAAGCCCGACTTC
Organism: Bradyrhizobium japonicum USDA 6; assembly: GCF_000284375.1. NCBI lineage: Bacteria > Pseudomonadati > Pseudomonadota > Alphaproteobacteria > Hyphomicrobiales > Nitrobacteraceae > Bradyrhizobium > Bradyrhizobium japonicum. Next base: position 7,911,331 of record NC_017249.1, read on the forward strand.
CTGGAATTTCGCCGTCACGATGTCCTTGTCGAAGGGCTTCATGATGTATTCGTTGGCGCCAGCGTGCAGCGCACGGGCGATGTGCGCGACGTCGTTCTCGGTGGTGCAGAACACCACCTTGGGCTGGTCGCCGCCGGGCATCCGCCGGAGATGGCCAAGGAATTCGTAGCCGTCCATGACCGGCATATTCCAGTCGAGCAGCACGGCATCGGGCAAGCCGCGCTTGCAGGCCTCCAGTGCCTTCTCACCGTCCTCGGCTTCGAGAATCTGGAAGTCGAGGCCCTCCAGGATCCGGCGCGCAACCTTGCGGATGACGCTGGAATCATCAACGACGAGACAAGTGCGCATGTGAACCTCTGCTTCCTACCCCCTTGTGGGGGTACTTCCAATTGCGAGTCCGGCAGCGGCGATGCCGCCGTATCAGGCCGCCATCATCTCGGGCGCGAGTTCGAGGACGCGATCGACGTCGAGGACGACCATGAGCTGGCCGTCGAGGCGGTGGACGCCGCCGGCGAGCTTGGCCATGCGGGGATCGAGGTTGACGGGGTTCTCTTCCTTGCCGTCCTCGGCAAGCCGCAGCACCTCGCCGATCTGGTCGATCAGGAGGCCATAGGATTCACCGCGCAGGTCGACACCGACCGCCATCGCCGTCTTGCCGTCCTCGGGCTTGGGCAGGCCGAGCCGGGCGCGCATGTCGACCACGGTGACGATGCGGCCGCGCAGGTTCAGCACGCCCGCGATCTCGCGCGAGGACAAGGGAACGCGGGTGACGCGCTCGGGCATGAACACGTCCTGGACCCGGGAGATCGGCAGCCCGAACAGCTGGCCGCCGATCATCGCGGTGACGTATTCGACCATGGCGCCTTCGCTGGTCTGCATCTTGTTGCTCATCTGCGTATCTCCTGATCCCGAAGGCTCTTTTGATTGAGCATGATCTCGTCGGAAAACCGCTTCACACTTTTCCGGATCATGCTCTTAGGCCGCTGCCCGGCTCAGCTCGGAGGCGCCGGCGGCACCCGCAGTCTGTTCCTTCAGCGCCGCGATCAGACCGGGACGGTCGAACTTGGCGACATAGTCGTGGAAGCCGGCCTGCCGGCCGCGCTCGATCGCCGCCGGCGACACCAGCGCGGACAGGCCGATGATCGGCATCGCGCCCAGATTGGTGTCGGAGCGGATCACTTCGGCGAACTCGAACCCGTTCATGTCGGGCATCTCGATGTCGGTCAGGACCACGTCGAAGCTCTGCGCACGCAGCGCAGCCAGGCCCTCCTGCGCGGTCGGCGCGGTGCGGACGCGGTAGCCGGCCGCCTTCAGCACCGGGGCCAGCATGTTGCGGAAGAACGCCGAGTCGTCGACCAGGAGCACCGACTGCGAATGCATCGACGGCTTCATCTCCTTGCGGGTGAACCAGTCGGCGAACGCCATCGGCAGGAAGTGGCCGACGTCGATCACTTCGGTGGCCTGGCCCTTGATCACGGCCGAGCCGAGGATGCCGGAGGCGGAGCCGCCGACCTCGATGTTGAGCCGTTCCTCGACGATGTCGATGATCTCGTCGACGACGAGGCCCATGGAGCGGCCGTCATCGGCGAACACCAGGATCGGCTGGGCGCCCTGGCTCGCGATGGTGACGCTCTCCATGGCGACCAGCGGCATCAGCTGCTCGCGGTACTGCACCATGTAGCGGCCGTTGGAGAACTCGATCTTGTCGGCCGGAAGCTCTTCCAGGCGGGTGACGAGCCCGAGCGGGACCGCCTTGGGCTGGCTGGAGCCGGCGCGGAACACGAGCAGCGAGGTGGTCTGCTCGCCACTTCCGATGTGATGCGCGCCGTTCTCGTCGCCCATGTCATGGGCCGAGGAGCCGGCGGCGCCGAGCGCTTTCGCAATGCCGTTGGGATCGATGATCATGATGACCGCGCCATCGCCCAGAATGGTGTTGCCGGAGAACATGTCGATGTGACGCAGCTTCGTCGACATCGGCTTGACCACGATCTCTTCGGTGTGGAACACGCCGTCGACCACGATGCCGAAGGTCTGGCTGCCGACTTGCGTGACCACGATAAAGCCGTTCTCGGGATCGCTGGCGGCGCCGTCGTCGATCTTCAAGAGCTTCTTGAGGTGGATCAGCGGCAAGAGCTTGTTGCGCAGCCTGAGCACCGCGGTGTCCTTGATACGCTCGATGCGGTGCTCGCTGTTGGCGCGGGCACGGACGAGCTCGACCACCGAGAGCTGCGGGATCGCGAAGCGGTCGCCGGCGGCCTCGACGATCAGCGCCGAGACGATCGCCAAGGTCAGCGGGATCTTGATGGTGACGGAGGAGCCCTCGCCGGCCACCGACTTGATGTCGATGGTGCCGCCGATCTGGTCGATATTGGTGCGCACCACGTCCATGCCGACGCCGCGGCCGGAGACCGAGGTGATGGCGGCCGCGGTCGAGAAGCCGGGCGCGAAGATGAACTTGTGGATCTGGGCTTCGCTCATCTTCTCGAGCTCGGCCTCGGTGACGAGACCTGAGGAGATCGCCTTGGCCTTGATCCTCTCGGTGTTGAGGCCTCTTCCGTTGTCGGCGATGCAGATGATGATATGGCCGCCCTCGTGATAGGCGGACAGGCGGATGGTGCCCTGCTCGCCCTTGCCGGACGCGAGACGCTCCGCGGGGGTCTCCAGGCCGTGGTCGGCGGAGTTGCGCACCATATGGGTGAGCGGGTCCTTGATCAGGTCGAGCACCTGGCGGTCGAGCTCGGTGTCGGCGCCGTGCATCTCCAGCTCGATCTGCTTGCCGAGTTCGCTCGACAGGTCGCGGACGATGCGGGGCAGCTTCTGCCAGGCATTGCCGATCGGCTGCATGCGCGTCTTCATGACGCCTTCCTGCAGCTCGGCGGTGACGTTGGACAGGCGCTGCAACGGCACCTTGAACTCGGTGTCCTCGTTGCGGCGGGAGATCTCCAGCAGCTGGTTGCGGGTCAGGACCAGCTCGGAGACCATGGTCATCAGATGCTCCAGCGTATCCACGTTGACGCGGATCGACTGGTTAGCGATGCGGTCGCCCTCGGCGGCGCCCTCGTCGGCCATCGACTTCTTCGGCGCGGCCTTCTCCTTGGCGGGCTTCGCAGCTTCCTTCGCAGCTTCCTTGGCGGCGGGCGCCGGAGCTTCAGCGGCCGGCGCGGGCTCGGCCTTGACGACGGGGGCCGGCGCTTCGATCGCGGTCTCGCGGAAGGCGCGCTCGAGCTCGTCGAGCGAGACTTCGCCCGGACGTAAGGGCCGCTCCAGGGTCTGGTCGATCAGCGAGCCTGTGGTCATCTCCTTTGCGGGTGCAGGTGCAGCAGCAACAGGGGCTTCCGGCACCAGCGGCGGCGCTTCAGCCACGGGAGCGGCGCTGCCAGCGGCCATCGCCGCCATGCCCTGCTCGACCATCGCTTCCAGCTTGTCGATGAGATCGCGGTCGGTGCCCTCGGGCTCGGCTTCGGTCGCCTCGAGGCCTGCGAGGATCTCCTTGATGCGGTCGATCGAGGACAGGATCACCGTCACGGCCTGCCCCGTCACCGGCATGCCGTCGCGGAATTTGCCCATCAGCGTCTCGCCGGCATGCGCCAGCGCTTCAAGCCGCGGCAGGCCGAGGAAGCCGCACGTGCCCTTGATGGTGTGGACCAGGCGGAAGATGTTATCCAGGATCTTGGCGTTGTTCGGCTCCTGCTCGAACTTCACCAACTGATTGTCGACGGTGTCCAGGCTCTCGCTGGTCTCCGTCAAAAACTCCCGCAACAGATCATCCATGAAAACAGGCCTTCATACAGGGAGGGCGCGCACGACTTGTGATGCGCCATTTCGGAATGGGGCCAGCTTCACCGCAAAGCGTTTAATAATGGTTGAGTATGTGCAAAAGAACGGAACCAACAAAGAGATAAGGCGCTCCGGACAAGCCGAAGCGCCTCGTAAAGGATAGATTAACGTTTGAGGGCGGGGACGCGCCTACGACGCGGTAACGGTGATGGCTTCGCCCTCGTGCGCGAGCCTCACGGTGAGCCCGCAAGCCTCTGCCAACAGCCGCGTATAATAAGGCTGGATCGCGTGCGCATCCGCGGCCGGCCCGCGCTCCCCGCTCAGGAGCTCGGAGATGTTCTGCGGCAGGCGCGCATTATGACCGGTTGCAGTGACGCGAAAGCTCATGCTCTCGCCCTCGCCGATCGGGTCGATCGTCAGCATGCCGCCGCGCGGGATCGTGTGCTGGGAAACAACCAGCATATTGAGCAGCAGCTTGACGCGATTCTTAGGCAGCAGGAGCCGCGGCAGATTCCACGTGATCGAGCACTTGCCGTCCTCGATATGGCCGCGCGCCATGGTCTGGGCGTCGCCGAGGTCGATCTGCGCGCCGGACGAGCCGGCCGCGCCGAAGGCCAGGCGACAGAACTGGAGGCGGGCGGAGGCGGTTTTCGCGCTCTTGCGGATCAAATCAAGCGCGAACTCGCGATCCTCCGGCTTGGGATCGTCGTCGAGCACTTCGAGCCCATTGACGATGGCGCCGACAGGGCTGATGAGATCGTGGCAGACCCGCGAGCACAGCAGCGCGGCGAGTTCGAGCGCATCTGGAGCAGTAGCGGTACCGGGTGACGAAGCGTCAGACATATAGGGTTCCTGGAATTGCACGGCGCGGACGCGGCGAATCACGCATGCTTGACGAATGCCGCAGGTTCTAACATTCGCAAGCCCGTGGCAGCTAGCTTGCGATCGGTTCGAAGCGGCCATAAAGCCACGGCGAATCAGTCGAGTAGGGATGGAATTGCCGATGAATGAGGCATGCAGGTGAAGCGAATCATCGACGGCCCGGCCGCCTCCCACTTGATGGAGCCGCTCACCGCGCTGGTGGTGAGGGCGGGCGAAGCGATCCTCGCGGTCAACCGGGCAGCGATGCGGGTCGACGGCAAGCAGGACGGCTCGCCGGTCACCGAGGCCGATCTCGCCGCCGACCGCGTCATCGCTGACGGCCTGGCGCGGCTTGCGGCCGACGTGCCGACGCTGTCGGAAGAGCGGACCCAGCTCGCCTCGCCGCCATTCCGCGACAGCTTCTTCCTGATCGACCCGCTCGACGGCACCAAGGAGTTCGTCGCCGGCCGCGACGAGTTCACCGTCAACCTCGCCCTCGTGACCAAAGGCGTGCCGTTGCTGGGCATCGTAGCCGCGCCCGCGCTCGGCCTGCTCTGGCGCGGCATCGTCGGCCGCGGCGCCGAGCGCGTCAGGTTCGACGGCACGAGCATCGGTGCTGCCGAACCGGTCCGCACCCGCACGCTGCCGACGCAGGGCGAGCCCTGGATCGCGGCGGTGAGCCGATCCCATGGCGACCTCAGGAGCGAAGCGTTCATCGACGGCCGGCCCAATGCGGTCAGGAAGACGGTCGGCTCGGCGGTGAAATTCGGCCGGATCGCGGAGGGCAGCGCCGACATCTATCCCCGCTTCGGACCCACTTGCGAATGGGATGTCGGGGCGGGCTGCGCGGTCGTGACGGCGGCCGGCGGCAAGGTCACCGACGGCAAGGGTGGCGAGCTCCGATTCGGCCAGCGCGGCGACACCGGCTTCATCATCCCGGAGTTCATCGCCTGGGGCGATCCGCGGGCGGCAGGCTGCTACTGACTGAGCTGTTATTGACTAAGCTGATCCTGGAGCGTCGGCCATCGCTTGCGCACCTCATAGAGGAAGCGCTCCGGGTCGGCGGCGAAGGCATCGCGGTTGGCCTCCCGGCTGAACAGATAGAGCCGCTGCGCCGAAATCACGTAGAAGCGGGGATTGGCGGCGACGGCCACGCCGCGGGCGATGTCGGCCGGATCGTAGCCGCCGAACTGCGGTCCATAGATATCGGGATGGGCCAGGAACGACGCCCGGTTGCCCTCGTTGCGGAAACGCCAGACCGCGCCCCAGAGGTTCGCCTCGAACTCGGCCGTCCCCTGCACGGCCGCGCCATCGACGAAATAGGCGACGGGGTCGAAACCCTCGATCGCGACGCCGCTGAAGCGGTTGACGACGATCCGCTCGGTGGTGGCAGCCTCGGCCGGCAAACCTGCGCCGGCGATCCAAATGCCCGCCAGCAGGCAGGCCAGAAAGCGGATCAAGGCGATTCCGGGGCGCAAAGGGCTATCTTCCTGCCGTTGTGCCGTCATAGTTGCTGCGGATAACATCCGAGTCGAGGGGACATCCGGCGCAACCTAGAGCCGTGCCTGTTGGCGTCAGGTTAAGGAAGCGGCGGGATTCGATACCAGGGGTTCTTTTATGACTTTCGCATCACGCCTTGCTGCGGTCGCGCTTGCCGCGCTGGTCGGCTGGATCGTCCCGGCCTCCGCCCAGCAGGCGCCGCCGCCCAATTTGCCGCCGCCGCAGCGGACCCCGTCGCCCTCCACCTATGGGCCGGACGAACTCGTGACCGCCGGCCACCGCTTCTTCGGTAACGTCTCGCGCGGGCTCGCCTCGATCATCGAGAAGGCCGTCAGCCAGTGGGGCCTGCCCAACGGCTATATCCTGGGTGAGGAAGGGTCCGGCGCCTTCGTTGCCGGCCTGCGCTACGGCGAGGGCACGCTCTACACCAAGAACGCCGGCGACCTGCGCGTCTATTGGCAGGGCCCCTCGCTCGGCTTCGACTGGGGCGGCGACGGCGCGCGCACCATGACGCTGGTCTATAACCTGCCCGCCACCAACGCGATCTACCAGCGCTTCGCCGGCATCGACGGCTCGGCCTACATCATCGGTGGCTTCGGCATGACGGCGCTCACCGCCAACAACATCGTGCTGGTGCCGATCCGCTCGGGCCTCGGCCTGCGGCTGGGAGCCAATATCGGCTACCTCAAGTTCACGCCGCGCGCGACCTGGAACCCATTCTAGGGCTCCCTCCTCCGGTCCAGTTCCGGATTCACGTTAACAACAGGGCGGGGCTGGCTTTTTGCCGGCCCGCCATGCATTGTCTTTGGTAAATTTTTCCTTGCTTTCGGAGTTCTGGCCCCATGGTCGAACCGATCATGTACCTGGCGATCGGCTTCCTGCTCTCGATGCTGTGCGGGCTTGCCATCGTGCCGCTGGTGCATAACCGCGCGGTCCGCCTGACCACGCGCCGGCTCGAGGCCGCCACGCCCCTCTCGATGGCCGAGATCCAGGCCGACAAGGACCAGCTCCGCGCCGAATTCGCCATGTCGGCGCGGCGGCTCGAGATGAGCGTCGACCAGCTCAAGAACAAGACCACGAGCCAGCTCGCCGAGCTCGGCAAGAAGAGCGACGCCATCAACCGCATGAAGATCGAGCTCGGCGAGAAGAACGCCACGATCTTCGCGCTGGAGGCGCGCGAGAAGGCGGTGAAGGAGCAGCTCCGCGCCACCGAAGAGGAATTCAACGCCAAGACCGAGGCCCTGCGCACCGCCGAGCATGCGCTGACCGACAAGCAGGGCGAGCTCGCAAAAATCAATTCCGAGCTCTCCGACCGCTCGATGATGGCGGAGAGCCGTCAGGTCGAACTGGTCGTGGTGCGCGCGCAGATCGAGGAACTGAAGAATCGCGTCGGCGACGCCGAGAAGGAATTTGCCGCCACGCAGGCGCGGCTGACGCAGGAACGGACCGAATCCGAGACCGCCTCCCGCGAGCTCGGCGATGCGCGCGGCCGTGTCGAGAATCTGAGCCAGCGCGTCACCGAGCTCGATCGCCAGCTGATCGTGCAGGTCAAGGAGGCCGAGATGCTGTCGGGCCGTGTCGCCGATCTCGAAGGCCGCCTCGCCACGCAGGGCAAGCTGCTCGCCGAGCGCGACTACGAGAACAACCAGCTCCGCCAGGCCAATGACGGCAATGATCGCATCATCAAGGAGCTGCGCGTCGAGATCGCGGGCTTAAGCGGCGGCAAGTCGTCGGCGGCGTTCGAATCGCTCCGCGCTGAAAAGACCGCGCTGGAGGAGCAGCTGCGCACCGCGCGCGACGAGCGCGCCAAGCTCCAGCGCGACATCAACGCGATCCAGCAGCAGGCGGAGAGTTCCTGGGCGACCGAGCGCATGGAGAATGCGCTGCTGCGCGAACGCATCAACGACATCGCCGCCGAGGTCGCGAAGCTCGCGATGCAGCTCGAAGGCCCGAACTCGCCGATCGAGGCGCTGCTGGCGGCCGAGGCCGGCCAGCCGCCGAAACCGGCGCCGCGCCCGGCCAATGACGCCGCCGGCAATGGCGCGGCCGCAATCACCCTGCCCGAGGGCGGCGGAACGCTCGCCGAGCGCATCCGCGCGCTCCAGGCCCACGCCTCCCGCGCCCGCCAGCAGGGCGCATAAGCGGCCCAAACCACGGTTTCGCCTGCGATTGCGTGATTGACGGAAGGTTTTCCGGCCTCGAGGCGCCTGGAAACTTGACACCTTTGGCCCGCACTTCTAAATCGCGGGCTCCGATGTGCCGGCCGGCCGAAAGTCCGGCCGTCGGCATGATGGTCCCGGGCGCATAGCTCAGCGGGAGAGCGTTCCCTTCACACGGGAGAGGTCCAAGGTTCGATCCCTTGTGCGCCCACCATTTCAAACCTGAATTCAATGATTTAGTCGCTGGCTTCCCCTGTAATGTGCCCCAAAAAAGCGGGGGCACAATAGGGGCACATCGGCTCCTACCTTGGTCAGTCGTTTCCGAGAAGCCAACCATCCAAGAGCAGACGGCAGGCGCGTTATTGCCGAGCATGTTTTCGTAAAGAGCATGCGATGCTGCTCTAGACTTGCGAGCAACAGCGACGACGCGCGTGAAGGCTTTGGTCTAGTCCGCAGCGCATGAAAGCGCCGCTCGCGATCATCGCGGATTCGATGGCAATTCCCGCCGAACATGGACTGCGGAGGTCTAGGTGGTTACAATTATGGGTTGACTCGTCTGGGGGCAGACGGGCGTACGAACAAGGGGGTAGGCCGTCTGTCGACCATCACCGCGACTGATCTCACGTCCGCGCTGACAGGGAATCCGGAAGCACTCGACGTTCACCTCATGTTGGTGGAGCGCGACGTCCTCATCGAGGGTCATTCGGTCAAGATCCACTGTCATTGCCTCACAGTGGATGGAAACGGCCGCGTCCAGCCGCACCGGCTGGCGGAGTTCATGCGGAACGCCGTAGTCGACTATGCGATACCGCGCTCGAAGCTCGCTGCAGCGAAAGCGCGCGACGCCAAGTACAATAGCACCGAGGCGGTCGCCGAACTCGTCGAGCGCGCCAAGCGGTCGTTCACCGATTTGGCGAAGACCGGAGAGGGCGGCGAGATGCTGCTGTTCTTATTGGCCGAGCGCTTCCTCAAGCTGCCTCAGATTCTGTGCAAGATGGATCTCAAGACAGACACGCGCCTACACTACCATGGAGCCGATGGGGTGTACGCTGGCGTGATGCCGGAAGGCATCCCGAAGCTCTACTGGGGTGAATCCAAAATCTACAAGGACGCGGGAGCCGCGATCCGCGACTGCCTCGCCTCACTCGCTCCCTTCCTCATTGAACCAGAACACGAGGAAACCGACAGGGAACGCGATCTGGTGCTCCTGAGCGACAAGGCCGACCTCAGTGATGCGACGCTCACCGACGCGCTGAAGAAGTATTTTGACAAGTCGTCGGTGATGTCCAAGCGGGTCCAATACTGCGGCGTGGCCCTGGTGGGCTTCGACGCGCCGTTCTATCCGAAAGATGACGTAAAGGCGATCGCGGAGGAGATCGTTGAGGCCTCACGCGCGGAACTGGCCGTTTGGAGCAAAAGGATCGGCGAGCGGCTCAAGTCGGAGAAGCTCGACCAGATGGAAATCGAGCTGTTTTGCATCCCGCTGCCGTCGGCCGACGGCTTCCGCGCCGCATTTCTCAGAGCGATGGGGATTAAGACGGAATGAGCCTAGTCGGTCTCCAGTCGTGGCTTCTTCAGGAAGGAATTCGCGACGATCTCGATGCGATCATTCGACTCACCGTGCGCACCGAACTTGACAACCTAGTGCCCGAACCCGCCGCCCCCTCTGCCGTGGCGATCGATTGGCCAAGGCTGCTGCTCGCCGGCAGCATATTGGCGCGGTCCGATCAACGGATCGACCAGGAGGCCGCGCTCCGGATCGCAACTGCGGCGATCTCTCTGACGGACGATCAAGCACTCAAGGACGCGGGCGCTGTCCTGTTGGGCAAGCTCTCCAATTACCGGGCCATCACGCTAGCCAACGATCGCCACCTACTGACGGCCGGTCTCGACCGGACGGCTAGGTGTGGCGCTGCGCCTTGAATCCCAGCGGCGCGAGATGGACCGTTCCATCCTGGTGGAATCGAGCGGCGCTTGGCTGCAGGTGAACGATTTTCAGCAACGCTTCTGGCCAATGCGGGCGGAGGAAGTTGGCTCTCGGCGTCCGCCCCCACTGCCTCCGGGAAGACGTTTCTCGTCCTTCAGTGGTTGATCGACCAACTAAGCGCGGGTGACACCCGGGTCGCAGTCTACCTCGCCCCTACCCGCGTGTTAGTTTCGGAGATCGAGACCACTCTCCAAGGTCTTCTCGGCAAGACCAAGCGCATCGAGGTGTCGTCCCTTCCCCTCCGTGACAAGTACGAAGCGGCGCGCGCTGGAGGCGCGCAAGTAATTCTAGTCTCCACGCAGGAGCGGCTGCACCTTCTCGCCAACGTGCTCGGCGACGCGTTCTCAATTGACCTGCTTATCGTGGACGAGGCGCACAAAATCGAGGACAGCCAACGCGGCGTGATCTTGCAGGACGCCGTAGAGCGGGCTAGCCGTGCGAACTCGAAGCTGAAGGTCGTATTCATCAGCCCCGCGACACAGAACCCGGAGGCATTGCTAACGGACGCGCCCGACGGTGTGCAGACTGTCGCCGTCGACAGCGACGCTCCCACCGTTCTCCAGAACCTGATCGTCGCGAACCAAACCCCACGCAAGCCGAAGCTCTGGAACCTGACCGTCCGACAGCAGGGTTCGACACTTCCAGTCGGAACGCTCCAGCTCGCAAGCACGCCAGCGGGACTTAGGAAGCGCCTCGCCTTCATCGCCGCAGCGGCGGGCCAGAGAGGCGGAACGCTCGTCTACACGAACGGCGCCGGAGAGTCGGAGGATGTCGCCGATCTGGTTAGCCAGCTCCTGCCTCAGCCTGGCTCAATCGATCCGGAGCTTGCACAGCTCGCCGACCTCGCCCGGAAGGGCGTACGCCCCAACTTCCGCCTTGCACCGCTCGTTGAACGCGGGGTCGCGTTCCACTTCGGCAATATGCCATCGACGCGGCATCGTGGCGCTTCGAGAGACTGGCCGCCGAAATGGACCCGAGCCGCGTGAATGTGGTGAGCAGATAGGCGCCCGAGTCCTTGAGGTTGGCCGAGATGATCCGCGGGAACATCGAGTGGCACCGTACCACCGGTAGGACCTACAGCCTTCCGGTGCAGATCCGCAACACGATGGAGCTGGTCGAGCAAGTCGCGCGATTCAAGGCGCCGAAGTATCTGTCCGCCTACATGGATGTCCTGCACATGCATCTCCGCCAGATCAACCGTGAGGACCTGATTGATCACGGCTTGGACATCGGCACACAACTTGAGTTTGGTACTTCGTCGAGGACCCTCCTCTCACTCATGGAACTCGGTCTCTCCCGCATGAGCGCGGTTGCCTTGTACGAGAAGACCGATCTCAGTAAGGAGGAATGCGTGGCGTGGGTCACCGAACGCGAAGGTCAGCTCGAAGCCATGGATTTCCCGGTCATCATCGTCCGCGAGCTACGCGAGCGGCTTCTGCCGCTCGACGACGTGGACAGCAATTCTACCGCTTGATTGGAATGGAGGTTTCACATGCCCGCGAAGCCGATCGACCTCGGCCCACTGCACTTCGCCAAAAGAGGTGACGCCGTTGCTTATTTGAATGACATGCTTCACCGGTACGACGTGGGCGATCGGGTTGGCGCCAATGACACAGTGATTCTACGAGCGGCACTGGAGCACCATCCCGATGCCGAGGCCAAGAAGGGATGCGGAATTACCCACTTTAACGTCCGAACTGCTGACTTCGGTACGAAATGCTTCTGGTTGAACCGTACTGACGGAACGACCGAAAAGTTTTCTCATAGGGCCTGTATCTACGGTACCTAGCTAAGCAATTCGCCGAGCTCGGTTGCATAGCGGTGCGCAGTTCTCGGCCTGGTCGGGCAAGATTTTCGCAGGTTCAAATTGCGGAGGCGCAACCACCGATACCGACATTCGGTTCAAGTTGCGATCTGATGGCTTAAGACCACGGCGTCCCGAACGCAGTGAGCATCTTCTAAGTTATTGATCTTTCTTGGTGTGGTGATCGTCCTCGTCCCGTTTTGTTCACGGTCGTTTCACCCAATTCGTTGCGATTTCATTGCTGCCTTTCGCAACGAGAACGGCGCTCGCTGAAACATCGAGCGTGCGTGTGGCAACGCAACGAGTAGGTTGCCGGCCGCTATTTCGCAGAGGGTCGACTTCCCGCGAGATCTCCAGGAGCGCCAGCAAGTACACTGATAGGGCGTTGCCGCTGCTCGACGGCATGAAGGCGCCCGAGAAAATTGTCGAAACGCGCCGCGGGAGATACTCAAGCCAATTTCGCCTAAACCGGAGACACCGGCGCCAGATCCAGACGAAGACGATATTGAGGATGATCTCGACGAAATCGATGAGGCGTCGCGGCAGGATCCGAAGTTGCCGCACTTTATTCACAATTCACACGGGGATGCAGATCCGCGGCCGCTCAAGGCATGGCTAATCAAACGGCTGATGCCAGCGGTGGGGCATGGCTTGCTGTCGGGTCAGTGGGGCGCCGGCAAAACATGGTGCACCATCTTGGTGCACGGTGAGCGAAGCAGATCGGGTTGGCGGGACGTTGGCCCATGCGCCGTTCTTCGTGGCGAGCTCCTTAATCCAGTCGGCGTCGTAGCCACGTCAGAAAGCTGCATCGATCCGCGCTTCAGACAAGATAGTCGCTTTCTGGCAAGCCGATTCTCGTGAGCCTCGTCGGGCGTCAGCGCCAGCCGGACCGGCAGGCCGTTGGCATCCACGAGTGCATGAATCTCACTGCGAGGAGGTGGAGGCGGCCGGCTTCGTACTGGACGCGGAAAGCACAATGCTCGCGAACAAGGACGATCCGCACTCGATGAAGGTGTTCGATCCCTCGATCAAGGGCGAGACCGATCGCTTCGCCTATCAGTTCGTGAAGCCATGACAGGTCCGGGATGTAGGATGGACGGAACTTCCTCTAATCGAGCGGCACATCAAGTTGGATTGTTGTGCCCTTTGGCTCGTTTGATGAGACCGCGATGCGTCCATTGAGTTGGGCAAGCAGGCTCTTGATCACCTTGAAGCCCAGGCTCGCTCGCGGCTGGTCCATATCGAAATCCGCCGGCAGTCCCACGCCCTGATCCGCTACCACGACATGCAAATCGGCTCCGCGCCCCGCGCCCGCCACCTGGATTTCGCCGGACTTGTCGGAGTAGGCGTGCTTCGCCGCGTTCGTGACAAGCTCATTGATCAGGAGGCCAAGCGGAATTGCCTTGTCCGCCGGAATCATCAGGTGGTCGAACTTACAGTCAATCTTGTAGGCGAGCGTTTCTTGCAGCTTCCTGCAAAGCTCGCCCGCGAAGTCCGCAATATCGACAAACCCGATCCTGGTGCTGCGCCACAGGTGGTCGTGAACCTGGGCGATCGTCGTGATGCGGGAAGCGGCGTCCTTGAGCGCGTTTTGAACTTCCTCGGACTGTGCGCTGCGGGACTGGACGCGGAGCAGGCCTACCACCGACGCCAGGCTGTTCTTGACACGGTGGCTCATCTCTCGAGTCAACATGGCTTGGTGCTCGAGGGCTTTTTGGAGCTCGGCGTCGGCATGCTGCCGCTCAATGGCGATGCCGAGCAGGCCCGCAAAGCCGGCAAGGAAATCAGCATCCGCGAGATCGAACTGACCCGAGTCAGCGCTGTCGACTTCCAGAACACCAAACGGTAGATGACCTTCGCCGCCCCGCGCGATGAGAACGTTGATGGCGCGCTTGATGCCGTGCTCCGACAGTAGTTTCGGCGTTCGAAAGCGGGTTTCTTCCTGCAGGTGGTTGGAAATGACGATTTGGCCGGTATGGAACGCGTAGCCGGCGGGAGACTCCAGATCGACGCCCAGGGATATCTGGCCGATCGTCTCCGGCGCCCATCCGACGCCTGCGCTCACCAGCAACCGTTTTTCCTCCGGCATGTACTCCAGGACCTTGGCAAAAGGTGTTTCGAGACCCTGGGCACAGAGCTGCGTCGCTCGTTGGAGTATCTGGCCGATGTCGCGGGTCTGCAGCGCGGTTCGGCCGAACTCGCCCAGCAAGGACTGTTGCCTCAACCGGTACGGAAGTTCCTGTCTGGTTGCCCCGGTCGATGCGACGGGAGACGTCACGGATTCTGTCCCCGTGAGGGTTGGCATGAACTCGTCCCTTCGAACCCTGGCTGGCCCGCCTTCGGCTTGTAGCATGATAAGTTACGCGCCTAACCTCTTTCCTAGCGTCTAGTGCTTGGCGCGGCCTTGCTGGAAAATACCCTAGTAGGATCTCAATTATGGAACTTACTGTTCCACCACGTCTTACCGTGCCGCGCGACTGCGACGAGGCAGCCAGGGGGAGATTGGCTTTGACCGATGCGGTTAAGATTCTGGTCGTCGAGGACGACCAGCTTATTCGGGCTATGGTCGAAGAAGCTCTTTCAGACGGCGGCTTTGCGTCCACCCTGACGGCGTCTGGCGAGGAAGCCATTACTCTTTTGCAGGCAGGACGACGAATCCAAATTCCGGGCGGTCGTGACCGACATCAACCTGCTGGGAAAGCTCGATGGATGGAAGGTCGGTCGCTCTGCCCGGGAGATCGATCCGACGATGCCCATCATCTACATGACCGGCACTCACGGGGAGGAATGGGCGTCCGAGGGCGTCCCAAACAGCCTACTGCTTGCAAAGCCCTTTGCCCCTGCTCAGATCGTAACCGCGATATCGCAGCTTCTTAACGCGGCCCCGCCGATCCCACCCGCAGACTAGCGAGCCGGTCTCATGGGCGAGAAAGCTGAAGAACCAATCAAGCCTCGCTGGGCTAGTTCGACTAGGCTATCGAGGCCGAGCGGGCCGCATTGGAGGGCGCTCGTAAGCAACGCCCGTTGGGAGAAGCAGAAGCACAAGCTGAACTTCGCCGCGCGCCGGGCCCCAAAAAACATAGTTCACGCCGCCGCCGTTGCGCATCGCCATCAATGGCGCGGCGCAGGCCAACGTGCACCAGATCGAGTCCAAGGCGGCCTGAGCGAACGCGTATAACGGCCCGGCGTTTCAGGCACTACCCCCACTCGTCATCGAATGGGGGAAACGATGAACCCGCCCGGCGGAAGGCCGCAGCGCCGCTTTTCTACGGCGCGCGCACAAACCACCTGAAGGGACGGCTCGAAATCCGTCTACCCGGCAGGTGCACGCTGCCGCTGAGCGGCATTAGAAGCCATCCCTTCCATTCGGCAGGAGGTGCGCGATCTCCGTCGCAAGTTGAGCTTGCGTGTAAGGTTTCGCGAGACGTGCGACGTCTACCACTTCGCTTCCTTCCAGTTCAGCGAACCCCGTCGCAAGCAAGATCGGAAGTCGAGGATATTGGCGGCGCACTTCTCGGGCCAATTCGATTCCTGTCATTCCTGGCATCGCGTGGTCGGTTATTAAAAGATCAGCAGCTAAGCCACTTTCAAGAAGCCGCAACGCCTCAATGGCGGAATGCGCTTCAATCACCTGATGTCCCAGGTCTTCCAGCAGATCGACAGTACTGCCGGCGATCAGAAGATCGTCGTCTACAAAAAGAATCTTCGCTGGCGCCGAGGCTTGGGTAACGATGTTCGGCGCGCGTCCGGAAGGCGGCGACGTTTCACTGGCAACGGGAAGCCAAAGTCTGGCGGTTGTCCCGCTTGAGGGGGTGCTTTCGAGCCGCAGGGCACCTCCGGATTGTTGCGCCAGGCCGAACACCATGGACAAACCCAAACCCGTGCCCTTGCCGACTCCCTTCGTTGAGAAGAAAGGTTCTACGGCCCGGGCCAGCGTTTGTGCGTCCATTCCTTCTCCAGTATCTCGCACCGAGAGCACCACGTATCGGCCTGGTTGGACACCAAGCTGATCGTCGATGTCGACAATTTGCTCGGACAGCCCGATCGTGAGGACGCCGCCAGTAATCATAGCGTCCCGGGCATTCACGGCGAGATTGAGCAGAGCCATTTCGAGCTGGTTCGGGTCGACGTCGACGACCGGCATATTGTCTTCGGCGTGAAGCTCGATCCGAACCATCGGACCCACCGAACGATCTATGAGGCCTATCATGTCTTCCACAAGACTTCGGACGTCTGTAGCTTGCGCCTTCAGTTCCTGCTTGCGCGCAAAAGCGAGTAGCCTTTGTGTTAGAGTGGCGCCACGGCGGGCGCCCTCCATGGCGCCATCCAGGAGCCTGTGAAGTCGAGCATCTTCACCTAGTTTTTTCGAAAGCAGGTCGAGGTTGCCGATGACAGCCATAAGCAGGTTATTGAAATCGTGCGCGACCCCGCCGACAAGTTGGCCCAACGCCTCGATTTTCTGTGCCTGCAGCAACGCTGCCTGGGCCCGCTCGCGACCCGCAATTTCTTCCCGGAGTTGACTGTTCGCCCGCTCAAGGTCAGCCGTTCTCTCCGCAACCAAACGCTCCAGTTCGGCAGAGGCGCCGCGCTGCGCCTCAAGGTACGCACGAGTTTGATACTGTCGTCTTCGAGCGCGCTCTGCGGAAAGTACCGTGGCCTGAAGCGTGATGGCCTGCAAGGGGCGCTCGAGAAAGCCCACGTTACGCAGGCGAATGACCAACTCCCGCCTGAACGCGGCAAACTTGCCACCTTCATTGCGGTTGGTCAGTACGACAAAGGGTTGATCGGACCACGGTGGCTGACGGCCCACCCAGTCCTCCAGAACGCGGGCATTATTGCCGTAGAGCGCCTCCTCCGCCACAACCACGACTTCGATGACCCACTCGAGATTCTCTATCACTTCCTGAAGCGTGTTGCAGACCACGGGACGTAAGCCTGCCCTTTCGATCAACTTGGCAACAGTTGCCGCGTCCCGTCCAATGGGCATCAGGACCAAAACCACGCCTTTTGGCGTTTCAGGCCGGACCATCGGTGTCCCGAGGCATCAAAGGTGCCTCCTCCCCCTTGTACACCGGCGTACCGCCGAAAATGCCACTGAAACCCTTTAGCGGGGGTCCGACGGTGATGCCTTGGTGGCTCAGTTTGAATTCTCGGATCGTATGTTCGTGATTGCCGCTTCGCTTTTTCACGACGGACAGTGCGCGCCGCACGCTGCCATCAAACTCGAAATAACGCAGCATCAGCACGCCATCGGCGAGATAACTAATGTCCAGCGGCGTATCCATCGGTCCGACGAGGCCATGCTGAGCCAGCACGAGGATGGTCAGGGCGCCGCGATGACTGAGATAGCTCAGCAGCTCGTGCATCTGAAGAATCAAAAAGCGCTCATCCGGCATCGCATTGAGATAGCCATTGAGGCTGTCGATTATCACTACCCGCGCGTCAGCACGTTCTACGCTGCTCCGCACCGCGTCGGCAAACTCGCCTGGCGCCATTTCAGCAGGGTCGATTTGCTGAAAATCGATCAAGCCTTTATCGAGCCCGTCTTGAAGTGGAAGTCCCAACGTCTTCGCTCGCGCACTCACAGTGCCGCGTCCTTCGTCGAAGGCAAAAATCACGGAGCGTTCGTTTCGGGCTGCGGCTGCGATCGCATAGGTAAGCGCCAGCGATGATTTTCCAACGCCCGCTGCACCGATGAGGAGCACATTCGTTCCGCGCTCAAGGCCACCGCCCAGAAGAGTGTCCAGTTCCGGATTGCCGCTCAAGACGACGTCGCTGTCGAATTCCTTATGATGTTCTGCTGCGACAAGTCGGGGGGTAAACCATGAGACCACCATGCCGGATGGTGAAGTCGTGAAATCCCCCTTGAATTCGATACCACGCATCTTCACGACACGAAGGCGTCGCCGCTGCGCGCCGTAATCGATTGCCAACTGTTCAAGAAGCACAACGCCATGGGCGATCGAATGCAATTGCAGATCGTTCTGCTGTGATGAAAGGTCATCAAGCAAAACCACAGTGGACTTGCGACCTGAAAAGAAGTGTTTCAACGCGAGGATCTGACGGCGGTATCTAAGGGGGCTTTGTGCCAGCAGGCGAAGCTCCGACAGGCTATCGAGTACAATTCGCGCCGGCGCCAGTGCCTCGACCCGGTCAAAGATCATCTGCGTGGTTTCGCTAAGCTCCATCTCGGCCGGATGCAGCACCGTGAGTTCCTGGCTCGGATCCAGCGTGGTCTCAGGCGGGATCAATTCAAAGATTGTAATGCCGTTGAGCGACCACCCATGACGCTTTGCGACCAGACGCAATTCTTGCTCAGTCTCCGATAGCGTGATGTAGAGGGTCGGTTCGCCGACGCGAACTCCTTCCAGCAAAAATTCCAGAGCGAGGGTTGTCTTGCCTGAACCGGGTTGGCCTTCAAACAGATACATTCTCTCGGGATCAAAGCCGCCTCCGAGAATGTCATCTAGACCAAAATTTCCGGTGGAAATCCTCGGGAGCTCACAGCCGTCGAGCAACCGCTTTTCCTCATCCATATCAACCCCCGTTTCGCCGCAGGCGGAGCCGCCTTTGATTTATGGAAACTTCTGCTCCCGGGCAGGGTTCCCCGGCCAAGCCGGAGCCTCGACGGCGATACTCACCACTTGCGATCCTGTGGTCTTAAGCATTGCTCGGCCGGCCACGGCGACAGGGGCACAATGCCACGGTGTACGGAACAATCCCGCATCCAAATACGTTGAACCTGTTTGGGAGCGCTCCACCCGTTGAAAACACTGCAAACAAAGCTCGACGGGGTCGCCGACGCGCGGCCGCTTCAACTGCTCATCGACTCCATCGTGGACTACGCCATCTACATGATCGATGTAGATGGCACCGTGCGCAGTTGGAACTCCGGTGCCGAGCGATTGAAGGGCTACTCAGCGGACGAGATCATCGGCAAGTCCTTCTCATTGTTTTATCCGCCCGAGGATCGCGCGAAAGAGCTTCCCCAAACAGCGTTGAAAATTGCGGCAGAGACCGGCCGGTTCAGTTCCGAAGGGTGGCGCGTCCGCAAAGACGGGACCCGCTTTTGGGCGTTAGTCGTCGTGGATGCGATCCGCGACGAGCAAGGTCAGGTGATCGGCTTTGCAAAGGTCACGCGCGACATCACAGAACGTCAGCAGGCCCACAACGATCTGCTGGAGAGCGAGCGACGATACCGTCGATTGATCGAGGCTGTTGTCGATTATGCGATTTTTCAGCTGGATCCTGCCGGCAATATAACCACCTGGAATCCGGGTGCACAGCGCATCAAAGGCTACGATCCGGATGAAATTATCGGTCAGCACTTCAGTCGCTTCTACACGCCTGAAGATATTCAAACTGGCGTACCGAAACGGGCGCTCGCCGAAGCGGCCAAATTGGGACGCTTCGAGGCTGAAGGTTGGCGAGTGCGAAAGGACAGCAGTCGCTTTTGGGCGTCAGTTGTCATCGATCGCATCACCGACGAGGCCGGCGAATTGGTTGGGTTTGCAAAAGTAACGCGTGACGTAACCGAGCGAAAGCAGGCCCAGGACGAACTCCAGCGCACTCAGCAGCAGTTAGCCGCCTCTCAGAAGCTCGAAGCGGTAGGCCAGCTCAGCGGCGGGATCGCGCACGACTTCAATAATCTCCTGATGATCGTGCTTGGCAACCTTGAGACCGCGGAGCGGAACAGCCGCGGCCTGACTAACAGCACGAATCTTCAGCGGGCACTCGCCAATGCCAAGCGGGGCGCGCAGCGTGCCGCAGCACTGACTAGCCGCCTGCTCGCATTCTCCCGTCGGCAAGCGCTGGATCCGCAGCCTATCAATCTGAATATTTTTCTGAATGGATTGCAGGAGTTTCTGCAACGTACCCTCGGTGAACGCATCGAAGTTCAAACCGTCGGAAGTGCGGGTCTCTGGTCGATCGAGGCTGATACCAACCACCTCGAGTCTGCCATTATCAATCTCGGTATCAACGCACGCGACGCGATGCCGGATGGCGGCAAACTCACGGTCGAGGCTATGAACGTATTAGCTGACGAGGACTATTGCCGAGTGAATCCTGAGCTCTCCCCGGGCCATTATGTCATCGTTTGCGTAACAGACACTGGGACCGGGATGACCGCGGACGTCCTCAATCATGCTTTCGAGCCTTTTTTTACCACGAAAGAGCTCGGGCAAGGGACAGGCCTCGGACTTAGCCAAGTCTATGGTTTCGTAAAGCAGTCGGGTGGGCACGTGAAGATCTACAGCGAAGTCGGCCAAGGTACCAGCATCAGAATGTATTTCCCCCGCTACCATGGAGATGCTCGACCCGCCGAGGGTAATGCAGACGAGTTTCGCCCGGAAGGTGAGAAACTGGAGACGATACTCGTCGTCGAAGATGATACGGACCTGCGTGCATATGTTTCTGAGCTTCTGCGAGATTTAAATTATCGCGTGGTTGTGGCATCCAGCGCCCAGGCTGCCTTGACCATCCTTCTGCAGGAAGAGCCGAAGGTTGATCTTGTGCTGACGGATGTCGTCATGCCGGGAATCAATGGACGGGAGATGGGCCGGCGCGCACAGCAGATCCGCCCAGGCATCAAGATCCTGTACATGACAGGTTACTCGCGAAATGCCGTGGTCCACCAAGGGCGCCTTGATGAGGGCGTCGAGCTATTAGAGAAGCCGATCTCTCAGGCAAAACTCGCTTTTCGTGTGCGCGAAATGTTAGACCGGCTTGACCAATACTGAATTGAATTCGCGCCAGCGCAGGCCGTGATCCGGTACACAGGTCAATTCTATTCGCTCTTCTTGTTGGCCAAAGTGCTCCGCGTCGAGAATCTGACGGCGAACTACATGCTTATCGGCGCCACTATCATCACCGTGCCTCTGTATGTCGTGTTCGTCAGTCTTTCGGACAAGATCGGCCGCCGCAAGGCGTATGTCGCTGTGGCCCGAGTATGCGTGGCCGCACCCCAACTTTTTCGGCGCCCGCGGTCGACCTCAGTCGAAATGCGGAGGCGTACAAAATCGCGCCAATGACGGAGAGAGTGTCAGTCAATCCCAAATGAAAGATAAAGCATTTTTAAGTTTCTTGGGCGCCAAAACCCGCCATTCGAGCTACGGCCGAACACAACTGTCTGCGGCATGCTCGAGCATTTCTCTAAGACAGAGGCCGTTAGAATGACCTATGAAAAGAACGAGGGCCGATGGCCCTCGCAGTCTGGGAGAACAGACAAAAGCAGTATCCGGCAGCCGTCATGACATGGTCGGCATGACGAATTCGGCACCGGCCCGTATTCCGGTTGGCCAGCGGCTTGTCACTGTCTTCATTCGCGTGTTGAAGCGGACGCCTTCCGGTCCATGCATGTGATGATCGCCGAAGATCGACGCTTTCCATCCACCGAAGGAGTGGAAGGCCATCGGCACCGGAATCGGAACGTTGATGCCGACCATGCCGACCTTGATCTGGTGAGCAAATTCACGAGCAGCATCGCCGTCACGTGTGAAGATCGATGTCCCGTTGCCGAACTCGTGCTCATTGATCAGCCGCGCGGCCGTCGCATAATCCGGTGCTCGCACGACCGAGAGCACTGGCCCGAAGATCTCCTCCTTGTAGATCTTCATGCTCGGCTTGACGTGATCGAACAAAGTCCCGCCCAGGAAGAAGCCGTCTTCGTAGCCCTGCATTTTGAATTTGCGTCCGTCGACGAGCAACTTCGCGCCGTCCGCAACGCCCGCATCGATGTAGCTTCGGACCTTGTCCAGATGCTGCTTCGTGACGATAGGACCCATCTCGGCCTCGGGATCGGTACCCGGCCCGACCTTCAGGCCTCGAACCTTCGGCTCCAAGGCTGAGATCAGCTTGTCTGCGGTCCCCTCGCCGACCGGTACGGCAACAGAAATCGCCATGCAGCGTTCGCCGGCGGAGCCGTAAGCGGCACCCATCAGTGCATCAACCGCCTGATCCATGTCGGCATCGGGCATCACGATCATGTGGTTCTTGGCGCCGCCGAGAGCCTGACAGCGTTTTCCGGTATTCGCGGCGGTCGAATAGATGTACTGCGCAATGGGCGTGGACCCTACGAAGCTGACCGCCGAGACGTTCGGATGATGCAGTAGCGCGTCGACGGCTTCCTTATCACCCTGCACCACGTTGAAGACGCCATCCGGCAGGCCGGCTTCCTTCAGCCATTCCGCCATGATTAGCGAAGCGGATGGATCACGTTCCGACGGCTTCAGGATGAAGGTGTTTCCGCAGGGGGCTCCGCTTGAACTGTTCGAGCAGCCTCGTACGGGCTTTGTGGCCGGCTTCCTCGGGTCTCCGTCGATCAACCTCGTCCCGGCGACCCTCAAGACAAGCGGCGGCTGCGCCGCAGTTGTGTTTCAGTCCGGCGGTGCGCTGACGCTTCCGAATGCAAGAGCCAAATTGCGGACAGGTGCGGATGGCCAAGAAGTTCTGGTGGGCATTCGACCCCAGCACTTCAGCCGGGCTGGCGGCGGACCTCCGCGCGACGGGGTGGTCTCCTATTCGGCCGTCGTCGACCTCATTCAGCCGACGGGGACCCGTACATTCACCACCATCAAGATCGGCGGCGTCGATGCGGTCGCGGAGTTGCAGGCTCATGACGTCAGCAGCCATGGCGAGCGGATCAACCTCGCCATCGACCTCAATCGCGTGGTGCTGATCGATCCGGCCAGCGGCCTGGTCATCTCGTAACGAGCGCCGGCAATCTGGAGAACGGGAGGAAAAAATGGCGTCGAGACTGTTTGCCACCGGAATTGGAGCTCCGGAGGGGCCGGTGTGCCTGCCCGATGGATCGATGTATGTGACCGAAATGTCCGCGTCGACCCTTTGCATCACACGGCTTGACTCTCGCGGCAATCGCAGGGTGATCCGGACGACTGGCGGGCGTCCGAACGGGTTGACGACTGATGGCCACGGCCGGATCTGGATCGCGGAAGCAGGCCTCCGGGCGCTGATCTGCATCGACGACGGCGGAAACGAGATCCGGCGCATGCAGGGCGAAGGTACGGACCGCTTTCTATTTCCGAACGATCTTTGCTTCGGCCCGAACGGACTGCTCTACCTGACCGACTCCGGCATGGCGGCCGAAGATTTCATCAACGGCCAGGCCTTCGTCGACGGCTATATGGACCTTGATTGGGACGGCCGTGTGTATGAGATCGATCCGGCGGCCATGAAGGTGCTACGCGTGCTCGATCGGAAGATCCGCTTCACCAACGGCATTGCTTTCGGCTCCGACAATCACCTCTATGCCAACGCGTCCTTCACCGGCGAGATCTACCGATATGACGTGCTCGGCGAAGCCTCGCCTAGACGCGAGGTCTTCGGCAACGTCCTGCAACCGAATGCCAATCCCGATTTCAAAGGTCCGGACGGGATGGCCTTCGGCACGGATGGCCGCCTCTATTGCACGGTCTACAACCAGAAGAACGTCAGGGTGCTGGACCGACGGGGTGAAGTCGTCGACCGGCTGATCCTGGATGGGCCGCAGCCGACGAATTGTGCCTTCACGCTCGAGGGCAAGAAGCTACGCGTGACTGAAGTCGGCAAGGGGCAAGTCGAAGAGATCGATATGCCCTGCGAGGGCCTGCCGCTGCATCTGCCGAAGTTCGCCTGACGAGGTGCCTCGCGGTTTTGTCCCGCAAGGCGTCCCGCAGATGCGTCAAAGGAAGCCGATCGATAGCCAGGGCACGGCCGCGACGATCAGCGTGCCGATCAAAAGCGCGATCATGTAGCCCACGATCGGCTTCATGCCCTCGTCCGGGTTGATGCGGCTGATGGCGCAAGCCGCGTAGTAGCCGACGCCGAACGGTGGCGCGAACAGGCCGATGCCCATCGCGAGAACGACCACCATCGCGTAGTGGACATCGTGCACCCCGACCTGCCGCGCGATCGGGAACAGGAGCGGGCCGAACAAGACGATGGCCGGGATCCCTTCCAGAACGCTGCCCAGGATCACGAAGGTCACGATCGTCACGGCAAGGAAGACAGGTACTCCGCCGGGAAGGCTGGTCATGAACTTTGCAAGAGAGGCAGAAAATCCCGACTGGGTCAGCGCCCAGGCCATGCCCGTCGCCGCGCCGATGATGAGCAGGATCGCCCCCGACAGCGAAGCCGTCTCGACCAGCATCGGATAGATGCGGCGCCAGTCGAACTGCCGATAGATGAAGAGTCCCGCACAGGCCGAGTACAGGATCCCGATGGTCGAGACCTCCGTTGCCGTCGCAACGCCTTCGACGACGGCGGTCCGGATCACGAATGGCAGCGCGATGGCCGGTATCGCGATCACAAAGGCGCGGCCAATCTGCCGCCCCGTCGCCCGTTTGACGTGAGACAGGTCCTCGCGGCGGTATCGCCACCACACCACGGCCGCGAGCATGATCGCGAGCACCACGCCCGGAAGCAACCCGCCGGTGAACAGCGCCGAGATCGACACACCGGTCACCGAGCCGATCGTGATCAGAACGAGTGACGGGGGAATCGTCTCGGTCTGCGCCCCCGTCGCGGCCAGGAGCGCAACGAGATCGCCGGGCTTGGCCCCACGCTGCCGCATCTCGGGAAACAGCACTGGAGCCACCGCAGCCATGTCCGCCGCCTTGGAGCCGGAGATGCCTGAGACCAGATACATCGCCCCGACCAGCACGTAGTGCAGTCCGCCACGCACGTGGCCCAAAAGGCTTGCCAGGAAGCTGACCATGGCGCGCGCCATGCCCGTCATCTCGATCAGAAGGCCGAGAAAGACGAAGAGAGGCACGGCAAGCAGGATCAAGTGGCTCATGCCCTCGTCCATTCGTCCGATCATCACGACGTCGGGCGTGCTGGTTGTCAGGGCGAGATAGCCGACCGTGGCGAGGCCAAATGCAAACGCGATCGGCACGGCCGCAAAGACCATCGCGCCGACCACGAAAACGAAGAAGATCAGAAGATTCAGATTGCCAAGTGCCTTCAAGACCGGCGCCAGCAGAATGAACGTTCCGATGATGCCTGCGACGATCGCCAGGGAGGCCAGCAAGCTGCGCAGGCTCGCGATGCGGATGAGCCGGAGGACGGCTGCGATCAGCATCAGCCCGATGCCGATCGGCAGCGCTGCCGCACGCCAGGTGTTGACGATCTCGAGCGCCGGAGTGGTGACGAAGGCCTCGTCGGCGGCGAATTCATAGGCCGGCCAAACGACGAGCACGAGAAATGCCAGCGACGCCGCGGCCGCTATGACATCCAGGAACGCGCGGAGCTCCGCACTGAGCACGCCGACGATGGCGGTCATCCGCATGTGCTCGCCGCGCTGGAACGCAATCACAGACCCGAGCATGGCGAGCCAGAGGAAGAGAATGCCGGCAAGCTCGTCGGACCAGACGATCGGCGAGCGGAATACGTATCTGCCCACGATGCCCGCGGACAGCACCACGATCTCCGCCAGCACGAGCAAGGCCGCCGGGACTGCGACAGCGTGGCCAAGCACCATGTTCGCTGTCACCACCCATCGGCGCGAATTCGCTTGAGATCTGCCGGCCGCGAGCCCGGTATCCACATGCGGCGTATGGCTCACGCTGGTCATGATAGCTGGCCCGCGGCTTTTTCAAGGTGAGACCATGCCTCCTCGCCAAACTTGCCCTTCCAGTCGGCGTAAAAGCTGGTCTTAGACAGCGCCTGGCGGAAAGCGGCACGATCGACGTCGATGAACTTGAGACCTTTGGTCGACAGATCGGCGCGCAGGGACTGGCTGAGCTTTGCGATGTCTGCCCGCTGATCGACCGCGGAGCGATCGAGCTCGCGCGTCACGATCTCCTGCACATCCTTGGGCAGGCGCTCGAAGGCGCGCTTGTTGCCCAGAATCCAGTAGCCATCCCAGACGTGCCCGGTGAGGCTACACGTGCTCTGCACTTCGTAAAGACGCGCGGTCGCGATGATCGGCAACGGATTCTCCTGGCCGTCGACGACCTTGGTCTGCAACGCGGAATAGACCTCGTTGAAGTTGATCGGCGTCGGCCCGGCGCCGAGCGCCTTGAAGAGCGAGGTGAGCAGCGGCGCGGGCGGAACGCGGATCTGGAAATTCTTCAGATCATCCGGCGTCCGGACCTCGCGGCCCGACGAGGTCACCTGACGAAAGCCGTTGTCCCAGGCCTTCGAAACCGCCATGATTGGCGTCTTGGCGATTTGCGCCCGGATGTAAGTGCCGAGGTCGCCGTCCATCGCCTTCCATACGCTGTCGTAGTCGGCGAATGCGAAGCCGGTGTTCACAATGCCTGCGCTAGGTACGAGGGTGGCAAGAATCGAGGACGATTGGTTGAAGAACTCGACGCCGCCGCTGCGAACTTGGGTCAAAAGCTCGGTGTCGGAGCCGAGCTGGTTGGCCGGAAATAGCCTGATCTCCAGCCGACCGCTCGTCGCTTCGCGGATACGGTCGATCGCCTCTTGCGCCCGGATATTCACCGGATGCGTTGGGTCCTGTCCGGTCGCGAACTTGTAGACGAACTCGGCGGCAGACGCCGGGCGGGTGAGAATCCCGCAGAGAGGAACGGTGGTGGCGGCCATCAACAGCGAACGGCGACTGATGCTTCCGGGCTTCGATGCAGTCATGTTTTCCTCCTGGTCCTTCATTGACGTTGCTGCCCGTTGCATCAGCGCAGGCTGACGTGCAGCTTTCCGGGTTCTTCGCTTGCCGGCTCTCGACCACCGGCATTTGGGCAGGAGCAATCACTCGCCGCCGCAACATGCGACGGGCGTAGCTCCTCACCTGGGCTTGGCTAAGTTGGCGCTTAGCGCCGGTACACTAAAGCCACCGCTTGATCTGCCGTGCGACCTCTGCGGTGGAAATCCCGTAGCGGTCGTGCAGGGTCGGAAGTGCGCCGGCGTCAAGAAACTCGTCCGGCAATGCGATCTGGCGGAAGGGCGGATGGACGCCGGAACGCATCAGAAGCGCGGCAGCCGCCTCGCCGAGACCGCCAATCGTTGTGTGGTTTTCGGCAACGACGACCAGGCGGCCCGACTTGCCGGCTTCACGCAAGATCGTCTCGGTATCGAGCGGCTTGATGGTTGGAACATGCAGCACCGCAATATCGATGCTGTCGTCTTTCAAGGTCTGTACGGCTTCGAGCGCGCGCATGGTCATGATGCCGGATGAGATGACCAGGGCGTCCTTCCCGTCGCGGATCAGCTTGGCCTTGCCGAGCTCGAATTTGTAGTCGTACTCGTCCAGAACGACCGGCACCTGGCCGCGCAGCAGGCGGGTGTAGACTGGCCCCTGATGCGCCGCGATGGCAGGCACCAACTGCTCGATCTCGTGGGCATCGCAGGGATCGATGACCGTCATATTTGGCATGGCACGAAATAGCGCGAGATCCTCTGCGGCCTGGTGACTCGGGCCGTAGCCCGAGGTCAGGCCGGGCAAAGCACAAACGATCTTCACGTTGCGGTCTTCCTCCGCAATCGTCTGGTGAATGAAATCGTAAGCCCGCCGAGACGCGAACACCGCGTAAGTGGTCGCGAAAGGCATGAAGCCTTCGGCAGCGAGGCCGGAGGCGGCGCCGAACAGAAGCTGCTCGGCCATGCCCATCTGGTAATAGCGGTCCGGGAACTCCTTTGCGAAGATGTACATGTCGGTGTATTTGCCGAGATCGGCCGTCATGCCGACCACCTCAGGGCGGTGGCGCGCGAGTTCGACGAGCGCGTGTCCGAACGGCCCCGGTCTGGTCTTCTGCCCCTCGGCTGCGATCGATGCGATCATCGCTGAGGTGGTCAGGCGCGGCTTGCCCGGCTGCGGTGCTGATCTGACGGTCTTCATGCCTGCCTCCCGGCTTCCAGCGCGGCAAGCGCGAGCTGCCATTCGTGCGGCTCGACGCGGATGAAATGGCTCTTCTCGCGCTGCTCGAGGAAGGGAACACCCTTCCCCATCAGCGTGTCGGCGACGATGATCCGCGGCTTGAGTTCGGGATGGGACTTGGCCGCGTCGAAGGCGGCGACCACGGCATTGAGATCGTTGCCGTTGACGCGCTGCACGAACCAGCCGAAGGCCTGAAGCTTCTCGACCAGCGGCTCGAACGCCATGACCTGCGTGGAAGGACCGTCCGCCTGCTGATTGTTGACGTCGACGATGCCGATCAGATTGTCGAGCTTGTAGTGGCCTGCCGACTGGATCGCCTCCCAGACCGAGCCTTCGTCAAGCTCGCCATCGGAAAATAAGGTGTATACCCGCGCTCCGGATTTCTTGCGTTTGAGTCCCAGGCCCATGCCGACGGCGATGCTGAGTCCGAGCCCGAGCGAGCCGCCCGACATTTCCATTCCCGGTGTGTAGGAGGCCATGCCCGACATCGGCAGGCGGCTCTCGTCGCTGCCATAGGTTTCGAGTTCTTCCTCGGGGACGATCCCCGCCTCGATCAAGGCCGCGTAGAGCGCGATGGCATAATGCCCGTTGGAGAGCAGAAAGCGGTCTCGCTCCTCCCAGGACGGATCTTCGGGTCTGTAGCGCATCGCATGGAAATAGGCGACGGCGAGAACGTCAGAGATGTCGAGCGCCTGTGCGATATAGCCTTGGCCCTGAACTTCGCCCATGCGCAGGGCATTGCGGCGAATATTGTGGGCGCGGTCCGTCAGCTTGGGCGTGTTCGTAAGCGCGTTGGTCGAGGTTTCCATCGATCTGACCCTTGTCTCGCTGGCTCAGTGGATGAGCATGCCGCCGTTCACGTCGATCACGGCGCCGGTTACGTAGGCGGAGAGATCCGAGGCCAGGAAGGTGTAGATACCGGCGACGTCTTCGGCCGTACCGAGACGATTGAGCGGAATGCCTTCCAGGATCTTCGCCCTCATCTCGTCGGTCAGCTTGCCCGCGGTGATATCGGTGCCGATCAGGCCGGGCGTGACGCAATTGACGCGAATGCCGTCCGGGCCGAACTCTCGGGCCATCGCCTTGGCGAGACCAAGTACGCCGGCCTTCGCGGCCGAATAGTGCGGGCCGCCAAAAATTCCACCACCGCGCTGGGCCGAGACCGACGACATGCATGCAATCGATCCGGCTTTCCGTCCGCGCATATGCGGGATCACCGCCTGGGAGAGAAACAGGATGCCCTTGAGATTGACGTCCTGAATGCGATCCCAATCGGCTGCCGAGATCTCCAGGAACTTCACCGGCTGGGTGATGCCGGCATTGTTGATCAAAACATCGGTGCCGCCAAAGGATTCGATCACGCGGGCGACCGCCTGTTCGCAGGACGATTTGTCGGCGACGTCGCACCCTAGTCCGATATGGGAATTTCCGAGCGATGCCGCAGCATCCGTCGCAGCGCCGGCGTCAATATCCAGAATGGCGACCCGAGCGCCCTCGGCGGCGAACCGCCGGGCGGTGGCAAGCCCGATCCCGCGCGGCGAGGCCGCGCCCGAAATGATGGCCGTCTTACCGCTGAGCAGCATCAGTTCCTCCCGCAAATTGTTCTTCCTTGGCGCTTAGGAATGACCCGCCGACCGCCAACGGACAAACGCGCAGTTGTCACGGATCGATGAATCTGGTTCACTTATGGGATGCTGTCGAATATCCCCATATCGGCAATTCGTGCCTTTGAAGCGGCTGCCCGCACCGGATCGTTTCGCGATGCGGCGAATGAGCTTCACCTGACACCGAGTGCCGTTAGTCATGCCATCCGCAAGCTGGAGGGCACCCTTCGGACCGCTTTGTTCGAGCGCAGCGCACGATCCGTGCGACTTACGCCGGCCGGCGAGAACCTGATGCGTCACACGGGAGCGGCATTCGATCAGCTCCGCCGTGGCCTAGAGGAAGTTGCCGCGCGCGGACCACAATTGGTGCGCGTCCATTCCGCGCCCAGCTTTGCTGCGCAATGGCTGGCACCACGGCTTGCACAGTTTCTCGCTGCTTACCCGAAGCTCGAGGTTCGGCTGGCTGCAAGCACGGACTATGCGCGCTTCAGCAACGATGATTTCGATATCGACATCGTCTACGGTCCGCCACGCGCGGAGGGCGTCGAAATTGTCCCTCTGCCGGAGGAGACGGTCACGCCGCTCTGCTCGCCCTCGCTCGCAAAATCGATCAGGAAGCCTGCCGATCTCCTCGATCAGACGCTCATCCGCTCCGACGTGAAGCGGGTGCAGTGGCATCAATGGTTCACCGCGAATGGGTTAGAAGCACCTGCGCTTCACGGCATGAGATTCGACCGAAGCTTTCTTGCGATCGCGACGGCTGCAGAGGGATTGGGCGTGGCCTTGGAATCAACGCTTCTGGCCGAACGCGAACTGGCGTGCGGGCGCTTGGTCGCTCCATTGGCCGGACGCGCCAACGATATCCGCTACGTCGGTCACCGCTTGATCTACCCGCGCGCAAGCCGACAAAGATCGTCGGTACGAGCTTTTGCGGATTGGGTGGTGGCCCAACTCGGCGGCGGAGATGTTCGCTCCTCGCAGTGAGACCTCATCGAGATATTCCTGAAGCTGATGCGGAAATCCACCGCGTTTTGAGGATCTGCCCTTCATAGGAACCCCTCCGACCGCGTGCACGTTGCCGTATCGCTTCAGGACCCCCTGCCTTGGAGCGCCCCAACAGCGGCCTCCGCGTTGCCCCCGCGGGGGTCGTTTTATCGCGAGGCACAATGGACGAGGGTTGGAGAGTAGTGTTCGCGATTAGCGCCACTGCCGTGGTCGCCGGGGGCACCTTCTTTGCCATCCGGTTTATCATCGGTCTGCACCTTTAAGGTCGCCCCTTACCCGTATTTTTCCCTAGGTCCAAAGTCTCACATCCACACACCAGTGGAGAAAGTGTCATCGGTGCACTACGGCTTGCGCTCCCGCATCGGTTGCAGTTGGATAGAGGAGCGAATTTACAAGAGACGTTTTTGAGGGGGAACAATATGAGGGCAGCAACGCTCGTTGCCGGGCTTTTTTGGCAATCGGAATAATTGGACCGGCCGATGCTCGCGGAGGAGGTCACGGGGGCCGTGTCAGCTATGGCGGCGGACACCACACCTCAAGCCACGGCGGCAGCTTTTCAGGCGGCTCGGGATCGTTGCACCGCGGCGGGACCTATGTGAATTCAAACACCGGGAACCGTTACGGCACCCACCAATAAGAGGAAGCGCGCAATGGCGAAGTCGACCCGGAATAGCGGCAAGCAGTCGACGTCAGGCGAAGTGAGCCAACTCAAACAACTTGTGAAGGGCAACACACCGACGCGAGTGATCGGCCTGAAGTTGGGCCGAACCGAAAACGCGATCTACAACAAAGCATCTGAGGAAGGAATCTCACTGGCTCCGACGAACCAAAGCCCCTACGGCACGAAGAAGTAGGTACGGAGATCATGCTGAGACATTGGCCTGCGGCGCTTTGCATGGCCCTCGTGGGTTCGGCTTATGGTCAGGCGCCTGCTCCGGCCGCGCCCAAAGCCGCTCCTGAGCCGTCGGCCTATTGTCGATCTTCTGCGCAAATACTCTTTCAGGGTGGAGCTTCGGACGGCGACATCGCCGCCGTCGCGAAGATCTGCCGCCGTGGCGATGTCATCGCCATCAGCACCAGCGCACAAGGTTCAGTATTCTAGGTCGGTCGCCTATGTGACTTTACGAAGTCAGTAGTCGTGATGGGTCCACAGACGCTTTGCGTCCTAGGAGCCGAACGAAGCGTGAGGTGACCAATCCGTGATCGTGATCATGCCCTGCGCGGCGAAATCCAGCTACTGGTTGCTCGCTCGACTGTCACGTCACCGCGACATGTGACATCTACCGCAAAAGCTTCTTTAGCGCAGCGTCGCTCGCTAATCTTGAACTTAAGCGTCGAGCCGCTCCCTGTTGGTTCTCGCCAAGCGTATCTTTGATGATTTCCGTCGCTCGGGTCATCACCTCTTTTCGGACGGATGGGACGGCGCGGATCATCGCCGCAATTTCAGCCTCTGACATACTCTTATTGGGATCCAACTGACGGAGTTCGGCGAACCTTGATTCAACCGCTTTGATTTTTGAGTCATCGAACCACAGAGCAACGCTCTTCTGAGAGTCCGCAATTTTTTGTCGCTTTGTCAGCATCCATATCCTGCGTTCCGACGGGCGAATACATTTGGCCAACTAGCCAACCAAGTTTTGCCTGAAACGTGTCTGTCAATTGCAAGATCTTCGCCGCAACGCAGGTTGCTAGGTGGAGATCGGCCTTCACAGCGATGGAAAGTTTGAGAAACGCTATGCAGTCTACCTGAGATCTGTGCCCTCGGAATCCAGAAAGAAATAGCCAGGCTCGTTGTAATTCAAAAGCCGGCCCATAAACTCCGAGATCTTATTTCTCGCCCGAAGTCCAACGATAGGGAGATCGGATTTCACAGCAGGAGCCTGGAATTGACCGACCTGTCGTTCTACGACCAATTCGAGACTGCGCACCGGTGCAATGGCAATGTACGGTGCCTTGCATCCGCCCGCTGGCCCGCGAGGTACTAGGTCGCAACTTTGCGTTAGCACGATGAAGAATAAGTTCTTCGGATGGTGGAAAAAATGAGGATGAACTGCCTCCAGTAGAGCATCCAGCTCTAGCGTCCTTCGCAGAACGTCCCCTTGCATCAACTCCGTGCTCGAGAACGCCGTTGTCTCATATGCAAAGTGCATGGGCCAAGCATGAGCGCGGATCAGGATGCAGTTTTGGATGCGAACGTATCCGAAGGTGAGACTCGCCCCTCCAGTTCATCATTCAGCCGGCGGATCGCTTGTCGCGTCGACACATTGGCCGGCTCGATTGAGACGGTAATTTTTGTGAAGGCCCCAGACTTGCTAATCTGCGTTCGGTAACTACTGCGGCACTCGGTTCGGCATGAAAGGATGTTGCATCTCTGCCCTTGGTGTTAACGACTGCGTCGACAGCACGCCATTCCTGTCTGGTCACCGATGTCGATGAAATTCTGATGTTTTTCGAACTCATTGCATTGCCCCGTAAATGTTTGTCAAAAGATTGCACGCCATCTCAAAACTGCTTTGCATTCGGTAACGTACAGAGTCTTTCGCACTTTCAGGATTGACGGCTTCCTCTAGAATGAAGGAGCTTTGAATGAACGATGGGAATGCCATGGGTCAGGTGATCCAAATTGATGAGGCCCGGATTCGAGATCACCTGGGCGAGATGGTCCGCGGGACGG
Source organism: Bradyrhizobium japonicum USDA 6 (assembly GCF_000284375.1). Taxonomy (NCBI): domain Bacteria; kingdom Pseudomonadati; phylum Pseudomonadota; class Alphaproteobacteria; order Hyphomicrobiales; family Nitrobacteraceae; genus Bradyrhizobium; species Bradyrhizobium japonicum. The sequence continues at coordinate 7,944,540 of NC_017249.1, forward strand.
TGGAAGAGACACTGAACGCCATGCTGGAGGCCGAAGCGGACCAGCTGTGCGGTGCTGGGCGTTATGAGCGCAGCCCGGCCCGGCAGGACACGCGGGCGGGCAGCTACGAGCGAACGCTGCAGACCAAGGCGGGCGACGTCAATCTGAAGGTTCCGAAGCTACGGCGGCAAACCTTCGAGACGGCGATTATCGAGCGCTACCGGAGGCGGGAGAGCTCGGTCGAGGAGGCGCTGATCGAGATGTATCTGGCCGGGATTTCGGTTCGGCGGGTCGAAGACATTACGGAGGCGCTGTGGGGCCCCCGGGTCAGCCCGAGCACAGTGTCGAACCTGAACAAGAAGATCTATACCAAGATCGAGGCGTGGCGGAATCGCAGGATCGAAGGCGAGCATCCGTATCTCTACCTCGACGGCATCGTGATGAAGCGCAGCTGGGCTGGTGAGGTTCGCAACGTCTCGCTGCTGGTGGCCTCGGCGGTCAATGCCGAGGGGTTCCGGGAGATCCTCGGCATCTGTGAGGGCGCCAAGGAGGACAAATCCGGCTGGTCCTCGTTTCTGCGGCATCTCGTCGATCGCGGTCTCAGGGGCGTGCAGTTGGTGGTTTCCGATGCGTGCCGAGGTCTTGTCGAAAGCGTTGCGGATTATCTGCCGGAGGCCCGCTATCAACGCTGCATGGTGCATTTTTATCGCAATGTCTTCAGCCACGTGCCGTCGACCCGGGTCCACGAGGTGAGCCACATGCTCAAGGCCATTCATGCCCAGGAGAGCCGCGCCGCGGCCGACGAGAAAGCCAGGACCGTCATCGCGGATCTGCGGGCAAGCCGTATGGCCAAAGCTGCTGATCTCGTCGAGCAGGCGGTTCACGAGACGCTCGCCTACTATGCCTTTCCTGACATCCATTGGCGGAAGATTCGAACGAACAATCCGCTCGAGCGCATCATGAAGGAGATCCGGCGACGAACCCGTGTCGTCGGCGCCTTCCCCGACGGTCAATCCTGTCTCAATTTGGCGGCGGCCCGGCTGCGGCACATTGCCGGAACGGCGTGGTCGACCAAATGCTACATGAACATGCGACCGCTCTATCAGCCACAACTCTCTGAAACCGGAGCCGTCGCCTGATCAAAAGTGCGAAAGATTCTGGACAGTACCGCCAAATCCCGAGACGAAGAAGAAAGATGTGGTTTGGTTCGCGCTCGAGGAGAGCCGGCCGCTGTTCTGCTTCGGCGGCATCTGGACCGAGTTCAGAGGCGACCGCGGCACCAAGTCGAAGCCGATCCCCGGCCCCACCTTGTCTACGGCTTCCTGACGACGTCACCCAATGCGGTCGTCGAGCCGATCCATCCGAAAGCAATGCCCGTGATCCTGACCACCGAGGAGGAGCGCGACATCTGGATGCACACTCCCTGGGATGAGGCAAAGGCGCTGCAGCGCCCGCTGCCCAACGACGCCCTGAGGATCGTCATGCGCGGCGCAGACAAGGAAGACAAGATCGCTGCGTAGGCTGCATTTGCACGGGCACCAGTTGAATGTACTTTTTGCCGGAGCGCTCGCGGGAATGCGACTGAGACGCTGACGTCCCGTCTAGGTCGCATGTGTGTCTGCTCGGGTACGCGGCCCAGAGCGTCCGCGATCTGAATGCGGCTCTTCTCTCCCCGAATCCTGAAACGCCTTCAAGATGGAGTTCATGTCGTATTGGCGGACGACCTGGATGCAATTCATCAGGTCGAGTTCAAGCTCGCCGTAATTCAGCAGGGTGCGGCCGATTATCGCCATCTCTTTCGGGAAGATATTGTGAATGGGAAACATGTGGTCTGCCTGAGTTAGCTCTTTCAATTACCCACATCTCATACCTAGCTAATTACCCTGAAGCTGGAAGGCCAGAGGGGGCGAAAGCGCTTCTGAGAGCAGAACAGGATAAGCACATCCGTGCATACCTGCGGCAGTGCCTGCATTAGCCTTTGAGGTGCTCAAATGATCTGTGACGCAAAGTGGCACGGATCGGTTCGTCGATATATCGCTTAACAAGAAAGCTAAAAGCGATTGCAACTAGAGTCATGCTTGGTACCGCTAGCGCTGCATGGATCTGCGCAACCCAACCTGCCGAAGTTCCGCCGAACAATAGCATGAGTGGAACGTAGTGGGTCATATAAAGCGGATATGAAAGATCTCCGATAAACTCGCTAAAACGGTTGATCGACGGACTCCCGATTGCATTAGCGCCCAGCCAAACAAGGAGCGGATATACGATTGTGACGATCAGGAAATCGTAGGGCTTCCAAAGGAAGGGCCAAAAAAAGGTCGCAAGCATGATAAGCGGAAGGTAATATGCTGCCCCTGGCAACAGCGGTTGCCTGCCAATACGGCAAGCAACAACGCCCGCGATAAATGAAAAACCTACCCGTACAAAGCCAATCCAGAAGGTTCTGCGGTCGAAACCGCCGTTTAGGCTTCCGAAATCGTAGCACGTGTATGCCGTTGCAACCGCGGCGAAGGCGAGCATCGCTAGCAACCATCGAAGCGATAGTTGGCGCAGACAAAGAGCAAACGTTAGGCTCGCCACATACTCGCAAAGCAATGACCAGGCGGGAGCGACAAAAGGAAAAATAGGAAAGCTGGGATCGTGGACAAATAAGTGCGGCAACAGAAGTACGCTGCAGGTGAGGAGAATAAAAAACTCCGTGACACTAAAATTGAATAACGCAGCAGCCATAGGCGCATAGAATCGTCCGATTACAACCACAACGAAGCCCAACAAGGAGCCAATTACGACGAGCGGATGCAGTCGTATCAGACGCCTTTTAATAAGTTCTGTGGGTGACAATTCTACGCGAGAAGGGTCGTAGGCAAATGCCATTACATACCCTGACAAGCAAAAGAAAAAATCTACAGCGAGATAACCGTGAGGAATCCGGTTCTGAGGACCGAACTGAAAGGGTTCATAAAAATGTAAAACGGCGACACAGATGGCAGCAATTCCCCGCATGCCGTCAAGAATGCTCAGTCGCGCGACCTCTTTGGCAGCCAGCGACCCGGGGTCTTCGGGAAAGGCGTTGGGGGGCGGTAAATTCGGGGTGGCGCAGCTGGATTTGAGCATCGCGTTCGACATGTAGGATTCTGCAATTCTATTAACGCATCTGTCGCATTTCTTTACATATACATGCATATACATGCATATACATGCATATACCGTGTGCCGCTACACGGTCTGAGCACCGTCAACTGCTAGCCCGGCCTATTCGTCAGAGGGCGGCTTTTGGGCCCGATTGATGCGGCCGCACATCTTGTCTGGCGAGGCGCACAGGATTGCCTTCGGCTTTTCACCGCCTGACGACCCGTACTTTGCAACGCGCTTGAGGGATGGGGTGGGTGAACGGGGGGCGGACGCCCCGCCGGTCAAGGACCGAGCGGCAGCAGCGCGCCTGGCAAACGGCGGATCAGGTCGGCTCGGGACATGCCGCGGCAAACGCAAGGCGAATGCGGCTCGTGGTCTCGACCACACGGGCAGCGATTTTCAAGAGACGAAGACGCAGCGTCGCGAACTCGGCAGCGGCCAATTCCCGGACTTTGGGAATCGCCTCGCGCACGGTCAGCATCAGCCAATAAGCGGCCGTATGGAGCGCGAGACGGACCTGGTTGGCGAGCGCCGAACGGCAGCTGGTGCGGTCGGAGGCGAGCTGCGTCATATGCAGCTTGATCAGATTCTCGGCTTGGCCGCGCGCGCATTGTAAGCGGCAAAGAGATCTTTCAATTACCCACATTTGACGTCGGATTTGAGCGGGGGGCCGCGGCCGAAATCTTGAATCAGTAGAATCTGTTGTGATTCGTTGTTGAGCACCTGATTCGGAAGTGCGGGGTGCTCGATGGGCTTGGTGAAGGAACGCGCGGTGGCGCGTGCTCAGCGATTGACGACCGGTATCGAGACGTGGGTTGATCGGGAAGTTGCGGGATGCGAGTTTAAGGATGAGCGGCTTGGTCGCCGGTTCTGCAAATTGCTCGCACAAATCGGGAGCGACATGGGTCAAAGCATCCCGTTGGTTTGTCAGGATTGGGCCAACACGAAGGCCGCCTATCGATTCTTCTCCAACGAGCGGGTCGACGAGGCGGATACCATCTCGATAGGCACCGCTTTCTGCAATACGGTCAGGACGTCATTGTATTTCCTTGGTCAGGTGCACGCCTCGCTCAGACAATGGTGCTGGCTTTACGTCGAGAGGGCGCAAAGGCTTCGATCGAAAACTTTGCCGTCTTTGTCGAAAAAACATCTGCGGCCGACCTTAAGGACCTCCTGGTCGCAATCAAGGAACAAGGCCTACCTGAAACGGACGAGCTGGCGCGCGAGGCACGCCAACTTCAATCTGACCGCTTCGATCGATATCTAATTCCCTACCATCAGCGCCTGGCATTTAGCCGGCGCTTTCTTGTACGAGAGGGCTTTGCCGAGCTGATCGATGACCTGCTTGCTGCGGATGCCGTAACGGTGGGCTAGCCTCAGAGTTTGTGAACGAGTGCTGCACCGGAGCTTGACCCAACTATCCGATCCACCCCCGCGAAAACTGAGGCGCACGTCTGCTGGGCGGATGATCTTCGCCCGAGTCGGGGCGACGCAACGGCGATCAGTTGTTAATCCACGGCATCACGAGGCAGATTTGATTAGAATCATATTGGTAGCGGCTCCGCTTGTGATCACCGCGCCTGCGAATGCCGTTTACTTCACTTACTTCCGATGGGAGTCGTTACCTGCGCAGATCCGCGCTGCCTACATGGCCGGTTTCTACGACGCGCTGATTAGCGTTGCCTCTGACGAGCAAGATGCCAAGGCAGGCACGCATTATCAATTGCATTTCGAAGAGCAAAATGACAAACGTCCAGCTCGCAGACAATGTTCGCGCATTTGCTTCGACCCGTCCTAACCTTCAGACCGCAGGAGTTGGGGGAGCTCTAATCAATTATCTGATTGAGTTCTGTGGAAAGCCCCAATAGATATGAAGGTGGACCGATTGATCGCGGCGTCGATTAGAAAGATTGACCTGGATCGCCTTATCGAGGGCTATCTTGAGCACGACGATGAAGCATAAAGGCGTCTCTGAAGTCGCGCTCGGGGCACTAGTGGCTACTGCCTTCTGGTTGATAGTAGGCCTACTGGTGGGCGAGCTTCGTTCGATCCGGCACTACTCCCGCCAGCAGGCAGAGCATCTGAAGGCGATGCGGGCGTACTACGAGCCGCATGGGGGTTAGTTAGTGCAATGCATCGCCCCCGCCGCATAGAATTCGTAGTCATTGCGCGCGGCTGCAGCTACTTCAGGGACAGATAAGGGATCATGTACGAATGACGGTTCGCCTTTTTCGTCACGCTCGTTCGCCTTTTTGGGGACTGCACCGGCAGAAAGCGCACCGACGTTCGCCTTCTGGTCATCCAAAGGCTCACCATTGTTCGCCTTCTGGTCAGAAGAAGGCGAACCCACATTCGCCTCTTCGAGAAGAAGGCGATAGGCATTGACGTAGGTCCCGCCTTCCTTGACCTCGAACTTGAGGTAGCCGAACTCGGCTAACCGTCCGAGGCTCAACTGCACGCCGCGGACGCCCTTCTTCCCAAGATCTTTAGCGATGGTGGCCTGCTTGCGGCGGGCTAGATCGGTCTCGTGATCGATCGCATCGGCGATATACCAAAGCACCCGGAAGTCTTGATCGGTAAGGCGTAGATCGCCATTTGCGCGCGTTAACAGATGGAGCTTTCGCCGGGTCCGGTCCTTGTCGAGAATTGCACTCACGGCCGCACCATCTTCCGCGCCAGGGCAGCGGCGAAGGCAGCTTGCATGGCGGTTCCGGATTGCGGCTCGGGAGACTGGGTGCTAAATTCCAGGCTACTGGACTTTTGATTGCGATCTGGGGCTGCCTTAGCCGAGGCGGCCCTTCGCATTTTTGGCCCACCATCCGGCGGCTTTTGATTGCCAGTGCGCGAAAAAGCGCTTGCGGATCAATCTTGCCCGAACGGGCGGTTTGCCAATCTAAGCCATTGATACCGGCTGATGTGCTTGTTCTGCTGGGATCACCAATTATTTCAATAACTTAGTCCGCATTTGTTCGTCGACATCGTGTTGCGCCTGTTGCGCAAAATTACCCGATAATTCCAGCGATTGCCAACAACTCCCGGCTGCTCGGCGCGACATGGCCCGCGACAGAAAGGGCTGTGAACAGGTCGTAGCACGCTCCCCCATTTCTCGCCGATTGTGTGCACAATTGGCGCGCGCCGAATCGGGCCGACGGGGAGGTCGAGCGCTACCGTCTTGCCGAATGGCTTCAAAAAAAGAGAGTTGACAATAATCCGCAATTAAAGGGCCGATTGACAGAAGAGTTTTAAGCGCAACAAGCGCGACCCGTTGATGAGGCCTCGATCCGCGATCTCCATCAGGGCGAGCGGCCATGCTATCGGTCGCAATGATAGGCCGTATACATGAACGCACCCGACCGATATCCAAATTGCTGCTGAAATCCCTTGCATCCGCGCGGCCGTCTATACATGAATCTCTCGATGAAGCCGTTCTGCATCGGCTTTCCCGGCGCGATGAAGTGCCAGTCGATGACCGTGTCCTTGCTCCAGGCCAGCATGGCGTTGCAGGTGAACTCGGTGCCATGGTCGGACGCGATCATTCCTGGCTTGCCGCGTCGCTCAACGATTTCCTTCAGTTCGCGGGCCACCCGCCGCCCCGGATTGACGTCTCCGGAATGGCGCCCAGGTATTCCTTAGTGACGTCGTCGACGATGTTGAGAATGCGGAAGCGCCGGCCGTTGGCGAACTGGTCGTGGACGTGCAGTCTCAGGGCGGTGTCGCTCATGCTCGCTCCATCGGGCGGCGGCGTTGCGTCGGATCGGGCCGACGGCAGCGCGCGCACGCCGCCGCCTCCTGCGCGTTCAGGCCGGCGCGCGCTGGCCTCCCCTCACAGCGTCGCTGCGGTAGCGGCTGGTCGAGGTCCGGTAGTACTGCACGCGGATGGCCGCCATGGCCTCGATCAATGGTCCCCACGGCGCGGGAAAGCGTTCTTCCGCCATCACCCGGTGCAGCATGCGCGTATGGCCGGCCAGCTCGTCGTTGAGGAACTCCACCACAGGCATAGCTGGATAGCGCTGCAGCAGCAAGATCACCGCGTTGTCGGCCTCGCCGGCCGACCTGTCCTTGTCGCATCCATGCAGATCGTTCTGCAGACGCCCTATCGCGGAGATGAGCCGCAGGACCTGGCGAAACGCCGGACGCGCGCGCAAGGTCGCCATATCCAGCCCCCACAGCAAGGACAGGCAACAGAACACGTTCGCGTAGGCGATCGAATCGATGCCGTTGTGCAGGTACTCAGCGTAGGACCAGCGTTCCGCCGCTACCGCCTGCGCGTGTCCGGCGCGCAGCGCCGCGGAGTAGCACCGGGTATCGTCGAGAAGCTGAGCATAATCGCGACGATCGTAGGCGAGCGTGGCCAGCGAAGCGCGCAGCACAGCGCAACCCTCGAATCCGGGGAGCGCGCACGGCACGCCCTGCCCCAGCGCTTGCTCCACCGCGGCGAGCTGTTCCGGCGAGATCAGGCCAAGGTCGTTGCAATCGTCGAGCCAGAACAGCAGCGCCAGTTCGCGATAGAACGTCACTATCAGCGTTTCGTCCTGCGGATCGCGACCGGTGCGGGCGCTGGTGCCGCGCAGGCTCGGGTGGATGCGCTGCAGGATGTACTGGCCGCCCCTGACCGCTTCCACGGCATGCTCGTCGGCGAATCCGGTCAGGGAACGTCCCCACTCCAGCACCTGCTGCACCGCGCGTTCAGTCTGGATCATGGCGCCGCTCCTGCCCCCTCGGCCAGGACGCGCCGCCCCAACGAAGCGCCAGCCACAACCCGGCGAGTTCGGCCACGCGCACGACCCGAGTGGGGCAATACAGTTCCTTGCCGATCCACAGCGGCGTCTGCGGCAATCCATGCGCCGCATGGCGGGCGAGCATCCACTCCAGCGCACGCGCCACCACCTGCGCGATGCGCCGGCGCCCTGTCGCCTCTTCGCTCCCATCCATCACGTGCAACGCAAACAGCGCATAGGCGGTTTCCTCGAACGTGGACCCGCGACCCGCGCCCCAGCCACCGTCGTCGCGCTGCGCCTGCAGCAGCGCCGCCAGCGCGCGCTCATCTCGCCACTGGGGCTTGCCTTGCGCCAGCGCAGCGACCGCATGCGCGGTGGGATACAGCCACGAAACGTGCCATTTTTCGTTGTCCCATAGACCGTGCGGGTTGCGATTGGCCTCGACGTACGCGCTGGCGCCCGCGGCGGGCTTTCCCAACAGTCGCAACGCATGCAGGGCATGAATGTTGGTCGACACCGAGGCATTGCGTTCGCCGGGGAAGGTGACGAACAGCTCGCCGATTTCGAAATGGCGCAACGCATCGACCGCCGGGTCACGGCCTGCAAGGTGCAGGACGCACAACGCAACGGCGGTGTCGTCCGCATCAGCCGCGAAGTGCAAGGCCGGGCCCAGACCGTGCACGCCCAGACGGGCGTCGAGCTGCGCGACGATCACGCGAACCGCCTCCGCGAGCGCGGGATGCGCGAAAAGCCCGGCCAGATGCAGGGTGTACAGCGACCAGCATGGCTCGAACACATTGATCGGCCAGACGTTGGGAAAGACACCTTCGATGCCGCTGCGCGTCGCCCGCGATGCCATCTGCAGATACGCATCGGCGCGCCCGACCTGCGGCGTGCTCCCCCGTGTCACGGCCTGGGCACGCCACGCGGCGGTGGCCGCCGGACTGATGCCGATGCTGCCGTCGTCATCCGGGCATGCGGTGGTCGGCGACGTCCCCCAGGCTTCCCAGGAGTGTAGCAACGGATGGCCGCTCGGCAACATCGCCACCGCCCCCAGCTTGACCAGGCACGCTTGCCGCAATGGCAACAGCGCAGGATGGCGCGGAAACGCTACGCCACCCAGCAAGGATGCGGCCTCACCGCAAAACTGCGGCAGGATCAGCTCCGCGCCGATCGGCGCGTCTTCTGGCACCGCATGTGCGTAGGGATCGGGCTGGCGCTGGAGGAACCTCGTTGCAGTCTGGACTGCGTCCGCAGCTCCGGGAAGAGGATCGGCACGCTGCAATGCCAGTAACGCCGCCCACGTGGGCGCATGGCGGAACAGCGGGAAGTCCGCGCTTCCCCATCCGCCGTCGGCCTGTTGCTGCGCGATGAGCCACGCGTATGCGTCCTGCCGACCGGTGACGTTGCCGTGGAAGCGCAGCGCCTGCGCCGTGTCGTAGACGGACGGACCGACGCTGCCGCCATCGCTCATTTCGCTCAGCAGGCGGCGCAATTCGGAAAGGATATGTTCGGACAGCGCGTTCACGCGGGATGTTCCGTTTGCAGAAACGTGCGCCGCGGCGGGCAACCGCTGCGATCGGCGCCGCGGACTCGGACACAGTGCAGGATGCACTCTGCCGCCGGCCGATCGCAGCGGCACAGGGGCGACTCGATGCGGACGGGCGCGCTCATGCGCGTGGCGCGTGTTTGAACAGATACGCGTTGGCCCACTGTATGAGTTGCGCCAACCGTTCCGCACGCGGCCCCAGCGGCGCGATGGCCTCGCCGGCATCGCGCAACAGATCCAGCGCGAACTGGCGTGCTTCCTGCAGTCCCATGATCGACGCGCAGGTCGGCTTCTGCGCCGCCGCGTCCTTGCCGGGGGTCTTGCCCAGCGCCGCGGTATCCGCTGTCACGTCGAGAATGTCGTCGATCACCTGTAACGCCAGGCCGAAACAGGCGCTGTAGTGATCCAGCGCACAGTAAAGTGCAGCGTGCGCGGCATTCACGCCGACAGCGCATAGCGCGCCCATGCGAACGGACGCGCGCACTAGCGCTCCGCTCTTCATCCGGTGCATCGCCACGATCCTGTCCAGCTCGACGTGCTTTCCAACCAGCGACAGATCTATGGCCTGCCCGCCTGCGGCCCCCTCGGCGGACACCGCCTGCGCCAGTTCGCGCACGAGCGCGATAGGGCTGTCGCCCGGCGCATTCAGGCTCGCCAGGGTCAGGAAGGCGTGCGCCTGCAGCGCATCGCCGACCAGGATCGCGGTGGCTTCGCCGAACTTGACGTGCACGGTCGGAAGGCCGCGGCGAAGCACGTCGTCGTCCATCGCGGGCAGATCGTCGTGGACCAACGTACAGGCGTGCATCATCTCGATGGCGGCACCGACGTCATCGAGCATGTGCGCCGGCGTGTCGGCCAGTGCGCCGGCAGCCAAACAGAGCAAGGCGCGGGTGCGCTTGCCGCCATGCAAGGTGGCGTAGCGCATCGCCGCCATCAGCTCGGTCTCACCGTCGTCTTCGGCGCAGAGAAGACGCGCCAGCGCCTCTTCGACCCGCTTTGCGCCGTCCTGCATCCAGATCTCGGGCAGCAGCCTGCCGGATGCGCCGCGCGCCTGCGCGCCCAATATGCCGTTCGCGGAAACGCCAGCTCGGTCGTCGTGTGGCGTGGAACCAGTCTGCATGTTGTTCATGTCCTTGTACCTGCCAGGAGACGGCCACGGCGAGCGGCGAGCCGCCGCGGTGTTGCCGGCCTCGCACCGAGCGCGCGCGCCGAGTGCAGCAATGCCGCGCGTCGCCGGCGCCGCTGCCTCACCACACGGGGCATGCGATGCCAGCTCATGAGAATCCGATGCGGATAGTCATGGACGGATGTGCGGTCGGGTAATAGCGCCGGCCTTTTTCGACGCCGCTCAGCAACCGCGGCCGCACCCCGGCCTCGTGCATGGTCAGCGCCAAGGCGATACAGAACTGCACCAGTTCCAGCCATACCAGGTGGTAGCCCATGCAGAAGTGTGGGCCGGTACCGAACTGCAGCATGTCCACCGGCCGGATCGGCTCGGTGCGTTGAAGCCACCGCGCCAGCCGAAACTGATCAGGCGCCTCGTGCAGCAGCGCCGAGGTCGAGAAATGCAGCAGCGGGATGCACAGATCGGTGCCCGTAGGAATGCGCTGTTGGCCGATTCGCAATTCACGCAGTGCGCGACGCACTAGGAGCGGCGTCGCCGGATGCACGCGCAGCGTCTCGCGGAACAGCGCCTCAGCGACCGGACACTGCGCCAGGTCCGCGTGCCGAGTCGGCACCGCGCCTACGCGTTGCGCCTCCTCGACCAGGGCGTCCCACAGCCCAGGCTGCCGCGCTAGCTCGATCACCATCCAGGCCATCGTCGAGGCGGTGGTGTCGTGACCACCAAGCAGCAGCAAGCGAATATTGGCGACCAGGACGTCATCGGAAAGCGCATCGTCGCTGCGATCGAAGGCGCTCACCATGTCGTTGATCAACCCGGTGCGCGAGGCATGTTCGCGCGCGGCGCGGACGAACTCGCGCAACCGCGCATCGATCCAGTCGCGGGCCGCGCGGCCCCGCCGCAAGGGCAGTCCAGGCAGGTCGACCGGGGGCGCGACGATCAACTGCAGCAGTTGCCGGTACTTGCGATGCCATCCCGGCAGGTCCTGCGCGGGGATTCCCATGAGACTGAAGATGAGCTTGAGCATTAGATCGCCGGTTTCGCGCAGGATGGTGACGTCGCCCCGTTCCCGCCACCTCTGCACGCGCGCCCGGATGACGGGCGCGAACAGCTCGCCGATGCCGGCCAGGGTCAGCCCCTTGGGCAGAAGCGCCGCCTGGATCGCATCGCGCGCCTGCCGGTGCGCGATGCCGTCCTGGGCGACCAACGTTCCGCCAAACAATTCGGGCGCGATGTCTTCGATCAGCCCCGAGGACACGTCCTTGTGCCGGAGCAGTGCGAGAGCATCCGGATCCAGACTGGTCATCAGGTGTCCGGCAGGGCCGAAATCTAGCCAGAAGTGGCTGCCCAGCGTCCGTTCCGCACGCCGCAGCAGGCGCGGCAGGTCGCAGACGACGGCGGGAAGATGCCCGACCAAGGGAAAAGCGCCGGGCACGACCGGGATGTCGTGCCGCAGCCGATGCCGACGGTTCAGCGGGTTGAGCAGCATGTCCATCAGCAGCGCGGCGCCGCGTCCGCTTCTGCGGTCTCGCCGGCAGGCCGCGCGGCGCGGCTGTTGCCACCGTCGGCGTATGTCGGCACATGCGCCAGCATGCCGCCGTCGATGCACACGACCTGGCCAGTGATGAACGCAGCATCGTCGGAGAGCAGGAACGCCACCAGCGCGGCCACGTCCTCGGGGCGGCCGACGCGCGGCAGGAGCTGGTGACGGCGCAGATGGGTTTGCATGCACGCGTCCAGCTTGGCGAGGAGTCGCTCGGTCATGATGAGACCCGGCGCAACCGCATTGCAGCGGATCTGCGCATGACCGTACTGGGTGGCAAGTGAGGACGACAGCATGTTCATCGCCGCCTTCGACGCGGCGTAGGATGTCAGTGCGGTGTCACCACTGAGCCCCTGGCACGACGACATGTTGACGATCGCGCCACCGCCGCGGGCGATCATCCGGGGGATGGCCTGCCGGCAGCAGAGCAGCGTGCCACGCAGATTGGTCGCCATGGTCTGATCCCAGACCGCTAGCTCCAGCTCGAGGATCGCGCGGTCGCGCGGGGTCAGATGCATCGCGCTCGCGTTGTTCACCAGCAGGTCGACCCCGCCGAAGTGCCGCTCCGCCGTCTCGAACAGCGCTGCCACCGCCTGCGCATCGGCGATGTCGATCGCCAGGGCGAGCGCGTGGCCCGCTTCGGCCGCGATCTGCGCGGTGCAGGCGATAGCCGCCGAGCCATCAATGTCGGCCACCACCACTCTGCCGCCCTCGCGCGCGATGGCGAGGGCGCATGCCTTGCCGATGCCGGCGCCGGCGCCGGTCACCACGGCCACTTTGCCTTCAAACCGTCCCATCGTGTCATCCTAGATTGTGCTGGTCTTTCGCGGCATGCCGCTCGGCCTCCGCTGGAGAAGGCGCAGGGTCGGCGCTGGCGCGCTCGCCATCGCCAGCGTCGCTTTCGATGACCCGAATGGCGGCGACCGGGCACTGGCTGGCCGCGAGCCGCACGGCGGCGTGCAGCGCATGCGGGACCGTCGCCACGCACACTTCGGCCACGCCGTCCGGTTCGCGCTGGCGAAAGGTGCCCGGCAGCGTCAGCACGCACTGCCCGCTGGTTCCGCACAGATCCTGGTCGACCATGACGCGCATCTCAGCTCCCCTGCGCATGCAGCCGCACCGGCAGCGTGCGGAACGTCCGAAGGAATGCCGAGGGCTCCCGGGTCGGCTGCCCGGCAAATGCCAGCGTGGGGAAGCGGGCCTGGATCCGCGGCAGGCTCTCGGCCAACTGCACCCGGGCCAGTTGCGCACCGAGGCAGAAGTGAATGCCGTGGCCGAAGCTCAGCATGATCTTCCCGTCGGTCGACATGCCTGGACTGGTGCCGTAGAACCGCGCGGGATCGAAGCGATCGGGATCGGCGAAGGCGTCCGGGTCGCGATTGCCGGACGCGATCAGCACGCGCACGTCCGCGTTCTTCGGAATCACCACGCCGCCCAGTTCGATGTCGCGCTGGGCGATACGCGGGATGGAGCTGAACATGGCGGGCGCGTCGCAGCGCAGGACTTCTTCGACGAATGCCCTCACCCGCGCGGCGTCTGCCTGCAGCCAGTGCCGCTGTTCGGGATACGCCAGCATCGCCAGGACGGCATGGTCGATGCTCGCAGCAGTGGTGACGAAGCCGCCCAGCAGCATGCCCCACAGCATGCTGATCAACTCCGCATCCGACAGTGTGTCGGCATCGTCGTCATGTGCGCCGACCAGCATCGACACGATGTCGCGGCGGGGATCGGTGCGCTTGCGCTGTATGAGGTCGCCGAAGTAGGCCTGCACCCTGGCGCTGGCCGCGTCCGCCGCGGCGAGCTGGGGATCGCTGGCGTGCGGGCCCAGGCCTTCCAGAATGGTGCCGATGCCGGCAGCGAGCTCGAACATGTCGTCTTGGGGCATGCCGAACAGTTCGGCGAAAACCAGCATGGGCAAGGCCAGCGCGAATTCCCGATGCAGGTCCACCGCCTCCCCGCGCTCCAGCGCGGGCGTTATGCCGTCCAGGCGCGCTGCGACGATGCGCGCGATGCTCGGCCGCAGGTTGTCGATCTGGCCCATGGTGAAATCGCGCGAGATCAGCCGGCGCAGACGCGTATGCGTCGGTGGGTCCTTCATCGCTAGCGTGGACGCCAACAGATTGAGCGACGGGCTGGTCGCCGCACGCGAGAAATAGCGCGCCAGTTCGCCGGGCGCCGGACCCCGAAACGCATCGCCCGTGGCCTTGAACGCCCAGTAGATGTCGGCGTGGCGGCTCAACAAAAAGAGGCCCGACGCCGCGCGATGCACCGGATCGTGCTCGCGCAACCATCGCATGAACGGATACGGGTCGTGGATGCACGCTGGCGACGCCAGTTCGGCGAAGGCGTCCCGGCATGCTGCCGTGGTTTCTTGCACGTCCATCCTGGTTACCTGTTGGCGGGCTGATCTGACCGGCGCGCGACAGGCGCGCGGCAGATTCCGGAGAAGATCGAGATCGCCCGTGGCGTCCGCGACATCACCAGAGCACCGGGAACTGCTCGAACCCGCCCGTGATGATCTCCTTGCGCAACTTCAGTTGTTCCGGCGCCACGGCCAGGCGCAGCGCGGGAAGGCGCTGGAAGATCGAACCGAACACCACCTTGAGCTCCAGCCTGGCCAGCGCCACGCCGATGCACGCGTGCGGCCCGTAGGAAAAAGCCAGGTGCGGCTTTTCCTGGCGTTCGATATCGAAGATTTCCGGGTCGTCGAAATGGTGCGGATCGAACGACGTTGCCGGGAGGCCGACCAGCACCTTGCTCTCCGCGGGAATATGCTCGCCCGCGATGGTCACGTCGGTCCTCGGATAGCGCATGATGCCATCCCAGCCCGCGCCCGGCGGGTACATGCGCAGGATTTCCTCTACCGCCTTGTCGACCAGGGACGGATCGCCGACCAGGCGTTCGCGCTGTTGCGGATGGCGGAACATGGCTAGCAGGCCGAATTCGATCTGCGCGACGGTGCTCTCGTGCCCCGCCACCAGCATGCCCGCCGCCAGGCCAACCGCCTCTTCCTCGCTCGCCTTGCCCTGGTCGACCGCAGCGAGCAGATCCGTCAGCAGGTTGTCGTCCGGATCCTGGCGCTTGTCGCGCATCTTGCCGCGAATGTAGGCGCGCAGTTCTTCCCAGGCCAGGCGGGACGCGCTGCGCGGGCCGCTTTCATGCTGGTGCGTCATCACCTCATCGGACAGCCCGGCGAAAAAGGCGTGATCCTCGTAGAGCACGCCCATCAGCGCGCTGATGACCATGGCCGGAAGCGGAAAGGAGAGGTGGCGCCGCAGGTCGGCGGGCTGGGGCTGGGCCGCCAGCGTCTCGAACAAGTGCGCGGCGATCGCTTCGACCTGCTGCACGAGCAGCTTCACCCTGCGGTCACTGAAGGCCGGCGCCACGATCGCGCGTAGCCGGGCATGCTCGCGCCCCTCGTGCGAGACCAGCCACCCCGGCGAACCGAGAATCACCGAATCCGGGGTGAATGCCGCCGGCGGCATTCCCGCGGGCCGGAACGCCGCGTCGGACAGCACCGCCTTGGCCTCGTCATAGCCTGTCACCCACCAGCCTTCGTGCCCGGAGGGGAAGCGCACGCGGTGGATCGGACCGTTGGCGCGTAGCGCCAACATCTCGGGCGAGGGCTCGATGTGATCGACGCGCCACATCGGCAGCGTCGGCAAGGGTTGTTGTTCGGACATGGTGGCACTTCACTCTCTAAGCGATGGAAGGGCGGAAGGTGACCGGCAGGCGCTGCGGGCAGCGAATGACGTAAGACGGCATGTAGACGACGTCCTCCGCGGCGATGGTCAGCGCCAGATGCTCCAGCCGCACGAACAGCGCGGGGAAGGCGCAGCCCAATTCCAGACGCGCCAGCGCTGCGCCCAGGCAGAAATGCGGCCCCTGGCCGAACGACAGGTGCGGGTTGTGCCGCCGGGTGACATCGAACCTGTCGGCATCGCCATAGATCGACCGTACGGATTGGTGAAGGAGGTTCGACCGTGCCCCCGATGTGTCCGCCATTATAGCCTCCGGACCGGTCCCACACCGTGAACAGAGCAAATCGCGTGCCGAAGTGAATTCGCAGGCTCAGCAGGCACTACATAGCTGCGCGTAGTGTCAGGTTTCTGGCATTCAGTCTCAATGCCGACAACGGGCGCAGTAAGTGCCCGACAAAGGCCTGCTCTCGCGCTGAATGTGCGGGGCAGCCCTTGCGCGAAATTTCAAGCGGATTGGCTGCAGCAGGTGTGGTTCGCCGGAAACCACTCCGATGACGCCGGCGTCATCGAACGCGATCGCGTCAGCCTGTCCGGAGGGCAAGACCTCGCCGCCTTCGTGGCTCTGGCTACCGAAGATGCGGAAGCTCGGGGACGGGGCGCGGTCGCAGCGTCACGATGCCGGGAGTGGACTGAGCGCGAGCTAGATAAGGCGATTCAAGCTATGCTTGAGGGGGTGCCGGCAGCGAAGTTGAAGGACAAGATAGGCACTCTGGAAGCACGCAAGCATGAGCATCTGCTCGAGGCCGTGCAGCAGCGCCTTGATGCAAACCCAGAGGCGATGCGCCAGCTCGCGAGACAGTCGAGCATCCGTTCGGCACGTGAAGGCTCGCATGGGAGCGACGCACTTCCTGAACAAACGCTTCCAAAAGTAGCTACGGAGATGCCTCTCGGTTCTGGCCTTTAGCGTAGGGCGCATTAGATTAGCGACCAGCGCCGGGGTGCATTCTGTGGCGCCGCCCGCAGCGGCGCAATCGCTGGAGTCGCGCCCCTCAGGTCCTGCAGGGGCACCCTGGCAATGTGGAAAACTCCGACGCTTTCACCGTTCGAAGATAAGGTGCCTTGTCAATCAAGACTTTGGCTTTTCAGGATGAAGCTGCTTGTAAGAGTCACAGCTGGACCAATATCAATGCGTCGGCTTAGCGTGCTTCAAACGAAAGCTGATGTCGTGGAAATTCATATTCTGCGCACAGTCGGTCTGGATCAAGCGCGTGATTCGATAGCGGACGGCATGGATTGTCGCCGCAGCAATTGTTTCTTGGCGACGTCAGTTGAGCAAACCGCAGGCGGCCATTGTGAAACAGAATTGCAATTTGTGCCGGCCGTCATGGATAGCGGGGTGCCGACACCCCCGCTTTCGATGTCGGCACACTCGCAAGCCGGCACGCAGCCGGCTATCCGCTGCAGATTTGCCCCCGCCGCGACCGAACGCAAGCGCCGGCCGACGCATCCGCGCCTTCACAGAAGGCGTCAATCACCGCGGCCTGAAGGCCCAACTCACTGCATCCTTTGCGTCGTGATTGTCGACAAATGCTGCCCGTTGGGATTCCTGTAACGATTGGCGAGGCTTTGTAACAATGAAGCCATCTGGTCAGGATCTGATCGAACAGTAAATTCTCCATAGTTAGGGTCGAAAAGCGTGGTCGTTCCATTCGAGGCCGACGTCGCCACTGTGTGGGCGCCGCCTTCAGCGAAATACAAGCTGAGTAAATGGTTCGATCCGTCTTCGTTGATTTCGTTCACCATGGACTTGACGTTCGAAGACTTGCCGAATGCGAATCTCTTCTCTTCTCCAGCCGGTTCCAAGCCTGCTTCCTCCAAAATGGTATTTTGTGCCTGAAGGTCGGCCTGAGAAGATCCTGCTCCCCTGCTTCGCAACTGATCCTTAAGACGTTGATATTGCTGCTGCCGTTCAGCCGCTGAGGCGTGCGTTTGCGATCCGGGTGTGAGCGCACTCATTCGGGTTGATGGGCTGTTGCTAAGATTGCGGAACCACTCCGCAGTCAGCCCGACGCAGATGCCGTCCACATTCGCATCACGCAGGTCGGCCGTTCTGTATTCGAACAAGGAGGTGGCCGGACTCTCTGGAGAGGATGTACTGGGTTCGGAGGCGCTAGAGGTTTGAACGTTTGCATCCAAGGTATCTGGCTTGCTGCAGCAGGCCCCCATCTTGTCAGGCAACTCCCCCGATCGTGAGCTCCACTGGGGCGCGAGATCTGCAAGTGTTTCTGTAAAGCTGCCGCTATCCACCGACTGGCTCGGTTCGTCAGTTTGGCTAGTGCGTGTAGATGAGCCACCGATTCGATCATACATGACGATTCACCTCTCTGTGCTACGCTAGTCTCTTCGCATCAATTCGGGCTGCTCAGGCCCTGCGGCGAGGATACCCGGACAAGCTGATGGCGAGCTGACGGACAGCAGTTGTACAGCTAAGAAAGCGTTCCTTTGTCGGACTTCTGACAACGTCGGATACGCCTCGGCGTAGTGCTGTGTCAGATCCTCAGATTCCGGAACGCCACCGACAGGCTATCGCTGCGATGCTCGCGCGGCATCGAGCGCCCACGAACCCGAAATCGAGAGCAATGACAGGATGCTCGCGGATTGTCTCGAGCGGTTCGGTGTTGCTGCGTAAGCGGTGTGTCTCCCACACCTTGTTTGGCGTGAGCTGATCGGCAACATGCGAGCCGTCATATACAGTAAGGTTCGCATATATGGTTGACCATATAGTTGACGCTGCAGAGCCACGGGGCCGGGTGGATATCCAGGTCGGAGCGGGGCGTCGGCGGCGGTGGAGCGCCGTGGTCAAGGGGCGGATCGTGGCGGAGTCATATGCGCCGGGCACAGTTGTGTCCGAGGTGGCGCGCCGGCACGACCTCTCACCGCAACACCTGTTTGCTTGGCGCAAGGCCGCGCGTGCCGGTCTGCTGAGCTTGCCGGCGGAGGATGCACCGCTCTTCGTTCCGGTGGTGTCGGAGCTTCGCCCCGCTGGGATGTGCGTGGAAGCGGCAACGCGGAACGGGATAACGATCAGCATCGAGATTGGCGATGCGGTAGTTCGCGCAGCGGCGGGGGTCGATCCGGCCTGGCTGCGCGATGTGCTGCGGGCCGTGAGGGCGACGACATGATCGCGGCTTCGGCGGGCGTGAAGATCATTGTCGCGACGCGGCCGGTCGACTTTCGTAATTATGCGGAGCCCACGATTATGCGGAGTGTGCGGCCGTTCAATCCGAGACCCGCTTCGTTATCAACAGTTTAGTTCCTGCTGCCCTCTTTCTCACTCAGCATAATCTGAGGCCTTTCTTCCTGCCTTGATGGCAACGAAAGGGAGACAAGGAATGGCCAAGTCGAGTGAGGATCACTGCCACGGGCTGCGCTGCATGGACGCAGGCGATCTCGACCCGCTGGTGACGGAGTTCACACGACACCTGACGGTGTTGGGGCATAAGAGCTTGACGGTGAGCGGCTATGACGCTGCAGCCCGTCACCTCGCGCAATGGCTGACGCTGGCCAAGATCGCAGTCGCTGATATCGATGATGGCGTCGCCGATCGGTTCGCTCGGCATCGCTGTCGATGCCCCGGCATCCGTCGCGAGAGGAGCGTGTCCGCGAAGTACGTGAGGCGGGTACGCCGGTTCATCGAGTTTCTCGGCGAGCGCGGAATCGTCCAGCGCAAGCCGAAGCCCGCATTACCGACGCCCCACCGCCGGGTGGTCGAGTTCCAGGACTGCGTCACAGAGCTGACAATAGATCGGCACGGTCGCATGGTCATGCGGCTGCTCCCGGCGCTTGGCATCAGGCCGCGAAGTTGGAATGCTCAGCTCATTCGCGACGTGATCATTGCAGAGACGAAGCGGGTCTCGCTGGCCTATGTGAAGACGATGACGATGGCGCTGAGAGGATATTTGCGGTTCCTCAGCGCACGGGGGTTGTGCCGAGCTGGACTCGATCAGGCTGTGCCAATCATTCCGCAGTGGCGACTGTCGTCGCTGCCGCGATACATCCGCTCGTCGGATGTCGAGACGTTGATTGCAACGTGCGATCAGACCACGGCGACTGGCGTGCGTGATCGGGCGATCCTGCTGCTGTTGGCACGACTGGGCTTGCGGGCCGGCGACATTCTCTCTCTTCGTCTCACCGATGTTGATTGGCAACAGGCGACACTGTCGGTTCGTGGCAAGGGGCGGCGGGAGACGAGATTACCATTGCCGCAAGACGCCGGGGATGCCTTGCTCGCTTATCTGGATCAGGCCCGGCCGCACGTCGCCGATGTTCGAATCTTCTTCATGTCGAATGCACCAATCCGGCCGCTGACAGGTTCGAGCGCAGTCTCTGATGTTGTGCGTAGTGCAATACGAAAGGCCGGTATCCCCGTTCCGTCGAATGGGGCCAACCTGCTTCGGCATTCGGCCGCGACGGCCATGCTCCGGGGCGGCGCGACGCTCGACACGGTTGGCGCCGTACTGCGCCACCGCTCACCGGACATGACCGCACACTACGCCAAAGTCGACGTGACGATGCTGCTGCAGATCGCGCAGCCCTGGCCGGGAGATGCGTGATGCTGAGTCGATATCTTGCCAAATATGTGGACCAGCAGCAGTCGCTGGGGTTCAAGTTCCGTGTCCAGCAAATCCTGCTGAGGGGCTACGTCAGCTTCGCCGAGGAGTGCGGCGACCGGCACATCAGAAGTGCCCGGGTCCTGGCATGGGCCGCACGTGCGCCGTCACCGGAGCAGCGCCGCAACCGGTTGCTTACCGTGCGGCGGTTCGCGCTGGCGATGCACGCCGAGAATCCGCGCCATCAGGTTCCGGCGGCGGATGCACTCGGCCACGCTGTCGTCAAGAGGCGACCGCCGTATATCTATAGTGCGGACGAGATCGCACGATTGCTTCGTGCTGCGGCGGCACTCCGGCCAGCGGGCTCGATCAGACCGACCATGTATGCAACGCTCTTCGGCCTGCTCACCGCTACTGGCATGCGGATCGCAGAAGCATTGGCGCTGCAGATCGACGATGTAACTGCCGATGGGCTCGTCGTCCGACAGACCAAGTTCCAGAAGAGCCGGCTGTTGCCACTTCACGCAACAGCTCGGCTGGCGCTCGACAGATATCTGGTCACCCGGCGGTCGCTAGACTACTTCTTCCTGCCCCCCGCTTTGGTCCCAGCGATTTCTCGATAGAGCCAAAGCAAGCCATGGGGCACGACACGGCGGCAATAGGCTTCCGCCGGCTTCCCTCCGCTTCGACGCCTATCAAGGCGGAGAGGGCGTCGCGCATCTTGACGATTGAGATGTCGGGCCGGCCTTGCGCAATAGGCGGCATGCGCGGTATCGGCGAGCAACCCGATCGGCATGGCTCGCGGCGATGGTAACTTGTCAAGCTTTGCCGCCTCGACCTGAGCACGTTCGAACCACTGCTTCGCCGACGCCCAGTCGCCGAGCGTCGCAGCGTTTATGCCTGCCTCGCGGGCGATATGGCTTCGGTTGCGTCTTGTCCGCCGGCTTCCGCAGCGGCAGTCAGCAGCGGGAGCGCCGCTACATGATCGCGTCTGCGCCAGTGGATCTTGGCACGCGCGCGCGAAAGCGAATGTCGAAGCCGAATTTGTCTTCAGCTTGCATCAGACAGGCAAGTGCTTGCTCGGCGTCGTCGCCATTCTCGTTGATGCAAATCGCCTGCGCAATTGCACAGCGTGTCGCGAGCATAGGCGGCGCTGGATCGGTATATAGATACGTTCGTCTGGGGCGGGCTGAAACGTACCACATAGGAGGCTACGCCTATGGCCTCTACGGCACACCCGATTGGAAGCAGAACAGGGAAAGCAGCGATCCCAGCCCAAAGGGCCGCCTGCATATCTGGCGGGCTTATGACTATCCGCACATCTTCGCGATGTATTTGGCCATGCCCGCATACATTTCTTCGCAGCTTCGGGCGAGTGACGGGCAGGTCGGTTAGGGGCGCACCAAGGCGACCTTGCCGGCCGGCAACAAAGCAGGACAGCGACTTGTTGTGTCCTCGCGAGCTCGCCCCCTTCAGAAGTGTCGTCGCTAGGAGCTGGACGTGCGACGCCGTCCCAGATCGGAAAACTCTGCTGAAACACACCACGCGCGTCTAGAGGTTAGCATGCAAGTGACTTAAGCGCTCCAGCCCCTGCTCAATGAGAGATATTGGAAGATAGCTGAAACACAGGCGCATGTGACGGCCACTTCCTGGGCCATAGTTGCGACCATTTACAAGGTGCACGCCGTGCAAGCGGCTTGCAGCTTCAATAAACCTCTCCGGATCCGTACCCGGGGTAAGCCGCACCCAGAACGAGAAGCCCCCGCTTGGCACGCTATATCCCAGGTCGCAAATCCGGCTACGCTGCAATAAGCTATGTACGCTGTCTCGCTTCGCTCGGTAGTGCTCGCGCAAGCGTGTTATGTGCGAGTCAAGAGCGCTCGATTGCAACAACCCCAAAACGATGTTACTTAGGACCGGACTTACGCCGCCGTCGCGTTTGAGGTGCGCAAGCCTGTTGATGATGTCCGACTCCGCAAGCACCCAACCTAACCGTAGCCCCGGTCCGGCAACTTTTGAGATGCTATGGACATTGATCACGTTATTGCCTGGCGCCACCCAATGCGCTGGACCGTTGTAGGGTAACTCAGCATAGACAAGGTCCTGCACCAAGAGAGCGCCACTGCGGGCTAGCAGTGCCGCCAATTTGGCCACATAGTCGCGCGACATCTGGCGACCGGTTGGATTATGAAATGCTGGCATCGTGTAGAAAAGCTTCACCCGGGCATTGGTCTGCAGTATTGCCTCGACTTCGTTTAGATCGACTCCCTCTGCGGCTAGACCTAGCTGGACCACGGTTGCACCCGC
Source organism: Bradyrhizobium japonicum USDA 6 (assembly GCF_000284375.1). Classification (NCBI taxonomy): domain Bacteria; kingdom Pseudomonadati; phylum Pseudomonadota; class Alphaproteobacteria; order Hyphomicrobiales; family Nitrobacteraceae; genus Bradyrhizobium; species Bradyrhizobium japonicum. The sequence goes on from NC_017249.1 coordinate 7,967,202, forward strand.
GATCGAAAACGTACGCAGTGCACCCAAGTAGGAGGGGTCCTCCATCAGGACCACGTCACCGGGGTCAATCCAGCCATCGGCAAGCAGTTGTAAGGCCTGTGAAGCTCCACCCGTAAGCATAACTTGGTCATGCCGCACACCGTACCTCAGTGCGAGCTTTGTACGGAGTTCGGGCAAACCCGCCGCATCCGTATACTGCGGCAGATCGGCGAGAGCCACACCTGTACCTCCGTCAAACGCGACTGGCCACGGCAGTTCTGCAAACATGACCGGGTCAGCCAGGGCGTAGCCGAAATTGATACCATGCTTCGCACTTGAGGAGTTGAACGGCGCGAAACCTTGAGCGATAGCGCTGCGTTTTGAGATGCGGGAATTCATGGCTTCGTCATTCGGATCGTCATGATTGCGAAATCTGTTCTTTGCCAAAGCGCTTATTGTACTCCGCGGCAAAGTTCGCAGGTATCGGCGTGCTGAAACAGGGAAAGTCGACCGACGTCTTTGGCTGGGCTGCTACGGCCGAAGTCTCGAGGGACGGCCGCCACGCACCGCCAAAGTAATGCTGGCCGTAGCCCATCGCTAGCTCAGGTACTACGGGATAGAGGAGGCTCAGGAACAGCGAGATCTGCGCAGCATTCCATGTCCAATCGTCTGCATGTGCAAAGCCAGCTAGCTCGAAGCACCTGTCGATGATATCAAGCGCATCCCAGAAACGCAGTGCGGTGACCGCATCGGCGTAATCTTCAGCGAAGCGGCGGAAATTCGGGGAGAGTTCGGTGCTCTCTACTGTACGTGCGCTTTCTGCACACCGCCGTAACGCATCTTCCCAGACCCGAATGCGTGACGCTGCCGAGACGAGTCCGTCGAGACTAAAATCGTTTGCGTCGGTTCCAAAGGGCTTGGCCACTCGCGCCAGCGCATAACGGAGTACGTTTGGTCCCACGTCACCCGCCACTTCATCGCCCCAAAGAGCATGATCACGACTGGTGGAAAACTTTTCGCCTTTCAGCTTGTAGAAATCCTGGACTGAGTGATTTTTGGGAATTGGGTAGCCGCGCGCGAGCAGAGCGCCGGCCACACCTAGCGTGTAATAGAAACGATTATCCTGCCCCATGAAGAAAAGAATCTCGGTGTTCTGGTCGTGCAACGCCGCGTTTGCGTCCAGACCGGCGCGGGCGCATTGCTCGCGAATTCCGGTGTCGAAGCACCAGAGGCCCTCAAACCATGTAAGCAGCGTTTGGCCGATCAGAGAGTCAGGCTGTTTTACTTCCACGCCGTGCCTGAAATGGCGGGTCATCGGCAAGCCGCGCACCTCCCGGAGTAGCCAAGCGCGCGCCTTGGCCCGTATCGGCTCGGGCCATACGCTTTCTCCAATGGCTTCGTGCAGTGAGTGAGCGAGACGTGGCATGTCGAACACGGCCTGCGTGATGGGTCTTAGCACAAGATTGCAGCCGCAGGTGACGTGCCGGGCGTCACGGATTGTGTCGTGCTGAAGAGCCAGCCCGCAGTTCTCACACAGGTTGCTGTCGCAAGGCGATGAGCAAGCCGGGCAACGGCCAGTTGCGAGCGAGTCCGCAGCGAACTCATCGCAATGTTCGCAATACAGTTGGACGCCCTGCCGTACGTCGACGTAGCCGGCCGCCTGCAGCTCGCGGAATATCGCTAGAGCATTTCCCTTGTGAATCGCGCTGGACGTGCGCACGAACACATCGGGCGTAATTTGCACCGCGCGCAAACACTCTAAGATCTTGTGAACGTATCCTTCTGCGACCTCGCTAAAGGATCGGCCGAGCTTTCGTGCCGTTTCGAGCGTATATGTGCCGTGCTCGTCTGAGCCCGTGATGTAGTAGGCCCGATGGCCGGCCATGCGTTGAAAGCGGACGAAAATATCAGCGGGCAAATACACGCCGCCGATGTGACCCAGATGTAGCTTGCCGTTAGGGCAAGGCGGCGCGGGACAGATAAAATAAGTGCGCACGTCAATCCCACCAGATCGAGATAAACTTGAGAGCGCTATCTTGGCTGATATTGCGGATAGTATGCCTCTGATGTGGCGCCATGTAACACAAGCTCGTTTCGCTAACATTACGGACCTGACCGTCGACTTCGAATTCTCCACGACCAGAGATCAGCAGCCACAGTTCGTGCTCCTGATGATCGTGCGGGTCGACCGCATCGCCTGGAGCGAGCTCCGCGACTGATGCGCCAAATGCTGGGCTGAGACCCTCCGGGAGATGCTCCAAGAGGCGCCAGACCAGAGCGCCGTATTCGGTTCGCATCAGAGAATGATCGGGCCGCGTCGTGTACATGTTGGTCTTCCTCAGACGTGGCTATCAGTTGCGATAGAATATGCCATTGGGACGCTTTAGGTTCTCAAGATCTGCCACAGCTTCTTCTGGTGGGTTGTACGCACGCTTCATGCGGTTGTATTCGGTGCGTGTTGGCCCCTCAGTGGATGCGCGCTGGAACACCAAGTGAATCGCACGACGCGACCGATCGCTCTTGTTTGGCAAGGAGTAATGGGGCGCATAATCGTCAAAAATGAAAACATCCCCAGCTTTCAATCGCACCGGCTCCCATGCGAAGGCCTCGGCGATCTCCGGGTGAATCACGCCACCCGCATCCATCGGAAACATTCCTTCCTTATGGCGAGCTGGCGTGAAGAAGAGCCCACCGTTGCCCGGGCCGGAGTCGTCCACGGCGATGGATGCAATTGCGTGCACCATGCGTTCGGGTATCTTGTGCGGGACATGATAGATGTCCTGATGAGGGCGGTACCCGCCGCTGTCCGGATACTTGAAGATCAGAAGTTCCTTCAACATCCGTGTCTTCTCATTCAAGAGTGTCTCGACCGCTATACGAATGCGGCCATCGGCCAGGAGCGCGTCCCGTAGAGGGGCATGGTAGTCTAAGAAGTTCTCGGCCTTGGAAATAATTTTTCTGCTGTCACTCGTCTTCTCGAACCACAACATCCACTTGTCGGAGCTTACATCCCAACGTGCAACTTCCTCAACGTAACGAGAAATCTTGTCGCGCTTGGCTGGATCGAAGAACTTCTCCAATCGAAGGTATCCATCCTTATTCCATTTCGATTGTTGCGCCTCGGTCAGCATGTGTGAGCTCCTTCCTAAAATGAGACGGATCAGATGTGCTTTGGCCGAGGCGGGTTGCTAGCACCGCATTAAGAGCGGTCGCGCTCAATAGGCTAAGCAACATCACGTCAGGGCCGAATCCACGGACCAACTGCCCTCCGACCATAGGAAAGCCGAAGAGCCCGAGAAAGTATGCGAGGGTAAATATCTGCGATGTAGTGGGCACGGAGACGCCGTGCTCACCGGCGAGATTGACGGCTATCGTATTCAAGGTTGAATAACTTAACCCATAGCCGGCGGCAAAGAGGACAGAGGCCGCAATATAGAGTGATGTGCTGCCACCGTTGAAAAGGAACAGCACCAGAGACGCAGCGGTCAGTAGGATGAGCGTGAGTGCCAGTCGGCGTAACGGCAGGCTGCCCATGAGGTGAGCGACAGAGAAGCGTAGTATCACGCTCGTAGCAGTGAAAAAGAGAAAGAACAGATCGGAATTCAGGTGACGTGAGGCGGAATACGCGCTCTGATATGTGGACAGCCCCGCGAACACGCAGCCTGAAATCGCAATCATGGCGATGGGGAGTGCTGTGCACTTCTGAAGGAGTGTCGTAGTCGCGGCCAGAGTAATTGCGATATCTGGCATAGCCAGTGCCGATAGCCTCGACGTCGCGCGTCTTGTAAGGTCTACGCAGGCGGCGGCGATCACGCACGCAATCGCAAGCACCGCATAAATCGTGGCCAGCGAACCAGTGTATTTTGCGAGCAAGTGACCAAGTGGAGCTGCCAGGCCGAGCCCAGCCATTTGTGATCCGGATAAGACCGTCAAATACTGAATACGTGCTGAGGGCCGTAGATGGCGGATGATCTGCAGCGGTGCCAAAATGAAGAACACTGACCAGGCAGCGCCCACCAGCAAGCCTCCACCGTACGCAGCTCGCGTATCGAGGGCAGCGCCGGCAAAGGCAAGCATGGCTAACGCCATAAACAAGGATGCGACAGTCAACGTGGGCAATAGGCCTATCCGCTTTGCCAGCCACCCTGCCAAGCAACAGGAAACGAGAGTGGTAGCCATGCCGCTGGAAATGATAAGACCAGCGGCTTGACCATCCGTTTCGAGCGCATGCATGTAGTCCGGCAATAGAAAGCTAGTGCCGTAAGCTGCTGCAATGACAATGGAGGCAATCAAAAATGGTACAAAGGCGCGGTAGTCGAGCGTGCCTGAAAGCTGATCGGCGGGGTTGGCCGTTCCATCCGCAATCCGGCCCCGCAGCGGTGAGGTCGAGCCGCCGTTCATGTGCCACCCGATACCTGTCGGGTCGATCGCATCGCCACCACACCGGCGTCTCGTTCAGACGCGTCCGAAGTTGCGTAAACCTGAATCATCTGCCTACCGGATGTATTCAAATAAAACGGTCGGCCGAGGAGGCTATTGATAATTTGGCTGTTACGGTACGCGACCAAAGATAGATTGGCGCTCTGCAATCCGTGCTGCACGCGGCTTTGATTTTGTAGATATATTGGTCCTGGCACGGGCCGACCGAAGCGGACTGCATAGTCCGGGCCAAGTACTGGCAGGCCATCTTCCATACATGCTCCCTCGAGCAGGGCCTCCAAGAAGGGCGGCGTACGCGGCTGGAAACCAGTAGCAAGCACTATACGATCGACTAGAATGCAGCTATTTCGCTGCGTTGCGATCTCATCTAGATCTACTCGCCAACCCATTTTGTGGGAGGTGATGCCTTTCACGACTACGCTGGGCAACACACGAAAACGGTCGGTCAGCGTGCCATCCACGCTGCGTTCGTACAGCATTTCATATAAGCGGTTGCACAAGTCGACGGAAATGCCATCGCTCGTAAGCATCTCGCCCTCGACTATATCGCGGCGTTGCTGAAGCGGTAGAGCGTGAAAGCGACGGCTATACGCGGGCGTATAAGCTTCATTCACGAAGCTGTTGTCGTCGATGGCAAAAAAGTTCGAACGCGACGTTGACCACGTGATCTGGGTGGATACAGAACGAGTAAGAATGTCCTCGGTAATCTCAGCGCCACTCTGACCGCCTCCCACAACGAGCACATGCTCGGCTGCTTGCGGTAGCGGCCGCTCGAGATAGTCAGCTGCATGGTAGAGAGTTCCACATAGCAAAGATCTGGCACAGGCGGGGATTTTGGGCTCTACGCCAACACCAACAACAACAGCGCGCGCTAAGTATGTGGTTGTATTCGTGCTGATGCGGTAGCCGTCCCTAAAGGGAATAACATCATTGACGACCTCGGAAAAGCGCAGCGTCTTGAGTCGCCCTGCGACCCACCGGTAGTACTCAATAAACTCCTGCCGCGATGTTGAAGCATTGCGCTTGTTGACAAAGCTGTAGAGCCGACCATGCAGCGCCAAATAGTTGAGGAATGAATATGGACTAGTAGGATCGACCAGGGTCACGCAATCCTTAAGCGGCGACACCTGTAGGCGGCTGTTCGGCAGCGCAAGGCCCGGATGCCAGACAAGTGCGTCTCGCTTCTCCAGGAAAAGTGCGCGGAGCGGAGTAGGTTCAATAAGCGCTGCAAGACTAAGGTTAAATGGGCCGATCCCAATTCCGATGACATCCAGCATTTCCACAGAAGCCTCCTTGAACTCGTGTAAGTTCTTGTCGTTGGCGCTCGCGTAAATTCTGTCCGGGTCTGGGTACGTCGATTGATTACTGAAGCACGTTTGTGTGACTTGGGATGGGGCAGCGGCTTGGCCTGTAGCGCGGCAGTGGTCCGTCTGCTCAATAGCAACCGCCGTGCCACCCACAAAATCTCGACTGCGCCTTGTTGGACGAGAAGAACATGCCCACCTACGGCATTTCGTGCGGAATCGCCCCGGCAGCTCTTGTCGGATTTACGACATTGCGGCGGCAATCGGACATACACATGCGGAATTCGGAGCGCGCGGATCCATGGCTGAAAACCAACACCGTGAGTGCTCGTCTACGCCGACGTCGTCTTGATGAACCTTCAGTATGCACCTGCGTTGCTCCAAAAAGGCGAGACGCCGGCGGCCGCCCCGCAAGAGATGCTTCGCATTTTTGAGACCATTACCTCCGAGCATGATGTCGGGTTGTTCCGCCGTTTCGAAATTATGCGCTACCGGCATGTCAAGCGCGGTATCCCGATTCGGACGTGACAGTTGTCGAGGATCGAGTGTTGGGCCCATATGCCTTCTCGATCTGGTCCAGCGACTGAGCGATCAGGAAACTCTTGATGCCGTAGCCGGCCATGAACGCCAGCGCGGACTGGAAGAAATCGAGCCGCCGAGCGCCGGGAATTCGTCAAGCATCAGGAGAAAGCGGCGTCGGCCGGCCTTGGCCTGCAGATCTTCCGTCAAGCGGCGGCCGAGCTGATTGAGAATCAGACGGATGAGTGGCTTGGTGCGGTTGATGTCCGAGGGCGGCACGACAAGGTAAAGCGTGGTTGGCCGATCCCCGCCGACGATGTCGATAATCCGCCAGTCGCGGCGCCGTGTCACCTCCGTCACGACGGGGTCTCGGTGGAGGCCCAGGAACGACATCGCGATACTCAGGACGCCCAGCGTTCGTTACCGCATTTGTTCAGCAGCTGGCGGGCAGCGGAAGCGACGACGGGATGGACGCCGCCTTCGCTGAGATGCGCCGTTCGCATCATCGCGGCGAACGTCGTCTCGATCGGCCGCTTCGGATCGGACAGGAAGGCTGCGACGCCGGCGTGGGTTTTGTTTCCTCGGGATAGAGGACGTGGAGGATGGCACCAACCAGGAGGGCGTGGCTGGTCTTCTCCCAGTAGTTCGGCTCCTCCAGGCTACCCTCCTGGTCGACCAGGATGTCGGCGATGTTCTGGACGTCGCGCACCTCCCACTCGCCGCGGCGGACCTCGAGCAACGGGTTATAGGCCGACGATTTTGCATTGGTCGGATCGAAGAGAAGGACGCGACCGCGCTGGCTACGGAAGCCAGCGGTGAGCTGTCAGTTCTCGTCCTTGACGAACGATCGCCGAGCCCGGCCAGGTCGGGAGCGAAGGGATAACGAGGCCGACACCCTTGCCCGATCTCGTGGGAACGAAGAACAGGACATACTCCCGCCCATCATGGCGAAGATATCTAACGATGCACGCGATTGCGGATCCCCAGCGCGAGCTTTTCTACGTCAAATTTCTGCGATGAAGTAGGGCAGCATGATGGGCAGCGCTTCCGCGCGCCGGTAACGCCCTATGTTCGATCGGGATATCTCCTCCAGGTCGTGACGAGCTCTTCGTCGGGCGGCATCGGCGACGCCGGTGATGATATCGGCGAGCAGATCCGGATCTTGCGGAGCGAAGTGCGTGCCCCCTTCCGCGACAAGCAACGCGAGCCAGCCCCATTGCATCTTTAAGCAAGCCACGCAGGACAAGGTGCGCCCGGAAGGCGACGGCCTCGCGGACCCCGACGGCTTTACCTGCCTCTGCGCCAGTTTCTTCATCTGGGCGAGCGGCTTCACGCGGGATGGCGATGTCATCGGCGTGCACATGTTAACCTTTGCGAATGACGGCGCCTCGCGCATGTCGGCGCGCGAACTTCAAAGGCAGACAGACATGGACCTTCGCAAGTTCGACGGCTTCCTTGCCCGGATGGGCATGCCCTCGCCGATCCGTGCGCAGACCTGGGCGACGCCGCCCGAGGAGATGTTCGGCCTGACCCCCGCGGAGATCGCCACCATGACGCGGGAGACCGCCTTCGCTCGCATGCGGGAAGCGAATTGTCGATCCGGCGCGGCCCGTTGGCGCGCTGGGAGCCGCTCTCCCCTTCCAACGATGCCTCACGATCGCCATGCGATCAGCCAACGCTGATGACGATGATGCGCCTCGGCGCGGCGCGCTATCTTGGGAAACTCGACAGTTAGATCGGTTCCCTCGGCACATGACTGGTCGCCGTCGATGCGGCAGCAGCGGACTGAAGGACGGCTTACGCCCTACTGTCCGAGGGGTTTGGACGCTCACAATCAATATCGCGAGTAAGCTAGGTCACATTGTCCGCGTACGGAAAGAACACTACCGATCCGGCGACACTCTGTGAGTTGGGTCTTCATCGATATTTCTGCTCGGTCTCTCTTGGATAGCGCCGGATAACATTTTGGCGTTCCTGACTACGTCTGCGAAAAATCTTCGTAGATATCGAGTTCTTCATTGATTTTGCCCCGAGCTTGCGGCCGGCCTCGTCGAGGTAGAGCTGATTGATCAGGCCGCCGTTGTGGATCAGAAACTCACGCGAAGCCTTCATTTCAACGTCGGTCGCGACAAGATCGGGCTTGAGCTGGATCGAAAGCACTTCCGCCGTCTTCGCCAGATACTCGGATGGATTACCGAACATCAGATCCTGGCACCGCAGGGCGATATAGGCTTCTTCTCCAAATAGCGGTACAGCGCCAAGGCGTCTTCTTCGACGACGCCAATGTGGCCGCGGAGAAGCACTTGCTCGAAAACCATTTCCACAACCAGCTCAGGGCCAGGCTACTTGGCTGCGAGGCGATCACCCAGCTCGTGCGCAGACCGCCATTGCCCCGCGCGAATACCTCAACAGCAAGGGCGAGCTTTCCCGCAAGATGCAGGATGACGCACCGTCGCGTGGAATCTCACGACTGGTGTCTATTACAAAGCGGGCGAGAAGCCGTGGTCTCTTGCCGACATCCGGGATGGCGTCTGCTACACAGGCCTCGTCTTCAAGCGTACAAACAACCCGGTCGAAGCGAAGGAGGCGTGCTGTGGCGCGCAGATGTTCCCTCATACCGGCGAAGGCATCGAACGCCGCGGCTGCGAAGACCGCCCCCGTCAATGGCCCGAACCTCGGCCGGCGTTCTCCGGACGCTGCCGTTCTATCGACGTTTTGCGGCGAGGAACGGGCAGCTCTTAGGGGACCTCTTATCGCTTCGGTGTCAGTGACCGTGCATTCGAACAGATTCCTATTCATCGGGCAGCGGACGCAAGAGCAAACGCTCAGCGAAATACAACGCTTTCGCCGCGGTCAACTACCACTGCTAGCAATTGATCGAACTAGGGATTTGTTCAATATTCGATGAAGCGGATGCTGCGGTAACCTTTTCGAAGTCGCGTGAGTTCAAACGGGAGCCACTCGCTACCCATAGATGATGACGGATCCAGCTAGCGGTCGCCGCTCGCGCTGGTCTGCCTGGTCGAGCGGATAGTGTGGCCTAGGGGCTACGCAAGATGGGACCATGACTGCAATGATCTTGTCGGACAATGTCATTCCTCGCGCCGATGTCATTAAACGCGCAGTGCGCATCGGCGCAGAAATCCGAAATGTCAAACTGTCAGGCGATTTACCGGAGCAGACGATTGCCTCGATCAATGGGCTGCTTTTGGAGCACAAGGTCATCTTCTTTCGCGGCCAGCTCCACCTCGATGATGCGGAGCAGGAGAGCTTTGCCATTCGTTTCGGAGAGTTGACACCTCATCCAACGCTCGGTGCGATCAAGGGAACAGCGTCGATCATCGAGCTTGATTCCACCCGTGCAGGTAGCCGGGCGGATCTCTGGCACACTGATGGAACCTTCGTCGATGCCTACCCTAAGATCGCCGTGCTGCGAGGCATTGTGATGCCACCTTTCGGTGGCGATACGGTCTGGTCAAACACCGCCTCGGCCTACCTCGACCTAGCGCCGCCGCTCCAAGGGCTTGCAGACAGGCTATGGGCCGTTCACAGTAATGCCTTTGACTACGCAATACTTGCCCGCGTCAGCGAGCTCGACAAGAAGCACTTGGACGAAGTCTTCACTAAAACAATCTATCGGACTGAGCATCCCGTTGTGCGCGTGCACCCGGAGACTGGCGAACGCACGCTCGTGCTCGGCGCTCTGGTGCAAAACTTCGTTGGCCTGCCGAAATACGATGGCCAGAAGCTGTTCGATTTGTTTCAGTCTCATATCACTGCGCTCGAAAACACTGTGCGTTGGAGTTGGAGGGATGGTGATGTAGCGATCTGGGACAATCGCGCTACACAACATTATGCAGTGAATGACTACGGCGACCAACATCGCCTCGTTCATCGCGCAACCGTCGCCGGTGAGGTGCCAGTCAGCATCGATGGTCGGAGTAGCGTAACGCGCATAACGGGCGACCACCAAGCTGTCTAGATAAGCGACAACATTGACTACGACACGCACAATGGAAACTCTGCGGTTGTGCGCTCAATCGCTCTCTGCAATATTCGGCAGCTAGGTTCCCGTCGCAGTCAAAATATGAACCCGATGCGGCGCCTCTCAACTTGAAAAGCAACAACTGTTCTTCACAGGCCGCAAGAGGTTCAGCAGCTGCTCGTAGCGGTACAATAATCATTAGAGCGGCCGGGGAGTGTTCTCGTCGGCAGATGCTGAGTCTCGATCGGCGCCACATGGCCGGGGGCCTTTCCAGGAATGCTCCGCTCGTACGTTTTTGAGCAATCCCATACGATCTGTCCTTTCTTGGGGTAATGGCCGCGACATTATAGCTGGTTAGCACCGCGCTTTATCGTGCCTTACAACGCTAAGGAAGTTGGGATGCAATATGGATCTGCCTGCACCAGCATGCGTGAGGGATCTACCATCTCGCCATCCGCAACAGTTTACTCTTACACCGATCGGTTCCTCCTCATGAACGCGGCTGGCGCACTTTCCCGCGCATCCTCAAAGCCGCAGCCCAAGGTCTCAGCGCCCAGTGACCACCCATCGTCTCGGAAGAGTTCTGGCGCAGACGCGCCTGCTTCCCTCGGCTCGGTCGGAGGAACGTCTAGCTGGTTATTGCCCGTTACGACCGTATCTGAGAGAGGCGGCTCAATTTATCGAAGATGAGGTCATCCACCTCTACAAGCACCACAGTGGCCGCCTCGCGTCTTATGGCGGTCCGCAAATGGCGTGCAGTGTTAAGCGTGAATTGCGGTTCCTCGATCAATAAGACTGACTTGTTGACCACAACGTCGGACCCGGTAGTGCTCTTGTCGGGAGGTGCCTCCTCGCTCGCCTCGCCGGCGGTGGGCCGCCACGTCCGATAACCATGATAGCGCCGAAAATCATGGTAATAGCCGGGGTCGTAGCGATAGCCATATCCCCTGAACGCGCTCACATGTTTCTGTGGTGCTTTGTGGATATGCGGCTTCGCCGGCTGCGAAGCAGGACCCTGGTGGGCGCAACCGGCCGCAAGCGCGCAGAAGAGGACAACGAGTATCGCCTGAACCTGCCGGAAAGCGGGGCCGAGCCGATGCAGCCCGTTGGAAGCGCAGGCCGGTAAGGAAAGCATGACCATCGATCGGCACCTGCGTCGCAAGGATCTGGGAAACGTTGACAGTGGCGCCGAGCCATCCGCGGTATCTGTCGACGGCAGGTCCGCTCGTGAGCTTGTAGGTGAAGCGAGCCTGCGCGCCGGTATCGTTGACCGCACAAGCGATATTGCTGGCGCCGTTTCCGGTCTCGACGTGCCACGTGCACCCTGCAATGCGATAGCCGGGCTCTGCAGGGAACGTCTCGGCATAGTCTGCAGTATGCTCTGCAAAGACGACGGGGTGGTCGTCCTTGGTTTTATCCACCGTATAGGAGCGCTCGATCTGCTTCGGTTCGTCAAGCTGTGATACCGGCACGTTCACGATAAGGCGGCGGTCTTCGGGCAGTATCGTGTGGATCGCTCCGGCAAGAATTTCGGGGATCTTCACCCCAGCGTTGGCTTGGGTCTGCACATGCGTGGAGTTCAGCTTGCTCCAGTTCTCAAAGAAGATCGTCGTGTCAACCCATTTCGTCCAGCAGACAGAGGGTTGTGGTAGGGCTGCGATCATGCTGTAGAGCGGGCTTGCGGTGATCACGGTCGCTGGAATGATGAAGTTGACACCGGAAACCTGCGCCTCGTTCCACTTGACGATGCCGCCACGCCGAACTCGTTGAATGCAGGTCCGCCGCTGTTGCCGACATTCATGATTGTGTCGGTCTGCCGTCGGCCGTTCGGGCTCGTCTGGCTGCTGATCAGACCGCTCGAAATGCTCAGATCCAGATCGAGAGGATAACCTAGCAAATAGAGCTGTGTCCCCATCGGGGCCTGCTGGTTGTCGTTGATCACAGGCATCGGGCAACGAGAGGCGCCACGGCTATTGCCGGCGGACTGCGACAGCTCCAGAAGAGCCAGGTCCCTGGCATCGTCGCGATGAACCGCAGTGACCTTGATGGGATTCGCATTGCGCGACCCGAGGCGGGCATTGACGTCGAAGCTCTTGTAGTTCTCCTCGCGTCCGATCACATGGCTGTTGGTCAGCACGAGGCTGTCGCCGATGAGCAGCCCGGAGCCGCCGCCGACTTCCTGCTTGTCGTTGTACATCACGCCAACGTACTGGACGTGAACCGTCCTGACATTGTAGCGCGCAGCAATCTGCACCGCCGCGCGATCGGCCAGCGCGGGCGCGCCCGTGGATAGTAAGAGACCGAGTGTCGGGAGGGATAGAATTTCCTGACGGCGGCGATATCGAGTGGGCTGAGTTGTCCTTTCCGTTCCATGCTGGATTACAATAGTTCATTATTGAATCGAGATCGTATTGGGTGACCTTATAATCGCCGACCGAGCCGGAAGCTTTTTCGTTACGGCACGCCTCCGGCGCATCGTCGCGGTTCTGTTCATGCGTAAAACCGAGGGCATGTCCGAATTCGTGGACAGCGACAACGCGAATGCAGAACTCGCGCCGATCTCGGAGCCTTTGCTCCAATGATTGAAGCTGAAATTGAGAGTCATGCCTGACGGCTTGCGGTCGAGATACTCCACCCTCCTGTACACTGGCACCAAAACCAACCTTTGGACCCCCAGTATGGGTTGCTGGCAGTGCGTGGACGCGGGCAGACCGGGATCAGACGCACAGCCGACAAGCTTCAGGCGGAATTGGTTGAGGCGGAGATCCCCCAAGCGCTTCCGTCAATGCTGGCCAGATCCTGGCTCAGGGATCAGCGGCGCGCCGCCAACGGAAATTGGCCCTTCTGGCTTAGAGGGCTGGACCGCTCTTTTCGCCAGCTTCGAAGCTGATTGGGCTGCAGGCGGAGAAGAGACTGCGATCCGAGCAACAACGGGCGAGCGATGTAATCGCAGAACTCAATCGCAATATCGGTGCGCAGCAAGCCGATTTGAAGCGGATGACGGACCAAATCGAACCTCCAGCAGAGCTTCCCTAACCTCAGGTGACAAGCCATGCATCGGCGCGGGCCCAAGCACTTGCGACCTCGCCAAAATTGTCTCCATGTTAGTCCAAACATAGGCTGCCGCGGCACACAAACCAAAGAAGACCAAGAGGACGAGAATCCAAGACGAGCGCCGGGAGGATTTGTGCAAAATGCGCGGTAACTCCGAGGCGTTCGCCTCAGCAACCACATCCATCATTCTCAGCTGCCATTCCCAAATTTTGATGCCTCTCGTTCACGCAATAATGGGCATCAGTCAAGAGCTGCGGGCGAGGTACGATACTGAGCGCAAGCTCGCCGGAAGTCCCGCTATCGCTGTCGGCAATCGCCTTTCGCGTTTTTAGATCGGACTTTCGACCGAGCAGCTTACCGACCGATCATGGCTCGGGTCCGGCTGCTTAGGCCGACAGGCTAGCGGATGCAGGGCCGTGAAGCTGAAGCGGCGTCGAGATCCAGCATGAACTCGCCCATATGCGCCGCAATCCTTTGCTAAACGGGGGATAAGAGCAGGCAACGTCACCTCAGATTGTACCAGGCTCGACATCCGAATTACGATTTTGGCGAACACCTTTGGGGCATCCATTCGCGTTCGTATGGACGCGGCGACACTAGATCGAACACTCGTCCTCGAAACCTGTCTCTTTGAGAGGCGCAAACTCCGTTTTGCCAAGCTTTGGGCTGTCCATGATCAGGCCGGTTCGACGCTTGACAGCCCGACAGCCTTGCAGGAACGAGCGAGGAATAGAATCAAAGGGCCTCCCCAGCTCGACAAGGACGGTCTACATTTGCGTCCCAATCTGCCGGATCCGCATCAGCATTTGTTTTGAGGTTCTTGTTTTAAAGTGGAGCGCGGGGTCCGGCAGGTGCCGCTAAGATTTGCGGCTTTGGTGCTACCGCGTTTGGTTGGAGAAAGTGAGTTTTCAGGTCTCGATACTTAGGATTCTCGCCGGCCAACCGGAGGGCCGGGCGAGCCTTGCCGTCCTCAAGGATTACCTGGCGGTGTTCTACACCAGCGGTCCGGAGTGGACGGATCGTACGAAGCGATTGGCGGCGCAGACGCCGGATCTCAATATTTTCGGACAAGGGCTGGTTACGCGGGAACCCGGACAATGGATCATAACGGACAAAGGGCGGGCCTTTCTTGCTCTTCTGGAACAGAAGAGCGTACCTGACTCTCAGGAGCGAACGCTCGAAGGCATGGTTGAGAAACCCCTTGCAAGTAGGCTTCCCGCGCTTGCGCCGGGCCGACAAGACCACAGTGCCAGTCGCCGGCACCTCCGCCGGAAGCCGCTGAGGGCGCGCGATGGGCGTTCCAGCTAGCCCCTCCCTAAGCTCACGCCCGGCGACGATGTTGCTCCATATCGTGCCGGAGCAACATTGCATACCCCGCGCACCGGCTTGATGCCCTTCGCAAACCATACTTAGATCGCTGTTGTTTGAGATGGAGACATTGTAGTGGCAACCGGTATTGTGAAGTGGTTCAGCGCGACAAAGGGTTATGGATTTATCAAGCCCGATGATGGCGAAGCCGACGTATTCGTGCACATCAGGTCAGTCGAGAAGGCCGGATACACCTCCCTTGCTGAGGGGGCCCGGATCAGCTTCGAGCGCAAGACCGGCAGCTCCGGCAAAGTGTCCGCAGACAATCTGCGTATAGGATAGCCTTCTTTCGCGACGAGGGGAGACATGGTTCTCTAAGGACCAAGCCACCACGATTCGAGACGGATGGTAATCGACGCAAGCAATTGAGATATCGTCACTAAATCAACGTAGAAATATTTCTGTGCTAGCATTTGTGCTAAATCAGCGACTTAGACCTGCCTGAATGTGATAGATGTCACACTTTGAGGCAGCATTCTTGACGAGGCCCCAGCCGGGACGGATGGTCTGCTATCGCCTCGCTACCGAGCTCATCTGCCGGAGCTATACCCTCTCCCATACCCTTAAAGGCAAATCCTAGCCCCGGAGAGCCTGCACTGCTTGCCATAGCTCGGTAACGGCCGGATCTTCTAAACCCACATCGTGCAGGCCTTCAAAATTCCTCCTCACATAATCCAGTGCACTGCCACTAGTGCCTCGGGCCTTGAGGATCATCTCTGCCTTCTTGGCAGTGCTTATCGTCGAACCGAGCGGGTTTACTCCCTCATAGATGTATACCTTGGCGTCTACCGAGCGCCCGTCGGCCAACAGCACCTGCAGATCTGTCGGATCACACGCTTCTCTTTTTCGCAGAGCACGTAAGAGGACCGGTATTTGGTCATTGTCCGGAAACTCAAAAGTGGCTCCCTCACAGCTGGCCCCATCAAACGGCTCCAGATTCAGCGTGATGCCAGGGTTCTCTTTGGCCCCCCAGTTAACCACTGACTTCTTATTGAAGGTTCGACGATAGCCACGAAGCGTTGCGCGCTGAGACCCCACGCAGCCGAACTCGGACTGCCATCCATCAAAGGTGAGAGACCCGAAGCCAAAGACCCAGACCACGATCACGCCTCCATCTGGGCCAAGGTTTGCTCGAACAGCATACTCACCAGTCTAGTCCCGATAGGGCGTGCAAAGGTCGGAGGCTAGCTGATCAGACACGCCTGTAACCCGCTTCTGGATAAACTCCGGAGTGAAATCCTGAAACCTATCGCTATTCGCTCGCAGCTTAATGATCGCCTCAGGGTCAATCTTCAGAAGTTCCTCCACATAGCCCAACACCTTCACATAAGAAGGGGCGTTCACGTGCCTTGGCCCAACCAGGTTTGCAAACAGGGTGGCAATTCCCTCCTCAATGTTAAGGGCGGCGCCACCCCCGTTCGGGGTAAGGAGGTGCACTATTTCCTGAGACAGTTCGAAACGCGCTTGCTCTTCATTCGACTGACAAGTGTCGCTCAGATGAATCACCACGCATCTGCTTTCCTGCGAGTACTGCGGAAACCAAACACCAGGGCGAGGGCCTCCCACCTCAATTCCAAGGATCGTCCAGCTCCGATCACGCGTGCCGAATTGCCTCTCTGCCTGATTCAACCAATCCCCCAGTAAAGTTGTGAGGGTGTATGTCCAGCGCTTAGACTCCTCCTGCCAAGTCCTAACGAATCCAACCGTCGGCGACGTAAGCATCTATTCAGCCTCCCTTTTAGGGAACCCTACGCTAAAGCTCCGCAGCGGCCAACAGAGATACCCCTCAATCTGCGCACGCACTTGGGACGAAAGGCCGGACTTTACCCACTCGCTCAAACCGAAGCCCCACTCGTAACTCCCGATGCCTTCCTCTTCGCTTTCGCCCTTAGGATGGGAACAGGCGACACGATGGTTATCGTTTTCGATGCCCTAGTCATTGCGACATAGAGATCATTTATTTCCAATCTTTCAGGCGCAACGATGACTGCATGATCAAACTGAAGGCCTTTAACAAGGAGGGTGCTTCCGACAGATCGACTGGCCAAACGACGTCCGGCGTGCCTTGCCGTATTTTGCACCTGCCATGCTGCGCTATCCAAATCAGGCTGCTCACCATCAATCACAAGCTTTATCGAGCGTCGTGCAGATGACATGAGCTCCCTTCTGAAAGGAACATTTGCCGTCTTGCACAGTGCTTCCAACAATCTGATAACGGGATCCAGGCCATCCGAGTTTATTACCTCAAGTGCAGCGGCCTCTGCCACCGATAAAGGTTTGGCGCCCCTCCAGCCGGTCGACAATCTATCAACACGATCCATGAATGGCTTCTTGCCCACCCCCGTCATACAATCGACCGCAAATTGCATGATGGATTCGAGTCGGGCTTTACCAGTTTCGGTCTTGAGCTGCAGAATAAACTCAGCAAGCCGCTTACAGCCCACCGGCTCAATCGAGCTACACTTTATCTTACTAGCTAATGCGGCCCGGACGATCTCGCTTGCTTTGTCACTGATGACAATGAGTGTCTCGTCCTTACCCAGCTTTGGTTTCAAACCAGCATAAACATTTGCTTTCCGGAGATCTGCCTTGCTCCGGGAGTTAGGCTTTACCAACTCAATGTATCCATTGGGAGCTGTAGATAAGTCGATAGTGCCGCCTGTCTTCAACGGATCTCTAATGGCCATTAGCCAACGACCGAGCTCAATATTCCCTACTCGTTTCCATCGCCACGGCTCAGCCAGTTCTTCAATTCTTGGAAAGGCGCTGACAACATCAACATCCCAATCGACGGCTGGGTCATGTCTGAAACCGAAAATTGACTGCAGGTAGTCCCCAAATACACAAGTCGGCAGATACCGAGAGACCACTTTGACCAAAGAGTGCTGGCTAATCGTACAATCCTGGTACTCATCGATCAGAACGCCAGCATATGAAGCCTTTAAAATGCTACTGATCGCACCTCTCTCGATAAGTCTCTGCGCCGCGGCGTAGACCTTCGACCATTCTTCTTCTTTGGGCTCAAAAGCTGATAAGCCAGATCTCTGTGGGAACGCTAAAGACAGACGAAGCGACCAACCAGCAATCGTGTCGAGGTCATAGTTCTGTGAATTCACCTTTTTTTCAGCGAGACGTTTCCGAAGAGCGTCAACACCAGCGAGTGTATGGGTGAGCACAAGATAACGGCCCGCAGCGGCGGCTAAAACGTCAGTAATGCATTCTGTCTTCCCGCATCCGGCAGGAGCGACAACGCTTCCTGCTCGGCAGCTCAATATTTTCTGGATCAGAACCTCGCCAGTCACTGATCGGCCCAAGTACGAATTTTCCCAATGATTTGGGGAAATCGCCTGTCATCGTGTTTAGGTTGGGCCCTACCAACTGCTCCCCGACCCACTCACTGGCAGCAATATCCTTGAATACACCTCTTTCGCGCGGATCAGGCTTGCCATCCTTGTCCAGCTTATCACGGACTTTAGCCAGCCCGCCTAGAACCTCTCGGACTTTTGCATCGTCTAATAGTTGCTCGAGCTCTCCAACGCTCTTGATCTTTCGCTCCGGTAACCTCCGATTAAATCGGTCGATGAACGATTGCTCTTCGGCCTCAAAGCTGATCATTGATTTCAGCAGCTTCTTTACTGCTGGCGTTGGCAAATCCCTGAATAAATGATCCTCGGTGGCATGCTTGTCCTTCCATCGAAAGATCGAGACGCCGGCAGTCTTCAGCTCCGCAAGAATGGTCTTGTCATCTGGCTCCCGGTCAGTATCGAGCAGAAGCCCCACCCTGTAGCCAAGCGAACGAAAATATCCTGCTACCATGGGCGCCCGATCGACGCCCCCCCCTGAAACAGCGACAATACCGAGCGTCGCAAACGGAGACTTTCCCGTGTCGGACCAGTAGTGGTCGAGACCGCGCATAAGACCTACTTCAGTCTTTCCTTCGCAAACGAGCACAGTTGGCACCAGAAAAGCTTCCGGTGTGGTCCTAGATACCGCCTGGCAATCCAGGCTCTTGAATTGCGGTTCGGCTGATAGAGCCGTTACATCCCCTGTTATCTTGTCTCTCCTAACCACATGAAGCTGGCTAACAGCTAAGTCGCAGAGAACAACAGGAGAGTGCGTGGTAAGAAAAACCTGAGCCTTTATGCTTCCATCTTTCTTTGGCGCCTTCAGTTGGCGAAGCACGCGCGCAATGCGATGCGGCTCTAGGCCGTGTTCCACTTCATCAATAAGCGCTATAGAAGCATTTACTCGTGCCTGATCTTGGAGCGCGGCAACGAAGAGCCGCGACGAACCCAATCCGAGTTGCCGTAAGGGAAGATTTTTTTCGTGTAGGGATATCCCCCGGCCAGAAAGCCCGACAGCTTGAATATCCAGCATCGCTTGCAGGTCGTCTGTTACAGCTACGCCCAATGCCTGAGCCGCACACTTGGCTTGCTTGATCACCTCGGCGAAGAGCGCTTTTGATTCCTTGGAGAACTCCGCACGCGCGATACGTCCAGCTTCAGCTAAGAGCGCACGAGACCCCTTTGCGTCCTCAGTTATCTTGTTGAGAACGGAAAGCCGTCCCCAACCTAAATGGTGGTCCGCGTAGGGTCCCAATCGAGAAGGCATAACTTCTTGGCGATCGTTGTAGCTCAACGATGGAAGTCTTTTACCTTCCTTTTCTAAGCGCCGATTGAAGATGCCCCATTCAGCCTCAAGGGTTTGGTCAACAGTCAATCGCACCGAAAGGGCGGGCTGAAAGCCCCTTGCCTCGTCAGGCTCATCCTCAAGCGTTTGTGTCTCGCCATGCCAACCGCGAGTATAGTTTCCGTAGCGGTCGTTCCGCAGAAATTCGGAGGGAATATCCGCCAATGTGACGGTTATTGATATCGGGTTTTTCTTTGGATCCACGTCATAAAAGTCAGCATCATCGAACATCACACCGTTCCTGGATGCGAAGACCAGTTCGATGGCATCCAAGATTGTCGTCTTGCCAGAATCCCCGCTTCCGATAAGGCAATTGATTCCTGGCCTTGGCTGCCAGTCCAATCGCTTTATGCCCCGGAAATTGTCAATCTCGACTCGTACGATTCGCAAATCAGTTGTCTCCCCGTGTGAAACAACCTTAACACGGGGAGCCATCTCGGCCTAGGTGAACCCGAAGAAATGGATTTCTTCCGATCGCCTGACCTTGCTTTCCGGTATGCGCTCACGGCCATCGGAATCAATCAGACCACCCTTGACCTCGATTTCCCCACTCTCAGGGGCGCAGCGCCATCGGGGTCCTTTACACCACATTCCCATGATCCCCCTCCCCTCGTTTTCGATCCACCTTTGCACAACAAGCTCTGGCTGGCTGGAAATGAGAACTTCCTCCCCTACCCATACCTTTGATGATGGTGCGTCCAAGGAAATCCCAACATCCGCCAAACCCATTTCACTTGCGAACTTACTCCTACGTTCAAACCCAGGAGGGTTGGCCTCGGCGAATCGCATCAAATTCGGTCTAAGTAGGCGGATGACCTGTTTAGTCGCTTCGAAGCCGAGCTCGGGCTCCTGCCAATACCGGCCTCTCAGGCCATCAGATGAATTGTAGAACAGATCAAAGGTCTGCGGGTATACCGAGACACGGAAGCATACCTGTCGAGCGGAGCGCTCCGGATGATTTCTCGGGT
The DNA here is from genome assembly GCF_000284375.1 of Bradyrhizobium japonicum USDA 6. Lineage (NCBI taxonomy): Bacteria > Pseudomonadati > Pseudomonadota > Alphaproteobacteria > Hyphomicrobiales > Nitrobacteraceae > Bradyrhizobium > Bradyrhizobium japonicum. The sequence goes on from NC_017249.1 coordinate 7,987,508, forward strand.
TCGCCGTATGGTATGGCTCCAACCAAGTTCTCAAGACTGTGGCTTCAGACGCTATAGATCTTGCAATTGCTTCAAAGGCAAGATCACCATCTAAATACTCCCGACGTTCAGCTGAGAAGTTCGAAGTATCCCACCCTCGCGAATGCCGATTATTGATCGCCTCGTTCATGCAACGTGAGCCCCATCTGGAAAGCGAAGAAACAGATCAAGCTTATCTATGTCGTGCACACTGGCGACATGATGAAGGAACGTGACATTGGCTGCATGCGAAGCTGAGATGAGGTCCGACAAGAGTTTTGCGTTCTCCAGGCTCGTCCCGGCCAGAGCCTCTCGATCCGCAGCGACGTCCTCATGACCCGTGTTCGTAAAGTAGGTGTGCATCTTTCCTAAGACGCCCACAATAACGTCTGAGATCTGAAGCCCTAGCTCGGCTTTGGAATCCGCAAATCGGAAGTTCGCAACCGGTTTCCCCTGGCTGGTCAGAGGTGTTTCCAGCAGGCGGTCGTGGATGACCTTCTCCATGTCGAAGATGTGGGTCGAATTCTTGAAGATCGCGATACGTCCCTGGTAAAAGGTACTGAACTCATCGATGAGCAGGTTCGGGTAATAACCTTCAATGAACTCCAGACTCTCCAGCGCCCGTCCGGCCTGCAGTACACCTTTCAACATCATTGCATTGAAATGCGGGAGGACATCACTGTTACGTTCGAGAATCTCAATGAGCCTGTCGAGGAAGGGTCTCCGCCCCTCGGGTGATAACCCCGGATAGCCGAAATCGTGAAATAGCTGGATGGTTGCGGCCAGTTCGCAGCGCAGCACTGCGACGAGGTCGCTTTTCAGCAAGACGTGGTATTGCAAGAGCATCGGATTGCCAAGTTCAGGCACGATCGAATCGATGATATCTGCAACTGACCAGTAGAATGGATCCAGCTCGTGATAGTGGATCATCAACCCGTTATCGATAAGCCATCGAAGGAATGTGGTCAGCTTTCGGGAGCGAAGAACGTCAAGAAAGTTACCCTTGGCGACATGCTCCAGTTTGATTTCCGGAGCCGTCTTCTGGATACGCATCGCTTCTCGAAGCGATTGAATCTCAATCGGTCGCGGTGCTCCTTCATGCACAATGCCGCCGAGGACGAATACCTTCAGCTCAGCAACGTTCAAACGTCCATCGTCAATATACAACTTGCGGATATTGTTGGTCTCATCGTGATAAAACGTATAGACGCCGTCGGCCTTGGTCAAACCATGTAGCTGGATTTCAGCATCCCGAAGTTCGTCAATATCCATCCATTCCCACTCTTAGGCCGCAGCTCGCGAGGATGCGCGACGAACGGGCTTATGACGGATAACGACGTCCACACGATAATTAAGCCGATCTAGGCATCGAACAATCCTGTCGATCGAGAACTTCCCTACGCGGCCGGTCACTAGGGCAGATACATCAGGCTGTTTAAGGCCTAGCAGTTCGGCAGCCTTTGTCTGAGTCAACTTGCGACGTTTGATGATCGCACGAAGCTCACGAATAAGTTTGGCTTTGAGGAGTTCTTCCTCAGGATTGGCAAAGCCAAGGTCAGCGAAAATATTATCGCTGCCTGCGGTTGCTTTAATTGCCTTACTCATTTCTTGCCTCCTTTTCCGTAGTTCTCTTGGTAATGAGCCTCGGCTGCCTTCAACCGGGCCTGAATTACCAAGATGTCGTGCTTCGGAGTCTCAATCCCCTTCTTCGACTTCTTTTGGAAGGCATGAAGGACATAGATAACGCCAGCGAAGCGTACGGTGTAGACGGCACGGAACGTATCGCCATCTTCATCGTCGATGACCTCCAGTACACTCCGGCCACCAAAGCCCTTTAAGGCCTTGGCACGAGGATGCTCGTCGCCGTTTTGTGCATCATTGATCGCAAACCCCATGACGCGGCGAACCTCGTCCGGGAAAGCTCGTAGATCGTCCTTTGACGATCCGATCCAAACTACGGGCTTCTGTGTGGTCATTCGCCCTTCTCTTATAGCACTACTGCTATAATTTTGCAAGGGTTTCCTGACGGGCCTATAAATGGCGAATTTCCGCCACTGCCCGTCGACGACCTCTCCGATCCTGTCCATCAACGTCGCTAGGCGTACTTTTGATGGCCTCGATCTTGGGTTGAAGCTATGGTGATCGCCACTGGGGAGGGGGCAATATCCTCATAAATCGAACCGGAACGAATGGTCTAGCTGTGGCGACTGATTGATCGGGGCGCTTTGGGCGCGTCAAAGTGATCAGCGAGGACCGGTCCTCTTTGCTGAAGCCAGCCAGCCAGCAAGCAATATTTTGAGGCTGGAGCTCCTGAGATCAGATGCCACCCAAGCTGCCTGCATTGGCAACACGCTCCCGGAAGGCGCCGCGCGTCAGTCAGGATCTACTCAGGCGCTTTACATGGTAGATCAGATCAATCGACGTATGTCTTGCGATCTTCGGTCCTACCACGCGAATGCGCTTGGCATTACTGGTCCGCAAATGATGATCTTGATGGCTCTGACGGAGCTGGAAGAAGATGGTGTTCCCGTCAATGCTGTCGCGAAGCTGATGAGAGTCGAGTCGGGTTTCATCACCAAGCAATCGAGGGAGCTTGAGGTAAGCAGTTCGTGCGCCGGAAATCCGACATGAATGATGCCAGGTACGTCCTTTTGTCGCTCACGGGCATCGCTCGCAAGATCCTTACGAGCAGCAGAAAGAGGTTGAGCAGTTCGTCTTTGATTATGTCAGCATTCAGGAGTTCGCCAAACTGGCCGCCTGTTTGAATGGACTCAGGTCTCGGTTGGAGAAGGCTCGGCTGCACGCCGCGCTGAACTCTGAGACAGATTGAGACAGTACTGGGAAGAGCGCGGGCCTTCTGCTATCTTCCGAGAGATCTGAGCCAGAAGATCCGTTTCGAATAGTGTCGCCCCGCCCCAGGAGCGGATATCGCCGTCCAGATGCAAGGATGGCACCGGGCGCAGTCGAACGAACGGACCAATCAGCCGATTCAGCGGCTGGGGTCGAGCGAACCGCGACACGAGTCTGAACGGTCCGTCCGTCATCCAACGCTGCTTGGCTGACCTGACGACGTTCGCCTCAGCGCAATTGCCTTCCCTGTCGCTCGAAGGCGTACATCGGATTGATACCGCAATAAGCGTAGGTGCCGGATGCGGTAGCCATGCACTGACTGTAGGTCGAGAACTGGCAGTTGCCCGGATATCCCCAGGCTCGGCCCTGCAGGCAATAAACGTCTTGGCGAGCCGGTGGGGTGTACGAATGAACCCGTGAAGCAGCGGTCAAATCTGATCCAAAGCTGACGAGGATAGGAAGTGCTAGGATTCCGGTAGCGAGAAGGTAAGGCATGAGATCTCTTGCCTCCTTAATTCGCTGAAGGATAGAGCATCCGTATTAGAGGTTTGATCTTAGTCAATTGCCGGTGTCGGGTCCAGTTGGACCATCGTCAGCGAGACAATCACCCGTGGCAGAGCCTCGACGGGGGCTCTTGAGCAGACGTTGGATATCAGGGTGGGCTTAAGAGGGCCGGAGCCGATTATCCGCACCCGTCCTTGGTCTTGGACACACTCGCTCGCGATCCGAAGCCGCCTTTCAAAGATACTCCGCAGTGAAACGCATCTTTCAAGCGCGACTTGTCGCCTTCGCGCAGCAGAACACTCGTATGGCACTCAATCCATGATCGCTTCGTTCGCTCCGACGCGCGTTGCGGGGCCCCCCTCGACCGGAGGACAACACATTGCGTCACCTCAACTGCTGCGCGCGCACTGCGTCACAATGACACGACTTCTCCTCTTCATGGCCGCTTGTTACAATGACATCCATAGATTGCGCCGGATCAATTCGCGAGGCTCCCCTTCGTATATTCTGGTTCAGGAGTGTCGGACCATGTTCGTGAGCATCACCACAGACCATAGATCCCTAATCAATTCGCTCAGTGAGCTCGGCATATCGAGCGGCTCGAATCCGATCGTCAGCTTGAGTGAATTCACTTACAAGAAAGGTAAAACCATCTACATCGAGAGTGAGCCAGCCGAGTACGTCTACCAGGTCAGGAAAGGCGCGGTACGGACCTGCAAATTACTCTCCGATGGGCGGCGCCAGATTGGCGCATTTCATTTGCCGGGTGATATTTTTGGACTCGAGAACGGCGGAGTCCACCGATTTACGGCGGAAGCGATCATCCAAACCGCTGTTCGCCTGATCAGGCGGCAACACCTTGAGACGGTCGCCGAGAATGACGCGGTTGTCTGGCGCACCTTGCTCAGCTTGACGACGAATAACTTGCAACACGCCGAAGACCATATGCTGCTGCTCGGACGTAAAACTGCTCTGGAGCGCGTTGCCGCGTTCCTGCACGAGATGGATGAACGACTCACGGCTGCTGACGTGATCTCGCTCCCAATGTCTCGGCGCGACATCGCCGATTACCTTGGTTTGACCGTCGAAACCGTTTCGCGTGCAGTGTCGCAATTGCACACTGATGGTGTCCTCGATTTCATCGGCAATACCCAACGCGAGATCGTGATTCTGGACCGGCAGCGGCTCGCGAGCCTTGACCTGCAAAGCTAACATGCGGACGGCGTGAAAAGCTTCGGTCGCGGTTAGGATCGCCCGCAGCAACTACCGCACTTTCAGGAAAATTGATCTCACCTCCGAGGCGCAACCAATCAGCTATCGAGTGCTATTCCCCGAACGCTGCGATGTACCTTCGGGCGGTGCCGGTAAACACCGCCGGATCATACAGGCCCTTGAGCCAACGCCGGTGACGACGGCAAACCATTGCAATAGACTCGACCGCCGTTTCGATCTCGAATGGAATGCATTCGGGTTTCACGCGCGCCGCAACGTCTCAAAGGCGAAATCACCCAGAAGGTCGGCACGCCTGTTCATTTGTACAGCATAAACGCCGGTACGTTTTCGTGTCCGAAGCTCATTCGAAACAACACGACGAACGTCTAAGCATGCGCTTTTGGCCGGACGGGCCGTGCCCAATTAATCCTCCATCAAGGCCACTTCCGGGAAAATACGGGGGCTTGCCTTCGATTTACAATTTGCAACTTGCCCGATCGCTCCGGCTTCGCTTGAATGTCCTCATGCGGGGCTGGACTGTGATCGTGCTTCTGGGCCTTACAGCCATAGGAGCTTATTCCGTCGGCCGTCAGGACGGGCGACCCTCTACTTCTGCGCCTGCAATGGTAGCGCAGCTAACCGGCCCCCCAGCAAGTCCGCTCGCGCTAACGGCGGTGCCGGGCAGCCCTTCGCAGCCGCAAGCTTCCAAGACTGCTCCGCCCGGCCCGCGTGGCGCCACCGCAATACCCAAGACACCGCAAGATCCCGCCCCACAGCAAACCGACACAAAACGCAAGATCGAAGTTGCGCTGACCGCCGCGGCCATCGCCGCGATCCTGATTAAGGCCAGCCGGGATCAATATCACGCAACTGGCAGACCCTGCGCCTGCCCGGATGACACGATGCGCAATGGCCGGGCATGCGGCAGCAGAAGCGCCTATTCGCGGCCGGGCGGCGCGGCACCGCTGTGCTACTGGGTGATGTTACGACAGCAATGATAGACGAGTATCGAAAAAAATAACTCGATAGTTGTTGTGGGGCGGGGCTGGTTCAGTTCAGCGATTTCTTCACTGGGGGGTTGCGCTCCTCGCCTTAGCCGTTGCGGCGACGACACTAGCAGGATGCATCACAACATCCATACAAAAGGTATGCAGGCCGGGACCTTCCCTCCGAACCGGTCAATCGGATAGCCGCTTACGTCGCGGGCCCCCGCTCTAGTTTCTAGCATTCAGGCGACTATCTCAGAGGAAGGAAGAAAGCCGGCGTCGTTGCTGAAGATGGGTTGGTGTTGTTTCCACCAATGCGGACGTACACCATGCAGAAATTCGTCAGGGGCTTGCGACCAACAACATTGATGGCGTGCTAGTCCTGAACGTCGGTGACACTGCGGTCCAGCAGCAGTATGCTGGACCGATCTTGAGTGGCCCGTATTCAGGTCCCTCCACCACGAACGGGACTATCAACACATTCGGGCACGTGTCGTCGTCAGCGTCGCTGAATGGAACATCGTCGGGTACGATTACCCGCAACATCTACTCCCGGTCTGTCTTGTGGGATGGATATTTGGGGCTAGTCTAGAAACGAAACTTCGAACCTGAGCCTTCGGAGAAATTCTTTGAGCCTATTCAAGAGTGCCGATTAGGGCCGTTGAAATAGCATGAGCGAGAACTTGGCGGTTTTCTGGGTTGCTCACCATTGTCGCGTGGTTGCCTGGAACAGGTACCGCATGAATGGCCCCCGCATCGACGACCAGGTCCCAGCCAAGCTTTGGCAGGTTTGCATCGCGACCAGATTGCTTGTCAGGCGGTACCCAACGACTAAGAGGCTCACTGGCATAAAACTGGTATATTTCAATTGGGAGCGACGGAATGCGATACGATTGTAGCGCCCGTTGAAATGCCGCGGCCCTTTGATACATCGAGACGTCACTGTGAAGATCGTGATCTGGAGCTAACGCTCCTGTTTGCTGCGCCTTTTCGAGCAACTCAGAGATGGAACATTGTTCCGTGTCGCGTTCTAAAACCTCGCGATATTCATCGCGCAAGGTTCCACAACGATCCAAAACAAACTCTCGCGCCAAATTCTTCAGTGATGCGTTCGAAGAAGCCCCAGGTAGACTGACATCGATGAAGGCCATGAACGACACAACTTCATCACTACTCAGTAATCGCTCGGCAATTGCATAAGCCAGGATTGCACCTGATGAGTATCCAGCAAAGCGGTATGGGCCACGTGGCTGGATCTGTTTAATCGCAACAATCACCTCCGCGGCCATCGCCTCAAAAGTCGGTGGACGAACGTCATCGAAAGGTGGCCATGGCAGAGCGTAGACTGAGCAGTCTGCATCCATTTCCGCCGCCAAACCGAGGACATACGAACAATCTCCAAAGCCTGACGGGACAAAGAAGAGCGGTGGTTGCGATCCGTTCGGTCGAACGGAAATCACCGCCGAGTTACTGGGCTGCACTTGCAAACAAATCTGCGATGCGAGTTCCTTCAGAACAGGTGCGCGGAAGAGGTCGGTGGCGCTAAAACTCAACCCAAGATTTGATGCTCGACCGAGCATCTGCACGGCCAAGAGCGAGTAGCCGCCCAGTTCGAAGAAGTGGTCGTTGCGCCCGATGCGCTCGACACCAAGGAGCTCGGCCCAGATCTGCGCCAGCGCCGTCTCGACCTCACCTTGCGGTAACTGGTAGGCCGCCAGCGCATAGGCCTGATCGGACGGCGCCGGCAGTGCGTTCCGATCGAGCTTGCCGTTCACCGTCAGCGGAAGCGCGGCCAGCCGCACGAACGCACTCGGCACCATGTAGTCCGGCAGTCGCGCACTTAAGTGCGCGCGCAAGGCGCCCGCAAGCGCGCCTCCACCGCCCTCATCCGAGCCGGCCTCGGGCGCGCAGACCACATAGGCGATCAGATGCTTGTGGCCGCCGCCGTTCTGGCGCGCCAGCACCACCGCCTCGCGCACCCAGGCGTGCTCGCAAAGCCGCGCGACGATCTCACCCGGCTCGATGCGGTAGCCGCGAATCTTCACCTGATCGTCGTTGCGGCCCAGGAACTCAAGATTGCCGTCCGGCAGATAACGGGCAAGGTCGCCGGTCCGGTACAGCCGATCGCCCTCGACAAAGGGACTGGCGATGAACCGCTCGGCGGTCAGCTCAGGGCGGTTGAGGTAGCCCCGCGCCACCCCCGCCCCGCCAATGTAAAGCTCGCCCACCGCACCGAACGGCACGGGCGCGCCATGGCCATCCAGCAGGTACACCCGCGTGTTGGCAATTGGGCGCCCGATCGGGACCACCGACCCATTGAAATCAGCCGGGCAAGTCCAGATCGTCGCGCAGACTGTTGCCTCGGTCGGGCCATAAGCATTGACCATTGATGCTGGGGCCAGACTTCGGATGAGTTCAGGCTTAGGCAGCTCTCCGGCAAGAATGAGAACTTGCGCAGCCAAACGTTCCGGATCCTTGCTCGTCTGAAGCAACGCTGGGGGTAGTGTCGCGTGGGTGATGGCTTCGCTTCGGAGATAATCCGATAGCTTGTTCCTCGCTTGACGGATCTCTTCCGCAGGCAAGTGCAAAGCCGCTCCGGAGCCAAACGCCATAAGAAGCTCCCAAGCGCTTGCATCAAAAGCGATGGAGGCGAACTGCACGACTCGGCTGTTGGAAGAAGCGCCAAAGAGGCCGACCTGAGCCGACAGCAGATTGACCAACCCCCGATGCTGGACCATGACCCCCTTTGGGGTTCCGGTTGAGCCTGAGGTGTAGATCACATAAGCGAGATGGCCGGATGTGAGGCCAAGCGTGTGCCGGTCTGGGTTCGAAGCCGGCCGTTCGGCCCAGGCGGGCGTGGCCGTCTCCAGATCAATGACCGTCACCTCGGTCAGCACTTCGGGGCCGAGTGCTGCGCGACCGACGACGTCGCATAGCAGCAGCCGCGGCGCGGCATCGTTGACAACCTGACGCAGCCGCTCGCTGGGATAGGCTGGGTCCAGCGGCAGATAGGCACCGCCCGCCTTCAGGATCGCCAAGATGCCAACCATCATCATCAGGCTGCGTTCGAGGCAGATTGCCACCGGCTGGTCCGGCTTGACCCCAAGCTCGATCAGAAGATGCGCCAGCCGGTTGGCCCGCGCGTTGAGCTCGCCATAGCTCAGCCGCTCGTTTTCGCAGACCAGCGCCACCGCCTCCGGCGCCTTTTGCACCTGCGCCTCGAACAGCTCATGGACGCACTGCTCTGTTGGATAGGCCTCTTCCGTCCGGTTCAGATCCTCCAGCAGATAGGTGCGCTCCTCAGCCGGCAAGATGTCGAGCTCGCGTACCGGCGTATCCGGGGCATGCTCCAGCGCCTCTGCCAGCTGCTCGAGCGACCGCTGCATGTAGCCGCAGATCCGATCCGCCGAGATTGGCTCCGCCACCTGCACAGTGAGGCCCAGCGCCTCGCCAAAATCCTCAACCGACAGGGTCAGCGGATAGTTAGTGCGTTCCTCCCCGCCCAGCCATTCCATACCCGACAAGACATCATCCGTCCCGGAGCCGGGCACAGCCGGCGCCTTGTTGTGACGATAGTTCAACAGCGTGCTGAACAGCGGCGCCGACGCCGCAATAGCGCTGCAGCGCTGCGCCAGCGCCAGCGAGGCATGCTCATGTGTCAGCAGCTCGGCCAGCCGGGCGTGCGTGGTCCGCACGCTCGCCTCGACGGCGGTCCCATCAAGATCAAGCCGCAGCGGCAGGGTGTTGATGAACAGTCCCATGGCGCGGTCGGCGCCGGCGCTGCCCTGCAGGCGGCCCAGCAGCACCGTGCCGAACACCACCTGCTCGCGGCCGCTGCTGCGCGCCACCACCTGCCCCCACGCCAGATGGCACAGGCTCGCCAGACTCACGCCCAGCCGCCGCGCCTGTTCCGCCAGCCGCGCATGGAGCGCTGGCGGCAGCATCCGATACGCCTCACGAACCCCGCCGCCGTCGCCGCGCACCTCGCTCAAGTTGAAGGGCGTGGTCGGCTCGTCGATGCCGGCCAGCAGCTCCCGGAAGAACGCTTCATCCGCCTTGGCATCACCGCGTAGATGCGCCTGCGCCACCAGATTGCGGAATGGCTGCGGCGCCGTCAGCTCATGCTCGCGCCCCTCCAGCTTGGCCCGGACTTCAGCATGCATCACGTCCCGGGTTGCGTGATCCCCGATCAGATGATGCTGCAGCTCCAGCAACAGCCAGCGCGCGCTGCCGGGCTCGCGCGCAATCACAAACCGCAGCAGTGGCGCCCGGCCGAGCTCGATGCGGTGCCGGCGCGGATCAAACCGGTTCCTGAGCTGCTCAGCGCCAGCGCCATCAGCGCCATCCAGCTGGACCTCGATCACCTCCAGTCGCGCCTTCCGCCACACCACCTGGACCGGCCGCGACAACCCCTCCCAGACAAACGAGGTACGCAGGATGTCATGCCGATCTACCACCCGCTGGATCGCGGCAAGATAGCGCGCGAGCAGCCCACGCTCGGCAAACGCCATCTGCGACATCAGGAGGTATGGATCGCCCTTTGCCGCTAGCAAATGATGGAACAGGATGCCGTCCTGCAGCGGCGACAGACCGTAAATGTCCTGGATGTTGCAAACCCCGCCGGGTACCGTGGCGATGATCCGGTCGATCTCGTCCTGCGCGAGCTCGATCAGCGGCAACATCTCCGGCGTTATCGCCACGCTCCGCTCGGTGATCAGGTTGGCCGGGACTGCCACCTCGTGATGGCGGCCCAGGCGTGCGGCCAGATCCGCGAGCACTGGCTTGACGAACAAGGTGCGCACCTCGATGCGCAGTGACCGCCGCCGCAGATGCTCCATCATCTGCACCGCCAAGAGCGAGTGCCCTCCCAGTTCGAAGAAGTTGTCGTGCCGTCCGACCCGCTCCAGCCCCAGCAGCTCGGCCCAGATCTGCGCCAGCACCGTCTCCATCTCGCCCTGAGGCGGCGCGTAGGTCCGCCGCGCATATGCCTCGTCGCCCGGGGCCGGTAGCGCTTTTCGATCGAGCTTGCCGTTCAGCGTCAGCGGAAGCGCCGCCAGCCGCACGAACGCACTCGGGACCATGTAGTCCGGCAGCCCCGCACTCACATGCGCCCGCAAACCGCCGGCAAGATCAGATTCCTCAGCTCCGGCGGCAACGACATACGCAACGAGCCGCTGCTCGCCGCCACCATCCTCGCGCGCCACCACCACCGCCTCGCGCACGGAGGCATGCTCGCAAAGCCGCGCCGCAATCTCGCCCGGTTCGATGCGGAAGCCGCGAATCTTTACCTGGTCGTCGTTGCGCCCTAAAAACTCCAGATTGCCGTCCGGCAGGTAGCGCGCCAGGTCGCCGGTCCGGTACAGCCGGTCGCCCTCGACAAAGGGACTGGGGATGAACCGCTCCGCGGTCAGCTCAGGGCGGTTCAGGTAGCCCCGCGCCACCCCCGCCCCGCCAATGCAGAGCTCGCCCACCGCACCGAACGGCACAGGCGCGCCATGACCATCCAGCAAGTAGACCCGCGTGTTGGCAATAGGGCGGCCAATCGGGACGATGGCCTCATCAAACTCAGCCGGGCAGCTCCAGGATGTCACGTCGATCGCGGCTTCAGTCGGACCGTAAAGATTGTGCAGGGCCGTCCAGGGCAATACGCGCCGAACCCTATACACACTGGCGGCAGGGAGCGCCTCGCCGCTGCATAAAACCTGCCGCAGCGATGTGCAGCGGTCAACACTCTTCGCATCCAAAAAGCTGACCAGCATGGATGGCACGAAGTGAACCGTCGTGATGCGCTGGCTGACGATCAAGTCGACCAACGTATCGGGATCTCTGTGCGCACCGGGCGGCGCCAGTACCAGCGTTGCCCCTTCAAGCAAAGTCCAAAAGAACTCCCAGGCCGAGACATCGAAGCTAAATGGCGTCTTCTGCAACACGACGTCTGTTGGTTTCAGACCATAGGCGTCCTGCATCCAGATCAGGCGATTAACGATAGCCCGATGCTCATTCTGTGCCCCTTTTGGCCTGCCGGTGGATCCCGAGGTGTAGATCACATAGGCGAGATTGCGGGAGGTCAGGCTGAGCGCGCGCCGATCAGGATCCGCTTCCGGCAGGCTGGCCCAGGCCGGCGCCGCAGCATCGAGCTCCACCACGCTCACCTTGGCCGGCACATCCGCGCCGAAGGCGGCACGGCCGGCCACATCGGCCAGCAGCAGCGGCGGCGCCGCATCGTCGAGCACCTGATGCAGCCGCGCCGACGGATAGGCCGGATCCAGCGGCATATACGACCCGCCGGCCTTGAGGATCGCCAAAAGCCCCACCACCATCATCGGACTGCGCTCGACGCAGATCGCAACCGGCTGGTCCGGCCTGACCCCGAGGGCGATCAAGTGATGCGCCAGGCGATTGGCCCGCGCATTGAGCTCGGCGTAGCTCAGCCGCTCATCTTCGCAGACCACCGCCACCGCATCCGGCGCCTTGTGCACCTGCACTTCAAACAGCTCGTGGATGCACCGCTCCGCAGGATACGGCGCCGCCGTCCGGTTCAGCTCCTCCAGCAGATACGTGCGCTCGGCAGTCGAGAGCAGCTCAATCCGGTGGACCTCTTGCTGCGCATCGGCTGCCATCGCCCGCAGCAGCGCCAGCAGATAACCACGCTGCCGCTCGATCGTCGCCTGATCAAACAGCGCCGTGGCATAACCCAGCGTTCCGGCGATCTCCTCGCCATGCTCGCCAAGGCTCAGCTCCAGATCGAACTTGGCCTGATCAATCTCCTCCCCGGCAGCTTCGACACTCAGCCCCGGCAGGTCCAATGGCCCAACCGCATTGTTCTCCCAGGCCAGCATCACCTGGAACAACGGTGTGTGATCAAGAGCCCGGGGCGGCTGCACGATCTCCACCACCTGCTCGAACGGCAGGTCCTGATGCTCCTGCGCAGCCAGCACCGTGCGCCGCGTCCGCTCCAGAAGCTCCGACACGCGCGGCTTGCCCGACAGGTCCAGCCGAAGCGCCAGAGTGTTGACGAAGAAGCCGATCAGCTCTTCGATCTCGCGGTGCCCCCGATTGGCGCTCGGCACGCCAATCACAAGATCGTCCTGCCCGGACAGACGCGACAGCACCGCCGCCCAGGCCGCCAGCACCGTCATGAACAACGTCGAGCCATGCTGCAGGCTCAGCCGCTTCAGCTCCCGCGTCAAATCCGCATCGACGGTGATCGGGACCGCGGCCGCGGCAAACGACTGCTGGGCAGGCCGCGCATGGTCCGTCGGCAAGACAAGACGGGCTGTGCCCGCCAGCGCGCTGCGCCAATACTGCGCCTGCTGCTGCAACCGTTCCCCCGACAGCCATTGGCGTTGCCAGGCGGCGTAATCCGGATATTGGATCGCAAGCGGCGGCAGAGGATCGTCCTGCCCGGCCTGGAATGCCCGGTAGAGCTGGCTAAGTTCACGCAGCAGCACGCCCATCGACCAACCGTCCGAGACGATGTGATGCTGGGTCAGCAGGAAGACGTGTTCCTCGTCGGCGGTGCGGATCAGCCGACCGCGGATCAGCGGACCGCGCGCAAGATCGAATGGCGTGCGCCCCTCTTCATGGCACAGATCCAAAAATGCCGCTTCCGCATCCGATCTCTCCCGCAGATCATGCTCAACTATTGGCAGACCCGCGTCCGGCGGCAAAACCTCAACCCGGGGCTTGCCCTGGGTCGCGACAAACACACTGCGCAGCGCCTCATGACGTGCAAACAGACGGTTAAGGCTGCGCTGCCAGGCGCTGCGGTCGAGCATCCCGCGCAATCGCAAGGCCAGCGGAATGTGATAGTTGGTGCTGCCTTCGTTCAGCTGAGCCAAAAACCATAGCCGCTGCTGCGCAAACGACAGCACAAGCGGCTCATGCCGCGACACGGCTGCAATCGACGGCAGCTCTTGCGGACCCGAGCAGCTCAACAGCTCGACGATGCTTGCCGCCAGGTCACTCAACACTGGCCTTGCGAACAGCGTCGACAGTGGCAGTTCGACCCCGACAGCCTGTGACAGCCGGCTCGACATCTGCACGGCCAAGAGCGAGTGGCCGCCCAGTTCGAAGAAGTGGTCGTTGCGCCCGATGCGCTCGACACCAAGGAGCTCGGCCCAGATCTGCGCCAGCGCCGTCTCGACCGCACCTTGCGGCGACTGGTAGGCCGCCAGCGCATAGGCCTGATCGGCCGGCGCCGGCAGCGCGTTCCGATCGAGCTTGCCGTTCACCGTCAGCGGAAGCGCGGCCAGCCGCACGAACGCACTCGGGACCATGTAGTCCGGCAGTCGCGCACTTAAGTGCGCGCGCAAGGCGCCCGCAAGCCCGCCTCCACCGCCCTCATCCGAGCCGGCTTCGGGCGCGCAGACCACATAGGCGATCAGATGCTTGTCACCGGCGTCGTTCTCGCGCGCCAGCACCACCGCCTCGCGCACCCAGGCGTGCTCGCAGAGCCGCGCGACGATCTCACCCGGCTCGATGCGGTAGCCGCGAATCTTCACCTGATCGTCGTTACGGCCCAGGAACTCAAGATTGCCGTCCGGCAGATAACGGGCAAGGTCGCCGGTCCGGTACAGCCGATCGCCCTCGACAAAGGGACTGGCGATGAACCGCTCCGCGGTCAGCTCAGGGCGGTTCAGGTAGCCCCGTGCCACCCCCGCCCCGCCAATGTAAAGCTCGCCGACCGCACCGAACGGCACGGGCGCGCCATGGCCATCCAGCAGGTACACCCGCGTGTTGACGATTGGACGCCCGACGTGAGGCATCTGGGGCCAACATGACGGATCAGCTGCAAGGTGGTGCTCGGAAATGACGCTGATTTCCGTGGACCCATATTGATTGATCAATCTCGCGTTCGGATGTGCTTCGAAGAACGTCCTAAGCAGTGGAGTGGCCTGCAATCGCTCGCCGGCTGTATAAAGCTCTCTTAAAGAGGGCAGCTGCACGCGCTGCGCGCTCCAGACTTCCGCAAAATGATTCAATGCCACGAACGGGAGGAAAAGCCGCTCTATCGCCTCCCGCTCTATAAATTCCAGCAGGTCGGAGAAGTGCCTCCGGGTCTCTTCCCGCACGAGCACAAGCACTCCGCCGTCCTTCCAACAGATGAACAATTCCTGACAGGACACATCGAAGTTCAGGGTCGCGAATTGAAGTGTGCGCAGTTTTGACGTGCCAATCCCCGCAAGCGAATTCACAAGCGCGCCATGGGACATTTCCACGCCCTTGGGGATTCCGGTTGAGCCGGAGGTATAGATGACATAGGCGAGATGGCGCGATGAAAGGCCAAGCGCGCCCGGGTCCGGGTTCGAAGGCGGCCGCTCGCCCCAAGTCGGGTCGCCGTCTCCAGATCGACCACCGTCACATCGGCCACGGCTTCGGCGCCCAATGCGGTTCGACCGGCGACATCGCAAAGCAGCAGTTTCGGTTCTGCATCGCCAACAATCTGCCGCAGCCGCGCCGACGGATAAGCCGGATCTAGCGGCAGATACGCGCCGCCCGCTTTCAGGATCGCCAAGAGACCAACTACCATCGCCAGGCTGCGTTCGAGGCAGATCGCCACCGGCTGGTCCGGCTTGACCCCGAGCTCGATCAAATGATGCGCCAGCCGGTTGGCCCGCGCATTGAGCTCGCCATAGCTCAGTCTCTCCTTCTCATAGACCACCGCCACCGCTTCCGGTGCCTTTTGCACCTGCGCCTCGAACAGCTCATGGATACATAGCTCAAACGGATAAGGCGCCGCCGTCCGATTCAAATCCTCAAGTAGATACGTGCGTTCGTCGGCGGCCAGAATGTCTATTCGGCCGACAGGCTGCCCAGCATCGGCCATCACGCCGCGTAACAAAGTTTGCAAATGCTGCGTCATGCGGTCGATCTGCTTCGGTGCTAATCGAGCGGCATCAAAATGCCAGCGGAAGCTCCCATCCAGAGCGCAAACCTCAAAGGTCAGCAAATCGCCGCACAAGGCATGCCCAGCTTTGTGGTTCGTCGTCAGAGCATCAGCGGCGTGACAGCTCTCTGTCGTGATTGCAATGCCAATCGGCCAAGGCTGGCGCGCCCGTAGCGCCACCACTCCTCGCAATGTCGGGCAGCGCGCTATAAGATCTCGGGCAAAGCTAGCGTGCGCCCTCAGCTGAGCGACTTCGGCCGCTACGGTTTTGCGTACTTCTTCAAAATCATGAGCAAGCTCAATGCGAACATCCATCGGCACGACGGAGGCCATCACGAGTTTGGAGCCGGTTTGCAATCGGTCCCATGCAGGCTTCCATCCCAGTTGAAACTCTTGTTGCCCCGTGATCCGAGCGAGATAGATCAGCCAAGCTGCTACCAAATATTCCGAGCGATCTTGTGGGGAAATAGCCAAACCGCTTGGGCTAAACCATGAACTCGACTGCCATCGGGACGGCGCCGCAGCCACGGACGATGACACGAAAGGCGGATGCAATCTGCTAAACTGCTCGAGCCGCCGTCGCCAAAACTCCTCCCCACGCGCCCGCAGTTCATCCGCGGCAGATATGCTCTGCACCTGATCATCGCTCAAGATCGGACGGCGTCTTCCTTGATTCACGCAAATCGCTCACATCGGTTCGGATCTGTTTTCGGGCTTTGGCTGGCCTGCATTGATGTGACGAAACCCTTCGCCAAAGCGGATCACTCAATCTTCCGCCAACGTTCCGCACCACCAAATATGGTGGCGGCGGTATCGCAGCTGCTACTCAAGCGCGTCAGCGTTTCTGGTAAGCGTTCTCATCGAACGACTTCTCCTCTATGGCGCCCTTTAGACGATTACGCATGTATCGGGCCAAAGGTGAAATCGAGTGCAATCAATGCGATAGCCACAGCGGTGCTGTGTCAGCTGTCCAACAGCGTCGCCAGACATCGTACAACTGAGCGCGCTATCAATCGCACAAGACCCCGCCCGCCGGGTATTCCGGACAAGAAAAAAAGGGACCTGGAATGCCAAAGTAAATTTGTCAGCTCAACCTAACCGCATCGCGTGGGCATTTCGTAAAAAGTCCGCGCGTGCGGTACGAGCCAGTGCTGGATCGCTCGAGTAAATGTTTCTCGCAATTAGCGGCAGTTCATATTGGATTGGCGTTTCTTCGCATCGCTCAATATGTGGAGCCTGCCGGGTCGTCCAGCTTGTGGCGCTCGGTTCCGGTGAGGGGCGGGTTGAAGATGCTAACGAGGATCATGTCCTTGTCCGGTCCCCCGCGCAGGAGATGCTTGTCATGCTTGTCAAGCACATACATGTCGCCCCGGCGAATAGGAAAGACATTGCCGTCCATGTCCTCGACCTCGCCCTCTCCACCGATGCAGAAGCAGGCTTCGAGATGATTCCGGTATTGCAGAAGAGAAACGGTGTTAGCGCGCACGATGGTGTGGCAGATGCTAAAACCCATGCCGTCCTTATCCGTCAGAAGGCGGTGGCTCGTACCATTGCCCCCAATCGACGAAGTGATCGGTTGCTTCAATGTCGTGCAGACTACGCACAATCATGGTGTTGCCCGATTCTGATTGATCCAAAAGCTGGAGGCCGTTGTTCTGCTCCGGAACGGCGCCTTCCCTGTCGCGCGGCCGACTGCGGTCTCCGTCGAAACAACCGACCGTCGGCCGCGGAGAACCTGGGCAGTAGTCCTACGGGATCGGCTACACGCAAAAGGCCTGCCATTTGCCCGACGGCGACTAGTAAAAATATCGGTACGAGGGTATTTCGCAGCCGATCGGCGCGTACCAACTTGATGTACCACGTCTCGGGCGGTACCGCCGCTTGCCTGTGTATTCACCAGAATGCTGCTGGAGATACTGCCGCCGACATAAACTGTCTCCACTCGCAGATTTGGCAAGTCGTTTCCTTCCTTGCTGTGCCTCTCGCCGCGAATACGGTTCCGCAGCGTTTCAGCCAGCAGAGCAAATCTCATGCCGTGGTCGCAGACCGATGAACGATGAAGTTGTGGCTGTCTCAGCTGGCTAGTGAGAACGATTTGGCTAGGCGTGTAGCCAATCTAACAAACTGCCGAGATATGGCCGAGTACAAACAAGTCCTGAGCGAGAACCGGTCGAACAGTGGTGCTTTTTAATCCGCTGGTGAAGAGGTCCCGGATTGAAGTCAGTGATGCTGCTCGAAAGTGTTTGGCGATCGGACTCGACAAAGCCCGCCGCGATCAGAACCCGCAAATTAGGTACAGCCCGCGGTACAGAGCGGTTTTTGAGGATGCGCAGCTGGGAGGGTCAGCCGTGGGGTCCCACCGCGCCTCGGATCAGGCCGCCCGGAACGCGCGCGTCGTTCGCGGCTCCGCGACTAGTTTGCCGGCATGTCCGCCCCTTCCGGAGGCCAAACGCGAGCGGGAAGGTCTCGGCTGAAAGGAACTCCAGCGCGGTCTGCTCTTCGGTGAGGCGTTTTTCGATGAACTGACGTTCGACATCCGACAGGTTCGACTTCAGCAGGCGACGATAGCGGTGGATGTTTGTGCGGTGAGCACGAATGCGGGCCAAATATTCATCGAGCATCCTGGACGCTCCTGAGGTCGTCGCAATCTCTACGAAGAGATATTCAGGCGAGCATGTCGTCGATCAACGCGCCACCCGCCATCGCATCTCGGAAGCCGTTCGGCGGGCAGATAAGGACAATGGCAGTTCGTGACAACACTCCTTCCGCTAGCGTAGCATTTCCATCGCCACGACCCGCAGCGTTCTTGGCTCACCATACGCCGTCTTTCTGCTCGGCTAGTCGCTCAAACAGAGCTGGGCGCTTGGAAGGCGCAAGGAATAGTCGGTCACGCTCCCGGCGCCGGACGCTTGTCGCTAACAAGCTCGCCCGTCAGTATTCTCTTCCGAGGAGCTGAACATCGTTTGCCGATGTGCTATACGCATCTTCGTTGAGAACAGCTTTGTTTGAGAGTTTCGATGTCTCTTTCGATTGGACTGATTGTCGACGGCTATGTGAAACTAAACAACCGCAGCGCGCTGGAGAACCTTCTGGCGCATCGGCGGGAGTTGCTGCAGCAGTTGAACTGCGTTACCGGCATTGATCCGAAGCCAGCGATCGCTCAGGTCAGTCAAGACATCACAGTGATCGAAAGGGCACTTGCGGCGCTCACACAGGAGTAAACAGCAACGGCGCACCGGCTCGCGTGAGTTGACGGCGCTCCGGCGCCGAACACTGACTTCGCCCCCGTTTCCGGACGAAGGTTATTGGAGCGTCGCCTCACCGGCATCGTGGCGCGCAAGGGTGCGTGCGCCAAGGCTTGGATGCGGCGTCTGCTGTGCGAGCTGCTCTCTCGTTTCAAGGATCGGCCGGGCACCGAGCAGCGCGCCAACCGATTCACATCAGATAACGCCGCGTCTTGGGTGACGTTAGGCCACCATCGATTTGCGACCACGATACACTCTGCGAGCTGGATCTTCAGCACTGTGACTTGGAAATTCACCTCAATGACAAGCCATGTCCTAGATCTATCGCCACATCGTTGGTGCTCTGGAAAGAGCTTCCTGACCGATCTGTTTAAGCAGATCGGGGCGCGTCTCACCTCTGGTGGCGGCCTCCAGGATTCTGGAGGCAACGTAGGCGCGGACGCCGGCGTCATACGGTGGGACGCTCACGCAAACCTCATCCAGGATCGTGCGCAGAAGCGTGATCGTGCCAACGTCCAGCATTGAGAGATCTCCCTCATACCATCGGGGAAGATAATGGGCATTTGCTGGACCGCAACTCAAGTACATCGGATCGCATGAGCCTCCGCGACTGCCGGTCGGCCGATTTCCAGCGCGGTGCAATGTCCAGCACCTCTGCGATCGCTGATCCATTGCGGCAGCTCGCTTGATCGGCCTGCGTTTGTCTTCTCGTCGGCCGTCTGGGCCTAGCAGACAAGCTTGCTAGAGCTCAGAGGCCAATGTGAGCTCCCTGCGATCATGCTCTGCGATGATGTACAGCATGCTCGGCCATCTATTGCGCGCCGGACTGACTGGGCGGCTGCCGCAGGCCAATGCTCGCACGGTGCTAGCTCGTTGCCGAGCCTCATCAGGTTCAATTGCGGCCAGAGGATTTGCCGTTTATCGCGCCTGCTGCGCTTCGGCATACCTGCCCCGATGGAGTTGGTAGAAATAGCTTGCCACTGCTCCGATGTCGTTTCACAAGACGGCACCTATCGGCTCCAAACCCGAGCGCCTGGCATCCTACACTGTAGAGGGACATCGCGACCAATTCTTGCGGTGAAGCATATCTTTGCGTCAAAAACCAGCGCCCGCCCGACGTCTGGCGACGAAATCGGGCCAGGATCCGGCGCCCGCGCTTCACTGCCCCCTTGACTCGCCCCTGGCCGCTCTTAGGGAGCTTCGGCTTTTTGCAGCTTGACGAGGTCGTCTGCGCCATCGTGAAGTAATTTCATGGTCATGGGCGCGTGGTTGTTGATCCATAATCGCACGTATTGGCAGCACACGATTTTGAGCGAATCTCCTTTGGCGATGCCCGCTTGCAGGCGGATGATCTCGGCAGCGTGGAGCGGCCCCGCCTCGCTCCACCCCGTCAGCGGCAGAGCCAATCTCCAACCGACATCATGAGCTCGAGCGTGGGGGAGTTGTTCAGCACGCAAAGGGCAGTTCCGGATCGTCTTCGAGAGTTCTTCCAGGATGTTGAGGATTTCAGGGCCAGCCCATCCGGTTCGACTGCTCCTGAGCGCAATCACTTGCGGATCTCGCTACCATGGCGACCAGGACAGGACTACATTGTCGATCAACCGCGTGGAGCCGACGTACGCTGCGACACAGAGCACCGCCGGATAGCGCAGAGGGCTGTCAGCAATCCTTAGAGTCCCAGGGTCGACAAGCTCAAGGTACTGTAGTCGATCGACCCTTTCCAAATGCCTTCTTGCAAGCGCAATCAGCGTTGCGGCGTCGCGTTCCCCTG
This sequence comes from Bradyrhizobium japonicum USDA 6, assembly GCF_000284375.1. Lineage (NCBI taxonomy): Bacteria > Pseudomonadati > Pseudomonadota > Alphaproteobacteria > Hyphomicrobiales > Nitrobacteraceae > Bradyrhizobium > Bradyrhizobium japonicum. The sequence goes on from NC_017249.1 coordinate 8,007,983, forward strand.
AGGCAAACTCATGCGCTGCGGCGAACAAGCCACGGCTGATCGCCAAGCTCCGATCACGTTCTTCCGGGCAGAGATAACGGTTGCGACTGCTCATTGCCAGCCCATCTGGCTCCCGCACGGTTGGCACAGTGACAATCTCGATCGGAAGATTCAGATCAACCGTCATGCGGCGTATTACCGCGCATTGCTGAAAATCCTTCTGTCCAAAGTACGCGACGTCCGGCTGCACCATGTTGAATAGCTTGCAGACGACGGTCGCTACACCACGAAAATGTCCAGGCCTGAAAGCTCCGCAGAGCGGCTTTGCGAGTTCGCCCGACTCGACAAAGCTCTCAAATTGAGCCGGATAGATCTCCTCTGCACTTGGCGCGAAGATGATGGAGACCCCGGCACTGCCGCATAACGCTTCATCGCGCGCGAAGTCGCGGGGGTACCTGCTGAGATCCTCATTTGGGCCGAACTGAGTGGGGTTGACGAAGATGCTAACGACAGTGACGTCGCAGTGTTCCCGGCTGGCCGAGATCAAGGCCAGGTGGCCGTCGTGCAAGTATCCCATCGTCGGAACGAATCCGATGCGCTTTTCGGCATTGCGAACGTCTGCAAGGGCGCGACGCAGCTCAGCCACCTTCGTAATTACTTTCATTTCTTACCTTGAGGTTGAACTGGAGGGCACCCAGTTGGCGACGGCATGCCGAAGCTGATCAGGAAGCCGATAGCACTCCTCTGAGCCCGGGAACGCCCCTTTGCGGATATCGGCAGCCCAGCGCGACAGCGCCTCCTGGAACAACTGGAATCCATTTGTATAGGCACGAACGAATTTGGGGCGATGGCCTTCGGTTAGCCCCAAGACATCATGAAACACGAGCACTTGGCCCGAGCAATCGGCTCCTGCTCCGATCCCGATGGTGGGTATCGTGAGAGATTCGGTCGCTCGCGCCGCGAGCTCGGCAGGAATGCCCTCCAGGACAAGCGCGAAGCAACCGGCTTCCTGCAGACGGTGCGCGTCATCGAGCAACCGCAAGGCGGTATCTGTTGTCCTTCCCTGCACTTTGAATCCACCCATGACGTTGACGCTCTGCGGGGTCAGACCGAGATGTCCCATCACAGGAATGTCGCAATCGACCAAGGCGCGTACCATCTCGATGCGTTTGGCACCACCCTCGAGTTTCACAGCATCGGCGCCACGCTGTAAAAAACCTCCTGCATTGCGAATCGTATCCTCAGAACCGACATGAAAGCTGAGAAAGGGCATGTCGGCCACAAGCAAGGCATGAGGCCTCGTGCGCGCAACAGCCTCCAGGTGATGATTCATCATGGCCACGCTGACGGGCAGCGTGTTGTCGAATCCCAGGCAGACGTTTCCAACGCTATCGCCGACCAGGATGATATCGACAATGGGATCCGCGATGCGCGCCGCAACCGCATCGTAGGCGGTGGTCATCACGACACGCCGTCCTTTATCCTTCCACTGCTGCAGTGCCGGAATCGTGACACGCTCTAGAGGCTGCTCTGAACTGTGGCTCATATTGAATCCGCTCCGCACACACCGTCGGCGCTTCCTAGAGAACGCGGGAGAAACCTGTCAATGGCATGGAGGATGGAGATCCCAGTTGTCTAGAACTGGGGAACAGCGCAAAAACAGTCCAATGGTCGCGCAACCATGAGACAAGACCTTCCTCACCCATTTCACCACCCGATGGCTCGTCTTCACGTGCAGTTTCAGCGGCTATGCCAGCCGCGCCCTCAATCGAGGAGCGGCGCTCGCGACGAGCCACCATCTGCACGCGTTTCTGGGCTGATTGCAGTCTCTCCAAACGGTGACGGCGACCGAACCGAGCGCAGATGCGCGCAGTGGGGACTTCGTCTTTAGGGCACATCTCCGTGTCTGCCCGCTAGGGGGACTCGTGAGACTCCTGCTTCGGCGCCTGCGCACCGAGCAAAGCAAACGGATGGCAGGCCAGGAACGTCCAAAGGTGACAGGCCGCCGTAAGCGCAGCGAGAGTCGCGGTCGAGTAGATGTCGTCGCGAACGCGCTCAGACCGCGCCAGCCTGCTGGCCCTGTAGGCCGTGAAGTCGATTATTTTTGCCGATGTTTCTGTCACTTGATTTCCACGTGCTCTAGAGGGCCACTCGAATTCTCTGACCAGGGCCGTACCGGCACAACTCAGTCCATTCCTAAGCCGCTCGAAGCCAACGAAGCCATTTCTGATCGGCCTCCCGCCGCGCCTTGAAGCGGTTGACGCATCTCTTCGAGCAAAGAGCCGTTCGCCAGCAGTAATGGCGGATCAGCCCAAACTTTCCGCCGCATATCGCGCAGCAAGTGGCTGAATGGTCGAGGGAATTACGGAAGCCAATGTGCATTCTCGCCTCCTGTCAGACATTTACCTAGGAAGCCCCGCTGCCCTCTGACCACAGCACCACGCGCGCACCGAAGGTGCGGCCCGCCCGGCGGTCCGTCTTCCTGGTTGTTGCAGCCATCAAGAGCCTTGACTCTGATGTGCGGCTGCCTCGCGAAGCAGTACTTTCCGCAGATAGCCTCGCCGAGAATTTGGTCAAGATAATTGATTTCTCTATCGTGATTTACGCAATTCGCTCGACATTTCGGTCAAATGCTGCGCCTTGCATGACTAGCCCGCAGAATTACTGCGGCAGTTGGATCGGGAGCGCTTAAGTTGGGGCTGCATCCTCGTTGCACTATCAAAAGCAGCAATACGGGCACTTTCCCTTCCAAGATCCTGTCACTGCAGACGATCGCACAGTCTCGTGCATCTCACATCAGCAAGTCAGCAGCGTCGCGGATGGCAGTATAGATTTCATCAAGATCGGCCGCCGTAACGCAGTAAGGCGGCATCACGTAGATCGTGTTACCGAGTGGGCGTAACAGCAGATCCCGCGCTTGGAAGAAAGCCAAAAGCCTCGGACCGATGTCCGCCAGATAGCCAGCATCGCGCGTGTTGAGTTCAACCGCTGTGACTGTTCCTGTGCGCCGCACGTTTGCGAACCGTGAATCGAGGCGGAACGGCGCGAGTGCCTGTTCTTGCATCCTCGCCAAGGATGCCAGCCGCCAGCGATACTCCTGATCCTGCCATAGGTCCAGATTAGCCTTGGCGGCGGCACAGGCCACTGGATTGGCCGTATATGAGCTCGAATGAAAAAACGTACGCGTGCGATCTTCAGAATAATGCGCATCGAAAATATCGGCACGACACAGTGTGACGGCGAGCGGCAGCGCCCCAGCCGTGAGGCCTTTCGAATAGCAAGCAATATCGGGCGTGACATCGGCCTGCTCACACGCAAACAAGGTACCCGTCCGGCCCCAGCCTGTCATGACCTCGTCCGCAATGAACAGGACGTCAAAGGCTTCGCAAATCCGCTTCATCTCTCTTAGCACCGAGGGCGAATACATCAGCATTCCACCGGCACCCAATATCAGGGGCTCCACGATAAAGGCTGCGGGATGTTCGTTTCGACACGCGTTTTCAAGCGCATCGAGAGCTCTTTGCTCACAATCTCTTGCCGGGAACGGAATCGAGGTCACCTCGAACATCAGCGCCCCGTAGGCCGCATTGAAGATGCCTCGGCTACCTACCGACATCGCCCCGATCGTGTCGCCATGGTACGAGTGCTGCATCACCACAATTTTGGTTCGCTCTCTTCCGGTATTGCGCCAGTAGCCGAGCGCCATTTTCAGCGCGACTTCGACGCTGGTGGACCCGCTATCGGAGAAGAACACATGTTCGAGCGCTGGGGAGGTGACCTTCAATAGTTCCGTCGCAACCTGCTCAGCCGGGTCGTGAGTGTATCCGGCGAAGATGACCTGGTTGAGCTTGCCTGCCTGTTCTCGGATCGCGTTCACGATGCATGGATGGCAATGGCCGTGGGTCACGACCCACCAGGAGGAGATTGCATCGATAAGGCGTCGGCCATCTTCGGTGTAGAGATAGGCCCCTTCTCCCCGGACCACCTTCGTCATGTCCCGCTGTAGAGCATGCTGCGTGAACGGATGCCAGATCGGCGACCTCTTAGCTGTCTTCATAGGTTCAGGAAATCGCTGCTAACAAAGGAGTCTTTGAAAGCGGCCTGCAGCCTATCGTTTGTGAGGGGAACAAGCCACGGGAGCCGTCCCAACCAACGCACTCTCCCGATCTCGCAAACCGCGCTTTCAGTTTCGGCGTTTCTTTCGCCAATGAACGCAATCCCAAGGATTCGAATCTGACGCTTCCGCAGAGCCTCTATGGAGAGCAGGGAGTGATTGATTGTGCCCAGTCCCGTCCTTGCGCAAAGCACGACGGGAAGCTGCCAGCGCTCGAAGATGTCGATGTAAAGCGTGCGCGCTGTCAGCGGCACCATGAGTCCGCCGGCGCCTTCGATCACGAGTCGCCGCTCGCCGCTGTCCGGCAGTCCAAGCGTCTCTGTATCTATGCGAACGCCGTCGATCTCCGCTGAGTGATGGGGCGACGCGGGCGTCCGAAGTCGATAGAGCTCCGGGACAATCCGATCGGACGAGAGGCCACCGAGGCGGCGGATGCACTCGGAGTCGATCTCTTGTTCGAGTCCAGCCTGGACCGGCTTCCAGTAATTCGCGCCGAGAAGCCCGGCGAGCCCTGCGGAGAATACCGTTTTGCCGACCCCGGTGTCCGTACCAGTCACGACGATCCGTTTATTCATCGAAACGAGCCCCTCGTCACCTCAACCAGCGCATCGAGCATCGCGCGCACGTCCGCTTCGCCAACATTGAGTGTCAACGAAATTCGCAAGCGGGCGGTGCCTGCAGGGACGGTTGGCGGCCGAATTCCGCGGATATCGAAGCCGCGCGCCTGCAGAGCAGAGGCAAGTCGCATTGCATGAGCATTGTCACCTACGATGTAGGGCACGATCTGAGAGGTCGATGGTGTGCGCAAACCAAGCGAGGTGATCTGCCGATGCGCGAACGCAACGAGTTTGGCCAGCCGTTGCTGCCGCTCCGGCTCTTTCTGCAGGGTGAGGAGTGCCTCTCGAACGGCAACGGCCATCAATGGTGATGGGGCGGTGGCAAAAATAAACGGACGGCAGCGGTTGACCATGAAATCGCGCAAGATGCCGGAGGCCGTAACAAGTGCACCCGCCGCACCGAGCGCTTTGCCGCAGGTATGAACGACGATGAGATTTTCGCGCTTGTCATAAGGGGCCGTGAGCCCTCGTCCTTGATGCCCGTAAGCGCCTGTGGCATGTGCCTCGTCCACGATCAGAAACGCGTCTTGGCGATCGGCGATTGCCACTAGCTCTTCGAGTGGAGCGAAGTCGCCATCCATACTGTAGAGACTTTCGGCCACAATCCACACGCGGCCGGCTCCACCTTTGTTTCGCCAGGCGCGAATTGCGTCTTCGACTGACTGGGGATCATTGTGCGCGTGAATTCGACACTCTGCGCGACCGGCCCGCGCCCCCTCGTGAATACTGGCGTGCACGAGCGAATCGAGAACGAGCAGATCGCCGCGCTGCGGGAGCGTTGTCAGGAGGGCAAAATTTGCGATGTAGCCGCCTCCAAAGAAAAGCGCTGCCTCCGCGCCAAAGAACTGAGCCGCTTCTGTTTCGAGCCGTTCATGCTCCTCGCAATTGCCGCGCAGAAGCCGCGACCCGCCGGCTCCAACCGGAGTGCCCGCCTCGAGCGCGGCGACCATCGCCTTTTTGATGCGCGAGGCGTTCCCGAGCGCCAGATAGTCGTTCGATGCGAAATCGATCCCCACGCGCGGCTTGAGGCAGCGCAGCCGTTTATCTTCGTTCAAGGCATTCAACGCTGCGACGTAGGGACTAAGTCTTGCTGTCTGGATCGACCGCATTCATCACTCCGAGGATCGCATCAAATCACGCAAAAGATGCGTTGGCCGTTTAAGAAGGAAGGATGGCCCGTTAGGTTCAACTTGCCAGGATGCGATTATCTCGGTCCACACGCACAACGCGTGGCTTGAACTTCTTTGCTTCGGCCTCATCGAATGAGGCATATGCAACGATAATGATCTTGTCTCCGGGCATCACCAGTCGGGCAGCCGCACCGTTCAGGCTCATCGTACCAGACATCGGCGGCGCCTCGATCACGTAGGTGGCAAAGCGCGTCCCTGTTTCTACATTGTAGATTTCGACGCGCTCGTTGATCACCATTCCTGCTGCCTCCAGGAGCGTACGATCTATCGAGATCGAGCCTTCATAGTGCAGATCAGCTTCGGTCACTGAGGCGCGATGGATTTTGCCCTTCATCAAAGTTATCTGCATTTCTCACCTAGGCTGGTGTAGGGGCAACATATTGGGCGCGCTGCTTCCGTCAGGCGAGCCCGGACGTGATGCCGAGCCGGGCCAGCAGATCCGCGTCGCGATCAACTTTCGGGTTATTGGTGGTCAAGAGCACGTCGCCGACGAAGATTGAATTTGCGCCGGCCAAGAAGCAAAGCGCCTGCAATTCATCGGTCATGTATTGCCGCCCGGCGGACAAGCGAACCACACTCCTCGGCATCATGACCCGCGCGGTCGCCAGCAGCCGGACCAGCGCGATCGGATCGGGAGGCTCCGCGGTGTCTTCCACCGGTACGCCCTCAATCTTGTTCCACAGGTTGATCGGCACGCTTTCGGGATAGTTGGGAAGATTGGCGAGCAACACGAGCATACCTAGGCGGTCCTCGACGCGCTCGCCCATGCCGATAATCCCGCCGCAGCAGATCTTGATGCCGGCATCGCGCACATGCGCCAGCGTATCGATGCGGTCCTGGAGGCTGCGGGTGGTGATGATCTTGCTGTAAAACTCGGGCGATGTGTCGACGTTGTGATTGTAGAAGTCAAGGCCGGCCTCGGCGAGGCGCGCGGCATGCTTCGGTGTCAGCGTGCCGAGCGTGACACACGTTTCCATGCCGAGACCTTTGACCGCGTTGACCATGTCGCAGACGGAATCAAGATCGCGATCTTTTGGCGTGCGCCAGGCCGCGGCCATGCAGAAGCGCGTAGCGCCGGCATCCTTCGCGCGCTGTGCGGTCGCAACCACATCGGCGCAACGCATCAGACGGGTCGCTTTCAGGCCGGTCGCGTAATGCGCGCTTTGCGAGCAGTAGCCGCAGTCCTCCGGACAGCCGCCGGTCTTGATGCTGAGCAGGCTCGCAGTTTCGACGTGGTTTGGATCGAAGTTCTTGCGATGAGCGCGCTGCGCCTGAAGCATCAGGTCGGCAAAAGGAAGGTCGTAGAGCGCCTTAGCCTCTTCGACGTTCCAATGATTACGAACCTGCGCCCCGTTGCTAGCTTTCTTTCGTTGGACTTGCACAGCAGCATCCATAACCCAATCTCGCTCAGTTGTAGATAATCGCGTGAATTATCTATAGTCATCGCCCTCGAAGAGATGCTAATCGAGCTGCCTCGCAAATGCACCGATTATTGCGGTAGATAATCTATGATCACTGCTGACAACATGACGATGGTCGCGCGCATCGCGGACTCAATCGCTGAGCGCATTATCAGCGGCGCCTTAGCGCCAGGCGCACCACTCCGTCAGGATCACGTTGCACGAGAATTCAATTCCAGCCACGTCCCCGTGCGCGAGGCCTTTCGGCACCTGCAGGCACAACATCTTGTTGTCGCTGTGCCGCGTCGCGGTGTTCGGGTTGCCCCGCTCGATACCCGTTCAGTGAAGGAGATCGCCGAAATGCGCGCCGCGCTCGAGGTGGTGGCATTGCGCCATTCGGGGCCAAGACTGACAACAGCTCATTTGGCTCAAATCGAGCTCGCCCTAATCGAAGGAGACAATGCAAAGACGATCGAGGAGTTTGAGATGGCCAACCGCGCCTTTCACCAAGCCTTGGTCGCGCCGTGCGGAATGCCGCGTCTGCTCGCGAGCCTCGATGGATTGCAGCTTGCCAATTCTCGATTGGTGTTCGCGATGGCGCGATCGGTGGGCTGGCGACCGCGCTCCAATCAAGATCACCGCCTGATTCTGCAAGCCCTGCGAACGCGCAACGTCGATCACGCCTGTAACCTGCTCACGCGGCACATTCAAACCATTGAGCGACTTGCCCTTCCGGCGTCCTGAGCAAATCTGGCAAGCTCCATTGCAGATCGCCGACGGTTGCAAGCGACGATCATGCGGCAAGCGACTAGCCTCATTGCAACCGAATCTATTCCCAGATAGTTATGGCACCCGCTAGCGACATCTCCACGGACGGCCATGATTCGTCACATCGTTTTCTTCAGCGCCAAGGACGAGGCGCATATCCACCAGATCATCGAAGGTCTTTCGCTTCTCAGCACGATACCGCATGCGCGCCGGCTTGAGGTTGCCCGTAACCGCAAGACCGATCAGCTCGGCAACGATATCGACATCGTGGTCTATGGTGAGTTCGACAGCGAGACAGAGCTCGCAGCGTACAAAGCGCACGATCTCTACCAGGAATCGATTAAACGGGTCCGACCGCTCCGCGAGCTGCGGTTCGCGGCCGACTACGATGTATCAACAGATACCCCTTTCGCCTCCACGGCAGGATGATCCTGGTGCTGTCGCAGCAAAAAGTCCGCCGCCGGCGTAACTTGGCAATGGGCCTCATGTTTCGGCCCAGCACAGATAAGAGTCATTCTCATCGGTGGGGCAACAGATGGAACGGCACTTTCACGACGTCAGCCGCCTGTGACCGATAACCCGATGTACGTTCGCGAGTTGCAGTGGGTTGAACCTGTCACAGCGATGCGACGTCTTGGGCATCGATCGCATCTCACGTTTCTCGATAGCGCAGCAAGGCACGAGCTGCTTGGGCGCTACTCATATCTAACGTGCGACCCCTTCAGCACCTACAGGGTCGCGAACGGCCAAGCCAGTTGGAACGGACTGACTCTCGAGGCCGATCCATGGAAGGTCCTTCGCACGCTACTCGCGAAGTACCCGCAAGAGCATCGTCCCGATCTCCCGCCATTCCAGGGAGGAGCGGCAGGCTACCTTGCCTACGACATGAACAGGACATTGGAGCGATTGTCTGCCCCGCCAATTGCCGGTCTGGGTTTGCCCCAATCCATCCTGCATTTCTATGACGTGGTCATCAGCTTCGACCACCGGGATAACAAATGCTGGATCGTCTCGACCGGATGGCCGGAGCAGGATCGCGTGCGACGGAGCGAACGAGCGCTTCGTCGAGCCGACGAGTTTGCAGCATTGCTTGCCGGTCCAAACGCGCCACAGAAGGGTTGTCCCAGCAAAGCGGGCGCGTGGCGCTCGAACTTCAGCCGCGACGGCTACATTGCGGCGGTACAACGCGTGATCGACTTGATTCTCGCGGGTGACGTGTTCCAGACAAATATTGCGCAGCGTTTCAGCACCCGCCTGTCGACCTCGTTTGATCCGCTCGCCTTCTATTGCCAGCTACGATCATTGAATCCGGCGCCTTTTGCGGCCCTGCTGCGATGGGGAAAGCTGACCATCGCATCAAGTTCGCCGGAACGATTCCTGAAACTTGAGGGGCGACAAGTCGAGACACGCCCCATCAAGGGCACGATAGCGCGTTCGCCTGATCCCAAGGAAGACCACCGCCGTGCGGCTGCTCTCCTCGCTTCCGAAAAGGATCAGGCCGAGAACACGATGATTGTCGACCTTTTGCGTAACGATCTGTCACGCGTTTGCACTGCGCATTCGGTCGGGGTTCCGGCCCTATGCAATCTCGAGTCCTATGCCTCGGTGCACCATCTCGTGTCGATCGTTACGGGGAAACTTGCCGGAGACGAAGACGCCGTTAGCCTGCTCCGCGCTTGCTTTCCCGGCGGCTCCATTACGGGAGCGCCAAAGCCGCGGTCGATGGAAATTATTACAGAAATCGAGCGCATAGCGCGAGAGGTCTATTGTGGGGCGATCGGCTTCATCGGCTTCAACGGGCACATGGACACCAGTATTGCGATCCGCACTGTCACGATCGACGGCGACCTGGCTGTGTTTCATGCGGGCAGCGGTATAACGGCCCTGTCGAAGCCCGAGGCCGAATACGAGGAAACGCTCACCAAGGCAGAGCGAATCTTTGATGCATTTGGTACTGAACCAGCTGGTGCATTTTGATTGTCATCGTCGATAATTACGATTCCTTCGTGTTCAATATTGCCCGCTATTTCCACAAGCTCAGTGAAGCAACGGAAGTGATCCGAAACGACGCTATCAGCATCAGCGAGCTCGTTGGTCTCAACCCGCGCGCGGTGGTCATATCGCCCGGCCCCTGCACCCCAACTGAGGCAGGAATATCGACAGCAGTGGTTCGCGAACTTTCAGGACGCGTACCAATTCTCGGCATCTGCCTTGGACATCAGTGTATTGCAAGCGTTTTCGGAGGACGGGTGGCGCGTGCGCGTCGGCCCATGCACGGTCGGCGCTCATACGTTGCGCATGACGGCCGAGGGTTATTCAAGGGACTGCCAACCCCGCTTGACGTCGGACGCTACCATTCTCTTATCGTCGCGCTTGATCAGTCATGTGCGCAGAACCTCGTAGTGACAGCGCGTTCGGAGGAAGGCGAGATCATGGCCCTCACGCACGGCTATTATCCCACCTATGGGGTCCAGTTCCATCCCGAGTCGATACTTACCTCACAGGGGCACGTCCTGCTTAAGAACTTCTTGCGACTCGCACAGGATTTCCGAAACCGCGCGGAGCAATGAGAGGCTCGGCCTGCCAATCAAGATGGTGGACCGTCGGTTTTCGACGTGGTTGGAAGGCGAAGCCTCATATGGCAGGCATTTTGTGGTAATCCGCGCTGTTCCGTGCTTGGCTCTGCAGTCAGCGGCCCGCCTCCGACGGAAACCAGCCCCTGCGGTTTCGAGGGCCGGACGTCTCTCTTGGCCGGCTTGGATGTGGTGCGCGCGGGGGGCAAAGAAGCAGCAGGAGCAGGAGAAGCAACAGGCGCCGGATTCTGCAGCCCCTCGATTCTTTGGGTCAGGGTTGCGATCTGATCCGAGATCCGCCTTAGCTCGGCTTGCTGCGCATCGACGTTGCGATTGAGCTCGGCAATTTCATCGGCTGTCTTCTGCTGCCCTGATTGGATCCATAAAAGGACGTCCCTATGCTCAGGTGACAAGCAAAGCGCGCGAGGCACGACTTCGTGCGCCGGCGGCGCCTCGCAAACGTTTCGATATTCGTCAAAAAATAGGCTCCTCCGGCGCCCGGTTCGCCGCGCTTGTTAGAATCTCTTGTATTTTCTCGGCAACATTTGTTCTTTCTGGAAAGGGAATCAAGTCCTTCACTCATTCACTAAACACATTACTTTGGTCCGCTATTTGACTACGCGTTCTTGTCATTTCGCGATAAACCTTCCTTCTCTTTTTGTATCTTTCAACAATATTGCTCTGCTCCGCCGTCTTTAGCCCTCACTGAAGTACGCGCGGTAGTCTCGATGCGCGGCGAATTCGCATGGTCCTGAGCGCAGAAGGGACAGATCTCAGTCTCTTCGCCCTCGATGCGATGCATACCATCGCCCACCCAGCGTTCGTCTGCCTCGCCGATCGCAGCGAAATGTCGTTGCACTTGTGCAACGGCGAGAGCTTCCAGGTCCGGAAGATTTCGGCCCAAGAGAGTGTTGATTTCGACGACATCGAAATGTCGGCAGGCCCATCTCGTGAAAGTCGTGGTGACGTCGCAAAGCATCAGACGATTGCGCGGCAGAGAGCGCGCGCTGCCTCCGCAACCGCATCGGCAATATTTGGTGATTTCCTTGAGGGCACAGAAGTCGTCGACGCTCAGCCTGCCTCGCGCTGGTGCCGGAATGGCGCCCTCGCGAGCGCGGAGCTCACGATTAATGTTCCTCATGTCCCAAGCTGGCCTACATCCAGTCCTTCCGACGCACTACAAATCACAAAATTTACTTGCTGACCCAACCAGTCGCCTTGACCGGCAAAATGTAACAACGACTGGTGTTGCGCTGCTCTCCGTTCAGGAGCCGTGATGGCGGCCATCGGCTCGACACTCTTGCGATCGCAAGGCATCATCAGACCGGCGGAGTAATCGCGAAGCGGTTTGGCTCGGCCTCCGTCCCCGATCACGCTCGTAAAACCCTCAACATACGCCGAAAACCTCGACGCGACGTCCCCCATTTTACCCGACCCATCTCAGCCTCTCCGCACGCCGAATAGATGAGTCTTCTCAAAAATAGGAATCTTCTCGGTAAAAGCCGCGACACTCTGATTAAGTAAGACTACGCAGTAGTGAGCAGGCAGTGGAAGCCGCGCAATGTCGAGGGGCGGCGCTCGGCCGAATGCCTCAGGCGCGCCGTGAACTTTGTCATCGACCGGGTCTTTGCCATTGGCAACTAGGCCCAAGAGCAGCTTGGCCTCCTTGCGAGCAAGCTCTGGTGTCCAAGGGCACCGTGAGGACCGATGGTGACGAAGCGGTGGCAACCGAACGCTGGGTACTTGAGAACGTATGTCGCTTTGTCGCGTTGACGTTTACGGCGGGAAACGGCACGCCTTGATCATCCGTATGGAGCGATCCCGGATACGGTTGATGACGAAGTCTAAAGCCATGTCTAAAGCCTGGACGTATACGCGTCGTACGATGCTGTTGGGCAGTAGCTTCTTGGGTAGCGCGTTTTTCGGGGGCGTTACGCTGCCTACACCCAATCGGCCGCAGCGCAAGGTTGCCATGGTGTTGAAGGCGGTCGACTCTCCCTTCGTCGTTGGGTGCACACAAGACGGCATTACCTCCTTGCGTTATCGTAACGATGCGTATGACACGGATTATGTTCTGCCTGGAGCCGTGCTGGGGACGGCTCACGCTAGAGTTCGGCGTGCCGGATCCGAGTGGCATACGCTTCGAACCGGCGTTGATGCAACGAAGCCGATGCATAGCGCGGCCCTTGAACTAGCAGCCCGCGATGCCGGCGTCCTTCTCACGACCCGCCTCGCAGTCGACGAGGCTGGATTGACGTGGGAGATCATGCTGCGGAACGACGGCATGGCGAGCGTGGAGGTTGGCGACCTCTATTTTCCCATGCCGATGAACACCGAATTTCCGGCAGGGCAACCGGCATCGGTGGCTGTTTTGAAGCACAGCTTCGTCTCGGGGCATGGATCGCACATCTTCTGGATTCGCGGCAACAGCACCGGCCCCTTCCTCATGCTCTTACCGGAAGCGGACACGTCACTGGAATATTGGGATGTCCACAAGGATTCGGCCGAAGCCAGTGGGACGTGGTGCGCCTACATCTTGGGCGGAGCGGCCGCCGGCGAGGCAGTGGCGGCGGGGACTCGCTGGCGACAGCCGACGCATTCCCTGTCCCTGTCGCCGGCCGAGCAACGGCGTTACCGTCTCCGCTTCCAATGGGTTGCCAATTACGAGGCGGCGCGCAGGGCTATCGCGGACGCCGGTCTGGTGGACGTGGAAGTGATGCCGGGCATGACGGTTCCCAATGACCTGCATGTCGACATCGCGCTCGCGTCCTCCATTCCGGTGGAGCGAATCGAAGCGGAATTTACCGGCGACACGGTGGTGCAACGGTTGCCGGATCGGGCTGGCAGGCGCCTGTGGCGGGTTCGCTTTTCGCGATTGGGCGAGAACCGGCTGACCCTGCACCAGCCGGGTGCGCGCCAGACATTTCTTGAATTCTCCGCTACCGAGCCCGTCGAGACGATGATGAAGAAGCGCGCAACCTTCATCGTGAAGCGGCAGCATCGTGACCCGTCCAAATGGTACGACGGTTTGTTTGGCGAGTGGAATATGGAGACGCAGGTCCTGCTTGGCCCGGACAATTACGACCGGATCAAGGGTTGGCGCATCTACGAGGTGACGTGTGATGATCCCGGGCTGAGCAAGCCCGCTTACCTCGCGACCAAGAATGCCGAGCATCCTGATGTGGCGGAAGTGGCGGCGCTGGATCGGTATATAGACACGTTCGTCTGGGGCGGGCTGCAACGTACCACACAGGAGGCATACGCCTACGGCCTCTACGGCATACCCGATTGGAAGCAGAACAGGGAAAGCAGCGATCCCGGCCCGAAGGGTCGCCTGCATATCTGGCGGCCTTATGACTATCCGCACATCTTCGCGATGTATTTGGCCATGCACCGCATCGCGCGTGACCATCCCGCGATACCCACCCGCCAGAGCGCACGAGATTATTTGGTACGCGCCTACGGTACGGCGCTGGCCATGTTCACGGTGCCGATGCGCGTGGTGATGTGGTCTGCCTACCGCACCGGCTTCTACAACGAATGTGTGATCCCCGAACTGGTTTCGGCGCTCACGACGGCGGGCTTGACGCGCGAGGCGGCGACGTTGGAGGCGCACTGGGCGCGTAAGGTGCGCGCCTTCGTCGATCCGAAGGCGGACCTGTTCAAGTCTGAATATCCGTTCGATTCCACAGCCTTCGAATCAACGCAGGCACTGGCGCGCTCGGCCCTTGACGACCCTGTCGCCATGGGGGTTTCGAAGGCGGCGGCGCGTGCCTTCTCGGAGCGTCAGATCGCTGCAAATCTGTTCTGCCGTGGCTGGCTGGAACCTGCTTATTACTATCTGGGCAGCGATTATCGCCACACTGCGGGCGACGCCTATACGCTGACTTACATGGCGCAGATGGGTGGCTGGGCGCTGCTTGATCATGCGCTGAACGATGCAGACGACCCGCATCCGCTCCTTCGTCTCGGCTATGCCTCACAACTCAGCGCGTGGGCTTTGCTGAACAGCGGCCCTGCGTCGGCGGGTCATGGCTATTGGTATCCGGGCGAGGAGAATGACGGCGCGGCCGGTGGCGGCTTCGAGCCGGCGCCGAGCGGCACCACATGGCTCGGTCAGCCGCATCACCGTGGAACGTGGTATTACTCGTGCGAGATCGACCTGGGATTTTGTGGGGCGGTCCGCGCTGCTGCGACGATCGTTGCCGACGATCCCATCTTTGGGCAGGTTTGTCACGGTGGCATCATGGAGACGTTCGCTCACACCCTGCGTATCTGGCCACGTGATGGCGTGCGGCGACGGCTCAACGTGCGGCTCCAGTCTCTTCGATTGGACTTGGTGCTGCTCGACGCGCGATTCCGGGCGGATCGACCGATCATTCTGAATTTGGGGGCGGGGTGGATCAGCCTTACGCCTGAGCCCTTTGCCCCATCTGGATCGGGAGTGTCGTTCGAATTGCGGTACGATGACGGGAGAAAGCGCAAGGAAGTCATCGACATCACGGACAGCCAGCTCGTCGTCCGCTTGCCTGCGGCGCGCTTACCGCGGGTTCAGGTTCGCTAGACTCTAGTGTTGCCGATTATGGGGTGCGATCGGCACTTATGGCCTGCTGTTCCACGCGGCTTCCGAGCCGATGACGATCATCCCGGCAAATCCCGAGCATCTCGGCGCACGTATCCGCATCACCGCCGTGCTGCATACCTCGGGTTCAGCGCCCGTGGACGCTTTTCTCGCCGGAGGAGGCGCCGGATCTCCACGACCTGACCGGCGCTGCGTTAGCCCAACTATACGCGCTCTACGAGACGACGGCCGCGCAAGGCGATCTCCGCGTCAGCAAACAGGTCCGCGCGGTTCACTGGAATCACAGAACTTAAACTGAAAGTCGCTGACGAAGGATACCTCGCCAATATCGGTCCCGGTCGGCTTACGCGTTCGCGTGCCGCTTCTGGCGTTCTTAAACGATCGAAATTTACTGCTGCGCCCGCTTGGGGAATACGATCTACGTCGTGCCCCCGTCTTGCGTCACAGCGGCAGACCTCGACGAAATCTACACCGCAATAAATGATACAGCCGATGAGCTGGTATAGAGGGGCCGCAATCTATCCCCGAAAACACGCCAGTGCCGATACTCTGTGGAGTGACGCAGAACGTGTAATCGCCGGAGAGACCTGTGAGAGCCTCGATCCCAACCCGCAGGAGCAAGGATATCGTCTGAAGACTAGAGCGGCGTCAAATGAAGAGTGCTCTCGATGAGAGCGCTCGGGAGCACAGATCGATCTCAAATATCTTCGAAGCGACGAGCCCGTTCCGCACTGTCTTTCCACCTGTTGAGGCAGCAAGGCTTCCGGTAGCCAAAGTGAGACCGGCGCATCGTGCGCTTCGGCCCATGACACCGCGCTAGCCAAGTATTGGTGGGGCAGTGGCCGCGCGGCTGTCGGTATTGAGACAAATGTCAGCAGCTTGACGATACACGCCGCGACGAAGTGCCCGCAAAGCCTGCGAATTCACTTCGGCACGCGACTTGCTCTCTTTGCGGCATCATCACCAATCGCAGCGCGATGGTCTTCGGGACGGACTCGGCGCGTGTCGCTGTTAGCGTCTGCTCCGCCCCGACGGTTTGCTGCGGCGATAGCTTATGGACGCTCGGTTATGGACCGAGAAACTGCAGGGGACGTGTTGAATGCGACCTGGAGTTCTTCTTTTGGGAGCCACGACAATTGCGCTCGTCGCAAATGGTGCGGCGAATGCGGCAGACCTTGAGCCGGAAGTGAAACTGCCCGCGGCGGTGTGGAACTGGTCCGGAGGCTATATTGGTGGACACGTCGGCGGCGGGTACGGCCGAACCTCCTTCAGCAATCCCTACGGTCCGTCAATCTATGGCGGCATAGTCGATACGCCGACGTTCCTCGCAGGTGGCCAGATCGGCTACAATTGGCAGAAGAACGGCTGGGTGTTTGGCGTCGAACTCGATGTCAGCGGTGCTGTCTCAGACGGCACAAATACCTGCCTCGCGTCGTCCGGCTTTGTCGTGAGTGCAAACTGCAAGGCAGGTCCGAACATCTTTGCCACAGCGACCGGTCGTGTCGGTTACACGTTTGGCGCGTCGGGTGGCACGCTGGCCTATCTCAAGGGAGGTGCAGCTTGGCAAAACAATCAGGGCGACGTCATCAATAACCATGAAGGCGGACTCGTGCCACAGGAGAAAACCCATTTCGACTACGGTCGCATCGGTGGCATCATCGGGCTGGGCGTCGAGCAGGCGCTTACGCCCGCATGGTCGGTCGCAGCTGAGTATGACTATCTGAATTTCGGTGGCCCGAGTGTCGCGACACCTCCGACGGTGCAGGGTCCGCCGTTCGCAATTGTTCCGGCGAACACAACGAGCCCGTCCAGCAACTATCACATCGGAAAGATTGGATTGAATTACCATTTTGGCGCCGACCCGTGGACGGCGCAATGGTCCTATGTGCCGCAGTACGCGAAGGCTCCAGTCGGCGCGCCGCCGATTGCTTATTCAGATGGTTGGTCGTTCGAAGGCGGATCGCGGCTCTGGCTCAGCCGCGGACGATTCCAATGGGACCACAGTGTAGCGCCCTACTTGCCTCTAGACCCCAGCGTCCTTGTATCGAGGCTCACCTATCATGGCCTTGACGGACTTTCGGGAGAGCTATTTGGCCGTGTCGACAGCCCATCGGGAGTGTTCCTGAAGGGCAACATTGGCCTCGGGCGCTTCGATAAAGGAAACATAAACAATGAAGATTGGCTCGCCGATCGGGAACTCTCCTATATCAACAACGCATCACGGCAACGAAACGGACGGTTCACCTATTTTACCGCAGACTTAGGTTACGATTTCCTGCGCGGCGCCAACTACAAGGTCGGCGGATTTATCGGCTGGACCTACTACGAACAGAGTTCCGACTCCATCGGTTGAACGCAGATTGTCCACCCCGCTACACTTGTCCGGCGAACCCAGACACTATCATCGGCAGCCAGAATACTCAGTGGAATGCACCTCGTGTCGGCCTAAGCGCCGAAACCATGCTCTCTGAGCGCTGGCGCTTAAACACCGATGTCGCCTACCTGTCCTGGACCGATTTCAAAGGGCGTGACCACCATCTCTTGCGCGACGAGACCACCTTCGATGAACAGCGGGGCAACGGTGGCGGCGGCGTCCAGGTTGAAGGCGTGCTGTCCTACTTCTTCACCAAGAACTTCAGCGTCGGCGTCGGCGGGCGCTACTGGTCCATGTGGACCAAAAAGCGGGGCGACTCTTTGTGCAGCAGCAGCGGCTGCGTCGGTGATCCGGCCATATTCGCGAAGTACAGCATGGAGCGCTGGGGTACGTTCTTTCAGGCCTCCTATAAGTTTGATTGAAAAGATCACACCTCAAACCAAGCGCCGGGCGTCTTCAACGCTACGAGTAACGCACATTTTCTCTGCATGAACTCCAACATTAGCGGCACAGACCCCCGCAGTAGCCCTGCCGGCACCGGCCAGAAGAATGATCTCCAGAACTGTCGAAGAGCCCAAGCTAAATGATCTCAAAGTATCTCCGACGTTCAAAGTCGGTGACCCGATGTTGAACGGCTTGCCACTCCCAATGGCGCGAGCAAGAAAACGCTCCAACAAACCTTTCTCCAAAGACATCACTGGCCGCTGCAGACTCTGCAAACCGAGATGTTGCCTCTGATAGGCTTTGAGGCAGTCTCGCGGACGGACGACACATTTCCACGCTTGCATCACCGACGATCGAAGCCGGTAGTGCCGGACCTGTCTCGACGCCCAATATTCCCGAACCAATCGCACATGCTAGCGCGAGATATGGGTTCGCGTCTGCGCCAGGCAGCCTATACTCCAGGCGATGGGCAGATGGCTCTCCCGGAATGGCGCGAACCGCGCAGGAGCGGTTGTCGACTCCCCAGCTTGGACAGATTGGTGCCCAGGAGCCAGGTACCAATCTCTTGTAGCTGTTGAAGTTTGGCGCAGCGAGCACACAGAACTCATTCATGTATTCTAGTTGTCCGGCGATAAATTGCCTCATAAGATCGGAGACGTTGCCGAACGCATCACCGTCGTAAAACGCATTTTGACTATCCGAGGACATGGAGATGTGAATATGGCCGGACTGGCCAGGCCATTTCTCGGAAACCTTGGCCATGAATGTAGCCATCATGCCTCGCGTTTGCGCCCAGGCTTTTATCATCGACTTGAATATGGTTGCTCGATCGGCGGCTTCCAGCGCATCACAATGACGAAGTGACGCTTCGACCACGCCAGGTCCCGTTTCAAAGTGTAGTCCGCTGAGAGGTATTCTAGCCTTCTCACAAAGCGCCAAGATCTCACCGAACAGCTCATGTTGCGCGATAGAGCGCGCAATCGAGTAGCCGAACGGGCCGCGAGTTAAAGGAGCCCATTCACCGAACGGCTTTTCTTCAATCGTGTCTGCGTTCTCCTTAAATAGTATAAACTCAAACTCAAACCCGGCAGTGCAGTCGTATCCGTGGTCAGCAGCCCTTCGTAGGACCTTACGCAGAACGCCGCGCGGGCAGATGTTCTCATGCGCGCCCGTGAACTCCGCGAGGTAGAGATATTGAGAGCCGAGATGAGACACCGAACGGCCGGTGCCTGATAGAATACGCAGGTCAGCATCTCCGAACGCTGATAGCGGCTTTTGCGTGAAACTCGCCGGAATGACCCGGTCCGTACAATCCCACGCCAGCACCGCTTCAGAGAACTTGATAACTTTATCTCCATCCGAGAGATCTTCACCTAAGACGTGTTTGCCTCGCAGAACGCCATCGAAGTCGCTGACGCCGACCATCGCCGCGCGGGCTGGATTCGCTCCGGTGAACCTGGGATCAGTTGGCATTAGTCGCGATCCTGCATCACTAAATCGAACACCTGGTCCATCCGCATTGCTCGCAACTTGCGATAGTCATTCTCAAGCGTAGTCAAGTCGCTATTCACGAGATAAACGATGCCCGGTGTCGACGCCAAGTCGATCGTGGGAACAAGCTCTTGACCAATCGGAACGAATGCAATGGCGTCTGCGAAGCTCGGCAGCTTGCGGATTGCTTCGAGTCCCGGGTAACCGGCGACGACACCGCCCATATCTGAGATCAACGAGACGCAAAGTGCGTGAGCCTGCCGCTTGTAGGGCCCGCGCAGCCTCATATATTCACCAAAGCCCTTGGGATCTGCGTAGCACCAGGCCGTCAGGGTCATATGGTTGTGCCCCAACGCCATCGTTCGTGCTTTTGCCGACATGGTCCCTTGAAGCCTCGCTCCGAAGTCAACCAGAACTGGTCCCCGATGATCGACGATGATCTCAGCATGAGCCGGTCCCTCGGCGATCTGAAGCGCCTGCAACGCTCGTTCCAGGTAGTCGGACAGCTCCTGAACGATTGGTTCGCTGCCGTCCAACAATCTCTCGAGTGAACAGACCGATGATGCTCGCTCGATAGGAACGGTGTCATACGTCCAGGCCTCCGTAACGAAGGCATTCCCGTGGATCGAGATGGCGTTTACGGTGTATTGTTGACCGTTTATTTTTTCCTGCCCGAGGGCAAAACGATTCAACGCTCCGACACGGTTGGTCTTCCCGACAATCGCGCTTAGTGCCCGCTGAATGTCAGCATCTGTCGTGCAAAAGAATACATCCTCGGTTCCCGTACTGTTCAGAGGTTTGATCACGATCTCGTCGAAGTTCGCTTCGCGCTTCCAGCTTGCGATTTCTACAGCATTGTCAGACACGACTTGTCTGATCGATCGCACACCGGCATAGGTCAGCGCGCAAGACAATCGCGCTTTGTCACGCCGAGCAGCCGATAGAGCGGTGCCGTTTGAAGGTAAGCCCAGCCGCTCCGACAACGAATCGGCGAGTTCGACTCCAGACTCGCAGCCGGCGATAACGAACTCAAATTCTCTGCCATGGAGGGCCTGAAGATGATATTCAACGATGTCGTCATACCCCATGCGCTCGCTGGGGCGAATGACTTCATCATACAGGTTAGCATCAAAGTGCGCTTGGAATATGGGTGGAATCTGTGCGGCCGACATCACATGCACGGTTCCAATGCCATAGCGCTTGAACTGTTCCGGTAGATATCGGCCGGTAGAGTATGCGTCTACGATTACACAATTCCGTTCTTTCATGCGGATCTCCGATACTGCAAGTAGATGTTGCTGACGGCGACAGCCGTAATGAGAATGTTTCCAAGGAACGTATGTGACGAAGGCACGATGCGAGAATCGAAGTACTGGAACAGGAAGGTGATGATAGGGGCGGTGGACAGGACCATGTTGACGGTGAAGGGCTCGACGTAACGAATGCCCTGCTGGATCAAGAGCAAAGGAACGATCATCGTCGAAACGCCAACTGCTGCGATCGCAAACCAATGCTGCGAGATCTCAGGCACGATGGATGAATAGTCCACCAGTCCCAGCAGCAAGATAATCGTTCCATAGAACCGATGCGCCAGCACTTGCCGGCCGGAAAACCCACGGTCGAAAAGCAGTTTGACAAGTACATTTGTGAGGGCGAGCGATAGGCCGGCCACGATGGCCAAGACTATTCCAAAGGACGATCGAGCCCCCCACTCCACGCCTGCGTTGCCGCTGGCCGAGATCCAAATCATGTAACTCGCGATCATCGCGATCGAAGCGCTGACGACGATGTCGGATGCTGGCGGAACTCCCTGGCGCCTGATCACGGCGTTTAGCCACACAGTTGCGGTGGGCCCCAACGCCACCATGAACGCGACGACGATCGCAGGTTCAACGTATTTCAAGCCGATAAATAGGCCGATCCAGCTGATTGCTGTCACGACGTTGAGTACGGCGAAGACCAAAAGGGACCGATTCCCCACTCCTGCCTTGCTTGTGTCGTGGCGCGCCAAGAGATTGAACGTCAGACAAACCACGGTAAATGACAGCAGGAGCGCGACGAACGCATCTGCTCGCTGAAAATACGCTGCGGCATAAACCTCGCCTGCCGCACTCACGAGGACATAGAGGGCCACAAAGAGCACTCCCAGCGCGAACCTATTCGTCAATCGTCTACCCTTCCCGTGCCCGCGCGACGGGGCGCGGCCCTCGCAGGGACCGGGCCGCGCGCATCGATTTTGAGGCATTCAACTTTCGGCCTGTACTGACCACGTTTGGTTTGAAATCTCACGATCTGCCCTAGTGATTCTTCGTTCCGCGGTACACAACACAGGCCTCTCCGAATGCTTTGAAGAGTTGCTTGCCGAGGAGATCGGTTGAGACGTGCCATTCGGGGTGCCATTGCACCCCGATTTGCAGCGTCGGCGCGCCAATCACCGAAGCCGCCTCAACAAGACCGTCAGGCGCCCACGCCTCCCGCCTCAGCGCCGGGGCAAGCGCCTCGATGCCTTGATTGTGCAGCGAGTTGACTTGGGCTTCGATCGTCCGGGCGATTGGGAAGAGCGCGCCGTCGGAAGATATCCTGACGCTGTGCGCGGCATCGTACTGACGGTCCCTGGGACGGTCTGGCTTCTCGGCATGCATAGCACCGCTTTCGAGGCTCCACTCCGCAAGCGATGGGCGGAGTGTGCCGCCGAAATAGACGTTGAGCTCCTGAAGCCCACGGCAGATGCCCAAAATAGGCATTCCGAGCGCGATGGCGCTCTGTATGGCTACGGCAGAAAGCCGGTCCCTAGGACGGTCAAGGATCCCAGCCTCAACGTCCCGATCAGGATCAACTAAGGATGCAGGCGCTGACAGGACGGCGGGGTCGACGTTCGATTCATCACCTGTCAAGACCACACCGTCCAGCCGGCGCATGATGGCCGTGGCGAACGCCTCCCCAGCATCTTCCGCGTCGACGGTCGGCAATACGACGCAAGCAACTCCCCCATGACGATGGAGTGCCTGCACGTACTTACGGCGTAACCAGTCGCGATGCACACCGTCGACCAGAAGACGGTTCGAAGTGACGCCGACAACGGCTCGCGCGCGCTCGGGCTGTTGCAGACTCACGCCACCTGGCCCCGCGTCCGGACGGCGGCAACGGACTGCTCATACAGCCGTCGATTTCGCTCTTTCAGCTGAGTTATGACGCTAGGCTGACCTTGAGGCCCCTTGACAAAGAGCCCGCCCCAAGTCGCGGCGACCTTCGCGTAGTTCGGATCCTGCATTCGGATTTTCTGAGCCTTGCGCAACAGCCAAAACGGGATACCGGGCGAAAGGTGGTGCTCAAGGTGGTACTCATCTAGATTCTGCCCAAGAATGGCTCGCTCGAGGAAGCTTCCCTTCCGATTTCTGGTGAGATAGACGTTCTGCGTCTCGTTTTCGCACATTGGCGAGTGCTCGGCGAGTTCGATGAACCAGCCGAGGACCTGAAATGTGGTGAGATAGGGCACGATCCAGAACAGGACGACAATATGGAGCAGCCCAAGAACATATGACCCGGCCAAGATGCTGATCCAGAAGAGATAGAAGCCATACCTGTCAATCAGTATGCCTGAGCGGCTCTGATCCTCGGTATCTTCGACCGAAAACCGGTTGGTCCAGAGATACTTCAGATAGGCCACTGTCGCGCCGCCGAAGATCGGCTTCCAGATGATGTTGAAAGCGTATCTCTCTGGACGCTGCACGTCATAAACGCCGCTGGCCAGGAAAAACTTCAGGTCGGGATCCTTGTCGGGGTCGCCGAGATAGGGATGATGCAAGTAGACATGTGAGATCCGATAGGCCCAGTGTCGCTGGAACAAGGGATAGGAGGCGAACAGAATGCCAAGAACATAATTCCAGGTGGTGTTCTTCGCGAGCGTGCGGTGAGCTGCATCGTGAGCGATGGTTGTCAATCCGCGCTGATAGGCACCAATCAGGAGAACGGCCAGCGGGTAGAGCCACCACGAAACAGACACGGTCGCAAGCGTGCACGCTGCGATAACAGCGTAATCTTTCGCAATGTAGGCGGCCCCTGTGATGTTGTCGGGCCTTAGCTCCGAAAGTTGCTTATTGATCTCCCGGCTGAATTGAACGGCCTCATAGCGTGATGACCTCAGTTTCCAAGCGTCTGCCTGATTCATGAGAACCTCTTCCTAATTGCCTTGCAGGTTGTCAGATTGCGGAAAGCGCCTTGTCCAGATCGCGCAAGATGTCATTGACATCTTCGATGCCGACACAAAGCCGGATTGAGCCGCCAAATATGCCGGCGGCTTCGCGCTTTTCCCGCGGGACGGTGGTGTGAGTCGTCGAGACAGGATGAGTCACGAGCGTGCGGGCGTCTCCCACATTGGAAACGTGATACATCAAGTCAATGTTCTGGATGAACTTTCGCCCGGCCAGTTCGTCTTCCACCTCGAACATGACCATCGCCCCGTGTCCATATGCGGTGTTGAGTGTCTGTTCGACGATTTCCCGATCGGCGCCTTCGAAGAGACCCGGGTAAAACACCCGACGCACTTTTGGATGCTCCTTTAGAACTCCAGCCACGATCCTGGCATTGGCGCAGTGCTGCTTCATGCGAAGCGGCAGCGTTTCAAGCCCTTGGATCAGTTGAAAGCTCGCAAACGGGGAGATGGCTGCACCGGTATCGCGTAACCAGGTCATGCGAGCCTTGAGGAGAAACTCGCTCTTTCCTAGGTCATCGACATCGCGCACGGCGTTGTGCCAGACAATTCCGCCATGCGCTTCGTCGGGACCATTGAACAAGGGGAAGCGAGAAGCTCCGCGATAGCTAAATTTACCGCTGTCAACGATTAGTCCGCCGAGGGTCGTGCCGTGGCCGGAGATATATTTTGTTGCAGAGTACGTTGTAACTGCAGCGCCCAGGTCTGACGGCCGGCATATCAGCGGCGTAGTCGTGTTGTCTACGACCAGAGGCACGCCGTACCTCCGGCCGATCTCCGCAAGCTGTTTAACGGGAAGCGGAATCAGACAGGGATTCGATATTACCTCTCCGAACAGGCAGATGGTGCGATCATCGATCGCTCGCTCGAACGTCTCGGGCCTTCGAGGATCTGCTGTCCTCACGCTGATTCCCAAACGCTTTAGGGTGTTGTGGAGCAGGTTCCAGGTATTGCCATATAGATATGGAGAGGCAACGACATTGTCCCCTACTTCGCCACTTGAAAGATTGACGATAGCAAGGAACGTCGCCGCTTGACCTGACGCAACGGCGAGCGAGTCGCTGCCCATATCGACAGCGGCGTAGCGCTTCTCGAGCGCGCGGGTCGTGGGATTGATAATCCTCGTGTAGGTGAACCCATCGGCCTTGACGTTGTAGACGTCCGCGATGTGGTTGAGATCGCCATCGAGTTCATAAGCTGTATTCTGGTAGATCGGCACTGCGACGGCTTTCGTCACCGGGTCGCGCCGATAACCCGCATGCAGAACAGCAGTCTCGGCGGAAAACGGCAGCTGCCGGTCTCCAACTGCCTGAGCCGGCATCTTTACGCGCGCGGCATATGCCTCTTGGTCCGGCGCCGGCCTTGCTGACCGGGCCTGACCGGACCGGAAATATGAACGAAAAGCGCATCCCAACCGCTCAATCCAGCTGGATTGGATTTCCCCAATGCAACCGACGCGAAAGCTTCGCGTCGCAAGGTGCAGCTTCGAGTAGACGTAAAGATTGTGGGCCGCCAAGTGGCGATACAGCCCATCGAATCCTTCCTGGTCTACTATGCCGGGCGGCGCACTGAACGCAACGCAGACCGGCGACTGCAACTCGGGGGACAGCAGCGGAGACACTGTCCCTTCGAGTTCCTTGATGAGGTCGTCTCTGACCTTCTCGTACCGGAAGCGTCTGGCATCAATGCTCTCCTCATGCAGAATCTTCAAAGCCATTGTCGTTGCCTGAACGATGTGGGTGGGAGGGGTCGACCGCCACTCACCCGTGCGCTCGAGCGAGCGCCATTGATCTCTCACATCGAGCACAAACGATCTCGGTTCTTGAGCCGCATTCTCCAGCAGCTCGCGCGACGCAATTACAAACGCTACTCCCGGCGGCCCTTCTATGCATTTGTTGCTCGATGTGACCAGTACGTCTGGTCCACGCTGGCTCAGATCGATATTGAGAGCGCCGAAGGAACTCATTCCATCAACGATGGTTTTTACGCCACAACGCCTCGCCTCTTCCACGATCTCTTGCAGAGGGTTGACGATTCCGGTTGTCGTCTCACAATGCACGAAACACAGGTGCGTAACGCCAGGATTTCGGCTCAGATACTCGCCGATTTCTTGCGGATCCAAAGGATCGGTTGCGCGCTTGACGAGCTTCAGCGCTTCGACCCCCCACAGCCGCAAAATTTGTAGAACACGCTCGCCATAGATGCCGTTTACGCAGACGAGCGGCCTGTCGGCTCGGGACACAAATGAAGAGAGGGCAGCCTCCATTGCAAAGGAGCCCCCTCCTTGAATGGGCACCACCGAATAGTCCTTAGCGTTTCCCAGCAAGTTGAGCATCAGCCGCCTCATGCAGGCGGTCACCTCCTTGAACTCGTCATCGCGAGATGCGAGATCAAGCTGCATCTGGCTCTTCACCGCCAACGATAGCGACAATGGACCAGGCGTCAGCAAAGAGCGCTGTCTTGTCAAACCATTCCTCCTACATTGTGTTCGTCGATGACCTGCCGTACGCGCGCCATCGCCCCGGAGGCGCGCGTATGCCTTCCTCATCGATAGCTTCGAATGAAGCGCCTTGAAACGCGGTCTCGTTTCGCGTCGACCGCTCCAAAAGGCCGCCGGATGACAACCTTCAATTTCTCATTGCGGATGGAGAGCAATCCTTCACAAAGCTCCCCGTTGATGCGTTTCAGACCTCCCAGATAGCCTTTTTGCGCTGAACGCTCGGGCGCAAGTGGGCGCCGACGCTCGCTCTCATCCAACTGTCACGCATGTGCAGGCTTGGGCGTGGTCGCCTCTGGCGCTATGAGGCGCCGGTCGGCCGGCGGTCTACCTGTAAGACTGCCCAGTCAGGCAAGCTTTGCCGCCAGAAAGGCGATGCAGCCTAGATCGTCGCGCCCGGACGATAGGCAGGCACACTCGATAGTCTTCGTTCGCAGCGGGTGTCCAATGCGTTTGCTTGGGACTTGATACATTTTCACTCCGTCGCTCGTGGAGGGATTGGGACGCACATGGCTGTCTGGGCGAGCTCGAAGATCGTACAACTTGACGTTACGGGCGTTTCAACCCTCTCCGGAATTTTTCTCGCGGGACTTTTTCCTCACGTACTCCCGTTTGGCAGCGACAAGTCGACGCAAGCAGCGGAGTACGAGGGATTCACAGCGAGGTTCAATAGTTTGAACGTTAGATCTGGATCGAGCGTGAGTATTCCGCGTGCGAGCGCGATTCTGCGGCGAAATGACGGGATCGTTCCGTTTACGTGCAATCCGGCCAAAAGAGCCATATGGAGGTACGAAGCTTCTCGGCAGCCCGGGCGAGATCCTACTGGATGCTGTGCATGACGGTTTAAACCTTCCGCCATAGCTGTTGTGTCACGTCATTGCGCTCGCAATGGAGCGGCGTTGGCAGCCCGCGGCGAGCCACACTTGATGGCGATCCAGCGATCTTGGATGCTTGCGCGAGCAGGAATCAGTTCGACACCTTTTGGCGAGCGGCCTTGTGACACAACATGTCGCCTCGATTTGCCGGGAGTACGTCGAGCCAAGTCCAATGAAGTTGCGCGCTTTATCTTGGAAGCGATTCCTGGGCTTTCAGCATCTCAGTTACTTAACGCCGCTTCGCCGCGGGACGTCTCACCGAGCGATATGGCGGCGGTGAGCGTGCGGTTTTACGGCGGTTCCAAGGCGTGGGCGGCGAGCAAAAGTTGCCGGCATCCCAGCGCTCGTTGCGCGCAACTACCTCGCCGATGAGGCACTCTGGTTGGACGACGGTCGCACTTCGTACTTGTCCTGCTCTCTCCTCTGCAGGCCGGCTCGTTGATGCGAGCTCGCGTCCGACGTGGTCTACGGGCGCGGTCGAGCACGCCAGCGGTTGACCAGAGCGGATCATCAAGTGATCATCTCTGTCGCTTGCCAAGGATGAGCTTCGCTTCCTTTTCGGCTGCGCCTATGGCGCCTTCATGGCGATCAACCAGGAAAGGCGGAACGGAGCATGACCCGAACACGCGGCGGGGCTTCGTAGCTCAGGATGGCGCATGTTCGTGACAGCATTGCCTCGCGATGCGAAGGTACAGGCCTACGCCGAAGGTATTCGCCGACGAGCGGCGGCCAAAAAGGGAAGAAAGCTTGCCAGACGTTACCATCGCCAGCGTCCTTAGGAGATGCTGAGGATCTGCTCAAGCCGCGGGACCTCCCCTCGCAACGTCTCGATAGCCACGTCTCGGTTCTCCGAAATGTTCAAAGCAGTGTGGACCGGCTCTCCAGCGTAAGATGAGCCGGGCAATCCTCCCGCATTGGTACTTCGCATATCCCACCAGGTGCGGAATATACGGCGATAGGGTTCAGTTACCTCCCGCCCCCTGTCTAGAACTCCGGATTTCTGGGCATGCAGCAGTTCCTGCTCATATCCGAGTTCCAGCAAAAGCTCGGCACCGACCAGATCGGTCACGGTTTGCATCTCCTCGACGCACAATTGAGATTGCCGTGATTTGACTGAGCTTCCGTGGATGGCGTTTCGTTCCACGTTTTTTCGATCCCCAAAGCTGCTGGCTTGAAGATAATCTGCTCGTCCTATGCTAGCCGATGCGACGCCATCTGGATCACAGCCGAGCCCTGTCAGTACACGTTGGATTTCCTCGTCCGGACGCGCCACGAGCAGTTCGTATTGCACCAAATGGGCCTGCGGGCGAGTACGTTGCTCGGCGAGCCTAGGAAGACCCAAAACCAAATCGGGGAGTGAAGATATTATGCCATCGGGCAGACGAAGCATGAGATCAGTGAGACTGGAAACGCTGACCGGCTGCGAGCTGTCTGCCCGCCATGGAATCCCAGGTCGATTTCAATGAAGCGGCGATGGCGTAGGGATTGCGCATCAGAAGGATGTGTGGCGCTTCTGGATAGACGGATTCAACAAAGTCAAGGACCGTCCATAGCGTGGTGTCTTATCTATGATGAT
Source organism: Bradyrhizobium japonicum USDA 6 (assembly GCF_000284375.1). Classification (NCBI taxonomy): domain Bacteria; kingdom Pseudomonadati; phylum Pseudomonadota; class Alphaproteobacteria; order Hyphomicrobiales; family Nitrobacteraceae; genus Bradyrhizobium; species Bradyrhizobium japonicum. The sequence goes on from NC_017249.1 coordinate 8,036,673, forward strand.
GCGCTTACCCGCTTCTGCCAGATACTGATCGTATGCTGCTTCTGCAAAAGCGCGGCTAACGATCGCGCGGTCTATCCGTCCTAAGAATTCGGAGGTTGCGGCCTCAATCAGTGCGCTGCCCCCCGGATGGCGCCGATCCACCTTGCCAAACGCCTCGAGCGCCAACATTAACCAGGGTTCAGGCGGAGCCACAATGTCTGGATGGAGCTTCAGCAAATGAGCCAGGAGTGTGGTCCCAGATCGTGGAAGACCGAGAGAAAGCACACTCAGGTGAACGACCAAAACGTCCGCTTATCGTCAGGCGCTCGTGCTGGGCACGCGCCCCCCTGTCGGCGCTAGCTCGATTGGGCGAAGCAAAGCGAGCCGCCCGATCGCATGAGGACCAACAGCTTGCGTACAAAGCGACGAAACGACAGAATTTTGGCTGCTACTCATGACCTAAGACCCATTCACTTTGATCGGGCGGGATCACAGAAGGGTAACTGCAATCGCGCCTCCGATTGCTCGACCAATAGAACGAAATTAAGCAACTGCTCAATTGCAGCAAGATTGACTCGGATGTAGGAAGGTTGGAAAGAACTATACGGACGTTTGCCGAAGACCGCGCGAGCACATGGCAGGTTGCTACGTATGTAAATGCGACTGCACCTCGCTGATTCTCGGCATACTCCAAGACATTTCGGGATATGAGCGGAGTGCTGCAAAGAATCAGGTCATATCGCGGGGGTCACACTTGAGTGAGCGCCGCGGCTAGCCGGTCAACACATTGGATTATAGCTCCGGCCAACTTTCTTTCGACAAGCGCAATCGTCCAAGCCGCACGAAGTATTTGGGTTAGCGGATCCGCAACGTCGCTCTTCCCCTGACAGGGGCTAAGGAGGCTGAATGACGGACCTGATCCAACATGCCACGGGATAACGCGATCAGCAAGCGCGCTTGGCCGCGTCTCTACTCACGAAGACGAGATTTTTCCGCCGTTCATGTGGAACATCCTTGGTAGGGCTACGAGCAAGACAATGTCTTCAATGCCGATTATGAATCACGACCGGACATAACCTTTTAGACCAACACTTTCTAACAAAGTCCATCAATGAGGATGCTGGAGCCCCACCGCCACATTGAAACGCCATCCAAAAAACCCCTCAGCGCGAATCGGCAAACCCAATTTGCTAGAGAACCTTCTATGGGCACTGAGGGCGGCCTGCGAGCCGCCCTACCGTGCAAGTACCAGCGCGGCCCAAGCTACCGCTGATGTCCGAGTCCGATTCCAAGATTTAAGGCCTTCTGGCGGAGCGCACCGACACTGCGTTTGGTCATCTTTGCTATTTTTATCACCGGGGTCCTGGCCTTCGAGTGGACTTTGAGCTCCTTGATATCTGCCTTCGTCCATTCGCGCCGCTTAACGCTTTTCTTAGTTGCTTTCTTCACGATGAATGCTCCTTTTTAGCGGAGCGGCTTGTAACATAGTTTTCTCGGCGCGACGACGGTAAAAAAATAGACAATATTATAGGACATCGCGCCAAGTGTAAGCTTTGGCATGTCTTCCGAAGCGAGGTGTCTGCACTGTTGCAGCTGCGCAATTGTAAACTTCATACGCACGTCGCGTTCTGATAGCGTTCCAATCGACGCCTTTATATCCGGAGCTAAACAACCGACACGCTCTCGAATAAGCGAGAGCCAAATCGCGATAGAGATCAACAGGTCCAAATAAGGAGGTGCGCCCAGAGAACGGAAAGATGTTGTGTCTCCGCGATATTGCTTAGAGAGGTGGCTGACGAGAATGATTAAAGGCACACTCACCTTTGATCACGCGCTCTTTGTCAAGTTCGCTTTTGGTCGTATTCAACTCGCGCAAAGAGCGCCGCCGCTTGATGGCCTCGACTGAAGTGGTAGGTTATTGGTGAAGTTCACGCGCGCCGCGCCTCACATCCAAAATGCTCATATGTCGAGCTCGTTCTCCGAGTGCAGCCCGCTGCCAGTGATGCCCTCAATTCCAGTGCAAGATCATCATGCCCAATTTTCGGGATAAGAAATTTGCTGAAAATCCAGCACGACTGGCGTCCACCGCCGATCAGGACACCACAGGCGTAGACCGCTTAAAGACGAGCAGAGACCTTCGTCGGCTGCCTTCGCCAACCAATACATGGGGTTCTTGGTCCCCTTCTCGTATTTGACCCGGATGCCTTCCGGGAAATCAGTTTAGCCGACCGTCTCGATGACACTGATGTGCACGAAGAGGCCAAATCCTTCGTCCCTCAGGTCAATATCTTTGGTCGCGTTCAACGACTCCACAACACTGATTACAACGACACTGTTTCTAGATTGAACTTCGCAATCCAGTCGAACTGCATCACCACCAGCAAGGGTTCAAGCGGCTTTCCTCCACGTCGACATCGGTTTACGTCGGCTCAATCGCATGCCGTGGGACGCTTTCTGCCCGTGTTCGCTTCCAGCCGAGAAACCAAAGGGAGCGGCAGCTCAGCTTTCGGCTCTTGCGCGATCTCTCGCTCAACCTGCGCCTGCATAGTACCCCGATCTAAGTTTTCGAGCGCCTCAAGTACTCTCTTCCCTCTTCGGTGATAATCCAGCACCCGGCCTTCCGCTCGATCAGCTTTTGGCCGAAAACATCGAGTGGGGTCGCGCGGCTCGCAATCCGCTTCATACGGTCCGTCCACTCCGGGCCGCTGCTAAAATAGATAGCCAAATGCTGCTTAACGACTTCGATACTCGCCAGACCGTGCGGCTGCAGGCGAGTATCTTCAGTATCGACAACTGAAAACTCGCGCACGCCATCGACTTAAGGAAAAGCCCATATTACATATTTTGAGGTAAGCTCCAGAGCTGCGAGCCGCTTTTCAAAAGAGAGCTTCCTCCTAAAGCCGATTGCACGACACCCGCCTGCCGTCGCCGCGGTAAGCAACGCTTTTCGACTGCATCTTGCCAGGACTCTTCCGAAGAACGGTTCAGCATTAGATAGCTGCGTTGACTAGGAGCGTGAGGTGGTCTCGACTGCCGACTTCGACCGACTTGAGATCAAACGACGTCGGTAGTAGCCACGCCGTTGTACATCCTGACGAATGACGTCGCTCACGAAACGAACCGCCCGCTTCTTTCGTTTCCAATTCCCGCCCAATCCCGCGGGGATCGCAAAGCCTCTCGGCACGACCAAAAGATCGTTTCTTTGGTTCAAATAGATATCGAACATGTGGTGGCTCTTTTTCGCACAAGCGTAGATCGGCTGTTCACCGATCTGGTGACATCGAAGCAACAGTTTCCTTTAAGTCACTGGACGATCAAATGACATTCAAAAGCTCCCGTCCTGATAAGGGAAGACGGTCACGCGCACAATGGTGCCGCAAGATGTGAGCGTGTGCACGTCCCGACTTACGGCGCCCGGAGAGGCACCCGTCAATGTCGACCTCAAACGCGGCGGAGAGTCTATCTAGGTGGCTCAACTACGGCAATGCCAGCCTACGCTACGATTTTTCTCCCAACTAGCTGATGCAGCATAAGCTTCGCCAGGTATGAGGCTCCCAAAGCAGCGGCTTAGCAGATCGTTGCCCGGAAAGCAGACGATCGTCGGTACTAGCTGAAGTAATCCTCCGGCCCGCCTTCGCGAACCGTGTCGAGAGTAACGCAATGGAACCCACCGCCGAAGATCCGTCTATGGCGGCGCCGAACCGGGACAACCTGAAAGCTGAACTGTTCAAGGATCCGAGCCAGCTCGGGGCAGGCGTCGTTGACTAAGACGACGTCAGGAGCGACCGAGAGGACGTTGACATCAATGTAAAGACTGGACAACAGCAGATCGTCGTCGTTGTAAGCCGGAAAACTATTTTTGGTTGGCTCGGGCGCTACTATCATGTCCCAGTTGCGCATTGCTTCTGGCAAATAGTCCGCCACCTCGCGAGACCGCACGAGCAGCGGCCCCGGCGCAAGCGCTATGACCATACTATCAATATGGCTATCGCAGAGCTTGTAGGCACGGTGGATCCGAAATCGTCCTTGCAAATGGCGCTCAAGCCAATCACATGGCATCGCGTGATTCTTGGTAGCGATATTTACGACGAGGTCGCGTCCAACACGCAAACACTGCGCACCGTCCCACATCATCTCGAGGCCAACGTCATAGGGATGTGTTCCGGGATGGTGGATCGGTTCCGTTGGACCACCGGTCGTTGACAGGGCGTAGGAGCGGTCAAATGAACGGTTAGTCATCAACGGGCGCGGCATCACTGACCATCGCGCGCCTCGGTCGAAATAGGACGCGAAGATTGGCTTGAGAAATTGCGTCTCGAAGTATCGTGAGCGGAGCATAGGAGGGGTCTCGATCAATTCGTCTCCAACCACTAACGCTATGTCGCGGACATTGAGCGGCGGCACGACTGCGGCCAACCAAGCAAGGGTGCGAACCTCCACGGTGGACGCATCGAGTGTCATCGGTCGATGCACGGTCACGTTAAGCTTCCGCAACGTGTTCACAATTCCTTCGGCGTCCTCATTCAGTTCGTCCAGGTAGCGGTCCTTGATCCGATGGCGGACCCGCGTGCCAGCTTGTGTGCCCGCTGCCGCAGAGGACAGACGCGGAGCAGCGCGATCGTCTGTTCTCTACCCACTGGGATGATCCCGCCTTGGCCGGCTGGTCAGATGCGCTCTACACCATTGCCGGATACGTGCTCTACACCACGAATTCAACCTATCTGACCTGGCAGGTTCGCCGGCGGATGACGTATTTGCCGTCCCTTCGGGATTCCATATACGGCTGCCGGCGTGGTTCAAATTGTATAATTGGAACGTTTGCCACAGTAAGGCTACCGCACGGAATGGCAGCGGGCGGAAGTAAGGCTGATGCGGAGCACCGCTGCCAAGGTTCGAAGTGGACGCCGGTCACTGTAAAAGGGCAAAGTCTCATCCGATTGAAACGCGGAGCCGGACACAATGTCGTAGGCATGCTCGACGAACACGTCGTCGCGCCGGATGCCATAGCCGAAGAATACCATGACTGGCGAGGACGCCGGTGAATGTCACGGGCGTGAACTGAGAGCATTGGCCGGAGTTGAAGACCTTAAACTTCCTTGGAAACCCGGAAAGTGCGACGCCCTTGCAACTCAGGAGAGCTCGTCCTCGCGGAATGCTCGAAGATGATGTGGACGGATTGGCTCATGCAGGCGGTGTTCGAAGCTCCAGTACATCGGCGAAGATTGTCCAATCGCGGACCCGCCTTTGCCGGCAGAAATCGGTCTCCGCCTGCTGAGCAGCAGCACTCAGCGAGGCGGCATCGACCTTGAATGCTGCCTGGCACGCACGATGCTCGCCGCCGGCATCGTCGCAAACGATCTTCATAAACCGGACGCTAAATGAAGGCATGCCCCCTCTCTTTGTGTGGTTTGCTTATCCACTATTCTGCCATTCGCGCGGGGAGTATTTGATTTGCCTCAAGGAGCATCCCAAGAGGTCTGTCTGATCCTCCGAAGATAGGCCAAGAAAGTCCGCCGTGAACTTTACGAGTTGTCCGCGATAGTCTTGTGAACGACTGCCGCAAGTGCAGGCTTATCGCGGGCTGATTTCTGCCATGCGCCGGCGGCTATGCGCGCAAGCGATCGCTGGGCACCAAGAACCCCGAACTTGCATCGGCGGTCCACCTGAAGACGCGATTGCAGAAGCCGCTCATCACGCTTGTCCTAGCCCACGTTTCGATAAGCCCGGTCCAGGACTTCAGCGCCGGAGCTTAAGGTCTATCAGCGCCCGGCAAGGCCACCGAGTGAAAGGCGAAGCATCAATTGACCGTCGGCGTGCACGGAGCAATGGCGAAAAGTTGTCCTAGCCATGGGCGTGGGTTGCACCTCAATTCAACGCGTTGGTCTGTTGCAGAGAACGCGAGGCGCTGGCTGAAGCGCGAGTTCGGAACATGTCGACGAGCGTCTGCGGCTGGTAGCGGTCACGAGCCTCCGATCCCGGACGCGCACAACTTTTTGACAAGCATCAATGCTGCAGCGGCTGCCTCTGATAGAAGTGGTCTTCTAGTAAGGTCAGACGCACGGCGGACCGAAATGCTTGACGCCCATGATGCTTTCTTGCCCGGGTACCCGCTGCCGTTCCTAGGACTGCTACCAGACGCAGCCGCAGCCGCGCGGCGGCCAATGACCGGCCACATGATAAATTGCGCCGACTTGCGACGGCATCTACTTTATCGGCCTGCGGGACGGCCCTGCTATGGGCTCAGAGCGATGCCGCCCATCTAACGGTGTTAAGAAAATGCGCGCGTGAGGGAGGCCCCCCACACACAACCAACACGATGACGCCGGAGGATAAGGAGATGTGTCTCACCAACAAGGGACGTGATATGACAGACGGCCGGACCATTTACCCTGCTCCGGGCCGGATTACTGGAGCTGGAGTCCAGTCTAACTTGTGCAGCACAGCTACAAATATCAACGGCCGAGGCCTTGAGCTGATCCAAATCAATTCGACCAAAGCTCAGATGTCGTTTCGTGGCGCAGATCTAAATATTTCAGTTCGCGAGCGGATCATGTTTCGTCACAACAGCGCATGGCCGATAGCCCTCCGCCGCGGCTGACGCGATCGAGAACGCGGGCCATCCGAACGTTATCGGCTTGGGCCCGTCCGCGCAGAACCCAAGCGATGTGCGCGGTGTTAACAAGGTTATCTGAATTTGTCACCCCGCAGCTATGAACACCGCCCAGCATCTAATGATCTGACATGGGAGCAGCTTGGAAAGGCGCCGCCCTTCGATCAGGATCTGGAGATTGCCGTGATCGAGGGTAATTCAATTCACCGGGTGGTCTTTCCTTGCCGCCGGATCTTCGGCGGATGGATCAACGCGAATACCGGAGAGCAAATCGCTGTGCGGCCGACGCATTGGCGTATCTGGCCCGGATAGCCGTTATTCCAAATGGATTGGCGTGAGTTGGGGTACGGAGTGCCTTTGACGTCCTCTCTTCGGAAACTATCTAGCGTGGATTGATTGAGGGAGCCTGACGGCATCTCCGAGCGGACCGAATCCGCGCCGGTGCCTTGCGGTGTCCGTCAAGCATTAGTTTTCTCATTGCTGTCGCGGCCGTTGCCAACGTGCCCATGAGCGACAAATCACAGCCTAGACGGCCGCGTACCATGGCATGATTGAGCTGCGGCACTTCTGCTTGAATGGGTCGCAGATTTTCGGCGAATGTCGTCGCCTTGATCGAGCAGCCGGCAATTCTCCCGCGGCCGACGAAACTAGCGTAACGCGTCACCATCTTTTCTCCGAGACCGTACCTTCCCCGGTCCACGAAGTGGACCGGGCATTTTGTCAGCGGCAAGGATAGCCTCGATAATGTGGAAAGCGTAAATCACCATAACCCAATTAGCTTTGTCGAGAACAGACCGGAGCTCGGGATCAACGGATTTGCGGATCGGATGCAGCGCGCAGTTCGCGCGCGGCAGCGACCATGTTGGCGAGCGCAGGCCGAACCTCCTCCCATTTGCGCGTTTTTAGGCCGCAGTCCGGATTGACCCAGAGCTGAGAATCCTGCAAGCGCGTCCGAGCTAGCACGATCAGCTCCTTCATTTCGTCCGTCTCGGGAACGCGCGGAGAGTGAATGTCGTACACGCCCGGTCCGATTTGATTTGGATATTCGTACCTCCTGAACGCATCCAGCAGCTCCATTTTCGATCGCGACGTCTCGATTGAAATGACATCCGCATCCATTGCAGCGATCGCACCGATGATGTCGTTAAACTCTGAGTAGCACATATGTGTATGGATTTGCGTTTGATCGGTAACGCCCGATGAGCAGATGCGGAAGCAATCTCCGGCCCAATCGAGATATGCCTTCCAGTCCGACCGGCGCAATGGCAATCCTTCGCGAAGTGCAGCTTCGTCGATCTGTATCATCGCCGCACCGGCATTCTCGAGATCGCGGACTTCATCGCGCATCGCGAGCGCAAGCTGACGGCAGACCTCGCTTCTAGGAATATCATCGCGAACAAACGACCAGTTCAGGATCGTCACCGGTCCGGTCAACATCGCCTTCATCGGCTTACTAGTTAGTGATTGCGCGTAGCGCCACCATTCCACGGTGATCGGCTTCGGCCGCACTACATCGCCAAACAGGATCGGGGGCCTAACGCAGCGCGAACCATAGGACTGAACCCATCCATTCCTTGTAAATGCGAAGCCGGCGAGTTGCTCGCTGAAGTACTGCACCATGTCATTACGCTCGAATTCGCCATGAACGAGGACGTCAAGACCGATGTCCTCCTGCCAACGTACGGCGCGGGCTATCTCCTCTTTGAGGAACCTGTCGTATTGCTCCTCGCTCATCGCACCTCGCGCATGCGCCGCGCGAGCATTTCGCACCGCTGTGGTCTGCGGAAACGATCCTATCGTCGTGGTGGGAAAAGCCGGTAGTCCAAAGCGTTCCCTTTGGATCTCGGAACGACGGGCAAACGGGGTGGCGCGCTGGCGCATCGTCTGATCGATCGCCCTCATTCGGACAGCGACGTTGGCATTATGGATCTTCGGCGAGGTCCGGCGGGCAGTCGCAGCGCATTCCGACTCGGCAAGAGCTAGCCCAACATTCTGGTCGCCTGCGAGTACCCGCGCCAGGATCGCAAGCTCACGCATCTTCTGAACCGAGAAAGCAAGCCAGCTCTTGACGTCGGACGCGAGCCCGGTCTCTAGTTCAACATCGACCGGCACGTGAAGCAGCGAGCAGGATGGAGCGAGCTGTACACGGTGCCTGCCAAGCTTCGCAATCGAGGGCTTCAGCCGCTGACGGAGCGACGGCAAGTTCGACCGCCACACATTCCGGCCGTCGATGACACCGAGCGACATGACGAGATCACTTCGGCCGTCAGCAACGATCTGATCCAATAGTTCTGGCGCTCGAACCAAATCGACGTGCAGACCGGAAATTGGCAGGCTCAAGGCAGTATCCAGATTGTCGCCTAGGGCGCCGAAATAGCTCGCAAGCATGATCTTGATAGCGGGTCCCTCCTTTGCGAACCGGTTATAGGCGTGCAGCAACGAATTTCGCGCCGCCTCATCCAGATCAAGGACCAGGCAGGGCTCGTCAAACTGAACCCAACTTGCCCCTCGTTTGGCTAATTCATGCAGAAGGTCGATATAGACGGGTATCAGATCATCGAGGAGAGAGAGGGGCTGGAACGCACTATCGGTACTCTTGCCGAGCTTTAAAAATGTGACCGGCCCGATCAGGACAGGGCGGGTCTGAAAGCCAAGAGCCCTCGCTTCCTCATACTCTTCGACGGGTTTGCGAGAGCACAGTCTGAACGCCTGTCCCCGGTAAAACTCAGGAACCATGTAGTGGTAGTTGGTATCGAACCACTTGGTCATTTCCTGCGCGGGCACGCCAGATCCCCGCGGGCTCTGGGCGCAACTCGCATCCTGCTCGCCGCATTGCGATCCGCGGGCCATGGCGAAGTACGTTTGGAGCGAAACGGATTCTCCGTTCGCGGCGTAGATCTCCGGGATTGCGCCAACCATGACGCTTGTATCGAGCACCTGATCATACAGCGAGAAGTCGTTTGACGGAATGATCGTGACGCCGAGCGATTTTTGACGAGCCCAGTTCGCTGCGCGTAGGCCGAATGCGTCTTCGTGCAACTGCTGTTCACTAATCTTTCCAGCCCAGTAGCTTTCTAGAGCGAGCTTGAGCTCACGCCTTGGGCCGATGCGTGGCGTTCCGAGCGTAGCAACTGGAAGAGAGAGAGGAGACATAGCGTTAACCCCTGTTGGGGACAAAGGCCATGGCGGACGCAGGCAGGAGAAGTCGCGCGTGCGACGGCTGCTTGGCGCACCACCGAGACACCCCGCCCGTGGACCAATATATTGTCGGGGCCGGTCTCCTGGCTTGCTGGTCATCGCTGCTGTCCGGCCTTCCCGAAGCCGTGCAGGCTTCAGCGACATCGTCGGACAGCGGCTCGCCGCTCACAGTTGCGGGGGCAGAGCCGGCATTTGCACCGGCTTCCCTCTTAGCTCCGGATCAATGGGAACCGGAGAACCTCGACGACTTGGATTATCGGCAGGAGAACTCTTCCGTCAACCTCTCAGATTATGTGCAAGCTAATCTGCGACATCCGCTAGCCGAATGACCGTGCATCTCTGTGACTTCACCATCTAGAAACATTCTCTCATCAGAGATGTCATAATCAGACATATCCTTCTCAGATGCCGGATAAGCATCGGAGCTGCCTTGAGGCGGAGCCGCACGCTAAATTGATGAAAGGGACAGAAGCAGCCTGCCGGCGGGAGTACCGACGTTATATCAGAGCGCTTTCAATGCGGCTTTGCGATTTCCAGAGGTTCGCCCAGCACCTCAGCTAGCCAGCTCTTCGCTCAACTAAAGGATCTGCGGCGAATAGGCCAAGGCACGTGGCGAAATTTAGCAACTGGCGAGGGGTTGATTTGCGTGCCACCCAGACTTCAGAGCTGGGATCAAGCCGGCTTGGTGCTTGGCAATCACGCAGCTCGAACGCGGGCGGCACGATAGCGAACCACACAGCTCAATGGCGGCAAACCCACTTCCGTCCACAGGCATCCGGCATCGAGGCGTTCAACTCTTCTGCTAAATATCCGGTGCGGGACATGGATGCACAAGCTGCGGCGGATACGCCAAACAGAAACATCGAAAACATGCAAAGGTCGGAAAGTCGACAAGAGTGACACAAACTCCGTGAAATTTTCCGCCTATTGCCTGGCACGAAGAATGCAGACCCTCGGAATGCCCAGTCTCCTCCTCTGGGCAGGTCCAGCTCAGCCAATTGACGCAGTCGCTGCCGGGGAAGTTAGCTGCGCATGACATAGAGGGGAGCGCCTGCTCGCGCGGGACAGCTAGCGGGTGCATCCCCGTAAACTTCTTGCGATGGCATAGCAGGTTCGAGGTTGCCTGCTTCACAAGATATTTGGATGAAACGCGATAGGCCGAGGGTTATGAAGAGAATGCCTGGAAGACCCGCGCTATGGCTTAGCGTGGTCGGATTTTTAATCTGCCTCGCCTGGCCGGCTGCCATGAGCAATAATATTCGGGCCAGCGACAGTCCCCTTGTCGAACGACTGAAGTCAACTTGGCGAGCGCAAGATGGTGAGACGATAGAACAAATTATCTCCAATGTCTCGAAGGTGGCACAGTTCGTGCCTCAAATGTGGGGCGTTGTTGAACTTGGCCAAAACGACTTTATTTTCGTTTCGTGGACCAGACACCGGGACAACAAATCGGACGAACAGTACGTTATCGCCTGGAAGATCGCCCTCGACGGCACGCTTGAACTTGCGTCGACTTATGCGAAGCCGATGGAATTGGGCTGGCGCGCCCTGGCGCTCTCCCTAATCGCCAGTGAAGTCGCAGATGGCGAAAGGGACGCAAATCTTCGCTTTCTGCATGATCCGGCCAACTTCAACTTTGTGACTACCCCGCAAGGCCGGCTCGGCGATCTTCTGCGGCAGGGCCGCTGCACTATCATTGAACCAGTTGGAGTGGACTACTTACCGAAGCGGAATGATAAACCGGCCGAGAAGGGTGGCGTGTGGCGCGTTCTGCTCTTGGTGAATTGTAGTATCCAAGGACCACGTTATTTTACACACAACGGGGTCATCACTTTCGAGAAGAGAGAAGGACAGGATTGGGAGCCACAATCCTCCTTTGCCAAACGCATCGCGAAATTTCCCCCTGGCTCCTGGTTCCAACGCACCGAGCCAAAAGAAGAGGAAGACTTAGGAGAGCCAAGGCCTGAGTAAACCGCCGCAGAGCAACATCTTGCCGCAGTGGCGGAGCGCCTCGAACCTATTGCAAGACATACGCGCTCTACACTTGCTTTGTTTTAGCATCCGCAACGGTCCGGGTGCCTTTCTCGCAGCAGTCCGTCCCGTCGCAAGAAGGTCGGGCCGCGCGATTCCGTTTGTTCCGCCTAGTGTCAGCGGCGCGCACGAGCTTGCGAGATGTGGTTTTCCCGCCTTCACTCCACCCGGTGTGAGGACATCAGTTTGCGTAGCAACGTCGAAGGCACCAGGAAATGAGTGCTGAGACGAAGCCGGCGAGGAAGTTACCGGAAACCGTTCACCGGTAGCAACCCAGCATACCGCTGGGCGCTTGCGCATTTCGGAGCGTGCAGACCGGGAAGCTCAGAGCCGTACGCAAGAACGTCGAGGACCAGACTGGCTCGGCCCTAGCTTATCTGGCACCCATTCGTCTGCACGTCATAGATCCGGATTTCGAAGCATGGAAAACACTTCTATAACTGTGCTCCACCTGCCCTGGTCGACATCAACGATCATCCTGCCGGGCGGAAAAGGCATCGGATTTGCGCGGTTTGCTCGCGCAAGGAGCTAAGTTATGCGCGGGCGTCTACGCTGAACTCCATTGCGTCTTCTTCTAAATCGGTCAGAGCGAGCCAGACAAGATTTTTCACATCTTTTCGTGTGAAATGCGAAATTTCATCGCAGAACCGTCGGCAGCGGCAAGATTGCCGCTGGGAGCCGTGGCCGACCAGAACAAGGTTGCTCCTCAGCGCCTGACTCCACCGCGAGCGCCGGCGCTTCATAGTCGGTCTCCTTTTTTGCAAAACACAACATTCCGGGGTTCGGGTTTGTTCAGCATCGCCCGTTCGGCCCGCCCGCGAGGATTTCCCCCTCAGGTGGAGGGTACAGCGCGGTCCTAGTGAGAGAGCCGATGCTCGAAGAATACCGCCGCCCGCCCCGAAGAAATCACTTGATCCTTACGCAGCGTCAGGCCGTAGGTTCGCGTTCCGGCGAAGCGCTCATAGAGCGCTCGGAAATGCCGGCGGAATAACGCACATAATGCTGTCAAGCAGTCGAATGTATCGGCACCGTATCGTGCGTGAAACGTGGATCAGGAGCGAAAGGTTATTGTCGGTGAACCGCGGAATTATGTTCGCATTGCTCGCTCTCGTCACATCTCCGGTCTGCGCCGCGACGCTCAGCGGTGCTCCGCGTATCCTCGACGGCAATACGATCGAGATCGAGAAAACCAACGTTCGGCTCTCAGGCATCGAAGCTCCTGAGACGGACCAGATTTGTCTCGACACCAACGGTCGCAAATGGGCCTGCGGCGTAGCTGCTCGCGACGAGCTTATCAAGCATTCAAATGGGCGAACCTGGGATTGTCACACCCAGAGAGTCGATGAGTACAGACGAGCCCTCGGTAACTGCTTCATCGAAGGCGAGAATGTGAATGTCTGGATGGTACGCTCGGGCTGGGCACTATCGGCTGCTGCATCTCACGCTGTCTATGAGTTGTCGGCAAGCACAGCCCATGCCGGACTGTGGTCGGGAGCGTTCATCGCTCCGTGGGACTGGCCTCGCCGCAATAAGGGCACGATGATCATCGGCGCGTGGTCGGTTCCGATCGACGCGCAGGAAGTACTGCTCGGATCAGTCCTGCTGTCGGAACCACCGTCCCCCGAGTGCCTGATAAAAGGCACTGTCGAGCGCAGCGGCGAGCGGATTTATCACCTGCCAGGGCAAGCCAGCTACGAACTAATCGATATGACGAAGAAGCGCAGCGAACGCTGGCTTTGTAGCGAAGCGGAAGCCGAAGCCACCGGGTGGCGTAAGGCCGTGCGATGAGGCGACACATGCATGCAGCCAATTCTCCAAATATGAACCATTTAACCAGCACTGCGCGTTCGCGCCGTTCGCTGTTGTTGTTTGCTGCTTCGACAGTTTTCCTACGATTCGGCAATAAAATTGCCGATGCAAGGGAAGCAAAAGGCACGCCCAAGCCAGATAACCTGCTGTCGCAAGATGCTGCCCTGAAGCGGCTGCTGATGGGAAACGATCGTTATGTCCAGGGTACATCGCGAGCCGACGATTTCAGGCGCGAGCGTTCGGCTTTGGTCGAAGGCCAAAATCCATATGCGGCGGTTTTGAGCTGCGCCGACTCTCGCGTGGCGCCCGAACTTGTGTTCGACAGCGGGCTCGGTGATCTGTTTGTCTGCCGCGTCGCCGGCAACTTCGCTAATGATGATACGCTCGCCAGTATGGAATATGCGGTCGCAGTACTGAACACGCCGCTAATCCTCGTACTAGGCCACGATCATTGCGGCGCGATAGACGCTACGATCAAGTCGCTCCATCAAGATAAGCCGCCGCCAGGGCACATTTCATCCCTGGTGACCGCACTTGCTCCCGCGGTGAACGCATCTCTAGGGCAAGCCGGCGATATATCCGCCCACGCAACCCGAAAAAATGTGATCGACAATGTGAACAAACTCAGATCGACGGGCCCGATTCTGACGGCTGCAGTTGAGCAGAACCGGCTGAAAGTCGTCGGAGGCCTGTATCGGATCGGCACCGGTAAGGTCGATATTGTCAGCTGACGCTAGCACATTCACACCCGAGGCGAATCATCTGCCGTGTGATACGGCCCTTCCGTTCCGCTGTTTGGTCCACCGTCTGCGACAAATGCCCCGGATACCATCCGCTCCATAATAATGATCACTTCGGGAAGTCCTTCGGTATGCGTGGCGTCTTGATTCTCCTCATGTTCTACCTACTCATGTTAGCAACACGCGGCGAGCATCAAGAAACGCACCTAACGCGTCCGACAGCGTTCATGCCTCCATATTGAGTTGCAAACCCAATAGCGTGGTTCCGGTAGCAGATAGCGATGAAGCGCATTGCCTGGCTGTGAACTCCAGAGCCGGCGACGATCCTGAGATCTTCTAGCTCCGATCGAGCACGCCATGAATGGTGTTGCTTTATCACCAAGCTCAGCCAGGGCTGCAGATCACATAGAACAACCAGCAGGACTGCCATCATTCGTTATGATAGTCTCGTTCGCCGCCAAGGACCCGGCCCGCAATGATAAGGCCGTTGAAAGCATGGTTGTTTTCACCACGATCTCGCATGCGCTGCCTGATATTGCACACAGTCGCGCGACCCGCCCGCTTTGGACAATTTACTATCCGTCCTCCATAACGAGTTCGACACGAGACGAAACTGGCAGCTCGCAAATTGCATAGCGTGTACGCGAAACCCATCAGGTTGTTAGTCGCTGCGGACACAGTAAGTTGTGCCAGATTTGTCCGCCCAGGCGAATACCAGAACAATGATTCAAATGTTGCGCACCGCGTCTGCCAGCCAGAAATCATCTAACAACCGATAGATTTGGCAAGCAAGCTCTTCAACCACGGCGTCGCTCAGTAGGAAACAGAAGACTAGCTTCAGAACGTGGATCCCTCATCAGTCGTAACGCTCGTGGCGCAGGCATGCTGCGCGAATTTGGCAAGCTCGGCCAAAATCTCAGCATTGGAAAACCGCCGAAGAGGGAGGCGCCGGCGGCTGCAAAAGAGGTCGACAGGTCAGAATTCTGCCCGAATTTCTTGCGTCCTGTAGGACAGAAGGTAGACGGCTCGTGTGCTGCAACGAGCCTCCTAAGCTCCCCGGGGCCTCTTCGAAGCGCGCCTTGTCTTTGCTTGCATGAGCCGGGTACTCTTGCAGTGCCTCGAACAGATTTGATCGCGTAATTCAGCGTCTTGAGCTCCGTGCGTTTGCTGAACACCAGCTGTCTGGAGGTCCGCTTCTAACCAGGCGCTCCCCGCAGTCGCACGAACAGCTATTGGGCTGTTGGTAGCATCGGGAGATCGGAGCGGGTCTTAATTTTGGCACTAACGTTGAATCTGGCCGGTCGGCGATCGAGGTCCGCTTCTGTCGGTTTGCTTGCGGCTTGTTGAGTCAATGACATTGGCGGAAAGTATACACGAAGACACGAGCATGTGTGGCACGGCGCGGCGGAATGATCTCGCGAGATTCGGACAAGGCCGGCAGACATGCTTAATGGCACGCCGATTGCTGAGACGATGGAAAACTAAGTCGCAGGCTTGAGCGCCCTCCCGAGCATAGCTCAGGAACTCCAAACTTGGCTCGACCCGGCTTGTCCGACGTATGAGCACACGTCCATGGAGAAGACATGACATCGCATGCCCCCCCGACCAGCCGCCGGAGATCCAGCCCGGCAACCACGGGCCGATGTCGCGCCGCCGTCTACCGGCTGTTTTGCCGGCCAGCCTCCATGCAACGGCAACAGCTACATCTCAGTCTGGCTTCCCGGCCCTTAAATTGGGAAGCTACCGTGCGCAATCTCATGCAAGCGATATCAACTGCGACAGCTCTGAGAATGTCCTCCAGCCGGTATCGTATCACCCAGCTTCGCCCCGTGCGCAGTCAATGGCTGACGCACGACCATGGTCGGCACAAGACGCGGAGGACGATCTATGAACGCTTCACCCGAAAAGCAATGTCCTGTATCCCACACCGCGGCTGCGACCTGGGATAATCTGTCGCCGCTACTTGTCGAGATCCGTGCGCGTCGCAACGAGTTTGGCCCCGCGCAGGAAATTCCAAAAGAGATCATCGACGGCTTCAGGCGCATCGGTATCTATCGGGCTATGGTCGCGAAGCGATTCGGCGGCGAGGAGCGAACACCAGCCGAATTTTGCCGCCAGATCGAGCGCATCTCCGAGGCCGACGGATCCGCCGGTTGGGTCGCCAGCTTCGGGGATGGAGCTCGCTACCTCGCTGCTCTTCCGGACGACACGCTTCGAAAAGTGTACGCCAATGGACCTGACGTCGTATTGGCGGGTGCGCTCTTCCCGCTCCAGCCCGCCAGGCGATGCGCCGGCGGATTTGTCGTGAACGGCGTGTGGCCATTCGCTAGCGGCTCGCCCGGGGCGGATTTGATAGGAGTTGGTATAAAACTGGAAGACGATCCGGCCGGAGACCTCCCGCGTGTAGCGGTGATTCCGGCAGAGAAGGTGACAATCCGGCCCAATTGGGACGTCATCGGACTACGAGGCACCGGAAGCCACGACGTTGTCGTCAGCGACGTCATTGTGCCAGAGCAATGGACCTTGATCCGCGGCGGTCCGGCAACACTTGATGGGCCGATCTATCGTTATCCGTCCGTCGCTTTCGCTGCGCAGGCGCATGCGGTCGTCGGCATCGGGATTGCGCGAGCCGCAATAGACGAGGTGATCGCCATGGCCGGAAGCCGCGCCTCGATCACTGGAGCGCCCGTGATGGCTGAGCGCGGCTATGTCCAACTTGAAATCGCCAAAGCCGAATCTATGCTACGTTCCGCTCGTTCCTTCTTTTACGAGGCCACGGAAGAGCTGTGGAAGCAAGCGCTCACGGGCGGGGTAAATCTGAGCACCACGATGCAAGTGCGGCTCGCCGCGACGAACGCCGCGCGGCAGGGCGCTGAGGTCTGCAGGATCTCGAGCGGTCTTGCTGGAACTGAGGCGCTCTATACCAGCAGCAACCTAGCACGCGCCATGTGCGACAGCTTCGTGGTTGCCCAGCACGCAGCTTTAAACGAGGGAACGCTTCAGAGTGCTGGCCTCGCCCTGCTCGGAACTGCAATACAGCCCGGCTTTCCATGAAGTAAAGGGATCAGGCGCGGGCAAACCACAGGCCACGCGAATGGATTGCCGAGCGGGATCGACCTGAATTTCTGCGCAACGGCAACCCACGAACTTTCCAAATCACCGAGCGACGGGGCTCGACTCTCACGGGCTGTGCCGCCTGGGCGCACCGTGCAGCACTGCACGGCGCAATATCCTGGCACTCAACCTTGCGCTTATCGATGCGGCACGCCGACACTGGCAAGGGCAGTACGACATTGATGTGAAGCGTACCGTGCACCTCCATCGGAATGATGGATCAATCTGGCTCTTGGCCGCGGCTGGCGGATCGGCATCGCCGGCGCGGAAGAGACGCTGCGGCCGCATGAGATCGCGCATCGCCTAACCGGCCATCTTCCGGCTGAAGAGACCCATGTCAGCCCTCCAATACAGCCAGCCCTCTGCCGTTGGGATGGAGTGACATTAGCAAGCTAGACCGGTTTGGGGCGCGCCGATGAGGCCGCGCGATGGTTTGGCGTGATCGGCAGTAGATCCTGGCGACTGCCGGTAGAGCGGAACCGACGAAGCGACGTCATGAATGTGCGAACGCCTTGCTGCTACATCGGCTGTTCGATCGCCACGGCACCACGGCCTTAGCTCCTCAGGATCGGATGGACCCGCTGACTACCATGGCGCTGGCCGCTCCCTATGGACCGGCTGGCGTTCACGCCGGCTCGAAACCGCACACCAATCGGGCTAACGATAGCCGCCCGCCTTGACGATCACCGTTGTGCAGCTACGGCCATCACAGAGTACGCTGATCAGGCGCTGCATGAATGAGACGCTAGATCTGAGTAGCTGCTAGACACGCGTATTCCTGAGCAATACATCACCTTCCACTGCGCGCGGATAGTGAGCCGCCACTTCAAATGATGGCAATGAGCTAAGAATGGCTTGCAGGCTCAACTGCCCTTCGTAGAGCTCGCGATCACTATATTCGGTGTAGATGAAGCGCGTGTTGCTCAAGGTCCGCATGCCGCCGGCGATAACGTCGGCTTCGGCTCCCTGAACGTCCATCCAGATGAAATCGACTCCGTCCAATTTGGCTTCGCTGCACCAGTCGTCCAGCCGCCGTGTTTCAACCGAGACAGGCCGATCAAACCGGACCCAATCATACTCGGTAAGATGGTTCTTTGGGCGGCGTATTGAGCCGGACAGGTCCCAATCTTTCGCATCCCCATCTGCATTACTCGGATGGAAGTCGATCGTCCCGTTTCGGTCGCTGATGGCGATTTCTAGCAGCTTCACCTTATTGAGGGATGGACCAAGCTTCTTCTTGAAGCGCGCGATCGCTCGGGGGTCGGGCTCAAAGCAGTAAAGCTCGGGTTGCGGGCACAGCTCGAGGAACTTTTGCGTATCAGTCCCATCATTGCAGCCAATATCCAGGATGACGGGATTCGGCTTCTGCAGAAGTGAGACGATGTGCTGATGTACTTCTACGGATGACACAGATGCTCTTCCATGGTGCGCGGAGATCGGATGAATTTCGACTTGGAAGCCGATCACACGCCGGAAGCAGCTGCACAACGTATATCAAGGTATATTGCTCTTATATCCGCCAATCCCTTCGATCCTCGACAGCTGTTTGGATGCCATCGACATCAAGTAGAGGGAATCTATCGAGCACCTCGCGATGCAATCTCGACCCTATCGCCGGAAAATGCGGCCTCAGTGAGTTAGATCGCCGTCCTGGCTTTTCGCCGGCCGAAAGAACGCTTTCGTTCAAGCGCCACCTGCCGGATATGATCTATGGCACGTGCCGAGCAGAGTGGCCCCTTATGCATAGCAACAGCCCCTCATCTCGATGACAATTGCGCAAGAATGTGCGCTGTCGGCTGATGGCCGCCATCTCAGATAGTAGCTCCCGTCAATCTCTTCCGCGGAATCGCCGGCGAGGAACGCGGCCGGTGAAAGCACCGCGGTGCGCGATGTCCGGCGCAATCAAGCTTTCGCGGCGCGCGCAAATTTCTTCAAGTGCTGCCGGCACGATGACCAGGGTGAAGTCAGTAGGGTTTGAGCACCGCCGCTGGACACCGTTTGTGGACCGCACGCTTTGCCCGCCACAGCTGCTAGATGGTGCCGTCAGGCAATCATGTGCAATGCCAGCACCGCCGCCAACACGCGAGGCCTTTCGACCTGTTCAACGACCACCGGAGCAACGTTGAAGTCTTCCCGGGATCAATGCAGTATTCGAAGAAACGCAATGTCATTTTCACGACAGCCGGGCGGGCTGGTGCACCTCTGCGCGTTTGCTTCTGGACAACACAATCGCAGCCGCTGAATGCTTCAGCAGTACTGGAAGGGCAGATCGCTTAGCGCATTTCTGGCCCGACTCTTGCTACGGGCTGCTTGTCACATTGTGCCTAACTTCAACTTGTTCACACGCTCAGGAGACCTCTATGAAATTCCGTCCGCTTCACGACCGCGTCGTGGTCAAGCGCATCGACGCAGAAGAGAAGACCGCCGGCGGCATCATCATCCCCGACACTGCCAAGGAAAAGCCATCGCAGGGCGAAGTCGTTGCAGTTGGCCCGGGAGGCCGCGATGATAGCGGCAAGCTAATTCCGATCGACATCGAAGTCGGTGATCGCGTGCTGTTTGGCAAGTGGTCCGGCACCGAGGTCAAGATCGATGGGCAAGACCTGTTGATTATGAAGGAGAGCGACGTGATGGGTGTTCTCACCGATGTCTTCTCCAAGAAGAAAGCCGCCTAATTCACAGCTCGCAGCTCACCCCTCCTGAGGAGAGCCCATCGGGCGCGCCAAAGGATGAATTAATAGGGACTGAAGGAATTTTGTATGTCAGCCAAAGAAGTGAAGTTCGGAGTAGACGCGCGGGACCGTATGCTGCGCGGTGTCGACATTCTCGCCAACGCCGTGCAGGTCACGCTCGGTCCAAAAGGCCGCAACGTCGTGCTCGACAAGTCGTTCGGCGCACCTCGAATTACCAAGGACGGCGTTGCAGTCGCCAAGGAGATCGAGCTCGACGACAAGTTCGAGAACATGGGTGCCCAGATGGTGCGTGAGGTCGCTTCGAAGGCTGCGGATGCTGCTGGCGACGGTACCACCACCGCGACCGTCCTGGCCGCTGCGATTGTGCGAGAAGGCGCCAAGTCGGTTGCCGCCGGCATGAACCCGATGGACCTCAAGCGCGGTATCGACCTTGCGGTCGAGGCTGTGGTTGCGGACCTTCAGAAGAACTCCAAGAAGGTCACCTCGAATGAGGAGATCGCCCAGGTCGGCGCAATTTCGGCTAACGGCGACCAGGAGATCGGCAAATTCCTCGCCGACGCGGTGAAGAAGGTCGGCAACGAGGGTGTCATCACCGTCGAGGAAGCCAAATCGCTCGAGACCGAGCTCGACGTCGTCGAGGGCATGCAGTTCGACCGCGGCTACATCTCGCCCTACTTCGTCACCAACGCCGACAAGATGCGCGTTGAGATGGACGACGCCTACATCCTCATCAACGAGAAGAAGCTCTCCTCGCTGAACGAGCTGCTGCCGCTGCTCGAGGCCGTGGTGCAGACCGGCAAGCCGCTGGTCATCGTCGCCGAGGACGTCGAAGGCGAAGCGCTCGCGACCCTGGTCGTGAACCGTCTCCGTGGCGGCTTGAAGGTCGCGGCCGTCAAGGCTCCGGGCTTCGGCGATCGCCGCAAGGCCATGCTGCAGGACATCGCGATCCTGACCGGCGGCCAGGCGATCTCGGAAGATCTCGGCATCAAGCTCGAGAACGTCACGCTCAACATGCTCGGTCGCGCCAAGAAGGTGATGATCGACAAGGAGAACACCACGATCGTCAACGGCGCCGGCAAGAAGGCCGACATCGAGGCGCGCGTGGCCCAGATCAAGGCGCAGATCGAGGAGACCACCTCGGACTACGACCGTGAGAAGCTCCAGGAGCGTCTCGCCAAGCTCGCAGGCGGCGTCGCGGTGATCCGCGTCGGCGGCGCGACCGAGGTCGAGGTGAAGGAGCGCAAGGATCGCGTCGATGACGCGATGCATGCGACCCGCGCGGCAGTCGAGGAAGGCATCGTCCCGGGTGGCGGCGTCGCCCTGCTCCGTGCCTCCGAGCAGCTCAAGGGTCTGCGCACCGAGAACGACGACCAGAAGACCGGCGTCGAGATTGTGCGTAAGGCGCTGTCCTGGCCGGCCCGCCAGATCGCAATCAACGCCGGCGAGGACGGTTCGATCGTAGTCGGCAAGGTCCTCGACAACGAGCAGTACTCTTTTGGTTTCGACGCCCAGACAGGCGAGTACAGCAACCTCGTTTCCAAGGGTATCATTGACCCGGCCAAGGTCGTGCGCATCGCGGTCCAGAACGCCTCTTCGGTGGCCGGGCTGCTGATCACGACGGAAGCGATGGTTGCCGAGCTGCCGAAGAAGGCTACGGCTGGTCCAGCAATGCCTGCGGCCCCCGGCATGGGCGGTATGGACTTCTGATCGGCCTCCTTAAATTCTCGATGGCATGCAAAACCCTGGCGATAATGTCAGGGTTTTTTGCAGCGAGCGGTCTGTAGCCTGCCAGTCGACGAAGAATACAGCCCATGGGCCTATCGGCCTATCCATGTGCGCGGCGGCAGGCCCCGGCTCAACTTGCTTGTGACCGTTCCTTGGCGGCGACAGGACCGCGTCCGGCACGACGCGCTGAGGGGATGGAATGTGTCTATGCTAACGATATTTTACGTTGGTCGTCCACTAGGCAGATGGCTGGGTGCTAGGCAGCAGGGCATGAACCCGCGCAGGCGCTCTCGCCGGATGCATGCCGTCGGGTTCGTCAGCTTTTGGACAGCTATTCGGTGTACAATGACTCTTGAAGTTAGCGGCGCGTGGTAGGGACAGCGCTCGCCCCGAGTATGCGTGGGGATTTCGGCGCCGAGTCACGCTCCTGCTAACTTCAACCAGTCGCGCATGCGCGGCAGAGACAGCGTCTGATCCATCCACCCGACCAGCGCCCCCGCTGCTTCCCGCGTAATCGGATCCACGCTACCGGGCGCCGGTCATCCGAATTAGCTAAATACCCCCCATGCGAGCGCTCCGCGCAGGAACTCCTCGTCCAAACTTCGCGATGTCACTCGCACTATTCGGCACTTTAATCCGTGAAAGAGTGCTCCAGCTCGGCGCACAATTCCATTGAGAAGCTTGGAACAACACAGCGCTGCAATATCACTGAGTCAGATCGCGGATGAGGTCCTCACCGAAGCCGTCAATCAAGTCCAGCGACGAGAGAAGGCGGATTGTCGCGGAGCTCGTGGCGAGCGATGACTGGCTTTGAGGCGCCGGTGCGACGGCAAGCCGATGCCCCCGGCAGCAGCTATTTGGTTGGTGAGCTCACTATAAAAGCGGCTGGCGGTGATTCCGAAGCAGATCGGCTCCAGCTAGTGCCGACTCTGTGGATGCTTGGTTGCCGACCGGCCCCCTGAGCGCGATTGGGCGTCGGGTAACGCAACCCTACGAGGAGGTTAGCCTAACGGGCCGCCGGTCCGGCCTGAGAGGAAGCGCAGGCGATTGCTCTGACACGCGATGGCGCGGGGCTCACAAACCTCAGTGACCGGCGAACCTATGTCGCTAAACATTCCCCTCTCTGCACTACTTCCAGAGAACTTCCATCGAGAGCATCGATTGAACATCCACAGAAACCGCGGCGGGTGAAACAAGGCGGGCGATGCGGCTGCCTCGTGTCTACCGATGAGGTTCCGCGCGCGGGAATAGGGCAAGGTCCGTTGCATTGGGATGCCCATACCTGATCCTTTGTGTGACGACCGCCGAAATATCACGTTTGTTCAGGGTGCTATAGCGCTCGGCAAGACTCTTAAACAACCCTCCGACCCGATCTGACGGAACAGTAAATTCGCCATAGTTAGGATCAGAGAGGATCGTCGTTCCATTCGACGTTGCCGTTGCAATCGTGTGGGTGCCGGCGCCAGGTTGGACGAATTTCAAGCTGACCAAATGGACGGATGGATCCTGCGCAAGCTCGTTTACGATCTTGTCGATGCACGAAGATGTACCAAACCTATATCGCGTCTCTTCAGCAGATGGTTCTAGGCCGGCGTCACGCAAGATTGTGCTTTTTGCCTGGAAATTGTGAGACCCTTCCGCCTTATCCTCTTTCAATTGAGTCTTAAGCTTTTCAGACTGTTCCTGCCGTCTTGCCGCCGAGCGGTGATTTTCCGTGCCCGGGAGCAGAACCCCCATTCGGGAGGAAGCGCTGCTTGGGAGATCAAGGAGCCACTCCGCGGCCAATCCAACACAGATTCCACTGACATTGGCTTGGGGCAATTCCGCCGTCCTGTAATCGAACAGAGGACGGACAGGGCTAGTGGCAACGGATAACTCGGAGCTGGAGGACAGAGAGGATGTGCTGAGGCCCGAGGTGTTTGAACTATCATCGATTGCATCTGAGGTATGCGGCTTGCTGAAGCAGAGCCCCATTCTATCGAACAATTCGCCGGGCGCCAGGCTCTCCAGCCGCGCGATTTCGGTGAGTGTTTGGGCACATTCGCTACCGTCTGCGGGCCAACTCGATTCCTCAGCTTGCTCAGTATGTGCGTATTCGCCATCGACTCGATTATACATGCTGGTTCACCGGCTTCTTCCGCGTGCGTCTCCTCAGAGGGCGCGCTGCTCACATCTTGCCTGCGACCGATATCGCGGCAAACTGACGAGGAGCTGGCCACCACACAAGCTTAGGGAAGCTATCGCCGTCATGGCAAATTGGCTGTGCGACAGTCCCAGCTTCCGGGCGCTGCTGCAGGTGTGAGGCGGTGGCCGACCAGCTAGTGACTCTTGCACAGTGAAAGAGGTCGCGCTCGTGTAATTTCAGCTTCAGTCAGGATGATGGCTGCGTTAGACGATGCCTTCACCAAACCAGGCTCGGTCGTGGGCTTGAGATCGATCTCACCCTCATCGTGCCGCGCCGCCCGGCGCCCAAAACTTCGCCTCCAAAGAGCGCGCAATTCGCGTCCCCAGTTCGCCCCGTGATCGGCTATCAGCGAGCGAGATGCTGTTGTTCGCTCTGAGGCTGCTCCTGTTTGACAGCGGCATTTCATCTCAGCCCGCCTTGCACGCCGCAACGGCCGAGCGAGCCTGACATACACCCGCTTGTGACATCTCATCGGGACGCCGAACCGGTGCTTGTGCACCCGCTCGGCCTCACCTTGTGCTCGGATATTGTAAACTCAGTCCGTCATGCTGTCGCGCTCATCCGCGCGAACAACGTTGCCGCATCTGAGGGACTCAATCCAACGACGCCTACGAAGCTCGGAGACGGCATCGGAATGTCTCGATAAATGGGTCTCCACAAATGAAGGCAATATCGGCTGTTATTCACATAACGCGAATGTGGCGGATGCAGTTGCATGACGCACTCTTCTTCATCCCAGAACATGTCTTTGACAAAGCACATCTCCTCCCAGTTTGGACAACGCCGCGGTGTCGAAACAGCGACATGCTCCCACCCAGGACGGACAAATGCACTTATCTTTAGTTCACACCCGCAAGGCCCCTGCACAAAGAAGAGACCGCAAGGGCCTGATCCCGGAGCAGTCGCGAACCGGCCATGCTGCACCCGGCCCGCCTCCAGCTTGTCTACCACCTGCGCTCGCACGCCCGCTCCTTTGCCTCTCGGATAGCCCTGAACTCTACGTAGAGGACGTTGTCGCGCAACAAGTCAACCTCCGCGATTCTCGGCCCAGCTTTCCTGAACCACTCTACAACGCACCATCCGCAAAAGCGGTAGATGTCTATCATCACTCACGCTCCTCTAGTTATGCCTCTGGTGCTCGAATTGCGCTCGGTGCCGCCGGTTGCCTGAGGACGGGCGGCGGCACGATCTGTACGTTGAGTTAGGCGACCCGCCGATCGAATCTTCCCGCTACTTATGTAAGTCCGCCATTGAGCCTCTCCGCGGCGAAGCAGTCTTGATCGGTGCCAGGCATTCACTGCTCATCGCCGGCAGAGCGCACATCACGCTTGAGCATGCGAAGTCGGCGGCTCTTGAGGCCTCATCTCGTCTTCAATGAATTGTCCCTCATCATGCCATGCTCTCCTATTGGCGGCGGAATCCAGACTTCATGATGCTCGCAGTTGCCGCACCAGATAGCTCCGGGCGACATTGCTGCTTCTGCGGGAGTGTACTTGATCCCTTGCGGCCTTCTCGCAAAGGCTGAACAGTCCTAATGCGTCAATTATGTGAAAACCATTCAGTTTTATGGCGTCCAAATCGGCTCGTACATAGCCGCAGACGTCTGGAATGCACTTCTTAGCTGGCACATCCAGCGGACCGCTGCGACCTCGATCGTCAGCTAACGGTCAGGAAACAATGATTAACCGATCTCATTGGCTGCCACTGCAAATATCGCTCGATTTATAGGCCTCACTAAGATGCGGCCCTTAACGCGTTGGCTACGTGACCTTGCCCCCATATGTGGAACGGCCCGCGAGGCAAGAGCTTTTTCAGTCGATTTCACACATTGGAACGGTGCGGTCATATGTCCGGCCTTTGCGCGCGGCACAATATGGCCGCTGGCCTCGATGAGATCCGCGGAACGAGGAGCTAAATCAAGTTTACGCGCTTGAGCGCATTGGGGGCAGTAGCTTCACTCGTTTCGGGATTTCGTCCCATGGGTTCATCGCCTGTTGTTGCACCTCGCCCTCTGCCGGCCTGCGCCGGTCAGATCGTTTTGGCGGTCACTGCGTCACCGCGGCAATCGCCAATGGGTCGGGACGCCGATAAATTCCGCCCTTGTTCAGGAGCGCCCAGATGATCCGCGCCGTCTTATTGGCCTGCGCGACGGCGGCAACCTTGAAGGGGCGTCTGGCGAGAAGCGCCTTCAGCCACGGCCGCGCCCGAACGTCGTTTCGGACAAGCCGCAAGACGGCCGTTGCCCCGACAACGAGGAGAGAGCGGAGTTCTGGATTTCCCATCTTCGATATTCGTCCCAACCGCTCTTTGCCTCCGCTTGAATGAGGCCGCGGCGTCAATCCCAGCCAGGCGGCAAAGTGGCGAGCCGACTTGAACCCGCCGGGATCCGGCACAAGCGCTTTGATGGTCGCCGCCGTAATGGCGCCGACGCCAGGGATCGTGGTCAACCGACGCATGTCCTCGTCGTGCTTGGCCTCCGCGACGATTGCGCGCTCGAGCCTCTCGATCTGGTCGGCTGAAGCTTCAATCTCGTCGGCAATAGCCATCAGCGCGAAGCGCGCTGCTGCGGGCAGGCGTGCATCTGTCTCATCCCGTATGATTGCGACCAGCGCCTCAACCTTTGCCAGGCCGGCGGTGGCGATGATCCCCAATTCTGCCAGATGCGCGCGCAACGCGTTGACCGATTGCGTTCGCTGCCGCACTAGAAGAGCGCGGGGTCTTCAGCACCATCGCGGCAGCCTGTTGCTCAGCCGTCTTAATCGGCACGAAGCGCATGGTCTTTCGGGTCACCGCTTCGCTGATGGCCTCAGCGTCCGCCGAATCCGTCTTGCCACGCTTGACGAAGGGTTTGACATAAGCCGGCGGAATGAGCCGGACCTCATGACCGAGAGCTGCGATCTCGCGCGCCCAATAGTGGGCGCTACCGCATGCTTCCATCCCCACCAGGCATGCTGGCAGCTTCTCAAAGAAACGCAGAACTTCGCTGCGCCGTAGCTTCCGGTTGAACACGGGTGAGCCCTCGGCATCCGCCCCGTGAACCTGGAAAACGTGCTTGGCCAGATCCAGCCCGATGGTGATAACCTGTTTCACGGAACGGTCCCTCCTTTGTGGCGTTCGAACAACGACCACGTTCTAGCACTTTGATGCTGTTGGAGCGGGCCGTTCCACCACATCAAGTTTTATCCAGTCCTGAGTTCGCCCCGGCTGTTGGATTTGCCCGGTTGGGCGGTGGTAGCGACGGGAGCTGGCGCGGAGCCCTCGGCATAGCGCAGCGCCAGATCCCGGCGCGGGTTGCAGGTGAAGGCAAACTCCGATGGTGTTTTCCATCCGAGTTGCGAGTGAGGTCGCGTATCGTTGTAGTCGGCCCGCCAATGTCCGAGTTCGACGCGGGCCTGGGCCAGCGACGTGAACAGCGTCTCGTTCAACAATTCGTCTCGGAGACAGCCATTGAAGCTTTCGATGAAGGCATTCTGCGTCGGCTTGCGGGGCGCGATGTAATGCCAGTCGACACGGCTCTGGTCGGCCCATGTCAGGATGGCGTTGCTGGTCAATTCGATGCCGTTGTCGCTGACCACCATTTTGGGCTTGCCGCGCTCAATCATCAGCCGGTCCAGCTCCCGCGCCACACGGGTGCCGGAGAGTGAGGTGTCGGCCACCAACGCCAGGCATTCGCGCGTGCACTCGTCGACCACGGTCAGGATGCGGAAGCGGCGGCCATCGGTGAGCTGGTCCGAGACGAAGTCGAGCGACCAGCGGTCATTCGGCGCTATCGGCACCACCATCGGCGCCCTGGTCCCGAGCGCCCGCTTGCGGCCACCACGGCGACGGACCGCGAGCCTCTCTTCCCGGTAGAGCCGGAACAGCTTCTTGTGGTTGATCAGATAGCCCTCCCGCCTGAGCAGAACATGCAGGCGCCGATAGCCGAAGCGACGGCGCACCTCGGCAATCGCTCTCATGCGTTGGCGTAGGGCCGCGTCGTCCGCCCGGGTCGTCCGATATCTGATGGTCATGCGGCAACAGCCGATGGCTTTACACGCCCGCCGTTCGCTCATCCCGTGGGCGTCCACGATCGGCCAAAAGCCGCTTCAGCCGCGTGTTCTCATCCTCCAGCGTCCTCAGCCGCTTGGCCTCCGAGACCTCCATCCCGCCAAACTTGGCTTTCCATTTGTAGATGCTGGCATCGCTGACGCCGTGCTTCCGGCACAGATCGGCAACCGACACGCCCGCTTCGTGCTCCTTCAAAATCCCGATGATCTGCTCTTCCGTAAAGCGGCTGCGCTTCATGCTCTGGTCCTCATATCGGCCAGAGCGAACTTCAATCTGGATTAAGTCCACGGGGCAAGGTCATACGGCATGACGCTCGCGAGGCGCTCACCTTTTGCTGTCGAGTAGGCCGAGGGAGTTTCACCCTCGGCCGCTCACAGATCCGGACGTGATACTCTCGCATCATCCGGCTCCTGTTATCCAACCGTAGCCCGTCCAAGCTTTTGCCAATGGACAAAGAGCTTTGGATTTTGCTTCGCCATCTCGTTGAGTTTCCGCAACGACCGTCCCCGATGGCCCTTCAGTTGCTTGTACTTGCACCGAAGCCACGCGCCGAGGCGCTCATCGAAGTACTCATAGAGCCTACGCAGTTCCGTCGGGTAGAATCGCCCGTAGTATTGATCCCAGCCCCGAAGGACGGGGCTGAGACTACGCGCGATGTCTTCAAGCGGAAGCGGCGAGTGCTGAGGCAAGCGCCATCCTCGAATGCGAGCCCTCATCTCCTTGAGAGAGTTCGGACTCACGCCCGGAAGGAAGCAGGTGAAGATCCTGCCCCACCGGTTCTTCGCCATACGGGGGCGGAAGCTAAAGCCCAGGAAGTCAAAATGGATCTGCGGGTAGGACCGCCGTCGATTGCTGTCAGCGCAGTAGACCACTTTAGTCTTCTCCGGATGCAGCAATAAATGGCAGTCAGCAAACCGTCGTTCCAGCGCCGATTTGAGTTCCTCCGCTTCCTGCCGCGTGCGGCAATGGCAGATGATGTCGTCGGCGTAGCGTTCGAACGGAATGTGGGGATAAGACCCCTTCATCCAAACATCGAACACGTAGTGCAGGAACAAGTTTGCCAGGATTGGACTGACCACACCCCCTTGAGACCTGCCTGTCGTCCTCGCCCGAACCGATCCATCGGGCATCTCGACCGGAGCCTTAAGCCACCGCTCAATGTAGAGCCGGATCCAGTCAGCTTTCGTGTGTCGATAGACCGCGCGCATCAAGAGTTCATGATCGATCGTGTCGAAAAAGCTCTTGATGTCGAGATCTACGACCCAGTCGTGCTGCCAGCACCGCTTACGCGCCTGCTCTATGGCCTGATGGGCCGATTTTCCGGGCCTGTAGCCGTAGGAGTCCGGATCAAATTCTCCATCCAACACCGGCTCCAGACACCGTTTGACCACCATCTGGGCGATACGGTCCGCGACCGTCGGTATGCCAAGAGGACGAATCCCACCGCCGGCCTTAGGAATCTCGACCCGCCGCACTGGTGGCGGGAAGTAACTTCCTGACACCAACCGATTCCACAGCCGGTAGCGGTGGTTCTCAAGATCGCCGGCAAAGTCTTCGAGACTCTGGCCATCGACGCCCGCCGCCTTTCCCTTCTTCACAAGCTTATAGGCTTCCCACACCATCCGCTTGGTGATGGGCAACGGTTTGCCGGAGTTCACCGTGCTCCTCCCGGTCTTCCCGGTTGGCGCAGTGACGCCGGCAGGATAACGCAACCCCTTTGCTCCACGGCCATTACACCCGCTTCCTCACTATTACGGGTTGCTCCGCCCCTGACGCATTGCGTCAGGTTCCGACGTTCCGTGTTGAAGCCTGTGACGAGATCATGCCGCCTATGCACCGGCTGCCGCGTGGGCCGTAAACAGGCTCCGCCCACACTCCTCCGAGCGCTACTACCCCACGCCCGTCTTGACAGCATCTTGAACCCATTTCGATACGTCATCGGCGGTTCGCTTGCACTCATCTTCTTGTCACTTACCTGACGGTTTCATTCACCGCCTTTTTCCTCATCGCTCACCACCGCGCCTTTTGAACGCGGCAGCATGAGGTGGTTTGAAGCCTGCCCCTGAAGGCCGGCTCCGGGAGGCCAAACTCCCATCTTCAACACAGCATCACCGGCGTCGCCGCCGGTGTTCGTTGCACACGGTAATGCGGGTTTTGTTTCCGACAGGAATGTCGCGACTCCGACGTCGCGCAGCGGCTCCGTTTGACCAACCCATCAAATGAAAGGCGCTGCCGACAGTTCTACCTTCTGGCATGTAGCTTGCTGCGTGGGCCGAACGCGACCTTGCCGTTCCGAAGATACACGAGCAATCAATCGGCCGAGTGGTCGCGACGCAACGAACATCGTTTCTCCTACCGCCCTATGAAGAGAGGACTGCTAGCTTATGAGTGATAGGAGGCATGCAAAGCTTGGCATATTTCTGTTGGCCGGCGCTCAGCGCAATGAGACGTACATTCGCGCGCAACAAAGCCCCCAATGATCAAGCATTTCGGCGCCGATCGTCCCTCCTTGCAACCGCAGAGAAGGTGGAACTGGGAGCTCCTCGTCGCACTTCTCATAAATGCGGTGCTTTGGGCTGGAATCTACTTGGTCATCACAGCCTTCTTCTGACAGCCTCCCGTGCATGGCGACCGCGCGAGGCTTCTAGGGCCTATCGCATGCTGCAGCCGCCACGGCTGCGAATAACCTGATGCCGGCGCGCAATTCGCGCTGCGACCTGGATTTAGAGTGCGCTGTTCCGGCGACCGCAATAGGAATTCCGACGCATAACCCAGATGTCTGAAATGAAAGACACTGATATGCCGTTGCGGCCGCGGCTAAGTGCCAAAAATGAC
This sequence comes from Bradyrhizobium japonicum USDA 6, assembly GCF_000284375.1. NCBI lineage: Bacteria > Pseudomonadati > Pseudomonadota > Alphaproteobacteria > Hyphomicrobiales > Nitrobacteraceae > Bradyrhizobium > Bradyrhizobium japonicum. The sequence continues at coordinate 8,067,639 of NC_017249.1, forward strand.
CAGTAGCAGCTCGACGTACCGCGCAGGTGGCATCCGGGCTTCCTCGTTAGGCGCAACGGATTGACTGCAAGTGAGAACTGGTACTCCGCATTACCGTTATGTGAAAGCTAGCTTTCGAGAAGCTGACGAAGCAAAGAGACCTGAAGGAACGTTGGGCAAGCGGCCGGCTCCGCCCTCACGTCCTATGGCATAGGACGGCCCGGCCGCCTCGCTCCTCGCTCCCGCAACGCTCGGAGCAGGCGGGATTGACTTGCTTGTTGAGCGATATCAGCCTCGCCCTTGGGTTGGGTATAGTTCAAAAGGCTGAAGCCTTGATTGGCCGTAGCAGCGCTTACAGCTCTTGCTCAGGCCACGTATCGTCCTCATTTTTGCGCATCCGCCACACGAGGGCGCGCTGCGCTAACTTGTCGTATTCGAAGGCAATCTTAAGCAACCTGTCTTTTGCTTTCCCGTCAACGAGCGCTGCCGCCTTCTTTCGCGTTGCTTGCGCGCGGCCTCGCCAGTGATCGGGTTGGTAGAGTTTGCTTTTCGGATTCATGCCGAGAGCATGCAATTCGTAGATCAAACAATTGCGACACCTACGCTCCGTATCATCACGTAGGAGCGACGCTCGTGGCTCGGCTGCCGAAGCGGTCGATCCCTAGTCCACAGCCCCCGACAGCTTTAGACCATCGGTCTTATGAAGAGACTTTGAATCGCATGCATCGTTAGATTGTACGAGTTGGGACAAGTGGGGATCACCACTGAGAGCCAGGGGATTCCTGACATCACGACATTTGCGAATGCTTCAAATATGTACGCTAGCCCAGGACGACGAAATAGAGAGCCTAACACCATCCGGTGCAGGCCTACCCCCGATTCATCGAATGTCATTCCCGGCGGATGACGGGCTCCGTACAATGAGAACCGCAAAGTAGAATAACGAGCTTGCCGACAGCCAGCTAAGCAGATCCGCAGCTTTCCGGTTGGCAGATGATGCGCTCCGCACACAGCAAGAACAAAACGTCACCCCACCCGAATTGAAGGAATGTTATGATTCAGAAACAACGAACTAAGTTGGCTTCGGACCTCGGACTTCGCTACGGCGCCATCGCTCTTGGCCTGGCAATGACAACGGTCATGCTCGCGCCAGCCAACGCGCTTGATCAAGCGCCGACCGCAGAGGAGAAAGAGGCCTGTATGGAAGACGTGTTACGCCTTTGTAGTAGTCATATACCAGATCGCTTTGCTATCACTGTCTGCCTCAGATCCAAGCAAGATCGCCTCAGTCAGCAATGCCGATACGTGATCTCCGGGCGGGACATCGGCAATCAGAGCAGCAGATCGAAGTGAAGGTGCTACGACTTGTCCGCCCGGCTCCTTACCAGAAGTCGTCCCAGCTCACGTGCAGCACATCGCACGAAGGTTAACCGGCGGCCCCCGCCACGGCGGCGCCGGAAGCCAAAAGCCTTGTGACCCTCCTAATATCGCCGGCAAGCAGGCTCGAGACGACGCTATTGTTCTGGTATCAAGCGACTGCAGTCCTCTGACCAGCCGCCGGCGTCCTATCTAGGGCACCATCGAATGGAGAGGGCTTGACCCTCACGTAGCGTCAGGTTGTAGCGTCGCCACAGATGCTCACGTTTCATCTGTCGGCCGCCTGTTGGACAAGTGCGGCATAGCGAGTGCGAATAGACAGGCAGCTGCAACAAGGCACTCGGCTGCAAAGACGTCTGGCTGAACGGTCGCAGCTCAGATTGGACAAGGGACGTGCACAGTTCGATGGAACCGCTCAAGTCGATCATCGCGAAAGTTGCCACGGGCGCCATACTGACGCGCGAGGAGGCTGCGTCAGCGTTCGACAGCATGATGTCGGGTGACGCAACTCCCTCGCAGATCGGTGGCTTGTTGATTGGGATGAGAGTCCGCGGCGAAACAGTCGAAGAAGTCACCGGCGCCGCGTCCGCAATGCGGAATTTAATGCCCAAGGTGGAAATGCAATGCGACCCCATCGATATCACTGGTGCGAGCGACGGGGCGATGCGTCCGCTCAACGTATCGACGTGCGCTTCCTTCATCGTCGCCGGGGCCGGCGTTCCTGTCGCCAAGTATGTTAACCGCGCTGCGACTTTGCGTTCAAGCACCGCAGACGTGTTGGCGAGTCTAGGCGTAAAGGTCGATCTCAAGCCTGATGCGATCGCACGTTGTGTGCACGAAGCCGGCATTGGCTTCATGTTTGCGTCAGCCGGCTATCCTGCGATGCAGCGCATCAGCCAGATCCGAAGCGTGCTTGGAACCCACACAATGTTCAATCTAATCGAGGCTTTGTCTAATCCGGCCGGCGTCAAGCGGCAGATCCTTGGAGTTTTCGCTCGCAAATGGGTGCAGCCATTGGCGTACGTCTTGAAGAACCTGGGTGCCGATTCGGTATGGGTTGTTCATGGCTCGGACGGGCTCGATGAAATATCCCTCGCCGGGACAAGCTTTGTTGCTGCGGTCGAGGCCGGTACAGTCCGCACGTTCGAAGTGACGCCGGAAGAAGCCGGGCTCCCCCGCTACCGCGCCGATGCGCTGGAGAGCTGTGATTGCGAGTCTCATGCCATTGCGTTAGAGAAAGTGCTCGACGGCCTCCCAGGCCCTTTTCGTGATGCCGCACTTTTGAACGCGGCGGCGGCACTGGTGGTGGCCGGTCGTGCCTCGAACCTACAGCAAGGCGTGGCACTTGGCCAAGAATCACTTGATCACGGCGCTGCAGCCGCCCGGCTGACTCGCTTGATTGCGGTTTCAAACGCCTAAAGCTGAGCTGGCTGAGGCTCGACTAATGCGATCAAGAGTGCAGCTTACGTGCGCAAGAATATTGCAGCTGCAAATGCGCGCCACTTCTGCGGAATTTGAGTGAGCGCCGCTGACGAAACAACTCGCGCTGAGCAGGTGTCCGACAGCCACCCCTTTGCCGACTAGAGGCTGTTCTCGGCCCGGTTGCTGAGGTGAGGACCCGCGGCGCAACGTGCGTTACGCGCCAAAGGAGACAATGGATGATGCCCTGGCAGAGGATGGAAACACTGGGAACGATCGCAACAATAGAACACATCATCCGGAAGTTTCGGGAATTGATCGATACAGATAGCTCCATCCCGCCAGAGCTGCGGCGTGCGCTGCACGATACCCTGGATGAGCATCTTTTCGAGGCAAAACGACGTGTTCTGCTGAGAGCGCATTAGGTGCGCCGTTGCCGCCTACATGCCGAGAGACTGGCAGGCCAGCGTGGCGCTTTACGCAAACGCCAAAAACACTTGCCAAGCTTGGCTTCGATATCTCGCCTTCTCAGACTGACCGCCGATGGTGATTCCCGCATACGCCCCCTGAGCAACTCCAAATTTCGCCGGAAGCGAGCGGCGACGTGCGTTGGGTACGCCGCCGACGCGTTCGCTGGATCTCTCCTCAATGGCCCTCATTAACTGGGGCTCGCCCCCTCACGGCGGCGCTACATGTTCGCGATAGCCCCTTGGGGGACTGCTTGGGCCAGCATTACCTTGGTCACGTTTTCATAGGCCGCAAAAAAGGGGCTTGAATCTGACGTAACGTTAAATCGTACGCTCTCGGGCGTGGCACCTATCGTGTGAGGGACTGCGAATGCCTCAGCTGGTCATATCCGCTGACCGATGGCCGGTCATGCTCCTCATTGTCTATAGTCCCTCGCTCGGGAGGGCTGTGCAGCGAGTTCCGATCGCGGCGCCAGAGCTCGCACGTAGCTCTAAATGGTTCGGCATTTCTGATCCTGACAATATGGCCGCCGGCGGCCACTTCGCCACGGGAGCCGATAAGGTCAGAATTGATCGACGTGGAAGTCTATCGGAAGCGCTTAGGTGGCGCCCGCTTCCTGAAGCTGCTCGTCTCGCGCAGCAACGCACAAAACTCAGTTCGCCGAACCCGCCACCTTCAAGCTCCTTTCCGCACCTGGCAAGGCGTTTCGACCGTGCAAGGTTTGGCAGATGGTGAGCCCGCGCGGGTTTCGACGAGTGGCCCGCGCGGGCGACTCCGCGTGACCAGCGCGGCATCGGAAGAAATTGTTTGGCAGGCTGGAGCAGCAAGTTGAAAGACCGCGATGGCCTTAAGAAGGTCCTGTTAGTTCATCATGTTGAAGGCCAGTGCCGTTGCATCATCGGTTTCAAAGATGGAGATATGAGAGCGGCCTATATGTGCGGCGAGCCTGTATATCAAAAACGCGGCAAGAAGACCTCTTCGTGGTGTGCCGATCATTACCGGAAGATGCACACCGCAGCTGAGCAGAGCGGAGTGATCGATCGATCGGCAGATTTCCCTCGAGCGATATCCATCGTTCGCACCCCATGACAGCCATTAAAAGAAGGCTTCCGCCAAGACCGTGTGAGCACAGCCTGTACAAGCGCCAGCCGAAGCATATGACCGGGGCCTCGTCAGGATTTGGGGGGCCGTTGCGGGTGGCGCAAACAGAATGCGCGGACCTGACACGCATGAATAGCAAGCTGAATTTTTCCACCCCGGCCGAGGGAAGCGCTACCTATACCTTTGACAAGACCGCGATTCATTTCGAACGGAAGCCGTCCAGCTATGTCATCCTCAATCGATACATTGAGCGGATCGCTCGCGCCTTGGAGAGCCAGTTTGGTGCCCTGAGAGGAGCCCGACTCGAGATCCCCAGCCTCGCCGGCGACAATGGACACTGCGAGGCCGATGGATCTATTCCGCTTCACCGCGGCAAAACAACTCTCGATTATTTCAAGCGAGAATATCTTTCCAGCAAGAATAGAGCGAGTGCTTACGGAACATCCAAATGTAGCCGAATGCTGGTCGGTCGAGCCGTTGCTCGATGGGAAGACGCACCCGCCGCTTATGTGACCAAGCGGCGGCGACTGCCGGATCGAGGCGCAAGCGCTGATCGCCCATGTTTGGTCAGAGCCCGTTTATCGGGCTCTGCGAGATCATTTCATACGCGGCCGAGCCATAAATTGAGATCGGCAGATTCGAGGCGGGCCGTTCTCTCCCGCTGCATCGCAGGTGACATCGAGATGGCGCAAATTCTCCCCTCTCCCAGAGCCTTGCCACGGCATGGCAACGACTTCGTGGTTGCCATGACGATCCCATCCTGATCACGACCAGATGTCCGGAGGTCGAGAATGCCGCGAATCCTGATTATGAATGCCGGTACGCCTCAGATGTCGGGCGCCCACCTAACAAATGCTCAACTTTCGCTGGCCGCCAACTCGGCATTTCGTTCAGCGTGGTTTGCTCAGGAGGGCGACCTGATAGTCTCTCCGGTAGTGATCCCGGCCGATCTGTTATCCTTCATTGGCGGAACGCTCAATTTCCATTCATCGGCTCTTCGCCTGCTTGTACCTGCGAGCCGCCAATCGACAATCCTCGATGATTGTACGTTACTGTCCAAAACTGTTGTCGAGCGGCTCAAAAGACATATTCGCCAGAAATCAGACTGGCAATTGTATCCCTGCTACTCTACTGAAGGCGTCGCACGCTTGGCGGCCATTCTAGGCATACCGAAGACCGGTGACGACTTCGCTTTGCAGCGCGGGCCTGATCTGTTGAATCGCAAGAGCCACTTCCGTCAATTGGCAACAAGCGTTGCACTTCCGCTCCCCCATGGATCAGTCGCGACAGACCCAAATGGACTGTTCAAAGCCGTCACCTCCCTCAAATCCGAGACCGGCACGGTCATTGTAAAGTTGGATAATGGAGCTGGTGGAGTTGGAAACGTCATCCTGACCAGCAATAAGAGCGATCCGCTACCTGGAGCCAGAGATACTCGGTGGGTTTCGTGGCCGTCGTTTGATCCCGAAGCATTGTGGTCTGAGATGACAACAGCCTCGTGTAAGACGCTGGTCGTGGAATCGTACCACTTGGCCCGATCTTTATTCTATCTCGAGTATACAATCCAGGATGATGCATCAATCGCTTTTGTCAATAGTGGAAGCATACGTCTGCGTAAAAGCGCAGACCGATCCGAAAGAGCTCTGATCCGGACGGGACTTGAGCTTCCAAGCGACTTGGAGGAAGAGCAATTGTTAGCTGCCCAGGCCCATGCCTACCGTTTTGTGGCACTCGCGCGAGACCTGGGGTATCGCGGAATGATCAACATCGACGCCATTTTCGCACAAGACGGGCGGTTGCTGTTCAATGAAGCGAACGGCCGCTGGGGTGGCGGCTCGGTGTTACACAACATTGCCGTCCGGCTGCTAGGCGTCGACTATTTCGGCTGTAACGTTATTTTATCTGTGAGAAATGTGCGATCAGCATCCTTCCGGGCGGCGCATGATCGTCTCGTCAAGGATGGACTTATATTCGACCACACACGTAAGGAGGGCGTGATCCCGCTTGCTGCCGATGAAAAGGCTGGCACTGTGGAGTGCGTTGTGATTGCGCCGAACAGGCCCGCGGCCCACGATCAGCAACACCGACTATTGAAGTCGTAGCAAACATCGTCAGCCGCTCAATTCATCGCTTCGAAGCCTGGGATACACCATCGCGCACCGGGAACGCGCGCCTCCCTTCCTTCACGTGGCGACGAAGGTGCCCCAATCACCGAGCAAGCTTTGGTCGGACGATGAATGGTGGCCCTATGAGAGTGCTCTTGTTCGTCCCGGACGAGACCAGCGGTGCGCCGAAGCTTGTACAGCGACGAGCGTCATGGCGTAAGGCTGCCAGCGCAGTTGCCGACCCCAAAAGCTAATCGCATTGCACGTCCTGCTTGGCCGATTTGCGACGCCTACGTTGAAACTCGACAATACGATGGGCGATTGCACTCGCTGGCTTGGGTTTATGCGAGTTTCACTATGAAATAAGCGGCCCCAAAAGACCGCACTTTGCCGGCACGTAAATTGCTGCATAGGAGCAGGAGTTGCCGCAAAGAACGCGGCCGCAGCAGCTATCTTCGGAGCCCCAATGAGGCTGATCCGATTGATCTTGTTCGACTTGGCTTTGATTCTGCTTGCATCTGGAGTTGCAAAAGCCATGAATGTGGCCGCTGGCGCAAGTTCCGCATTTGTCAGGCAGACTGCTCTGCGCGAGGTGGCACCGAGCTCCAAGCATGGTGGTCCCTACTACAGCCAAACGCCGCTCGTTCCCGGGCAGCCGCCGGACAACCCCGGTCGGGACCAGCTGGCTGACAATTCCGCGGGGATGCAACCCAGCTTTGGATGTGTGGTCCGTGAGTCCCGACGCCCGACTAGCTATATCTTCGATAGCACTGAGAGGCTCAATCTCCCGCCCCGTGTGATGCCGTCGATCTGCAATCCTATCGCCTCGCCTCTCAGCCTCCTACCTGCGGGCAGCGGAATGGTCATCATGGCCTTTGCGACCACTCTCCTCGTGATTGTGGTGATTGTGGTGGAAATATTCGGCCCATTGTAACGGCGTGAGGCCCCAACCGCTCCCCTTTCGGCGCCCGCGATACAGCTCGGCATGAGCGGATCCGTGGAGGAGGAACGATGGCAAATACCATGCTCGAGCCAGTAGCAAGGTGATCGTCGCGTCGAGGTGATCACTGGGATCGTCGCCGACGATGGACGGGCGAGGAAAAGGCCCGGATCGGGGCGCAGAGCTTGGAGTAACAATGACACGACCAAAGCGATCACTTCATCGCCACAGCCAAGCCCTAGATCCACAGGCTTGTGCTGGCCTGCCTGCTGGATCATCTCGCCAAGCGCGTCCACGAACTCACGCCCGGAATTGGTAACCTCAGAACGTCGCTCATGCCCCATGAGCGAGGTCGGCCATCCGCTCAAGACGCCCAACTAGGGGCCGTCACCGGACGCGTACGATCAATGTAAGCCATCGCTTGCGACCAGACTCGTGTCGGACCTCACGAAGGACCCGCAAGATGGGAAAGCCATCAATTCCCCGGAGAGCTCGCTCAGCCCACGATTTGCAGAGACCCATACCAGGCGCGGCACGCTAGGGCCGAGCGTTAGAACCCTCGATGATCCGGCGGTTCACGCCGCTGCGTTTTGAACAGAAGTATACGAGGGATCGGCGCTCCCCGCTTGATACCGGCTTTACCTCATGCCGGACCTTACAGGTTGTGACAAGCACAGCGCCAAATGGCGGCCGGAATACGTGTTGTTCGTACCCGGTTGGATATACCACGAATTCACCGCCGTCGAAGTCTCTCGCTAGCTGCACAATCACCGAGTACTCGAAATCCGGATCACTCGCCGCATCCAAATGAATGCCGATAAAGGACCCCGGCGGCATACGATGCATCTGGCATCGGCGAACCACGTAATCTGCGGATGCTCCGAAGATCTTTCTTAGCGCGAAGCTGCGATCTCTACTTTCGAGCAGCTCCATGATCTGACCCGAAGCAGTACCACTCACGTTGCTAGGCGCGTGGCCGGGCGGGTCTACCCTCACGCGCTGGACAAAGACGCTGTGCAAGTCGCCCGCATCTCCCTCCCGCACTTCTTCTTCCGGAATCTCAGCCTGCAGCTGATCGATCCTGGCTATGTCGTCTTGAGTGAATAACATTTGCGGGGCGATTACGACGGACCCCTTTACTAGCAGCTCAATCCGGTACTTTGTCAGGACTTCTTCTGAAAGAAGACAGGATTTATCTTTCATTGCGCGCGCCATTCGAGCTCACTCCTTTGATCTTCGAAGCATGACTCCGGGTCCTGCTGCATTGACAGGAATGCTTGCTCCCAATGCGCGCCATCGAACTCAGATATTCTTAAGTGCTCGATGGTCTTTCTATCCAGACATCGGATATTTACGCTGTACCCGGAGGGATTCGACCTCGGCCTATAGAATGGCTTTACGCCACAAAGCCGGCAAAACGTGTGCCGCGCAATATTCTTGTTGAACTGGTATGTCGTGAGGAACTCTTCGCCGCACTCGATGCGCAGCTTATCGCCAGGTACGAGCAAGTGGACAAATCCAGACATTTGACAAATTGAGCAATTGCATCGAACTGCAGAGAGCTCTCGAGGTGCATTGACGTAGAATTTGATAGCGCCGCAATGACAACGGCCATGATGTTGCATCTCGGAGTGATCATCTCCCGTACGCGCCGCCGTTCCGAGCAGATCGCGACACCACTGGACGCTGAGCCGATAGGCTCGGCCGAATTCATTCAAAAAGCGATCATTAAGGCCAGGCTGCACAAGTTCACCAATCAGCCGGCCTGTCATTTCTCCGTGGTACTTCTCCGCGGGATCTTCTCCGCCGACATGGCCGCGAAAATACTCAAGATCGTCCGGCCGCGCCTTGAAGGTTTTGACCAGAGTGGTCCACAGCGACTGGATCATGTCTGCAGCATGGAGCTCAAAGGCGACCATGTAGGCGCAACGAACCAGGGGGTCTTTCGATGACAATCCGGCATAGAGAGAATGCAGGTACTGCTTCGTCCTGTCGCTATAGTTGGGCCTTATCGCTCTGCCGAGTAGTCGTGCAGCATCCTTTCTCAAGAGGTTGGAGTGAAAGTTTTCTGTCAAAAGAATATCGGGCAACGCCGCCTTGCCGCCCCGGAGAATCCCGCCATGGCCACCGGTCTCATCCCAGCAGATAAAATTCGCGACCACGCTGGTCAGTTCAATGTCCCTCCCAATGTCCCGATTTTGATGCATTGCATCGAATATGAGGTCCCTTTGCGACCCTGCCTGCAGGTACGGGAACGCCTGTGACATCGCTAGGTATTCAGGCAGCAGGCTGGCGACCTGGTCTCCGGACATCTGGGAGGCGAACGGATGCGGGCCGAACAAGGCTCGCACTCGCTCAGTCAAGTACTCGCAGGATAACTTCGGAGGCTGATCCGGTGCAAATCGAGACGCTTGAGATATCATTTGACTCCCTGCAGATGAGAAGCGAAACGGTCCTTGACGAAGCTACCTTCATGTCCGGGCCGACTATTGACCGCGCTGAGTTCATTGGCTTCAAAGGGCCTAATGTTGCGTTCACCTTTCACGCAAACTTTCGTCGTTCTCCTGGCCACGGCAGATTGCGGTCTTCTCTGTCCTGGTCATGCGCATCGAAGGGACTTCGTTCATTGAGGGAGCGGCGAGGATCCGGTTGGCTTCCAGTCCAGCAGCAATCCGATGCCGCAATGGCAGCCACAGCGAGCATGCGCGCGGAGAATCGTCTTGGATACTTCGCCGCGCATGCCATTCTGATGCTAATGCCGCATGCGCGAATGACACGCCTAGTCGCGCGGTGCAGCTTTGGCTGCCTGAGCAAATGAATGAAGCCCTCGCGGTTGCTGCTGCCGCCATTTCATCGAACCGCTGTCAACTTGGTACAGCATTGTAAAATCCAATTCGTGCCTACCGACCTCACAGGGCCTCAGGTCGTTCGTGGCATGCCGCTCGCCTGTTCTTCGCATTCGCGGTTACCCCTCTTAATTTTTACTGGCTAACAGCAACCATCATGCCAACTCTTGAATTTGCTCCGTCAGATTCCGAAGAAGCTGGTATAACACTTGTGACCTATCCTCATAGCAAGTGCATAGCACTTGAGAGGCTGCGCACCGCCGTCAGGAACGAAACAGCGGCTGTTCACATACACACGGCTGCTGAATTGGCGGATTGCTTCAAAGGCGCCGCATAGGTTGGCTTTGCTCCTTAAAGCCAGCGACAGGGCTTTGGACGTGCAGACGGCAGCGCTAGCATGGTGACCCGGGTTGCTGACGTATTCCGTCTTTGCTCGCGACCGGTACGGAGGAAGCAATGGTCTTCCACGGTCGAACACGACAAAACGGAAGATCTGAAATATGCGCAGGCCTGTTTGGCCGTGCCCCGGCAATCCTGGGCGGCTCCGGACTCGATCGTAGCGATAACGTGCTCTACGGAACATGCGGCCTCAGCCGATGGCGAGATCGACGGATGGCATAGCAAACTCTTATGGTAGCTTACCGCGTTGCACAACGACATGTTGCGCTCTCATCGACTCGGGTGCGAGCGTTGATACATTTCTTGGAGCGCGTTGCTAACATTGCCCGGACAGTCCAGATCGGGCGTCACGAGCAAGTGTCGCCAGATCGGTTTCGAGCTTCGGTTGATTCAAGAAGATTGCGTCTATTAGCGCCTGCGCCGGCTGCTCGGCGGACTCAACCAGCGCCGCCCTCTCGGCCCGCGCAGGGGGAGCGAACACACGTTTGACGACAGTCGGCGAGCCCTTGAGCCCACATTTGGAGATGTCTTCGACACCTGCATCTTGCGCGCTCCATTTCACGATTTTGGCTCGCGCGGCACGCAAGGCATCCGCCATCGCGCCTCGCCGAATCTGATTCGTCGCCTCAAGCATGGTGATGAGGCAGGGCAACCTAGTGTGCAGAACCTGCACACCGCCTTCCGAGCGCCGCTCCGCTTCAATTGTTTCATTGGCGACGTCCACGGATCTGACCTTCGCAACGTAAGTTAGCTGCCCTACGCCCAGTCGCTTCGCGATGCCAGGACCAACCTGCGCTGTATCGCCGTCGATGGTCTGCTTTCCCGTGAAGATGAGGTTTGCCGGACCATATTCCTTGCCAATTTTCCGGATCGCTGTTGCAAGCGCATACGTAGTGGCCAGCGTATCCGAGCCCGCAAAGCAGCGATCAGTAAGTAGGACGGCGCGATCAGCACCATAAGTCAGCGCCTTTCGCAACGACTCCTCTGCCGATGGCGGCCCCATGGTAAGCACGGTAATTTCGCCACCGAACCGATCGCGCAGCCCCAGCGCGGCCTCGAGCGCGAATAGGTCATACGGGTTGATGATGGTCGGCACTCCCTGACGCATGATTGTATTGGTCACGGGGTGCACGCGGATCTGCGCCGAGTCCGGAACTTGCTTGATGCAGACAATATTATGCAAGGTGTTGCTCCTAAAGTTACGTCAGTTGGGAAGAGAACAGCAAGTCTTGTACCATCCCCGCCGCTTGGGACCGCTCGCTGTCACAAGGCTTAACACCGGGTAGTGCGCCCTCTCTACCCCGCGCTTCCTGAAAGGGATGCCGGCACAAAGCAGGCTCGGACAGCGCTGTTTCGCAGCACCACGCTGGCAAGTGGCGGCGGGACTGCTTGCGGATTGACTGCCGCTAATCCCCTGCAGGCCCGGACCGGTCGAGGGTCATTAAGCATTGCGTTCGCCAATCCGGCTTGATTGAGATAAGGATGATAGCTCTTTGCATTTCGAGCAACCGGCGGTTCGCGATTGTGCGACTCGCAAGTGAGGCTCTCCGCCCCATCTGTCGCTGAATAGTTGAGCCCTTCTCGGGGTCGTGGCAAGCCGACGCCCCCGGCGGTCCATTCCCCTCAGATTGCTAGATTAACTACGCGGACCGTCTTCACTTATCGATTTGGCGGAATCAGTCCAGGCCGATGCGGGGCGCTCAGAACCGCTTTATCTCGATTCCGTATTTCCTCAGCGCGTAGCCGACTTGGCGCGGGGTTAGCCCGAGTAGGCGCGCTGCCTTGGCCTGCACCCAGCCAGACTTTTCCATAGCCGCAACGACCCGCTCGCGATCAGCCATTCTCGCACCACTAACGAGAACTGTGCCGGAAGGTGCCAATGAGCCCGGTTCGCAGACAGCCTGCGGCGGAGGGGCCGTTTCAGCCAGCGGGATGATGGACTTTGCAGGCACCGGTTGCATCGGTGCCGCCGGGTCTGTCTTGCCATACGATGTGCTTTTCCAAAGCGTCGTGGAAAGGCATTGGCCTTGGCTGCATGCAAAGTCACTTCTTACAATCGATGTTCCGGCACTGAGTGTCGCGGTCCGCTCGATGCAGTTCTCGAGTTCGCGGACATTTCCCGGAAATTTACAGCTCATCAGTACATCGATCGCACTCGCCTCCAGAGTAAGAGAGCGGCCGTTCTCGCTGTTAAACTTTCTGAGGAACTCTCTTGCGAGCAGCGGAATATCACTGCGTCTTTCGCGAAGCGGCGGCAACAACAAGGGAACTACGCTAATACGATAGTAGAGGTCCGCGCGGAATTCGCTCCTTGCCACAGCCTCTTCAAGGTTCCTGTTGGTCGCAGCTATCACCCGAACATCGACTTTAATCGTGTGATTGCTGCCGACGCGCTCGAACTCCTGCTCTTGCAGAACTCGCAGCAACTTCGCCTGGAACGGAGGTGAGATCTCTCCGATCTCGTCAAGAAATAGCGTCCCTTTGTCAGCAAGCTCGAAGCGCCCCTTGCGGGCGCTGACAGCACCGGTAAAGGCACCTTTCTCATGGCCAAACAATTCCGATTCCAGGACCGTCTCGGGGAGCGCCGCGCAATTCAGCTTAACGAACGGCCGCTTAGCACGAACGGACGACTCGTGAATGGCCTTGGCTACCAGCTCCTTCCCGGTACCGGATTCGCCACGCAGCAGAACCGTGCTGTTTGATCTGGCTACAACGACAATCTTCTCAAGCAGTGCGCTCAGCGCCGGGCTGTCGCCAATGATCCCGTGTGCCTGAAGCTGCTTGCGCTCGCGAGCGGGCGGCCCACGATCAACTGTCTGTTTCTCTAGCCGGTCCTTGTCCACCAACGATTGTTCGCGATCGCCGGCGAACAAGCGATGTAACTTGATCGTTTGTCCTATCACGTTCGCGACCATGGCGAGCAGCCGCGCATCGTACTCGAGAAGACTTGAACTGCCTTCCGGGATACGGTCGATCGTCAGCGTACCAACGACCGTCGAATCAACGCGAATCGGGACCCCGATGAACGCTACCGGTATACTATCAGAGGCGCCGAGAACCTCCCGGTCGGCAGCGCTGAAGGCCGTCTCGGCGGCTACATTCTCGACCATAAGAGACCTGCCTGTCGCTACGATCTCGTGGATTGCTTTCTGCGGCACGCACGTCCGGTAACGTTCGTCAGTGCCTTCGCTCCAGCCGGCGCCAACTGTAAGTTCTGGAACGCCGTCATCGTTGAACAGCGAGACGAGGCCGTGTCGCATCTGCACAAACGATTGCAGAAGACCGAGAACGTTGGCCAAGGTGACTTCGAGCCGGCCGGGAGCATTTAGTATTTTCGATATTTCGTAGATGCCGGCCAGCGCGCTCTCATGCGACGGCTCCCCCGGGGGGGCACGCTCCGGTTCCGGCTGCGAGGCAGGTCTTTCGCTCGAGGAGGGGATATGCAGCATAAGCCTGTCTCCGTTTCCTTGATCATCCTCCCTGGACCCATGTCCGGATTGGCGAGGTTCGTTTTGCATGTCACTCTCGATCTAGCGCCAAGTGTTGACGAGATGACATCGAACCGTGACACTTTTTCATGGCACGACAGTAAACTTGCCGTGTGCCTTCGATTCATTTTCTGTTGATTGTATGCGCGTGGTCAGCGGAGAACGTGAGTCCGTTGGGAAGCTCAAGTCAGCTTCGCCGCCGGGCCGGCCGCTTCACAGATGCTGGCCACCGTTGATCGGCACCTCGGCACCCGTAACATAGCTCGCCGCATCCGAGCATAGGAAGAAGATGACCTTGGCCACTTCGTCCGGAGTACCCACTCTGCGCAGCGGGATACTTGCCACGACGCGCGCTTCCGCGTCGGGCGACAGCATGTCGGTCCTGATTTCGCCGGGCGCGATCGCATTGACGCGAATGCCATGCGGCGCATAGTCGTGGGCCAATTCGCGTGTGAGGCTCGCAAGCGCAGCTTTCGAGGTCGCATAGGCGCTACCGGCGAATGGGTGCACCCGCGAGCCCGCGATTGAAGTCACATTCACGATCGATCCTGACGCGGCTCTTAGCTCATCAAACAAACCCTGCGCCAGCAGGATCGGAGCCACCAGATTAAGATGAAAGACCCTCATCCAGGTATCGGTTGAGGTGGTCAACGATGTCATCCGATCGCCTGTGGGCGTTTTCGGCGACACACCCGCATTATTCACCAGCGCGTGCAAGGGCGCACCGGCCAAGCGTTTCTTAACCTCGGTGATTGCGCGCGGCAGCATTCGATGATCGCCGAGGTCGACCTGGAAATGATCGTCATTCCCAGCCTCCCAGGGGCATCGCTCGCCGTCGAACGGTTGGCGTGCGCAAGAAATGATGCGCCAGCCTGCCTCCGAGAATAGCTTGGCAGTGGCATGGCCAATTCCGCGCGATGCGCCGGTGAGTAACATCACCTTCGGTTCTCCACGATCAACGCGCGCATTAACGGCGTCAACGAGGCGATCCAAATGTGCTTCGGGCAGCGGACCTCGGATCAGATTGTCATTTGGCAGATCGAGACCCACGGCCGCCTCCTCTACTTTTGCGCCCGCGCACGCGTAGCAGGATTTGCGCCACTGCGATGTACGTAAATGCGCTTCCGTTTTGCGTCCTAATGTCGCGCACGCGGAATGCTTGGCGCATTCAAGACAGCGGAGGTGAGCTTTCTGACAGCGATGGTGACTCTGCTACGTAAGTTCGCGAGCACTCGCCCGCTTCATGAAAGGGCTACCCAGCCCGCGTTCGCTTTCAGGATCGCACAACCGTACGAGCCTGCGGCTGGCCGGCGCCTCTCGTCGAAGTCGAAAAATGCCCGGGGATAACGGCCACGGCCATTAGCCGCCCCAACATAAAACTGATGTACCAAGCTTGCACGTTAGATTCGTCGGCGGCCACTTTTGATCTATCGCGCCATGCTCTGAGCGGCACTGGATTTCGCGGCGCTAGTTCCAAGCATGAGCTGGCGAGCTGAAATGTTCATCCGTGATTGAGCGTTGTTTAGCTTCCGTCTGCGGCCCGCCCGAAGCGAAGACGAAGGCGTGCTCCTTCTGTAAAACGCAGCGGCACTTTAGGGCCGTTGTTGTCGAAGCCGCGCCTTAGCCGAACGCATTCGGCCGCGGCTTCGTTCTCTTCGCCCCTGGAACATTGCGGCAATGACAGCCCGCGGGCCAGAAAATCGTCGCCCGGAGAAGAACTTCCACGGCTATCGGACGTAAAGAGCGGCGGTGAGATCGATCACGCGGGTTTGCGACTTTCACGAAGCCATAAGCGCTTGCGAGTTGTCTTCAATCAGGATCAACCGGCCCGGATCGTTCAAATCGAATTCTATAACGCGTGGGGCGAAAAGACGCGCATAGCGCGTAAAAGCGCTCGTTGGCGGAAAACGGATCACCGTGTCGCAGCGGGCAAGGAGATACATCTCGGTGAGGGCAGAAAAGCCGCCTTCAGCTCCGAGGGCGGGATGGTGCAATGGGCCCGCTTGAGGCGCCTGGAACTGCTTTGGAATCGCGAAGACATCGGGAAATTTAACCGAAACCTGCTCGAGGACGAGCGCACTGTCCGTGCACAGGAACGCCCTCACAGGTTTTGCGTGGGATAAACTCCTGGCCTCATCAATGGCATTGTAGATCTGCCGCAAGGCGCGCTCCGTGTCCGCCCAGTAAGGGGCATGCCCCATAATATCTTCGCCATTGCCATGCCGGACATGAATGCCGATTACGCTGTACGGCTCAAAGTGCTCGCGGTAGATAGCATCAATCCGGGCCTGAATTTCAGGCCGCGGCTTAATACTCCGGAAGATTTCGCGTTCCGCTTCCTGATCGCAGCGCCACATCAGGCAGGCATCACACACAACCGTGTTAGCGTCACTATCTCTCTGACTTTGGAACAGTTGATCGAGTTGATCGCGTTCCCTGAAAATCTGCTCGTCCGGTCGATAGATGCAATCGAAAGATGGCTTGTTCCACCATGTTGGAAAGAATGGTCCTGGAAACGAACGCGTATTGATGTCGTCATCGCAAATTACTCGCACTCCGCCAATGTCTTCAACCGGTTCGAAGAAGACTGGAAAGGCATTGGTGAATGGTTCATCAAGATAACAAGATCCCCGCCAATCAATGGCTAGCGTCCGTCCTGTCTGCTTTGCAAATCGCCAGGCTGCCGCGAGTGACCACAGACAGTCGCCAAACCCCGTACGTCGCCGGGACACTACGAACCGATCATTGCTCGAACCGCTAACCATCTGCCTTGCCTTTTCGCGCGCTCCTGGTTGGACAAGAGACGTCAGTACAGACGTCTCGCGTATCTTCTCGCCCGGCGTCACGGCCTGAAATCGCGGTGCCGGCGAGCTGCATCGGTAGAACTTCATAGCAGGGCTATCCGTGACGGGCCGCGTTCTCTCAATACGATCGTCCTTTCTTCAACGGTGTTGCATCGACCTGCCCGAAGCCCGATGCCCGATGCCCCGCTCTGCATCGGATGGCCTGGTCCCCTCACATGCACGCATGGGCGTGGCCATGCGCATGAGTCATGGCTATGTTCCGCTTTGTACATTATCGTGACGGCAAGCCGCGTGCAGCGGATGCAGGCGAACGCCCCGAAGCTCCCATACGAGCCGCAATTCCTTCACAAGATCTTCACGCTTGGCCTGGTCCAGCAGGGCTGTGTCGAAAAGCGACCCGAGCGACGCCTCGCCCTCGATTCGCATCAAGATCTCGAAAAGCTCAGGTGAGATACGCATACTAGAGTGGGCGGAATGTCCCATGCGGATCTCGCAGACCGTTTCCTGCCGATCTGGCGCTATGTGGGAGCGAACACGATGAAGGGATGCGTACGGCGGCAATGACGCAGCCAGCGCACTCCAATCCTGCAGTGATGCTGGCCGCTTCCTGACGAGGAACGGCCCAACAACAAGTCCGTCCAGATCAGTCGTCAAAAACGTGGTGATCGCATCTGACACGGACTGCACGATCGGCTCGGCATTGTTGTTAAATGAGGTATTTAGAAGAATCGGAAGGCTCGTTCGCTTCTTGAACGCATTAATGACGTCCCAGTAGGCGGGGTTTGTCTTGCGCGATACGGTCTGCAGCCGAGCCGTCCCATCAACGTGCGTGATCGCACCGAGCACGTTACCCTTGGCTTCACGCACGCGAACTACGAAGTTCATGAAGGGGAGCTGCCGCGTGCCGTCGGGGAGCTCAAAGAACTCGCTCGCATCCTCCTCTAATGCAGATGGCGCAAAGGGGCGATAGCTCTCGCGCTTCTTGACCACCGCGTTGATGCGATCCTTGTTTTCCGCAGGCCGCGGGTCCGCTAGAATGCTGCGGTTACCAAGCGCACGTGGGCCGAACTCAGAGCGCCCCTGAACCCAGCCGATTACAGCGCCATTTGCCATCCAGTCCGCCGCACTGGATGCTATGTCATCACTTCGTTGAATGTCGAGGTGGCCTGACCATGCGTTGAGCTCAAGCTCTGTGGCTTGCTCGTTCCCAAGATCGGGCCCCCAATAAACGTCCGGCAGTCGCTCGCGCGGCGCTGGCCTGCCTAGCTCGCTTGATACCATTAATGCAGCGCCGAGTGCGCAACCGGCGTCGTGCGCCGCGGGTTGAACAAAGATGTCGTCAAATAGCCCGGAATAAAGCAGCTTACCGTTCAGCGTGCAATTATGGGCCCCCCCGCCAGCTAGGCACAGGCGTGTCATGCCCGTCGCTTTACGATGGTGCCGCAGGGTGTGAAACACGATCCGCTCCAGCGCTTCCTGCAGCGACGCGCTGACATCTCGATGCTGTTGGGTGAATGGCATTCCCTTTCGCCGAACCTGGATGTTGCGCAAAAGGGCTGGTCCGATTCGATCCAGGTGAACGCGATAGCCACCGCTGTCCAACAACTCGTAGAACTGCGCGAAGAGCTCGCGATAGCGATCGGGATCACCATACGGTGCAAGCCCCATCACTTTGTATTCGTCGAACATCCCGCAGCCGAGATATCGGATCGTCTCGAGATAGAACAGCCCAAGAGAGTTGTGTTCCGGGAAACTTACAAGCTGCGCAATTACGGTCCCGGACCCTACCGCCATTAAGCCTGAGAGAAAATCGCCCCCGCCGTCGATCGCAAACACCAGACTTTGCTCGAACCCGGACATGGCAAACGCGCTCACGGCATGT
This sequence comes from Bradyrhizobium japonicum USDA 6, assembly GCF_000284375.1. Taxonomy (NCBI): domain Bacteria; kingdom Pseudomonadati; phylum Pseudomonadota; class Alphaproteobacteria; order Hyphomicrobiales; family Nitrobacteraceae; genus Bradyrhizobium; species Bradyrhizobium japonicum. Next base: position 8,086,447 of record NC_017249.1, read on the forward strand.
ACTTCGTGGTGATTCACGAAGGAAACCCGGACGGATCGATCTCGGCCCCGAATTCCCGTGCCAACAGCTGCCGCAGCAACAGTTTGGGGTCCAACGGAACGGGCTGAGAAACAGAAAGGCGCTCGAGCATGGCTTTGCAGTAAGCTTCAGTCGCGTAGAACGCGATACGGTCGATGTCGCCGAGCTCGACTCCTGCGGTAGAAAGGCAGTATCGGATCGAATTGCTGGGGAACTTGTTGGAGTGCTTGACGCGGTTGAGGCGCTCCTCTTCGACAGCAGCAATTACGCGGCCGTCCTGCACAAGTACCGCAGCGCCATCGTGAAGAAATGTATTCGGCAGCTCCGGAGAGCTTTCATAGATTCTGTCAAGGCCGCCACTCAGTCCTATGCTCAACATCCCGTTCTCCATGGAAGGCCATGCCGTCCCACCGATCTAATCTGTACAGTCACGCGCAGCCGGTGCGCGTGCCAGGCAGCACAACACGACTTTGCAAGGTCCGATCGGCCGAACAGGCGGCCGTAGAGCTGGCTCGATCGCGGCTTCTCAAGGCCGTTTCACAAGCTGCTCTGACAGACCAGGTCACTCGCGAGCTACCGCGGAACGCATCATGACACTGCATCGCTTTGACTTCTCCGTTTCGCTGAACTCACGTCAACGCAGCAGGCGGCGCCGAAATAACGCGATCGACGCGAAAAAGGGCAAGACCGCGTAAACGCAGAGCGCGCCTACGTGTAGGGCAGCATTGTCGGCGCCGCGCTCAAGCATCACTGGGCGAATAAGGTCGACCGAATGTGCCAGCGGCAACAAGCCGGCAAAGTGCTGAAATGAGTCGGGCATTTGGCTCGTCGGAAAGACCGCGCCACACAAGAACACCATGGGCGTAAGGACGAGCGACTGGTAAAACACGAAGTAATCGTAAGTTGGCGCAAGAGATATGACGACCATTGCCAGGCTGGCGAAGACAAGGCCCGTAAGGGCGATTGTCGGTATCGCACAAAGAACCGACGTCCAGGATGCATAACCCAGGGTGGCAGCGACAATCCCGATTGCTGTCCCGGCTAGAACGGACTTACTGGCCGCCCACACCAACTCACCTAGAACGATATCGCCAAGCGTGAGCTGTGTGAACAAAATTCCCTCCCAGGTGCGCTTGACATCCATCCGAGCAAAGGCTGCGTACAGAGTTTCAAAGGTCGCGGATGTCATAGCGCTAATCGCGACCATACCCGCCGCCAAAAACGCAATGTACGAAGTCCCCTCAACCCGTCCCACAATGAGTCCGAGCCCAAAGCCAAGGCCAAACAGATTGGTTATGGGATCTGCGAGGTTGCCGAGAAGCGATGCAAGCGCGACTTTCCTCCATGCCAAGTAATTTCGACGCCATACCGCGGTCCAATTGTACGCATTAGCCGGCATGACCGACGCATAACCATCATCCATCGCTCATTTCTCCATCTCGCGCCCGGTCAACCGCAAAAACACGTCTTCGAGATTCGGGGGGCGCTGCAGAACGCGAAGGTCCGTTCGCCCGCGCAGGTGCACGCTGATTTCGTCCGGACATCGCGCGTAACAAAAAAGCGTCTCTCCACTCACTTCGATATGCCGCGCATACGGCCTGATCAGCTCCCGGAGTTGATCTAGATCACCGCCATAGATCTCGATCACGTTGCAGCCGATATGCTCGTCGATCAAGGCGTCTGGCTTGCCTTCGGCGATTTTGCATCCACTCTCAAGCACGCATAGCCGATCGCAAAGGCGTTCGGCCTCTTCCATGAAGTGAGTGGTCAAGAGGATCGTCTTGCCGCGCGCAAGAAGAGCCCGCAGGCGTTCCCAGATCAGGTGGCGAGCATGCGGATCGAGCCCCGTCGTCGGCTCGTCCATCACGAGTAGATGTGGATCATTGATCAGAGCGCGCGCCAGCGTCAGCCGCCGCTTCATACCACCGGACAAAAGGGAGACGCGCACGTCCGCCTTGCTTTCAAGCCGCGCAAACTCAAGCAACGAGGGCACAACCGCTTCGATCGTGCGAGCGCTCATGCCGAAATAGCGGCCAAACACAAGCAGGTTCTCCCGCACGGTGAACTCGGGCTCAAGGTTATCGAACTGCGGCACCACGCCTACGCGCACGCGCGCCGCACGAGCGCGGGAAGGCACAGGCTCATCGAGGACCGTAATCTTGCCTCGATCGGGGGAAATCATGCCGAGGAGCATGCGTGCAATCGTACTTTTGCCAGCTCCATTTGGCCCAAGCAGCCCGAAGCACTCTCCGCGCGCAACCGAGAACGACAGGTCATTGACGATAACCTTGTCCCCGAATGACTTTCTCACGCCGACAAGGTCGATCGCCATATTGGACATGTTCATCTTAGGCTGACAGAAGTCGTTCCGTAGGCGATGACTTCTTGATGACCGTTTTGCTCCAGAGCATGCCCTCGCACCACACATGCTCGACGCGCCCCCATTGGCATGCCGCCGCAGCATCGGGAAAGAATCCCCGTCCATGGAGGTTGGCGCTCGTGGTGCAGAGCAGCGGAATGCCGGTGAGTTGCTCAAATTCGATGAGAAGCGCAGCAATTTTGTGAGGAGAGTTGCGGGAAATTGTCTGCAGCCGCGCCGAGCCGTCGAGATGTACCACTGCCGGGATCTTGTCGCGCCAATTCGCCCGGGTTTGGTGATCGAATAGCATGTAAGGATCTGGCGTACCCGGGCTGAAGATCTCCGGCGCACGATCTTCCAGACAGATCGGCACCACCGGCCGGAAGTGTTCGCGCCGTTTGATGTCGTTGAGATGATCCTTCATCTCCGGGGACGTTGGGGCCGCAAGAATGCTTCTACCGCCCAACGCCCGCGGCCCGAGCCCGGCACACCCGGAAAGAAAGATGACGGGCTTGTTGTCAGCAAGAATCGAGGCAAGTTCAGGCAGACTGCACGGCGCCGCCTCCCAGTCCGGCGGAACCTCGCTCTCCTGCAGGGCGGGGCCACTGTAAACTGACCATTCCAACGGCTCGAAGCCATCTTGCGCTGCCATAGCGCCGCACGCCGCGCCGATTGCCGAGCCACTGTCATTTGGAAACGGCGGCACCCAGACATCATCGAATAATCCGGTCGCGCGAAGCGCGCTGTTCCATTTGATGTTGAGACCGCAACCTCCGGCGATGCATAGATTTCGCGCTCCCGGAAGCGACGAGTGCCGTAGCAGAACCATCGCGATCTCCTTAACGAGAAGACGTTCCAGAAACACATGAAACGACGCGAGGACGTCCTCCGCGCGCTTGGCCTTCAGGCGCAATGCGCTTGACTCGAAGAAGTCGTGAATAACTGCGAGAGACGCTTCCGCATTGTTGATGTTTTCGCGGTAGCGACGAGCCTGCTCCGTGTCAGCCGCTGAGCGCGTTTCATAAAGCTCCTGGAACACTTCCACGATGCTTTCGTCCACGGAACCAAGCTCGATGTAGGCCATCAGCTTGCCAGCAATGCCCAAATCCCAACTGGAGCGGTTCGGCTGCCGGTATGGGCCGAAGTGAAGGCCCGCGGCGGCATAGGCATGGCCAATCATCGGAAACAGCGATCCGATGAGCCGCGCGCCCTGGGGCTCGACATAGTAAAGGCGTGGAAAGATACAGCCGTCCCATACCAGACACAACGCGGGTTTCCCCGCGCTGGCGAAAGGACTGGTGCTATATGCTGAGGCGACATGGCCCGTGACATGCGGGTAGCTCTTATATGGAAACTCCTCGCCTCCGAGGAGGAGGCCATAGCCGTCGACGGAATCAAGGAGGCCCTCAGCATGACGCTCGACATATGGCGCGCCTTTTAGCGCGACCGGCACCGCTCCGCTTAGGAGCTGGAACTGCGATTCATTCTCCCCGTCCCAGCCATCAATCACGAACTGATCGATGTCGCGCGGATTCAGGCCATGCTCCGCCAAGGCGAAGACGACTGCATCGAGATTGTCGACGGACTGATAGCGAGGACCATTGCCGCGCTTCTCTTGCTCGACGCAAAAAAGACGCCGACCGTCCTCGACGACAGCAATTGCTCCGTCATGTGTCAACTTTATTCCGCAGATGCGCATACGTCCTCCTGGCCTAATGACCGGCGTTTGATTGTGCCGACGCGCCGCCCGGCTTCAGAAACCGGACGATCAAGCAGTCTTCGCTCGCCGACCCGGTGCAGCAGTGCCGGCGCTCGATCTCTGATAGGCTCTCATTGAAGAGAGCGATCACCGTCTCAGCACCGGCAGCATGCCCCCAGCGTTGACATATTTCATCACGCGCAGACCCGAAAATGAGAGTCTCATCTGGCGCAAGCATACTCACCAGGTTGCGGATAGCCGCATGCATCTCGACGACGTCCCTGAGGTAGTAAAGAACCTCAGCCACGACAATCAAATCGAATTGCTCAGTGGTCGAGAACCGCTGAATGTCGCAGGTCACCCAACTAATATGTGACCATTTCCCGGTCCGCAGTCGCGTTCGCTCGATTGCCTGCGGCATGACATCCACGACCGTAAGTCGCTCGCATAGCGGCGCCAGCATCTCCGTGAATGCACCGGCTGCACATCCTACTTCGAGCGCAGACGCCGCATCTCCGTCGCGGCGCGACATCCGGAGCATTTGCGCGTATCGCTGCTGCTCGAACGCACTAGTGTCGAGGCGCCACGGGTCGTCGACAGCCAACTCTCGCTCTAATAACTGATGGTTTTCGTCCTGAGTCATCAGCCGACCACTTATTTGTAGACAGTCGAACGATCGCGACCGGAAACACTCTCCGTCGCCGCCAGGCTCGATGGAGGCTGCGATAACGCCGCCTTACGAATAGGAGCAGGCGCCCCCCTACACCAGCAGGACTTCGTCCGGCATTCGGGTGCAGGATGACAGGCTGTTTCCCCTCTTCCGTCGGCATATCGGTGACTTTCCGAGATAGCCAATCGCTATTGCTCAATGTACAAAGCGCATAGGCCTTCAAAGGCAGTAAGAGACAGATATTGATCGGCGTGTGGAGCGAGAAGCCGATAAACCGCAGCTCGCGGGCACGAAGCGCTGCCACACAGCACCGGACCGTAGTCATTGCAGCAATCGTCAATCCCGTCCACCAGGGTATAGAGCCATCGATCAGGAGCTGTGCGAGCGCAGCAAGTGATGAAATGGCGAGGAGCAATGGGCCGAGATTTTGCCCGATAACGTCTAGCGTCAAATAACCATCGAGCTCTGGCAGCAGGCGCCAAGCAAGAAACGTATCTCGAAAGGTACTTCGCGCCCAGCGGAGTTGCTGTCGTAGATATGGCCGAAGACTGTGCGGGACGACTGTGGCTGCTATGGCGTCCGGAACGTATTCGGTTCGAAACCCCGCCTTGAGCATGAGTATCGTTAGGTGGCGGTCCTCGCCGAAATCGCTCGGCTTCCCACGAAAGAATTGGGCTTCATATTGATCAAGAAGCAAGGCGAGCGCGGAACGCCGATACATGGCACATGGGCCGCAGCAACACATGACGGCACCGAAGCGCGCCTGTGCCGCGCGCTCTTCGTTGCACGCGAGCCAATATTCCATGTCGATCAGCCTGGTCAGCCAGGTCTGGTTGCGATTGCTCGCGATCAGCTGACCCATGGCCGCACCGATTCCCGGGTCATGCATCTTCAATACAAGCTTCGTGACGACGTCGGCAGCAAGTATCGTATCGGAATCGACGTTGAGAACCAGATCACCGGATGAGCTGCGTATCGCTGCGATCTGCGCCTTGCGCTTTCCCACATTGTTCGCCAACAAGATAAAACTGAATCTCGGATCGCTCGCATATATCCGGTGTACAGGCGCGACAACGTCGCGGTTTGCCGATCCGTCATCGACCACATATACCTGCATCTTTCCGGCGTAGTCTTGACTGGCAATCGACTCCAGACATTCGGCGAGTGTGTTCGGATTCTCGTTGAAGCACGGCACGATCACGTCCACAGCAGGAACGACCACCTCGGCTTGTCCAAGGTTGTCCAGCGATGAGTTGATCGCCGGCTGAGCATAAAGCGCTTGCACGCTCTTATAGATCGTCGATAGGAGCGCATAAGATGAAACGGCGGCAGCACTGGTCGTCGCGAGCAGGTCCATGGGGTGTCGTTTTTTCAGTGGAGTTGAGGGAGTGGACGGATTACAAACCCGCGCCGTTGTAGTGCTGGAATGAGATATGCCAGCGCCGTCCTGGTCTGATCGCGCAGCGTAGAGCCACTGGGCAATCCCTCCTCATCGGGAGGATATCCGTCGTGCAGGAGCACAATTGCACCCGGGCGTACGTTCGCCAGTACGGAATTCACAATTGCATCAACCCCGGGGCGGGACCAATCTCTAGGGTCGACCGACCAGTGCAGAGCCGTGAGACCAGCGCTCGCCGCCACTGCGAGCACATCTCGCGTCCATATGCCGTAAGGCGCTCGCATATGCCTGGGCGAGGCCAGCGGGCACGCCAGACGGATGGCTTCGCTCGCCGTCAGCACCTCGTCGTGTAGCTCCGTAGGTCCGCATCTGGATAGATCAGGATGGGTCATCGTATGGTTCGCAACCTCATGCCCTTCCGCAATCATTCGTCGGATGAGTTCAGGATGCTCCGTCGCGTACGTCCCGATGACGAAGAATGTCGCGGGGACCCGATGTTGCGCCAGGACATCGAGCACCTCTGGCGTACAAAATGGATTTGGCCCATCGTCAAAGGTCAAATGGACAGCTCGACTTCCGCCCGCGTCAGCGTAGTCGCAGCGGACAGTAGATAGGGTGGAACGCTCTGTCACAACTCAGGCCCGTTACGATCGATGACAGTCCCGGCCGGCCATTCGCTTATCGAGCGTCCGACCGGAAACACCACGACGATCACGTCTTCGATGCGCGTCGGCGATAAATTTGGATAGACATCCGGCAAGGTGGAGCGGACGCGAATGCCACGCATCAGGGTGGCGAGCCCCTGCCTTTCGACCAGTCGGGTCAAATGTTTTTCGAGGGCCGAGCGAACCGCGCCAAATCCGAATGGAACGCCGAGCTCCTGGAGTGCGGGATACATCACGCGCATTGCGTGGCCTATCCCGTGCCCCTCGAGATCGGGGCGCACCGCATACAACCCCAGTTCGGCCACAGGGAGATCGACTTCACCAACTTTGATGAAGCGGCGCAGTAGCCCGATGTGAGCCGCTACCCCGCGCGCGTCGTAACCAATTACGCGGAGCTCGGGTCTTGCTCCAGCCCAACTTCGGCTCCGCTCAAACGGCTGCGCATTGAACGCACCCGTCGGTCCGTAACTCTTGCGGAAGAACTCCGCGAGCTCGGCATGATCGGCGAGCTGCAGTTCACTTTCCCAACGAAGGCTCCACTGCACTTGAGCGCGCCCAGAAGATCCTTCCGCAGTCGGGGAGACGGCAATGTTCATGGCGAGCTTCCTTGCGCCGGTGGAATGAAGAGCGGGGATGGTCACGTCAATTCGCTATTCGCCGAACCGCCGATGAATGCTGAGATGCGCCGCCATGCTCTGTCGGAGCTCGGCACTGCTCGCCTACTCCGCGCCGCTGGCCTTTGCGCGACGGAGCGATCGCTTGATTGCACCCTCGTGCGGTTGATGCCGCGCTCACGATAACTCGGAAGCTGCCGACGAGGCGGTTGGGCTAGCCAGAACCTGTCTGCACCAGCGAGCTTTTGTGCCTGCAGTCGCATCGCCCTCCGGCGCTTTGACGTCTGAGGGCCGGCCATCGGCGCGCAAGCCTCATCGATGGCGCATCGGAGCGGCATCAGATCACACTGGCTTTTATACATCTTCGACACGCCCCACATGCACTGGACAGGCGAGCCATTTGGAACGGCGCCTGGAATTCTTGGCATCCGCAACCTGCGTCTGCCTCTATTCTTCGACACTAGAATGAGGCTGAACGCGCCCTCAATTGTACGCGGGTAAACCTGAAATATGGAAACGGATGATATCCGCATACCAACGTTTATCGGGACGCGCTTGGCGTTCGAACGGCCACGCTTAAGGAGAAACAACAACGCGCGCCCATGGTGCGCTCCCACGTCTGGGAGCTCTTCTCTTAGCTCACGTGAACGACCGGAAACCATCGTGGCGCGTCTAATTGCTTTTTCCAAACTTCAGTTTGCTATCCAACCTCCCCCAGTTTGGTAAAATCGATTGTTTCGATAGAACACATCCACACGATGGATAGACTCATCACATGCGGTTCAAGGGACTTGATCTAGGGTCTGTACCTAAATAGCGCCACGTGATTCTCTTGCCTACGTGTTGATTCGGGGGCGAGAGAATGCGCGCTGGTTTGTTTTGGCTGAACGACAGGCAATGGGCGCGTATCGAACCGCATCTGCCGAGGGGACTGACGGGGCCGGATCGGGACGACGACCGACGCATCGTCAGCGGCATCATTCACATGCTGCAATCGGGTGCACGATGGCGTGATTGTCCACGTGAATACGGCCCTTACACGACGATCTACAATCGCTTCAATCGCTGGGCCAAGCGAGGACGATGGTGCGCAATCTTCGAAGCGCTGGCCAAGCCTGGCGAAGACGGCGTCGTACTGTCGCTCGACTCGACCTCGATTAAAGCTCACCGGTGTGCCTCCGGCGGAAAAGGGGGAGCACAATCAAGCAATCGGCCGCTCGCGCGGAGGCCGCACGACAAAAATCCATGCGCTGAGCGATCCGCTCTGCCGGCCGGTCGTCCTGCATCTGACTCCAGGCCAAGATGCCGATATCGCTGCGGCTCCCGATGTCCTGGCGCTCGCGCCACCCATGAGCGTGCTCCTCGCCGACAAAGGGTATGATGGCGACAAGCTTCGCGGCGCAATCATTCGTCGTGGCGCCAAGCCCGTAATCCCCAATAAATCTAACCGTGTCGTCATCCATCGCTTCAACAAACGCGCCTACAAAGGACGAAATGTCATCGAACGCTGCTTTTGCAGGCTCAAGGACTTCCGGCGCATCGCCACGCGATATGACAAGCTCGCCCGTAATTTTTTGGCCGCTGTTCATCTCGCCGCTCTCGTCGCATATTGGCTCAATTGAGTCTGGACCCTAAATCTTCTCGTTGCGCTCGACGCCGTGATGACGGCGCGCAACCTCACAGCGGCGGCTCGCAAAATCAATCTGAGCCAGCCTGCTATGAGCGCTGCGATCGCACGGCTGCGCACCTATTTCCGCGATGAACTCTTTACTATGAGAGGTCGCGAACTCGTCCCGACACCTGGCGCGGAAGCGCTTGCAGGTCCGGTTCGCGAGGCCCTGCTGCACATCCAACTCTCAATCATATCGCGGGACGCGCTCGACCCTGCTCAATCGAGCCGACGCTTCAGGGTCATTCTCTCAGATTTCATGACGATCGTTTTTTTCCGCAGAATTGTGGACCGCATGGCGCAAGAAGCCCCCGCGGTGCGCTTCGAACTGCTGCCATTTTCTGATGAACCGGATGAGCTGCTGCGGCGGGGCGAGGTCGACTTTCTCATTCTGCCGGAACTTTTCATGTCGAGCGCGCACCCTAAGGCGACGCTGTTCGACGAGAGCCTCGTATGCGTCGGATGCCGCGCGAACAAGCAGCTATCCCGGCAGCTTACGTTCGAACAATACATCTCGATGGGGCACGTTACTGCCAAGTTCGGACGCGCACTGAGACCGAACCTCGAAGAATGGTTTTTGCTTGAGCACGGCCTGAGGAGACGAATTGAGGTCGTCGTGCAGGGCTTTAGCCTGATTCCGCCCCTGTTGCTAGACACGAGCCGTATCGGCACGATGCCCTTACGACTGGCCAGGCACTTCGAAAAGCGGATGCCGTTGCGGATCATCCAACCGCCCCTCCCCCTGCCCACATTCACAGAGGCCCTGCAGTGGCCCTCATTCCACAATACCGACCCCGCGAGCATCTGGATGCGTCGGATATTGCTCGAGGAAGCATCCAACATGGCATCTGGGGACCAGGAGCCTCCAACTCGCAGGCGCTGTTAGGCTTACCTTAAGCTGCGCTCTGAACATCCCCGGCACACTGTAGAACCTTCGACGTGCCCCGTTTTCTTTCGTCTCTCCAGGGTATGGAGGTGAGAAGGAGCCACAGACGCGCAATGCGACGATCGGTCGCGAAGCCTTTTCCAGTTGTGCGCGTGGTGACCTCGAAGGTGCGGTTTGATGCGCTCACGACGCATTCAGGCTACGTCCGGCAACCATCGCAGAAGAATATGCCTGCCGTGCAAATGTTTGGCTCTATCACTAAAATGTCTTGAACCGCACATTGCGTCAGGTTGTAGGTTGCTCTCGTGACAAGCGCTGCACGACCCAGCTGTCGACACCGCGCTTTGGCACGCTGACGAACACTGGGCTGATCTGCCATCAGCGGACTGAACGACCCTGCTGCGTGGCCGGCCGGAACCGGCAAGACCAATTAGCTTGGAGCTCCCGACGCTTTCCCGCCGCTGCCGATCGGCTTTCCGCCTGCTCTCCATTGTTGCGGTCATCTCGCAAGCTTCCTTTCCCGGGCGCAGGAATGAGCCGATGTCCATTGGGGCGGGCCAAGACGATTGCTCCAGGCGCTGGCGCCACCGCACGCTATTGCGCAGCAACGACGTTTGTGCCGGATAGGAAGAGATGCGTTTCAAAGGTCTGGATCTAAATCTTCTGGTCGCGCTGGATGCTCTAATAACTGAGCGCAACCTCTCGTCAGCCGCACGCAAGATCAATCTTAGTCAGCCGGCAATGAGCGCAGCCGTTGCCCGGCTGCGCAAGCATTTCCGTGATGAACTGTTTGGAATGAGGGGGCGCGAACTTGTCTTGAGCTCACGCGCGGAAGGGCTCGCGGCTCCTGTGCGCGAGGCTCTGATGCACATTGAACTCTCGATTATGGCCCGACATCCGTTCGACCCAGCTCGATTGAACCGCCGATTCAGGATCGTCCTTTCTGACTTCGTAACAGTTGTGCTCTTCCGAAATGTCGTAGCACGCGTCACGCGAGAAGCCCCCGCCGTCAGCTTCGAATTGGCTGCGCCGACCGATGAACACGAGCTGCTCCTCCGCCGCGGTGAAGTCGATTTTGTTATCCGGCCAGATTTTTTCATGTCCAGCACGCACCCCAGAGCGGCCCTATTCGAGGAGCGACTCGTCTGCGTAGGCTGCTGCACCAATAGGGAATTACAACCCCGGCTTACATTCGATCGATATATGTCGATGGGTCACGTTGCAGTTAAGCACGGAGGTGCGCCCCGGACGCCAGTTGAGCATTCCTTTTTGACTGATCTCGGACCCACGCGGCGCATCGACATCCTCGTGCAGAGCTTCAGCATGATCCCGCCTCTCATAGTTGGGACGAACCGCATAGGCACGATGCCATTAGGGCTCGTGAGGCATTTCCAAAGAACGATGCCCCTTCGGATCGTTGAGCTTCCGCATCCATTCCCCGCCTTCACCGAGGCGGTCCAATGGCCCTCACTTCACAACAGCGACCCGGGAAGTCTGTGGATGAGGGACATTTTGTTTCAGGAGGCCACCCGCATGGCAACTACACAAGAGCTCCGTGTGACCAGCAGCCCGGAAGACGCGGAGCCCCCGGGACATTTCGTGCGATCCGTCTCACCGTTGCCGTAAGCACATTCGCGAAGTCTACGAACCTCACATTCCAACACTTGTCTCAACACACAATTCCTGCTCGCCTGGCTTGCTCTTATTGCCGGGGGAAAGGATCCTTGCGGCAGGCAAGAGGCGCTTTCGCTCTTCGCACCTCCGCCTCGGGGGCGAGAAACGGCAGACTGCCGACTTGATGCTTTTAGGGACGGGAACGGAACGGGGCCGGCGAGCGACGGAGCAATGCCTTCGCACTGAAGCTAGGCGTTTACGTTGCAACGGCCGCGGCAGGGCGCAGCTCTCTCAAGAAGGTAGGCCAGGCACGGAGCTCTTGCCGTCAACTCCCTGGGTCGGTAGTTGCTCCCGATGAACGGAGATGATCAGCTTATTCGGATTCCTACCACCGTTCATTGTGAGCATAGAGATCGTCGGACTTGCCGTGCCGTCGAAGCTAGCATCGCGAACGCGTGTGGCCTGAACGCATCACACAGCAGCACATCACATCCTCATCGCTTTGCGCCGCAGGTATGACTTCTTTTGGCCCTACCGCAGCCAAACGTCTTGACGACGTGCGCTGCGCTTGACTCAATTTCAAACAAGGAGCTGAACGTTGAAGCTTTGCAGCGGGGTGTTCGATCCAGAAGAGCTATCTGCCCTCGGACGGCTTTATGACGGCGCCGTCGACGCGCTACCTCCGTCGATGCGGAGTCCAGAAAACTGCGCAGCAATCGCCAAACTTATCCTGGAGCGTACGGCGGCTGGCGAGGCTGAACTGGCACGCCTGGCGAACTTGTTGATCACCCTTTCTCCTGAGGGTTGATCAGCCGCCATTCTAAGGATAGTCACCACTCGCGCGCATGAATTAAAGGCGATTCAACTGGAGCTTAGAAATCCGCTTGAATCATACGTGACGTCAGGTTGTAGGCTTTGAAATTGAACAACATGAACAGAGCTACACCAAGACGGCGTCGATGGCGCATTGGCGAACTTGCAGAGGCGACCGGAGTAACGGTGCGCACGCTGCACCATTATGAGCACACTGGACTGCTAGCAGCGACAGAGCGCACTGAGGGCGGTCACCGGATGTATGACCGCGAAAGCGGGCAACGGGTTCATCAGATTCGCGCGCTGCGTGAGCTTGGCTTCTCGCTCGTGGAGATCCGTAAAGCTATGGAGGGGACGACCTCACTCACGGACTTGCTGCGCAAACATCTAGAGCGCATAGAAGTCCAAGTCGCGCGCACAACTCTGTTGCGCGACCGTTTGCGCAACATGACCATCGACAGCGAGGCGCAGGTAAGTGTGGATGAGCTGCCTGCCACCCTGAACGCCATGTCGCGCGCCGAGACGCGGAGTCAGACGTCCCGGTGCACCTGCAATTTAGCTGCGGAGCGAGAGGACCGCTGGCGGCGAATCCGTGATGATCTTCGCGACTGCATGGATGGGGGCGAGCACCCTTGCGGAGAGCGCGCAAAGGCTGTCGCGGTTGCAGCACGCTTGCTGATCAGCGAAATCGCCGGCGACGATTCACGTGTTTCGATGATCCTGAAGGTACTTGCACGATTAAGCGCGCCCCGCAGTCTGGCTGGTTGGGATCCCTGTCTAATGCAATATCTCGATCTTGCCCTTGGCGGATTGGAGGATCAGCCTTACTGACGCATTCATGGCGGGTTCCACACGCCGGTTAGGGCAAGCTAAGAAACGCTAGGTGAACCGGCCGCTCTCCGACGCGGCTTGGAGTTTTACGGAATCAAACGGAAGGATTGTCACCGCCGGTCGATCCGCGTCCCTGACGCCTCCATCGCTCTTCCCAAAAGGGCTTGATCCGCACGTAACGTCAAGTTGTAGATCTTACCGTAGTTGGCGGCTCGCCCGGCCAACGCAGGTTTGCCCAGCAAGCAACGCCTGTCTACAGGCGTGGTTGACTACAACCAGTTGCGGTTCACTTCAGGTGAGCATTGGAAGCTCTACAATGGTAAATAAGCGGCATGCCTCTCTTGCGCCTGCGGCGCTTCTCTTCTGCGCTCTCGTCGCTCCGTCTGCGCGCGGCTCTGAAATAAAGATCGCCGTGGCTGGCCCAATGACCGGAAGCAGCGCTGCATTCGGCGCGCAAATGCGCGATGGTGCGGCTGCGGCGGTCGAGGTCCTGAACGCCTCAGGCCAGCTTCCCGATAATGCCAAAACTATATTGAGCGTCGCTGACGACGCCTGCGACCCTAGGCAAGCTGTCGCAGTCGCGAATAAGCTCACGACAGAGCGGATCCTGTTGGTGGTTGGCCATTTTTGTTCCTCTTCGTCGATCCCGGCCTCCGACATCTACGCGAAGCTGGCATCGTCCAGGTGTTACCAGGCTCGTCAACTCCTCAACTAACAGAGCACGGCCTTGAGACTGTCTTTCGGATCTGCGGCCCGACGACCAACAGGGAGCCGTTGCCGCCGAGTACATTCACACGAATTATCGCCTCGAGAAAATCGCGGTGCTGGACGACAAGAGGACTGCTGGCAGGGGGATTGTCGACGTGGTTGAAGCCCGGCTTCATCGATTGGGACGGCAGGTGAGCCGGCAAAGCTATGTTGCCGGTGAAAGGGGCTTCAGAGCCTTGCTCTCAAGAATGGAGAAGGACCGGCTGCGCGTCGCCTATATCGGCGGCTACCACACCGAAGTCGGATTGTTGGTACGCCAGGCAGCAGAAGCAAAAGCAGACCTCACGGTCATGGCGAACGATCCGCTGATGACCTCCGAATTCTGGGCCATTACCGGCAGCGCTGGGAATGGCACATTGTTTACCTTCATGCCCAACCCCGCTGGGAACGCCAATGCTGCCAGTGCGGTCGCCGGACTCAAAGCTTCCGGGCTGCCCGGTGAAGGCTACACACTATACGCTTGTGCCGCTGTGCAAGCCTGGGCAGAGGCGGTGAACCGGAGCGGCTCCTTCAATGCTGACCGGGTCGCCAGCGCGCTTCGTTCCCGACCGATCGACCGGTTCGACAAAAGGAGGGACAACTCGGCTTCTGGATTTTTGGTTTATCGCTGGCGCGACGGTCATGTCGAGCGTGTCAAGAAGTACTGATTTTCATGCAACGCAGCATTCCCCACGCGAAGTATCTCGAATGATGAGACGCCCTCAGAACGTTGTCGCAGCAATGCTCGCTAGCGCTTTTATATTCGCTGCTTTTGCAGCGTTTTTCGCGCTCGCTGCGGCGCTCGCAGAGCTACCGAGCGCCGCCCTGCCGAAGGTGCTACGCCCGATGATAGACAAATAGCAGCCCCCTTGTCTGATCCCGTCTGCAGCACCGGCCTCGGAGGCGGCCATTTACCGTTCTGCTAGGTTTGAAGGCATGCCCCTTATGCAGCCAGTGATCGAAGGTTGAGGACTAGGAAAGCGAAGCTAACGATTCTTTATGGACAAGCACGGATTTTGTTGGAGGCGTTCGCCTTCTGTCAGATTCGTGCCCGACCAGCATCTACGCATTCTCTAGCCTGGATTATATCGCGCAATCTCAGATCCACGAATGGAAGAGACAGCGGGACGGCACGAAGCAATCAGGCCCACTACCTAGACTATAGCCGAGTATACGGGTAGCGAGAGCTGGTGGATAGCCGGCGCCGGGATGCATGTCTCTCTTGGCCGCGGGGGCACCAAGGTTTTGGCGTCCAAGTCAACGCTACTCGTTCCGCTACTTCGTGCGCTCTCAAGCATGGCGGGTCATCAGCGGCTCAGCCGCCTGCCCGGGCATTCCCTATGCTTCCTAGCCCGGATAGCAGGAGAACCAATCAACCGGCTCCGATGAAGGCGGTGAGATTGCTCGCCTGCGCTATCAACGAACTGGATGCATCCCATCAACACTTTCTATTTTACTAATTGAAGCCAAACACCGCATAAGTCGATCGCCGGCTTACGGAAGGCAGTGTTCACGAATGTCGCGTGATAATGGATCACTTGGTCGCAGAGCAAATCACGTGCTTCTTGGCTGCTTCGAGCAATGTTTGACGGCAAGACACGTGGGGGCACGAATGCAGTGCGGTGACCAGTCGCAGTTGGCGCGCAATCTACACGACGTTGCCTGCCCCTTTGGGCATGATACTTGATTGCTCTAAGAAGACAGCTATCACGCACACTCGGCGATGGTAAATGCCTCCGCAGCGTAGAACTCGGGCAGGTGAGTTGGCCTTCGCAGGGGTGCGGGCTGGACCTTTCGCTCTGACCAGGCGGGTCGCCTCAACAGTCCGGCGCTGTTGCCGCGGCTCCAAGCAGAGCAGTACAATCAGCTGTGTGGCCCCGAACAGAGTCACCGCTGTTGCCGAACGCACTGGGCGGCTCGAGAATCCATTCAAATCCCGCGCCATCGGCAACGCTTTTCGTTTTTCCCTAGACGCTCATTGCACTTTTGCAATCCTTTCGCGGCACATATGTGCCCCCTCTTCCAGGGGACCGGAAGCGCCTCCTGTGCAGCAGTCATTTGTCCAGCGAAGCGTCCGCCGTTTGGCGAACGGGAAACGATACCTCTACTCCGCCTGTCTTGCATTTCACCACTTTGGAGAAATACCGTGGAACTTGACCCTTCCAATTCACGCATACAAAACCTCGAGGATCGCGTCGACCTGCAACTCGACATCGTGGCTGGGCTCATGCGCGAAGAAGGCAACGAGCTGGAAGCGATCCGATTACTTAATGCCCTCATAGGCCAAATGATCACCGCGGAACTGGAGCTCGGCCAGCTTGGCGATACAAGAACCGGCCACGGACGAATGCGATTGTCGCAAGACCGTGGCGTTTACCACCCCGAGGACCTTCAGATTCTGGGACGCCTTTTTGATCAGACTGTGGCGGCATTACCGGCCGCGCTGCGGACTTCCGCCAATCGATTGACGATCGCCAAGCTCATTCTTTCACGTGCGGCAGCGGACTGAGATTTCATTTGCGCTTTTTGGAGATTGATGGCGTTGAGCGGACGTTTATGGCTGGGCTGACAGTTACACTTAGGCCGCACACACCAGGGATCGACATTTGCTGTTTATGGGCTCACCGTCCGTAAGCGCGCCGCTTCCGCTGGCCTTTCATATGGCAACAGTTCGCCACCACTTTCGAAATCAGGCTTGCTCTATCTCACGCCGCCGGCGACGCATTCGATCTAGCTGGGCCTTGCTGTCCCTCGACGCCTTTCACGAGCTGCAAGTATCCAAAGCTCGGAAGCGCGCCGCCGATCCCACGCTGCGCCGGCTTTCCTACGCAACTCCGTATTGAACCCACACCGACGGCGCCCGGCCCTTCTTTGCCAAACGACTAAGAATCCGCCGTGGGGAAAGTGCAATTGCCCTTGCATCTCGTTCCCTCTCTTAGGCGCCTGACCGGTAACAAACACCACGGCCGGAGCAGAAAGCCACGCGCAGGTGAATATCACACGGCAATAGGCGTCGAGACTTGTCGCAAAGCAGACAAGTCTCATCCGGAACAGGCTACATCACCCCAAATCCGACGTCACAAGCGCCATTGCGGTTTGAACGCTTCTTGAGAGTGGGAAAAGAGTAGGCGGCCTTTTTCATCATGCTGGGCTTTAACCGCAACCCGTGGGGGCCGATCTTCCGAATGAAGGAAAAGCCACAATTTGGTGACCGACCAAGAGGCCCACGACGGCAATGAAGGGCACGACAACTCGTACTCGCTTCACTCTTTTCAGAATTTCTTCGAATTGCGCGGGCATTACGGCGTTCGGTCATCGCAACTTCAACAAGCATCTATATCCTCTCCTGAAGTCCCGGGAGTAGCGTGGAAGAGGTTGAAGAGCAGATGTCTTTCGTGCTGAGACACGCAACACAATCCGGTTGCTTTTGAGAAGGTACTTCCTTGTATCAGGATGTCGAGGAGCGTTAGAGATGGATCAGATCTTTTCCGAGCAGGTGCAGGTGCCAGATGCCGTTGTGAGCGTCGCATTTGACAAGGCTTGGAGCTTTGTCGAGAAGGATCCGCTGCTGGCACATAATCTGAAGGCCGTCCTTCATAGCCGATTGCGCACTTACCTCGAGTGCTCGATAAGAAACGGCGAACGGAATGCTTTGAATCTGGCCAACGAGGCGATACGCAACTTGCGGGCTGAACTGGCACCGTCGACCGGGCAATGACTCGCTTGTGCCTATTGCGGCGAGAGCATCCGGCGCCGTTAAGGCATTTAGGGCGCCTCATACGGTGGAAAATTCGGGCCAGTGCGTGGTCGAGCAGACTTTTCTCTAATCATGTGCGGCCCCGCTGAAACGAGAGCGCTCGAGAAAGCTGTTGCCTCTGCAGCTCCTCTGGCGGCCGAGACCAGGAAGCTGAACACCAGGCCCAGACGGCGGCGAGACGGGGCGGCCGCGCTGGTATTCGCTCGCGCCAGGAAACCGACCACGGTGACCTTGAGCTCGGCACGATCTTGCGCAACTTCAAGCAAGAGCACTGTCTAGCACGCAGTGGGCTTCCCGACCCATCAATCAAGGTCGAAGTTGACGGACCATCGAGCTAGACTTGTGGTCGTTCCAGAGCCAAAGCGATCGAGCCTGCAATCGATCGGCATCGCGTTGCTCGCGATTGCAAGCGATAGCACGTCCGTGTTGCCGGAAGAATGACCTTAAGCGCCTGAGGCGTGCCATCGATCCAGTACTGTAAGTGCGGCTGGGCGTTGCCGCAGCTTAGCGACGGAAGGAGCCGAACACCTTTTGGCTTTGCTCCGCGTCGCAGGTGATCATGAACGATCATTTTCAAAGAGGATGATCCGCGCGAGGCGACCACTGCCGAGCCACAGCGTCTCGGTAGAAGCAAAGCAGCGGAAACCGCGAGCTCCGCAATCTGACGCCGCGGGCGATTGGGCACGTTTCTTTCCAAGACATGTTGTGCGCCAGTTACAGCAATTCGCGTTCATGTTGTTAAACGGCACGGTGCCTGGGGCACCTAAAGGAAACAACACGCGAATGAAAAAGATTCTTATTCTGACTGCATGCATCGGCGCACTCTGTGCGGCCGCCCCCTCATTCGGCACGGATCTGGCCGGGCAGCCCGTCAAGGTCAAGGCGGCACCGCTGCCAGTCGCGGCCCCGATTATCGATTGGTCCGGCTACTATATGGGCGCAAACGGTGGCTGGGGAACGAGCCACAATTGCTGGGATTTCAATGGCATCACTTCCGAGGGCTGCCATAATTCGACTGGCGGTACCGTTGGCGGCCAGATCGGCTATCGTTGGCAAATCTTCAACATGGTGTACGGCCTCGAAGGCCAGGGCAACTGGGCCGACTTCCGCGGCTCCAATGTCAGCACCGCCTTCCCGACAGACACCGTTGGCACCACGACAGATGCATTCGGCCTACTCACGGGCCATATCGGATACGCGTTCAATGCTGTGCTCCTTTATGGCAAGGGCGGTGCTGCGGTGACCAGCAACACCTATTACGTCAACTCGGTGGCAACCGGCACCGAGCTTGGCAAAAACAATGATGTGCGTTGGGGTGGCGTGCTGGGCGCCGGTGCCGAAGTCAGCCTCACGCCGAACTGGTCAGCGGGCGTCGAGTATAACCACTTGTTCATGCAGCGCAGCAACATAAGCTTCCCAGCGGCCCTTGGCGCGGATCGCGCGCACCAGGACGTCGATCTCATCACGGCACGGCTCAACTACAAGTTTGGCTGGCCGTTCGCCAGATAAAGATCTCCACGCGTTTGGATGAATCGGGACCCCGGCCCGCGGTCGGGGTTCTTTCCTCAGCTGTTCCTCTCCCTAGACCCCTGTCCGACGTCCCGAGCAAGCGGTGCGGGCTCATCTGAGCAAAGAATCACCCGCTGGTGGAGAGAGCCATGCTCCGACCAGTGAGCATTAGATCGGCCGATTCCACATCTTACCGACCTTACGAAGCCCCAGAACCTCACCCAGCGCGAGATGCAGACTTGCCCAAAGGAGGGTTATATCTGCGAGTTCACCGAAAGCACCGTGCTCAACTTGCCAGAAGCTGGAAGCCAAAGATGTGACAGTTGGCGGTCGTTCCTCAATTGAATTCAAAGAACATCGAGGCGAATAGCTATCGCGACTGCTTGAATCCGGCTGGTCGCACCCAGCTTTCCCATCGTATTCTTGACATGAAAATTGACTGCATTCTCGCTGATTTCCAGGATCATCCCAATTTCCCATAACGATTTTCCTTCTCTGACGCCATTGGCCGCATTCGTTGCTCTGCCGGCGACTGCGCCAGGATGATCGCATCGTCAAACAACCGAATAGCGTCATCATCCTTGCTCCGAGGCGATCGACAAAGTGCTCGCTGATGGCGAGCTGGCGAACTCGGAGATCATCGCCTGTCGTCCGTGCGGATCGACTCCATGCGAACACAAGGATGCTCCATCTTACTCATGCCGGCAGTGATAGAAGGGCCGAGGGCCCCGGGACTGTGCTGGCGACAAGAACCGAGCGCACGCACGGCTGGATGCTTGGGTCGGTTTAGCTTGCATGGCGAGAAAACGCAGTCGCGTCCGAACGGTGCTTCGCTTTGTCTCTCGGGCGAGCACGAGGAGATCTTGGGCTCTGAACTACACGTAAGGTAGAGCACGCACCTTTCAGTGCGAGACTCGATCTGCGTCTTGTCAGTACCAATTCCCTGCTTTGAGATGAAGACAACAGAAGTGTCATCTTTTTTCCCAATCTTGCGAATCATCCATCGCTAACCTGTCGCTGATTCTCGGCGTGTGACAGCGTCGGTGACGCGATCGATGAGCTGAACGGAAGATCCGATGCAGACGCCATACTCCCCGCATCGTTGTCCGGCATTTCATCGGGCCCGTCCGGCAGGCCCGGTACAAACGAACCGAACGGACAGAAATGGGCCACGTCAAAAACGCAACAAGCGATAGGCGCAGTCGCGAAACCTGTTTGATGCGGAAGACACTTTGCATGCGCATTCCAGAAGGAGAGGCCCCCGGGATCGGACTAGCAAGTGCCATACCAACTGTTGATTTCGCCAAAATCAATCGTCGCAAAAGGACTTCGAATGCGGACGGTTGGTTGCGAGGTAGGTGCCTCGAAGCATTCATGACATGGGGAGGGAAGGCGACAGTACCATTGCGAGCTGCGGCACGGGGTAAGCTACAGCAACAAATGCAGCTCACCTCGGCAGCTCACCTCGGCCGCCCCCTCGAGTGCCGTCCTCTCAGGGCCTCAAACGCCCCCTATTGGGGCCCAGTCAACTACCAACCTCGGCAATTGATGGGAGGGTCCACACATGGCACTCGCTAAGGAACTTGAACTGACTACACCTCCGGCCGCACGATTCCGGCGAACCGCTTAGATCCGCCCCGAGCGGAAATACAATTAGGCCGCACCAGATGCACGAATCATGATGGGCTTGCTAATAAAACGGGCGAAGATCGTCGCCAAGATATGTGAAGCATGACTTCCCTGCTCTTCGCGATCATCTCCCTGCTATATGCGAGCGTTGGCCAGGCTGGCGGGACTGCATTCCTCTCGCTAATGGCTTTTTTTGGTATGTCATCGACAGAGACGCGCCCCACGGCGCTTGGTCTCAACATTGTCGTCGCGGCTTATTCTACTTGGCTGTTCAACCGCAACAAGGTCGTTGACTGGACAATCCTGCGCCCTCTTCTCTTTTCGTCAATGCCAGCGTCGCTTGCCGGTGGCTTGATTGTGCTCGAGGAGCACATGTACAAAACACTAACCGCACTCGTTCTTCTTCTGGCGAGCGCAGTGATGATCATGCAGCGGGGACGAGCTGTCGATCGCGTCGGCGAAATTCCGCTCCGGGAAAGCGTGAGCATTGGCGCGGTCCTTGGCCTCGTTTCTGGCCTGACTGGGGTGGGCGGCGGTGTGTTCCTCGCCCCGACGCTCATCGCACTGAATTGGGCATCACCGAGGCAGACCGTCGCGCTATCACCCCCTTTTATCCTGGCCAATTCCACAGTCGGCTTCGTCGGAGCTCTTTTCACCGGGCAATTTCCCTCTCCGGATTTGGCTCTATACGCTATCTTCACGCTGGCGGGGGCGGTCGCTGGAGCAGTAATCGGCCTGAAATGGTTGAGCCAGACAGCCATCAGATTCATACTGGCGGCCGTTCTGCTCGTTGCCGGCATTCAATTGGTTCGCGCTTAAAGTGGAAACGCGCATCTTTCATGCGGGCGATCCCAGCGCGGTCAGATCGAAGTACAAGGTTTCTGCGAGCCGCGGCTCAAGCCTGGTCCGAGCGCCTTGCCCAACACTGAAAGCCGCCAACACGATCGCGAAAAGCCGTAGGGTCGAGCGAGGGTGAGGCGGATCCGAGCGCGCTCCGCATCGTCCTGAGGCGGACGGTCAGTACTAGATCGCATCCGATTCGCGCTTCCAATCGACCTGCAGGATCAACGTCGGGCAGGCCGGGCGAGCAAACGAGGCGTACGCCGATCTCGGCTATGGCCTGGCGCGACGCTTCAATCAAGCGTGCCGGACGAAGAGCACCTGATCGATGGCGATCCGGCAAGCTCTCACTACCCTGAGGACCGCGCCAGGGTGCGCATTCGACTTGGTTAGGAGCGATAGGGCGATGAACTCTCAATATAGTATTTCTGCAAGGCCGCGCAATCTCCTTTCTCGCGCGCGTGTGGGCTGCGTCCTCATGGAGAATATTACGAAGATGATGTCCACGCTCGATTGGTTTTCGAAACAGACACTTTATCGATCCAGTGTGAATGGACTGGAACGCCAGGATGCGAATCCCATTTTCTGTAATCATGAGGCACAACCTTACACCCCGGCTCCTGCATACATGGCCTCCAGCTCGCAGCGTAGGAATGTTTTGTGACGGGATGATCGACGCCTCACCAGGCGACTTATGTGGAACCGAATCTGGAGGTCCATCGCATTGATGCGACGCCAATGAAGACTCGCTGCATAGATATGCGATCTGGCCGATCAACAGCTGCAACGGCGTTATCAGAAACAAAACGCCTCAACCGATGAAGCAGAATAGAAAGTACAGCAAATCGTTCCGAGCTCGCGTTTGCCATCAGCACGACGTCCAACTCGTTGTGAGTTAGTGACATGTATTTGGATCTGAACGAGACGCCGGCGAACCAAGGCGTCCCGACGCACTTTGCCGGGGGCGTGAAGTGCGCCGGGGCCACCCCAACATCATCAGTACATCCGTGATGATGCTTGCGGCAATGAGACAAGCAGCGTGGCGGAATTGAGGCTCATTGATTTTATGCTGGAAACCAAAAAAGTTTTTCGTGAGCTGCTACAAAAGACTTGAATCGCACGCAGCGTCACGTGCTGCAATCGCACATCGCACATCGCGCTCTGCTCTAGCAAGTCACTTATCTCCGTGACGCTCCGGCCTTGAACGGGAGGCATCCGTCGATTGCGGAGCAACCACGTCGGCCTTTCCTCGGAAGTCCAGCAACAAGCTCAGCTGCCCTGCTGAGGTTTTAAGATCCCTGTTTCCGTCGCAAAAAGGCAGCACGCCAGGGGGAATGCGGAAACGACGCTGCCCGATGAGCGATTGATACTGCGCACGGCTAGTCGCGGTACACCGCGCTAATTCGAGCGTCCTCGTAGAAATTCATATGCCACCATAAACGTCCGAATAATTGCGGACGAGCGGCGCTCACTTCCAGGCATGAACCCCAACGCTGCGTTTGGCCGTGACGTCGAGAGCAGGCCAGATCTCAGGAACCGTTAGACGCGTTTGACATAACGCAAAGACATAACAGTGGGCATCGGTCAGCTTTATGCCGCTCGACCATGAGAAAGTTAGGCTTTGCAGACGTCTCTCCTGAACAAGTATTGCGACGCTCGCCTGCCTTGGTACACCATATACCCGACCGTGCCGGATTTCTCCGCGACCGTCGGTGCCAAGACTTGTGAGACATGGTTGAGGCGGCTGCCGCCCGACGATCCCGTGTCGCTATACATCCACGTTCCGTTCTGTCGTGCTATCTGTTGGTATTGCGGCTTCCCTACAAGCCTCACTCGCAGCGAGCGACCGATCCGCAAGTACTTGGCGACGCTGCATGCCGAGATACGTTTGGTCGCAGAGCAAGCGCCTCGCGCGCTGCCGGTAAGCGACGTGCATTTCGGCGGCGGGACGCCGACTACTATTGCACCGGCCGATTTTCTCGCCTTGATGGCACTCCTGCGACGCTGCTTCGCGTTCAGCAAATCAGCTACCATCGCCATAGAAATCGACCCACGTGCGTTCACGGCCGAGATGGTTGAAACATTACAAGTGGCCGGCGTCAATCGCGCGAGCATCGGCGTGCAAAGCTTCGACGGGGTGGTTCAGAGGTCGGTCAACCGCGTCCAGAGCGAGGTGCAGACGGCGTCTGTCGTCGAAAGCCTTCGCCAGCATGGGATAAGCCGCATCAATTTCGACCTCCTCTTCGGACTGCCGCATCAGACGGTGCGATCTTGCGTGGACTCTACACGGACGGCTCTGGCCATGCGGCCAGACCGGCTTGCAGTTTTCGGCTATGCTCACGTCCCCTCCTATATGAAACGTCAGCGCCAGATCGATGAGACGGCGCTGCCGGATAATCTCGCCCGCGCCGAGCAAGCCGCGGCTATCGCAGATACGCTGGTCTCGGCTGGCTACCGCCAGATCGGGCTCGACCATTTCGCCCTGCCCAACGACGAGCTCGCGCTGGCGCAGAAAGCCGGTCAGCTTCGCCGCAACTCCCTGGGCTATTCGGCTGATACCTGCAAAACCGTGATCGGCTTAGGTCCGTCAGCCATCGGCCGTCTGCGTGAGGGTTACGTTCAGAACGAGAGCGCAACCGCTTCCTATCACCAACACATTCAGGCTGGTCGTCCGGCAACCTCAAAAGGCTACTGCCTCTCCCCCGAAGATCGCCTCCGCGCCGCAATTATCGAGCGTCTGATGTGCGATTTGCAGGCCGACGTACCAGCGATCTGTGCTGCTCACGGATTTGATCCAATTCCTCTTCTCAATTCGGCCGACCGGCTGGGAATGCTCGCCGAAGACGGGATAGTGGACATTGAAGGGGGATTCATTCGGGTCAAGCAGGAACACCGGTTTCTCGTTCGTGCTGTTGCTGCCGCATTCGACACCTATCTCGACCGTATCCCTATTAACTAAGCCGCGCATGTGAGCAGATCTCAAACATTTAAGCTCTTCGCGACGGAATGATCTGAAGAGGCACCTCCGGCAGACAGGCCAGATTTCGAGGATGCAGCGGCGGTGTCATGACAACGATCTTTCAGATATGGCCTCAAACCGGGAGGGCTGACTAAAGGGAAGCTGATTTGAAGGAGAAGCGCA
This sequence comes from Bradyrhizobium japonicum USDA 6, assembly GCF_000284375.1. Taxonomy (NCBI): domain Bacteria; kingdom Pseudomonadati; phylum Pseudomonadota; class Alphaproteobacteria; order Hyphomicrobiales; family Nitrobacteraceae; genus Bradyrhizobium; species Bradyrhizobium japonicum. The sequence goes on from NC_017249.1 coordinate 8,111,308, forward strand.
GCGGATTCCGCCGTTCAGGGCCACGGCTCGATCATGCCGAAAGGGCTCTGCCCCACCTCCCCTTGACTGCTCTTGATGATGGTGACGGCCTCAGCGACGTGCCGCTGGAGACGCCGGCGCCCGCACCAGCTTCGGGAAATTTACGGCTGGAGGCAGCTTTGCGAAGCTACGGTCCACCTCCTCGAGCACAGTTGGACACTCGACGACGCCTGCAGCGTCCCAGACTCAAGGCTCGGCTGTCTTCGGTCCGGCGATCACTGGCGCGCCTCCGACGGAAACAGGTCCCTGTGGTTTGGACCGCCCGAAGCGTTTCCTGGCGGCGCTCGAAACAGCCCGGGCTGGCGACAAAGGAGGCTCGGAAGCAGCAGAAGGGACAGGTGTTGAACTCTGCAGCGCATCGATCCGCGAAGTCAGTATGGTGATCTGATCCAGGACCCCTTTGAGGACATCCCGCTGGGCATCGATCCGGCGGTTGAGTTCTGCGATCTCATCACCATTTTTCTGCTGTGCCCACTTTATCTCGGACAAGGATGCCCTGTCCTCCGGTGGCAGGCTCATCGTTGAAGCGACTTCGCTGCTTTCCGGCGTCTCGACAGGCTCTTCAAGGTTAGCCCAAAGCCAGGCGCTAGCAGCACACGAGCCGACGAGGATAAGCGGGAGCACCAAAACCGGGAGAATCCGTCTTGACGGCCCGTGCAAGAGCGGCCGCAAGTCTGAAGCGGCCGCTTGATCAATCAAGTCCATTGTCCCTCGCTCAAGATCTCGTTCCAGCAGGCTTATTTTGTCGACGCGATAGCTCGCGATGCTCCCGCGTTCCAGGAGCTGCCAGCGTCGACAATAATCAATCTTGGTGAGCTTCCCGATCGGCTGCGCCTACTCCTATGAAACGCTCCTTCTTGAGCAACGCGACAATTTGCGCGCGTTCTCAATGATAGCGCCACCAGCGAGCAATGGTTCTCGTCGTAGTCGGCGATGGCGCAGCATTCTCTCATCATTCAGAAGAACCTTGCAGATTTTTTACCGTGCCCCGGCACGAATGCAAACCGTCCACTGATTCCTGCAAGTGTTCGATGGAGCCCCGCCTCACGCATTGCCCAGACCAGCAACCTCGTCTGGGACGCGCCACGTAAGCGCCACGGCTGATCGGCCGAGCCGCAATGGCGCGATTGGACCGGCAAACATTGCACCTGATCAACTACCAGTTCCGGCAGGTTGTTCGAGATGACGGGCACGTGGCAAGCGTAACCAACGAACGCCGCGCACATCAAGGTTTTGGATGCAAGACAGGTTTTGCCGCGCCGACGGCAGAAAGCAACTGCTCGCCGATATCCGCCAAAGCTGCTCGATGGCTGATTCCTCCGGTCCCCTGGGCTATCACGTTGGATGTTGTGGTGTGGTTGCCGCGCGCGCAAATCCAAAAGCTCTTCGGCCTTCAAGCCCGCCGATCGTCTCGTGTTTCGCTGACAACGATACCAATGAAACGCTTCGTGAAGCCAAGCCTCTTGCACGGCTAGCCTTGCTTTCGGGTGGCTGCCGTTTGGTCCAGAAAGCCGCCTTCGATGCAGATGCGCACCACCGCCAGACTCGCCTGACGCACAGTGAGCAAGGTGGACATTCGCAACGCTTTGGCGGCCAGGACAGAACGCTCCGCGCGCTCGTGAGCATTTGCCGAGCCAGCGCTCTCCGCTGGCTCTGGGCGCACCGGCGTCACGCACAACCAAAGTTTCGGACCAGATCATCCTCGCGCCGCGAGCTGAGAGGTTCAGGAAGCCTGAGTGGCTCTGTTCGGATAGATCGAGTTCTGGCTCGTCCCCCTCCCCCACGGACGCGAAACGACAGCCGCGATGCCGCTTGCTCGTCATTGCGAGGAGCGCTGGCGACGAAGCGATCCAGACTGCCACTGCGGGGGGGTCTGGATTGCTTGGCTGCGCTTGCAATGACGATGTGGAAGCAGGCGCGTGCCACACGCCGCCGCGAGCTCACTTCGGGCCAATCAGGCCGCATATTCATGGCCGGCAGACATGGACCCGAACTACGCCATGCGTGATTGCCTTCTTGCGACGACCTCGCCCCGGACATACTCGGCTACGGCAGCACTTTCTTTCAATTTAAGACCAAGGGGCAAGCAATCTGGGCTTGCTATCGCACTTTCGCTAGCGGCTTGTCTGGTCGGCAATCCCGTACTGGCACAAACCGCGAGCGGACTTGATCCTAGTAACCACCCTGTGGATCAGGCCAGCAAAAGAGGAAAGACTTCCGACCGGGCCGCAAAGCTCCCGATCGACCTGATCTGTCAGGCAATCCGCCCTCCTGCCCCGGCGCGAGCAGCAGGTCCCGGAGTGCCTTTGGAGAAGCGCGGCAATGCGGACAGGGCTGCTCAGACGAGACCGCAAAAAACGATCGATCCCTTCCAAAGGTACGACAATCTGCGTGAAAAAGGGTTGTGGTTCCCCATCCCTGGTCCTGCAGATACGATTGATCAGGACAAGGGGGGCGTTAGATCTGCGCTGGCGGACGTCGGCATCGGCTATATCGGGTGGACACATAACTCCTTTGCAAGCAACCAGCTACCGCATGCAGCCAGAAGCACTATCGCAAACCAGCTCTATATGGGCCAGAATCCGACTTTCGCGTCGGCGAACTTCATGATCGTCACCTACGATCTGAGCCGGTTTGGCATTGCCGACGGACAGATTGTCGTAGGGGCCGAGCAGCAATACTGGACGTGGGATCGCCCAGGGCCAGATCGGGTGGGACTCAATACGCTCGCCTACTACCAGACTTTCTTCAACAGGACACTAGAACTCAAACTTGGCTACCTCAGAAACCAGAATGAATTCACCGGCACATTGTTCGGAGGAATCACAGGATCGAACATGTCTGCCTTGTTCCAGGCTGGGATGAGCACCAATGCCGCGCCCACGCCAGCGGCCAACTTGAAGTACAATTTTGACGCTCGCTTGTACAACAAGGTCTCCGTCCAGCGCTCAATCAGTCCAGATGGTGCCTATGCCCATATAACCGAGAATCCCACCGGCTTGAAATGGAGCACGGCCAATGCAGGCATCCTTCTTGTCGAAGAAGCCGGCTACAAGAGCAAGGCTGCTCCCGGCGTACCCGACACGTGGCTGCGGGCGGGCGTTGGTTTGAACAGGAGCCGCTACACGAATTTGGCGGATCCCAAGCAACAAAGGGAGAGCGGAAATAATTTTCACTACATCGCTGCGGACAGGCAGCTCTGGCAGAGTGACGCCCTTGGGTCGCCGTCTCGCGGCATCTACGGCGGCTTCTCCGTCATGGGAGCTCCACCTGAGCGCAACAGGATCAGCCGGTATTACGAGCTTCGTCTTTATGCAAAGGGACCTTTTGATAGCCGGCCCAGTGATCTGATTGCTCTCGTGGCGACCAACACGGCCTGGAGTAAGCTTGCAGTGGATGCTGCTCTGGCAAAAGGCCAGCTTGCGCACCGCGATAGCACAGCAGTCACGGGAACATACATCGCGCATCTCGCTCCGGGGATATATGCAAGCGTCGGACTGTCATACATTCATTACCCGACAATCATCACACACACGCCCCAAACGGAACACGCGCTCAATCTGTTGATATCTACGTTGATATTCTTCTGATCATCGCAAGCGCCGTTCTGCTCCGACGTTATCGTGACGCATGGGACCGAACCCTACCACGGCAAGTCGGCTAAGCGTGACAGAAACGAGAGCGCGACCTTCGACCGAGCAACGAGCACCACTTTATCGGCATGGGGAAGGACCTGGACGATCGTAAGCTCGGGGGAAACCAGCGAGCGGAAGGCATGGAGCAAGGGCGAATCGCGGGCATCGATTGCGATTCTGATCTTATGACCTTATTCGCGCCCGTGAATTCCGCAACCTTCACCAAAGAACCCAATTGCATGAGACGAGGCGGTCTCGCGGGCGCCGGCATCACCGCGTTGATGAGCCGCGAGGCCGTTTGCTACGACAATGCCCCGATGGAGAGCTTCCTCCATACACTGGTTCGTCATCGCAACCATAACCGCGCCGACGCCCAGCGCATTATCTTTGCTTTCATCGAGGGCTTCTACGAGCCGAACCCGGCTCCATTCCGCAATCGATATATCGCCCGATCGAGATGGAGCTAAAAGCCGCTTAAACCCCTCCACTCTTTCGGGGAAGATCAGACTGCCCTAAATTTAGAGCCGAGTCATCTGGATCGACGGATACTGGCGACGGTATGGATTGATCATCGAGCAATCGCCAAAGCTCCCCTGGAGAGAATTGCTCTAGATCGAAACTAAGCCCTTCTGGACCGGCGGAGAACGACGGGGCAGGGTGTTGGCGCAAGTCATCCTGCAAGTCCTTTTCTAGTCGCTGAAGCTCCTCTGAGGGGACGGAGACGGGGGACGGCATGGATTGATTATCAAGCAATCGCCGAAGCTCCCCTGGAGAGAATTGCTTTAGATCGAAACTAAACTCTTCTGGATCGGCGGAGAACGACGCGGCAGGGTGTCGGTGCAACTCGCCCTGTAAGTCCTTTTCCAGTCGCTGAAGCTTGTCCGAAGGGACGGAGGCTGGTGACGGAATGGGTTGATGATCAAGATGATCCAGCACTTGCAAAAGCTCCCACTGATGAAGCTGCTCGGGATTGATCGCGACGTGCCCTTGGACGAAAGCCGACGGGGCGGGTTGATCCTCCTGCCCGTCCCGAAGCTCCTCTCGCCGACTGCTAGCTTCGTACGAGGCCCTGTGCTGTGCAGCGGCGTCGCCGATGAGCGTCGGTTCCATCAGTGCCGCGCTTTCGGGATGGATGGGGGCCACGTTCGGGGGCGGGCGCGACCGCTCCGTTGGCGTACGATGACTTCGCCCGTCGACCGAAAGGTGCGGAGATGGTCTAATGCTACAAGGAGGATTTTGGGATTTCCCTTTCCGACGAACTCGTATACGTCACCGCCATTGCTCAGCGACTTATTGTCCTGCCGAGCAACAATGCTCGGTCTGCGTTTTGCGAAGAGCCAACGGCTAAAGCTAAGAAGAGCGCCTGCATGTTGCTTCGCCCCACCGGCGACCATCCCGCCTTTGATGAGAGCCTCCTCAAGCCTCAAGATTTCGGGAGCATCCTCGGATAAACAGGCCGCTTGTCCAACTGATGCCCCCGTACCACAATCCCAGTTGATTGAGCCGGCTGCATCGCGGAGGCTGCTGACATTGCTCCACCACCGCCTGAATTGGCGAACTCGCTCAGCTGCTGCTCAATGGCAACGCCTTGCGGACTTTTTAGGGCCCTTGGCCTCTTCGCTGCTCTCAACTCAGCTGTGTTACGCTCATCGTTGATGAGGACCTCGCTTGGCAAGAGGTTGCTCCTGGCAAGTGCACTCATCGGCTCGGCCGGGGACTGCTGGTGTAGCTAGACACATTGGTAGAGGGCCTACCGCGTGGCCCACCGTCAGGGATCGCGTTATCGGCTTCGCGCACCTCGTTTAATTGCTGCTCAAAGTCGTCTTGCCCGGATCGGTCGGGTTGATGCTCTTGCGAGACCTGTACCGCGGCCCGGCAGTTACGTCAAAATTGTGCGGTTCCACATTAGCCTCTCGTCATGAAATCAATTGAGCTAGTCCTACTATGAACAAACTTTCGAGAATCTGACGAGCCGTCGCCCGCGGCTCTCAATCGTCGCGCAACTTCATGCCGAAATCCTCGACTTGCGCGCCACCGGTCTGTCGCCGCGCGGGATCGCGCCGCAGATCGCCATGAGCGTGAGGACTATCGAACGCTGGCTTGCTGCGGGCGGTGAGCCTGAGCGCCGGCGGCCGCCCGCACACTCTGTCCTCATTGATCCTTTTCGAGATTATTTGGGAAAAGCGCTGGGAGGAAGCTGACCTTAGCGATTTTTATCGCACCAAGCTCGCTTTCATCGGCTTCCCAGGTCCAGTGGGCACTTGCACTCTGCTCCCGAGCGGACCAGGTGTTTGCAACGCAGCGCGAGGGGCCTTTGCATAGCGCAATAACTGAACTGGGCATGAGGCCTTAAGCTATGCAGGTTGCGAAATACCGCGCCCGCCGAGGAATTTGGGCGGCCATCAGGAAAAGCCTTTGTCAGCAAACTTTCGTTTGGTGGCCAAGTTCTTGGCGCTTGGCCATCGCCTGCGCTCGGCGCCGGTGCTCCCTCGATCAGGAATGCGTTCGATCTGTGGTAGCTGCGGTTTTCAAGACAAGAATTGGCGGACTATGTGAAAGGATCAGGGATGCAGAAAGCATGTCCGGGCACGCACCAAATTGGTAGAATCGCTTGGCAGATTCTACAAAGAGGAGGCTGGACGGTTCAGGCCGTGCCCCTGCAACGGATCCATCGCCTGCCAACAGCCTCGCTATAGAACGCCTTACGCGAGCTGCCCCGCCGAAAGCTCGATTGCAGGCCCTGCTGCCTCTTCAGCCACGTTCAGGATAAATGCGTACGCGCTGGCGGCCTTCGCTCTCCACCAATTCACCCCTGTAAGGCACTCCGCGGATCTCGAAATAGGTTGGTTGGCCCGCCCGCGGCAAGATGCCTTGGCCTTCCAGGGCGCGGACGAGGTAGGGCGGAAGGAATCGATCTCGGTGCTCCCATCCCCGCGGATCAGATACCCAAGATCAACGGGCCCCTCACCGGATTGCACGGCTGGCACGATCGGCCGGGGACGATAGAGCGACTGAGACGGGCCTGGTTCATCCGGCTGGCTCACGCGGGGATGATGGATCAGGCGAACATCCCTGCGGCCTCCTGGTCCACCGTAGCCGAAAATAGCGCTCCCCATTGATCACAAACTGACTTGGCCCGAACTGGTTTGGCAGCAGATGCATATTTCCCAATACATCGATCAACACGACTGAAGCCGCCTGGGAGCCGTGGCGCCAGCCGGCGCCAACGATCGCTCCTATATCCCGCAGCTCCGGAGCCGCCCCCGGCGGTCCTGCGAACGACGAGGCGGCTGCAAATTCAGATGCTGGCGCAGAGCGCGCATCGTCACGCAAGTCGTGGGGTGTGGGGTGGATCCAGATCAACGAAGGAGTCGAGACCGCCGTAGATGTTTGACGATCGAGGCCTCACGCACGACGGCGATGCGGAGTCTTGCATCTGTTGCCCGAGCCAGGCCCAGGCTCCCTGGCTGGGGGTGGCCGGTGTAGCAGGAAGCTCGAGCGGCGGATGAGCTTGCGCGCCCCAGTGCGGCGCTGGCTCTGGTGAGGCGGGTCCTTGGATCTGCTCGCCAAGCCAGTTCCAGGCTCCGGCGCTCGGCGTCGCCGGGGTTGCGGGAAGCTGCTGCGACGAACCGGCCTGCCAATGGCTGGGCGGCGCTGGCATCGATATGTTGGGCCCGTGGATCTGCTCGCCAAGCCAATCCCAGGCGCCCGCGCTCGGGCTAGCTGGCGTTGCGGGAGGACCCTGCAGTGCATGCGGCTGTCGAGCAGCTTCCCAAGAAGGCTGGCCCGGATCCTCAGGAGGCCTCAATCCAAGCGCCCTGTTCGCCTCCAGGATTTGCTCGTATCCGCCAAGTTTGACCAGATCAGCATTGATCTTCTTGTCGTTGGTTTCGCGCCTGTACTCCTCGAGATCCCGGACAAACGCGGGGGTGGAAAGTCGGCCGGCCATCGGTGGCCTATCATGGGTCCGCAGCCACTCACTCAGCTTAGACATGCGGCGAGCTTGCCTGTCGATCGTCTTCGGCTCGATCCTGCGTGTTGCCTTTTCCGCCGCCGCCCACATGTGGATGAGGGTTGCGTCCGCGCCGTGAGGAGCCAGTCGGCGGAGATCAGGCGCCAGGGCGTTTCCGGCACCGACCTCACGGAGCTTCTTCAAGGCCGCCTTGATGCGCGTGCCGCGGCGGCCTGCGTACCTGTCGACCTCCTCATCGAGCTCAGCTTCCAGCTGGTGGTTTTCCACCTCCGGATTGTCCTGCTGCGCGTTTTCCAATTCCCGGCTATTCGATCCGCAATTGAGGGCCTGCCGTGCTCGCTCAGGAGCACGCTCAAATGGCGCAAATCGGTTGCCGCATTCTTGATCGTGCCGTCGGTGAGGTTACCCGCCGCCTTGTTTCGGAAATCTTTAATGAGCTCCTCATCGGCCGCAGGGACCCCGCGCGTCCGGCCCGGCTGCCTCGCATAATCAATTCGTAAATTCGTCGAAAAGACGTCAGATTGCCCAGCGTCGCGCGACGAATTTTCACTGCTGCTCCGGCCAAGCGCCTTGCCGATTCCCGACTTGAAGCGTGACCATAATCTGCGGCTTTTTCCGCTTTTGGCCGACGCGGCAGACTCTGCGTCCGGAAAGCTTTAGCGCGCGCTGCTGAACAGATCATCTCGCAAACTAGACTGCGGCACTTGCGTCGCAGCGGTAAGCTGAAAGCTGGGAATGTCTACGCTCCGGCGCGTGTCGCCTAGCGCACTCTCCCTAAAAGTGGAGTGCGGCGGCGCCCGCATCGAACCGCCGAAATCGTCCCGCCGGACTGCTCGACCACCTCCTGCGGGAGGCCGATCAGGTGAAGTTGACTTGCTTTGATCAGACGGATCGAGATGCAAATCCTCCATACGCTTCTCAAAGTCGCCTTGCTCGCTTGAGTCGCCCCGTCGCTGACCCGCCCGCCCCGGCAGCGCGGCGTACTCCCGCATCCAGGCTCCTGAATCGAAGAATGGGTCAACCGGATCCATCCTGCTCTCCTCATGTTTGTAGAGACCCTGCAGCAATCCGTACGGCCTGGATTACGGCGAGATTGCAGCTCTTCAGATTCTCGATTGTTGTAGCCGCAACCTTTCAAGAAGCTGACGAGATCAGGATATTGCTGCGCGCGAGACCGGCGTCGCATCGGCACCCGCCTGACGACGGACGGAGTTGCTCCAATTTTATCGCACCTCTTCGCCGGTTTCGTGTTCGAGCTGACGAAATTGGTCGACCGATCTAACAATGGATCGCCGGTCGATCGTGCGCCGAATTCAAGCATCACGGCGGGACTTACATAGCCGCTACCGTCTCCAATGGATCATACGTGACGTGCATCTTGTCGTCCTTGGCATCAATTTTGGTAGTGAGCTTGTCCTATTGCAGGCGTTCATTGATGACGCACAACGTCTTTTCCTTGACGCAGACCGGAGGCGTTCTCGCGCGTTGGCACTTTTGCTTTGACTGCGGTTCTGAGGGACCAAATTGTCCACCGGGTCCGGAGCTGTTGCTCGAATGCCGTATGTGAGATCCACGTCGTACGAGAAACGGCGAATTGCGCCGTAAGCCTTCGAAAGGGACGTTCCGCTCGGAGACGAGATTCTCGCCCAGTGGCGACGAGCGCGTTCAGGCATCAAAACGACCCCAAACATTCTTTTTCGAGAAGATGTGCAGGGCGTCCTGAGTTCGCAGCAGTAACGGTGCCTGGCAAGCCAAGTTGGCAATGAAGATCCGGCAGACTTCGATTCGCTCACTTCAATCGGGCTCAGTCTTTGACTGAGGGACCGCAAGGCTTCTCTTGCAGTCTCGGGACCGCCCCGCTCGAGCGCGCACGACCTCACCTGCACGACGGCTTGGCCATCGTAAGCTGCCAACGCGGTGCATGCTTGAACTCCACAACTTGCTTGCCAAGATGGAGCTCGCGGAACGCCCCCGAAGTCAAATAAACCTGCCGAACAGTCTGCGGCCTCGTCAACCGAGTTGGTTGGCTGAGGCAGCGCCTCCGTAACCGATGATTTCGCCGCGGCGCGCCTTGGTCTCCTCAACAACTTTTCGACCGACTGAGCTCTCGTTCCGAAGCAACTTTCGACGGGGCGCAGATAGGCGCCCTCGCCTCGCGCACGGGAATTTTCGTCGCTCACCGACCGAACGAATATAGCCGCGAAGCATCAGCCCACTTCGCTCTCCGGAGATCTGCGCAAGGCGCTGAACAGGCAAATCAGCCGTTCCCGAGCGATGACGACGTGCTGACGTGACGGTCCGTAGAGCTTGCCGACACTGATCCGCCAAAACGGACAAGATGATCTGCGAGCTGAAGCGGGCGCATGTGGGTGGACGGCGAACAGATGAGATCGTCGCGCCGGCCCCCTTTCCGTCGGTTTGGCTCCGGCGGCGGTTGGGTTGCTGTACAAGACTCTCCATCACAATCAGGCTCGCTCCCCTCATTCATCCGAGGATCGCCGTGGAACCCCTTCACCGTGAACATTGCTCTTTGTTCGAACCTGATGGTTCGTGGGCAGCCAATCTGTGACACCCGCGAAGAACACTCTCAGCGACCATCTCGCAGCTTCGCCATCTTTCAGTTGATGGGAATGAGGCTCGCGGCCTGATGGGTTAGCACCGATGCCGAAGGATCTATATTCGGCATAATAGCTCGTGCTCAACTTGTTGGTCTCGCCGGGAGCCCATTCGCGCCAGCCTTCCGCAATCACTCGTGCATCTATCTTTGTCGACAGGAAGACCACTGTGGCGTAGGAGCGCCAGGGGCGGCCAAGCGCGATATAGCGCGCAGCAGGGTCGGCACTTAGCCTGCAATGATCAAAAACATAGCCACTGTCCTCATCCGGCGTTGCCTTGCTCTGAGCGGTATAGATGACCGCTTGATTGGCGATGCCGTGCAATTCACATTGCCGGAACCAGACCTTGGCGTTGCCAAATATGAAATCGACATGCCCTTCGATGTAGCAGTTCGAGAAGTATTGTCGTGACATTCTACCGTTTGGTCCCTTGCCGGCAAACAGCGTGTCCTGGGCGCCGAGCAGGCGGACGCGCGTAATGACGTCCCTATCTCCGGTAACGGACAGCGCTACCGCCTGCGAAGGTGGATTGGCCGGATTGAGGGCATAGTCGTTCTGAATGGTCAGATTCTCGAGCCGGAAGTCATCGCTAGGGGCATCCAGCGTCGCCGAACGGGCCGTTCCTCCTACATTGACCGCGCCGTCGCCATACACAATGACCGTATCCTCCGGCTTGTTGCCAGTCCCTGCGAGATGAACACCGGATTTCGTGATTTTAACCTTCTCGCGATAGATGCCTGGCGCGATCCGGACGTTTCCGCCTTCCGCCGGCAATGCGTCGATGGCTTGCTGCACGGAGTGATAGTCTGCATTTCCGGCATGCGACACCAACAGTGGATGAGCGTACGCCGCGGCGATGCAGAAACATCCCGCCAGAAGTGCAGCGGAGGAAACGAAAATTCGCATGTGATCTTACACTTCGTTTCTCAGCGGGATAGCCGTCGCGCATCGACACAAGATTTTCATCGCCAAATCAGAACCTGCGTCACCTTGACATTTCCGGCCCTGCAAAACTGTCGGCCAATAGCAACCAACTCGGGACATGAGCCCGACCTTCGTCAACACCAGTAATCTTGGCCCCAGATGCGGAACTCACCACCTGAGTTCGGCGCCGCGTGTAGTGCTTACCGATTGCCGTCGCGGAATGCCTTGGAACATACCTCCGATCCGCGCAGCGGCGGTTGTGTAGCTCGTCCGGGCAGCGGGGGCCATACGTCAGAGTGATTTGCGCTGACGTTCGCATGTTCAAGTTGCCAAGTCGCGGAATTGGCAAATCGAACATCTTCGAGTGTCACGTCCAGGGCATGCCGCTCGTCTATGCCGCGCATCAGCAGCACACCAGTGTCGCCATGCACATGACGGAGAACGATTTGCCGATAGACCGGAATCCTCGTGCCTTGAGCGCGCGGATCATATTTTGCATCGAAAGCCAGCGGCCACCGGTTGCCCCTCAGGCACACGTACTCATAAGTCACGTTCTCGACCAGACCGCCTCGACCAACATCGCTCTTGATGCGCAGGCCCGACGTCGTACCATCCAGTGTCAGATTACGCACCAATATGTCTCTGGCCCCGGAATTCACCTCGCTGCCGATCGACATGCCATGCCCCCAGCCGAAATAATTATCAATGATCGAGATATGGCTGCTTGAACCATTGTCGCCGGCCTTGATTGCGACGTTGTCGTCACCCGTACGGATCCAGCTGTGGGTGATGGTCACATCCTGACTGGCGCCAAGATCGATGCCATCGGTGTTGCGGGCATCCGCCGGCGAATCGATCGTGAGGGCCCAAAACGTGGCACCTTCAACCCGGTTCATCGCGACATGAAAATTGGCAGCGTTGCGCAAGGTGACACCAGAGAACGTGATATCCTGCGCATGATCGACCTGGATCAAGCGTGGGGCGTTCTGATTGCCGCCCTGGGCTTGGGCGCGGCGGGCTAGCTGCCACCAGGTTTCCGCGCCGCCGCCGATCAGCGCGCCGCCCTGACCATCGATGATGCCCTCTCCGTAGATACCGCCGCCGCGCGTTTTAGAAAAGCTGATGAATGGCCGGCAACCGTCGCCCTTTTCCGCAATGCGACCACATTGCCCGAGGCCCTTGTCGTAAGCGGCAGGTTCGGGGATGGCGATCAGTGTCGCACCGCGTCCGACCCATAAGGTCACGCCCGATTTCATCTCGAGTGGACCTGAGTGAAACTCGCCGCGCCCGAGATAAACTGCAGCGCCATCGGGGCAATGTTCAATGGCCTCCTGTAGGCTAACTGTATCGTTCTTGCCGGAAGGCACAGGGCGATCACAGACCGTATCAGGTGCAACAGGTTCGGCGATAGTCCGGCGGTCTTGCGCTTTTGCGGCGGGGCCGACAACCATGGAGGCGAGTATGGACAATAGGGCCCAGTTGCGAAAACGCTTTGTCATTGACCTGCTCGTGCTTTTGTCACGCGCATCATTGTCGCGTGCCTTTTCTGGTATTGAGCGCTGGCTTGATCGAGTCGCCGCGTGCGTCACTGGCGCGCACAAGATGACATTTATCCGACGCAGTAGACGCCTGGACTTGAGATCGCGCAGCAGCACCTTGCCTATGCGCGAAAAAGATGAAGCGTTTTGCGATAGTACGAAAATCCAACAACTTCGTAACGTCAGCCTGCTCACACTGATTGAGCTCCCAACCGGTCCCCGATTTCATTTGTGCAACTCCAATTGCGCGTGAGTCCACGCAGCCTCTCGTCCAGGATCGGTGGGCAGTGAGTATTCGGGAAAGCTTTCGAGAAGCTGACGAGGCTACGGCCGGCACCGGATCGCATTCGCACCGGATCCCCTCTTCCTGGTGTCTCACGAATTTTTAGATGACTGCCGTTACCCGCCCTGTTCCGGAGTGATCGCTTGCGGGACATAGTCAGTGAGTTCCGTCATCATCCATGCGATGCCGGAGGCATGGTCGGCTTCCGCGGTCAGCACCGCTCGGCACGTCGCCTGCCCAACGGCCATAGCGGACCATCGTGGTCATTGAACGCGCCCGCTCGCGCCCCTCCATGGACGCCTAATCGGAAATTTCAACGACTTAAAGACGGACAAGACGACCGAACTGGCTGGAAGTGGAGAGCTCTTGACACTCGATTCAGGACATCTACGTGAGCAGCCCCGAAACAGGAGGCTCTAGCCAAAGACGCGGCGATACGTCCCCTATCTGGTGCTGCTCTGCGCGCATCCCTGGCGGACGCACCGCGATCAGCCAAAAAGCCGAGCCTATCGGCAAGGCCGCACCTAATTGTCCAGTTCGCCCGCCGGGTTCGCAACACCATGCGTCTCGAGATCTTCGCCAGGTCCGTCCCAAAACCTGTCGCCGTTAACGTGCGCGGCGGCAGCTTTCAGCGGTCCCATCGAGGCGAAAACGCCACGGCAGCATCCGGGTTAACAGGATTATCGAGGCTTCGCGATTTAGGCGGCCGTGCGTTGCGTATTGAATTGTTTGCCGCAGAGTTGCGCTGGCGTTCATCGATCGAGACCGCTCGACACTCAAGCCTCCGCTCCAGATCCGCCAATCCTGCCTTACATTCGGCGACAACCGATTGGGCGCGAAGCAGCTTGACCTTGAGCTCGTCCTGTTGCCTGAGTATGTTCTCAAGATCCCAATCGTTCTGCATTAGCTCATTGACCATCTGCAAGCCCCGATGCAAGGCCGACACCTAGCTTCAAGAGCGCAGGCTCTGCATGTCGCAGATGCCCCACCCCGAACCATGGGCTAATCCGATGCCAAACGATCGTCCTGAGGACGCCTTTACGCTGGCGTTCTTGCTGAGAACCACCATTCGTTGCGAGCCCCCAAGACAATCGGCTTCTGCCCGGCAAACCGGAGCGCGATCCCAAGATGGCAGAGTTCGCGAGGCAGGCGCCCGGTTTGGAAAGCGCATCGGGGGACCTCTGCCATCGATCAAGCGGGCATATTTCATCTCAATACTTCAACCGGATGCTGAACGAGCATCATAGTCACAGGTGGTTTCGTCCCATCTTCAAGCAACTGGCATGCCAATGCTGGTTGAGCGTTTTTATGAAGAAACGATGTCGGTTTGCCCGCAGCACGTAGTTGCGGGCGGTGCTGTTGTCGCGCTTGAAACAAATGACGTCCTGAGCGAGACAGCCAAAGCAGCAACCACGAGCGTCCGCGCGCATTTTCTAATGAAACTCTGGCAGGACTGGATCGAGTTCTTCCTGCTCGAGCGTCTTGGCTCCATCTTTCGCCAGGTACGCTGCCAGAGCTGCGATACCGGAGTCCGGTGGACATCGAGCGGGTGCGGATTTTTTGAACGGCACTTGTCCCAAACGCTCGGCAACTTCGACACTCATGAGGTGGGCACGGATCGGCCGGTCGACGGCGCGCTCGATGGTGTGGAAGATCCAGGTGCCGTCCGGATCGATGTCCGACCAATGAAAGATCGGCGTCTGTTCGGATACCAATCCTGCGATCGTCCGCAGCGCCTGCTGGGTGGCAAGCGAGGGGTACCCTCCGACATACATGGTCGTTCCTAATCGGCCGGGGTCCGCCTCGGCGATGTGCCGGTTGAAGCTTGCGAAATTTTCGATCGTTAGCACGTAGGCCGGCGGCTCCCGGAAGCGGACGCGATCTGCTTCCTTGGGAGTGATTCCGAGATACAGCGGAGAGATTCCGGAGAGGTCGGCTCCATCGAGGTCGATCTTGCCCGCGATCAGCAGCGGTGGCGCGAAGCGCTCAAGGCCGATTGCCCGGAGCGCCTCGCGTGGCCGCGCGCCGGGGGGAAACTCCAGGATGCCGCTCAGGAGCCGCACGACCGCGCCTTCGATCCGTTCGAGCGTTTTGCTGTGCCCCACCGTTCGTCTCGAGAAGGTCTTGTAGTCGACGCCAAGATGTTTGTTAGCCAGGATGGCCTGGGCGAGAACGAACGCGTCGCGCAGTGTCTCGACATCGGACGAAGCAACCCCGTGCCACGTTTTCCCCCGCCCCCATACCTCGGCGACTTGGGAAGCGCTGTTCTTCAGAGAGTCGTGCATCGCCGCCCCGGCGACAAGCCGCACAGCGGCATCCTCCGCGATGCGCGACGCGGGGGTACGGCGGAGATATCGGTATAGGATCTCCGCCGAGGCCAGCCGCACATGTGCCACTTGGTCGCGCATGGGGCCCCGCCCCCAACCAAGGGAGACCGCGCCGGCGCTTTCGGCTTCCCTGATCTGTTTCAGGAAGGCGTCCGCCGCGACTACTGATGGGAAAGCGGGGTAGTCCGGGTGGGCGATCGGGCTTGCGGCCCCCGCCTCGAAGCGGTTGAGCAGGTCGTTCAGCAGGCCGATCGCATCCGTGAAACGCCGAGCCATGGCTACTCGGCGGCCAGACGGGTGGCGAGCTCATCTTCGGACATCAGGTCCGGATCGATGGCCATCAGCTCGCGCTTGGCCTTCTCTTTCAGTTCCACCACAGTGGCCCTAGACTGCTCGCCGATCCGGTCCACCTCCACGATGGTGTCCATGTGCTCGAGCACGGCGACGCGCTTCTCGAACGGCGCCGCGATCACGAACTGCAGGCCGAGGTTTTTGTAAAAGCTCATCATCTGCCGCTGGTTCTTGCCGTCCATCTTGGAGAAGGCCTCATCGAACATGGCGAGCGCGAAACCGGCGGGCTTGCCGGCACGACGCTCCGCGCTGCCGTAGACGGCGGCCAGCGAAGCGCCGATGGCAACGTAGATAGGCACCTGTTGTTCAGCGCCAGACCCGGTGCCGCGCCGCTGCTCCCAGCGGGTCGAGCGGCCGGTGGCAACATCCTCCATGTGGATCTCGAAGGTGTAGAAGTTGCGGTAGTCCTCGAACTGGGCGAAATCCTTGTCGGGGTCCTCGAGCAGCGCCTCGAGTGCGACGATCGTATCCTTGTGCGGGAAGTCATCGGGCACGTCGCCCCGGAACAGCATATCGAGCGCCTCCGGAGAGGTTTTGGCGATTTCGATAATCTTCAGGATGGGCTGGAATTCCACCATCTGGGTGCGATGGAATGAATATCGCTCGTTATGGAAGGGATGTGCGTAGAGGCTACGGTTCAACGATTGCAGCTCCCGCTCCATCTTTCCGATCCGGGCCGTGAGCGCATTGATGAATTCGCCGCGCAGCAGGGTGGAGGCCTTCTCTGCCGCTTCCCGCGCCTGCCTTTCGTACTGGCGCAGCTCGTTGGATTCGATATCCGAGATCAGCTGCTCCATCCATGGCTTCACCTCCCGCAGCGGCTCGCTTTCCGCGCCGACCTGCGAACTCATCCCGAACTGGTCGAAGTAATCGTAAAGAAGCTCGCGGACCCGTCGCTCGATCCGGGCGCGCTCGTTGTCGGACGCGTTCGCATCCTTCAAGGCCTTCTCGGCGATAGCCCGGTGTTTCTCCGCGAAGCCCTTTTGGGCTGCGGCATCGAGGCGGTCGCGGTAGACGGCCCTGCCTTTCGCGGTGGAGTAGAGTGGGAAGAACTTGCGGTATATCGACCGGGCGACCCTAAGGTTGAGTTCGGAGCCAGGCACGTTCTCGCCCTCTCCGAGCCTCCTCTCCGCCGACCTGACCTCGCCGTCATGCTCGCCGAATGCCTTCTGCTGTGTCTTTCTCTCCTCCAGCCTCTTCTCCTTCAGCTTCTGCTGCGCCCTCTTTTTTTCGCGAAGCCCGCCGTCCCCCGCGCCGTCGAGAGCATCGAGCCTGGCCTGAGCTTCAGCGACCTCAGTCTGCGCGGCCACGAAGGCGGCCGCGCACGCCCCCAGGTCATTACGTCCCTCGCAGATGTTCTTCAGAGCGGCAAAAGCCTGCTCCGCGGCATGGGCCTCCTTCCCCTTGTCGGTCATGATCCGACCCAGCTCCTCGGCCTGATCCTGCAGGGATCGCAGGGCGTTCGCCTGGGCTGCCTTTCCGATCTTATGCTGCGAGGATTCGATCCAGCGATGGCTCCGGACGAGTCCGTCGTCGTAGAGGCCGTCCTTCATAATCGCCCGGCCGGGCCTGTTGAACTGGTCGAGCGTGTCGGCGAGACGGACATTGCCGTAGCGGCGCATGATGAAGGCCATCGCGTCCGGATCCTGGCTCCGGAAGATCGAGGGGAAAGTGCCGCGCTCCGGCTTGGCCCTGAACTGCTCGAGCTTGTTTAGGCTCACGAGCGATGCATGGCGAAACTCGCGGCGACCTTCCTTGAAGATTGACGTGGCGGCGCTGATATCCGCTCTGTCCACGAACACAGCTTCCCGGTCGCGGCCGAGGAGCGCCTCGGCGGCTCCCACCCACTCGGGTTCGGCGACTTCGATGATGTCGCAGAGTACGCGCGGGACCATTCCCTCCTGCCGCAGCCTGCGGCAGAGGAGTTCAGTGTCGTCGCCGAGATAGGCACGCGCCCCTCCGGCGGCGTGCTGTCGGATCCGTTCGAGCACCTCGTCGCGCCTGCCGCGGAGGCCAGAAAGCTCCGCGATGATCGTTTGACGCGCTTCGTCGATCTTCGGCAGCCATTTGGCGCCGCTTGCCGCGAAGGACTTCTCGGCCGCGGTGACCTCGTCGGAGACGCCCACGATGTCGGCCCCGGCGGTGGCGGTCAGAAGACGCTCAAGCGCAGGAACGAAGTCCTCGAAACCGTCCGCGCACATCGCGCGTAGCGGCTCCAGGCGACGGATGTTCTCCATGCGAGCCTTGAAGTCCGCCGAGGCGCGGTGCGCCGCCTGCCCGGCCACATCGGCGGTCTGCTGCAGGGACTTTCTGCCGGTCTTGGCATCGTGCTCGGCGATCGCGGCCGTGAGGCGTTCGATCTCCTTATCGATGGCCTTGACGTCGTCGTCGATGAATTCGAGTTCTTTTGCTGCGGCGTCCCGGCGGGCCATCTCGGTACGCCGCTTGGTCTTGAAGTCCAGGTTTGTCGCGCGCGCCGCGAGCCAAGTCGCGCGTTTTGCGACCCATTCCTCCCTGAACTTGGTCTCGAGCGCCTCTTCAAGCGCGGCGAGGACGCTCCGAAGCGCCCTCAGGGCTTCGAGCCTGAGGCGCATTTTCCGGATGGTCTCGCTGATGTTGTGGTATGTCTGGATCGACTCGCGCAGCTCCTTGATGCCGATCGGACTGTCCTCGAGGATGTAGTTCCGCACGAACTGCGTCGCCGTCTGGTTGTGATCGAGCGTCATCGCGTTGACGATTGATTTCTGCAGGGCGCTGGCGTTCTGTTCGCCAAAGGACGAATGCGGCAGAAGATGGCGCATGTACTCGCGGACATAGTCGCTCGCCCGGTCGCGATGATTGACGAAGCTGCCTTCGCCGACCGCCGCGACGATCCGGGCGCGCACGTCCTCCCATTGCGCCGGGAATTGCGACTTTCCTCGCTGCTCGATGAAGTCCTTGGAGCTCAGAACGGTCCCGACGGCGACGAACAATGCCAGCACGGTCTCCCTGCTGTCGGACTTGCGCGCCTCGAGCGCCATGCCGATCGTGACCGGTGGCCGGGCGTCTTCCGTGTCTTCGAAACCGAGCGCGATGTAGGTGCGCGCCTCGTCGCGCCGGCGCTGGTCTTCGCCGAGCGTCCCAAGGCAGTAATCGACGACGCTGCGCTTCGAGCCGCTGCGCGATTTTCCGCTATCGCCGGCGACCGCGTTCAGGCGCAAGAACCGCCGGCTCGCGCCGGTGAGAACGACCTGTGCCATGTCGAGGATTGTCGATTTGCCGGACCGGTTCTCGCCCAGGACCCCGACGTGTCCTGTCACGTCGATGTCGGCGACGTCGAACAGGTGCCAGTTCACCATCGTCAGGTGGCGTAGCTCCATCATGCCTCGCCTCCTGTGGGCTGCGGAAACCGCGCCTCCTCGCTACGGACGTAGCGCTCGAGCCGTTGGAGGGCATCGCCGCCACTGATCAGCTTAATCATCGGACGGATCCTGATCTCGCAGTCCTGCTGCTCGTCGTCAAAATCACCGATCTCGACCAAACTGCGTTGGGCGACCTCGCGCAGGATGTCCCGGAACCGGGCGGCCGAGATCGCGCCACCGCCGCCGTGTTGCGCCATCTCGCGGTAGCGATCGAACAGGTCGTTCAAAGTGGCCACTACGACGGCCCGGTCCTCGACTGCTCCGACGTTCACCTCCTGCTGCCAGTATGCCGCCAGCACCAGCATGACGATGGTTTCGTCGAGCTTCATCCGGGGCAGCGGCACGTCCTCGTCCATGGCGACGATGCCGGCCCACTGCGCCTCCGGATCGCGGTGGACGCGGTATCCGCAACTATCGAAGAAGCCGTCGACCACGTCGCGGAAGCGGCCGTCCATGATCGTGTTGTAGACTGTCCCGGTCCGGGGGTCTCCCGCGAACACGAACTGCCGCCGTAGCAGGAAGTGCTGCGCTTTGCGGAGGTCGGCTGCCTTTTCCGCGCCGAAGGAGCGCTCGACGTTTTCGAACTCACTGAGCATGAGCCGCCCTCGCCTTCCGGAGTGCGCCCGATCGCTTGACCAGGAAGTTGGCGCAACGGAGCCATTCGCTGTCGTGTGGGGGCGTGTCGGGGCACGGTTCGAGTTCGAACCCGGCCGCGACCTGCGCCGGAACCTCGCCTGTCAGCGCATATCGGCGGGCGCAATCGAAGGCGAGAAAGTCGTCCACGGTATCGATTTCCATGAAGCGGGCTTCCCTGGTCGCGAATGGCGGCACCTGGCCCTCGAGGAATCGTCTGACATCCTCGGGGCGGGGCGCGATGCGAGCGATGTACTCGAGGCGGAGCTTCTTGCGCAGTTCATACAACGGATCCGACGGCGGCTCGGCGAGCTCCCTTGCTTCGACGGGACGGCGCGGCTGCCTGGCCGGCGCCTGATGGTGCTCCGACCAGGGCGACCGCAGCGGCTCGATGCTCCATTCGATTGTCGCCTTGTGGTGCCTGCCGTCGCGCAGTAAGGCATCCAGGCGCCGCACCAGGTCGCCGGCCCGGCCGACGAGTCCCTGCCCGCCCCGCTCGGCGTACTTAATGGTGTTGCGGACCCGGGCTTCGAGCTGCCTGCGGAAGGCCTCGATCCTGTCGAACATCTCCCCGATCTGATCGAAGATGCTTTCGATAGCCAGCAGGTCGTCGGCCGCGGCCATTCGACCGTCCTCGATGTCGGCTGCCATGCTGGAAGCTATGTACTCCTCGGCGAGGACCTGCATGGTTTCCGGGCTGTAGGAGATCCTCCGCGCGAGATCGACGATGGCGTCGCGGAAGCGGTATGGATGGTTGACGGTGAGGATGGACTCGAAATCCTTCAGCAGGAGCTGTTCGATGAACTCCTCGAAAAAGGCTTCGAGCCGGGTAGCGACTGTTTTCGACTCCATGACGGTCCGTCGGACGCGCTTCAGGTCGGCCAGAATGGCCCGCAGACTCTTAGTGAACTGGTCGGCCTGATTGCGCGCCTCGCGGACGGCGAGCGCGGCTTCGCGCTGCTTGCGGTCGGTGATCTCAGGCCTCAGTTTTTCGACGGCCTCCAGGTTGAGGCGGATTTGCACGATCAAGCCGCCGAATCGCTGCGAGAGATCCTTGTTGAGGCTCGCGAGCCGTTGCAGCACGAGCAGCGGTCCCATAGCCATGTCCACAGTGACGCGAAGCCCGTATTCCTCCTCTTCAAGCCATCCCCAGACGAGCAGCCGGGCGTATAGTTGTCGGGCAAGACCGAGCGCCTTGTCGCCCTTCTCGGAAGCGAGCGCGACGTCGGCCTTCCGGATCCGGCGGCGTCTCGCGGAGATCATTTCCGGCAGGCTGCCGAAATCATCGCCCTCGTTCCAGAGGACGGGGTTGGCGCGCATGACGTCGTAGATGGCGTGGACCACCTGCTGCGGCGTCGGGAACGACGGCGCGCCTGAAAAGAAGCGTTCGTGCAGATCCAGCAGACACGCTGCGTACAGGTGCTTGTGATCGCGCGAAAAAGCTAAAAAGGCGTCGTCATGCAAATGGCGGAACAAGGTCAATGACGCGGCTCCTGGGCCCGACCTCATCCTGAGTTGGCGGCACTAAATGCACGGCCTGCCGGGCAAAATGTTAGTGAGAGTGGGTCTTGAAAACACAACCGGAAGATCAGTTCTTAGTATGTTCTAATATAGCTTTCCAGCTCAATCGCTGTCGAGACTCCAAAGGTCCGATCGGAGCTAGTACCCACTTTTCTTGGAACGTGAGTCGTGATTCAAGGTCGGGATGATACCCGAAGCAAGAGAAGTCCACCTTTCGAGGAAAGATCGCAAGGTGCTTGAGGCGTGCTGTCGCTCACCGGTGACGTTGCAGCGCGATTTGAAGCGGGCGCGGATAGTTCTGTTGGCGGCGGATGGGCGCAGCACCCGGTCGATCGCCAAGGAAGTTGGGGTCCAGCCGCGGATTGTCAGCCTTTGGCGGCATCGCTATGCCGACCATGGCCTTGAAGGGCTGCAAGACAAGCCGCGGCCTGGCAAGCAGCGGATCTATACGAAGACGACCGACAAGCGGATTCTGAAGCTGCTGGATAAGCCGCCACCGCAAGGGTTTGCGCGCTGGACCGGCCCCCTGCTGGCCGAGGCGCTGGGCGATGTCGATGTCCAATATGTCTGGCGGTTCCTGCGCAGCCACAAGATTGACCTGGTGGCTCGCAAGTCCTGGTGCGAGAGCAACGACCCGAACTTTACGGCCAAAGCCGCCGATGTTGTCGGCCTCTATGTCGCGCCGCCGGCGAAGGCCATTGTGCTGTGCGTGGACGAGAAGCCCTCGATCCAGGCTTTGGAGCGAGCGCAGGGTTATCTGAAGTTGCCCAATGGCCGCGCCTTAACCGGCCAAAGCCACGATTACAAGCGGCATGGCACCACAACATTGTTTGCGGCGCTCGAAGTCGCCACCGGAAAGATCATCGCGACCCATTCAAAACGCCGGCGCCGCGTCGAGTTTCTCGATTTCATGAACAGCGTCACCGCGACTTTTCCGAACCGCAAGCTTCACGTCATCCTCGACAACCTCAACACCCATAAAAAGAACGAGGACTGGCTCAAGGCCCACCCCAACGTGCAATTTCATTTCACGCCGATAAGTGCGCCATGGCTCAATCAGGTCGAAGTATGGTTTTCCATCTTGCAGGGGCAGTCGCTCAGCGGCACCTCCTTCACGAGCCTCAAGCAGCTTCAGGAACACATCGATGCCTACGTCAACGCATACAACGACAGAGCCGAGCCCTTCGTCTGGACCAAGAAAAAGGTCCGTCAACGCCGTTTCAAAGGCCGCCGTATCACTCAGCTCTGATTCCGGGTACTAGGGTCCGGTCTCAGATCGGGAACAATCCGGCCTCAAGTCATTGAATTTGTTGTTGTTACTGTTGCGGCAAAATGGATACAAGGAGTTGCTTGGCACGATAGTGATACGAACGTTCGACATGTCGAGGAGGCTCTCTCGCCCACCGGCAGATTCGAGCCCAGCTCTACATCGATCATCAGCTTTAGCTTTTTAGTAATTTCAATATGCCTAGTATACGCGAAAGCGTATGATCTGTAGATATTCGCGGTCGCGTATATTGACAAATTATACGCGTTTGCGTATCATGCCTTTATGGATACGATTGCCCGCACCCCCCAGCAAATCGGCGCCGGGATCAGGCGCTACCGGCGGCAGAAGAAGCTCACCCAGGGGGACCTCGGTGAGAAGATGCATGCGCGTCAAGCGACGGTCTCGAAGCTGGAGGCCGGTGAACCTGCAACGCAGCTGCGCATCTTGATGGATGCGCTGGCCGCGCTCGACCTCGAGCTGGTCATCCGGCCGCGCACCAAATTGACGGCTGAAGCGATTGAGGATCTGTTCTGATGGCGCGTCGCCCTGCCCGTGCGCCGCTCAACGTCTACCTCAACGCACGGCTGGTCGGGCGGCTGCGGCGCGAGAGCAGTGGCGCAATCGATTTCCAGTATGACAAGCAGTGGCTCGCGTGGGAAAATGCCATCCCCGTTTCCGTGTCGCTGCCATTGCGGGAGGATCGTTATATCGGCGATCCCGTCGTCGCTGTTTTTGACAATCTTCTGCCCGATAATGACGACATCCGCCGACGCGTCGCCGAACGCGCGCATGCTGATGGCGCCGATGCTTACAGCCTGCTCTCCGCCATCGGCCGCGATTGCATCGGGGCGCTGCAATTCCTTCCCGACAGTGCCGCACCCGGGGGCGCCGGCGCCATTGATGGCCGCGCCGCTAGCGATCAGGAGATCGCCGCCATTCTCGGCAACCTTGCCAGCAATCCGCTCGGCATCGGCCCCGACCAGGACTTCCGCATTTCTCTCGCGGGCGCGCAGGAAAAGACAGCGCTGCTTTACTGGAAAGACAAGTGGCACGTGCCTCATGGCACGACCGCAACTACGCACATTATCAAGCCGCAGATCGGGAAGTTGCCGAACGGAATCGACCTGACCGGCAGCGTTGAAAACGAGCATCTGTGCCTTGAGCTGGTTGCGGCACTCGGCTTGCCTGTCGCCAAATCAAGCATCATCGATTTCGCCGGGCGCCGCGTGCTCGCAGTTGAGCGGTTCGATCGCATCTGGACGCGCGACGGCCGCCTGTTGCGGCTGCCGCAGGAAGACTGCTGCCAGGCGCTGTCCGTTCCACCCGCGCGAAAGTATGAATCCGATGGCGGACCCGGCATCCGCAAAATCTCGGATTTCCTCAAGGGCAGCGATACGCCTGAGGACGACCAGGCCATTTTCTTCAAGGCGCAGATCGTGTTCTGGCTGCTTGCCGCCACCGATGGCCACGCGAAGAATTTTAGCATTCATTTGGCGCCGGGCGGTCGTTTTCATCTTGCACCGCTTTACGACATCATTTCGACCCAACCGAGCTTGGACGCTGGACAGATCAGCCAAAACCAAATGAAGCTGGCCATGGCGATCGGCAGCAACCGGCATTACATCGTCCACACGGTTCTCGGCCGACATTTCGTGCAGACTGCGAAAAGCTGCGGTCTACCCGACAAAACAGTCAAGGTTGTCATCCAGCAGCTCGGCGATACAGCCGCAAAGGCCATAGATCAGGTGCTGAATGCGCTTCCAAAAGGATTTCCGGAGAAGATGGCCATATCGATTGCTGATGGCGCAAAGCGCCGTGTGAATTCGCTGGCTGTGCTCAAGAGTAGTGAATGATCGCCGGTTTGCGCAAGCGTACGATGACCTCCGTGAACGGTGGCAGGAAGACCGGATCTACCAAACCAAACCTGGAAGCTGCCTACCAGAGGAGCAGCAGCGCGATCAGCAACAGGGAGCGTTGCCCGAAAGCAGCC
The DNA here is from genome assembly GCF_000284375.1 of Bradyrhizobium japonicum USDA 6. Lineage (NCBI taxonomy): Bacteria > Pseudomonadati > Pseudomonadota > Alphaproteobacteria > Hyphomicrobiales > Nitrobacteraceae > Bradyrhizobium > Bradyrhizobium japonicum. The sequence continues at coordinate 8,135,808 of NC_017249.1, forward strand.
AACCAGCGGCTCAAGAAACGGGCCCGGTTCAAGAACGGCGATTGCCGCTCTCCTTCGACGGCGAGCGGCCCGCGCCGTCCGTATGCAAGCTCCAACAGCGACTGCGTTTCCAAACTAGGTGTTTAGTCCCGGCATTTGCTGGAGCGGATTAAGTTTGAATCGTTCTGGCTGGGAAGTCCAGCATTTGCAGATGTATTCGTAGGGCGTGAGGCCCTTCAGGGTCTTCAGCCGGCGAGCGAAGTTGTAGGCGCGGACGAAGTCGGCGAGGTGGCTGCGCAACTCGTCATGCGTGTCGTAGTGGAAGCGCTTGACTGTGGCCTCCTTGATGGTGCGGTTCATCCGCTCGACCTGGCCGTTGGTCCAGGGATGCTTAGGCTTGGTCAGGCAACGATCGATATCATTGCGGGCGCAGGCCACCTCGAAGGCATGAGCCCAAAATGGTTGCTTTCGTTCGATCATGGCTTTGATATCGGCCACAGTCCAACTCCCACCGCTTGGGTCGGTGAGTGGGTGCCGTTGTCCGTCAGAACGGTGTGGATCTTGTAAGGGACTGCCTTGATCAAGTTCCGCAAGAAGTCGGCTGTGACACTCGTGGCTTTTCGTGCAACTCGGTGAAGGCGCACTTCGAGGTTCGATCGATTGCGACGAAGAGATAAAGCCCTCCCATCGCGGTGCGAACCTCGGCGATGTCGATGTGGAAGTATCCGAGATAGCTTTTGAACTTGCGCCTTACGCCCTTGCCATCCTCCACGTCGGAAGCCGTGAGATGCCATGGCGCTGAAGACAGCGATAAAGCGATGAGCGTGTCAGATGCGGGATTGTCGCCTGGAGAGCATAAAGGCAGTCATAGTCATCCAGCGGCAGCAGCGCATGCTTGCAAAAGGCGACGATGATGGCCTCCTTCTCAAGCGACAAACTGGTGGATTTTGGCTCTCTCGGGCCGGTCGGAAGATCGGCCACCGAACCGCGCTTCTTCCATTTTGCGACGGTCTTCGGATTGATCCATAACGCTTGGACAGCGCCCCCAGGCTCTCTTGACTATTTTGTATTGTTCGACGGATTGCCTCCGTCGTTGTGGCGCAGCCGTGAAGAACCTGCTCCGTTTGGATACTGTCAACGAAAACCTCGTCCCGCGTAGCGGGCCGATTGTCAGTTCGGCAACAAAGTGTCACCAAGTGGACGATACGCAGGGTCAGAAAAACGAAAAATCAGCAATCTTCAATTCGGCACGCCTCTTGCCCTGTTAACGGCGTCGGCACCAATCGCTTGTGAGCCCGAGATGGATGATTTGGCGACTTTGAGCAAAGGCACGGAGACTGGCTGTGTCGCGAACTGACGTAGAGCGATTCGTCAACGATCTGGGGAACGACGGTGGTCTGCTTGAACGCGTAAAACCAATTGCTACCGGCCTTGCATCGATTGTCGCGATCGGAAAGAGCCTCGGCTACAGCTTCACACCTGATGAAGCTAAAAGTTGCATTCGAGCTCGACAGAAGTTGACGACTAAACCGCTCGCCGGTGGCACTTTTAATTCGAGTGATACGATCTCGACCGGCGCTGTTCAGGCCCTTGCAGAGGTGGCCACGAGCGGCGCGCAAGCCGCGGAAGCGGCCTCTGACCACGCCACAGCAGTTGAGCCCGTTGCAGTTGTTGTGGTTGTTATTGTAGCGGTCGTGGCCGAGGTCTGACATGCCTTCGCTCTGACCGCATCGGGTGGTTGCTCGAGGAGGCGATGAAGTGCGATGAAGTGCGATGAAAACATGAAGTAAGCTTCGTCAATGACACACGCTGCCGCCGAGCACTACCGACAGATTTTTGACCGGCGTACCCCGGAGCAACTGCGCACGCTATCGCATCTCAAACGCTTCATGGAGCGGTTAGTCGGTGACGAGGAGTTCCGCAGGGCGCTTGCGGAGGCAATCGCCACCCCTCGAGCGGTAACAGAGCGGTACGGCATCAATGTGGATCCAATGGAGGTGCTGCCGCTCTGGCGCGGTGGCTACCAACAATACCGCTTCAAGCCGGAGTCTGCGCCGTGGCCGCTGGCTGTGATGTGGGATGAGTATCTCCGCGAGATGATGCGTCATCGCGACCTCTTGCGCGACGAAGGCGAGATGTCGACGATCAATCCTCGCTTTCATGCTTGGCGCGAGCGGCAAATCCGGCGCTGCAATGACCAATTGGGCGTGTCGGCGGCGTCGCTCACGCACCCCATAATCGCTTTCGAGCTAAGCGAAGGCTGCAGCGTCGGTTGTTGGTTCTGTGGCCTCTCGGCCGATCGCTTTACAGGCTATTACGACATAGCAAAGAGCATGCAGCGCTTTGGCGGGGCGTGGTTGGTGTCGCGAGCGAAATGTTTGGTTCTGCAGTCCGCACGGGCTTCTGCTACTGGGCCACAGATCCTATGGACAACCCACACTACGATCGCTTTCTGTTCGACTACTATCAGATTACGGGCGCGTTACCGCAAACAACAACCGCAGCCCCACTCAAGGATCCGGCACTCACCAGGCACGTGCTCGGGCTCTTCAATCTATATCGCACGACGACGAATCGTTTCTCCGTGCTGAGCAGGGCCCATCTTAATCAGATTCACACGGCCTTTTCGCCTGAGGAGTTGCTAGGAGTCGAACTCATCCTGCAGGGCAAGGAGGCGCAGACAGCAAAGGCCATGGTCGGGCGCGCGCGCGAGCGGAAGGAGAAGCGCAGGGGCGCTAACAAGGACGGTGCAATCGCCTTTCTGGAACGCAATCACACGACGATCGCCTGCGTTTCCGGCTTCCTCGTAAATATGCGGCAGGGGCGTTTACGACTGGTGACGCCGGTGCCGGGTAGCGATCGCTGGCCTCTCGGGTACCCGCATTCTGGGTGAACGCTTCTTCAGCACGCCTGACGGTTTCCGGGGCGGGCTGCAGAGCATGATCGAACAGTATATGCTCGAGAGCCCAGCCCATGACCTGCCGATCCGCTTCCGCAGGGACCTGCAATATAAGGCAGGGAACCGGTGCTTTCATCTTCGCTCACGCAACATGGAACACCGCGTGCTCGACGACATCGCCCCGATTTCCGTTGGCCCTTTGATCGCGGACGGCAACTGCACAATGTCGGAGCTGGTTATTCGGGTCGCAGCTGACGGAACAACCCTCCTTGGGGTCGCCGACTTGCTCGATCAGTTGTACATGACCGGGCTGATCGAAGAAGACCTCGACGACTGCTTCATCTGGCAGACCGGTGACTGGACGACGAGGCGCATCGAAGGAGTCAAACACGCGTCCTCCCATACGGGTGCAGATTGTGCCGATTCGCATTGAGGCACTACTTAGCCTCAAGCGACAGCAGCATCCCACCATCCAGCAGTGCTGAGCGCGATGACATGCCGCTCCGCATCCACGGTCCCTGGCTTCGTGGCGTGCACAACCGGCGTGACAAAAGAAGACCAGCGGGGTTCCGCGCTTGCGGCTTCGAGCCAAGCCCTCATTTCGGGCATCAGCGGTGCACGACTGGGACGCACGCGGTTAAGTCGAGAATGGCTTGCCCCGCCCAGTGGTCAATCAAATGGTTCTGCCAGACGACGGTGCCGCTGGTTCCGGAGAGGTCGTGGCTTTTCGTGGCGCGCCACTGCAACTTGCACTGGCGGTGATCCCTGCTAGCGGACGACGACGCGCCTGAAACTTTGATAGGTCCATGTGAATGACGACGTCAGTCCGTTCATCAATGATGAAAAACAGCGAGTCTCACTCGAGGGTGGCGCCGCTAAATACCAGAGCGGAGCCGCGTGCAGGCAATTATTCCCCGTTCGGCTCCAGCACTCTCTGCTTGCTCATGCCGTCCAGTCGCCGGGCAACGAACGTGACGCGGAAATCGTGGCTCGAAGCGGGCTGCCCACTAGCCGAATTAGCGACTTCATGTTCACGGCTCCGGTCAGGAGTCGCGCAGAATTCACTTTGCCGTCCGGCGCATGAGACTATGGCATGGCGAACGCACCTGTGCGCACATCATGAATAACGTGGAATGATTATGAGTATCGCTGTGCCAATCGTCCTAGTCAACATGCCTGTGTCGGCAGTCGAAAGGCCGTCACTGGCGCTTGGTCTGCTGAAATCAGCGCTGACCCAGGCTGGACTGCAATCCACCATAGCATATGCCAACATCTGGTTTCTAGAATACATAGGCATCGCCGACTATGGACCTCTTGAGAATTGCCCGCCAGAGGAGGCACTGGTTGATTGGCTGTTCGCGGGCATTGCTTTTCCCGGCTTCGAACCCGAACAAAACGCCTTCCTCGACCTCTATTTCGAGCGCAACCCGATACACGCAGGCAAAGGTATGGCCGAGCGTCGCGCGAATTTCCTTAGGCTGCGCTCGCTCATCGGCGGGTTTATCGACTGGACGGCTGACAAGATATTGGCGAAGCGGCCGGCTATGGTCGGGTGCAGCTCGACCTTCACCCAGCATGTCCCCTCGCTCGCGTTGCTGCGCCGGCTGAGCGAGCGCTCACTTGATCTTGTCACCCTCATGGGTGGAGCGAACTGCGAGTCGGTAATGGGGCGCAGCACTCACGCGCGTTTCCCATGGGTCGACTATGTCGTGTCGGGCGAGGCCGACGCACTGATCGGCCCGCTGTGTTGGGACATCCTAAATCGCGGCAGAGACATCCCGCCTGCTGACCTGCCATTTGGCGTTTTCGGCCCGACGCATCGCGAGGCCGGCTATCCCGCGGCGTCGACGCGCGACTTAGTGCCCCGCGCCGTGATCGAGAACATGCGTGACCTGCCGCTGCCGGATTTCTCGGACTATTTTGCGGAGGTTGAGGCGTCGCTCTACGCCGACCGCATCCATGCTGGGCTGCCGATGGAGTTCTCTCGCGGCTGCTGGTGGGGCGAGCGCAGTCATTGCCTGTTTTGCGGGCTGAACGGCGGATCGATGACCTACCGCCAGAAGCCCGCGGGGCAGGCCGCAGCGGAGATGATTGAGATGTCGGCGCGCTACGGCTCGTCGCGCATCGAAGCTGTAGACAATATTATGGCCATTGACTACCTTGAAAAGGCGCTCCCTCACCTCACCGCGCTACCCGAGAAGCTCGCGATCTTCTTTGAGGTCAAAGCCAACCTGAAGCGCCACGAAGTGGAAAAGCTGGCTGCCGCCGGCGTCCGCTGGATTCAACCGGGTATTGAGAGCCTGGATACTCGTGTTTTGAAGCTGATGCGCAAAGGAACGACCTCAGCGCACAATGTTCAGCTGTTGAAGTGGTGCCGTCAGTACGGCGTGCGGGTCAGTTGGAGTTTATTGTGGGGCTTTCCCGGCGAGTGTGATGCATGGTATGCGGAAATGGCCTCTTGTTTGCCGTTGCTGCATCATCTGCAGCCGGGACCTGCGGTACGCTTGCGATACCAGCGCTACAGCCCCTATCATTACACAGCTGAGAAACATGGACTGAAGCTGCTCCCGGCCGCCCCCTATCGCTACGTGTATCCGCTGTCGGAGCGCGATCTCTCGGAACAGGTATACTACTTCGAAGACAGCGAAGACCACGATGTCGGCGGCCATTTCACACCGCGCGACGAAAACCGCCCGGGGCTAAATGCCGTCGCCAAGGGCATCGATGCCTGGCTGAAAGCCTGGAGGGGGCCGACTTTCTCTATGCTGTCGATGCAGGACAACGGCGACGAAATCATAGTCGAGGACACGCGAGCCATAGCAATCGAGCGCGAACACCGCGTCAGAGGCCTCGAGCGAGAAATTCTTCTGGCCGCGGACGAAGGCTCGCCTGAAACTCGCCTGTGCGATCGGCCGGGCGCGGCGAATGTAATGCAGGGCGAGATTGATGAGGCGATAGCTAACATGATCGCCCGCAAACTGATCGTACGGCTTGACGCGCGGCTGGTTGGGCTCGCGTTATGGCATCCATATACGCCAATCCTTCCCCTGACTGCGTTCCCTGGTGGCTATCTCGACCGACGCTCCACGCCAGTGGCCCTCCCGCGCGAATAAGGAAAACTGCGGTGTGCACTTCGCAGGGCCACACCCCTCGCCTGTCTCCTTTGCTTGGCGCTCGCGCCAGCCTTGTCATTTTTTTCGCCCGCGTCGTTGAGCACAATCAACGGCGTCGAGCCCAAAGCTCCAACATATATGGTTTGAGATATTTGGCCGAAGCGGCGGCGATAATCGCGCCAACCCTAGTGGAGCCGATGAAGTTTATGCGGCGTTCGTTCCGCATTAGATAGCTTAAATATGCGCTACGAACTGCATCGCTCGATTTTCGTAGACTACTTCATCGGGCGAAAAGGAGAAACCGCATCGAACTTCAACTGTTTGACACAGGTTGCAGCTGCCAAAGCGTCGTGTAGTTTATCGGTTCGATCATCGGCTGTAATCGATCCAACTGCTTCGCCGCGTCCAGATCGACACATAGACTTACATTCGTGAGCGACGATGTCGTCACGACTGCACCATCATAAAATGCAGGCAACCCGCGCATCGTTTCGATGCCGGGGCGAATCCCCTTATCGTCCTCGATCATCATTTGCCGCATTTCCAAATTTATCCGGCGGACATCGAAGAATAGAGCCCCTCACGATTCACTGCATCTCCCTTAAGCTGTAAAACGATATGATGAACCGGTCCACGATTGCTATGCCGACGCGTAGGGTCAGGGCCTCGCTCGGCCGCGAAGCTTCTCGTCGGGCTGGTCAACGCTGGATTTGGAGTGCCTGTCAGGTTCCATGGCTCGATTGTTCTGATCCTCACCAGTTGTCCGTGAACAAGCCTCCAAGCACTTGATTGAGAGTCTGTTTTCCGGTTGCGGCGGCATTTGAGATTGCAGGGGATTGGGGCTTCACAGCAAAAACCTGCAATTTCGATTTTGGATTTCCCTGCCGCTGCGAACCGTGATTCTGTGCTGCATCGGAGGGACCGATGCGACCAAAGAAGCACAGGACGACAGGCTCGAACGATCTGTTCCGGTCCCGGCTGGACCAGATCATCAACATGCGACACGAGCTGGTTCTGCTCGCCGGCAGGGTCGATTGGGACTGGATCGACGGCGAGATCGCGCCGCTCTACAGCGACAACGGCAGGCCGGGTATCGCGACCCGCTTCATGATCGGATTGCTGCTGCTCAAGCACATCTACGGCCTGTCCGATGAGGGGGTGTGCGAGCGCTGGGTCCACGATCCGTACTTCCAGTTCTTCACCGGCGAAGAGTTTTTCCAGCACGTTTTCCCGCATGAGCGCTCAGACCTGAGCCACTGGCGCAAGCGGCTCGGCGACAAGCTGGAGCGGTTGTTGGCCGAGAGCCTTCGCGTGGCGCACGCGAGCGGTGCGTTGCGCAGCCAGGACCTCAAGCGGGTCACGGTCGACACGACCGTCCAACCGAAGGCCATCAGCTTCCCGACCGACGCCAAGCTGCTGCATGCAGCGATCCGCGGGTTGAACCGCCTGGCGAGGAAGCACGGGGTCAGGCTCCGGCAATCCTATGTTCGCGTGGCCAAAAGCGCGGCGATGATGGCGGGCCGCTACGCTCATGCCAAACAATTCAACCGGCATCAGCGACAGCTGCGCACCCTGCGCAGCCGGCTGGGCCGGATCATCCGCGACATTCGCCACAAGACCGAGGGCCAGGCCGCACTGGAGGAGGCATTCGCCCTGCCGCTGAGCCGAGCCACCCAGATCGGCTCGCAGCAGCAGCGCCAGCGCGGCTGGAAGTTGTATTCCTTCCATGCTCCGGAGGTCGAGTGCATCGGCAAGGGCAAGGCCGCCGCGCCCTATGAGTTCGGCGTGAAGGCCTCCATCGTCACCAACAACCAAAGAGCTCCGGGCGGCTTGTTCGTGCTCCACGCCTGCTCGCTGCCGGACAACCCCTACGACGGTCACACCCTTCGCAACGTCATCGAGCGCACCGAGAGCCTCACCGGCTGCCCGATCGAACGGGCCTATGTCGACAAGGGATATCGCGGCCACGACACACAAAATCCCCGCCGCGTCTTCATCTCGGGCCAGAAGCGCGGCGTCTTCGGCGTCATCAAGCGCGAGCTACGCCGCCGTTCCGCCATCGGGCCCATCATCGGACACATGAAGAACGAAGGTCACCTTGGCCGCTGCTATCTCAAAGGCCGCGCCGGAGATGCCGCTAACGTTCTCCTCTCGGCCGTTGGCCACAACCTCCGCCGTGTCCTGGCTTGGCTCAGAGACCTTTTGTCCCTCTTCCTGCTCTCACTCTGGCCAACGCTCAACTGTCCAGTTCAGCCCAATTCGGCTTATTAACGATCGACTCACCACGCTCATTGGAGAACGTAGAGGTTTCTCAACCTCCGAGCTAAGCTCGGATCCTCCGCGCGAGCTACGGAGGGTTCAGTTCGAGAAGCTGATTGACGCGCTCGAAAACAACAGCCCGGCGAAATCGACACTCACCTTTGCAATTTACCGGCCGAGCCAAGAGCCGCTTCGAAGGCATTGCGTTGGTCAAGTGTCCAGAGATCTCAGAATGGGGCGCTAGCTTCCGAGAAGCTGACGAGCCTCGGCCCAATGCTTGGTTCGATGTTGAGAACGCCGTCGAGTTTTAACCGGCAGGGGTGCTAGCGGCAGCAACAGCTGAACGGTGAATGTCCCGTATGATCTTCCCCCAAAAAATTAGACGGGTTTAGGCGACGTTTAGCTCCATCTCGATCGGGGCGATATATCCCACGGCGGAATGGAGCCTTGTTCGGTTATAGAAGCCCTCGATGAAGGCGAAGATATCACGCTGGGCGTCGGCGCGGGTCTTGTAGTTGCGATGATGAACGAGTTCGGTCTTCAAGGTATGGAAGAAGCTATTGCGCCTCCAATAAGCTGACGGCCGCTGCCCTCCCGGCCGCAGAGAATAGCACAAGGCTGTTTCTAACCCGCGCAGCGTGCAACGGCTCTGGACAGTTTTTTAAAATGTCGCGCTCGTTCGGTCTCCTGGCGCAGCCGGGCGATCTCCGAAGCCTGGTCCGCCGACATCGGCGTCACCTGCGTGGTGGGGCGCCACCTCGCCGATGCCGGCTCCTGCCGGAGCTTGTCGACCCAGCGCCGCAGCACCGAGTCGCGCAGACCGAGCTCCTTGGCCACCGACGTGACCGTGCGACGGCTGGACACCACCAACTCGACGGCCTGGCGCTTGTACTCCTCGGTAAATGACCGACGTTGACGTTCCATTCGACACCTCCGGGCTCAATGAGCCTACTACAGGTGTCCACTCATTCGGAGGAGGTTCAGCGCCTGTCCCAAAACTCCCAAAGAGTCATAGATGACTGTGCTTTTGCTTACTAATGCTGAGAGACAAGCGAAATCGGAGGGCGCTCGTTCGAGTCGCCACGGCGTTGGACCTAAATGATGATAGCTCTTCGCGCAATCATGGCCCTTAATTGGGTTTCAGCAGCTCAATCGGTAGGGCGTTCCAGTTAGGTGGTATCTGCCCAAGAATATTGCGAACGAAGAAGTCCAGAAGCTTGAGCTCGCTATAATTGCCGGGCGCTCCGTGATCTGCACTGGGTACCACAAGCATGTCGAAGTATTTTCCTGCCTTGATGAGCCGATCAGCCATCTGGAAGGTAGAGGACGGATCGACATTGCGGTCCATTTCGCCGACAACGAGCATCAACTTACCCTGTAGTCTGTGGGCGTTGTCGATGGCGGAGGACAGCGAATATTCGATACCAACCGGCCAACCCATCCACTGTTCATTCCACCATATCTTGTCCATCCGGTTGTCGTAACAGCCGCTGTTAGCCACCGCCACCTTGTAAAAATCAGAATGGAAGAGCAGCGCGCTCACCGCGTTCTGCCCGCCGGCGGACCCGCCAAAAATGCCGACGTTCGAAATATCGTACCATGAATACTTCGCGCTCGCCGCCTTATGCCATAGAATCCGATCGGGAAAGCCGGCGTCCTTTAAATTCTTCCAGGCAATGTCGTGGAACGCGCGCGAGCGATTGTTCGTACCCATTCCATCGATCTGAACGACGATAAACCCCATTTGGGTGAGCGGCTCAACCAAGGCCGAGAACGACTTCGGAACGAAAGAACCCGTAGGGCCGGCATAGATGTTTTCCACCACCGGGTATCTCTTGTTTCGATCGAAGTTGAGGGGCTTGTGAATAACCCCCCATATATCGGTCTCGCCGTCCCGGCCCTTGGCATGGAAGCTGAGGGGCGGCTGCCAGCCGGAGGCGATGAGTTCCGAGATATCGGCGCTCTCAACCTGCATCAGCTCGGCATTATCACTGGCGCGATACAGCGCCAAGCGCGGCGGGACATCGATGCGTGACCACAGGTCGACATAGTAGCGGCCGTTAGGCGAAAACTCAATGTGATGGTTGGCCGGTTCAGGAGTGAGCGCGGTCAGTCCGTTCCCATCGAAGTCGACACGGTAAGCATGGACAAAATAGGGATCTTCCCCTTTGTCCCTCCCGCTCGCACCAAACCAAATCTGGCGCTTGACCGGATCGACGTAGTAGACCGCGCGAACCACCCAATCTCCTCTAGTGATCTGGTTTTTGAGCTCGCCGGTTCGGCCATCGAAGAGGTACAGATGCTCGTATCCATCGCGCTCGGACGCCCAGATGATCTCCTTTCCGTCCTCAACGTCGTAGCGGAAGAACTTTCCAGTGTTCTGCTGGTCCATCACCAGAGGCTGGTAATCGATGAAGGTAATGCTGCGCTCATCAATCAGAGAGCGCACCTTACCCGCAGCAGCTTCCACCTCGACAAGTCGATAGAGTTGGTGCCCGCGCTGATTATACTCGAAGGTGAACCCGCGACCATCCTTCCACCACTTGATCGGCGAAAGGTGGTAGGGATTTGGAAAGGAAGCATTGTCGATTTCAATCTTGCTCTGCATGATGATGTCAAACAGCACCGGCTGGAGCAGCGGCAAGGCATCACCCGGCTTCGGATACGTCATCGTCGAATATCTAGGTTGAAGCTCGTCCGTCGGGGACGATTCGATGTAGTGGATCTGACGTTTGTGGCCTGGACGGATGCGGTAAGCCGCGAGGTGACGCGAATCTGGAGACCATCTTAGCGTCGAGAAAGCATAGTAGTTGCCTTCCGATCCGTCCCAGGTCAAAGGGATGTCCTGCAAGCCGTCCTCGCTGCGCAGGAAGATATTGTATTTTGTAGTATAGGCCAACCATTTGCCGTCAGGGGATATGCTTGTGTTCTCCGGATCGTTCTCCGCGGGCGGAGTGGGGTCATAGCCCATCTGTTGATGGACGTCCGGGTGCATGGCATTGGCTGTGCAGCCATAGCTTACGAGGTCGCATGTCCACCGGGTGTTGTCGATGTTGAAGGTGATCATGCGAGCATCGTCGGCCAGCTCGAAACGGTCGAACGGCAGATTGTCGGCCTTATAGTTCTCGAGGCTTGCCCTGGCCAGCGCCGCCGCGAGGCGGGTATGATCAAAAGCCGGCTGCTTTCCGCCAGTGGCAGCATCGACCTGCATGAACTGGTGCTTGCCTTGAGTCGTCCGTCGGTAGACGAACGCTTCGCCCTCTGCGAGCCAGAACGGAACGTCGGGCATATTGACAGTGAGCTGGTTATATTGAGCGCCGATCGTTAGCGCTCGCTCGTAATCGGACGGCACCAGCAGCGGCTTTGCAATGTTGTCGGCCGGAGCCTGCGCGGCTGCCAATCCCTGCTGACCCAGCAGCGCAAGCATGAAAGCGCCGAGCTTGTACATGATCGTTCACTCGTCCTCGTTGTGTGGGGATAACGGAGGCTGGGGTTGACCTCACGAAATTGGCGCAGCTGCGTTCAGTGTCTCCTCCAAAGCCCAGCACTGACCCTTGCGCACAAAGCGTCCTAAACGTTGCACGCAAGTCTTGGGCCAGAATCAGGCTCCGATCTCCCAGACACCTGAGTGGGCGACTGGGCGGCACGGTCTAAAGCTGTGATCACCGCTCTGGCCCCCGGCCAGGGATGCAGGGGTATGGACGACGTCGCCATAGATAGATGGGCCTAGGGGTCACTGAAGATGTCCGGCATAGCCGCCACCGCCGTGCACGCCAATATAATTCCCGGTCCAGCTCCACAGTGTCGGATGAAACCTTCACCGCTGGATCGAGATCCGCCGAATTCGCGCCACCGCAAGCGGCAAGCGTAACTGCTGCCGCGCCCCGTATAAGAACTCCAGGTCGCATATCACCTCACGAACAACACATGTGCGCGCCATCCGCAACGACGTTCGATGTCGTGGCGTCGCTTCTACGCCCCTGGTGGTGAGCAGACTCCATGCCAGCGAAGCGATGCGCATTCCCGACGGCTTCCGATAGCTATGTCGCTTACGCGACAAGGCTAGCGATTGTTGAGGCAAGCCGTATGTCTGACCTCGAACACACCAGAACGTCCTGCCGTAGCGGCCGATCAGCTTTGCGGGCTGCATCTCGGTCTTCGTCGGCCATGATGCAAGAAGGCCAAGGAAGAACGTGTGGGCGACGCATGGATGGCATCGTCAACTTAATCGACCGCCGAGACGAAGGAGGCGATTTTCAAAGGTCCGAGATTCGGCGATAGCGCTTGTCGCGGAGATTTCGCGCCAAGTCGCAAAGGCTCGTTCGCGCGAAGCACGACGGAGGTCGGCGGCGACAGCTCCGAGATAGGGGATGCGGAAACGTTCGCGACCTGATCGTGAACTGACTAAAACCGTTGAGCCTGATGGGGCGCTTTGAAACGCTTCATGATCCGCTCGCGTCGCCGCGTCTGCCGATGAGAATTCTCGGCGCGATTGTTGAGAGTTTTGTGCGGGCGATGTCCGACGTGAAAGCCCATGCTCGCCCTCGCAGCGCCGTACGAACGGAGCTTGTCCGTGATCATCACGCGCAGCGGCGTGCCGGCGGATTCAAGCGCTTCTTCATGAGCCGCTGCGCAGCGCGCGAGTCTCTTCGGGGCTGGATCAAGACGTCGAGAACGAAGCCATTCTGGTCGACAGCGCGCCAGAGCCAATGTTGTTCGCCCGCGATCGAAATAACGACCTCGTCCAGATGCCATTTGTAACCGCGAGCGGAAGCGCGCTGGCGGATGCGATCGGAGAACGCCTTTGCCATGGTCGGTGTTGTAAATCTCCGGCGTGCCGTACGTCGCCGCGCCTCGTCCAGAGCCGCCACGCAGAACGAGACGTCCATCGTATTCGACAGCCGCCACGCCAGAACCGCACGGCTCGCTCAGTCGATGATGGCGACGAGATAGAGAAAGCCGCGGCCGATGGGCAGATACGTGATGTCGGCCGCCCACACCTGGTTCGGCCGGTCGATCGTTCATGTTGCGCAGCAGATCGGGACAGAGATCTTGTGGCCCGGCGCCGGCTTTGTCGTGTTCGGCTTCGGTCCCAGCGCGGCGATGCCCATCTTGCGCATCAACTGTTGCACGCGCTTGCGATTGACCGCAAGCCCCTCAGCCTCAGCATCGCGGTCATTCGCCGCGAGCCCAGGAATGGCCAGGCGGTGATCAGCTCCTCGATCCGCTGCATCAGGGCAAGGTCGTTGAATTGGCCGGCTGTAGCGGCCGGTAGACGCTAGAACGGGCGATGCCGAGCAACATGCATTGCCGACGGATCGACAGCGCCTGGTCGACGCGCTCGAGCATTCCTCGACGGTCCGGCGTGCTCATCTTCCGGACCTCCGCGCTAAAAACTCGCGCTCGACCGTCAGTTTGTCCGATCTTGGCGTGCAGCTTCTCGATCTCGCGTTCGCGCGTTTCCTTCGCTCTCGCGCCCGACACCCACGTCAAAAGCCGGGCCGCCTGGTCCAGCAGCTGCTTCTTCCAAGCATAGATCTGGTTCGGTGAACCTCATAGCGCTGGGCCAGATCGGCAGCCGTCGCCTGCTCCCGCACCGCTTCCAGTGCGATCTTTGCCTTCAACACCGCGTCGATCTTCCGTCGCGTCTTCTTCGTCATCATGCCCTCCGTCGATCAAACGGAGCGGCCCTTTTCCAACCTGGCCTCTCGTCCCAAAACCGGGGTCCATTTCAGGGCACCATTCGCCGGGTCACGCGCAACGTCAAACGCCGGCGGGATGCCGGTATGACCTTGCGATGGGTCGCGGCCGGCATGATCGAGGCCAACAAGGGTTTCCGATGATTGAAGGCGCATAAGAAATCGTCGGTTCTGCGTGCGGCCCTTCAAGCTCACCACGATCGCATGACGATCAAGCCCGTTGCCCACGTCACGAGCGCGGCGCTCAACAGCGATCGGGACATCTCCCGCTACCTTCGCTCACGAAAGGTCGCGCAGCGGGCATTGATCGTTCTCACCCAACTCGGCGAGGTGCGGAATGGCCCGTTTCAAGAACAGTGCCGAAAGTTCGGTGGTGATGCGAAAATCCAAAATTGCGTATTTCGCTCGCTATTTCTTTGAGCTTGTGAAAAACGGGCGCACTGCAAGGTAGGAGCAGCGGCACAGCTTTCGTCCGTTAGAATTGCTGGTCGTCCCACGACATGTTTCTCTCCTCGGGGGATTGCGAACGAAGATCGAGGGCGACTAGGCGAAGAGTCCACTTCTCGACGTCGCCCCCGCAACAAACCACCCAGCCCCCGACGGGCTGCCCACGCAGCGTGAGCATTGTGCGAATCGATTTTCGTCCGGTGCGATCAGCTCCACATGTTTGCTAGGGAGCTGTCGCATTGCCTGGCCGAAAATGTTCCTGAACTGAGTTGTTGCCTCACGTAATTTTCTCTCCACCGCTGGTAGCGCCAGATCCGTCACCTTTGATTGTTCTCGCAGCGGCTCCAAGGCGATCTTTGCCTTCAGCGCTGCTTCGATTTTCCGTCTCGTTCTTCTTCATGGTCTCCGTTTATCAAAACAAAACGGCATCCGCACCATCTGAGCCGCCGGTCCAGAATCCGAGGCCACTTCACCTCACCGACCGTGGGTACTCACCTCGATGTCAGGGTCCAATTATTGAAGTTGAAGTTCATCCCACCTGGAGAGGAGGTGATCTCAACGCCGTATTGGACGTTGCCGACGTTTATCTCCCCAAAGTACCCTTTAGACTTGATCCACTGCAGGACACTCTTGATATCCACCGTCCCACTGTTGGTCTTCGAAGTGCGCAGGAATGAGATGACCTTATGGTGATTTTCTCCTTGAAACACGTTCCAAGTCGCTCCGCCTACATCGACATTTGTGTAGATCGGTATCGCCGCCCCGGAAGAAGCGTACTTGTAAGAAATGGGCTTGACGTTGCCGCCACCATCGGGATTGCCGGTGTAATTCGTCCAGAGCATTATCTCATACTGATTTGAGCTATCCCAGATATCGTAGGCGACGTCCCAGGCGCCGCTAGTCGGAACTTCCTGATTGAAGTTCGAGATCAGAGTGTTGATCGAACTGAGCGGTTTGCCGACATTGAAACCCTCGTGGGGATAGCTCTTGATGCCACCAGTATCAGGCTGGTTCGACCACACCCCCCACTGGTTGACAGCACTCACCGAGATAGTCTGGGGTCCTGCGCCCCTGCCCCATACGTCGTTGTTCCAACTGTAGCCATCGATTGAAAAGCTCCCGTATTGAGCGCTCGAACTCCATATCGGAGCTTTTGCCGATATTGGCACAAGCGCAACACTGGCCGCACTCAGGGCCGCAAACACCTTTAGCTTTGACACGCTCGCCATTCTCAATCTCCAACCTGACCTTTGCCCGCTCGCCCCTCGCAAGAGTTGGGCCATTATGCGCAGAGCCAGACGTGCTATTTTTCTCGCGCTCCGGGTTGCGTTCCCGACAGGCTGGCGGATTTCAGACAGGGTCCCGCCGCAGGATTGGTTGGAATTGAAAGCGGCGTAGTCTCTGAGGTGATCAACCTCGAATCATCCGCCGTTTGGAGCGCCGGATCGGAGACCATGCCATGACCAGCAATGTCACAAAGATGCATTTCCCCGCCGTGTGAAAGAGAGACGGCTCCGCAGCTTTTCGAAATTGGTTCGATCCGGTTGAAACGGCGGTGCGGAAACCAACGCGGGAACTCATTAGAGGAATTGCTCCGCAGCGAGCTCGATGCGGCCCTTGCGCGGCCGCGCTACGGACGCGGCATGAAGGCCGGCCATGAGGGAACGCCCCGTTACGGGCATCGACACGGCAGCCAGCCGCGGTCGCTGACCGGTAGCTTCGGGTCGATTAAAATCGCGGTCCCGCGTGCGCGGCTTGACACCCGCGATGGGGGACGACCGAATGGAAGAGCCAATTGCTGCGGGCTTGCAAGGATCGCCTCAGCCCTGCCGAAGTAGACATCGACAGGAGTGAGGTTGTCGATGCTCTCATGATAGCGGACGTGATTGCAGTGTTCGACGAACCGGGACGAAGCGCATGGTATTGCGCGCGACAGCTTCGCTGATCGCCTCTGCGTCGGCATCGTCTACCTCTCGCACCCCGCGGCCATCAGTCTTCCCGCGCTTGAGTAGAGTCGAGGAGAGGCGCGGTGATGCGCTTGTTGCGCGTTCCGTTTCCTCTCCCCGCTCATCAAACCGGACGTGCGGTTTTCCCGCATCCGGCTTTCCGACAGGTTTCGTCACAAGGCGCACGTCGGCGACACTTTGCGCACGCGGTTCAGCACAAGTACGCCAGGGTTCCCATAGATCTGATCAGAGAGCCACGTCCTGGCGTCTTATGTCGTCTGCGCAGAAAGGCGAGCACGCGGTCAAAGACGTGTCGATCAACGGCCTGATGAGCCGTAGCAAGCGAGCCATAGCTGAAGTAAGCGGACCAGCCGCGCAGAAGGCGGTTCAGTCGTGCTTGTACTTCGGGCCAAGCGCCCTTGTTGCCCGGCGTCAGCAGTTCGCTGACCTTCCTCTTGATCCGCAGCACGCTTTTCTTCGACGGAGCCGCGCCAAGATACCACCGCCCCCCATTGCGGAAGTGGCGGGGTCCGAGCGTGTACCCAAGGAAGTCAAAGCTTTCCAATCGGGCATTCTTCACCGAGGTTTTAGTCTCGTTGAGTGTCAGCCCAAGCTTGGTCATCACCGCTTTCGTCCACGTCAATGCGTCTTCCGCGTGGCCGCGGCTGAGAATGACGAAGTCGTCGGCATAGGAGATAATCTGGCCATGGAATGCTTCACACCGACCGCTGAGACGCCAATGCTTCAGGAACCGGTTCATGTAGATGACGGAGAGCAGCGGACTGATGACACCCCCCTGTGGCGTGCCACACTTGTTGCTCTTACCGCCGCTCATGCGCCGTTTCCCGTTGCTATCCCGCTCCTCGACCGGTACTCGCAGCCATAACTTAATCAGCCGCAGCACATTCCGGTCGACGATGCGTCGGGCCACCGATTTGAGGAGGTCCGAGTGCGGTATCGTGTCGAAGTATTTCGACAAATCGGCGTCAACAACATCTGTGTAGCCCCGGCACATAAGCCGGTGCACTTCCTTGACGGCATCGACCGCGTTGCGGCGCGGGCGATATCCATAAGCTCCGTCCTCAAAATCCGCCTCGAAGATCGGTTCCAGCACGATCTTTGCAGCAGCTTGGACGACCCGGTCCCGGATTGTTGGGATACCGAGCGGACGTTCGCCGCCGCCGGGCTTCGGGATCATCACCCGCCGCACCGGATCGGGCCGATAGGTCTTCGTGACGAGTTCATCGCGCAGGCCAGCCAACCATGCTTCGAGTCCCGACGCGTCGATCTGTTCGAAAGTTATTCCGTCCACTCCCGGCGCACCCGCGTTGGCGCGGGCCAGCTTGTAGGCATGGCTCAGAATGTCCTCGCGGCAGATCTTGTCGTACAGCACGTAGAAGCGGAAGGCAGGCTCCGCCTTCGCCTTACAATAAAGCTTTCTTTCTCTGAAGGCTCCTGATCTTATCGGGCGTTTCAAGGCTCATCGCCAATCTACCCTTTCCCTCGCCATCTTCAAAAGCGCACCTGAAGTCAGGGTCCTTTCCTCCGCCGGAATTACCCGGTTTCATCGGTACCTTTGACCCTGTCCGACTCCCGTCCGGTCCATCGACTACTCAATGCTGAAGGCGCGACCTTCGACCAAGACGGGTCTCCCCCGATTACCCGTACTACCTTTCCAACGTGCCGTGCCCATTACCCCGGTGAACCAGACAGGTGCGTGCGTCGATTGCTTCCCTGTCCGCACGGCCTTCCCCGCCATACGATCGGGTCGGCATTCACATCGTAACTTTCGAGGCGTGCTCAGGCTTCACTCACGTTACGGCCCGCTGGATTGCTCGGCCGCCTAAAGCGACCTTTGTCACGAGGCTTCGATCCGTCCGATTGCTCGTCCAAACCGCTCGTCAGCTACCAGATCAATCGACAACTCTCTGGGTGGATCCTTCCTCCACTGGTAATACGCGCCGTCGGGGCGC
Organism: Bradyrhizobium japonicum USDA 6; assembly: GCF_000284375.1. Taxonomy (NCBI): domain Bacteria; kingdom Pseudomonadati; phylum Pseudomonadota; class Alphaproteobacteria; order Hyphomicrobiales; family Nitrobacteraceae; genus Bradyrhizobium; species Bradyrhizobium japonicum. The sequence goes on from NC_017249.1 coordinate 8,154,123, forward strand.
ACCGAATGGCTTCACATATTGAGGTAGCAGCAGTTTGACGTCATGACCCAAAGCCGCGATCTCGCGCGCCCAAAACCAACATGGCTGAAGTGGAACAGTTCTGCGCGTTCGTCGAACTCGAGCTTTCCCAGCACAGCCGTGACCGCCTGCCCGCTATTGCGCGCCTCGGTCGTGGTGGTGACGTCCCCCGACGTGACCCGCATGCGCCGCTATCCGTGCCTCAGAAGCCGATTGCGATCGTCCCGAATGTTCGTAGACCTATACTTAGCATGTAGGTCTCATTCAAGACGGGGGGCACGCCGCCTACCGTATAATTGTAGGATTTCAGATAGTTCAATCCCAGCACCAAGCAATCGTCGACATAGCCGGCACCGACCACATACTGGTTGATCTCGTTGGCCTCGAGGTCCCAGCGCGCCGAGCCCGTGACCACCCAGTTGGTCGCGACCTTCAGCGAGCCGGTGGTGAGGATGCCTTCGCGGCGGGTCAGATAGCCGAGCTCCGGCTGTGCCGCGTAGTTGCCGTACATCACGCTGATCGACCAGCGATCGAAGTTGGCGCGGCCTTCGGCCTCGAAACGCTGGACGTTCCAGGTCTGCTCGTCCATGCGGGAGCGGACGCTGAAGGTGTAGGTGCGGTTGGGCGAGTAGTCGATACTCGCCACGTAGTCGGAGCGGGGCTTGTCGAGACCGGAATCGAGGCCCGTGTTGATGGAGTCCCGGACCGCGTAGGAGTTCATGCCGAACAGCTGGTAGGACTGGCCGAACAGCACCTTGGCCGCGCCGCCCTTGTCGAACTGCGTGGTGGCCTGCACGCCGACATTGGCGCGGCCGCCGCCCTCGACGCGGTCGTAACCGGAGAACTTGTCGACGCTGAACAGGTTCGACGTTTCGAATACAAAACTCTGCGCATCCTCGTTGGGAAACTTGCCGGCATAAGTCTCGTTCGGGCGGATGATGATCTGCGCGATCGGCTCGACGGTGGTCGAGCCCCAGGGCTGAACGTTGATGAAGGGATAGCGGTATTCGAGGCCGACCGTCGGCATCAGGCGGAATGCCTGGGTGTCGCCGACCGGTAGGTAGTTCGACACGCCCGGCTGGTTCGAGACCGAGGAGTTGATTGCATCGGCGCGCAGGCCGGCGAACGGCGTCCAGATCTGGCCGAGCGGGTCGGTGAAGGATTTGCGCCACTGCGCTTCCGCCGACAGGCGGGTATAGGTGCCGGGGAAGCCGCGCAGCAGGCACTGCGATGGCGTGCGCGCGAGCGGATCGGCCGACGCCGTCGTGCACAGGCTGTTGGTGTTGGCGAGCGTGGTGATCGGATCGAACACGGCGCTGTCACGCGACAGGTTGACGGAGTTGGTCTTGTAGCTGAACTCGCCGCCGAACACCGGATAGTTGAGCACGTTCGAGTAGTCGATCACGGGGTAGACGATCGGGACCTTGTCCTGGTTGCCCGAGAAGCTCCGCCAGTACATCGTGCGTGCGTCGAAGAAGCTGCGATTGCCGGCGCCGGTCAGATAGAGCTGCGAGACCGCGTCGGTCGGCAGGTTCAGGAACGAACCGAGCGGGTCACGGTACTGCGACAGGCGGTAGTCCGAGAAGAAATAGTAGTCGGACATCACGACGCCGTCCCAACCCCAGACCCATTTGTCGTTCAGCGCGAACTGACCCTTGGTCTCGACGGCGCCGCGCCACTGGCGGTCGCCGGGCTGCCCGGCGAAGGCGCCGCGATCGAGCTGGTCGATGCCGTAAGCACGGATCTGGTAGGCGCCGCCCATCAGGCGCTGGCGGAACTCCGCCTGGAACAGCACGCCCTGCCTGGAGGTGATGCGCGGGTTGAAGGTCACGTCCATATCGGGCGCGATCGCCCAGTAGAACGGGACCTCCACGCCGTAGCCGTAGCCCGTGTTCGAGGTGAAGCCCGGCATCAGGAAGCCGGACTTGCGCTTCACGGTCGGGTCGGGCGTCGAGAAGTAGGGCATGTAAGCGAGCGGCACGCCGAAGAACTCGAGCTGCGCCGTCTCGAAGTACAGCATCTTCTCCTGCTGGTCGTGGATGATGCGGGCACCCTTGACCTGCCAGAGCGGTGGCTTCTTCGGATCGTCCTTGCACGGAGCGCAGGCCGTGTAGACGCCGTTCTCGAACACGGTGTAGTTGCCGCTGGAACGGTCGGCGCGCGTTGCGGCCATCCGTGTCCGGTCGGCGGTATCGACCCGGAGCGAACCGACGAATCCGTCGCGATAGTCGTCGGACAGATCGATCGTCTCGGCATAGGTGATCTTGCCCTCGGCATCCGTCATGCGGATGTTGCCTTCGGCATGGAGCCGCTTGGTCTTCTGGTCGTAGGCGACCTTGTTAGCCTCGACGCTGGTGCCGTTGTAGAACAGCTGGACGTTACCGACCGCCGAGATCCGCGAATTATTGTAGTCGTAGACGACCTCGGTCGCCTGAACCAGCATCTGGTTGTCGTTGGCGGCCTTCGGCGGCTTCGGACGCGGCGGCTGCGTATTGTAGGAGACGTTCTGCGCCGATGCCTTTACGACGGGGCCGAAACCAGTCGCGATGACAACGGCTATGGCAAGCAAGCAGTCGCAGACTAGCGACGTGAAGAGCCACGGATCGTGCCCTGGCGCAACCGCAGTCAGTTTGTGACGATGCGCAGCCACAGCCACTAACCTTTCCGTCGGGTCAGCAAGGCCAACAATCTGATGAAGCGGCCAACGCAGACTGGCGGCCAGACCGAAGTCTCCAGTTGCATGAACTCACACTTACTTGACGTCCTGATACAACTAGCCACAACAGCGAGCAGGAAAATGGTGAACACGTTACCTTAAATTCTCGGCATCGAGCCGTAGCACTGGCTCCAGCCCTCTTGCGGTTGCGCAGAAACCCTCGGCAATCGACGCGAACCGCTACGCTGAAATCTCTTCAAGTCGGCCTCGCTTCGGCCCAGGGAATTCGTGCTGAAGGCGTCGCGCTGGAAGGTTTGCGGAAGCATGTGATGGCTGATCTGACGGGTTATCAGGTTCATCCGAACCGAACTATGCCTGGAAGCACAGCTACTGGAGCAAGCTGCGAGAGCCCAGGAGCAGCAGCAGCGCTATGGGCGGAGCGCGAAATGCCGATCGCGGAGAAACTCCGCGTCTCCGATAGGCGATCTTGGGCGGCAGCTTTTTCAGCAAAGGGATCAGGAACACGAGCAGTCCGCGCTCATTGGCCAAAGCTTTGACGAACTGTCGGTCCGCCGACCATGCCACTTGGTTCGCGTGGGTCGTTCCGATATCTGTCAGCTGCGACCTACTCCGAAGGATGCTGATCTGTTGTTGTTGCGGCGAATATGCCAGCTGCTTGCTAATCGGCCGTTTCACGCCCCCCGGCGCATGACGGCCATTATGCGGGCCGGGAGCCATGCGGTGAAGCGCGAGCGGGTGAAACCGTTGATGTGCAGAATGGGAAGGCTCAGGCCGAAGCCGCGAATAACGCAACCGTCGGGGCCAGAGGCCAATGTTGTGTTCTGCTCCGCCGTTTGCGGATTGGTGCCAGAGGATCAGACACAGCTTCACTGCTGGCCCAAAGTCGGCCGGGCCGGCCTGCCGCGGGCTAGAAGCGCAATGGTTGTGGCTTCCCAAAGACGAACTCCAGATCGCATCATGCACTCCGCTGCCCCTTCCTGTCCAATAACGAGCGCCTGCGCAAACGAAGCAAGCTGCGTGCCGCTCGAAGATGGAGATCCTCAAGCGGGTTTGTTCATGGTACATGCGTCCGGTTGTGGACATTGGTCCGAACCAGACAATCGAGTCCTTGGCAGTGATATCGGTAGTTGGTGGAACGCACGATTGCACTAGGGTCCAGACTCAATTGAGCCAATATGCGACGAGAGCGGCGAGATGAACAGCGGCCAAAAAATTACGGGCGAGCTTGTCATATCGCGTGGCGATGCGCCGGAAGTCCTTGAGCCTGCCAAAGCAGCGTTCGATGACATTTCGTCCTTTGTAGGCGCGTTTGTTGAAGCGATGGATGACGACACGGTTAGATTTATTGGGGATTACGGGCTTGGCGCCACGACGAATGATTTCGCCGCGAAGCTTGTCGCCATCATACCCTTTGTCGGCGAGGAGCACGCTCATGGGTGGCGCGAGCGCCAGGACATCGGGAGCCGCAGCGATATCGGCATCCTGGCCTGGAGTCAGATGCAGGACGACCGGCCGGCAGAGCGGATCGCTCAGCGCATGGATTTTTGTCGTGCGGCCTCCGCGCGAGCGGCCGATTGCTTGATTGTGCTCCCCCCTTTTCCGCCGGAGGCACACCGGTGAGCTTTAATCGAGGTCGAGTCGAGCGACAGTACGACGCCGTCTTCGCCAGGCTTGGCCAGCGCTTCGAAGATTGCGCACCATCGTCCTCGCTTGGCCCAGCGATTGAAGCGATTGTAGATCGTCGTGTAAGGGCCGTATTCACGTGGACAATCACGCCATCGTGCACCCGATTGCAGCATGTGAATGATGCCGCTGACGATGCGTCGGTCGTCGTCCCGATCCGGCGCCGTCAGTCCCCTCGGCAGATGCGGTTCGATACGCGCCCATTGCCTGTCGTTCAGCCAAAACAAACCAGCGCGCATTCTCTCGCCCCCGAATCAACACGTAGGCAAGAGAATCACGTGGCGCTATTTAGGTACAGACCCTAGTGCGCGCAAGCGCTCGTCAGCCCAGATGGCAATTGATGAGGGCGCGCCGCCTGTGTTCGATGGGACGGACCAGATGGTCGATCGCCGACGCCTAAGCTATGAAGAGCTGCCTGCCAGTTGTGCGCTAATGGCCCGCAACCCGACGCGTCCACACGATTATCAAGCGACGGCAGGCACTGCACTTTTCAATTCGGCTCGCTCCACGGCCAGCGGGCGGTGCTCGACGACATGGAATGGCTGGGCGACGAGCATATCGGGCGAATTACGCCCTCCTGTTACAGGAGTTGAAGAGGGACATTCCGGATCTGGCGGCCCGGACTCGTTCGTGGAGTTCGTGACAACCCATGTGCTGCGCTACACTATCCTTCCGCTTTCATTATTATTCCCGAGCAGGCAACCGCCCATAATGCCATTTGTTGCATTAGCAGCCCAGTTGTTCGCAAACAAATCATCGACATCCTTGCTCGGGAGCCCCCCACCGGGATTCGCCGCTTGTTGAACAAAGGCTTGCGCCAGCGAGTGCCGAAACGCAGAGATGCTTTCCGCATCCATGGGCGAGATCTCGCAGACCAAAGCTTTACTGTCGGCATCCATTAAGACCTGTGGACCAAAAGCAGTACCGCTCGGGTTTGACGCCATAATCAACGTGAAGCTAATTTTGACCCCGGCCGAGGTCGTAAAACTATGAGATGCCAAAGAAACTAGCCTCTGCATCAGCATCGAACCGACAGGCGCCTCCGCACGGAGAGCCGGACCATTCTGCCGGAACGATCTTGCAGGAGCGAACGACGCCACTCGAGGCCCTTTGTCTGCTCTCCTCTTTAGAACGTCTTCGTCGGGATAATTTGACGGCTCGTCACTGCTCAGCGTCATCGATCGATAGCGCAGACGCGAGGGCGCTGGAAGAATCACAGGAGCCAATACAGCGTTGCACGGTGCACCCGCATTAGCCCCATTGAAGCTGAACAGATCCGCACCCCGCTCAAAGAGCTCCCCTCGTATGGGCTGGTTGTCACTGAAAAGATGGAGGGCTTGGCATTCCGACTGAAAATTATCAACAAGTAGGATGGAAGAAACAATCAGCATCCCGGCACAATCACTCCGATAGCCGGAGCGTTTTGCCATGGCTCCGCGGTTGCTCACCACCAGCAAAAGCAAGGCCGCAAGCACGCTCACGAAGTACAAAAACACCAGCCTAGTACCCGGAATCAGAGCTGAGTGATACGGCGGCCTTTGAAACGGCGTTGACGGACCTTTTTCTTGGTCCAGACGAAGGGCTCGGCTCTGTCGTTGTATGCGTTGACGTAGGCATCGATGTGTTCCTGAAGCTGCTTGAGGCTCGTGAAGGAGGTGCCGCTGAGCGACTGCCCCTGCAAGATGGAAAACCATACTTCGACCTGATTGAGCCATGACGCACTTGTCGGCGTGAAATGAAATTGCACGTTGGGGTGGGCCTTGAGCCAGTCCTCGTTCTTTTTATGGGTGTTGAGGTTGTCGAGGATGACGTGAAGCTTGCGGTTCGGAAAAGTCGCGGTGACGCTGTTCATGAAATCGAGAAACTCGACGCGGCGCCGGCGTTTTGAATGGGTCGCGATGATCTTTCCGGTGGCGACTTCGAGCGCCGCAAACAATGTTGTGGTGCCATGCCGCTTGTAATCGTGGCTTTGGCCGGTTAAGGCGCGGCCATTGGGCAACTTCAGATAACCCTGCGCTCGCTCCAAAGCCTGGATCGAGGGCTTCTCGTCCACGCACAGCACAATGGCCTTCGCCGGCGGCGCGACATAGAGGCCGACAACATCGGCGGCTTTGGCCGTAAAGTTCGGGTCGTTGCTCTCGCACCAGGACTTGCGAGCCACCAGGTCAATCTTGTGGCTGCGCAGGAACCGCCAGACATATTGGACATCGACATCGCCCAGCGCCTCGGCCAGCAGGGGGCCGGTCCAGCGCGCAAACCCTTGCGGTGGCGGCTTATCCAGCAGCTTCAGAATCCGCTTGTCGGTCGTCTTCGTATAGATCGGCTGCTTGCCAGGCCGCGGCTTGTCTTGCAGCCCTTCAAGGCCATGGTCGGCATAGCGATGCCGCCAAAGGCTGACAATCCGCGGCTGGACCCCAACTTCCTTGGCGATCGACCGGGTGCTGCGCCCATCCGCCGCCAACAGAACTATCCGCGCCCGCTTCAAATCGCGCTGCAACGTCACCGGTGAGCGACAGCACGCCTCAAGCACCTTGCGATCTTTCCTCGAAAGGTGGACTTCTCTTGCTTCGGGTATCATCCCGACCTTGAATCACGACTCACGTTCCAAGAAAAGTGGGTACTAGTGAACTCAATCGATACGGCCCTCATCAGAAGTTCCTTCACCCCGATGTTATGGGGCATCACGTGCTAACCGATGTCCGCCCTGCACTGAGCCCTGATGCCACATTCATGCCAAAGGCCCCTGTTGTTTGCGGACGCTTGTCACTTGCGTTCGCCAAACGACGTCCGGGTATAAACCCCTTGCTGAGCAGATCGACAATCTCGATGTCCTAAGAACAAATGGCCGTCGGCATCACGTCTGATAAGTCCGACCGCTGAGGGCGGAGACGCCAAGCCAACGCGACCTTATTGCTTGAAGCCTAGTTTCATGTTGCCTCAGAGTAAGCTGACGACCACGGCGCTCGTGGCGACACGCGAGAAGGCAACCTTCAGCACCCCCCTGGAAAAGCGATCCGAGATGTTCGTCCGCGAACCAAGCAAGGGACGTGTCGATGAAAATCGCAGCTGCTCTGCGTCTTCTACGAATGTTTGTAGCGTCGGAAGTCAGACATTGTTTCAGAGCTGACAATCGACTCTGTTAAAGTTCTGACAACACGCTGCGCAAGAAGGGGTGGCATCCCGGTCCATAGTCCAAATATTGTCATCAGAACTTTAGCGATGATCAGAGCTACAGCTGTGATGCAACGGGCAGCGTGACCGTTTCCGTATATGGTAAGAACGACCGGAGCGCAGGGGACTGCGCTCCCATTTTCATGGGGCATCTTTTTCCAAGGCACCACGTCAGGAGTGTATTGTCGCTCTGTCAGTGGCGAGAACACTTCCGCTGGTTCTGGCGACAGCGACGTTCGGCGCCGGTGCGCTCGTATCCATAACCGACGCTACATTGAACGCGCGCCGAACCAGACGGCTGCAGACCGCAGCATTTCTCACCTGAGCGTAGGCACGGATCGCACAGCTGTCCCTGTGCTGCGGTCTATGGTGGCAAAGAAAGAAGGAGCAGACTGCAATCAATCCTACGACGAATACGGGACGCGACATTTCCCCTCCTCATTTAAGGACAGCGGCAGTCCATCTACCATCTGTGAAATCAATCGTCCGCTCGACCGCGAGCCCCCCGGCTCCCTTGTGCGGAGAGCTCGCTCTATTTTTCGACATCGGGTATTCGACAATACCTGACACTACCGGAGCGCCGTCGCTTCCGTCGCGCGGCACAAGGGTTCGATCCTGCACGCCGACTTTCCTATACGGTGCTATTGCAAAGTGGCGGCCGTGTCTCAGAGGTTCTGGCGCTCACAGCTGCTGCTGTTGAACTGAAAAGCGGAAGCGTAGCGCTTCTGACCCTCAAGCGTCGAAAGAGTGACGTGGTACGACAAATTTCCCTACCGCTGAAACCCGGCCGAGGCGCGAATGGAGTTTCCGGAGTTGGCTGAGGTGTGGGCCACGATCTTTCCTGCCGTAGAGAAGGCGGCGGAGGAAGCGGAGCGAAAGTTGCGCGATTTCGTCGCTCAAGTCGGGTAGTAGAAATTTGCGGCGCTCACGCGCCGCCGAATTTTCAGACCGGGATGCCGAGCTTCTTCGCCTTGTCGCCCAGATTGTCCTGAATTCCCGCGCCCGGGACATGCATCACGCCAATCGGCAGCTCGTTGAGCATCGATTTCCGTTGTCAGGGTTGCAACGGCGTCAGTCGATGCCTCCGCGTCAGCCCTTCCAGCGATCTCTCCAGCTCGTCCCGACGCATCAGGACGGCGGCGTCCGTATCATTTACGGTTCGGTCGAGCTCTTGAGTTCGTGTTCGTAGCGCTCTGGACACAGCCGGGTCGGTGGCAATCAGCGGGAACACCTGACCCTGCGACCGGGCGATATCCTGACAGGCCATATTGAAGGCCCCTTCGGCTGAAGCGCGGCGATTCTTCGCGGCCTCCATTCCCGCGGCAGCTTCCTCGCAGCGAGCGCTCGCCGACTGGAACGCGCCAGCAGCAGCGGATTTCGCCTCCCACGCCTTGGCGAGGGTTTCGTGGGCCGTTCGACGACCTTCGTTAATCCGGGTCCGGTGACTCGCGGTCGCCCCACCGTCAAGAAGTTCAGCTCAGGCGAACGCTTCTCTACCAGTCGACGTTGTTTGGGTTGGGCCGCGCTCTGCGTCGATTTGCGACCGTGAATGCTCAAACGAGATGGCCGCGACCGCGCCGTCCGGCTCCGTTGCAGCGTCATTTCGAGCTCACCAGCCCGCTCACGCAGTGCACCGTACTTTTGCGCAACCGCTGAAAGTCTGTCGGCGCAGCCCACCGGGGCGGCGTCAATATGCCGTTTGGTTGTAGTTCCCGTTTCCCTTAAGCTTGCGCATAGTCGAGGAAATGCTGGAGGCGCGTGGCACTGTTGACCTATGAAGCCGTGCGCCAGTGGGGACCGAAATTCGGCAAGGCGTTCTCCGATCGGTCCGCGAGCGCGCTCCCGCTCGCGGTGACAAATGGCATCTGGACGAGATCGTTATCTCGATCGCGGGCGAACAACATTAGCTCTGGCGCGCTGTCGACCAGAATGGCTTCGTTCTCGACGTCTTGATCCAGCGCGGAAGAGACTCGCGCGCTGCGCAGCGGCTCAGGAAGAAGCTCTTGAAATCCGCCGGCACGCCGCCGCGCGTGATGATCACGGACAAGCTTCGTTCGTACGGCGCTGCGAGGGCAAAGACGGGCCTTTGGGTCGAACATCGCCAGCACAAAGTTCTCAACAATCGGGCCGAGAATTCTCATCAGCCGACGCGACGACGCGAGCGGATCATGATGCGTTTCAACTCCTCCAGGCCCACCGATTTCTGTCAGTTCACGATCAGGTCTCGAACCTTTTCCACATCCCCTATCCCGGAGCCCTGACTGCCGACTTCCGTCGTGCTTGGCACGAGCGAGCCTTTGCGACTTGGCGCGAGATCTCCATGACAAGCGCTATCGCCGAATCTCGAACCTTTGAGAAGCGCCTCCTTCAGCTCAGCGGTCGGTTAAGTTGACGATGCCGTCGCTCGACATTCAGTATGGCACAGGGATTGCAGTGATGAAAAAGCGCTCCGGAAGCTGAGCACGGCGAGCCGGTGCCGGGCGATGGATCTATTCTGAGTCGTTACGGAACATGACCATCAGCGGGCAGAACCCAGGTGCAGCCGGTCGATATCAGGAATCTGGTGATCGGCCACGTCTTCTTTATGTCGTGCCACGTAACTCTGACAGGTAGACAGAAAATTTGGAACCCACATTATGCCGGCGGAGTCGGATATCAAATGTGCGAATGCAAACATTCGAACAAGCACCGTCTGGACAATTGTGCTCGGCTTTGCCGCCGATCCATTGATGCGGTGGAGTTGGCCTGACGCAAGCCAATATCTTCGGAGCATGCCTCGGTTCGTTAACGCCTCTGGTGGACCAGCATTCGAGCACGGCACAGCATACGTCACGGAAGGGATCCGCGCCGCAGCCCTGTGGCTGCCGCCTGGCGTGCAGCAAGACGAGTCCGCGTTAGACGAAATAATGGCGCTGTCCCTGAACCCGGCGATCACCGAAGATATGGCGCTCCTGCGGCAGGAAATGGCCGAACATCATCCGTCCGAGCCGCATTGGTACCTGCCTCTCATCGCGGCCGATCCGAACTGGGTCGGACAAGGACTTGGCACATTGTTGATGAAATACGCTCTTCAACGATGCGATGAGCAGGGCATTAGCGCCTATCTGGAAAGCTCGAATCCCGATCACATCCCCTTTTATCAAAGCCACGGCTTCGAGGTCATTGGCAAAATACAACATGGTTCTTCGCCGCCGCTCACGCCAATGTTGCGAGCAGCCAAATAAAGCGAAATTCAAAGCCTGTGTTCGCATTGGCTCACGAGGGCCACCTTTCAGCACTGCTTACGTATTGTCTGCGGCGGCGCTGATTATTTCGCCAGCAAGTATTGGGGCGACTCGGGCTCGCGGCGATGCTCCATGATGTCGGGAAGCTACCATTCCGCTGACGCTGTTCGACAAGCCGGGCCGTCTAAATGAGGAAGACAGCAGACTGATCGAGACACATCTGGTCGACGGCTTCGGAAGACTCTGGATGGCGTTAAGTTAACGAATTGGAGCCGCCGAGGGGGTGGTGAGGACCAGCACGCCGACCGCCCGGACCCCTCTTTATCGCCGCCATCGCTTCCCACCGGAAGTAATCAGCTATGCCGCTTGGTTGTATTCCGGCTTCCTCTCAAGCTTGCGCATGGTCGAGGACGTGCTGAAGTGCTGGCGGCGCGTGGCATTGGCGTGACCTATGAAATCGTGCGCCAGTAGGACGAAAACTTCGGCAATGCGTTCTCCGATGGATCCGCTCGCGCGCTCCCGCTCGTTCAAACGACTGAGAGCATGCACTTGACCGACCGCGACAATCGCGATGATCAAAGCCGGTTGTTGACGCGTCGATTTCGCTCGCCCGAGGACGAGTACGAAGCAAAGGCGGCGCGCGGTCACGACAGAATTCCGGCGGAGCATTCCGCAGCCCGGTAGAAGGCCCGGGCATCCCGTCTTACAAGGAATCGGCAATGAGGCTGCGCGCCGACCATTTCATGCTGCCGCGCACCGTGCGATCTTCACGGCGGTAGATGCGTGCTGCCTCAACGGGCAGCGCCTCAGCCTCCTCGCTCGAGCGCCAATCGGCAATCGTCAGCTCAAAGATGATGTCGATTGCAGGATCCATCTTGAGGCAGCGCCACAGAGCAACGAAGAATATCCCCGCGGGACTGTTGGGAAGTCTTATTGTTCTAGGCCGCGCTCTGCGAGCAGCCGGTGCATGACCTCGCCTTTGATCTCGCCTGCGATTTGGTTTCGGACTTGGGCTCCGAGCACCCGCTCGGCATCGACGTCGCCCACCAGACCATGTTCGGCCAGTCGCTGATCCAGACGGCTTTGGAACTCTTCGCCCATGGCTTCGACGAGCCGGTCTTGCATCGCTGCATGTTCGTCTGGAGCGATGCGCCTCAGCACCGTCTCCCAGGGGTGCCAGCGGCTTGCCATGAAGTCGGTGAACTGGCTTGCTTCCCGCTCCCGGACCAGGTCGAGCGCCTCCGTCGCATCATCCTCGCTTACGTGAGAGACCGCCAGGAAGCGCATGTCAGGGGCGACGTGACTGAGCTCCAGCGGCTCGCGCAGCCGATGTTGATAGGCCAGGTAGACTTCGATGTCGTCTACGTTCGGGTTGCCGCTGGCGAGCGAGTTGATCCTGTCGCGCGCGATCTCGTCCAACGCCTCCAAGCGGAAGGCGACACGGCCGCGCTGGATCAGATCGCCAAGCCGATCGTCATATACCCCGTCCTCGACGTCAGCGTTGAGGCGCGCGGTCTGCATACCATTCCAGTGCAAGGTGACACGATCCTCGCAGCTCGCGTTGGCCTCGGACGCCTGCGCAAAGAACTGCTCGCGCAATGTCGGATTGGCGGCCGCCTGCTGCAGATCATCAGCCACTGCCTGCCGAAACTCGTCATTGCCGTAGTTCACGGTCTCTCGTAGCCTCTCCAGGAACTGCGCGTAGTCCTGGGCGCCTGGCTCATCCGCAAAGTGCTGCCATTTGGCCAGCGTCGCCGGGTCGTCTGCGAGCCATTGCGCGGCAGCCTCATATAGAGATTGCTGCGCAAGCTGCGGTGGCGCTTCAGCCGTCGCCAGATTAGCGAGGACGTCGTCCGGCAGCGGGTTATCCCCGAACTCGAGGTTCTCCAAATGCGGGTAGCTGAGACTAAGATTCGGTACACGCCCCTCAAGAAGATCCTCAGGCAGGCTGGTCAGCCGGTTACCGCTGAGATTGAGCGATTGGAGGGTGCTCGGAAGGGGGGCGGGGAGGTCGGCCAATTGATTGCTGCTGACATCGAGTTCAATGAGCCCCGATGGGAGGTAGTCGGGGAGGTCGGTCAGCTGATTGCCACTAACCGCGAGCGAGGTGAGCCTGCTCGGGAGAGCGTCCGGCAGGCTAGTTAGTCGGTTGTCGCTTGCGTTCAGGATCTCGAGCCCAGCCGGAAGGTTGGCCGGCAGACTGGTCAAGCTGTTATCGGCCACCTCCAGCCGAGAGAGGGTCGCCGGAAGAGCGTCCGGCAAACTAATCAACCGGTTATGGCTAATGAGAAGATGCTGAAGACCGGGTGGGAAGCTAGCGGGCAGGCTGCTTAGCTCGTTGTGCCTGGCGCGCAGTTCCAGCAATCTTGGCGGCAGGGCGGCGGGCAAAGCGGTCAGGGAGAGGGAGGACAAATCCAGCGAGTGCGAGCCAGTGTTGTCCGCCCCCCTAATTCGTGCGCGTCCCTGTCGCCGATTCTCGGCTTCGCCCTGCCCCTCTTCGGCCGCCCAGTTGTCCAGCAACTGCGCGCGCGCGGAGGCCGGGGTCCGATATCCTGTCATGGCTTCGAGCAAATCCGCCACGGCTCGGCTGAAGCCGCTGAGGTAACTTTCCTGCTCCCCCTCTTCAGAAGCGGCCGAGGAAGAACCTGCACTCCACTGAGCCTGTCCTGTGTTCATCAATATCTCCATCGCCAAAACAAGAATACCCCCGCTCCTCAAGGTCGCGAAGCAGGCCGGGTGTCATGATCATTGTTCACACGAGCCCAAACGCGCAAATGGATCGATACTGCTGCGAGGCTTCCTGCCATTTCGTTGACCAGATAAGTCCCGGAGGGCCGTCAACGTGGCAGCGTTCTGCCCTTAGCAGGCCTACCTGTCGATAAGCTGACGAATGTCGCTGCAGAACCCCGGGTCGCCGGTTGCCAGCGGTGACCGAAGCAAGCCCGGTTTGAGGTTGAACCGGTCAAGCTTCGCAAAGACCAGCTTGGCCCCCATTGCCTTGGCATGGGCACCGCCAGCGCTTACGCGTTCGGAGCGTCTGCCACTCTTCGTTGCCACGTACTCGGTCGAAGGGTAAGCGGCAAGCTGCGGCCGTCAGGCGGCGTGGTTCCATGGCATAAGCGCGTCGATTTCGCCGCTCGGCCAGCCGTTGGCGATACGCTGAGGCGTTAGGCTGAGCCAGGCGCACGGATCGACGTTATTCATCTTTGCTGTCTGCAGCAGTGTTGCGATGGTTCGCCCAGGTTCGTCCGCCGCCGTCGCTACCGGCAAAGAGGCTATTCTTTCTCGTAATTGTTTGTGGTCAGATGGCGCGTTCAACGATGTTGGAGTCGAGCTCGATGCGAACCATCAGTCTGGAAGCGTTCGAAGATGGCACGGCGCGAGACGGCATAGCGGATTGCCTCAGCCAGTTTTGATTTTCCGGAAATCCGCCGCAATGTCTGCTGCCAGAGATCGAAGAGATCTGCGACGACCGCTGTGGAGGCTTGCTGGCGCGCGGCAACGCCTACGTCGGGGCTTTGACCGCGTATGGTCTTCTCGACCTGCCAGAGCTTCGCCATCCGCTCGACCGTCGCCGTTGCAACTTTCAAGCTTCCTGCAACATGCAGCTCATAGAACTTGCGCCGGCTGTGTGACCAGCAGCCAGCCAAGGTGACGCCATCTCTCTTGCGTGAACAACGGACGTATCCATTTCTTGATCTCTGGAAGCGACGCCGCCCACAACGCAAGCGTCTCCTCGATCGACGCTGCTGGCGTCCACGACCTCCGAATCATGGTGTCCATAGATTCAGACATCTCCTAAAAAGGCAACTGTAATGCTAGGATTACCCCTAGGACCTGCAGCGCTCGCGTCCGTCAAACAAGGCGGCCTCAATGGAGGGATACCTTCCATCAGCTGGATGGCTGGATCATCCGAAGGCTCTGGTCGCGCCGCGGAAGCGGTGGCGGAACGCAGCCTGGAAGGAATATCCGACCGCTCGCAAAGCGCATGGGGTCCTGCTGAACGCGCTGCGAGGCGCCTTCGATGGCGCGCAGCCGCGGCCAGCTTGCAACATAGATATCGTTCATCGCCGTCCGCCAGCGGAAGATGTAGTGACTGACGAAGAAACGCGTCATCACACCGACACGACCGCAACAAGAGCAATGCCGGCATGGGACCAGGAGGTAACCGCATTCCATCCAGAGCGCCCTCCGCTGATGTGATCGATGGAGGCGAACTTCCGAGCGATATGGTAAGGCTCGTTATAGCTTGTGGAAGCAGTCGCCACGAGGCCGATGTGTTTCGTGCACATTGCAAGGGCCGCCAGCAACGTGATGGGCTCTAGCTCCACGTTGTTGGAGCTGCGCGCGGCCGCCCCTTTTGGATCATCGTATGAGCGGACCGCAAGCGTATCGGCAAGAAACACCGTATCGAACATCGCCTCCTCGGCGATTCGAGCTGCGGTAGCGAAGTGCTGAACCTTCTCGGATGCTGCGGGATCCACATCGGGATGCAACCAAGCTGAAATGTTGTAGCCGAGGCCTCGAATCGAGGCGCCCAGGCGCATTTGCCTTTTGTCTGCCATTTGTCTCTCCAGCCTATGTAAGTTGCATTTATAGTGACCCCTATGAGGTAGAGGCCATTCCTGTCATGCGGTCTCGGTCGTGGACGGTCGTCCAATTCCTGCAATGCCAAACCAAATTGCGCTCAAGAACCATCTAGGCCTGCCTGAGTTCGGAAGAGGCGTGCGCTGGCTTCTCGGTACGGGCCGCACCAGACCAACGTAGCCTCTCTTGCAGGCTAGAGCGCCGAGTCGGCATCCTCGAATTTCCGGATGAAAGCCTCCAGAAACTCGCGGACGGCGCTAATTTGCTCTGGACTGAATCCAGAAAGGCATTCCGCTTCGTATCTATCGCCTCGCACCTGAATCGCGTTCCGTTTGTCGCGCCCAGCCTCTGTCAGAGAGACTCTCTCTTTGAGATCTTGAGTGAGGAGGCCGCGTTCGATTAACTCCGCAACCGCATCTGCGCAGTCGTCTGGCGCAGCAAAGATCTGCTGAGCCAGGTCGCCGATGGCCTGGCCGGGATTGGCGTAAAGCGCCCACAAAACCCGGCTCTGCAGATAGTTGACGCCTTCTGCGCGCCGGTGTTTCTCAAAGCGACCAACCTGGAGCCGGGTTGCGTCAAGGAGTAGTTTCGACAATGCCGCCATCGCCCTAGATTCTGGGCGAGCTGGTGTGACAGGCGCATCAGGCGCGGATTGCAATTGTGGATGAATCTGTGGGACAGCATATTTGCTTTGAACGAACAAAAGCGGCTTGCCCGAATAGCGCACGAACCGCTGCACTCGTCCGATAATGATCAAGTGATCGCCACCCTCATAGGTCGCTTCTTGCTCGCATTCGAACAAGGCGACAATTCCCGGCAGCACGGGACAGCCATTGCTGCCCTTGAACCATTGAAGTCCTGCGAATTTGTCGTCTGTCGAACTTGAAAATTGCTGCGAGACTCCGATCTGGTCTTCCGCGAGGACATTGATCGTGAAGTGACGCGCCCGCTCAAACATCGAAAAGCTGCGCGAGGAGCGAGCGATGGACCAAAGCACAAGCGGAGGGTTGAGCGACAAAGACGAAAACGAGCCGATTGTTGTCCCCGCGAGCCGTCCGTCGATCTGCGTGGCGACCACGGTGACGCCCGTTCCGAATTGTCCCAGACTCGTTCGAAACGAACGCGGATCGAGCTCTGCGCGCCCATCGTCCAAGACAGAGGGACCTACCAGGGCGTCCTCTACTGCATCTTTTGGGGATGATGCATCCAATGGCGCGGTCGACGCGGCAATGCCATCCGTTGATTGTGTCACTGAGTTCGCCATGCCAGCTAATGCTCGTTGATGTGGATTGTAATGGTTATTCTGCCATCGATAAGGTGGACCGAGCGCGCCCGCGCGGGTGGGACGACGAATGGCAGCGGTAGTGAACTCGTCGCCGTCTTAATCATTGAACGGCGTGCCAGGTCGACTGAACGATGAAGTGATGTCGGCCTAGTCATGACATTCGTTCTTCCTGAAGGGACGCAAAACTCATTGACCGTTCAGCGGCGTTTATGCCGACGGGCGTCGCTTCGGCCGGGATCACTCAAGTGCGAGCCCAATATTCGAAAATCACTATAGATTGCTGGAGAGCGGATTCGCAGCGAACCGCGCGCGAACATCGAAGATAAGCAGCAAAAAGCACACAGATCGCGCAGAATCGCGCCGCCGTATTGCGGGTCGCGAAGGTCGAGGTATTTGCGCACTGTTCCGTGTACACGTGGTGATCTTGTGAGTCTTGCAGCCTCATCGGATCGCGCAATATGTCGGCTCGCTTACTTGCGAGGCCCGACGAACACCTACATCGTAACGACGTCTGGCACGAACGCCCCGGAGGGCTGCGGTCGGAGGCGCACGCAC
Source organism: Bradyrhizobium japonicum USDA 6 (assembly GCF_000284375.1). Taxonomy (NCBI): domain Bacteria; kingdom Pseudomonadati; phylum Pseudomonadota; class Alphaproteobacteria; order Hyphomicrobiales; family Nitrobacteraceae; genus Bradyrhizobium; species Bradyrhizobium japonicum. Next base: position 8,171,323 of record NC_017249.1, read on the forward strand.
AGAAGGCGCGAGCGCCGCGGCCGAGCCAAAATCGAGCCTCTTGCCGCCGCAAGCGCCCTAGCCAGAGCAACGTGGGTTACAACGAGATGCTCTGCTGCGGACGACACTCGCGCTCCTCGTCAACGTCCATTATCGGCAAACGTTTGACCCCACCCGAAGCGGGGGATGCTATCTGACACCGACGGACGCCATGGTCATTCGGCAGAGATCAGTAATGTCGTAGACCGGTAGATCCACGATTTGGCGGATTGCCGTTGCCACCATCGGAAAGCCCGCGCACTCGAACAGGATAGCCGCGATCTCTGGATGCTTGGCTCGAAGCCGCGCGACGCAGCCCGTGACATCCTGCTCCATTCCGACCACGTCGATTGGTGGCGCCGGCTGCTTCATCTCGTCATGCCAGAACTTGCCGCCTTCGATGCCGCCTACCACGATTCGCGCCCGCTCTCTCGGATCATGAACTCCGAGGAGGTCTTCACCGCAATGAGATGAATCATAGGTGAGGACGGCGATTTTGGCGGCCGCTGGGAACTGCCGGAGCAACGCTGGTAACAGGAGCAGGCTCGACATAACCACAGGTACGTTCACTGAAGCGGCCACGGCTGCCTGATGCCGGATAGAGAAGCCACAAGTCGAGGTAATCGCGACAGCGCCTCGGTGCACAAGTCGCCGGGCCGCAGCGATGAAGGCCGGTTCAAGTGCAGGATCACCGCGCACAACATTTTCAACCCAGGCCCTGGCAACGGTTTCCGCGAGGACAGGAAAATGGAACGTAGCAGTCGGATTGAGCAGCGACCCAGGCCATGCCTCCGGCGGAGGCGCGTCCGGCAAATCGCCGCGTTCGAGGTTGAGGATTCCCAGATAGGGGGGCTTTGCGATCTCATTGAGGGAGCGTAGCCGCAACCTGAAGCCGAATTCACCTAATAAAGGCTGCCTTGGTGCCGAAACTCTGCAGTGAAGTGCGGCTCGCGCAAGGGTTGGTTCATCTGCGATCTCAAAACACGGACCAGGCGGAGCGAGTTGAATCATGACCGAATAGGCCGGGTTTGCTCGCCCACCTTTGAACCGGTGGCCGGGTCCATTACTGGCGAGGGTATCCTTGCCCAAGCAGACAAATGATGTCGAGATCTTTACGCGCAGGAAAGCGCCCCTCGACGCCGTGGCCTCCTTGTGGCGGGCAATCTCATGAAGCGATGCATTCGGGCAGCCTTGCGGCAACGCGTCGGCCCCAGGCCCTTGAGAGGCGGTCAATGCAGTCCACCCTCAGCTTGCAACCCTCGCAGCGCGTTTCGCCGCGCATGAGCGCAAGCTCCAGCCCGCGGCACCGGCGTCAGCCGGAGTGATCCCCAGCAGGCTCATAGCGGCCGCCAGCGGATTCAAAGACGTATGGGCCGCGAGACGATGTGCGGGGACCAAGATCGCGTATGCGGCCGCTGCAATCATCCCAAGCACGACTACGCTGAATGCGATTCATACGAATTTTCCAAGTTGTTGGAAACGTATGTCGCAACTAATCAGGAAAACGCGACTTGATTTGCGTCGACAAGCATGAAGCTTCGGGGCACATTGGTGCAATTAAGCGCATCGAAGTACATTGGCGGGCGAGCATGTTGCTTTGCTTGGGCCTATTTTGATTGAAGTGCTCCTGCTCGATTGACGGCGCAGCCGACGCTGGAAAGATGTGTCAGAGTGGAGAAATGATAGAGGCATCTTCCGTCAGAATGCTCGCCGCGCGAGAAGATGGTACGCCGTTCCACGAGGAAAGCTGCGCGCCTGGACCCAATACTGCAGCCGTTCTCCGGCATTCAGGAAACATTTTACAGGCGAGAGATATCAGGCCTCGCGACATGGAGGCGATCAACGCGACGTCGACTCGCTTTAGTGGTGCTGCAGGTCAGAGGAGTAGGCAAGAGAGTTAGAGAGACTCGAATCCGGCCAAGGGCTGTGCCCTCCGAACTAGCTGTGAGCTCCGCTGGCTTTGGCGGTTCCAAGGCTGCAATGGCAACCGGCGGAGCCTACGAGGGCTCCGTCGGCCGCTGATGTTATGGCACTTATGCCGTCCGCCACCTCAACCATCGCTCTTGGATGTAATCAGAATTCGACTTGCCATCGGGGCGTTTGGCAGCCAGCCAATTGGAGTCTTCGATGATGGTCTTCGCAGCATTCTCCGGATTGACGCTAAGCAGGGGAATGAGGTCGGCCGGTAGATGTTCAAGCTGATGGCTATTCGGCGCTGAGTAGCCGGTACCCTGAGTAACGCCGGCAGCAATCTGAGCACGATTCATGAATGCGATCAATTTTTGCGCATTCCCGGTGTTTGGTGAGCCCTTGAGGATCACACCGACGGTGCTCCCCGCCAGATCAGCACCGTCCCAGATGAATTTGATCGGAGCGCCCTGCTTCATTGCGCTGAGCACGCGGCCGTCATACACGCTGGTCATCGCGTATTCTCGGTTGATCAGCAGTTGAGTCGGTTCACCACCAGCATTCCACCACTTTGTGATGTGGGGCTTGATCTCGTTTAGCTTTTCGAATGCGCGATCGAGTTTGTCATCGGTCAGCGGCCAAATGTTGTTTGGTGCGACCCCGGCTGCGACAAGCGCAAATGTCAACGTACGCCAGGGGTTGATGACGCTCAGCCCCCGCGGCCCAGGAAATTTCCTGACGTCCCAAAAATCAAACCAGTTTTTCGGGCCACCTTGCGGGAAAGCGCGCTCGTCGTAGGCGAGAACCGTCGCGGTGGAGTAAAGCAGGGCGCCAGCCTCGAGACGAGCGTTCGGAGGGACGCCTTTGAGCGACTCTTGATCCCAAAGTTTGTAGTCGATCGGCACGAACATTCCGGTTGCATGCATCCCGAGATAGCTCACGATCGAAACCTGGGCGATGTCCCAATCGACCCGGCCGGCCCGGGACATCGCCATGACCTGCGGGTCAGCGATATCAGCGACCACGTCGACGACCTTTATTCCGGTCGCCTTGGTGAATGGATCATGGACGTATCGTCGAAAGCCCTCGGTGTAGGAGCCGCCAAATGTCTGAACGACGACTTCCCCACTGCCGGCGAGCTTTTCCTCCGCCCAGGCGAGCGTGGACTTCGTGACAAGCGGCATGGCTAGCGAACTTGCCGTTGCTTGTAGGATCAAGCGCCGGGTCATGCTGGCGCTTGAAGCGCCGTTGGTGTTCTGCTTGGTCATTAGGTCCCTCCTTGCAAGGCCAAACGAGCGTTGCGAGCGCAATCATCGGGTCGCCAGCTGTGCAGCCCGGCGACCGTCAGCCTGCGATCCCCACAAAGGAACCTTAGCGGTTTGCTGCATGGATTCTCATCCAACACCGATGTAGAAACGAAGAAAGAATAGAGCTAGCGGCCCAGCCACGCAGGATTCCTGCGCACATACCGCACTTGAAAACAAGTGAGGACCTTGCGGCGACTTTCGGTAAACGCTCGTGTTACGCAAGTCATGTGGGCTGCTTCAGGGCAGGCCACCGGGTTAACCCAAGGGTGAGCTGCTGGTTTGAGGCGGCGCCTCGATCAACGGCAACGCCAGCGTCGATCGATAATATTCGCCGGTCTTTCGCTCGCTTGGCGGAATGGAAGTCCTCGACGAGCGCCATTCATGTCGGAGCAATCCAGCCCGCTGGCTGACAAAGCATGCGCGCGCTTCGCCAATCGCACTTGGCTTGAGTTGCGCGCGTGCTGAGGCTCTAGCTCGCAGGCCCATGCCAACCTTACTGCCGCCAATCCGTGCCGCGGCCTTCGATTTGGCGGACCGCAGCCCGCCATTCCTTGATTCCGAATTCGGGCAAGGCACGCTTCGGCTTGTTGCGCTTGGCGTAGTCTTTCACCACCTCGGGATCGATCGGCGTCGGCGGCTCGTCCAAGGTGCGGGCGATCACTTCGATCTCGCAAGCACGTACCAGGGCGTACATGCGCTGGAGTGCGGCCTGAGGCGTTGCGCCGATGGTGAGCAGGCCATGGTTGCGCAATATGAGGCATTCGCCCTTTTGGCAGGTTACGCCTAGCGCATCGCCCTCGTTATATGAGCCGAGCGAGCCATACTCGTGATAGGTGACCTCGTCGTAGACTTCGAGCGCGTCTTGACTGATTGGCCTGAGGCCTTGCTTCAGAACAGAAATGCCGGTGCCCGCGCGTACGTGAGTGTGCATCACGCAATTGACATCAGTCTTGGCCCTGTAGATGCCAGCGTGAATGATAAAGCCCGCGTCGTTGAAGGCCCCATTTTTGGCATATACTTTGCCGTCGGTGTCCATCTTCACCAAGCTGGATGCGGTGACCTCGCCGAACAAATCGCCGTAATTGTTGATCAGGAAGCAGTTCGGTTCACCGGGAATACGTGCCGATAGATGGGAGTTGATCGTATCGGTCCAGCCGTAAAGGTCGCAGATCCGGTATAGCGCAGCAAGGTCGCAGCGGATTTGCCATTCGGCGTCAGTCATATTGGTGCGATCTTGGTGAACAACGGCAACCATCACGCGCGCTCCTCGTGGAATTAGCATTCAGCTTTTTCAAATGTAATCGGGCTCGAATGCGCACAATGTGCAAAGGAGCGGTCTGGTACGCCAAAATCCTGCGCCCCGAGGACGTTTTTGACCAAATTCAGCGGGTACCGCGCGAGAGGCGGTCAGCTCCTCGCACCGATTCGTTCAAATTACCTAGTTCTCGATTGCCGGAAAGACCAAGATCAGGGTCGCAGCTCGACAGGCATCCCTGGAGTAAGCGGAAGAACAGGTCGCCTGTGTATTCAAAAAGGGTGGCGCGCACATCTTCGCTTTGGAGAGATTATATCGGCCGGCTTCCTTTGACCTGACGCGTAGTGCAACTCTGCGGAAAGAAGCGGGGTTGCCGCTTTCGGGGAGGGCGAAACCGCCGGGCAGGAATTGGTATCGCCGAACTCCAGCGAACAGTGCGCCCTTTTCGTTGAAATCCGGCAATCATGTTCGAATTCCTCAGCTTTCAGTAGCGAAATCGCCTTTAGCATCTTCGGCCAGAACACATCTCAAGAGCGATATCGGAATGAAATTGGATTTGCAGATGGGAGCGGCTGAAGTGAAGAAGTCCGAGGCAAGCATCAAGGTCGACGCTGAGCCCCTACTTGCGCCCCGAATTCAAGACGCAGGTCGGAGAAGGGCTGCACAGCGGTGACCTGGTGCCCAAGCAGACCGTTGTCGATGGCTTGGAGCTCGCGGCTGACGCGTTTATCGGGGTGCTGTCCGGAGCGAACATTCGCAAGATGCTCGTTCGCCTTGCAGATGCAAGCTCGGACATGAAGCGGAGATCCGGCCTGGTAAACCGCTAAAGGTGGGAATTCCTCGCATCTGCGACGCAAGAAGCGCGATTTTATTGAAAGCCTATCCGTCGGGATTGCGATTTATCAACTTCAGTGAATGGAAGGACCAGTTTGAAAAATGAGTGACTCCCATAATGGGGTGGTTCGGACATCGTCGCCAAAACGCAATCTGCAGTTTTACGGCGCACCGGTGGGTATCTTGATGGTTCAGCGCGCCACGACAGACGACCCTTTTGATCGCTTTTACCCTCCTGGAAGCGTGAACAACGCGAGCACGTGGAGTGTCCCCGTTCGTTATAAGCCGATGCTGGGCCTTACCTTCCCGATGCTTCAGGTCCCCAACAATGCCGCGACAGAGTCTATCGCTGTGAAGGCTGCGGTTGAGCTTGCACGTGAGGGCGCGAGCTTTATCACCGCAAACTGTGGATTCATGGTCCGGTACCAGGAAGCGGTGCGAGCGGCGGTCGACATTCCTGTTTGCCTGTCCCCGCTTGTTCTAGCACCTTTCTTGGAGCGGATGCTTCCGCCGACTAAATCAGTCGGGATTATTACGGCCAAGGCGCCCTTTACTCCGGATCTGCTGGAAGCGGCCGGCATTTTACCTGATTGTAGGCGCGTCTCTATCGTCGGGCTCGAAAAATCACCGTCATTTGCATCTGTTATTCTGAACGCGACAGCTAACATGGACGTCGATGCCGTCGAGGCCGAAACAGTTCGAGCTGCTCTGGATTTGCAAGCTAAGCGACCAGATATAGGTGTGTTTTTGCTCGAGTGTTCTGAGCTTCCGCCCTACGCCGCGGCGGTCCAGAGAGCGACCGGCGTGCCGGTCTTTGATTACACCTCCATGGTCGAATTCTTCGTCAGGGGAGTAGTCCCTCGTCGTTTCTATGGGATCACTTAAAAGTCAGACCGTGCGCGTTGGCAGCATGAGAGGTGATGCTCGCATCGCCCTAGAACCTGATTCCAAACTCTATTCTGAGCGGACGCTTGCGCGAATGTTCGCAAGATGAGTGGGCGATGCCAATACGGCGTCGCGCTCTTGATTGTTCAATCATCGGAGGGCGGGTGAGCACGACCAGAGAAAGCGAGGGCCGCAGCACCCGTTTTAAGCAAGCGGACGCTTGAAGACGATGGGCATCTCGCTTTGATGCACCTCTAAGTGACCAGGCGACCCCCGTGAGCTATCCCGCCGTCCAGCCGGTGGAGGCCATTGTGATGCGGCAAAGGTCAGTGATGTCGTAGACGGGTAGCTTCGCCGTACGACGAACATAGGCCGCAACGGTCGGGAATGCTGCGCATTCGAACAGGATCGTCGATATTTCTGGATGGGCGCTTCGGAGCCGTTGGATGCAGGCCATGACATCGGTTTCAATTGCGGCGACATCCGTAGGCGGAGGAGGATTCTTCAATTCGTCATGCCAGAACTTACCGCCCTCGATACCGCCAATCACGACCCTCGCGCGTTCATTCGGATCTTCCAGTCCGAGCAGATCTTCGCCGCAATGTGTCGAGTCGTAAGTTAGGACGGCAATCTTCGCCGAGCGCGGTAACTGCCGGAGCAGTGACGGCAGCAGGAGCAAGCTCGACATGACTACGGGCACGGTCACAGACGCAGCCACTGCGGACTGATGCCGGATAGAGAAGCCACACGTTGAGCTTATTGCGACAGCGCCGCGCTCGGCTAAGCGCTGAGCTGCTGCAACGAATGCCGGCTCCAACGCTGGATCTCCGCGAACGACGTTCTCCACCCAGGCTCCGGCAACGGTTTCCCAGATTACCGGGAAATCAAAGGTTCTCGGATGCAATACCGCGCCAGGCGCGGGCGTTGGTGGTGTTGCGCCGGGCGCTAGGCCGCGCTCGAGGTGAAGAATGCCCAGTGAGGGTAGAGTTTGCGAGGTCATCCTCAGGATCCTAATGCAGATCGAAGCACGTTACGCGCAGTTTTTCTCTTGCGTTCACCGAATATCGCAGGAAAAGGATCGAGCGATGGAATCGCGGCGACCTTCCACTGCAGGCTCGCAGTGTTGTATTGCTAGGTGGCAGCCCGGAAGTTCTGGCAAGCGTCAAAGTCAGCCCCATCGTCGGATCGGTTGGGTGAGGATCGGATCGTCTGTTGAGCACGTCATCGTAAAAGCGGCTGATGCCGCGCATCATGCAGCTCTTGATCATATGTTCGGGAAAGGAGGTCCAGCCGTTGACCGCGGTATGAATATTATCCTCGTATTTGACTTCTGTCATGACGAACTCTTTGCTTTGCCCTGCGTCAACCCGACGCTCGACCTGGCCAACAAGATCCTCCATCTGCTGACGGAAGTGTTTGACTTCGGCGGTGCCGCACACATTCCCGTGTCCCGGTACAATGTATCGGACGTCCAGCGCTTCAATCACTCCAACGGCCCAATCCAACCGTAGGTATCGGCATCCAGGAACGATGGTAACCCGCTTCGCACATGAGATCGCCAACGAAGGCAATCCCCTGGTGCGGAATAACGGCGATAATTGAACTGGGAGCGTATCCAGAGAGCGGATGAGTTCAAAGTTAATCCGCCCACGTCCAGGAACATGAGGTCCGTGACGGTCAAGGTCGGGACCCTTGGGGACATATCCCGGAAACGGTATTTCATTCCCGAAGGTTCCAAGATCTCCAAAGTCGCGCGAAAGCCTTGATGACCCTCGATTGCGACATGTACCGCCCGGTGTACGTATGAGAGACAATCTCCCCCGCATGATGCGCTCCGCCGCGAGTGGCGCGCCTTCGAGTCCGTCGTCGCCCGTCCGCGGGGTGTTAAACGGATATGGGACTGAACCGATACTTTGCGGCGCTGCCCCTCGCCTCCGCCTATGGTGCCGTGATCGCCGCATCGGCCACGGCGCTGGCCCTTCAGGCGCGGGAACGCAGCGGTGTCGGTGACCACATCAAAGTACCGCTCATCTGCGCAGCCACGGAGGCCCTCGCGTACACGCGGCGGCTCAAACCGCAGTTGCTGATGGATTCAGGACCTTCAGGATACCTTCTATCGAAAGGGTGGCTACAGGTGCAAGGACGGGCGGATGTTCTCCGTAACCTACCCCGGCACCACAACCTTCATACAAGGCGCTGCCTGCAGGGCCTCGGGATCTGCGACGGCCTCGTTGCCGAAAGGTTGGTCAGGCGATTCCTAACTTCCCACGCGCGAATGGAAATCGGATCACCTTCTAAGCGTCTGGCCATTGCCTCGCCACTGCAGACAAGATCATCGCGCGGATGAAGGCCGCGTTCCTGACCCGCCCTTCGGCGGAGTGGGAACACATCTTCCGGGAACACCGCATTGCAGCAGCCCACAGAATTCCCTAGGAGAGTGGCTGCATCATGAACACGCCTTGTCTGCGGGTCTGTTGGTGACCGACCCAGAATATGGACCGATGACCCGGCCTGGACCTGTGTGCTGGACGCAGGATAGCGGAGAAGCAATGTTAAATCCGATGCCCCGCCGATGGGTGGCGGCCGGCGAGGCCGGCGCTGCACTCTCGGCGCCCCCTGCGCAGCGATCAGTGCCCCGGATAGGCCAAGAACTGTCGGGATAGCTCGACGGCTTACGGGTTCTCGACATGGCCAATGTCATTGCCGATCGGCACACGGCATTCTACCTGGCCCGCTTCGCCGCGGAGGTGATCAAGATCGCCCCGGTGCGATCCCATTATCATGCCGGCTTCAACGTCGTCATAGCGATGTTCAACATGCCGGAAAGCAGTCGGCGCAGCTTGACATCACCGCGCCAAGAGGCGTGAGGTCTTCGAGAGGCTGTCAAACCGGTCGACGTCATCGTCTGGAACGCAACCGACCGAGACGTCAATCGCAGGGGGCTGGATAGGAAGAGCCTGGAGACGCTCAATCCAAACGTGATCTTCTGTCAGGTCGATTGCTTTGGCGGCCCACGCCGTGGTTCGCGCAGCGACGACCTAGGCTACGACGACATCGCCCGGGCAGTGAGCGGAATCATGCTCAGGTTTGGCGGTTCATCGGAAACTCCCGAAGGCACGCGCACTTGGGGACGATCGACGCCTTGGGTGCATATAGCTTGGCTCTGGGCGTTGCGGCCGCGTTGTACCAGAAGTCGAAAATCGGCCGGGTGTGGCGACCCAGGAGGTCGCTGACGGCACTCTCGGGCCTGCTGCAGATCCCTATTGCGACGACTTTCCAGGGCGGCAGCCATTTGACGAACCCGTCGGTCCTGATGCCAAGGGCTTCAGCGCACTGGCGCGCCCCTACGTGGCGAGCTGTCGCCGACAGCATCATGTTGAACGACCTCGTAAGCGACTTGCCTCGGCTTGCGAGAGTCGATGGTTTGCAAGGGATCGCCGGCGCAGGACAAGTCGGTGTTCCTTGCCGCGGCGATCGGACAGGTCACTGCACAAGAATGGGTGTCGAGATTGAATGCGCCAGATACTGGCGTGGCAATCTGCGGGAGCATCAATGCGATACGTTCTGAAAATTGTCGCCCGGCGGATGCCGCGCCGGGAACCGACCGAGGCAGCTTCTCCATTTCGAGATACCCCGACCACCCGAGCAGCCATTCGGTCCACAGCTCGACCCCTATGCCGTTCGACCGGCGGTCGAGAAAGTCTATGCGCTTGCCCCCGCCCAGAAATACGGCGCCGTCTACTCGAATTATCCTACTGTGTTTGGAATACACCGACGCCGACATCGACGCGCTGCTCGCCGCCGGCGATGTCAGAGAGAGTTGAAGTCGCGAGTACTCGCCGAGCTGAACTCTCCTGGTGATGCCGGTCCGCCTTGCCGATGACCCGCGTCTGCGAACCGGTCTTTGTGTCGGGGTACGCAGCTGGCGTCCGGCCAGTCGCATTCAAGTGTGAAGAGGTCCCGCGCGGCCGAAGCCGGTCATGAGCGTGAGCGTCACGTCGCCAAGGCGCCATTCGGAACTGCGATTTCAATAGCCACGTTGCAGGTCTATAACATTTTTCAAGGCCTGCCCGCTTAGCAAGCGCTCAATGTTGTCGGCCAATATGGGGAATACTCGATCGGTATAGTTTGGCTGTGTCCCCGACACATGCGGCGTCACGATTACGTTTGGCAGGTCCCATAACGGGCTGTTGTGCGGCAAAGGCTCCTGCTCGAACACGTCGAGCATCGCACCAGCGATCGCATTTGTCTGCAAGGCCTTTATGAGCTCTGCCTCGACAACTGCGTTTCCCCGCCCGATATTGATGAGAAATGCGTCGGACCGCATGCGTGCGATCTCAGGTGCGCCTATAAGGCCGGTCGTATCCGGCGTTGCCGGCAGTGCGAGGACCACAAAATCACAGAGCGGCAGTAGATTGTGTAGCGCATCCAAGGAGAACAGCCTGTCGACGACGTCGATCGGAACTGACGTATCGCGCTTCAAGCCGAATACAGTCATGCCGGCGCCCTTGGCACGACGAGCAATAGTCGTACCGATAGAACCCAGCCCTACGACACCGAGCGTCTTCTCTGCTAGAGGAGCCACAGGGCGTGGGATCCACTTGCGCTCCGATTGCTCACGCAGAAATCGCATAAAGTCCCAATGGAGCATTGTGACACCGCCCATCACAAAATCAGCGATGCCCTCACCATGCAGGCCCCTCACATTGGTCACAACGATGCGGCCGATCAGTTGATCGCGGATGGGGAGCATTGACTCGACTCCCGCCGCAGCGGACTGGATCCAGCGTAGATTCTTCGCTTGACATAACAGCTCAGGCGAAATGCGAGATGCCAACAGTGCATCCGCCTGGCCAATATTTTCTTCGAGGCTACGGCGGTTCGCCGCCTCAATCGCACGGACGTGGGGGAAGCGCTTCGCTATGAGTCGGGCATATACGTCGGCATCTGGGTCGTTGAGGAGAATGGTAAGAGAGGGGCTGTCGCCGGGCATCTCGGTCTGGATCCTTTGTTGCGGTTAAACTCAGAATGGTCGGATGTTGGCGATTCGTTCGGCTGCAAAATGATTTGGGCTACGACAGCCAACAGGTCGGGCATTGCCGGTCTCAGCGGTAGCCCGGGTCGCTTTTGTCGAAAATCGCAGCAAACGTCGCAAATGGCTCATTCGGCAAGCATTCTCTCACGCGCGGCGCTACGCTAGAGCTCTCGATTGCTGATATGTCGAGGCGTCTCCGCGGCCGCAGAGAAACGACTATCCGTTGAGGCGCATGCAAGTCTGGCTACCCGCAAACAATTCCGCGTCGATGTCGGCGAGGGAGAACTCCACGACGAAACTCGCTACGGACGGATCGGCGGCCTTGCGGAGAGCTTCCTGCGACATAGAAGCCTGCCAGATCCGCTCATGCGAGTCGTCGGCATGCGATTCACCCGTGTTCGAGAGTCCACCTCAAGCCATGGCAGCATCTTTGGCGAGCTCATCCATGACTTGCTTCGTCGCTCGATAGGCCAACTCGACGATCTCGTCGATCTCCGCTTCGGAGACGACGAGAGGCGGAGCAAACCCTAGAATGTCGCCGTGTGGCATCGCTCGTGCAATGAGCCCCCGATCACGAGCAGCCTTGGAGATGCGGGCGCCCACCTTGAGCTGCGCATCGAATCGCCGCTTTGACTGCCGATCCGCCACGAATTCGATCGCGCCAAGTAGCCCCACACCGCGCACCTCACCGACGATTTCGAGCTGCGCAAATCGCTCCTTGAGCCGCTTCTGAAAGTGTGCGCCTACGACTCTCGCCCTGTCGCTAAGTCTTTCATTTTCGACGATATCGAGGACCGCGTTGGCGGCGGCTGCCGCGATTGGATGGCCAGAATAGGTGTAGCCGTGCGAGAATGCCCCGATGCGATCCGCGGCTTCCTCCATCACTGCATAAACTCTCTCGCCAACAATGGCTCCCGAGAGTGGCACGTACCCAGACGTCAACCCTTTGGCGACCGTCACCAGGTCTGGCTCCATTCCGTACAAAGTGCTGCCAAAGTCAGCGCCGGTTCGCCCAAAGCCACAAATGACCTCATCCGCGATCAGAAGGATGTCGTAACGCCTCAGCACAGCCTGAACTTCGCGCCAATAGCCCGCCGGCGGCGGTGTTATACCGCCCGTGCCAAGCACCGGCTCGCCAATGAAGGCGCCGATCGTCTCCGGCCCCTCCCGTACGATCAGCTGTTCGAGCTCGGCCGCACGCCTCCGAGAAAAGTCCTCTTCTGTCTCGCCCGGCTCGGCGCCCCAATAATGGTGCGGGGTCCCCGTGTGCAGGATGCCCGGGAAGGGAAGATCCATATGATCATGGTAGAACGACATCCCGGTCATCGAACCGGAGATCACTGAGCAGCCGTGATAACCGCGCTCGCGCGAGATGATCTTCTTCTTCTTGGGATGACCCCGCAGATTATTGTAGTACCAGACGAGCTTGGCCTGGGTCTCGTTAGCGTCCGACCCTGACAAGCCGAAGAATACTTTACTTGGTTTTCCCGGAGCCATTCGCACGAGACGATTTGCGAGTTTGGCCAACTCGTCGGTGGTGTGCGCCGCATACGTATGATAGTATGCGAGTTTGTAAGCTTGCCGCGCAATGGCCTCCGCCACCTCGGTCCGGCCGTATCCAATGTTTACGCAGTAGAGACCAGCAAAGGCGTCAATGTAAGTATGGCCCTGCGCGTCTTCGATGCGGATACCCTTCCCTCCTGTAACGATTGTCGGGTCACCCGCTTGTCCGCTCGCAAACTCCTTGAGCTGAGTGAATGGGTGCAGAACACTCGAACGATCCAGCTCGGCGATGGCCTTAAGGTCAGACATTCCGCACTCTCCTAGCCCGTCAAATCGCCGAAGCAGACGTACTTCAGCTCCATATATTCTGCCAATCCGTGCCGCGATCCTTCGCGACCAAGCCCAGACTGCTTCCATCCGCCAAAGGGAATCGGCGGGCCAGTGAACGATGCGGTATTGATTCCAATCATTCCGCACTCGAGTTGCTCCGAAAGCCTGAGCGCTCGGCGCAGGTTGTCGGTGTAGACGTATCCAGCCAGCCCCATCTCGTTCGCGTTGGCGCGTGCGACGACCTCGTCTTCAGAGTCGAAGGGCAGCACGGCCGCCACGGGCCCAAACGTCTCCTCATGTGCGATGAGCATCTCTTCGGTTACATCGCTCAGCAGCGTCGGAGCAACAAAGTTTTCGCCCAGTTCATCGCCTAGCTTTGGGGAGAAAACCCGCGCCCCCTTTGCCGCCGCGTCACTGATTTGGGCCCTGCATTTGTTAGCTACCGCCGCCTTCGTCATCGGCCCAATATCCGTTGTAGCGTCCAGGCCATGACCAACCCTGAGCTTGGAAATTGCCGCAGCAAAGGAGTCGATGAAGTCGCTATAGATGCGTCTTTGTACGTAGATGCGGTTAGCTGCCAAGCAGTCCTGGCCGGACGTCGCGAACTTGGCGGCCATCACGCCTCTGACGGTTTTGCGAAGATCGACATCATCAAAGACGAGAAAGGGCGCATGCCCTCCGAGCTCGAGCGACACTTTCTTCACGGTCGCAGCGGATCCTTCCAGCAATAGGCGACCGACTTGAGTAGAACCCGTGAAGGAAAGGGCACGTATCCTCGTGTCTTCCAACAAGGACGCCGAAAGTTCGATGGGATCACCAACCAGCACCTGAAACACGCCAGGCGGGACACCTGCTTCTTCGGCGAGTCGGGCCACAGCAAGAGCAGATAGAGGGGTCTCGGGGGCAGGTTTCACGATGATAGGGCAGCCGGCGGCAAGGGCTGCTCCGGCCTTTCGTGTAATCATGGCAACCGGAAAGTTCCAAGGCGTGATCGCAGCGGAGACGCCGATTGGCTGCATACGCACCTGAAGCAAACTTCCAGGCTTATGACTGGGGATGGTCTCTCCGTAGGCTCGCTCGCCCTCCGCCGCGAACCAGTCGAGGAACCCGGCACCGTACGTAATCTCGTGGCGAGACTCAGAAAGCGGCTTGCCCTGCTCGCTCGTGACCAGGACGGCGAGGTCATCCGAATGCTCGAGCATCAACCTGGCCCATGACCTAAGTATCGCCCCACGGGTCGCCGGCAAAAGCGCTCGCCAGGAGCCGAACGCAGTCTCAGCTGATGTGACCGCGAGGTTTACGTCTCCGGCGCTGCAGCGGCTAACCTCCGCAATATCCTCCTCGGTAGCTGGATCGACGACAGTGTCCGTCGAGGCCTTCGTTACCCATCGACCGTCAATGAGTGCGGCGCCAGCAAGGAAGTCGCGGCGCCTCACGCTTTGCAAATGTCTTTTTGCGATACCGATCATGTGCGGACCGGTCTGTCGAACAGTGCCAGCTTCCACTTGAGAGTCCTGCGCGTCATCTGTTGAAATTGTCCATGCAATCAGGCTACCTTCGATGCACGGTAGTTTGCGTCGCATTTCTGGTCGAGTGGGATGATTTCCTGCATCACGCACTGAATTCGCGGCGATATTCACCAAGGGGGGAGCCGTTCATGCAATACGATAGAATCGATGCCCGCATCCTGGAGATCGTGCAAAAGAATAACCGACTAACATCAGAGACGATCGGCGAACTTGCCGGACTTTCGGCCACGGCGTGTCAACGACGACTGAAGAGACTTCGGTGTGAGGGCATCATCGAGTCGGACGTGTCCATCGTCTCACCGAAAGCTGTAGGACGGCCAATTCAAATGCTGGTGTTGGTGACGTTGGAGCGCGAACGTTCCGACATCATCGACAAATTTAAGAAGGCAATCAAATCGTCAGTTGATGTCGTGAATGGGTTTTATGTGACCGGCGAAGCTGACTTTGTCCTGTACATCACGGCGCGTACCATGGAGGATTATGAGCAGTTCACGCGCCGCTTTTTCTACGAGAACGCGGACATCAAGGGCTTTAAGACAATGGTGATAATGGACCGGGTGAAGGCAGGCTTTGCCATTCCGATCGATGTTCCGACCGAGGACTAGTACGAATGTCCAAATGTTCTGGTGTGCTCGTCGCCCACTCGTGGTTACCCACCCTAACCGTCTCCCGTGTCCCTTCCCTAGCTGGCCCTTATAGTGTCCGAAGCGGCACCGCCTAGGATAAACTCATACGAAAGTCGCGGCGGGCTGCTTGGAACGCTCGCCTGTCGCGTCCAGTATCGCGTGAGGCGAAACGGCCAGATCAGGTGCAGAAGTTAAACCGGCGATGCGCCTCAGCCTATCAATCCATCCAAGCAGAGGGAGTGGGTAACGTACACCGCCTACACGTTTGTGGGCTCGTGGTTTACTGGTCTGGACGAGGGCAGCGATAGCCCTGAGGTCGGAAAGACCGAAGCTAATCGGCTGGCCTGCCGCAAGGAACGTCAAGCGGCTCAAGCCTCATCCAGTGCGTCACCCCTTGGTTTGTGACAGAGAACGCGCAGATGAGTCGATGTATGGCTACTCAAAGCGCGATCTCTGGCGACCAATCTGAGCAGGCGAACCCATGTATGGGCTTCCTCGAACTGACAGTATCGAAGACTGCTCGAGCCGTCCTCCCGACAAGATATCATCCGCGGAGCAGCGGCAAGCAAAAGCGGTGGGGCAAGCTGTACGGGTCTATCCGGCTGCCTACCCCACTCCTTCGACAGACGAGACCGCCGCCGAGAATCCGCAAAGTGCGCACAAGCGATGACGGCAACTCACTCTGTAAGGATCGTTGCGTCGTTTTCAATCCACGATGCGACACAGACATCGCCGATGTGGGGCATAGTGTCGGCAGAGATGTTCAGCACCTTCGACGTCAGCTGTAGTCCTGAATCGCTGCGGAATTGATAGATCGTGGCGTCACCGACGAACGTCTTTTCCACTATGCGCCCTTGAATCCCACCCGAGTGTCCGGCGACGAGGCGCAAATGCTCGGGCCGCACACAAAGCGTCGCATCCCTGTCTCCGCCCGTCCATGGCGCGGCCGGCAACACCTCGCCTGCAGGACCGTGAACGGTGCCGGATTTGAGTTTGGCAGGGATAAGATTTACTTCACCGACGAAACTTGCCACGAACAAGTCAGCGGGCTTGCGATAGATGTCCTGCGGACAAGAGACCTGCCGAATCCGCCCTTCGTGCATGACCGCGACCCGATCGGACATGGCGAGTGCCTCGTCCTGATCGTGTGTGACGTAGACCATCGTTTTGCCAACTTCACTATGCAGGGTCTTGATCTCGTTTCTGAGATGCTCGCGCAACTTCCGGTCGAGAGCGCCCAAGGGCTCGTCAAGGAGAAGAACGGGCGGGTTGAACACGAGTGCGCGTGCGATCGCTACTCTCTGCTGCTGACCGCCGGACATCTGGTGCGGGTAGCGAGAGGCCAACGCACCCAAGTGGACCTGATCGAGAACTCGGCGGACGCGGCTTTCGATCTCCGCCTTCCCCATACGACGCATACGCAGGGGGTAGGCAACGTTCTCGGCGACCGTCATATGCGGGAACAGAGCATAATTCTGAAAGATCACACCGAGTTCGCGCCGGTGCGGTGGCAAACGAGTAATGTCCTTGTCGTCCAGTTGCACCCGACCGCTATCCGGCATCTCGAATCCAGCGATCATCATCAGAGTTGTGGTCTTTCCTGATCCGCTCGCGCCGAGCAAGGAGACGAACTCTCCAGGTGAAATGGAAAGACTGACATCGTCAACGGCCGTCACGCCGCCGTAGCGCTTTTGCAGGCTGTGTAGCGAAATGCCTCCGGTCTTCACTTCGGTACCGCTAACCTTGGATGTCATCAACATTTCAGCTCCCAAGAGTACTTTGAGTACGTTCGCATCTCTTCGTTTGCCCGCGTCGTCAGGTTTTCTTCCTGGGGCCCAGCACGGCGCTGGTGATAATAACAGTCGCGGCAAACACCATCTGCAGCGTGGCCACGGCCGCGATGGTTGGATTTATATCTTGTCTGATCCCCTCCCACATACGCATGGGCAACGTCGTGATCCGCCCAATGCCAAGGAACAGCACGTAAACGACATCGTCAAATGAAGTGAGGAAGGCGAAGAACACCGCGACAATCAATGCTGGCATAACAAGCGGCACAATGATCGTCCGGAAGGTGACCAGGGGACCCGCACCTAGGCTGCGTGCCGCGCGCTCGTATGTCGGGTTCAGATCGCGCAAATTAGCAACAACGATCACGACGACATAGGGAATTGCATGGACCGCGTGGCCGAGTGCCAACCCGAGCTCCGTGCCTTGGAGCCCAACTCGCACCAGCACGAAATAGGTCGCGACCGCTACCACAATGGTCGGTAAAATGATCGGCGAGAGAACGAGAGCAACGACGGCGCCTCGACCACGAATGCCGCCGCGCGACAGACCGAATGCCAGCATGCTGCCGAGCAGCGTCGCCATCGCGGCGGCCATTAAAGCAACCCGGATGCTAACCAAAGTCGCGCGCACCCACAGTGGATCGGAGAAATAGGTCTGGTAGTTGCGCAGCGAGTAGTGCAGTACCGGAAAGACGAAGTAAGACGACGCGCTGAACGACAGGTAGGCGACAATCAGGCGCAAGCCCGACAGACGAGCTTTTCGAATGCAGCCGTTGGCAACGCATTCCTGACCGCACTAGCGCCTGTCGAACTAGATGCTTTATCGCGTTCCCGCCGGGTCCAGCAGCAGATGAACAATGCGTTACGCTCCAGCGCAGAACGTGAGCTCGAGCGCAAGCGGTACACGACGGCGCTTGCTGAACGGCAGTTCAACCGAGCTGATCCAGATAATCGGCTGGTCGCCTCGGAACTAGAGCGTCGATGGGAAGCGGCCTTAAACGACTTGCGCGCCGCCGAAGAAGCGCTTGCCCGACAGACGCCGTCCACAGCCATCACGCGAGTAGCCATAAGCAAGGAGCTCAGCGACAAGGTCATCAACCTCACCGGCCGCCTCGCGCAGATATGGGGTGACGAGACTGTTTCGGACGCGCATCGCAAGGCTTTGTTGCGATGCCTCATTGAAAAGGTCGTGCTCGACCGTGGTGAGCACGACCTGGCCCTGGCCAGGATCGTCTGGCGCGGAGGCGCCGTGACGGAGCTCGAGGTGAAGATGAGCGTCAACTCCGTCACCGGATTGACACGAGGCGCGGAGATGCGGGAGCGCTCGCTGGCGCTCGCCCGCGACGGCGTCCCAGACGATGAGATCGCCGCAATCCTTACCCAAGAAGGCCACCGCTCTCCCCGTTGCGCCGATAAAGTGCTGCCCATCACCGTCGGGCGGCTCCGTCGTGCTGCGGCCATCAAGGTAGCTAGCTAACGCAGCCGATGGGAGCATGACGGCTCACTCCTCAGCCCGCCCGAACTGGCCCAAAGGCTCGAGATTCCGGTGAACTGGCTCTACGTACAGATCCGAACTAAGCTTTTGCTGATTGATCGCCAGCCATCTCTTCCCGAATACACCATCCGTTCTTGATGCTATCGGAGAGTTTCGAAACCACGTCAATGATCTAAGAATCTGTCAACCTAACAAGGAGGGGCATCAACATGGGTGATCGAGCAGGTAGCCAAGCTGGGCTGGGGTGACCGTCACCACGCCATCAGCCGACGATGGCCAGAGAAAGCGGCCGGGCTCAAGCCGCTTGGCATAGAGCGACATGCCCAGCCCATCATGCCAAAGGATCTTGATCAGCTTGCCGCTCTTGCCACGGAACACATAGAGGTCGCCGCCGTGCGGGTCGCGCCTAAAGGCCTCCTGCACCAGCAAGGCCAGCGAGTTCATGCCGCGGCGCATATCGGTGTGGCCACCCGCACGCCCGAGGCAATGGGGATCACCGCGGCCGTCCATCTGCCAGCGCCGCCACGGCGGCCTTCAGCGTCGCCGCGTCGGCCACACCCGTGATCCGCATCCGAGCTCCGGTCGCAAACTCGATCGCCCCGCCGCTGCTGGCCGGCGCGACGGGACAAGGCATCGGTCCCGATTCCGGGACCACCATCGCCGACACGAAGTCAGGTTGTTGGGTGGCATCCCTCGGCTCGGCCCGAAACGAGCGTCGCCATCGCAGCAGCAATGAGCGCGAAACGCCATATCGCCGCGCTGTTGCCGCGACCTGGCGCGGCGCCTGTAAGCTCTCCAGGACGATCTTGAGCTTCTCATCCTCGGACCAGCGCCGCCGCCGGCCTGTATCCACTACTTCGAGCCGTTCGACTTGGGCACTGCGCCTATCACTGTCCATAAGGACAGTTCTCAACAACCGCCTCATTCGGCAAGGCGGCCTTCACCGGCTTTCAATTACCCATAACTTTGACCACTCGAGCTGATCCGCTGATCGGCGAAATCTTGAATCGAAAGAATCACTTGTGATTCCTTGCTGAGCACCTGATTCGCGAGGGGGTGCTCTATGGGGCTGACATTAAGGGATCGATCGACAAAAGGCTGTTTGCGGTCTTTAAACAGGGAATGTTGGATTGATCGAGAGAGTAGTGGATGCGAGTTTAGGGACGCGCGGCTCGGCGACAGATTCCGCAAACTGCTCACGCAGATTGGAAGCGCCATGGGACAAAGCATTCCGCTCGTCTGCCAGGATTGGGCGAATACCAAGGCAGCCTACCGCTTCTTCTCTAACGACCGGGTCAGCGAAGCGGACATTCTGGCCGGACATTTCCGATCGACACGTGATCGTGCCGCCGCCACTGAAGATCTCGTTCTTGTGCTGCACGATACAACCGAGTTCAGCTATCAACGCGAGAAGTCAGAAGCGATCGGCATCACCAAGAGCATAAACAATGGACGGGATAAGGCAGGTCGCCTCAGATCGCACACCGTTTGCGGCATCCTGATGCATTCGAGTTCGCGGTTACAATCGAGGGGGTGCCGCTGGGGTTGGCGGCCGTTAAGTTCTGGACCCGGAAGAAATTCAAGGGGACGGCAGCGCTTAAAAAGAAGATCAGTCCGCCCCGGATTCCCATCGAGAAAAAGGAAAGCGTCCGGTGGTTGGAAAATCTCAAGCAGTCTACGCAACTCTTGGATCGTCCGGGACGATGCATCCATATTGGTGATCGCGAGAGTGACATCTACGAACTCTTCTGCGCAGCACAGGAGATCGGAACTCATTTTGATCAGGACCTGCGTCGACCGCTTGGCTGGAGACGGTGATCACACCATCGCCGACGAAATGGACGAGGTCGCCGTCAAAGGGCTCCATCGCATCGAAGTCAGAGACAGCAACGGCGATCCCGGCCAGGCCGTTCTTGAGATCAGGTATCGCAAGATTCGCGTTCTGCCGCCGATCGGAAAGTAGAAGCGCTATCCCGCTCTCTGACCCTGACAGTGATCCATGCCGAAGGGCGCGGGAGGCCGAAAGACAGAAAAAAGATCGATTGGAAACTGATCACCGACCTGCCTGTTGGTTCCCTCACCGACGCCATCGACAAGATGGATGGTATAGTTTGAGATGGAAGATCGAGGTGTTCCACAAGATCCTCAATCGGGCTGCAAAGCTGAGGAGTCGAATCTTAGGACCGCCCAGCGTCTGACCAACCTGATCTCGCTCTTTTGTATCCTGAGTTGGCGGGTCTTCTGGATGACGATGCTCAACCACTCCGCCCCAGACGCGCCACCAACCCTCGCGTTGACTGCGACTGAAATCGGCGTGCTCGATCGCCTCGTCAACGACAAACCAAGAGCAAGACGGAAAACGCTCTCGCACTATCTGATCAAGATCGCCCAGCTCGGCGGTTATCTCGCCCGCGCCAGCGATCCGCCGCCCGGCAATACGGTCATGTGGCGCGGGCTGTCACGCCTCACCGACATCGCGCTGGGCGCGATGGTCGGAGGAGAATTTGTGGGTAATTGAAAGCTTCACCGGATGGATACACCTAGAGACGAATGGGCCTCCGACCAGAGAGAGTGGTCAGCGCTCGGCGCGTCTCACTGCTCCGGCAACCCACAGCAAGGCGCAATCGAGATCGACTATTCGGGCGAGGCGTGATGCGGATCCGCAAACGCCGCGCCCCTAAAGCTGCAGTCGCGACATTGGCAAGCTATGGCAGCGATGATCCCGATGCCGTCACCCCGATGGATCGCGACCCGAAACAACGCCTGATTGCGTGAAGATCTGAGCAACCGTCGAGCTTCACGCATCCGAAGTTGTTCCCGTCCAAGCTACAGGATTGATCAACCGATAAGAGCCGACACGGCGTTTGCGCATCCCCAAGAGAGACTAAATCCGGACCCACCATGTCCGTAATTATGGACGATGCATGTACCCGTCCCTAACACCTCTCGTTCAAGCCTGATGCCAGACGGCCGTACTGGTCGCACCCCGACCACGAGTTGTCGGGGCCGTCCGCTTGCACTATCCCGAACCCAAGGAACGTAGCGGCCGGCGCGGGCTACTACGTCTGACCACTTGATACTTTCGACGAGGTCATTCAGGCCAGCCTCCGCACTACCGCCAATCATGACCTCTCCCCCCTGGGTATCACGTAGGCCATGCCGTCTGGATGGTCGTCGTCTCCAATATATTCGGTTGGCGATCCGTCATTGGATGCAACCACAAAGTATTGCCCTTTGTAGGGTTCAAAAGCTTCGTCGTTGACGAGGCTGGCGGCTCCCAATCCGGTGCAATTTACGACAATATCGTGTTGACAGCTGAGATCAGCCAAGCGCTCGACGTGCTGTCGCCTGAACTGCACGTTCCTCTTCTCGGCCTGCTCGACCAGCCAGTTCAGATAAGACGACATTTTCGCCGCCGGCGCCTTCAATCGGTACCCCCATTTCACAGGGGCATTCGAAAGTGAGCTCATGGAGCCATGGAGCGCGCCTTCCGGCTCATTAAACCTCCGCAGCTCGTCATCTGTTAAAAATGCGAACTCGGGTGGAATATGCGACCAAGCGGGCACATGCCTCCGCTGGGCTCTAAAGAGCTCAACGCCACGAATGATTTCGACGCCGGATTCTGGATAAAGACGGGATATATCAATCAATCGTTGCAGCGTCACCGAAGACCACACAAGTACTTCCGCGGTTTCCGGGACGAGATACACGTGCCACACAGCCGTGGCTTTGACCGAATCAGTATCGGCTCCGAACTTGTCAGCGATGATCTGCACTTCATACCGGCTGGCTAGTACGATTGCAGTGGTAAGACCTACGACACCAGCTCCCACGACGCAGATCGACTTTGTCATCGGGAACCCCTCGTATTTAAGAGCACACGCTGAAACGCCTTGAACAATTTTTCTGCGGCCGCGGCACGATCTTTGCGCAACTCCGTTGCTGTCTGCGTCACCACATGATCCGGAGGCGTCAATGGAGATCCTCCCAGCGATAGAGCCAGAATCTGCACTCTACATGCAACTTCCATATAATGCTGCAAATAGACCGCTTCCTCGATGTTTGGGGCCACGACGAGGAGCCCATGGTTGCGCAGCAGGCCAACTCCTCCTGTCTCAAACAGTCCCATGAGCGCAGGGTCAATCTCTGCCTCACGGAACAGTCCCTGATACTCGACACAGATCGTTTCAGAAATGAGTTCGACGGCTGTCTGCGAGACAGGAAGAAGCCCTGCGGAGGTTGTGCCGACAGCCAACGCATTTTCGGAATGCGTGTGTAACGCGCTACCTGGTCGCGCCCGCACCTTATGAATCAGCCGATGAAGCCTATATCCGTCGGCATTCACACCCAGCTTTTCTGGATTCAGCTTGTCAATTTCATCGAGAGGAACCGTGATCCAGTCCGATGGCCTCATTTCAACGGCAAGAACACCATCGGGATTCATGGAAACAAAGGTGCGTCCTCGACCGTCGACCCATGCGGTTGAAATGTGATTAAATATTGCGTCGACGTAATTCAGCTTTCCAAGTATTCGCCATGCATCTGTCATCTTGGCGTTGACGAGGTGCATGTCACTTCCCTCGCTCAGCGACGCAAAGTCTTATTCCAAGATCTTCATATGCATTGTATGGAGGATCAAAGCTTCTGAACGTTATTTCCGCCGCTTCGATCTCGGACGATAGCCACGAGGATCCGCGCGCAACCCGATCATCCAGGCCACAGACGTCTGCTTCTTGTCGGAACGTCTCCTCAGAGTATGGCTTTGCTTTTGAAAGCGTCCATTCCCAGACATTGCCGACGATATCATGAAGACCACTCGAATGAAACGGAAAGAGCCCTACAGCGCAGGGCCGAAGGGCTCTCGCCTCCTCGCTATTTTCTGCCGCCCGCAAATGAGCGTTTTCGTAAGGGGCCCCCTCCGTCCAGGGATAGGGATTGTCTCCACCCAGCTGCTGGGCCACGCTCTCCCACTCGGCTTCTGTCGGCAGACGGACCTGTTGATCTTTGTCCAGTTTTCCCTGCTTGCGAAGCCGGGCGTCGATCCAGCTCGCATAGGCCAGCGCCTCCCACCAATTCACCCCGACAACAGGTTGATTGGGCCTGTTGTGTGAAGGGGCAGACCAGTACATCGGGGACGATCGCTTTATCATTCGCTCGCATTGATCCGGGAAGTCTTCAGCAATCAGGCGCTGCCCAAGCACTTCACTCGTGAGGTGCGTCGGTGCGACGTCCCAAGCCCGGTTCAGGACGGCATTGCGGACGTCATCATCACCGCTTGCCCACGCCCATCCTTCGGCACTCTGCCAGTGCTCCCGTTGCTTGTAGCCTCCATCAGCCAGGAACTGCTTGTATTCGGCGTTGGTCACCAAGAACGCCGATAACGCAAAGCGGCATAGCATTCCCTCGATCGGTGGTGAGGCCGGGACGCTCGAATATTTCGTTATTCTGGTGATATGGTTGGTCGATCGCCCAATCTGCCTAGGGCCGGCCTCTACCCAGAATAGCCTCGAACTGAACTCGGCCTCGAGCCTCGGGTCGCCTAACGTGCCCAGAAGATCGCCGATCCGCATCCTCTTCGAGAATGGCAAAGAACGCCTGCTCAGCCACTTGAGCAGCTCGGATTGGGTCGCCAGGATCCTCTGTTTGAGGTCCCGCATCAAGCTCTGACCATGCGTGACGGATACCACTTCGCTGAGCATTTCGGCTCTAGCCAGAGCAGCTTCGATCGTACGGCTTCCAGGCCCCCCTCTCAATTCACCAACGAAGGCGTTTATTTCGTTCTTTCCTTCTTCGCTTGCCGCCCGCAGTCCGGCCCAATACCGTATCGGCGCATGCCACTTCTCGAGCAATGCGTAACCACGTCGCTGGGTGACCGGTCGCTTCGCCAACGCATAACCGGCCAGCACCTCGCGAAACACGTTGTGGGCGAACTCGTATTCATTTCGCCGCATCGGCTGCAAGATGCCATGTCCGCGCCGGATATGAGCCGCAATACTCGTGATGAGGTTTTCCCGGGTTTCGAAGGCCGTCGCTTCCGAGAGCCGGCAGGTGTCTTTTGAGACGCGCCGAAGATCTTCGTCAGTCAGGATCTTTGTCCCGCCCTGTGCGAGCCGTTCCTGCGCCGTGAAGGCGGCTTCCGCAAGCGCGTCCAGAATCCAGCTGCGATGGTCGGTAACGAGAAGCTTCTGATCGCCGAGCAGGTGCTTTTTCATGAAGAGCCGGTCAACAGCCCTGAGGCACAATTGACTCACAGACGACGGGATATCCCGGCTCTCGTCCGAATAGATCGTTTGCAGGATGTTAAGCATCAACGGCGTCAAGCAAACAGCACCGAGCTCGGAGTTCGTCGAAATTGCATTGGCTACATCGA
This sequence comes from Bradyrhizobium japonicum USDA 6, assembly GCF_000284375.1. Lineage (NCBI taxonomy): Bacteria > Pseudomonadati > Pseudomonadota > Alphaproteobacteria > Hyphomicrobiales > Nitrobacteraceae > Bradyrhizobium > Bradyrhizobium japonicum. Next base: position 8,196,208 of record NC_017249.1, read on the forward strand.
GTTTGCGTTTCTCCAAATCTGCTGTGCCAAGCCTTTCTTCTGCGCGCAGTCGAATCGCAACGTCGTGCCAGCGAACCACTGCTTCCTTTGCCTGTTCAGGCGAGAAATTGGAGATTTCAAATAGGGCCGCGGGCCTTATCTTGGTTCGATCGTCCTCGTGCCAGTCGGCCACGCGGCTGGTCACAATTGTGCTGAGGCGACCTGTACGGAAGCTTTCGTTGTTTGGGATGTTGACGCTTCGTATCAAGGAGGCAGCCTCAATCCGTGTTGGGATTTGGTCGCCGGCTCCGTGCGTCATTGGAAGCTCGTCCAGGCCGTCGAAGATCAATGTGGCGCTCTTGAGGGATTTTTCCAATTCGAGGAGCGCCCCTTCGTCCAGCACGAGACCAACAGCTCGCACTGCACATTCTACGATCGCCCGCTGATTGGTCCTGTCCTTCAGCTTCAAAGACGCGAGTGGCACGTAGAACGCAAAGCGGTCTAGCTTGCTCGCAAGAAATTCTTGAGCAAAGCTGGTGGTCAGGAACCGAGCGAGGGTCGATTTGCCATATCCCGGATGGCCAATCACGACCGCACATTGCTCTGTGGTCGTCCAAAGAGCATTTATATCCCGCTCGACATTTCGTTCATCGGCGGTTCGGAACGTGGGCGGCACCCATAGCTCGCGGAGATTGCTACGCCGGGCAGCAGCTCGACCAGACCGATCGAAGACGAATTCGGCAGGGTCTCCGTACTCCAGGCTATCCAGCTTGGCGATCGCTGCAGCCAAATACTGTGCCTCGCCGTCGGCGAGTGATCTTCGAACGGAAGATGATGATGGCGCTACTCTGATCACTTTCTCTTCAGGAGTTCGCTCCCTTGGCGCATCCATCTGTTCCTCGCAATATCCTCTACGAATCTCGCATACGCGGAAATTGGCTCAGCGCCGTCAGACTCCCGGTCGCGGAGCGTCGCCAATAACCGCCTTCCCGAGACACAAAATACAGGACCGGTTCCGGGATCTGGCTCAGCTCCCGATCGTCCAGCAGCGGCACATTGAATGTGTTCTGGTTGGGCAAAATCGGCCTTTGCGTATCCACCAAGGGCCGGCCCTCAGCTTCGACCCGCCAAAGATAGATCGGCGCCTTTGTCAGGTTCTGTATTTCGAGATCCCATTGCCGACCCCGCACCAGATCTGTGACATCCTCTTTCACAAGCTGCGACGTAAGCCAGAAATAGACCGCCGTCTGTTCATCAATCGACTTCTGTTCTTGTTCCTTCCGATTTTTCCCAAACTGCCAGATGAGCGACACCAACGCGGTCATTACGCCGAGAAACGTCGCGCTACCGGATACAACCTGGCCCCAGGAGCCGAATTTTTGATAATCAATTGCGCCGAGCCCAATGCCCCAGTAATTGAGCGTAACGAGCATCAAACAGAAGAAGAGCAGCAGCAGAACAGCTACCCAAAGTAACGCGAACACGATCTGGTCAGTCGTGCTGCGCCGCAGTTCAGGGCTGCGCATTTTCGATCACCTGACCCTATAGGCATCCTTGCCAAACTTGATCATGTTGATGATCGATGCGACCGCCCGGTTGGCCATCGCATCCCGCGCATCGCTTGTGAGCGAGGCAACATGGCCGGTTATCATCAGCCGCGCCGGTATGAGCAACTTGGCAGCAGCGGCGATCTCGGGCTGCTCGTAGAACCCATCGAAGGCAGCATAGCCGAGCTTTCCTGACGAAAGGGCGTCCAACAAAGCTGTTGGGTCAACAATCTCGGCGCGCGCGCTGTTGATCAGAATGAGCCCGGGCCTGAACCTGTCAAACTGTCTTCGCCCGATCAAACCGCGCGTTTCGGTATTGCCTGGTGTCATGACAATCAGGACGTCGACACTCTCCGAAAGCTCGTCAAGCGGCCGGTAAGTCAACCCGAGGCGCGCCTCCTCGGCAGGCTTTCGCGTTCTTGAGAAGTAAGAGACGGGACAATTAATGCCGAACCTAAGAATTTCAGCAATACGGATGCCAATGCCGCCGAGGCCCACGATTCCGACATGCAGATTCGCCAAGTCTCTTTGTTTTTCTTCCTTCCCGGAATTTCCCTCAGAGTATGCCAGCGCGTATTGATGGATGCGGCGGGTCGAGTTCAAAAGCAGGCCGATTGTGAATTCTGCAACGGCATTGCTGAGAGTACCGGGCGTGTTGGTGACTGCAATCCCACACCTGTCAGCCGCATCGGCGTCGATAAATGATTGATACCCCATTCCAAGAAAGGCGATTATCTTGAGTTTCTTTGCGCCTTGAAGTGCCTTTGCTGTTGCAAACTCGTCTCCGCCCAAGAGGTATCCCGCCTTGTCGGCCAGGGCTGCCGCGAGTTCATCCTCAGATAACAGATGAGTCGGATTCTCGACCACAAACCCCGCTTCAACCAGCGGCTTTAGCAATTCCTTGCGGACGCTCGTGCCAGTTACCAAGATCTTGTCTGACATGGTCACTTCCTTTTTGTTAAACGCCCAGCTGCGCCTCGCGCAGCAGCTCGTCATAGTAGCGCACCCTCGCGCTGACGCCGTCCGACGCGCCGGCCAGGTACTGCCGCGCGTCATAACCTAGCTTTTCAAGCGCGGTCGCCGCTTCAGCGATGAGGCGGGTATGCGCCTCGTCTTCTCCAATGTTCGCGTGAAGGAAGCTTTTGTAATCTGCTGATGGCAAAGCGGCATCGAAACAAGCCTCCACGGCTCGGTATTCGGCGAGAAGCATTTGCTCATTTCCGACACCAAGAGCTCCAAGCGCTCGCATTGGGTCAGCCTCGGTTTGCTGCAAAGCCTCGATGAAAGATGCTACCGCCTCGGTTACTTTGACCGGTCGATCTGATAGCCCAATGGACCTGCACAACTTCCAAATGAGCCACGGGTGAGAACGATCTGCGATCCCGCCACGAACTGAGCTGTGCTCGCCATCGACGACCGGCATCAGGAGTGAGCGAACGTGAACATTCGCAATCCTGGCAATCACTCGGAGCAGGATCTGCGAAAACGGGTTGGTGACGACAGCCTCCTGGCTCGCCCAAAGCGATAGAGCATCTGGGTGATTCTTTGCGTACTCGAAAAAGGGATGTACCTCTATTCTAGCGCGCCGCTCAATCGCTTCCGCTTCGGCAATGAATGGGGCAATCGGCCAATGGACAATTGGCTGGAAATATTTGTCCACCGGAAACGCGGTCCTTGGCAACGCATCGCTATTCATAGTTTCCCTCAGCATTCCGGCCCCCCTCCGTGCGAGCTCATAATAGAATCAAAGTACGTATTCACCGCGACTTCATCGTCTTTCGCAGCACTCCAATCTGCTCAAGGCCCAGAAGCACGCCCATCATGACAGGTTGTGAGATTGGGGGCGCACGGCGCTCTTCATTTAAGATGACACTAACGCAATGGCGAGCGGCTGCGGGGCCCTTACAACAAATGCCACCTATTCGTCCAATACCGCCTTCCTGGTACCGGCCTTGCCCATCCCGCCGAGCCAAACCCGGAAATGTTCGCAGATGGCTGCTTGCAAGACGTTGCGCATTTTCGGCGGATCGAAGCCCTACCTGCAGTTCGCTGCTCGACCGAGCTTTTTTAATTGGAACAGCGACGAGAAATTGCGAAACAAACGGTCAAACGGCGCAGGAATTCAGCGATTTTTTAAGTCTTTGCGCAGCATCGAGGCCGACACCATCATCTGGAAAACGTCGCGAGCTCACGAGACCGCGGTCCCTCGGGGCGCCCCCTGGGATGTCGTGAGCCGAACCAGCTCCTGATAAGGAGCGGGCAGCGCTGGAGACCAGGCTCCAGGGCGAATCCGCCGGCTTCGCCTCGGCGCTTCGCGTCGCAAGCTGGCGCGTACGAATGGCGGGTTAGACACCTGGTCCAGGTTGGACCAAGGAGAAGGTTTCGATCGGGGCTTCTGGCAACAGCACGGTTTTTCATCGTTCAGTACAACGCTGGAGCGACACCGTCATCTCCGCTTCGGCCAGGAATGGCTGCGTAACGGTGCCCCCAAGAAGGCGCAGCGCAAGCATCCGATCAACAGCTAAAGAGTGGAAGATCGGCAACCTGTGCGAGGCCGTAAAGACAGGGAATGACCTGCGTTCTCTGCTTATCGATCTTTGCTTATCGATCTTTGAGAACGCATTGATGAATTGCAGCGGGATCTCGCGGCCGGCCCGCGCGCTGTCCCCGACGTGCTTTGCGGGGGAACAGCCATGAAACAACTCTCGACCTTGATAGTTTTCGAAGCGAAATCCGCCATATAGTCTCGGTCACGCGCAGATTCGGCCTCATGAGAACACAGTCGGGTGACGAAGAAGCATTCGCAATGTTACTCTGCTGGCCAGCACTCTTGAGCAAATCTGAAACATGGACCGCTATTCGCGCTTCGCTGAACCTGACGTCCACGTCGAGAGGCCTTTAAGACGCGGGAACGCGACGCAGCGCGGATATTCGCTTCGCTCAAGGGATGCTGTCGCAGCGAGCATGCGGGCAAGGCGACTGGCCGAGGATCAACAAGAGAGTGTAGAACGAGAGCACTGCCAAGCAGCTCCTGCATAGGCTCGCGCCCGTCAGTTCGATCGGCTTGCGTTTTCTCGAATCGCAGCCTCGTCAGAGGCTACGCTGCTATAAAACTCTGTACGTAAGGAGAAGTCATGCCGGACATCGTCGTAACGGATGTAATCGCCTCTTCCATGGTACAGGCGATCGAGCGGCGTAATGAGGACTTCGGTGGTGTTATCACCGCCGTGGGCAATAGCCGGCCCATGGCCGTGGTATTACAGGATTCCCAAACCAAGCGCGCTCTCGGCGGTGCGATAGGACTTTCATCGGCACGAGTGCTGTTCCTGGACTCGTTCTTTCTGCCAAGGCAATTGCGCGAAAGGGGTTTGGGAAACGCGATCTTGAAGACATTTGAAGAAGAGGGCCGACAGCGCGGCTGTCGATCGGCCTTCCTTTACATCGTCAATTTTCCGGATTTCTACACGCGGAACGGATGGAAGGCCTCCGGCCGAACGCCTTGCGACCCGCCCGGAGCATTCCGCGTTTTTATGACCAAGAGCCTGGAAGCGCGCTCATAGCCTTCTTCGGGCCAGAATAGCTGGATAAACCAGATAATTGCCCAAAAGAGCTCCCACATCGCAAATTCGGATGGCTATCGTTCGCTGTTGCGACTCGCAGCTGCGTGGATGTGGTCGTAAGACGAGCGAAACAGACGGATGGCGTCTCGGAACCAAACTCCAAAATGAACTATATGCGTGCGACGAAGGCCTTGGCCGCATGCAGGCCTGAAATCGGCATCAAGCCGAACAAGAAATGCGCTTCGAAAGCTACGAATGCGGCCTACTGAGCAGGGTCGTCCCGACGCCGTACTCTCACTGGAACGCATCCCCAGCGTGGCACCGGTGTCAATTTGAGCCGTGCCCTAACTATCAAAGGCCGATATCATGTTGTCTCGGGAAGGACCGGGATTGGGAGCAAAACTCTCCAGCTCAGCCAGGGGCCAACAAGGCCACATGTCGAGAATCTGCAGTAGTGAGGTGGCTTGCCCTGCACTGCGCGACGGAGGTTCAGCCGGGCTTGGCGGCTCCGATGAGCGTCGCCGGCGCGCTGCACTCGCTCGAGTCGTAATCAGCATTGAGCGCCGTTAGATCTCATTGTTCTGGCAGATCGTCCAACCAGCAGGCAGCCTCGACGTGAGGCCGGGAAAAGATCTGTCCGATCTTCTCGGGAACTTTGTTTTGATGGTATCGCATGTACACGCGGCCATCGTCTCCCAAATCCAGGATTTCGATCTTTCCCGTGTAATGAGACATGATGTATTTGAACGTCTTCTCGATGCCACTAAGGCGCTGGTTGACGCTGCGCGCAATCTCTATTCCCCGTCGGAGCGCAACCTGAAAATGGGATGCGCCCTTCACCGGCCTCGCTTGAAAGAGGTAGTAAGGGCGCACTCCGGTATCGTGGCATTTGGCGAACGTTTCTGCGAGGATTTTAGGGTCATCGTTGACCTTCGCGAGAAGTACGGCCTGGTTGAGGAACTGCACGCCTTGCGCTCGCAACGAGCGAACTTTGTGCTCCGCATCGGACGAGATTTCACCCACGTGATCGAAATGGGTGACGATTATCGGAGTTTTGCCTGCCTTGTGAATCCGCTCGAACAGTGTCGGCAGAGCGGAATCTTCAAACCGCCTTGGTTGATAGGCCAGCATTTTTGTGCCAAATCTGATCGAACTCAAATGATTGATAGGCAGCAGGTGGTCAAGGATCCTGTTCAGCTTGGCCGTACTAAGCACGAACGGGTCGCCTCCCGATAGTAGCACGTTGGTCATCTCAGGATGGCGAGTAATATACTGCGCGACCTGATCGAAGTCCGGTGCGATTTCATCGGAAGCCTTGCCCACGATACGCTTGCGAAAACAATAACGGCAATATGAACCGCAGCGTTCCGTCACCAGCAACAGGCCGGTCTGCGGGTACTTGTGCTGCAGTCCCGGAACGACCGTGTTGTCGTGTTCGCCGCTCGTATCCAAGGTGCCTGGGCTCTCGAACTCGTCCAGTGAGGGCTCTACAATGCGCTTCAGCTGATCGTAGTACCTGCCTTTGGCAATCTGCTCGCGATAGAACTTTGTGACATGATAAGGCGTGATGTTGTTGATCTGCAGTTCGCTCTCGCTAACTTCGCGCGTTTCTTCGATGAACTTCAGTACGCGTGCTTTGCAATCCAGCGGATCAGCTATGGTTTCCATTGCAACACCTCGTCCGTCCTGATCAGCGCATTTGATCGGTACGATCTGCTCGTCTACAGTACAGCACCAATAGTAGATCGATACCTACCTGGTGTGGTGAGGGCTACCAAATGCGAGAGTTGAGAGAGGCACTCTCGTACTCGCCGGATAGCGGGGTGCCGGGGATCAGGGCGCAGCGGCGTGCCTAAATCGTTGCCATTAGTCGACCGCGCGAGCATGCCGAAGGTACGCGACAAGCGCGCGCAAGCTTTGCCGCGCGTACAAACCCGATCGCCGCCTGCTGAAGCAAGGTGAACACCAACCCTGATTTCGAAGCGCTTTTTGAAACGCGCTCATCGATGATCAGAGCTCTGTTCTTGCGGGCCTCATATTCATGAGGTTCTTCACTGTGCTAGGCCCCTTTTGGACAGCGCCTCGCAGCCACAGGCTCGACCGCTCCATCTTTTCACTATCCAGCACAGATCCAGAGAACGCGGGCAGCCAGAACGCCTCGCCCCCGGGCGAGATCAAATCGGAAAGGTGGGTGACGTCGTCTCAGAATCGCCGCGCGACTTCATCGGAATCAGCACTGGGTTCCAGATACTGCTTGACCAACATCTGCGCGACGCGGTCCGCGACGACCAGAATGTCAGAGGACGGATGCCGCCGTTGCCTTGGGAATCTACATGCGCCTTACCGCTGGCGCGAAGTAGCTTCTCGACACAAAGCGATTCCGGGGATTGTAGAGGTTGTTTCCAAGATCCCGCGCAAATTCTCCAAGCTCTGACCATCGACGCCCGCCGCCTTTCCATTCAATGCCACCAGCTGGTAGGCCTCCCAGACCATACGCTTGATGATGGGCAACGGTTTGTCCGGCGTGATAACGCTCCTCCTGACAAAGCCTTGGCGTCCGATGTCGGACAGGGTAACGCATCCCCTTCGCTCCATGGCTATTGCAGCCACTTCAACGCTACTACAAGCTGCACCGCCCCTGTCTCGGAGTATTGGTATTCTCCCTCGTGGTGAGCGCCACTTGCGGATTTCACTTAACACCCCGAGCCAAATTCCCTCGTTCCCCATTGAAGCCTGTGATGAGGTCATGCCGCCTATACACCCCGTTATGACAGCGTCTGGACCCATTTCGATGCCTCATCGGCGGTTCGCTTGCGCTCATCTTCTCATCGCTCACCTGATGGCGTAGTCCGCCGCCTTTTTCCCCAACGCTCACCACTACGTCTCTTAAACGCAGCAGCGTGGGGTGGTTTGAAGTCCGCCCCTGCAGGCCGGCTCCGGGAGGGCAACTCCCGTCTTCAACACAATTGCGGCGGCAGATACGCACCAGCTATGAGGCACACGGAAATACGGGTCGCCGACCCAGCGCTTGCACAGCCCCTCATGACAGCCAGTAAATGTGCTTGAGCAGCAACGGCCGGATCATGAAGCAGGTCGCGATCCCGGGGTGACCATTCTCGCTGTAGAGCAGCGCGGCGCGATCTCGCAGTCGATCCAGTCCCAATCGACCTTGCCGGCGAGCTGAACCAGCTCGTGCTTCATATTGATGATCTGGTCCAGCCTGGCCCGGAACAGATCCCCCGATCACGTCGTACTGTGCTTCTTCGGTCGCATCGCCAACTCCGATGCGACGACGGAAGCACAACGGGCGACTCGACGGAATCTTGAGTGTTCTGTGAGGTTCGCGGGGCAAAGACCAGCGGCGCGCTGTGCCGCGGGTGGCGACCTCATAGAGGCCGGGATTGAACGAAGCCGCGATTTGTAAGCCGTATGGCTATAGTGCAGCCAGTGCGGCTGCAGGGAAGGCGCGCCTGTGGTCGTCGTGCGGTGGTGATCCTCTAGCCAAAAATGCTCCAGTGTGCAGGCCGCAGCTAAGCGCCGCTGGACCGAAGCTTCAGGGGCAGGTCATCGGGCGAATAGCGCGCAATCACCGCCCCCCAGCGAACATCGTGTGCGGCGCGACCATTGGCGCCAAAAAGGCCTCCGATGGGCATACCGGAGGCCTTTCTTTGGAGGTTTACCGTAGAACTACTTTTCTCTCCTTCCGTTCACCGAACAATCTCACCAATTGCGCTGAGCACGGAGCAGCAGACTAACCGTGTTTTGGTCCTTCAGCTCGTATGTAGCTGCGGGCTTTGCCACAAGTGGAACAGCCGCCGTCGTCGTAATTGTCCCGTCAAACTTTTGGTCGAGGTGAGTCCAGACCACGTCTGCCGAGAACGTAAGGTTCTTCACCGGCGTCCAGCGGGTTATAAGACCGAGCTGTGCGACATTGAAATCCGGATTGCACGTGGTGATACCAGCAGTCGGTGCGCCCAAGCCCAGGATCGCAGCGCAAACGAGAGCCGAACCACCGCTACCGTACTTCAGCTGAGCGTACGCGCCGTAGATCGCACTGTTCCAGTACGGATTCCAGTTGTGGGTATAAGCGCCCCGGAAGCCCCAAGTCTGGACCGTGGAAATGCCAGCTCCGGGCCCAAACACACCGTCAGCAGCGGCTGCAAGCCCAATGCTCTGGTAGGCACCCGGAACGCTGGTACCGCCAAACATAGCAAAGTTTTGCGGAGCCAAGCTCTGGAAGTTGTAGCGGGTAGCACCATCGGTGTAGACCGCTTGCATGTTGATGGTGTCACCGGGGCCGGTCGGAAGATTCTTGATCGACAATGCCAGCTGAGCAGCCCAACCCCATTTGTCGCCCGGATGACCGGTCGGCTCTGTCGCGCCGTAGTACGCAGCATGATTGTTATGCGCTGCGACCGACGCCTGAAAAAGGCCCCAAGCCTGATCGACGCGGAACATGCCCTGTATATCAGGAGCCCTCGTTCCGCCAAAGTCATTGGCGCCAAAGTTGCCAGAACCGAAGCCTGCCACTGACGTAAGGCCGGCACCGACATTATATAGGTTACTCTGGTAGTAAGCGGTCGGATCAACAGCCGAGATCGATGCGGTGATGCCCTCGCCGAAGTCTGCGGTGTAGGTAAGCTGGTTTACTCCAGTCACTGTGCCGCCGCCGCCGACCAGACCGTCGAAGTTGTTGCCAGGGTAATTAGTCCAAGGCGCGTCGAACTGCGAGACGGCCTTACCTATGGTGAACCCAGCGAATTGGATGAAGGCGTAGTACACGCCAAGCGTGCCGCCAGCAACCGCGCCCGCATTGGCGTTGCTCGGCGCACCAACGCCCGTGCTGCCAAGCTGTGAGTACACCGTAGCACCGGCAGTAGTACCACTTCCCGAGTATGCGTCGGTTGTCCAACTGAACGTCGCGTCAAAGAACGTGCGGACCACGCCGTACTCGGTCGCGGTGCGCGTATCGATGTTGAAGTCTTCGCGCGCCTTAGTGAAGTAGTAGTTCGTCAGGCGGTTCTGAGCACCCTGAACACCACTGTAGTTACCGTAAAATACGCTCGCACTGAGAGACGTTTCTGCACGCAGGTAACCACCCAACTTGATGCAGGTATCAGTGCCCGGGATGTAGTAGAACCCGGCGCCGTACAGGGAGCAAATCTTCACAAACTCGACGGCTTTTGCCTTTACTGGTAGGTCGGCCGCCTAAGCCGTCCCCATGCCGATCAATCCGGCGGTTGAGCCGAAAAGAACGCTCCTCACGTTAATCATGTATTAGACCTCCAAGTTGCCTCAACTCAAAAGAAGTCGGCTCGACGTTTTCCGACGACTACCAACTGCTTTCGCCCCCAATTCATCCTTGACTTGCGGGGCCACCTCGAACGCCACCGATCGATTGACCAGCTGACTAGCGTCGCGATACGGATGATTCCGCTCTCGCCAAACAATGCCTGATCGAGCTCGTGAACGGCGCACTAACTTTGTACGAAACAAACAAACACGCGGGTTGGCTTCACAGCTGTGATCAATTGGAGGCACAACCGTCCGATCCGTACATAGAGTCGCAACGAGTGACTCGAAAACTCGCTGTGCGCGACAGCATTGCAGAGCGCCAGTGCGGTGATGAGTGGGCCTGGATCTGAGCGACCTATTGCGGAGCTCTTCGCACCACTCGCGGCGCCAGCATGGTGATCGCGATCACTACCAGCTGACGCTATCTGCACGTGGATCGGGTTTTTTGACCACAGAGCACGGTGCGATGGGTACCTACCAAGTGGCGGGATCTTACCGATATCGAGGTCGGGTCGGCCCCGCGGCGTGATCGGCAATCGACAGCCCAGTTTGCTGCAGACACGCTGGCGCAACCACGAAGCCGCGACCGCGCTTTGCCTTGATGTCACTACGGCGCCTCTTGCCTTCGAGACGGCGCTGCTTGGAGGCGAAGGTCGACCGCTTCGCGTGGCGCGGCCTCGGCCGCGCCACGGCCTTTTTGAGGATTTCCACGAGGCAGCCGACGGCGTCTTGGCGGTTGCGCTCCTGGGTGCGGAAGCGCTGGGCGTGGATCACGATGACGCCGCCCTTGGTCATGCGCTGGCCGGCGATGCGGGCGAGCCGGATCGCGGCATCCTCGGGCAAGGTTAGCTTGCGCGTGTCGAAGCGCAGCTGGGCCGAGGTCGAGACCTTGTTGACGTTCTGCCCGCCCGGGCCGGAGGCGCGGACAAAGCCGATCTCGAGTCGTCCTCGTCGATGACGAGTTCGCGGGATATCCGCAGCATGATGGCACCGTTCGTGATGTCCGGACATATCGCGGACGTCCACGTTCGGCAAATGGCGGTCATGGGAAATGCAAATGGCCGGGGCGGGCCCGGCCATTTCAGGAAGCAAGAAGCGGTCAGTTCGACTGCTAGTTCGAATTGCTAATTCGACTTGGGCGACGTGGCCGCCGGTTGCGCGGCGGCCTGCGGGGCGCGGCCGACGACGACCGTCAGCAGGCCCTGGCCCCAGAGCCGCTCGGCGGCGACCTTGGCATCATCCAGCGTCACCGCATCGACGAGGGCATTGCGCTTCTCGATATAGTCGATCGGCAGCTTGTCCTGCTGGTACTGCAGCAGCGCCTGGGCGAGCTTGGAGGAGGTGTCGAGCGCCAGCATCTGCGAGCCCTTGAGGTAGGACTTGGCCTCGTCGAGCTCCTTCTGCGTCGGGCCCTCCTCGGCGATGCGGCGTACCTCCTTCTCGATGGCGTCGATGGTGTCGCCGGCACGGTCGGCGCGGGTGCCGGTATTGCCGATAACGACCGCCGAATGCTCCATCCAGAGCAGCGATTCGAACACCGAATAGGCGAGGCCACGCTTCTCGCGCACCTCGCGATAGAGCCGCGACGACAGTCCGCCGCCGCCGAGGATGTGGTTGACGACATCGGCCGCCATGAAGTTGGGATCGCTGCGCTTCACGCCGGGGCCACCGAAGGTGATGACGGTCTGCGGCACGTCCAGTGGAACGAAGGCGCGCTGTGGCGGCTTGGCCGCCTCGATGTCGGGAACCGGCGTGAGTTTGGCTTTTGCGGGCAGGCTGCCAAAAGTGTGGTCGAGCAGCTTGCCGAGGGTCTCGGGATCGACGTCGCCGACCACCGCGATCTTCAGCCCATCCTTGGCGAGCACGCGGCCGACATAATCCTTCAGATCGGCGACCGTGAGGGTCGGCACGCTGTCCAGCGTGCCATTGGTCTGCCGGCCATAGGGATGGTCGCCGAACGCGACCTCCAGGAATTTGCGGCTCGCCAGCGACGACGGATTGGTGGTCTCGCGGCGCAGGCCCGAGATCACCTGTGAGCGGATGCGCTCGACGTCGGCGGTGTCGAAATGCGGCGAGGTCAGCGCGCTCCTGAGCAGGTCGAAGGCCTCGTCCTTGTTGTCGCGCAGCATCCGCAGGCTGCCGCGGAACGTATCGCGGGTGGCGCTGAAGGAGAGCTCGATGGCGCGGCGGTCGAGCCGCTCATGGAAAGTCTTGGAGTCGAGATCGCCGGAGCCTTCGTCGAGGAGGTCACCGACCAGATTGGCGACGCCGGACTTGTCCCTGGGGTCCTGCGCCGAGCCGCCGGCAAAGGAATATTCCATGGCGATCAGCGGCACCGTCGCATCCTGTACGAACCAGGCTTCGATGCCGCCCGGCGAAGTGAGGTGCTGGATTTTTGCGGCCGCCTGTGACGGCGAGACCGTAGCCAGCGCGAGCGCCGCGCCGGTGGCAAGCGAGAATGCAACGCGTCGAAGGAAGGGATAGGTCACGAACGCTTCTCCTCGCGCTTGGCGGCACTGGTGTCCTTGATCAGATAGCCCGTCACCGAACGTTTCTTCTCGAGCCATTTCTGCGCGACGGCGCGCACCTGTTCGGCGGTGACCGCGCGGATGCGGTCCGGCCAACTCCTGATGTCCTCGATCGACAGGCCTGTGGTCAGGGCGCCGCCATACCAGCTCGCCAGCACGGCCTGATCGTCCTGGGCGTAGATCGCTTCCGCAATGAGCTGGGTCTTCACCCGCTCCAGGTCCTCGGCGCGGATCGGGTTCTGCGCGATGTCTGCGATGACGCCGTCGATCACCTGCTCGACCTCGGCAAAGCTGACGCCGGGCTTCGGCGCGGCCGAGATCGAGAACTGGGTCGGGTCGAGCGAGATGCTCGAATAGCTGGCGCTGGCGGAGACCGCGAGCGGCTTGTCGACCACGAGGGCGCGGTAGAGATAGGAATTGCTGCCGCTGCCCATCAGCTGCGCCAGCACGTCGAGGGCTGCGCTCTCGCCGGCTGCGGCCGTCGTTGCGGAAGGTGCCAGATAGTAGCGGCGCAGGCTCGGCTGCTCCACGAGCGGGTCGGCCAGCGTGACGGTGCGCGGGGCGGCGGGCTCGGGCTCCTGCGGGCGCACGCGGCGCGCCGGTATCGCGGGCTGGGCCGGAATGGCGCCGAAATTGCGCTCGACCAGCGGACGGATGTCGGCGGCTTCCACGTCGCCGGCGATCACCAGGATCGCGTTGTTCGGCGCGTAGAAGCGGCGGTAGAAGGCCAGCGCGTCCTCGCGATCGAGCTTCTCGATCTCTTGCCGCCAACCGATGATCGGCCGTCCATAGGGGTGATTGAGATAGAGCGCTCTCTCGATCTGTTCGTTCAACCGCGCTCCGGGGCTGTTGGCGACCCGCATGTTGTACTCTTCGAGCACGACGTCGCGTTCCGGCAGCACGTCCTCATTCTTGAGGATCAGGCCGGTCATGCGATCGGCCTCGAACTCCATCATGGTCGGCAACTGCTCCTTCGGCACGCGCTGGTAGTAGTTGGTGCCGTCGACCGAGGTCGAGGCGTTATCGTTGCCGCCGACCCGAAACACGTTTTGGGAGAATTCGCCGAGCGGGTGCTTCTCCGTGCCCTTAAACATCAGGTGTTCGAGAAAATGGGCGAGCCCGGATTTGCCCGGCTCCTCATCTGCGGAGCCCACTTTGTACCAGATCATCTGCGTCACCACCGGTGTCCGATGGTCAGGGATTACGACCACCTGCAGGCCGTTGCCAAGCGTAAAGCTGGTGAGGGGCATGGACTTCGCAAGAGTCTCGGCTGAGGCGCCATCTATTAAGAAGGCGCGCATCAGCACCAGTGCTAGAACGCAAACGACCGTTCGAGGTGAGGACGTCGGCAGCATTGACAGCAGTCGCTGTCGAATTTTCGAAAGGAAAGACCGATCGTGCGGCCGATTGGATGCGGCATCATTATCAATATCGTTCGTCAGCTGCGGGATCGGGACGGCTTTTTGCAAGCTACATTGCATTTCGGTCTGGATGAGGAATGAGGTCATCATCGAAGTCATCTAGAGGATGCTCCATGCTTTTGGCTATCAATCGACAGATCGCGCTTGCTCCAGGGGATACCATCGGCCGGCGCGTCGGCGGCTAACCCAAAAGCATCAGTCGTGCCAAAGAAGAAACTGTTTAAATTACAGCGTGGTCACCCGAAGCACTCTGTCCGTATCTTTACACATCGTCGTACATCAGACACGGTGTGGCTATCTAGGGACCCCTCTTTTGCGGACCCGCTTGGCGTTACTGGTGCCGACCACTATGTGTAGCAGGAGACTCTAGAATGGCATGATCGAGTGCATGGGTGGCCGCGATCAGCGCCAGTCCGAGAGCTTGTGCAAGGTCCCCGTGCAGTGCCACAAGCGCGCGAGTTTTCATGCGCTAGACTAAACATGCGATGGCAATTCCTCGTGACGTCGAGGGGACAGTTTTGCACCGCGCGCGACATCAAGCATTCACGTGTCGAAAATCGTCGCGATGTTTCTTTTTCTGATAAAAGCGGCGGCATTTGTGAATGCGTATAGCGCGACGATCTGGGTCGGAAGAGCGCGGCGATCAGGATGGCGAGTCAGTGTCGCGGCGCGATGATGATCGCCGCGATGATTGTCGCGCGCAAGAGTTTTGTTTGCTTTGATTGTCGCGGAGCGTCAATCAAGCGAGCGTTTTTTGTGTCGCGTGCTCCGGTGGCCGCCCTGGACCACGCTTTCGCTCGAGGGCAGTCCGCCTGCGATAGCTCTCGACGTTCATCTCGACGATGGTGGCGTGGTGAACAAGGCGATCGATCGCCGCGAGGGTCATAGCTGGGTCCGGAAAGACCTTGTTCCATTCTCCAAAGGGCTGATTGGCGGTGATCAGCAAAGAGCGTCGCTCGTAGCGTGCGCTGATGAGCTCGAACAGCACACTGGTCTCGGCCTGGTCCTTGGTGACATAGGCAAGATCGTCCAAGATGACGAGATCGAAGCGATCGAGGCGGTTGATGGCGCCCTCGAGGTTGAGCTCGCGGCGAGCCACCTGGAGCTTCTGCACGAGATCGGTGGTGCGGGTGAACAGGACGCGCCATCCGTTCTCGATGAGGGCCAAGCCGATTGCTGCCGCCAAGTGGCTCTTGCCTCCACCGGGCGGACCAAACAGCAGCAGATTGGCGCCCTTGCCGAGCCAGCCGTCGCCGGCGGCGAGTGCGGTCATTTGCGCCTTGGAGATCATCGGCACGGCCTCGAAGTCGAAGCTGTCAAAGGTCTTTCCGGTAGGCAGCCGCGCCTCGACGAGATGGCGCTCGATGCGGCGGCGGCCGCGCTCAGCGATCTCGTGCTCGGCAATGGTGGCGAGGAAGCGCGCCGCCGGCCAGCCTTCTATATCGGATTGCTCGGCAAATTGCGGCCACAGCGCCTTGATGGCGGGCAGCCGCAGCTCGTTGAGCAACAGATTGAGGCGCGCGGTGTCGACTACGTTGGTTGTGCTCATGCGGCGCCTCCGATCTCGGCGGTACCGATGAGGCATTCATAGGTGGCGAGCGGTGCGAGGCGTACCACGACGTTCGGCACCTGGGCGGGATCCGGGGCGAAGTGAGTACGTAGCCGGTTGAGGTCGGGCAGCCGGCCGTCGTTCAGGTCAGCCGTGAGCTGATTGGCGAGTTCGGCCTCGCAACCGCGCTCATGGGCGAGTGCGAGGAGATCGACCATGATCCGGCAGGCCTTCTTGTCCGGTAAGCGTTTGCGCAAGACGTCGAAGGCTCGGCGGTAAGCTTCCCGGGGGAACAGCTGGTCGCGGTAGACCAGGTTGAGGAGCGCCATCGGCTTGCGCCGCAAGGAATGGATCACGTGCCGATAATCGACGACCTGATCGTGCTTGCCATTGGGATGCGGCCGCCCGCGCGGCAAGGTGAGGAGATGCGTGCCGCCGACAAACACGTCGAGGTGATCGTCATACAGGCGCACCCGCAGCCGATGGCCGATCAAGCGCGACGGCACCGTGTAGAACACCTTGCGCAAGGTGAAGCCGCCGGACGACGTCACGTGGACGATCACCTCTTCATAGTCCGACGTGCGGCGGTCCGGCAGATCCTGAAGTGCGCTACGTTCACTGTCGATCCGCTTGGCGTTGCGGGCATTGCGGCGGCTGGCGATCTCATCGATGAAGCCACGATAGGCAGCTAGATCGTCGAAGTCGGCGGTGCCACGCAGCAACAGCGCGTCGCCGATCGCTCGCTTGAGATGACCATGCGAACTCTCGATCGCCCCGTTCTCGTGGGCGATGCCACGATTGTTGCGGGAAGGCCGCATGCCGTAATGGGCACAGAGGTCTTCGTATCGCCGCGTCAGATCGTCTTTGGCGTCGCGGTCGAGATTGCAAAAGGCGGCCGACAGGCTGTCGGTGCGATGCTCCCGTGGCGCCCCACCGAGTGACCACAAGGCATTCTGCAGGCCTTCGGCCAGAGCGACGAAGCTCTCACCGCCGAGCACGACATGGGCGTGCTCAAACCCGGAATAGGCCAGCCGGAAGTAATAGAGACGATGGTCGAGCGGTACGCCCGCGATCGTGACACCCAATTCGCCCATGTCGGTGAAGTCGGACAGGCCGCGCTGACCGGGTTCGTGGGTCTGGCGGAAGATGACCTCCTGCTCCTCGCCGTGGATCGCCCGCCAGGCCCGGATCCGGCGCTCCAGCGTGCGACGGATGCCGGCGCCGAGCTCGGGATGGCGTCGGAGCAACTCCTCGAAGATCGTGACCGGCCGCACACCGGGGGCGGCCTTCAGCATCGGCGCGATATCTGTCTCAAATACGCGGGCCAAGGGATCTGGCCGGCGACGGCCGCGGGGAGCCTTCTTCTGCGACGGAAGGCGTCGATCCTTCTCGATCCGGTAAGCGGTCGAGGTGCTGAACGAAGCCTTGGCGGCGGCCACGGGTGGGCTATCGGTCTGACGGTACTTCATGTAGAGCCTCATTTGGTGATCGGTAATGTGTCGGCCTGGCACGCGAGTGATTCCTCTTGGCGGAAGAACCACTTGCATAACCAGCCGGCCGCGATCACCAGTCGGCGCGGTCCGCTGTGGATCGCGCCGACGCCGGGCTCGTAACTCCGGTCGGGCTACGCCCTCCCTGCGTCACGAGCCCGGCGTAGCCCTCTCATCATGGTCGACGCTCCACTTCCATCCTGTTCGCCGCGCGGCAAATGCGGTCGGTCAGGCGCCCATGCTCTCGCGTAATTCTGGATTTAATCCCGCTGAGACAATCGATTGGCGCCGGCGCTTCGAGATTCTTGGTGTGCGATCGTTCTTAGTCCGCCTGCCGAAGAGGATGCAGCTGTCCCCACCAGATGTTCGACATGGATTTGAAAACTCACTCGAATGAGCAAAGCGCGTAAGGCTTTCCTCCGGACGCGGCGGTTCTCTGCCATAGGCAAAACCCGCCGACATTCGACTTCTAGCGCCCCCTTACCTGTTCTGACCACGTTGGGCGGAAGTCGTTAGGGTCCTCTGCGCCTTCGGCAGAAACCAGATGCGAACTTGACTGAAGAACTCCTAGTGCCAGTGGGGCATGCTCATGCGCGACCAACTCGGGCAGGCGAGCATGTCCTGATGTGCAGGCTTGCCTCGACGGCGGTGCGGTCAAGATCGAGCCCAAGCGGCATAATGTTGATGAACAGGCCCATCGTGCGGCGGCACCGGCGCCGCCATGCATGCGGCCGAACAGCACCGTGCGAACACCACCTGCTCACGGCCGCTGCTGCGCGCGACCACCTACCCCACACCAGGTGGCAGAGGCTAGCCAGGGTCACATCAAGCCGCCGCGCCTGGCCGCGCACCCGCGCATCCTGCGGCAGCGTCCGCCGTCCCTCCGTGATCCCGCTGCCGTCGCCGTCGGACCTCGCTTAAGCCGAACGGCCGGCCCGGCTCAACCATATCTGCGAGCCACGTCCGGAAGAACTCCTCATGCGCCTTTGCATTAACGCTCACGCGCGCCTCCGTCACCACATTGCAAAAGGGATGTGGGATTATCAGGCTATGCTCATGTCCCTCCAGCACGGCCAAATAGCTCTAGGGCTACGGAGATGCGGCCAGCGGTGTTTTAGGCTCCCCTTCCGCCGAGAGCGGACCGAACTCGATGGCCTGCCGCTCGAACAAACTGCGATAGATGCCACCGGGTTGCACGATGAGTGCCGGATGCGCGCCCTGCTCGACGATCTCGCCGCGATCGAACACCAGGATGCGGTCGAGGCCGCGCACCGTCGACAGGCGGTGCGCGATTACGATCGAGGTGCGGTCCTTCATCAGCCGTTCCATCGCCTCTTGGATCAGCGCTTCCGATTCCGAATCCAGGCTCGACGTCGCCTCGTCCAGGATCAACACTGGCGCATCGGCAAGGAACGCGCGCGCCAGCGCAACGCGCTGCCGCTCGCCGCCCGACAGATTTACGCCGCGCTCACCCACCAGTGTGCCGTAGCCCTTCGGCGATCGTATGATGAAGTCATGCGCATTGGCGAGCCTCGCCGCCTGTTTGATCGCCGCCATGCTGGCGCCGGGTCGGCCATAGGCGATGTTTTCAGCCAGCGAGCGGTGAAACAGGATCGGTTCCTGCTCCACGATCGCGATCTGGCTGCGCAGCGATCGTTGCGTGGCCAGCGCGATGTCCTGCCCGTCGATCAGGATCCGGCCGCCGGAGATGTCGTAGAGCCGCTGAAGCAGCTTGACGAACGTGGTCTTGCCGGAGCCGGAGCGGCCCACCAGACCGATCCGCTCGCCGGCGCGGATGTTGATCGACAATCCGTCGTAGAGCGGCACGCGATCGCTGTCATAACGGAAGGTGACGTCCTCGAACGTGATCATCCCACCGTGAATGTCGATCGGCTTGGCGTCGGGGGCATCGACAATTCCGATCGGCTCGCCATAGATGGCAACCAGTTCCTCCATGTCGTTCACCGAGCGCTGCAGATTGTTGATGTGCATCCCTACTTCGCGCAAATAGGCGTGGATGATGTAATAGCTTGTCAACACATAGGTGACGTCGCCCGGAGAGGCGCGCCCCGCTATCCACAGCAGGATGGCGCCGCCGATCACCGAAGCACGAAAGCACAAGAGCATCACGAGCTGCACCGTACTCGTGCCGTTGGACCGCAGCCAGGTGCGCTGCACCCTCGCCCGCCAGCGTCTGACGACATTGTCAAGCCGCGCATCCTCACGCGCCTCAGCACCGAAAGATTTCGCCACAGTATTGCAAGTGAGCGCGTCCGCTAGCGTGCCGCTGACTTTGCTGTCCCAGGCGTTGGAGACCCGCGCCGCCGGCGCGATGTAGCCGATCGTCAATGCCGTCGTGATGGCAACATAGATCACTGCGCCGAGGCCGATCACGGCGCCGAGCTCGGGCCAATGCAGGCCGAGCAGGATCGTCGAGCCCACGAGCACCGCGAGCGACGGCAACAACGCCATCAGGATCGTATGGTTAAGCAGGTCAAGCGCCCACATGCCGCGGGTGACCTTGCGCACGGTCGAGCCGGCGAACGAGTTAGCGTGCCAGTCGGTTGAGAAGCGCTGCACGCGCATGAAGGCCCCACGGGCCACATCCGACATGGTCTTCAGCGTGAACGGCACGATCGCCTGCAAGCCCGTAAACCGCAACATAATCGAGAGCAGACCAAGGGCGAGGATACCAGCGAACGCAATCAGTGCCGCATGTCGCGCCGCTTGGTCGGAGGGGCCCGACGTCAATGCATCCACTAGACGGCCGGAATAGACCGGCATGAACAGGTCGGCGACCGTCGCCCCTAAGAAGCCAACGAGGATGATCGCGGCACGGACTGGCTGCTTCAGCCAGTGCTCCAACGCAAACGGGAGAACCAAGCCGATTGCGGCGGGTCGTTTGTCATCTTGACTGGTCATGGCGCTAGGGGTTTGTGGCGCACGCGGTGTAAAAAACGGTCGATCCAGACCCGATGTGCCCAATGCTTGGCGCGCCGTACGAGGGATGCGATAAATGCCCGGAGTCTGGGGGTTGCGGCCGAAATCTTCTACCCATTTCACCCACTCTTCGCGTAAGCGCTTAGCCGAAGCGCCTCACGCTTTGCGAGCTCCTCGTAGCTGAGAGCATCGATCTGAGACATCAGCCAGGCTTGCGCGATCCGAGCTTGTGTGAGCCAGGTAGGCGGGATCGGCGTCACTCATCTTTGCCCACCTGCAGAAGCGTGGGGATGTCCGGCTGGCTCCGGCCATGGCTGTACGCAAAGGTGCATTTTGATGAAGGAAGTGTTCAGCATAACTTCACCTGGAAGATCACCTCCGCGTCGATCCGGATGGAGGTCATAGCAATCCGAACCTCCAACGTGCCACAAACGATCCACCGCCCTGCTCGCTGATCGTTAATTGCCGATGGCCCGCCGGATAAATGGACGAATTAACCAGTGAGCAGCTCAGATCGTCGCCCTTTTTCATCTTCTCTCCTCGGCCGCTTGCGCTTTGCTACTTTGCGAGACTCCGGGTTGCGGAGTCGCACAAACAGACCCATAGCAAGCCTTCTGACCCTTGTAGTTGGCGAGCGTTTAGACCGATTCCGACATAACCTCCTGTTTCAGGTTGTCCGGGATAGGTGCGGGGCCGTCCAGCGACTTCAGCGTCACCTCGATCAACTCGCTCGCGCGATCCTTGTTGCCGCTCTCGTAATAGTACTGAGCGACCGCCGGATAGGACAGGAACTTAGGGGCGTCGCCGCGTTGCGGAGCATTTATTGCCAGAATGTGTCCGGATAACTCATTGCCCATCGCAAAGCGCTCGGCCTGCGGCAAATGAGAGTTGTCATTCGCCGGATCAAAGAGTTGGCGCATCGCCCCGGCCATCCACAGCGCGGATTTTTTGTTGATCGCGTCACGAACCAATTGGCGCATCACCGGCAGGCCGGCCTGCAAGTCGCGCATTTTGTGAAGCAACAGATCCGCCTGGAGCACGCGGAAGTTCACGTCATCCGGCAGAACAGCGACGGCTTCTTCGACCACCGAAAGCGCCTTCGCCCAATCCTGCGCCTTCATCGCCGGCGTCAATTTGACGAAGATCGGCATTGTGCGTTCGCCCTTGGCGATCCGCTCAGCATCGGCGGCTTTCGCTTCATCGCTGATGCGCCAGCTGCCAGTCAGAATCTTCGGCAAAACCTCTTCGAGTTGCGTCGGGGAACCGATAAAGGCGATGTGGCCATCACGGTCGACGACGAACGAAGTGGGAATCCCGATAGAAAAGCTGGAATCCATCCAAAGCTCGTCCATTTCGCGTGTGTAGTCGAGCCCGACCCGATAGTTGAGATTCGGCAACTTTTCGGTCAACCATGCGTCCAACTTGCTTCGGGCCTTTTCCGCTGTTTGAGCGCGCTCACCAGCTGCTATTCCGAGGACCTCAACTCCGCTATCTCTGTATTTCTCTTGCAGCTGTACCAGATCGGACAGCGCCGCCACACACGGTGCGCACCAAGTTGCCCAAAATTCGACGATGTACACTTTCCCGGGCTGGAAGCTCGTGAGGGGTTGACCACGCAGCCAGTTCTCCACCTTGAT
The DNA here is from genome assembly GCF_000284375.1 of Bradyrhizobium japonicum USDA 6. Taxonomy (NCBI): domain Bacteria; kingdom Pseudomonadati; phylum Pseudomonadota; class Alphaproteobacteria; order Hyphomicrobiales; family Nitrobacteraceae; genus Bradyrhizobium; species Bradyrhizobium japonicum. Next base: position 8,218,154 of record NC_017249.1, read on the forward strand.
CGGGGAGCTGGGGATTCTAAGCCCAGCGTCATGTTACGCTCCAAAGTTATTGTCAGGGACTGCGCGACGTTTTGTGCTCGCTGATCTCCGATCGCGACCGCGACCGAGAAGTGGGGTGCCGTGGTGTAGACGGGCTGCCGAACGAGAGCCGTAGCGAATGTCGGTGTCGCAGCGCTAAGCACGCCGACACACAAAGTTACAAGGAACAAGCTCGTCCTCTCACGAGCAGGCCACGTCGATTCAAGGAAGGAGAGCATCGCTCGACTCGCATCTGGGTGGGCTCAGCACTTTCAGTACTGCTGCACCCTTAGTAGCAACGTCCGTGCCAGCATCGTCTGCGCGCATTAAGCGCCTAATTGCGCATGAACAGCTCAACGGCAGTTCACGGCGACCAGTGTTTTGAACCCGACGGGCTTTGTGCCGGTGTCGGAATTTGGACAAGAATTGCGCACTTCGCGCCGCCAGATAACTGATTTGATGTTGTGAGCCGCCGAACGGAAACTTGGTAATCCCTGTCCCCTAGCAAACAGGATTAGAGGCGAGCGACGATTTAGATTCGACTCGAACGAGCCGAAGCCCGTTGACCGGGACACGTGTTCTGGGCGATGACGATGGAACCATTCGCCTGAACCTGCGGACGGTGCCGCGGATCAGGGAGGCTCTGAAACTGTGAGTGCTCGCCATCGCTCCAAGCGGTTCCTGCACCAAAAACTGGTACTTCGATTAGTTTGCTGTCCAGCCGCGTGTACCAGGCGTCCATGATGCCCCCTTCAATTCGAAAACCGTTTCCCTCGTATCGAAACAGACGCCGCCGATCGCCTCGATGGAGCTAAGGCTTATACAGGCGTTCACCTCCAGGTTGCCGACCGGGAGGCCGGCTGGCACCACCCGCTGGCGGCACGCAGCACTTCCTTGCCGGCTTGAAAATCTTTGGCAAGCTGCGGGCCTTCAAGACCCATCGTGTCACAGCCGGATGACAGGTATCGAAATAAGTAGACGGAAAACCCTGCACTATGCGATGTGGCCGACATCGACACAGGCTATGGCAATGCGATCAATGTCATCCATGCCATTGGCGAGTATGAAAGGACCGGCGCCAGCTCCGTTGTCATCGAGGACAAGACATTTCCCAAGGTTACGAGCCTTGCTGCGGAACGTCCAGATGATGAGTTATGGCAATTTCGGATCCGGGCCTCAAGCACAGCCTTGAGGGACACCTTCCGCCGTATCATCGCTGATGGCGGCGTCCAGAACGTCCACAAGGATATTGTAACGATAGAGGAACTCTTCAGACTGCAGAGAATGGACGAGATTGAGGCAGCTGAAACGCGATTCCTGCGCTGATGCAGTGCTGCAGGCCGACTCTAATCTCGCCTGAACGGCTGTCGCTGCAATCTCGACGGGTTGGGGCGGCACGTTCGTCGGGCTACGACTCCATTTCGTTGAATGGAAGACTATCGTGCCCTGTCAGTCAGCATCTTTTGCGTTTGGCTCGAGGCTGTTAGCGCAAATGTGAAAGATCGGGGTTTGTTCGGACACCATTGCCGAGATCGTGCGCAGGGCCTGTTGGCTGGCAAGCGAGGGATACCCGCCAACATACAGCGTAGCACCCAGTCGAGCGGCGTCGGCCTCGGCGACGTGCCTGTTGAAGCTTGCCAAGTTTTCGATCGTCAAAACATACGCCGGCGGCTCCCGGAAGCGGACATGATCTGCCTCCTTAGGCGCGATCCCGAGATGAGCGGAGTGGCTCCGGAGAGATCGGCCCCAAGAAGATCGATCTTACCCGCGATCAGCAGCGGCGGGGCAAAGCGTTCCAGCCCGATCGCCCGCAGTGCCTCGCGGGGCCGCGCGCCCGGAGGAAACTCGAGGACGCCACTCAGGAGCCGAACCACGACGCCTTCAACGCGTTCCAGCGTCTTGCTGTGCCTCACCGTCCGTCGCGAGAAGGTCTTATAGTCCACGTCGAGATGCTTGTTGTCCAGGATGGCCTGGGCGAGATCGAAGGCGTGGCGCAACGTATCGACATCGGACGAAGCGACCCGCGGGCTACCGCTCCCGGTCGATCAACGACGGATCGACTGGTGCGCGCATCCGCACCTGAAGCGGTGGTTCGATCTGGTCAAGGCAGGCCGGGCGTGATCCGCGCGCAGCGGCGTTCATCGAACCATGATCGCCGCCCGGCGCGACCCTAACGATCAGCTGGCCGGCGTATGGTAGCCTTTCGGTTGCCATGCGCGACCCTTGAGGCGATCCATGGCCATGATCGAGTCCGCCGCCCCATCCGCGCCGCAAGTCCAGCGACATGGCTCGATCTTTGACTGTAGGAGGCGCTTCATCCAGAATAAGAGTTTAGGACTTTGGTTCTTTGAATGCCTTCTTCTTCAAGGCGGATAAATAATTTCCTCGAACTCTTGGACGAGATTTACCGGCCAAGCGCATTTCTAGCGTCACAACAAGTTCCTCAAATTTTTTGCGTGTTGCGCCCGCCAGAGGTCGTTGCCGATAATAGCTGTACAGGCGCTCGGTTATGACAGCTGTCACCCACCGTGGCGTATCTTCCGATTCGTAAAACTCACTTATCCTGGTTATAGCTAGGGAACGAGTCGATCTCGAGCAACATGAAAGAGCAGAGCAGCGTGCGAATTGCAGATGTCTTCTCGCTGCGTATCTGCTCATCGATAAAATCAACCAGCTTTTCGCTTCCAAGGCTTTGATAGGCGATCTCGGCAACGATGGTCGGCATGACATGCTTGATCGTACCCTCGATGAACCTAAATAGCTGGGACAGCTTTTCACTCAGTACCGGGCGCGACCATTGGACGGTGTTTTGGCAACAGCTCCTTATCTGCACAACGGGTCTGTTCCGACCCTGAGAGACATGCTGGTGCCGCACGCCAAGCGGCCGATGTCGTTTTGCGTAGGCAGCCGTGCGTTCGACCCGGTCAACGTCGGGCTCGCGACGAAAGCACAGTCGTCCGAAAGCTGTGCGGCCGGTCTGACGAACTTCGATGTGTCGCTGCTTGGGAACAGCAATCGCGGACATTCTTTCGAGGGTAAGGAAACCGACTTAAGGAAACTGCCGCCCGGCATCATCGGACCAGAGTTGACCGACGCCGAACGGCGAGCGCTTGTCGAATATCTCAAGACTCTATGAGCGATGGCGTTCGACGCCGACTTGTGTGCCGGCGTCGCTAGCTTCCGCCGAGTTCGAATGCGCCTCGTCAGAACACGTGCCATTCGGCAGATTGTCCCTGCTCAGCCAGGTCATGTGTCCCTCCTGCCGGGACGTCGTCGATTGTCTTGAAGCCGCCATGAGCTCGCCGGTCCTAAGCAGCCCCGACTTGGCGCAATCCTGACGATCCCGCCCAACCGCACTTGGCGATGCTGGGCGCGGCTACAGTTGCGCACTCGAAAACCTGTTCATTTTCCAAAATCTGGGCGCTCCAAGTGTAGTTTTTACAACATTTAGCGCCGAGCTATTATGGTTAAGCCAATAATTCGCCCTACAACCTTGTTGTGCAGCGTAGCAACGAACCGGAAAGTTATCGCGGAAGAGGTGGTGGCGATCATTGGCGTGCGAGATCAGCCGGCTGCTACCGATCGGGGCCGTATATCGGCCGACAATAAGCCAAGGCGAGGACTTGGGAGGAATAAGAGCTTGGCGCCGACGGAGCCTCTGAAAACGCTCGCCCCTCTTAGACGGCAGTCGGCCTATACTACCTCTCCTCAAATGCCGCGCCAGAAGCTTCCTTCCATCACCATCAACAATCTCGCTCCAAAGGCCCGCTTTCAGAGACCTCCAAAGCTACGCTTCCGGATTAAATCGACAGCTGGGGGTTTATTTATCGAGGCCAGTTCCGCCCGATGCTCTACTGTTCATCGTTGACCACATATTGTCGCGGCGGCGCTGCACCGAGGACCGAATGCGCATGGCTTCGCGGTACTTCGCGACCGTGCGGCGGGCAATATCAATGCCCGAGACTCGCAGGCGCTCAACGATCGCGTCATCGGACAGAACCGCTGACGGCTCTTCGGATTCGATCAGCTGCTTGATGCGGTGACGCACCGCTTCAGCGGAATGCGCCTCACCGCCATCCGCCGAAGGGATCGATGCCGTGAAGAAATATTTCAACTCGAATGTGCCGCGATTTGTTGCCATGTATTTGTTGGCGGTGACGCGCGACACCGTGGATTCATGCATCTGGATGGCCTCGGCAACGGCCTTTAGATTCAGCGGCCGCAAATGCGCAACACCAAGGGTAAAGAAGCCGTCCTGCTGACGCACGATCTCGGTCGCAACTTTCAGGATGGTGCGGGCGCGCTGGTCGAGCGCGCGCACCAGCCAGGTCGCGTTCTGCAGCGCGTCGTTGAAGTAGGACTTATCGACGTCCTTGCCGATCTTCTTCGACAGCTTGGAATAATAGGTCTGGTTGACCAGCACGCGCGGCAAGGTGTCGCTGTTGAGCTCGACATGCCAGCCGCCATCAGGAGCCGGACGGACATAGACGTCGGGTACCATCGTCTGCAGCCGCGCCGACCCGAACTTCATGCCCGGCTTGGGACTGAGCCGGCGGAGCTCGTCGATCATGTCGGCGATGTCCTCGTCGTCGACGCCGCAGAGCTTGCGCAAGCTCGCGATGTCGCGCTTGGCGAGGAGATCGAGATGCTCGACGAGGGCCTGCATCGCCGGATCGTATCTATCGAGCTCGCGGAGCTGGATCGCCAGGCACTCGCGCAAGTTACGCGCACAGACGCCGGGCGGATCGAACTCCTGCAGGACGGCAAGAACGTGCTCGACATCCTCCTGCGTTGCGCCGAGCCGCTCGGCGGCCTGGCCGAGATCCGGCGGCAGATAGCCGGCTTCGTCGACGAGATCGATCAGATACTGCCCGATCATGCGCTGCGCCGGCGCGGTGAATGCGACCGACAGTTGTTCGGCCAGGTGGTCGGACAATGTTGTCTCGGACGCGACAAACGCTTCGAGATTGTAGTCTTCGTCACCCGAGCCGCCGCCACCCCATTCGGTATAGGTGGTCATGGCGCCATCCCGGGCGTCGCGCACTTGGGCCTCGGCCAGCTGATCGCCGCTGACCTGATCGACCTCAGTCGGGGCTTCGGCCCCAGCTGCATCGTCACTGGCACGCTCGAGCAGCGGATTACACTCCAGCTCTTCCTCCACGAAGGTCATGAGGTCGAGATTAGATAATTGCAGCAGCTTGATCGCCTGCATCAGCTGCGGCGACATGACCAGCGACTGGGATTGCCGGAACTCTAATCTTTGCGTGAGCGCCATGAAGCAAGAACCGTTACTGAAGTTGGTCTGCGTTTTGCTCATCTAGTCAGGAGCTGATCTAAGCGCTTTGATGTCGCGCAAAAGCGGATGCGAGGTGAGATGAAGGCAGCGAACAACGGAATCCGACACTCAGTCGGAGCTCCCTCGTCAATCCCCATTGTGCGCGAGATGAGAGGACTAGGAATTCGGATGCGGCACTGTGACGCGAGGGCATCAACAAACAGGACAGCTTCCCGTGGCGATACTCCTATCAAGGACTTGCAGTCCCCGGCAGTTTCGGTGAGTTCTGCGCGTAGCCGCGATCCTCCACCCTCCCGCAGGAGCGCCGGCAACAGCTGCGCGGGGCTCAGGATCAGTGCCTGCCGCCACTCAGACAGTCCCTCGCTGTCGAGCCTTGCTGCACGCTCGAATTAGCGCGAACTTCGAAGCCGATCGTGGAAGGAAGTTGCGCAAACGAATTGGCACTAGGGCTGGCAGTCGAAAATAGTTGAGGTAGCGGGTTGAACCGGCCGCAAGATCGCTATTGCGTCAAACGCGATTGCGAGGCGATCACCATTCAGCTGCCCAACGCCTGCCGCTTGTTGGCCGCTAGCGTCTGCCCCATGTGCGTCGAGAAGAGTCTCTTGTCCGGGTTGCTGACGCAAATCGGCAGAAGTTCGAATAGCGGGCATATATTGGCCTGCTCTTCGGCTTATCCTGCCGAAAGTTCCAACGTATTCGGGATGACGAATCTGGGGCCTCTGACGCATCAAATCTGGGACAGTTAGTTTCCTCCGCTTGGCCGCTGAGCGGGACGATCTTGTCGGTTTGGTCGAGAGCCCTGCGCCAGTCGCCTTGCTTGCAGCGGCCGGCCGACATACTCGCTCCGCGAGAGGCGTCCGCACGCGCGAGACCGCCATGATGTTCCTACGACCTCGAGCAACATTTCATCGCTGGCCAGCGGGGTCTTGCCAGCGCGTTGGCCCACTCCTCGCCATATCGGTGCTGCCGGTGAAGCCTGCCGCCTCCCCAAACAACACCTCTCCGAAGCTTCGGTGGGATGCCGACCCCAATCACTCGCCTCAGTGGCATCTGAGCTGCGGCGAAACGACAAGAAGAATTCGCGCTCTTGGTACAACTCACCGGGTCGCAGAGGCAAGCTCCCGAGCCGAACCCCGGCTCATCGCCCGCGTCGTCGTACCTGCCATTCGCGCTCCCGCTGCCTCTGCGCCGATGGTAGCACCATACACCGCGCTGTAGAACACCGCAGCGGAAGTTGGCGCCGCGACATCTTATTCCGGCTACCGACGCAATTGAGCGGCCGCGTGAGGAGTTCGAGCGACGGATCAAGATCAAGACCGTTTGCCATCAGCGGCCGCCGCGGCAATGCCGTCCTGGCCTGCTCACCCCCGGCCAGATCAACATGCGCAAGGTCGACGGCTGGAGACCCCTCACCACAAATCCTTCGATAGGTAACTTGGGACGCGCCTAGTTGTGGGGCGCGCACCATAGCCACAATGCAATGCGCATCGCGATTGAACTCGCTGCGCACGGGCAGGTAGCTTCATGTTAGTGGAAATCGCGCCGACATTGCCGCAGCTGGCAAGCCTCGATTGCACAACGCGAAGCATCAACTTCTCGATAAGGGCCGCGCTGCCGCTCAGGTGAAGGGCCTGGCTTCAGCGATCACGGCTTCGTCCAGCGGCAAGCCCCTGCCATAGGGACGAACCAGCTTTCGCGGGCGGTCGCATCGAGCAGCGGCACCTCAGTTGCCTGATTGATATGGCCGGGACGGCCGGCTGGCGCAGCCTCGAGAGCCTCGAGACGGTTGGTGGCGAGAATGAAGATGTTGTCATTGTTGCTTCAACCCGTTCATTGCGTTGAGCAGCCTGTTTAGCAACACTTACTTGCAAAAACCTATAACAGCGCGATTCCTGGCAAACAGATCGACATCCTCGATCTGAAACGGATGGAACTTCATATCAATAGCGCCGGGATCGCGTGGTCGGTATGACAAAGCATGCGATTTACCGCCTAGGACCTGCATTGTCCGAACTAGGAAATCCAGCCTCAGGCGAGTCTGACGCAGCGAGACTTGCATGAAGCGCCGACGCCCCTAGGTCCACGCCAGCCACTGATAAACACCGGACACGCGCGCCGGATGCGCTTGCCCCGTCATCTGGTTTGAGCCAATTCCGTTGAAGTACATCGTTGAATCCACTAGAGATCGGCTATCCCGACCGCAGCAGATGAATCGCAAAGGAAGAGCCCGCCGACGCAGGGTCCTTGATCGTTCCTTTGAAGGCGTACGGAGCTAAATGATGCCGCGCCGGGTTGCTTTGGCTACAGCATTTGTCCGGTTTGCCGCCCCTAGCTTTCTGATGACGTTCTTCATGTGGAAATTGACGGTATTATCAGTGACGTTAACAAGTTGCCCGATTACCCAGGCTGACTTCCCCTCTGCGACCCAGTATAGGCACTCTGTTTCTCGCGGTGTTAGCGGAATGTCTGTCTCGCAACTCTCATCAAGCGGCGGTGTAATCTGCGCGACAGCGTTGTGAAACGCCGACGCCAATGTCGTGAGATGAGCCATGCGATCCTGTGGATCGGCATCATCGAAAGGAGATGCAAACGATACGAAAGCCGATCGGCCTTGCGATCCAAACAATGGCACGCTCATGCCATGCTTAAGGCCTGCTTCTTTGGCCTCGCGTAAGACGCGCAGCTCACGGGGCTGCAGTTCATATCGACTGGTTAGTTCATCCCAAAGAAAGGGCCTTGGCAGCATTGCTGTCCGCCGGACCACCGGGTCGATCGCTTGATATTCTTGTTCAGCATAGCGTTGGCACCAATCAGACGGGAAGTTTATAGTTGGCGGGGGCGGTAGATACTCTGGCAAACGACGCTCATTGGAGCAGGAGAGTGCTCCGTAGGCGACTTTATCAAAGCCTTCATTGCTCGCGAAATTCACAAGAAGATCGAACAGCGCTGCGATTGATCTTGTCTGTATAGCGCACTCGATGAAGCTGAATAGGTCGGGCCCGCGACTTTCCCGTCTGCTTGAAGCGAGTGGCATTTTGCCGTGCGACTGGTCATCCATTTTCTATTTCCGTTTGCTTACACAGATGTTGGCTTTGCTTCTTGCAGCTGAAAGCTCGCGCGCGAAAGGAAAGCGCCGGCCCAGAACTGTTTCACACGGTCCCAGCACGCTCCGAGAAGATAATCGGAGCGACTTGACGCACGCTGGCAGGTCGAGCCAAAGCGAAGCTGACTTTGTTCGCTGCTGACCGGTCGGGCTGCTCTCCGAGGTGCCAGTGCCCCAGTCTCTCGAAAGAACGGCTGGCAAATCATGCAACGATTGCGGCGGACACGGTCAGCACTTCTCGTAAGAACATGCCGGCATCTCGAGCGCCACCGCAAAGGAGCGAGGTCGGCATGGAACTGTTCGCAGCTCGGCACACCACACCCGGACGGGTCCAGCGCCCTCAGGTGCTTGCGCATTTTGGGCCACCACCCGCGGACATCAACAAATGGCTGCTTGACGAGGACGACAGCGTGCATGCGATCCTCAGGACTTTCCAAGAACCACCGATGCGCACAGCAATTCTCGCACCACTCGCCGATCGGAGAACTTGCCCCCATAATAGGGGCACTCGCAGAAAGATGGTCTCCTCTGGTTGAGCGGATGTGACATACGTCGAACATGCGACAACGTCTCATGCGCGACACAGAATTTGATATAGATCAAGAGCGTGATTAAAGGCCTGCCGTCTCACCTGCATTGACGGGGCGCGAATGGCACTCCCTGAGTGCCATCTTAACGCGCGAGGCAAGTCCAGTACCAACCTTCCTGCGGGCAGCGGAGCAGCAGTTTAGTGTGGCTCTGCTTTTCGAGCAGTCGAGGACGGCACTTTCGAACTTTCGCTGTGGCTCGCCTTTGCGAACTTCCCATCGGCGTCGTGAAGACTTGCCCCCTCCTTGCAAACCCGAGGAGAGAGCGAATGAACGAGGAAAGAAACAAAGGCTCGTTGTTGATCGGTCCGGGAGCAGGTTGATAGAACTCCTTGTGGCGTGGCGGAAATGTTGCGCCTCTCGGGCCTAGGGTCTGAAGCGGGTTACACGCCAGCTCGGGTGCAGCCTTCACACGATGAAGGGCTATGGAATGGCGGGTGAGGTGAAGCCGTTCAAGTCGTGTCCGGGTTAGCTCTCCCGCACCACGGTCTTCAGGTAATGGTAGGCCTTGATGATCTCGACCAGGCGCTGCTCCGTAGAGCGGTCGCCGCCATTGGCATCGGGGTGGTGCCTCTTGACCATCGCCCTGTACCTCGCCTTGATATCTCCGAGCGTCGCATCGACATTCAGGCCCATCACCTGCAACGCTTTCCGCTTGGCATTGAAAAGCTTGCGCGTCTCAGGCCTGGCCTCCGCGCGGGCGCGTCCCTTCAGCTCAGCGAGCATGCAAAAAGCATCGCAGTCGTCCTCGGAATGGGCCGGGCTGCCGGTCATCTTGCGGGCGCTGATGGGCTCGCCGATTTTCCAAGTTGGACGATGGCCCGTCAGCGCGTCATTCTGGTAGCGCGCGATCGCTTCGGCGTCCATCCCGGAGAAGAAATTGTAGGACTGATTGTATTCGCGAGCATGCTCGATGCAGAAGTGCCAATATTCGCGCGCATTGTGGCGGCCCTTTGGCGCGGGATGGGTTGCCTTGTTCTGGCAATCAGGCCATTCGCATCGCACCGCGGTCCGGCGCTCCTCCTGCGCTTCCTGCTTGTTGATGCGAATGGAGGCGAAGAATTTGGATGTGTCGCTCAGCATGACTTGGCTCCGTTGGGCGGAGCGGCAGTTAGCAGCGCCGCTTCTAAGCTAGAGAATTGGTTTCGACGGCAAGTTGGATCTGACTCGGCCTTTGCGTCTAGTTCAGTGCATGGTGTAGCAAGCACTTCCCAGCAATCGACATGCCAGGACTCGCGCGCTTGGTTCAGACAATCATCTCTTTGCGATCTCAGATCGATTCAATTGCAATGTGCTGTCGGGCTCTGCACATCGAGGTCTTGAACGGGACCGGGTGAATACGAACAAAGCGGGAGCTATGCAGGAATCTGGCTGATGACGCGCTTAGGGAAGCAGCGGAGCAACGCGGATGGTGAATTTGCGAGAACTTCTCGACGAGGCGATATGGCCAGAATGAGACTATCAACATCCTGCCCTTCGCTCAGCCGCCTGCGGTTGATCATGCGTGCTACAAATTCTGCGCAACAGAGCGCGTGTTCTGCTCGCCCGGTGCCGCGACGGAATCGTTCCAGAGACGCCGGCGAGATGAAGCGGCCAAGGATGGCCGCGCAACACCGCAAAAGCTATCGGCGCAATCGAGGCGGCCGGGCCCAAGGTGAGGACCGGGCGCGCGACTCTCGCCGGTTGGATCCGCTTCACGTACTTGATTTTGCCAGCCGAGCGCGGCGACCAGGAGCTTTGATCCCCTGCTTAGCCGGGCCGTATGTTGACTCGCGATTTCAGGAGGCACGATCGGCCCTGCTGGAAAGGATGCGGCGAATCTTTTGCTATTAGCGATTTTTGGGGCCTGAACAATCGATCGCGGGGCAAATACGTGCGCCGCAGCACAAGTCCGCCGGCGATCAAAGAGAGCCCGAGCTGGTTCTGAGCGGCAAGAAGAAGGCCATGGAGGGTCTCAACGGCGCCCAGCCGGCGCGGTCGCGGAGCATGCACTCGACATCTTTACTGCGAGCGCACCAAATATGTGCGTGGCCGCGATTACCGGACAAGGATCGCCGATATAAAGCCTATTGGCTTTCTGTGTCTTGCCGGCCGAGCACCAGCAGAGAACCACAATCCGAGCGAGAGCATCCGCCGCGGTACGGCACACGAACATGCGAGCCAGGAACCGTTGTCGGCCACCAACCGTATTAGATTGTGCAAGCTGAGCAAGCGTGAGACGTTGGGATGACCGAAGAGCCACAATCAGTTGCCGAGATCATCGCGGCGTCAGAGTGCCGACAGTATTTGAGCCCGTCCCAAACAGGCAAAAACGATGCCGCCTGCTCGGCTTCGTCACCAGTCGCGATTGCGGCGAAATGACTGAGCTGAGATCGCACTCCGGTTAGTCTCTAAGCACGTCAGCTTGTCGACAGCTGATCCTAATAGAGTGAGACAGTGACACGATTGGATCGGCATTGCGAGCCGACTCAAACCACCGGAGAGTCGACATGGACCCTTTTAACCGCATCAACCCACTCGACCGTGACCACGCCGCGGCACCGCAACAGCAGCAAGCGGAGTTTGAGCCTTACTTGGATGAAGTGCCCCAGCTTGATACCTCGACAATCGCAGAGAATCCCGTTTTTCATGATCCCTACTACCCTCATCTGTCTGAAGAAGGCCTTAGACTGGCCCAGGCATTGGGACTTGAGCACCAGAGCACGGACCGTCCTCATCCCGAACACGCAGTCACCAGACGCGAGGACGCCGCTGCGCAGCATCGCGCGCCGCAGGGTGGGCCGGAGGAACTGACTGCGCAAGGTCACGATCAGGATCCGTGGCAAGAGCCGATACGCGAAGCGATCCTAGCATCGTCTCTCAACCGGCCAGCCCCGGGTGGTCTGGCACCGGATCCCGAAGAAGCCGTTCGTTACTTCAGCTGGAGCGGCGCCTACCGGCCGGCTGCAAACGAGCTAGCCTCGGTCGCTTCCAGCTCAGGTCACGAAGTCGTTGTGGATGAGGATTACACCGGCCAACCTACGAAGAGGCAGAGGACACTAAGCCTGGCGGAAGAAAATGCCACTGCGCGCCAGCGCACCGAGCCCGGCAATTCAACCGGTCGCGAGTTAATTGAAGACGCCGGCGCACCGCTTCTGGCCAGCAGCCGGTTCGTCCTTCCTGAGGAAGTCTACGATCAGGATCTGCTGTGGGCCATGGTGGATAACGCTCGCCCATCGTCATCTCTCGAACCAAACGAGGGTCATCACCAAGCCCTGGACTCAGAAGCGGCCGTTGGTCCGTTCAACGCGCAGCACGGCGACCAGCACGCGTCCGCTGCGCACGAGCGCAGCAACGTCCCGCCGAGCCAGGACAGCCGACCTACCAGTTTTATCGTTCACAATGACCGTTACACGGCGCTGTTCGTGCCTGCGGGGGCGATGAGGCGAAGCACCCCACTCAATCCGCCAGGCTCAACCATTCAATTCGGATCTCGACCGGAAAACGTTCTGCCGCCCAGCCTGCAGCCAACGGATCGAACCGCCCGATCGCTTTTTGGACGGTCGATTGAGCAAGCCGCTCCGGCGTCCTCCAGGGCTCAGAGGACGTACCCCGCGGCCCGCGAGATTTACGCTGCATCATTCTCCGTTCCCGAGACTTTTTTGCACGGCACCCAACCCGCGCCGGACACGATGCGGGCGAAACTCGGCCAGTGGGGCCTTCTGCCGGACGAAGCGCATCCGACAAAACAATACGACATTCATGGTGAGCGCTACACCGCCCTTTTCGGACCCGGAGGCTCCGATGACCTTCGGCTCATCCATCACCCACGAATGTAGACGCCGAGGGACATCTCAAACGCATGGAGCCCGTCCAGATAGTTCCGGAATTGGACTTGTTATTGGACCATAGCTTGCTCCGGCTGCTCCTGCGAGGTTGGCGCGGTTCTGGGCAGCACAGATGTCCGCTGCTCGCGTCGATGACTTGCCAGCATCATCGCTTAGCAACTCCTCGTTGGGCCGAACTTCTACCTCCGTTTTCTTGCTAACTACGGCGTGATCACGTTGATTGCCTCGAGGCGGTTGTGCAGCGAAATCGGCAGTCGAGTGCCGGCCTCCCGCGCACTTTGCCTGCAATATCTGCTCCACATCCACAGTTGCCTGGGCACGCACTGACGCATTCACCCGCGGGCGGCTCTTGAAGCTGCGATGAAGGGCTTGTCGGCGGCTTGCCGGGCCGCGAGAGCATCGAGCGCGCCGTCGCGCTGGTAACAGGTCATGATCGTGCGACACGAGCTCGCCGCTATAATCGACACGGATCTTTGCTCGGAATGCGACTGACTTGCAGCCCTCCCAGCTCACGGCCTTGTCGCTGGAGGCGATCCGCAGCAGGCGGCCCAATACGCCTGGAGAAGACATAAATTGTGATGGAGGCGCGGATAAACGAGCCTACCAATTCGTGCAGCAGATTTCGCAGCTCACGTCAGTTAGTTTGCTGGGTAGTAACTCCGGGAGACTTCTTCAATGCTGATCGTCGACACAATTTTGAAGCCAGACAGGTTTGGCGGTATTGGACTTTTCTCCGCGACTCGTTTGCCCAAAGGTTCGTTGATCTGGATTCACAACCCAATCGTTGACATCACGGTGACGCCTGAACAATACGAAGCCCTAGCTCCAACATTCCAAGCGCTACTTGATAAGCATGCCTATCCAAGAGACTACAAGGCTTACGATGGTGTTATCGAGTACAATGCTGACAATGCCCGCTTCATGAACCACAGCAGCCGCCCAAACACATACCAAGACGACCGCCGAGTTTTCACAGCCCGTGACGTACAACCCGGTGAAGAACTGACCTGCAATTACTTATTTTTCGATCCACGGTGTGACGTATCGTGGAATGAAGAACCATCCATGAATCTTGATGCCCCAACGGGCTAGGCGACGGTGGATTCAAGTTCGCGGTCTGACGACTTGATCCGTTGGCGAATTACGCCGGCAAGACTTTCGGCAACTCGTTGTGGCCATCGACCGACTCGGCCAATTTTCTAGCTGCCTTACCGAGCAAGAAGATTTTGCGAGCGGAGCCTTGTTCGACAGACATCCCTTGGCGCGCAGAGCTCCTTGGCGCACCGTCGCGGGAGCGCTTTCGATGAGGTATCTCCTCGAGGCGGACTTCATTGCATCTCTAGAGCTTACCCAACGCCGGATCTCCGCGGATGTGCCCGTTCTCGCACTGACTTTTGAGTCTTGATCCTCGATATTTCCTGAGATGGCCCGGGCACCGATCCTGATATTACCTTTAGGATAGGCCGATTGTGCCGCTTGATGTCAGAGTAGCAGATGTGCTGTTACAAACGCACTTGATGAGGGCTTATCGCGGCTCGATCTTTGCGCCTCCGATTTAGCTTCGCGCAATGCAGAGAGCATCCGTCCCATCTGGTCACGATCCTACATACTGCCATATCAGGACCTGTTTAGATAAGAGATCAGCGACTATCGTGTGATCGATTTCGTCGGCCGAGGTCCATCCGATCTTGCCGATCAACTAGCATTACGCGCTCAAGGATGCCGCGAGGGACGAAAGCCGCAAGACAATGGGCGCGTCGATCCTAAAGCGGTCCGAGCACGACTCCTAGCTTCCTGGCGTACTCACGCTCCCAAAAACTAGGGTCCAGACTCAATTGAGCCAATATGCGACGAGAGCGGCGAGATGAACAGCGGCCAAAAAATTACGGGCGAGCTTGTCATATCGCGTGGCGATGCGCCGGAAGTCCTTAAGCCTGCCAAAGCAGCGTTCGATGACATTTCGTCCTTTGTAGGCGCGTTTGTTGAAGCGATGGATGACGACACGGTTAGATTTATTGGGGATTACGGGCTTGGCGCCACGACGAATGATTGCGCCGCGAAGCTTGTCGCCATCATACCCTTTGTCGGCGAGGAGCACGCTCATGGGTGGCGCGAGCGCCAGGACATCGGGAGCCGCAGCGATATCGGCATCCTGGCCTGGAGTCAGATGCAGGACGACCGGCCGGCAGAGCGGATCGCTCAGCGCATGGATTTTTGTCGTGCGGCCTCCGCGCGAGCGGCCGATTGCTTGATTGTGCTCCCCCCTTTTCCGCCGGAGCCACACCGGTGAGCTTTAATCGAGGTCGAGTCGAGCGACAGTACGACGCCGTCTTCGCCAGGCTTGGCCAGCGCTTCGAAGATTGCGCACCATCGTCCTCGCTTGGCCCAGCGATTGAAGCGATTGTAGATCGTCGTGTAAGGGCCGTATTCACGTGGACAATCACGCCATCGTGCACCCGATTGCAGCATGTGAATGATGCCGCTGACGATGCGTCGGTCGTCGTCCCGATCCGGCCCCGTCAGTCCCCTCGGCAGATGCGGTTCGATACGCGCCCATTGCCTGTCGTTCAGCCAAAACAAACCAGCGCGCATTCTCTCGCCCCCGAATCAACACGTAGGCAAGAGAATCACGTGGCGCTATTTAGGTACAGACCCTAGTACGAGCTGAACTTGCAACGGCCGGCTGGTTGCCATCAGGCAGCTCGCGGAGTGAAAAGAACACTAGGCTTGAAATCTCACGGCTCATCCAAGCTGAACCAGCTTGTGCTCACCGGGCAGACCACAAAGTTCCGGCACATGCACGTGCCTTGGACGCTAGCTCCGCAATGCAGCGAACCTCGACACTCGTTCGTCCGCCTTCCACCCAATGTAGGGAAGTTGACGCGGCACGCTCTTAGTAAGCTCCTGCAGAACAAAGGAATTGCTCCGGCACGCGGCTTGCTACGTTGAGGACGTCATCACCAATCGTCGTGCGGTGATCTTCGGAGCGGCCCCGGCTCGTTATTGGGGGCCTGGTGCTCCGACGATTTGCCGTGCGGCGATACTTAGCGAGCGCGACTACAACTCGGGAAAGTTCAGGGCAATCTTTATGCGATCAAGAGTTCTCTTTTTGGGGGCTGCGACCATGGCGATCGCCACAACGGGTACATCTATGGCGAACCTCGGGCGAGAAGCCCTGCCACCGTCGGTGTGGAACTGGTCCGGAGGCTACATTGGCGGGCATGTAGGCGGCGGGTACGGTCGAACCTCTTTCACCAATCCGTTCGGCCCACCGATCTACGGCGACGTCGTCGATATTCCCTCCTTCGTCGCAGGTGGCCAAATCGGCTACAATTGGCAGAACAATAGTTGGGTGTACGGCCTCGAACTGGATGCCAGCGCAGCTGTCGCGAGCGGCTCAAACACCTGCCTCGCAGCCTCAGACTTGATTGTAAGCGCAAACTGCAACGCAGCTCCGAACCTCTTTGCGACCGGGACCGGTCGCATCGGTTACGCCTTCGGCTCGCTCGGGCAAACGCTTGCCTATCTCAAGGCAGGTGCAGCCTGGCAAAATAATCGAGGCGACATCGTCAACAACTTTGAAGGGGGCGACCTGCCACAGGAGAAAACCCATTTCGACTATGGCCAAGTTGGTGGCGTCATCGGGCTCGGTGTGGAGCAAGCCCTTACGCCTTCATGGTCGGTGAACGTCGAGTATGACTATCTGCATTTTGGCGGGCCGAGCGTCGCGACCGCTTCGACCGCGAAGTTATCTCCGTCTACGATTTTGCCGGCGAGCACGACCAGCCTGTCCAGCAACTATCACATTGGGAAAATTGGTCTGAACTACCACTTTGGTGCGGACCCAGAAGCCGCACCAAAGTCCGATTCGCCGCTGCATGCGAGATCAGCCGGCAGCGTACCACCCATTCCCTACACGTCCGGTTGGTCGTTCGAAGGGGGCTCGCGGCTCTGGCTGAGCCGGGGAAGATTCCAGTGGGATCAAAGCGCAGTCCCGTATGGCTGGCCTGAAGACCCCAGCATACTGATTTCCAGGCTCACTTATCATGCACTGGACGGACTTTCGGGGGAGGTATTCGGCCGTGTCGACAGTCCCTGGGGAGTGTTCTTGAAGAGTAGCCTTGGTATCGGGTTCTTCAACAAAGGGAAATCGAACGATGAAGATTGGCTGCCCCACGAGGGATACCCCTACCTAAATACTCGTTCAGGTGAGTCAAACGGGCGATTTGCATATTACACGGCCGACGCCGGTTACGATGTCCTGCGCAGTACGAACTACAAGATCGGCGGATTTATAGGCTGGGCCTATTACAGCCAGAGCTCAGACTCGAGGGGTTGCGTTCCGCTCACAAATCCGCAGGACTTTTGTCGTATCAAGCCGAGCGACGATAGGATCGTTGGCAGCCAAGATACTCAATGGAATGCGCCTCGAATCGGCTTGAGCGCCGAAACTATGCTGACCGAGCGCTGGCGCCTGAATGCGGACATCGCTTACCTGCCCTGGACCGACTTCAAGGGCCGCGATAATCATCTCTTGCGCAAAAAGACCACCTTTAGTGAGCAACACGGCAATGGTGGCGGCGGCGTCCAGGTTGAAGGCCTTCTGTCCTACTTTGTCACCAACAATATCAGCCTAGGCGTTGGAGGCCGCTATTGGGCCATGTGGACGAAAAAGGAAGCGGACTCCGCGGACTGCGGAAACGGCTGCGGCTCGCTAGGATTTGCGAACTACAGCATGGAACGGTGGGGTACGTTCTTCCAGGCGTCTTACAAGCTCAACTAAGGGCTTCACTGTTACGAGGCTCCAAACTGCAGATGCTTAGGGGCCGTTCTGAAGTTCGCTGATGGCCCCAGTCCTCGGCGCCCATTCGCCGCCGAGGACTATGTCGCGATCACGCCTGTACACCGGCTTGCTTCGATTGCAAACCGCCCGCATGGACAAGGCGAGCGCAACTCCGCTCGCGAACCGGAGCTCGTTTCTGGTGATAAGAGCTCGATCCGTTGACCCGGAATTCGCTCCAAAGCCGATTCCGCGCACCATTGCGAAGGCGCCGACCGACCGGGAAGCCGCGGCCGTTGTCTCATCGCGCGGCGGCCGGAGGCGGGCGCAAAGTGCCTGGCGAAAGATCAACGGCTTATTCACCGAGGGGAGAGTTGAACGGCTGGCGGTCTGCAACGGACGAGCCGCTCACAGAGGAATTCAAGCCGTGGGTACACAGCGTCGGTGAGGTTCTGCGCGAGGATCCATCCAGCGCAACGACTCGGGCAGTATTGCTTGGCGAGCTACCCGCCCTTGCATCGCCACGCGAACTCACGCGGGTCATTTCCTTTCATGTAACAGCAGAAGATCACCAGATGGAATGCGAGCCGCGCGTCCTTGCCCCCGATCACCAGACGTGACCAAGGATTCCAGACCGTCCTGATTCCTACACTCCCCGCTATGGCCCGGTCGTCTGCCCCTGCTGGGACCTTCATGAGCAGCATCATCCGACATCAAATTCAGCTTACTGATCGTGTGAAGGGCGAGCGCAAGTTCAGTTTTTGCAATCTGCTCATCGTATTTGCCTGCACTTTGGTGCCACCCCCACGGGCAGATCCTCGGCGCTAGAAGTGAATGCGGCCCAATTGGCTGGGGGAGACTAAAGGCAATCGGCATTCGGCCACTTTTCCTCGCCAGCCAAACACGTAACCGGCGGCAGGGCGCCGAGCCCGTATGGAAGGCGCGCCCCCACGATTCCTAAATTCCGCAGCGGGATCTCTCCTGGGCAATCCTGACCGCGGCGAGCCCCAACATCACGTCGCCGGTGAACCCGAAATGGAGACGATAGAGCCACCAGATTGCGCAGCACCGGTCAAGATCGGACAAGGCTAGCCCGCGCCTAATTGCTGCGAGCATCCGCGCCATGGGCTTCATTCCGTGGATCATGTGGAAGCCTCGGCGTCTCGGGGCCGGCGCTCGCCATTCAATGACTTTCCGGGCGGTGGCGGCTCGCTGTCCGGCGCGTGCACCTGCAATAGATTGGGAGCTGAGATTGATGTTCGCCATGACGTTCTTTTCCGGTTTTTGAGGCTGGTTGCACACGCCTATGTGCATGCGATCTTGCGTGACTCTACGGTGGAGCTACTGCTTGCAGAACGCCCAGATTTGGTAGTGTTAAATTGACACGATTTCCTCGACAAATACGCTCACGCAATCCCACTGCTACGCAAAGCGACTGCGCCACTTGCGACGGTCCTTGCGGCTAGGCGATCTTTGCTGCCACCTCCTTGAGAATACCTTCGCGTCCGCCAAGACAATCCAGCCTCGCACTTGCAGGGCCTCCGCCGTTTCCAAGCAAGTGCTCAACGGGCACCGGTTTCTGCCCAATTTGCCGAACCCAGCCGACATCGAGCGCTGGCTTGCGGCCGAGCCCCGTTTGCCCTGGTAATTCTCGGTCACCTCGCGAAGCACCGCCCCGAGCAGTTCGGCCGCGGCACACCGTCGTGCAGCGCTCACGGGGATCCCTCAGACGCAAAGCAGCCGAGAAGACGATCATCCCGCGCACGGCTAACAGTGCGGCGCTGGCCGGTGATCCCGGGACCGGGGCGCGGCGGCGTGCCTTGGGCACTCCGCGACGCACCCCGGTTCTTCCGATCCCGCGCGCAATGGTGCAACCTCGGACTGGCCCACAGCCGGAGCTGTATCGGTCAAGCGCCAGCAACATCCTCGAGTGAAGCAACACGGCGACAATATTGCCGGCCGGATGACAGGTCGGCACCACGCAGACGAATGGCCAGGATGACCGTGCATCTCGAGCGCTGCCAGCGGGCCCGATGATGCGTACCCGCTGGCGGCTCGAACAATCCACTGCTAAGCGATGAACCGTCTATCCAGGTAAGGACAACCAAAGTGACCGCACGACTCAGACCCAGCGCGATCGGCTCACCGTCAAGTTGGTCTCATACCCGCGTAAGCTTAACGAATCCTCCTTCGGCTAGTTCGGCTTTGTAGGCCCGTCCGTTAAGATGGATGGTCGTGGGGCTATTGGCGGTCGGCATGAAACCTTCTTCGCGCAGCTTGTCTATGAGGGCAGGTGTGGCCCATTGCTGTGGTAGCGGCCTTCCATAGCGTCGGTTCTCCGCGAAGAAGGCTCCGAAGTCCGGTACCCCCGCCCGGCCGGCCCCAAGCACTTGGTCTTCCGCAGGGTTATGAACAAGAAGAACGCGATTACACTCATCCAAACCGGCCGTGTAGCGGTGACCCCGGATTTCATAGGTCATTGTCGGCTGGTCCGAGTCCGGCAAGAGACCCCGGTGGAACAGCCTATCGACCATCGAGTCAGGGGCGATTTGCGAACCGTGTGAAAATCTCTGGGGAGCGGCGAAGGAGACATCTACCGCTTCCTCAGGTGCGGCAGACGATGATGGTCCAGCTTCATTCATGATCTCGCTGAACAAATCATGATCTTCCTGTGTCCAGACGTGCGCTGTCGGTGATTCTGGTGAACGGGCATTATCGATCGGGCTTGGAGCCATAAAGCCCTCCTTTTTGTTAAGAGACCAAAGGCCTCTAGAATATCTCCCAGAGGGAATGAGCTGAAGTTCGTCACGAATTCCGGCATGGGCAGCTTCGTCATCAAGAGGCCAAGTTCGAGTGTTAGAGAGGCTGGCTTTCGAGAAGCTGACAAAGGTCGAAGAAGAAAGACAAACTCGCGGCTGCATCTACCACGTCTGATGCGATCATCTCCGATCCTGAACTCATTCCACCTCAACTCGCGGTCGGCGCGCAGCTCTGCGTCCTGCATCGTTTCATCTGACGGAAAGCTCGTTAGGAGGTCAGGCGACGCTGACCGCAGCCAGCCCCAGTCCCATACCGAACATGTGCATTTCGATCTCTGTCCGCGACCAGTTGTTCTGGCCTGCACTTGAGCCTATGCTTGGTCCGATAAGCAGAATGACCGCGATAGCCGGGCCAACGCGAGAACAGACGAGAGCGCGATCTGAGAGTCCGGCAAGAGCGGAGCGATCTGTTCACCTGATTAAATGAAGAAAGAAATCGCTCAGACGCAAAGCAGCCCAGACGATCATCCCGCGCACGGCTAAAGGTGCGGCGCTGGCCGATGATCTCGGGACTGCGGCTGCCGCTGCGTTTAATGCGCACTCCGCGATGTCCCCAGTGCGTCCGATCCTGCGCGCCATGATGCAACGTCGGACAGGCCGTCAGCCGGAGCTACATCGGCCAAGCTGAGATTTTCATCGTCAGATGAGGCAATACGATCCGCCAACTTTATCCGGCTGCTATTGATGCTACGCGTCATGCAGATGGCGCTCGCGCCTTGTTGTTGGAAAAGAGGATTCACTCGTGTCCTGATTAAGACAAATCGTTGTAATTGTTGGCGAAGCCGCCGCTGAAATGGCCGTCTTCCTCTAAGCGTCCGCTGGCGAAGAAGCGTAGCCGTTTCTTGCTTGCCCGCCCGGGCACACAAACGCTAGCTTCTGCGTGTGGCGCTATCGATTAGCCTTAGCAGCTCTCCACATGGTTGACCAAGATGGGCGACTCTGAAGCTCGCGCTCACCTAACGACTTGAGATCGGCATTCGTCGGTGTTGCGGCCGAACAGCTGGGCCTTCTCACGTCCTGGACGACGCGCTCGCTCGGGCGATAGCCAAGATGCAAGCGAGCGGCGCGGAACGCATGACGGCCTCGGTCCTGATGGTCGCCAGACCCAAGCGGCTCGGGGGAAAGCGGTTTGCCCGTCCGCTGGCGATCCGGCCGCGACGGAAAGTGGAGCACTGGTGAATGGTGATCTTGCTCGCGCGCAAGAGACCGCCTCGGGCGCGTTGATTGGCAGCATCGTCTAGGCGATGACGCAGCCCCGACTGGCTGTTTAAGGAGCGGACGCAACGCGTGACGCTGAGGTGGCTCGCGTCCTCGTCGATCATGTTCGGCGCCAGCCAGTCTTGTCGCAAACCCGCCACAGCAACGTAATGTCTGCGGCGCCCGACAACTGCACCAGGTTCTCATATTTCTCTTACCGTAAGCGACGTTCGCGTCCCACTCGCAAAGGTTTGGCGTGGGGATTGCAGTCTGTTGATCAACGTGTTTGCAAATCGCTGGCGGGGGGTATGGAGGCGACAACGACGGAGAATTACGAGGTGCGGCCGAACGACCAGGGCAGGAGCTCGTCGATCCGGGACTGCGGGTGACCGGTTGCGATCGCTTTGAGCGTCGCTTTCATCCAGACGTAGGGCTCCACGCTGTTGATTTTGCAGGTGGCGATGAGCGAAGCTATGCGCGCCCATGAACGACCACCTTCGTCGTGACCAGCAAATAAACTATTTTTACGCGTCAGAGTCAGCGGCCTGATTTGATTTTCGACGGGATTGGTGTCCATCTCAACGCAACCATCGTCGAGAAACAAGGTGAGGCCATCCCAATGGTTCAGGAGATAGGCGATCGCCTTGCCCATCTCGCTGCCCGGCGACAGGCGAGCGGCTTGCTCGCGCAGAAACCTCTCGAGTTCAGCGACGAGCGGCCGTGATCGCTCGTTACGGGTCGTTTGCCGAGCCGGGGCGTCGGCGCCACGGATCTCCTTCTCGATCGCATAGAGTGCGGCGATGCGCGCGAGAACGGCTTCGGCGATGGGTGAGCCGGCTTTCGGAGTCGCTGCGATGATCTTGCGCCTTGAGTGGGACCAACATGCGGCCAGCCGCAGCGGCACGCCGCCTTTGCGCTTGGGCCGTGCGAGCCGATGATAGCCCTGGTATCCGTCGACCTGAAGGATGCCGTCGAAGCCCTCGAGGATGCGCTCAGCAGCTTCCAGTTCAGCCCTTCAAACAGCGCTTCGAACTGCACGCGCGTCAGATGCATGACGCCGTCGCTGATCTGCGGCCACTCGAAACGACCATCGCGGCCAAGGCGCTTGTAGACCAAAACGAGGCCCGTGCCGTCCCATAGCAAAATCTTCAGCCGGTCGGCGCGCTTCGAACGAAAAACCACGATCAGGCCCGAATGCGGATCGAGCCCAAGCGTGTTTTGCACAAGACCGGCCAGCGCGTCGTGCCCGCACCGGAAGTCAACAGGACGCACAGCAAGCACAATCCGCAGTCCCTGCGCCGGAATGATCATGCGCCGCGCTCGATCGCAGTCACGATCTCCGCGATCCGCACCGCCGACACGTCCGCATCCAGGCGGACCGAAACCTTGCCAATCGTAATCTCGACGGGCCCTCGCTCTTGCCTGACGCCACTGGATCGCTCAGCTCGAGCGACACGAAATCCGCCGCGTCGTCCGTGACCAATGCGAGCCGGCCAGCACGCGCCAATCTGCGCCACGTCGTCAACTGCTGGGCCTTCACACCATAACGCCGTGCGACATCACATACCCGGGCGTCGGGCTTCATGCTCTCGAAAACAGCGCGCCCCTTGATCTCCGCAGACCATAACCGGCATCCAGAACGCGTCCGGCGCGTAAGCTTCCCCACAAAGCCATCAGCTTCGGCTTCCTCCCCCGATTGTTCCATCGCCTTCAGTCTCCTCTCGGCTCTCTGACAAGCCAAGGATCGCAGAGCGAAAGCCGAAGCGAAACCAGTCAATCAAATGGGAGAAAAGCTCCGCTTACCTCTTACCGGCCAGGCCTGGGATCAGACCAGAAGTCAAATCGGCCCAGAAAGGCAGGCATTCTTATTGCAGACGTTACCGTGAGGTTTGTAGCGACGCGCTTCAGGCTACATGTGGACAGGCGCAATGGCCGTGAAGGACGAGTTCGGGCAAGCGGACTGCAACTTTGCGCGACCGGTGTCTGGTGGAAATGTTCGGGCCAGGGTTCGCGCTCCAGATCAGGTTGAGGATGGCGAGGCAATTAACTCGAGAGAGGCTGGAGCCGGTCCCCAGTCCGGCAGACGAAGGCTTAACGCGCCGGGCGGTGTTGGGCGCCACCATCGGCAATATGCTCGAATTCTACGACTTCGGCACCTATAGCTTTTTCGCAATACAGATCGGTCAGGCGTTCTTCCCGGCAACCGACCAGTTCGCCAGCCTCATGCTGTCACTCGGAACCTTCGGCGCGGGTTTTGTGACCAGGCCAATCGGGTCCATCGTGCTCGGCTCCTATTCGGATCGGGTTGGCCGCCGGCCTGCCATGACCGCCAGCTTTGCTATGATGAGCGTCGCGGTCCTATTATTGGCCATTACGCCATCGTACGAGACAATAGGATTTTCCGCTCCGTTGCTAGCCATCTTCGCACGCTTGCTGCAGGGCTTTGCTCTCGGAGGCGAAGTCGGTCCAACGACAGCCTACTTGATGGAAGCGGCACCAGCCAAAGCCCGCGGTCTTGCTGTCTCCTTTCAGCCCGCGAGCCAACAGGTCGCTGCGACGGCTGGAGCGTTGGTTGGAGAAATACTCTCGCTCACCATGACAAGTGAGGCGCTCAATGCATACGGATGGCGGATCGCGCTGTTGCTCGGCGCCGTTACTTTGCCGTTCGGACTTTGGCTGCGGAGCGTCCTACCCGAAACGTTTCTCCGCCCGGAGGCGCCGGTTCTGGTCACCCGGCCTGTAAGGCGATCGCCCGCCGCTCGCCGCATCATGAGCTTGGGATTCGTCATCTTGGCCAGCTGCACGATCACTACTTACGTTACGGGATATATGACCACCTACGCCTTGAACACCCTCCACGTATCCGCGCCTCTCGCCTTCGGCGCCACGCTCATCAGCAATATGGCAGGCATTGCTGCGGCGCTGTTGGGCGGCCTGCTCGCCGACCGCGCAGGCCGCCGGCGCATCATGATATGGCCGCAGGCAGCTGCGTTGCTGATGATCTATCCGGTATTCTTGTGGATTGCAGAGAGCCGCAGCGCCTTCGCACTTTTAGGAGGCCTCGGCACGCTCACCCTTATCGGAACGGTTCCGTATAGCGCCTTCTACGTAAGCATGGCCGAGAGTTTGCCCAGGAACATTCGTGGTGGCGCCTTCGGGACGACTTACGCTTTTGCCATAGGCATTTTCGGAGGCACAGCTCAACTGGTCGTCACATGGCTGATCTACTTGACCGGGAGCGCACTCGCGCCCGCCTGGTACATGCTTTTCGCGAGCGCGGCCGGGCTCTTTGCCATGGTGATGATGCCGGAGACGGCGCCACTCAATTTCGAGCGAAACCATAGACGAACATCTGTAACGGCACGATCGCCGCCCTAGTAGCTTAGCCGAACAGGTAAGGATGACATCTGTGACGTCCGAAATGCGAACATCGAGCAGGAGCACGGTATGGGGCTAGCCCGAACAGCAATCTATCCTGAAAACTGGCGCAGCTTGACATCGTGAAGGAGTTCCGGCCGTAACGGCAGCGTCGCGGTCTGAAACGGCTTTCTCCGTTTACCCAACGTTCGCCGATGCTGCAGTTGAGCGATCGGGCTGCCGTCACCCGCCGGCTGGAGTGAGCAATGACTCTGATCATCTTTAGAGAACAAGAAGGCGCGGCTCGCACCATCCGCCAGCGTAAACGAACGGCATAAGGATGCGGCCGCTGACGGAGCAGCGGCCGCACGAGGCTCGATCCTCATTCTCTGCTTTGTTTGCGGACGAGGGCAAGAATGCGGAAATGCGGACTGTCATTTCCAATCCACGATACGTCTCAGATGAAATTCTTATGGGCGAGATGGAGCGCTAGCCCGTCTTATTCGTAAGAGTGCGCCTGAGGGCTGGCGAGCGTGGTGTAAAGCGCTGATGCGGCGTAGGATTCGGTTGCGAAGCCACCCCATCACCTTAAACCACGCCCGCCATGACCGATGATACGATTCTGCCATCCTCGTTTCCAGCCGTTCACGCCAAGAAAGTCACAGCTGCCTTCGATGGCGGTCGATCCACGTCTACGACACGGATAAGAGCCGGCCCGTGGCCGTCGTGCTGCGGCCCGGCAAGACGCCGGGCGGCGTCGAGGTGCGTGCCCATCTGCGCCGCCTGGTACGGCATATCCGCACGCGATGGCACAACACGCAAATTACGTTCCGTGGCGACGGGCACTATGCCCGGCCGGAGGCAATGGCGTGGTGCGAGACCAACGGCATCGACTACATCTTCGGTCTGTCCGGCACCAAGCCTCTCGCCAGAAAAGTCGACGAGGTCGCCGACGACATCCGCACCCGACGCGCCATCGAGAACCTGCCGGTTCTGCGTGGCTATACCGAGACCCGCCACAAGGCAAAGTCCTGGGATCGCGAACGGCGCACTGTCGCCCGTATTGAGGCGGCGATGCTCGGCCTCGACATCCGTTTCGTCGTCACCAGCCTCGATGTCGGCTCGGCCGAGTGGATCTACGACAGCCTGTATTGCGCGCGCGGCCAAGCCGAGAATCTGACAAGCTGCATAAGTCACAGCTCGCCTCCGACCGCACCAGCTGCCGTTCGGCGCTCGCCAACCAGGTCCGTCTCGTGCTCCATACGGCCGCTTATTGGCTGATGCTGACCGTGCGCGAGGCCATTCCCAAAGTCCGGGAATTGGCCGCTGCCGAGTTCGCGACGCTGCGTCTTCGGCTCTTGAAAATCGCTGCCCGTGTGGTCGAGACCACGAGCCGCATTCGCCTTGCGTTCGCCGCGGCCTGTCCGGAAGCCGACCTGATCCGCTGCTTGCCAGGTGCGCTGCTGCCGCTCGGTCCTTGACCGGCGGGGCGTCCGCCCCCCGTTCGCCCAACCTATACCTCAAGCGCGTTGCAAAGTACGGGTCGTCAGGCGGTGAAAAGCCGAAGGCAATCCTGTGCGCCTCGTCAGACAAGATGTTCGGCCGCATCAATCGGGCCCCAAAGCCGCACTCTCACGAATAGGACGGGCTAGCATTGTTAGGAGGTTTGTGCATGTGCACATGATGCGCGCCGACTCGAACGACGGCCAGGCGCGGAGACGTGACCATAGGAGACGTCCGTGAAATCTTGGACGGACTTCGCTGCAGGCTCTCCGATTGATCGATATCGTACAGATTCGTCGCACTCTCAGGATTGCTGGCTTCTTCAAGAATGCAGGAGCTTTGAATGAAGGATGGGGAATGCCATGGGTGTGCTGGTTTCCGCTCGATCTCGCCCACCGTTCCGATTTGGTGTCGCCCGCCATGCCCAATCGCTTTTCTTAGCTGCGGCTGAAGTTCGTGCATGGTTTCCTCGGCGCGCCCGGTGCTGCTGCTTCTTCCTCGCACGTGCGTCAGGCATTTCCTGGCATTGGACGGGGTCTTCTCGGCATAACGCATTGCAAGCTCGTCAGGCTCCAAGCTCTTCTCAGGCAATTGCAGACGCGACAACCACAAGCAGTTCTGCCCGCAGCAGCCCATTACCCTTGCCGTCCCACCAAGCCTGGTAGGTGCGATCACGGGTCGTTTCGGGGATGATCCGACGCGAGTAAAGGTGCAACAACGGCTACAGCTATCAACTAGGAAATACGAGCGTCGGCCTCCAAAGAACGGAAGCCGGATTTCCTATGGCGACTGGTTTCACCAGCCAGCGGTGGCGAGAACTGTTTCCCGGACGGACTGATGTCACATCAATCGTGGATTTTCAGGTTGCACATCCGCTCGTCGGTAACGCCGGCGATATTCTGCTCGAGCACCAACTAGGGCGAGACGGCGAACGGCCGCTAGTGAACTGGCGTCCTGCCAATGACGAAGCGAGAGCCCGTGCAGAACAACTGGGCTTCGTTCATGTGGATCCCGATGATATGGTACTTGATCCCACCCAGTCCAAACAGTGGAGATATAGGGATGGTGAATGGCAGCGCGCAACCAATTCTTCGATGTATCTCTCCAAAGCGTCGAGCGATGATGAACCTTCATCAGAGCCCGACTCGGATGGAGACTTCATGTGACGTGAGATCTCTACCAATCCATTTGAGGTGGAGCAGAGCGCAGACCAACCGACACCTGCGGCTTACGATCGAGCCTTGGACGGAGCGAAGCCCAAGCCAATTCGGCTCAAGCCGTGAGGTGCACTGTACTGGCGGCGGTTTACGAGAGCTGGTGCCTATAATAGCACAAAAGAAAACCCCGGCTTCCAGCCGGAGTTTTCGACTCCCGCCCGGGCGGGAGGAGCGGATTGCCTATGGCAGGCGCCAGCGTCATTGTGTCCTCGCCATCAGAATGGCTCGGGATCTTTCCGGGTTGCCTGGGTGAGGAGGGTTTCGTTGGCCGTTTTCTTCGTAGGCGTCTCGAGAAGTGTCGGGCCAACTCATCGAGCAACGAGACCATCCACCCGGGCTCGCCGGCATTGGATGCGAAGATCAAAAAATGGAGCAGATGTCAGGACAACTACCTTGCCTTCGTTCAACTCGCGTCAGTCAGGCTATGGCTGCGCCTTAATGAATCCGCGCCCTAACACTACTTTGGCAGATTGTTAGAATTGGGCTTTTTATTAGGATTCTCATCCTGGCTTGGTTGTGATTCAAGCTTGGGATGGACCGATTCGTTTTGACTGACGCCCAATGGGCGAAGATGGAGCCGCTGTGTCTTGGCAAGCCGGGCGATCCCGGCCGGAGCGGCAAGCTGTTTGTCGAAGCCGCGCTGTGGATTGCCCGCACGGGCAGTCCGTGGCGCGATCTTCCGCGCGCCTTCGGCAACTGGATAACTGCGTACACGCGCTTTCGCGACTGGGCGAAGGCGGGCGTCTGGAAGCGCATGTTTGATGCGGTCTCAGACGAGCCGGACATGGAATATGTCATGGTCTGTAGAAGTTTCGACTTAATCTGACGGCAAGGTTTGAACTGGCAGGGAATGGAGCTGCGGGCGAGCAGGAGCGCTCACCCAAAGGGCGCTCCCGCGCAGCCCGCGGCGTCTCACAGGGAGACGTTACCATGACCCAGGAACAGAAGTCATTCGCGCGAAAGTCGGCATGCTGGAATTGGCCAAGCAGCTCGGCAACGTCAGCCAGGCTTGCCGGATGATGGGCTATAGCCGCGACAGCTTCTACCGGTTCAAGGAACTGTACGACAAGGGCGGCGAGCTGGCGCTGATTGAGATCAGCCGCAAGAAACCGGTCCTGAAGAACCGTGTCGCGCCGGAGGTCGAGGCAGCCGTCGTTGAGCTGGGGATCGACCAGCCGGCCTGGGGTCAGGTGCGGGTCAGCAATGAGCTCAGGAGCCGCGGCCTGTCGATCTCCCCGTTCGGCGTGCGGGCGGTGTGGCTGCGTCACGACCTCGCCAACGTCAAGAAGCGGCTGACGGCGCTGGAGGCCAAGATGGCCCAGGACGGCCTGGTGCTGACCGAGGCCCAGCTCGTTGCGTTGGAAAGGGCCAAGTCCGAGAAGGAGGCGCACGGCGAGTTCGAGAGCGAGTGCCCCGGCTATTGCGGTGCGCAGGACACCTTCTATGTCGGCAACATGAAGGGGGTCGGGCGGATCTATCAGCAGACCTTCATTGACACCTACAGTAAGGTGGCGTTCGCCAAGCTGTATGATCGCAAGACGCCGATCACGGCGGCCGAACTGTTGAATGATCGCGTGGTGCCGTTTTTCGATGCGCGGGGCATCCCGCTAAACCGGATCCTGACCGACCGCGGCACCGAGTATTGCGGCAATCCGGAGCATCACGAATATGAGCTCTACCTCGCCGTCGAAGACATCGATCACACCCGCACCAAGACGAGGAGCCCACAGACCAACGGCATTGTCGAGCGCTTCCACCGCACCGTGCTCGAGGAGTTCTATCGCGTCGTGTTCCGCAAGAAGATCTATCCGAGCATCACTGCCTTGCAGAGCGATCTCGATGAGTGGATCGCTGCCTACAATGAGGTGCGCCCACATCAGGGGCGCTGGTGCTACGGCAAGACGCCGATGCAAACTTTGCGTGACGCAAGTGCTCTGTCGAGAGAAAAATTGTTGCCGGCTGCGTGGGGTCGCACATGAAACCTTTGTCGGACACCTGCCGCGACAAAGCACTCGCTGTCAGCTCAAGTCCCTTCTTTTACAAAGTTTTCCGTCTTGCAACACTCAGCGGCCTACATTCTCATCCGAGCGCCGATGTTCGCCACACCCCGCAATGGCAAGCTTGCTTGCGCGCCGATTGGCGATCCTCCGGACTGCGGGCTGATAACCCTCCCGAAAGGAGTGTTCTCTCCAGGCTCCATGCTTTTGTAAGATAGAGCTTGATGGGGCTCGGCGCTGCTCAGGCAGTCCGCCAAGCCGATGGAGGCATGAGCGCTGTCACCGGATGGCTCACCGCCGCAAGACGATACCTCACCGGATCCCCAGTCGAGCCATCTGCGCTGAAGCGTGCTCCGGATCGGGGAGGGGCTGCCACGGCTGGCCAGCGGCGGTGCTTAACAAGGACTTGCAGAACACAGGAGTGAGCCTGCCGCGATGGATCACGACATTGTCGTGCCCCTCGGCGGCTCGAGCGCTCTGCCAGTGCCGATTGTAGCCGCGCTGTTCGTCGGACTTGACGTGGCAAGCGGCGAATTCGCGATCGCCCAGCGTTGCCAATTGCCAGGCATTTACCGGGCGCTTGGTATGGATGTGCACCCACATCGGCCTTGGCATCGCACCGCTGCGCAGCGCCCTGGGCTGCAGCTTGATTTCGAATAGCGTCCCCGGCTCTCCCTTCAAGGCGTGCGGTGGATCCACTGACGCCAGTTCTCCCGCTTCCCGCAACTGTTCTAGGTATTCTTGCGATGGAAACGCATAGGTCTTCGTGCAATCGCTTGTGATTGCTGCCTTTCGCGCGTTCAATGAGCTTGCCTGTCCCTGAACCTCGGACCACATCCTTGTCAGCCGGACTATTTTTTCGTGCACTTCAGGCACTTGCGCAGGCGTGAGCAGGCCTCGCCGGCGAGGCTCCTCCAGCGCGGCTACACAGGCCTCAATCTCGGAGGACTGCGTCTGCATGCGCTTGATGACGACATCCAACACGTGTTCGGCGTCCTCGGGCTTCATGTGGCGAGCTTGCGAGGCGGCGCTTTGCTGAGCCGGCAGATCGAACTGCAGCAGCTGGTCCAATCGCTCAAGTAATCCCGGCAGTGCTTTCCTGGATGGCGGAGCCATCCACATCTGGAGGTTATCGGCCGCAGCGGATGACGCGCGTGCCTGCTCCGGAGTGGCGAGTTTCTTTGTACCGAGATCCGAGAGCACGATGACCTTGCCCGCCGGGGCCGTCGCCGCATCGGGCCTAGCGAGTTGCGGCGTGGCGGGGCTGGCCGTCGAACTCCCCTCTCCTGCGGCTGCTGCGGGCCTTGCTTTGCCCGTTCTGCGCGCCGGACTGCCTCCGCCCGCTGGGCCAATATTATCCGGAAGCGCAGCCCAAGCCGGCGGTTCAATCGTGGCTTGCGTCTTTGGCTGCAATGCCAGCAGCCGCATGACTTCGTTCGCCGTCACCCACGCAGCTTCCACGATCTGGTCCAGCAACGGCAACGGAAGGTCAGTTTCCGTTGCAGTCCCCCTCAGGCTGTCAAGCATGCCGCTCAGCCCCGATGCAAATTCCGAAAGTCGTTCCATGACTCCTTCCAGAACGGCGCGATGCTCCGCTTCGAGCGCCGCTCCATCGCTGTACAGAACGGCTTGGGCCGTCGAGACGAACGCCGGAAAAACATCTCCGATGAAGGCCCCGAGCAGGCGCACCCTCCCGCTCTCATCCATGAGGGCGTCGCGCACGTCTGGTTCCAACGTGCTCGCTTGCGAGTTGACTAAAAGCTCCACGAGAGCGATCCGCGATTGCAGATACATGCACTTCGTAAAGAGCGCCCAGCCCGTATGATGCCTTAGTGCGGCATCTTCGGCCGTGCGCATGGCGGGCGTGCTGCCTGGAAGGTGGGCGGTAGCGGCACAGACTGACTGCATCCGCTCACAGCGCAGCACCTTCTTTCCCCACAACTCCATGCATGCTGCATAGTGGTTCGCAACGCTTGTAAACAGGCGGCTCAGCTGTGCAGGCGAGGCGATGTCTTTGAGGCTGTCGAGCACGCCTTGTGCTTTCTTTCTGCTCTCCTCCAGCTCGTAGATAATCTGGGTCGCCACTTCATTACATTCGTCAGCCTCCCTCACAGTGTCATCGCGGAGCCGGCGAGCCCGATCGTTTGGCAGAATTCGGCGCGCCAAATCGGGTGGCAGACTGGCGTAGTACGCCAGAACTGTTGCGCCTGCTTTGACGACCTGATCCATCAGATCTTGTCTCTCCGGCAAGTTCCGGGCATGCCCGGCCGCTCGGCGGCAAGCTTCAAGTTCCTCAAGCAGGCTGCTCAATTCTCGCTTTGCTGCCTTTATCTCCTCCCTCGTTGGCGCCGCTACGTCCGAAGTTGGCGGCGGGTTCGCAAGCGTCGCCGCTCTCACATCAGGCTCAGACCGTATCCGCCCTACGACGGCATCGAAGGACTGATCGCGTTCCCCAGGGAAGAGACCAGACTCCGGGCTCGAACGGCTCGATTCCCTAATGCTTTCGGCTCCCGCGGCCTCAAGCTCTGATGGACCAGCTCGGCCAATGCCTTTCATGCTTCATCTCCGGATAATTGAGGGTGCGCAGCCTGTCTGGATAGGCCGACTGGCTGACGACTAGCTGACCAAGAGCATTCATCCGGATGCGCAAGGAAGAAGATGCGGCCTTGTGTTCGACTTCTATCGCAGCTTCCATGCTGCTGGAGTAACCGCGTCAGTTCCGGTGTCATCAGCTGAGACGCGAACAGGCCAGACGCCCCCTTATAGAAAACTGACAGCTATAGAAAAATGACAGTCGCGTGCACCAAGCATTCGCCTCACGTATCGTTCTTCACGGGCGATTCAACGTCTGCCCGGTTATAAATAGCTGCCGACAGAACCTTCGCTTCTATCCATTCATCTGCGCAGTTTGAAGAAGCCAAGATAGTTCACATCAATCCACACCCACCGCACACCGGCGGTCGAGACTGTCCCGATCATGGCCTAAGCTTCAATCCGCACGGGGAGAGCGGAATAGCCGTGCACGAAGTTAGATGCAATTCGCTCGGGTTCGCCGACGACCTTGATCTTCAATCCCCCATCCAAAATCTCTTCCCAGAGGACTCTCAACTGCAGTTCCGCAAGGTGTCGGCCAAGACAGCGATGGATTCCGAATCCGAACGAGAGGTGTTGCCGCACATTCTTGCGGTCGATCACGAAACTGTTGGCGTTCTCAATGACCTCTTCGTCTCTATTGCCGGAGATGTACCACATGACGACCTTGTCGCCTGTCCTGATCGGTTTTCCCCCAACGATGCTGTCTATAGCAGCAGTGCGGCGCATATGTGCGATCGGCGTCTGGTATCGAATGATCTCAGACACGGCGCTCGAGATCAACTTGGGATTGTCAGTTAGTTTCCGCAGTTCGGAGGGGTACTGGCTCATGAACAGGAGGCCGCCGGTAATCGAGTTGCGCGTGGTATCATTGCCGCCTACGATCAGTAGAATGAGGTTCCCAAGAAACTCAGTTGGCTCCATATGGCGTGTGACGGGTGAATGCGCCATCAAGGAAATCAGGTCGAGGCGTGGCTCGGCATTGATGCGCTCGTTCCAAAGCCGTGTGAAATAGTCCAGGCACTCCGACAAGATGGTGCTTCGCTTGTCCCAGCTGTCGATGGCATAGCCTGCTTTAGGAGTTGTAACAGCTGCGTCCGACCAATAGGTCAGGAGTCGCCGATCCTCAAATGGGAAGTCGAACAGCGTGGCGAGCGTTTGCGTCGTCAACTCTATGGAGACCTTGGTTACCCAATTGAAGACTTCATTACGCGGCAAGCCATCGAGAATCATCCGGACCCGAGAGCGGATCAAGGTTTCGAGCCTCGTCAGGCTTTCCGGCCCGACGATCGGACTCACCGTGTTGCGCTGCTCGGCGTGCTGGGGAGGCCCCATCTTGATGAAACTTGGGGTCCAGTGCTTATCAGGCACCTCGACAATGGTGACACCTTGCTGTGACGAAAACGCGTGGTGGTTTGTGTCGACCGCTACGATATCCCGGTATTTCGTTATTGACCAATATGGACCATGAGCGCTATTTTGACAGTAGTGAACGGGATCTTCTCTTCGCAACCGCTCGAAGCAACCCCATATGCTGTCGTCTTGAAAGCGCTTGCCCTCGCTTACATCCAGCTCGCTGAGCGGGATAATATATCCATCATCCGCTCTATGGATTTCCAATCGCCTGTTCATAACATCTCCGCAGATTTTGTTCGCGAGAGCTTACGGATCCAAACTTACGATTCACCGGTTTGAGCTGTCGTGGCGTTTGGCTGTGACAAGCTACCCGAACAGACTATCTCAAAGTGCGGCTAGCCAGCCCTACCATGTCGGGCAGTAAGGATCGCATTGACTTTCCGGCTCCATCTACTCAATGGATCGCTGAGAGCTGTCACCACCGCTGGCCTCGCCGTTTCCGGGAACGGCATCGGCGTCAACATAGTGGCTGTCGTTGCCCTGACGGCGAAGGAGCTGGTCCGGCTGCCGCGGCTAGGTCCTGTTCTTCCCAGTGACACCGTCCTGCGCCGCCCTAACAGAGGCCGCCGACGAACGTCATCGCGCTGCCCGATCGCTATCTGAGCGCTACCGCGCGAGCCCAGCGCGAAACTTCGCCTTCATTGAGGGCTCCTACAACCGAACTTGGCTTCATTCCGCTCGCATATATCGCCCCAATCGACATGGAGCTAAGAGCCACCTAACCCCGTCTACTTTTTCGGGCGAAGATCTATGAGTAATCGACTCGCTACGACTGCTTAGGCAAATCGATCCAGATATCCTGAGCACCATTTAGGAGCGTATCCTGATCTGGAACATAGATGCTATCGGAAACCGTGAGGCCATGAGCCATTGCAGCCCCAATAATTAAGAATGGGAGCTTGACCTGCTCTAAATCTTTGAAATTATCAGCGTCGACAATCCGAACAAACTCGAGTCTAAACTGTCGAAACTCTATCCGAGATGTCGCCGACGCGACCAGATCCTTCACGCTTGACGCTCCTCGGGCGATCTCTTCTCTTGAACGGTTGAGTGCCGTGAAGAGACAGGACAGCTCATCAAGCTCGGAACGGTTAAATCGCCTCAAGCGCGACGAAATGGGCACTCCGTTCTTGTATCTCACGGTCGGCACAAACCTTATCTCGCAATCGAGAAGCAGGTCTGCGACGGCGCGCTTTACCAGGATCGCCTGACCTATATCTTTCAGGCCGAAGTAACTGCGAGTTGGCCTCGAATAGCAGATCCAGCGGATTGCTCCAGTAACGGCTTCCTTCAAATAAGTTTCAGGCCCCCCTAAACGCAAATCACAGTCACCTTGCGATACATACGTTCGATAGCCGACCGGGAACATTTCGGTGTCGCTCGACGAAACCACGGCAGTTGCTCCTGAACGTAGGGCAAGTCCAATATCATCGTCCAAATTGAAATCGTAGCTCCCACCTGGTCTAAGCTGGATCTTGTTCGGGTACACTGTGACGATCGCGACATCATTCTCCAATGCCGCTCTTCTAATCAGCTCTGCATGCCCAAGATGCAGGGCGCCGAGAGTGTGGACCGTTCCAATCGTCTGACCTGTTCTCGCGACCTCCCGGATGAACGCCTTGCCTGCGGAAAGACCTGTCAGATGCATCTTCTTACTCCGCTTTTTGAACGCCAAAATAGTGGCGCGTTCGGATCTCGGAAGGCGCGCCGCCCAGCGTCTCGTGGGCCGCGCACGCCAACGAGCACCAAAGAGGTTTTACGCCCTCTCACACCTCGACCACCGCACGAACTGTCCAAAGCTCGCGCGCACTGTTCTTGCAGCTCCGAAGCAGTCAGGTTGACCCTTCTCGACCCCGTCTGATCACCGATGAGAATTCAGCCAGATAGCTTGATGGTTCGCGCGGCTGCCGCCCCTCCAGAGCGACCTGCAGTCCCCGACAACGGTCGGCGAAAAATGGTGGCTCGAAAGTGGTTATCTTAGCGCCCGAAAAGTCCACCTTTACGAAACTGGCCTGGAACGGCGATATCCCACTCAGGTTCGCATCGCGCAGGGACGATTGGTTCATGCGAACGTATGCGGCTCGCGTTGCCTCCAGGTTACTTTCGGTCATATCCGCGGCGAGATATGCCTGAACGAGATTTGATCCCTCGAAATTTGCGTGATTCAATGCCATTGATTGCGGCGGATCACCGGTGATCATCGACCTGTAGAGGTAAGCTTGGGATAGGTCCGCATGCTCCAGATCGCAGTCGCGCACAAAGGCGCAGCGGCCGCGAAAACCGGTGAATTTGGCCGCTCGCATTGTGCTCTCTGTTATCGAAATGCTTTCACCTGATGCGCTAGATAGATCCGCCCCATTCAGCTGACAGGAGTGAATAGATGCACCGGTAAGCACGGCACCCACGAGGTTCGCGTCGGACAGGCCTACGGACAGAAGCCGCGCCTCGGTCAAGTCTGCCTGTTCCAGCTCCGCTCCCGCAAGATTTGATAGGTGAAGATCAGCGAATGGGGCGCTCAGGGCTCTCGCCCGAATCCGCCCGCTCACCTTTGAGAGTCTCAGATACGGAAGATGAGCGCCCTCTAGGACGAGACCATCGATCGAGATGGGACGCACGATCGATAAACAGTCTCCCTTCGACTGAAAGAACGAGCAATCCGCCAGATGCGCCTTCGTGATCGTGACCTGGCTCAGCTTTGCGAAGCGGAAGGACGCTGAAGGGAGGAAGCATTCATTGATGGTTGAGCCCTGTAATTCCGCGCCGTCGAATACAGCATCACTCGCGTCGCACTGGTAAACGAGGAGCCCGCTGAGCATCGCGTTGTCAAAGCGTGTTCTTTTCATGCTGCAACCGTGAAAAAGGCTGCCGGTTGCATCGATTACATTGCGCAGACTGGCATCATCGAAGTTGCAGACCTGCGCTGCCATCGCATGCATATAGGCAAAATCGAGCTTGGCCCCCATGAAACTTGCCCGCTCTAGCCCCGGACAGATAAGGTTCGCCTCAGAAAGATCTGCTCGATCCAACTTTGTTCCGTAGAGCTGCGCGCGATTGAGGGTACAGCGTCGCAGCGGGAAATCTGATAGGTCATGACCGCTAAGGTTCTCGGAGGATAGCTGCAAGCCAATCCCGGTCCTTCTGATTGCCTCCTCGGTTCGCCTCCTAACAGCAGCAACCGCCAGCAGCCGGTCGGCAGCCCGGCTCCAGTACCGAACGAACTCGCCATCTGATGAAAGCTTGTCTTTCGGATCTGAGTAGTGCTCTGCCCCTTCATTCACGGTGCACTCGCTATCAGCGCCGATCCTTTGCGACATGTCGAGAGTTCCGTACTGCCAGGATTACGAGGACCTCTTTGTGCTTGGCATGGACGCAGGCTGCGGGCTTTGTGGCGAACTCGCCGGGGATTTGGTGACACGACGTGTCGACGAGACTCTTATCATGTCGCTGTCCGCGGCGGCCGACGCTTGACCACGTCAGCCGAATTCTTGTCATGCCTGTCCACTGCCAATCGGTGCAATTGTCTACCACACCCACCAACCCTGATCCGTTGTTTGGCAGCGCTGATATGTCCGAAAGTGTGTTTCTTTTCGCCAGCTCTTCGACACTCCACATCACTCTCCATTAACCCGAATGCGCAACATTCTAGGTCTTTCTTCTTGTTCGGAATGGACCCGCGGCTTGCGGGCGGAACAGTGATCGTTCACCTAGCTCTGCACTCAGCCTGGCCTTACCTCATCGGCAGCAACAACCGTGCCAGCCGCATCAGTCGGAATTGTCGAGCTAAATCGGCAGCGTAATTTCCACATGGGCGCAGAATGTTCTGATTCTGACAAACACGGTCCCGCTGACAGAAACCGCATTATGGTCGCTACGCCACCTTGAAAGCAAAAATTCCGACTTCGGTTGCAGGAGGGCAAGAGCCGCAGTCCTTACGGGCACGCAATCGATCAATTGCAATTCGACACTTGCGGATCGCCGGCCTCCTGGTTAGCCAAAGCTCGCGATCGGCTAGGCCTGCTCCGCGAGCCGACGGGTCCATCTATGGGAGAACGAGTTGGGCCGATCGAAGTCGCACCCCCGTGGCTTGTTTTGCGACTAACGCTCGGCGCGCCGACGCGATCCATCGCATCAGTATTCCCAACAATGGATCTTCATGCCACGCGGCCCGGTCAGAGCCCGATGGCCGCGGCATGATCCGGCGTTAGTATCCCCAGCAGCTTCTTGAAGAGCTTTTCAAAGTCCTTCACGGGGAGCCGATGCAAGCTAGTCCAGGCAGGCTGCCCCATGCGGCTCAAGCTTACGGTAAGCGGGCCCTCCCCCGGGCTGCTTCCCCATAACCTTTCATACGGTACTGCCATGAAGCGGAGAGCGACAATGGCCCATCTCGCCAAAACTCTGCTCCGCAATAAACAACAGGCTCGCCGGCACAGACGCAATGGCCACGGGCTTTCTTCAAGCAATTGGGTCTGGTCAGCTGTTCGACAGCTAGGCTTTCTAGCATAACAGCATCTTTATCCGGACTGGAGCCCGACTCGAACACAAATATCTGGACGAGAAGCATGAGCTGGATTGCCGGTCAGGGGCCTGCCGCACGCCTCAACACCGAACGTTCGAGAACCAGACCGGTGCATCTTATACAAACTGCGCCCGTCTCAGTTCCTGCTCCTGATCTGATCAACTTTTGCATGACGATATTGAAGGCCGACAAAAGGAGACCGGAATGGCCCCATTTGACAACGTCAACCCATCCGAGGCTCGGATGCATAACCTCGATCCACAACAGGAAGAGACGGCGCAAGCAGACTTTGAGCATCGGCTTGGAGAGGCTCAGCCAATCCTCGCATCATTAGCTTCACCCGCGGCTGGATCGAACCCGACGGTAACGGACGGCAACAAGAAAGCGCAAGCTATCCCTGAGAACGAACGGTGCGCGGCTGCATCGTTCGTGAGAACGCGCGGTCAGCTTGCCGCAACGTTGACTTGCGCTAACCTTGCGGAACTCAGAAGAGACATCGAACTCGCTGCGCAAAGATCAGCACAATGGCCAAGAGCGACTGGATCGTCAGCCTATCGCGTCGACAGTGACCGCGTTTACGACGACGTGTTGGCATCGTCATACACGGAGCTGCAGCGCTTTCAAAACCACGCCAGCCACTGCAGGCCACATGTGTTGGACCGTCAAAGCGCGATGGCCCATTTGCGTTCCATGGCGGCTTTGCGTTACGAGCAAGCTCCCTGGAATATCTGGGGAGGCCAACGACTAGATCTGGGCCGCGCAGCGGCAGAGCACATGAGGGGCGATACCAATTCTTCGCCTTTTGTGTCACTGTCCGAGGACGCCTCACTACTGCTCGTTTCGCCGGACGACGACAAGGAGTTTGGCGCCAAAGTCATCGCGGAAAACGCGAATGAGTTGCACACCTACACGGTGCCGAGGGTCACAACTTGGACGGCGGAAGACATCGTCAGTATTCTCGAGGATGGAACCGAAAATGATGAACCCGATCTGGCATGGGTGAGTGCTACCCCAACCGAAGAGCGTGAGGTACTATTTCTGGGTGGGAATCTGGACGACTTTCGGACGGCCAGCGCATCGAATCCGTACAAAAAGTCAGGAGCAAAAGGCTGATGACGCAGGCTCCGGAAAGGGTGATTTGCCTTTTCCGATGCTTGGAAAAGTCGAAAACAGCGTTCATGCTATAATCCTCCGGTCCGTCTGCCCGGCGAGGGGGAGCGTCAACAACGCCGGTCCTGGCTGGATCCGCTTAAATATGATGTTCTCACGAGGGCCGCGGGCAGCGCGTGGACGTAGCGAGATCATCTGGACGTTCAACCGAGAGGTATTGGCTCAGCCCCATACGACGACTGCATGAGCCGCCGATCTTCCACCTCAAAGATCGAATGGAGATCGGCGACATTCATGAGTTAGCTGAGCAACAAGTTCAGGCAACTTGATCCTTCCCTGACGAAAAGACGGCTAGAAAGAGTCTGGCAGTCCTGACGATCGAAAAGATCCGTATCATGCCCGGCGAAGCTGTCCACACGATGGAGGATCAAGTCTACGAAGCGCCCGTCTGCTCTGTGCTCTTCGTTACCAGATGAACTTTGCGCCATCCGGCACTTCGCAGATGAATTCGCCTTGATTCGCGAGTTCGGTGGTCCCGACGACAAGTTTGGAGGCTCGCACCGTCAGCTTGCCTTCGCGGCTAAGGCTATGGCGGATGTACTCGGTCACGGCATGTCCGGAGCTGTCGACCGTTTGATGAGCATTGGCGAAGCTGATGCCGCTCTGGCTGGTCACCCTGAAGGCATTGATGACCAGACCGGCCTGCGTCGCCGACGCAGGTTTGCCACCATCCGCGTTGGTACAGTGGGTCATATCGAGGATGAGCTTCACATTCTTCCCCGCTTGGAGGGCTCTGAGTACTTCAGTGTATTTCGGCGAGGGGTCGTCGGCTCTTGCCGGCGCGCTCGCGGCCGAAAGCAAGGACAACAGGATCGTTAGTCCTCGGCCAGTAACCTTCATATGCTCTTCTCCCTCGATAAGTACCGCCGATTGCGGCCTCCAAGTCGTGATGCTCGCGATGCGTTTGGCTGATTCCAGACAACAAGCGCGCTCGTACAAAGCAGCCTGTCGCAACGACGCGCAAGACGTTGTAATGGCTATTCCGACATCACAACCTCGTATGTTAGGTTTGCGGAAGTGGCTTAGCTTCCCGCGCGTCGACTAGACCGGCTTGATCCAGCGTCGTCCGCTTGGAAACAGCAAACCAAACCGGTTGCGCTGGTCCGCCACAGGCCTCTCGAGCGAGAGAATGTAGTTCTCGCCTCTGCATAAGTAGACGATCTACGAACGCGCCTTTCGCCACCTCAAGCACCGGCTCGTCCATCTTGCTGTGCACGGGCTGTCTGCCTTAGATCACGCGTCCACAATGAAGTGGTGGGCGCGTCCTGGCGTGCCGATCCGAACAATCTCAGGCATCCAATAGCAGCCCAATCGAACACCAATGCCAGGAGGCAAACGGCAGCACCGATTTTGATCCGACGCTTCGCGCGACTTCCTTCCGGCTGGCTGTTCGCCATGCTGACTGACTCAATTCGACTCCGTCAAGAGCTGAAACTAAATGGCGCCCTCTCTGGTCTGTCAGCTTCTCGAAAGCTGCGCCTGCAACAATCTAGGCTGGCATCCGGCACTTCGAAGGGAGAGAGATATGAACGTTGATCCACGAAATGCTGTGGACACTCCCTTTGAGGTTCACAACGTGGTACAGCAGGCGCGCCGCGTCCATGGACAACAGGATGAGCTTGGCGCCGAGAGCAGCGCAACGGCACACAATTCCGAAGATCAAGCAAGCTTCGAGCAGCAGCTGAATGACTTGGATATAGACGACCTCGATTCGGCCTACCCGACGCCGCCTTCACTCTGCTTAGCGGCAAATTCCGCGACTGCCACGTCCTCGTCTGCGCCAGGCGAGGCCGCCTCGGAACCCGGTAGCTGCCCAGCCCCATCATTTGTCAGTGCCCGCGCTCAGCTTGCAGCAACACTGACAGGTGCCAATCTTGAAGTGCTTCGCAATGAGATCGACCTTGCCGTGCAGCAGGCGGCGCGCTGGTCACCGGCGAGCGCACCTAGCATTGACCGAGACGGCGTATTTGACGACGTCGTGAGGTCGTCTTATGTCACACTGCGGCGTTTTCAGAATCAGAATAGTGACTGCAAGCCGCATACGGACGAAAACACAAGCGCCATATTGCATGTTCGCAACACGGCTCGGGATCATTCTTCCATTGGAGATCATCCAGAGCGGTATCCTATTGACCGGGCGCGCCAAGCTGGCTGGCATATGCGCGGCAAGACAACAACATCACCCTTCGTATCGTTGGTCGAAGATCCGGCGAAACTCGCCGTTTCTCGCGATCATTGGGCGAGGGCGATCGCCAACAATGCGAACGCACTGCACACCTACACTGTTCCGAAGCACAGTGTCTGGACGCCAGACGACGTGATGAGCAGCATTGCGCTCAGAATGAATGCTGAAGACTACGACAACATCGATGCGGACGTCGATTTGATGTGCTCACTTGGCAGAACGCCAACGAAAGAGACCGAGCGCCTGTTCTTGGGCGGAAACTTGGAAAGCTACCGCACCGGCAGAGAAGAAAATCCCTATAAGCGCGAGAGCAATGAGTAGATGGTCTCTCGGCCAAACCGTTGGGCTGGTTCGTTGGTTTTCAAGCACCCAAACTCCCAAAAGAAAGACCTTGAAGCGGCGTACCAACTCCGCACACGCAGAACAGCTTAAGCTTATGCGGCGACCGGCGGCCCGATCAACTCGCCGGTCGAGCGGCAGAGCGGTTGGGTCTCCGACAAGATGCACTTCCGGCGACGCGAGGATGTCGGACAATCCTCCTCCTGTGCGCGCTCGTTGGAGCATCCCGGCGCCTTGGACATTGTGAGTTCGAACGACATACGAGCTCACGGCTGGCTGGCGGCTTTGGTGGAGTTACGCCGCTGAACGCGCTGCGTCCCTCTCTGTACTCGGTCTGAAATTGGCCGCGCGGTCAAGCAACAGGTGTTTCGGCCGCGATCGCATCGGGCATTCGCTCCCCGCGATAAGCCGCGCTGTTACAAGACAGCCGATCCGTCACCTGGATGCGTTCCATCAAAACAATCGATTTTGCGGAGCGCGCCTAAGAGGCTCATAGTCGATCGCAATATAAGGAGGCCGCATTCAAGATGACGTCTGGCAATCGATTCTCTCCTCAATCCCTTGCCGAACAACTTGGCTCGAGCGATCGACAGTCTTCACCTCGAACGTTGCTTCCTGTTCATCAAGTGGACGTCCACCTCTCGCCACGGTCTCCCCGCTAAATTGACACGCATGAGGCGGATCGGATCGCCCCGCTCCTGGTGTCATGGCTTACCCCGCTTGCCAAGAGCGCCTGCCTCTTCTGCACTCAATAGCGCTTCTGCGAGACGTTTAATTGGACGGACGAATGCTCACGGCTTTGTACACAGCGAGACGGACCGCCGCGCGCAGTTCGACGGCATGGTCGAACTGTGTCGCCGTTGCCTCACAACGATTCCAAACTGAAGGCACCCCGACAAAGAGCATTCAATTGCACTTGAATCTCACCTCGCGTCAGATTGTAGGATTTCCGACAGTCTCGCGACACAGTCCGCTCGTGTGAACTCTTCCTGACGGGTACCAACAATTGCGAACGTCTCAAAAACTCAATGCTCGGCCGATTCGGTTGATCACACTACCCAACTCCTCCTTTTTAAAGCTTGCATCGTTCATCTGCTCTGTGAGGGCTGGGCGAAGCGCCGTCTTCGCAGGCAGACCTGGATCCAGCGCGCGAGAACAACGCGGGCAGTCTTTGTTTCGCCTATGCCGACGAAAGGCAGAGTTCCTGAGCCGTGCACCCGATCCGACGACATGGAGCCGGCGTCGCCGCCTCAGACAAGGCACGACAGCAATGCCGCACGTAATTTGTCCTTCATTGGCAGCACTAGCTCAGTTGGGACGGAGAACGCCTCGGAAGCGACCGAGCATTGGAACGGTTGACATCTTACTTGGATAACGCCGGCAAACGAGAGGA
This sequence comes from Bradyrhizobium japonicum USDA 6, assembly GCF_000284375.1. NCBI lineage: Bacteria > Pseudomonadati > Pseudomonadota > Alphaproteobacteria > Hyphomicrobiales > Nitrobacteraceae > Bradyrhizobium > Bradyrhizobium japonicum. The sequence continues at coordinate 8,261,466 of NC_017249.1, forward strand.
CGTCTGTCCCGAAGGACGCGTTGATCGTTTCGTCGCATCTCGGCCTTTTACGCCCCATTGGCCGGCACATAGCGCGCGAAGTGTCTTTAGCGCGGAACACTTGCAATGCCGCGACTTGACGGCACTACGGCCAACAGCCTCGCAAGACTGACCGCGGATCAAGACGAACTGGGAAGTATTCAATGTCGGTTTCGCAAGCCTGTTCGACGACAAATACAGCTGATCTCGCCCGTGCCTTGCTTTCGCTGGGGCAGTCTCGCGCGATCACTACCGCTAGCATTCGCGCAGCGCATGCAGGCATTGCTATGTGCCGCCCACAGATGCATCAGTGCGCCGCCAGGGCTCTCAACCCCGTAAGTCATCGCAGAGCTCTTGCCAACATAACGGATATGTTGAGCTGCGCCGCCCGCCCAGGCGACCCGCCGCGAGCCGTCACATATCCGATGTCAATGGATGCGCATGCATCGGTCGCCTGCCAACAAGCTCTTGCGGGTCGTCTACGGCTTTTCGAATTCATGCCAGACCGGCAGCATCCAGTCGCCGGATCTCTTGGTCAACCCTAACACGCTCAAGTCTTGCCGAGGACGGACGAGAGGCGATGGATGCGAATTCTCCTGGTTGATCATCATGCGGACTTTGGCCGCGCTGTGAAGGCAACGCTCGTGAATTGCGGGTTCGCGGTGGACGTGACGCCCACGCTGGATGAGGCGTCAGCCGCGCTGGATTGCGCAAACTACCACCTCGTACTGCTGGAGTCCGTCTTGCCGGATGGGGATAGTTTGGACTGGTTGAAGCAGTTGCGGCGCGAAGGACGATCAATGCCGGCAATGATGATGAGCAGTCTCAATGATCTCAGCCGCCGGATCGCGACCTTCAATGCGGGAGCGGATGATTTCCTGCCCAAGCCTGTGTCGATCGACGAACTCATCGCTCGCATGCGGGCCATTTTGCGAAGGTCAACGCAAATGACGGCGCCGGTCGTGACATTCGGGAATCTGCATTTCGATCCGATCGCCAGACAAGTCTCGGTGGGTGGCCGGATCCTGAGGATTGCTCGGCGTGAGGTGTGCATTCTCGAGCATCTGCTCAATCGCGCCGGCCGCACTGTGCCGCGCGCTTCGCTGGAAGATAGCTTGTACGCGTTCGATGACGAGGTTTCGACCAATGCGCTGGAAGTCGGGATTTATCGCTTACGCGCGCATTTGAACCAGGCGGGTGCGACGCTCAGAATCAAGACCGCGCGCGGCGTCGGTTACACTCTTGAACTCGTTGGCACAGCATCGGCTGCCTAGCAGCGTCACTTAAAGGCAACAATCGCTTGAAGGTCCTTAATAATGCCGCCGGCGCTACCCAGCCGCCTGCGATCACCAACCCACAACGCTCTGCCGCTCTCAATCGTCTCTGCTACCTCCTATGCGGATTTGCTTTGCTGTTTCCGCTTGCGGCCTCAGCCGAGACCAAGCGGGACGGCAAAGGAGAGATGCCACGTGCGGCACCCGGCAGCACCACGGGCACGCTCAATATTACCTCGTCACAGGGAAAGACGGTGCATTTGAGCGCACCGGCGGCGACCATTTTTGTCGCCGACCCTGCAATTGCCGATTATCAAGCTCCGTCGAGCAGTACAATTTTCGTGTTCGGCAAAAAGTCCGGGCGGACGAGCCTGTTCGCCCTCAACGAAAACGGCGAGGCTCTTGCCGAGCTGCGTATTGTCGTAACCCAACCACTCGAGGATCTACGGGCCGCGCTCAAGGCCGAGGTCGGCGACTATCCAATTCAGGTCAGCTATACCCCGCGCGGGGCGATCCTTAGCGGTATAGCGCCCAATGCCGATGTCGTTGAGGCTGCGAGGAAGGTCACTGAGCAATTTGTTGGCGCGGGCGCCCCGGTCGTCAACAAGATCCAGGTCGCCGGCTCACTGCAGGTAAATCTCAGCGTGCGCGTAGCAGAAGTCTCCCGCACCGCCGTCAAGGATCTCAACATCAACTTCACCGCCTCGGGCCCAAACGGCGCTTTCCTTGCCACCGGCAAACCGGGAGGGTCCGGCAGGGCTGGCGGCGGCGGCACGATTGGGATCGGGTTTAGCACCGGCAATATCAACCTCAGCGCTGTTCTCGACGCTCTCGCCAGTGAGCACCTCGCCTCAATCCTGGCTGAGCCGAACCTGACGGCAATGTCCGGCGAAGCCGCAAGCTTCCTCGCCGGCGGCGAGTTTCCGATCCCAGTCATGCAGGACAACAGGCAGGTTTCGGTCCAATTCCGGCAGTTCGGCGTGAGCTTGGAATTCGTCCCGACAGTGCTCAGCAACAACCAGATCGTTGTCCGTGTGAAGCCCGAAGTCAGCGAACTATCGACCGAAGGCGAAGTCAAGATCAATGGTATGGCGGTTCCTGCCCTCTCGACGCGGCGGGCGAGCACCGTGGTCGAGCTCGCCAGCGGCCAGAGCTTTGCAATCGGCGGCCTCATCAGGCGCAACTTCAACACTGATATCGGCGAGTTTCCCTGGCTCGGCGACGTACCGATCCTTGGTGCGCTTTTTCGCTCTTCATCGTTTCAAAAACGCGAAACCGAGCTAGTTATCGTTGTTACACCTTACATCGTACGGCCGGGATCAAATCCAAGCCAGATAAGTATTCCGACCAACCGCATCGCACCGCCATCAGATGCAGGCCGCATCTTGACGAACACGGTGGCACGGCCGCCTCAAGGCCGCGATGCGCCGCGCGCGAGCGCACCGGGACTGACGGGCAACGCCGGCTTTATCATCGAATGAGGATCGACATATGAACATGCGATATTTGTCCCATTCGATTGTCCTTGCCGCAATATTGGGGGGCTGCGCAAATACTGCGTCGATCCATCCCAATCCTGCCGAACAAGGAGTCCAGGTCGAACAGAAAAAGCGTGTCTTGCTTCTGCAGAGCCTCCATGCCCTCGAAAAGCTTCAGCTGCGTAATTTTATCGCCGACGCAAGTGGTGGCCGGCGGGATGCGCTCCATGTGGATGTCAGCGGCTCCCATAAGCTCATTGCGCAGGTGGCGCACGAAGCACGCGCCATGGGGGTTGTTCCCTCTAACATCCGGCTGTCCGCTTCTCCCCTCAATTTATCGGGCCGTTCCGCCGTCAGGATCGAGGCGATTACGTTTGAAGCGCATCTTCCGAACTGTCCGTCGCTTTTGATCGCAGGACCAGCAGTGGACGACAATTCGTTCGAACCGACTCTTGGTTGCTCGACCAAAAACAACCTGGGAGTGATGGTGAACGATCCGCTCGACCTGGTTGATAATCGGTCTGTCAGCACGGTAAATGGCGATCGCGCCGCCGCTCCTCTTGCTAGTCACTCTACTCTCGCAGCGCGCAACAAGGGCAACGGAGAAGATGGAGCAAGCACGACAGCGCCGGACGCAGCGGGACCAACAACACAGAATGTGCAGCCGCTCCGATAGGCGCTTTAAGCGCTTGTCGGAACCTACTGTGCAGCACCTGGCGCTCAGGCGCACGAGCGATGCTGCAAGGCGCAGAGAAGGCAATTGCGAGCCATCATTTATCCTTTCATTCTACCTTTCCGCTTGGCGATGTCAGGTTTTGGAAAGCAAACGTGAGTAGCGAAATAGCGAGAGAGCGAGCCCTGCGGACTGAACATGGACCGATTCAACACGATCAACCCAGCCGATAAGGCGTCCGCTGCGTCGGATGCCGCCGTGGAACAGCCGGATCAAAAGCATGTGGCGTTTGAGCAGCACCTGGCAGGCGTGCGAGAGGCGGGCCCTGTATATCCGCACGCGGCGCTTCATGATGTCACTGAGGAAGACGATCACCTCATCCAGGCGGCATCGGCCGCTGCTCTCAATGGAGGGCCGCCGCCGAGTGAGACCACCGTCAAAATTTATGATCGTCGGCTTCGCAAATTCGCCGAGGGGCTGAAGAAGTCCGGCAAATCAATTGCTGGGCTCGATGACGATGCCTTACTCGCTAACGCTAGGAAGCTGCTGCCAAACGACAGGGTCATCGCGCCAGCATTGTTAATGATCAGTCGGTACCGCGAGCCCGACGCCAACGCTCGCCCCCTCTCAACACATTATCGTCCTTCCAGGGAAGATGAGGGTCTTATCAGGGATGCCGCCGAGGCAGGTTTTGGTCGACAGATCGGCAGGAAAACGGCCGAGAGCTATGCGAGCGGACTGCGGAAGTTGGCGGTAGCGCTCCGACCCTTGTCCATTGCCGACCTCAGTGATGATAAACTGCTCGGACACGCGGATAGGTTGTTCCCGAAGGACAAGATGCTCATCTCCGCCTTGAATGGCCTTCGGGACTATCGCGCCATTACCCTGCAGACCAATTTAGGCGGAGAAGGAGGCAGTTCGCGCCAGGTCATCCAGCCGTCCACCCCCTCAGCTATGCCGGCCGATGAGCAGCCGATTGGGGACGATGCAGATGAGCGCAGCTCACGGCCGCCGGGGTTCAATGCTCCGCAGGTCTGGCATGGAGTGGGGTTGGCCGTCCATTCGCCTACGGAAAGTGTCGCCCAGGACGTGCTTTTCGATGCTGCAGAAGCCGAGAGCTTCTTGCCGGCGACCATGCTTGGGCCAACGGTCAGTTCAATGGTTCACTCGCCGGTGCAAAGTGTCGATCAGGAGGCGCTTTTCGATGCCGCGGATCGTGCGAACCTTTTGTCGGCGGCGACCTCCAATGCGCCGGTACCTTGGCCAACGATGAGTCCAACCATTCCCTCGCCGGTGCAACGTGTCCCTCGGGACGCGCTTTTCCATGCCGAGGGTCGCGAGAACCTCTTTCGCGCGCTGACCTTCGATGCACTGGTGCCTGGTCCAATGATGAGTTCAATCATCCACTCGCCGGTGCAAAGTGTCCCTCAGGACGCGCTTTTCGATGCAGCGGACCGCGAGAACCTTTTGCCAACGCCGACCTTCGATGCGCTGATGCCTTGGCCAACGATGAGTCCAACCGTTCCCTCGCCAGCGCAGAGTGTTGCTCAAGAAGCGCCTTTCGATGCCCCTGCTTGGCATCCGAGCTTGCGGCAGCCCGATTTCGCCTCTGAAGACCACTCTGGACAGATGATGAACGAAGGCGCTGCGGCGCAGACCACCCTTGAGCAGACGATCGCAGCAGCCGGCGAAGCCTTTGATGCGTCTTTGAGCGTTCCCGAACATTTCTCCCACGGGACTCAGGCCGCGCCGAATATGATGCACAGGCTTCGCCGCTGGGGCCTCTTGCCGGATGCAGCACAGCGGGTAAAGGCCTACGACATTCGAGGTGAGCGCTATATGGCCGTCTTGGGACCGGGAGGGCTCAACGATGTTCAGCTCGTCCATCTGCTGTCGCCCGCTGTCGGCGATACGTTTGATGTTTCTTTCGCCGTTCCCAAGAATTTTTCCCATCGCACCCAGCCGGCCCCCGACGAGATGCTGTCCAAGTTAGGCGAGTGGGACTTCTTGCCTGTTGTGGAACATCCAATCATGAACTTTGAGATCGGCGGCGAACGCTACACGGCCATCTTGGGACCGGAAGGGCCCAAGGACGTTCAGCTCATTCATCACCCTCGGCCCGCTTTGCCGGGCGAAGCTAGGCCTGCGGCACTGAGGACTTCCTCAGATATCTACGGCGGTCTTGCGCCAGGGCTTGATTCGGCGGCTCCGTTCGAATGGAGTAGGGACGCTCCCTCGGCGCTGGCGCCGAACCTTCCTCTGCCGTCTGCCGCACCTGCATCAGGCCATCAGCCAGTCCCGCAAGTGCCTGAACTGGGAGAGTTCTTGGGCGACGGCTGGACGCACGCCTCCCAAGAGGCTTCGCCCGCCGTGATCGACATATTGCAGAATCTAGGCCTTCTGCCGAGCCGGGACGTCCCAATGACCGCTTTTTTTATCCACGGTCAGCTCTACACGGCAGAGAGCCTACCGGGAAGCCGCGTTCTTCTCTTCCATCAGCCACAATTTGGCTGAATGAGGGGCTCGTCGGCACCTCGGACAGCTGCTCAGGCGGACCTAAAACCACGTCTGATCCTCCTTCCGGAGATCTTAGAAGCACGCTTCAACGATGCCGGGCGGTGAGCAAATCCGACCTTTCCAGTGCCACCATGATCTCAAGCAGCTATCGATCAAGTAAGCATTCGGCAGCACCGCACTCTGCAGAGCAAGAGAGGCGCGGTCGAGTAGCTCAGCCATTTGGCTTTCGCCCTCACAGATCCGGGCGGGCGGATTTCCCGCACCCGGCTCTTCCCGAGGGTAACCCGCGTCATATCCGCGCCTGCGCCCAAGTGCGAGTGATGCGTGGAACGGGCAGAGGGAAGCGTGCCGTCAGGGTGTCGAACTCCGACCAGCCCATGCGCCGACTTTTCTGGCTGCGTCGTCTCAGACAACGTAGCCAGATCCGACGCACTTCGCGGTAGAAGCCGTTGAGCGCTGGATAATTGTGCGGCCTGCCATAGTAGCCGTAGTGCCCGCGCAGTGCGGCGGCGAACCGCTCGTGCTGCGTGGCCAGTGGCGCGTGCATGAGCCGCCAGGCGTCCTGGCGCAACGCCGTCAGCTTGCGCGTCAGGCGTTTCCCTTCCGTCTTGTGCTTCACGATGAACCGGCCATCTCGGGTCCGCCCGCAGTAGTGGGTGAAGCCGAGGAAGGCGAAGGTCTCTGGTCGCCGCTCGCCGCGCCGCTGACGCGAGACGGCCGCGAACCGGCCAAACTCGATCAGCCGCGTCTTGCCCTCATGAAGCATCAGGCCAAAGCTGGCCAGCCGCACCTTGAGGGCCAAGAGCATTTCCTGCGCATCTGCCTTGCTCTCGAAGCCCATGACGAAGTCGTCCGCATAGCGCACGGTCACGACGCGACCGCGGGCATGACGACGACGCCATTGGTGGGCCCAGAGATCGAGGATGTAGTGCAGGAAGATGTTGGCAAGGAGCGGGCTGATGCCTGCCCCTTGCGGCGTGCCCCTGTCCGTCTCTCGCTTCTCGCCGCTCTCAAGAACACCGGCCCGCAGCCACAGCTCGAGGAGCCGTAGGATGCGAGGATCGGCGATCCTGTGCGCCACCATCCGCAACAGCCACTCGTGGTCGACCGAGTCGAAGAAGCTGCGTATGTCGGCATCGAGCACCCAGTTCACACGCTGGCTCATGATCGCCGTATGCAAGGCATCAAGCGCCATATGAGGATTCCGCCCCGGCCGGAAGCCGTAGGAGAACCCAAGGAAGTCGGCCTCATAGACGGCGCTCAACACCTCGGCCACCGCGCTTTGGACGATCTTGTCCTCGAGCGCCGGCACACCGAGAGGCCGCTTACCGCCATCGGCTTTGGGGATGTAGACTCGCCGCACCGGCTGTGGCCGGTAGCGACCAGTGTGGACCCGTCCGCAGAGGTCGCGGATGTTATCCGTGAGCCCCTCTTCGTACTTCGCCATCGTTACCCCATCGACCCCCGCGCTGGCCTGCCGCTTTTGTCGTCGAAACGCCCGAAGCAGAGCGTCCTCGTCGATGTGGTGCAGCAAGGCCGTGAACCGGGTTTGGGCAGCCCGCTTGGCCGCCGCGTTCACCCGATCGAGGTTCGGCGGCAAGGCAACCCGGCTCTGTGTCCGGACCCTGGCCTTCTCGCGCGGGCTCCCCTCGGGCTGGCCCCTTCCCTCCATACGTCTCGTTTCCTTCGACGACTTCACAGGTACTATGGACCAGTCCGACTCCCGACCTCAGCTCGGACCGCGGCTCTGGCAGTGCCTCGCCGCTGTCCCCCACTGGAGACCAATCCAGTGGACCCGATCGGGCCTCTCATGTTCCGATGATTGCCTTCCATGCGTGATGCGGCCATCGACCCCGACGGAGCGGCATCGTCTCGCATAACGACGATGCTCATGCTGCCTTCGTGACTAGGGAACACACTCGGCCTCCGGCTGATGGCGCTGGTGGTCGAAGGCATGACCGGCGCGGCATGTGCAGTGAGATCGGCGACAACGTGAAGGCCTTCCTCAACCGCCCGCTCTAGGGCGATCGGCCCTATCTGTGGATCGGCCACGTACGTGAAGCTGCGTCAGCAGGGGCGCATCGTCTCGGTCGCGGTGACCATCGCGTCGAGTTAACAGCGACGGCCGGCGTGAGGCGCTCGGCATTGACGTCGGCCCATCCGAAGCCGAGACGTTCTGGGCCGCGCTCCTGCGCAAGCTCGTCCGCCGCGGCCTGCGGGGCTACGGGCTCGTCGTCTCCGATACTCATGAGGGATCACGGCCACGGTCGGCGAAGTTCTCAACGCCACTAGCGCTGCCGCGTCCACTTCATGCGCAATGCGCTGGCACGTGCCGGCAAGAGCGCACGGCGCCTCGTCTCCGCCTTCATCGCCACGGTGTGCGCTCAGGACGATGCCGAGGACGCGCGGGCGTAATGGCGCTGCGTCGCCGACCAGCTCCGCTCCCCTGCCAAAGCGCGGCGCCTTCCTTGCAGCGCCGGATCCGCTACTGACGGGCAATGCACGGCGGCGGGCAGGAACTCATCTTCCGTCAGACCTCCGGCTCTTGCGATTGATTTGATACGCAAGCGGCTGACCGCTGGCGTTGTCACGTGACGATCTCCTTCATCCCGCTAATCCCGAATCTTTTTCGATTCGCCTGTGCGATGTAGTGCGCGGGCTTCTTCGCCATGTTTCTGAACTTGGCCACTCTAGAATCAGAAATGCCGTCAGTTGCGAGTTCCTTGCGTGCAATGAAAATTCAGATCGAAGCCCGTAGCACGAGTAAGTACGCGGCAACGGGCGGTGCTCCCGCCGCTCTTCGTAAATATGAATGTGCATCACGTCTTCGACCTCTGGACCCACGAGTGGAGAAGCAGCGGCAGCTATGCCGGCGGCAGTCTTATGGGCTTCGAAATAAAACCGAGGTCCTACGCCTTCTCGACGCCCTGCGTGAGCGAATAGCGGAGTTCGGTCTTTCGCTAAATGAGGAGAAGACCCGGATTCTGAAATTTGGACGGTACGCGGCCGAGCGCCTCTCGCGCCGGGGCAACGCCGCCCGAAGACGTTCGACTTCCTCGGGTTCACGCACATCTGCGCGGTGCACCCAACGAAATCCGCACTTCACAATGCGGATTTCACGGATCGTGAGCATCGATTTCGCGCGATCGTGAGCACTGAATTCAGACGATCGTGAGCAGCCCGCTACGGCCGATGGGAGATAGAGTCAGTGTTCTGGTTGGCCGTCAAGGGTGATGGTTTTGGCGCTGCGTTTTCGCATGCTTTCTCCGGTGAGCTGGAGGCGGTGGGCGTTGTGGACGAGGCGATCGAGAATGGCGTCGGCGACCGTGGGGTCCCCAATGGCTCCATGCCAGGTGTCCACGGGGAGCTGACTTGTGACGATGGTGGATGCGCGGCCATGTCGGTCCTCGAGGATTTCGAGCAGATCGCGGCGTTCCGCGGCGGTGAGCACCGATAGTCCCCAATCATCCAAAATCAGAAGCTGAGCGCGGCCGAGGCTTTTGAGGAGCCGGGCGTAGCGTCCGTCTCCGCGCGCGAGCGCGAGCGCCTCGAACAGCCTTGGAACGCGATGATAGAGGACTGATCGGTTGTCGCGGCAGGCCTTGTGGCCGAGCGCGCAGGCTAACCAACTTTTGCCCAGGCCGGTTGCCCCGGTGACGAGCAAATTCTCGTGGCGATCGATCCAGCGACCTTCGACGAGTTTGGCGAAAACGGCGCGGTCGATGCCCCGCGGGGTGCGCAGATCGACGTCCTCGACGCAAGCAGTCTGGCGCAGTGCGGCGATCTTGAGGCGCGTGGTGAGCCGCCTGGTGTCGCGTTCGGCGGCTTCGCGGTCGACCAACAGGCCGATGCGATCTTCGAACGGCAGGGCTTCGAGATCGGGCGATCGGCGCTGCTCCTCGAAGGCCTTGGCCATTCCGGTCAGTCGGCGCCGTAGCTTTTGACGAGCGCCAGAATGCCAAGGCAGGTTCGAAAGCCTTGTTCTGGATGGGGCCGGGCGTCGATCGCGGCCTGGAAAAACGCTGCTGTCGAAGGACCGATCCGCTCGCCGGCGGCGATCACCGCGGCGGGGGTCCATTTGCCGTAGCGGCGATGGGCGCTGGGCATGTGGTCGGCGATGGTGGTGTGTCCGCGTCGGTTGGGCGCGCGGGCATGGCTGGCGATCCGCTGGCCCTTGTGGAAGATCTCGACCGTCCGATCGTCGATACGGGCATCGACCAGCTCGCCAATCAGACGATACGGCGCGGAGTACCAATGGCCGTCGACCTCGACATGATAATCGGGAGCGAGGCGGCAGCGCTTCCAGCGTGCGAAGGCATAAGGCTGATCTGGCAGCGGGGTTAGCTTGGGTTTGTCGAGTTCGGCAAACAGTTCGGCGCGGCTTGAGCCGAAGCCACGCATTTGACGAGCATTGAGTTCGTCGACGAGTGTCTTGATGGCGGCGTTGAGCTCGGCCCGTGAAAAGAAGCGCTGATTGCGCAGCCGGGCCAGAATCCAGCGCTGGGCGATTTGCACCGCGACCTCGACCTTCGCCTTGTCTTTTGGGCGCCGCGGCCGTGCGGCGAGAATGGCGGTGCCGTAATGGCTCGCCATCTCGGCATAAGTGCGATTGAGGCCGGGATCGTAGCGGTCGGGGTTGCTGACGGCGGCTTTGAGGTTGTCGCAGACCACGAACGTCGGCGTTCCGCTCAAAAACGTGAACAAGTTGACGTGGGCCCGGATCCAGTCGGCCAAGCTCTCGCTGGGGCAGGCCTCGGCGTAGGTGTAGTTCGAAGCGCCCATCGCCGCGACGAACAGCTTCATCGGCTGCACTTCCCCGGTCAGGGGATCGACGATGTCGATGGTGTCGCCGGCGAAATCCACGAACACCTTCTCGCCGCCCAGATGAATCTGCCGCATAGAAGGTCGGACCCGCCCCTTCCAGGCCTCGTAGGTAGTGCAGAACCACGTGTACCCGAAACCGTCGGGATTAACGGCGCGATACTCCTCCCAGAGCAGGCGACGGGTTACGTTGCGCCGGCGGAGCTCTTTATCGATGTAGCTCCAGTCGGGCACCGGCCGCTGCGGGCTCTGAGACGCTGGTCGTGGGGCCGGGAAAAGCAAAAGCTCCAGGTCTTCATCGGTCATTCCCTCCGGAAGCGGCCAGCTCAACCCAGCAGAGCGGGCGCGGCTCAGGTAGCTGTGCACAACGCCGTTGCTGACGCCCACGCTCCGCGCGATGGCCCGCTCTGGCAGGCCTTGAAAATGTTTTAACCGAAGGACTTCCTTGATCCGGCGCATCGACAATCTCTGGGTAGGCATTGGACTTCCTCGTTAACCACGAGGTCATCCCTAAGCCGGTTGAGTTGTCGGCCGAAGCGCTGCAAGGCTCCGAAAGCCTTGCTCACGATCCTGCGAAATCGTTGCTCACGATCCCCTGAAATCCGCGCTCACGATCCCGCGAAACGCGCATCACAATCCGACGGGTGACAATCGACTCCCGCAATGCCAGGATGGCACGATACGACACGGCGTAACGAACCGCCGCCAGGCGTTCATCGTTGATACCGGCGCGTGGCTCCGCCGCGTGTTGCAGGGATACCTGAACTACGACACCATTCACGGGACTCTGATACGGGCTCGGGCCTTGGCCCGGTGCGATGCTTACGCGCTGGCCCGCCGAGCGACCACAGCGCGTTCTGCAGACCCTCGGCCAGGGCGACGAAGCTCTCGCCCCAGGACTGGTAGTCGCCTCACGTGTCTCGGCGATCAGCTTCGGATGTTGTCCGTGAACAAGCCTCCAAGCACTTGATTGAGAGTCTGTTTTCCGGTTGCGGCGGCATTTGAGATTGCAGGGGATTGGGGCTTCACAGCAAAAACCTGCAATTTCGATTTTGGATTTCCCTGCCGCTGCGAACCGTGATTCTGTGCTGCATCGGAGGGACCGATGCGACCAAAGAAGCACAGGACGACAGGCTCGAACGATCTGTTCCGGTCCCGGCTGGACCAGATCATCAACATGCGACACGAGCTGGTTCTGCTCGCCGGCAGGGTCGATTGGGACTGGATCGACGGCGAGATCGCGCCGCTCTACAGCGACAACGGCAGGCCGGGTATCGCGACCCGCTTCATGATCGGATTGCTGCTGCTCAAGCACATCTACTATGGGGTGTGCGAGCGCTGGGTCCACGATCCGTACTTCCAGTTCTTCACCGGCGAAGAGTTTTTCCAGCACGTTTTCCCGCATGAGCGCTCAGACCTGAGCCACTGGCGCAAGCGGCTCGGCGACAAGCTGGAGCGGTTGTTGGCCGAGAGCCTTCGCGTGGCGCACGCGAGCGGTGCGTTGCGCAGCCAGGACCTCAAGCGGGTCACGGTCGACACGACCGTCCAACCGAAGGCCATCAGCTTCCCGACCGACGCCAAGCTGCTGCATGCAGCGATCCGCGGGTTGAACCGCCTGGCGAGGAAGCACGGGGTCAGGCTCCGGCAATCCTATGTTCGCGTGGCCAAAAGCGCGGCGATGATGGCGGGCCGCTACGCTCATGCCAAACAATTCAACCGGCATCAGCGACAGCTGCGCATCCTGCGCAGCCGGCTGGGCCGGATCATCCGCGACATTCGCCGCAAGACCGAGGGCCAGGCCGCATTGGAGGGGGCATTCGCCCTGCCGCTGAGCCGAGCCACCCAGATCGGCTCGCAGCAGCAGCGCCAGCGCGGCTGGAAGTTGTATTCCTTCCATGCTCCGGAGGTCGAGTGCATCGGCAAGGGCAAGGCCGCCGCGCCCTATGAGTTCTGCGTGAAGGCCTCCATCGTCACCAACAACCAAAGAGCTCCGGGCGGCTTGTTCGTGCTCCACGCCTGCTCGCTGCCGGACAACCCCTACGACGGTCACACCCTTCGCAACGTCATCGAGCGCACCGAGAGCCTCACCGGCTGCCCGATCGAACGGGCCTATGTCGACAAGGGATATCGCGGCCACGACACACAAAATCCCCGCCGCGTCTTCATCTCGGGCCAGAAGCGCGGCGTCTTCGGCGTCATCAAGCGCGAGCTACGCCGCCGTTCCGCCATCGAGCCCATCATCGGACACATGAAGAACGAAGGTCACCTTAGCCGCTGCTATCTCAAAGGCCGCGCCGGAGATGCCGCTAACGTTCTCCTCTCGGCCGTTGGCCACAACCTCCGCCGTGTCCTGGCTTGGCTCAGAGACCTTTTGTCCCTCTTCCTGCTCTCACTCTGGCCAACGCTCAACTGTCCAGTTCAGCCCAATTCGGCTTATTAACGATCGACTCGGATCGCAGGCAGCGCGGGCGACTCGCCGCCTTGGCTGACTTCAATCGGGAGCTAGTTCAGTTTCTGCGGAGAAAAATCTCGTGTTCCGAGCCTGGCGGCCCGATACCGGCTGTTTAGTTCACGTCCCCGAGAGTAAGACTTTTATTTGGCTCAGATCCGGATGGGGCAGAAGCTTGTGCAAACCCATTCGCAACTTGAGGTCTTCCGGCGCCCACGGATCTCCCTGCTGCCAGCTCGGGGGCACATAAAGAGACAAACTTGGCAGCGGCTGGTTGCGCCGCACTTGCGGCGCATAAGGCGAGGATGTTGAGTTGAAGCCGTCCATGTTCCACCCCCTGAACGCTTAAAGCCGACTACAGAAGGTCAGCGACAGGAAACAGCGCGGGCGCGGCCTGGCGCCTACCGACCTGGGGGGCTGGATAAAGGCACTATCCCTGCCGCTCCGCGCTGCCGTTGAGTTTAGCGGAAAGCGTGACTCGGCGCTGACCGTTCTGGATAGATAGCGCTGTCCCTGCCACGTCCCGTTAACCACAACGGCTCTGTATCCGGGCTGGCTTACTGAAAGCTGACGAGACCCGGCAATTCCCAAAACGAAAGCGGCCCGTGTGGGCAAGTTGCAGTCAAGCGTGAGAACGACGTTCCGGCGGCACGCTTGGTACCACGTCAGCCTGAGCATTCGCCAGCTAGCAGCTCCGGTGTCCAGCGCCCGGCCTGCCGGAGGGCCGCAGGCGGTGGCCACCAGAAGGGCCTCTTCCTTGTCGTTGAGTTCGCGCTCTGCCCGGTAGGCGGCTCTTCGCTCTGGTTCTCCGCCAGGTTGCCTTCGACAAAAACGTCGAAGGGTGGGAGACCGCCAAGTGGCCGACGCCCAGGCTTGTGGCGATCACGTCATCACTCATCCCGGCATCGGCCGCCAACCGGATCTGCGCCCCCTTGAGCGGACAGCGGTTGCCTGCCTCCGCCTAAGAAAAGCTCTATTCGACAAAAAGAGAGGTATCTATGGCAAACGAATCTTAGATAACTCGCGGCATCTTGAGTTCAGAGCAATCGTGGGATTTGGCGGGTGAGCTGAAGCCACTAAAGCGACCCACACCCTCGTCAGTGGGCGACATATGCCCTCGGCTCTGGAGGAAGTAGCTGCGATCGGGCTCTTATCGCAAGCTCAGTGAAGCGCCTGCCTTCCCGCGGGTGATGGCTGTGGCTTGAGATGATCCAATATCTTCGAGCCGGCGCTGAACGACCTCGACCAGAATTTCTCCAGAAAATCCAGGTGACACCGCAACAGCTCCGAGGAAGTTTTGGAGTCCGCGATATCCTTCAGAAAGGTGGCCTGATCGTGCAGGGAGGAAGCCGCCAAACCTAGTCCGTCCTTCAGGGCCGCAGCGAACAGGTTGCTTGTCGCTTCAATCGAGCTCTGCCATTCCCGAAAAGTAAATGGACTAGGCGATGCGGCTGTCGTAGATTTCCCAGCGCCATCGGCGGAAGCGCCAGATATCAGAGCCGGGTCGTGCCCGACATGTGGCCGCCGCTCGCGTTTCTCGTCTTCGCTTGCATTCGGTGCCATTCGAGATCTCCTAGCTTGAAGGGCTTATAACGTACTAAGTTGTTCGCCGCTCATTTCGATCATCCCCTACAAGGTACCACAATTGCCAACACGCGATACCTACCTCATTTGGTAACGTGGCAGCAAAGGAGGCAGTGAACGCGATACGGCCAGAGCCCATAGGCTGTAAAGCGCGCGTCCGTGTGCTGTCGCTTTGCCCACCGGTGCCGGCCCAGAGGCTGAGAACTGGGGCGATCGGATGGAGGATGGTGCCGGCTGCGCGTAGATGGCTGGCGGCGGCAAAGTCGGTGAGCGCACGTACATGGAGCAGCAATCAACATTCAATAATTGTTTAAGATTCTCCAAGCCGCTGGAACGGGCGATCGCTTCTACCCTGCTTCGAAGGCTTCACTGGCAGCCTGCTCGGCCTGTTGACGGCCCTGCCCTCTGAGCCAACGAGCGCTTCTGGACGGGCCACATGAAAGCGACTTTGAATCGCGGTGGATGCCCTCGACGGCTGGAAGCCGATTCGGCCGGCTGGCGTATATGATCTATTAGAACCATCTCGGCGGCTCGCGCAACCAGGCGACCGCCAGGCACTTAACCGCCGCGGCACCGCTATACGGGATCATCCAGAGGTTCTTGCCGACCGAATGCGAAATCCATGCTTCGATACGACGAGCTAACTGCCGGCGCAAACTTGCGATGTTCGGCGAAGCTTGTCCGGTGTCAGCTAGCGGGTTGGGTTAGGTGAAGCAATAGACGTTGCAAGCACCCCGCGCGGGAAAACGGCGTTGATGGACAATGGCGGCAATACCCTTGCGTCTCGAGTTTAGCTGGAGGCTTGCTTTTTCTCTCGCACGCAGGCTTACGTCCTGTGGCTCTCGAACGTGTGCGGCGCAATGTGGCACTCGGGCCGATCTTGAGACGTATAAACGCTGTGATCGTATGAACTTGTAGCAGCGCGGCTCGAGATAGACGACCAGAGACATGCTCCAGATGGCACCGTCCCTAGTACCCGGAATCAGAGCTGAGTGATACGGCGGCCTTTGAAACGGCGTTGACGGACCTTTTTCTTGGTCCAGACGAAGGGCTCGGCTCTGTCGTTGTATGCGTTGACGTAGGCATCGATGTGTTCCTGAAGCTGCTTGAGGCTCGTGAAGGAGGTGCCGCTGAGCGACTGCCCCTGCAAGATGGAAAACCATACTTCGACCTGATTGAGCCATGACGCACTTGTCGGCGTGAAATGAAATTGCACGTTGGGGTGGGCCTTGAGCCAGTCCTCGTTCTTTTTATGGGTGTTGAGGTTGTCGAGGATGACGTGAAGCTTGCGGTTCGGAAAAGTCGCGGTGACGCTGTTCATGAAATCGAGAAACTCGACGCGGCGCCGGCGTTTTGAATGGGTCGCGATGATCTTTCCGGTGGCGACTTCGAGCGCCGCAAACAATGTTGTGGTGCCATGCCGCTTGTAATCGTGGCTTTGGCCGGTTAAGGCGCGGCCATTGGGCAACTTCAGATAACCCTGCGCTCGCTCCAAAGCCTGGATCGAGGGCTTCTCGTCCACGCACAGCACAATGGCCTTCGCCGGCGGCGCGACATAGAGGCCGACAACATCGGCGGCTTTGGCCGTAAAGTTCGGGTCGTTGCTCTCGCACCAGGACTTGCGAGCCACCAGGTCAATCTTGTGGCTGCGCAGGAACCGCCAGACATATTGGACATCGACATCGCCCAGCGCCTCGGCCAGCAGGGGGCCGGTCCAGCGCGCAAACCCTTGCGGTGGCGGCTTATCCAGCAGCTTCAGAATCCGCTTGTCGGTCGTCTTCGTATAGATCGGCTGCTTGCCAGGCCGCGGCTTGTCTTGCAGCCCTTCAAGGCCATGGTCGGCATAGCGATGCCGCCAAAGGCTGACAATCCGCGGCTGGACCCCAACTTCCTTGGCGATCGACCGGGTGCTGCGCCCATCCGCCGCCAACAGAACTATCCGCGCCCGCTTCAAATCGCGCTGCAACGTCACCGGTGAGCGACAGCACGCCTCAAGCACCTTGCGATCTTTCCTCGAAAGGTGGACTTCTCTTGCTTCGGGTATCATCCCGACCTTGAATCACGACTCACGTTCCAAGAAAAGTGGGTACTAGTTGACGATCAGCACTACCGGCTTGTCAACCGAGTGGCAGGGTCCCCTAGCCAAGGTGGTACAAGTCGACGTCCTCGAGGGTGTAGGCGCTGAAGCTCCCGAAATGGGCGAACAAGTTGTTGCGCTTGGCGCCGCAGCTGATCCGGTGATCCGGTCGGCGAGGCCGCGGCCCAGAGGCTATCGGGCGAGCGCATCGGCGCCTCGCGGAAGATGCGAGCATCGATTGAGCGCCAGCCTGCAGATCGCAGCGTCAGGACAGGACGACCTAGTCACGTGAATCTAATGTTCGCCACATAAAGTCTGCTGGGTTTTGTGGCAGAAGCGTTTGACGGAAGCCAAAATCTGGTCTGCGGACTTGGTCCATTTGAAGGGCTTCGGGTTTTGGTTGTGCAGGTGGATGAAGGTGCAGATGTCGGCCTCGAGTTGCCCGACGGAGGTGTCGTCTAATCGCTGCTGGGACGTCAAGCATTTAGTTTCGTCAAGAGACGCTGCCGGGTGCGTGGTTGTCTTCGCGGTCGACATTGGTCGCCGCATGATGGAGCTTCGCGGACGAGCCTTCAATGTGGACGACGCACTTTGCTGAGTCAGCAGTGCAACCCCATCAGCGGAATGGCTCGGCTCACGTCCTGGCAGGGATACCTTAGGCGTTCAGGTTCTGAACGCTATCCGAGCTTATGCGGCAGCTCCGGCATTCGGATTGAACAGCTCGCCGGTCTTAAGCATCGTATGCTTATCACCGCCAGTTTCCGTGCCACAGCCACGGCGGCTCTTTTGAAGCCGATCCTCTCCCGGAGATGCCGTCCCCACGTCCGCAGAGCGCTGTCGGTTGAGCTGCGCGTCAGAATGACCGCTGCCGCTTCATAGAGAAGCCCACGCAAATGGCGGTCGCCACGTCGGGATATATGGCCATCATAATCGACTTCTCCGGATTGGTAGCGGCGCGTTGTCAGGCCGATCCACGCGCCAACAGATCGGGATTTCCTAAAGTTGTCAGGCTCCTCAATAGCTGTGGCAAAAGAGGTTGCGGTGATCGCACCGATGCCCGGAATCGACATGAGGATGCGGCAGGCCTGACTCTCGCGCGCATCCCGAACCAACTGGCGACCGAGTTCGGCGGCGCGGATGCGAATGCCACGCCAGGCTTCCAGCATCGGAAGCACGATGGATGCAAGTCCGTCCTGATCAGCCAGAAGGTTCCGGACGTTCTCGAAGGTGCTTCCCTTTCCGGCGGGAACAAGCAGACCGAAGGTCTTCATGACGCCGCGGATCTGGTTCGAAAGCTCGGTGGTGATCCGGACCAGCCGCGTGCGCGCCGCGACAAGCGTGCGGGTCAGCATGCTGTTGAATCCCTTCACGCGCACCTCACGAAAGAACCCGACTTCCGCGAGCTGCGCCAGACCATCGGCGTCGTTCGCGTCCGTCTTGTTCGCCGCCATATCGAGCGCCGCTTTATCATGGCGCGCATCGACGCAGATCGCCGGCAATCCTTCGGTGCGCAAAGAATGATAGAACCATACCGACAGCGGTCCCGTCTCGAACACCACGCGTTTCACGGCCGGCGCCCGCTTGCGGATGAGCGCGGCGATGACACTGGGATCAGATGCACACTTGCCGCGCCAGATCCGTTCACCTGCTCGACGGATCGAGACCGCCGTCTCTTTCATCGACACATCGAGACCGATATACTCTTCCATGGCTGTTCTCCATTCGATGCTTGGGCCCGGCGTCCAGTCGTGAGCCCGTATTTCCATCCTATCGGGGAACAGCCACCCTCCAAGACTATTGATTGTCTTTAGGGCAACACGCTCCTGCGATTACCCCATGTGGACGCCCCCTCACGGCATCGCTGTGCCAAAGTGGTGTCGTTGACCATCACTTGAACGGAGGCGTCCATGTCGGAATTTAGCATAATCGCGTTGGATCTGGCGAAGAATGTGTTCCAGATGCACGGCGCGGATGCATCAGGAACCGTGCTTTTCCGCAAGAAGCTGCGCCGGGATCAGATCCTTAAATGTCTTGCCGCGCAGCCGACGTGCACGGTCGCAACGCGACTTTGCGGCATGGCTGGGGCTTACCCCGCTGCAGCGCTCCACCGGAGGCAAGCAGAAGCTCGGCAAGACGTCACGTATGGGCGAACGAACCCTGCGACGACTACTGATCATCGGCGCGAGCGCGGCCGTGCGCTGGGCAATGCGCAAAGACTCGACAGCGGATTCTTGGCTTGCGCGCATGCTTGCCCTCAAGCCGCCCATGCTGGTGATCGTCGCCCTCGCTAACAAGATGGCGCGCATCGTCTGGGCATTGATGGCGAGAGGCGGAACCTATCGGGCTCCGGCTGCGGCGAAGTAGTTCCGCGGCAGGGACCGTGAGTGTGAGAAGGTCAACCGGAGAGTATGGCGCACGGTCACGAGACAGGAATGGGAAAACCAGATCATGGATACGCGCCTCGAGCACGCGAAGTTGAATTGGACCCGTTCCGCGAACTCCCATACGGGCCAGCGGCATGTGGCAGCCGCAACAAAAGGCCGAACACATGTCAGCGCCCGACCACGCTCCGCACTCTTCGAAAGATTCTTCTTGCACCAACGGGGGCGTCTACACATGTCCATGACGATATGGACATCGAGGCCTTCAGGAACTTGAGCATCGATCTCTTTTAAAAACTTCAAGACTCGACTGCCCGGTGGCGCTTGTAGCATTTGCCGATGACGAACCCCGAGGCGACATCGAGCGCGGCAAACAGCGTGGTCGCACCATGCCGCACATAGCTGTGCGTACGACGCTCCGGTATGCCGGGCATCATTGGCAAGACCGGCTGCTCGCGATCGAGTGCCTGAATCTGGCTTTTCTCATCGATGCTGAGGACAAGGGCTCGGTTCGGCGGGGACAGGTAAAGCCGACGATGTCGCGTGCCTTGTCGACGAGCCGCGGATCGCTCGACAACTTGAATGTCTGGCTACGGTGCGGTTGCAAGCCGAACGCCGACCACATTCGGCGGATCGTGGTGCGGGAAAAGCCAGTTTCCGCAGCCATCGAGCGGATCAACCATTGCGTCGCCTCGGCCGGCGTCGTACGCAGCGTGCGATCGATCATGGCGGCAACCTGATCGTCGTTGATGGTGCGAGGGCGGCCAGGGCGTGCCTCGTCAAGCAAGCCATCACAGCGATCCTTCAAAAATCGGCGGCGCGACTTGCCAACGGTGTGTTCGTGGAGGCCGAGTTCGGCAGCCACAGACTTGCTTGGCAAGCCATCCGCCCACCGCAGGATCGCGCGGCATCGCTCAGGAAAGCAACCGCGCAGCACGATGACGACGAACTTGCCTCTCCAAGTACGCCCGCTCCTGCGGACTCAGCACCAACGGCGCGATCGGCCGGCCTTTCCCACCTGCATTCGCCACAAGCGCTCTCCTCTCTCGAGATTCAAGCTATCAACCAATGCGACGAACTTGCGTTCCGGATGACTAGGGTCTGTACCTAAATAGCGCCACGTGATTCTCTTGCCTACGTGTTGATTCGGGGGCGAGAGAATGCGCGCTGGTTTGTTTTGGCTGAACGACAGGCAATGGGCGCGTATCGAACCGCATCTGCCGAGGGGACTGACGGGGCCGGATCGGGACGACGACCGACGCATCGTCAGCGGCATCATTCACATGCTGCAATCGGGTGCACGATGGCGTGATTGTCCACGTGAATACGGCCCTTACACGACGATCTACAATCGCTTCAATCGCTGGGCCAAGCGAGGACGATGGTGCGCAATCTTCGAAGCGCTGGCCAAGCCTGGCGAAGACGGCGTCGTACTGTCGCTCGACTCGACCTCGATTAAAGCTCACCGGTGTGCCTCCGGCGGAAAAGGGGAAGCACAATCAAGCAATCGGCCGCTCGCGCGGAGGCCGCACGACAAAAATCCATGCGCTGAGCGATCCGCTCTGCCGGCCGGTCGTCCTGCATCTGACTCCAGGCCAGGATGCCGATATCGCTGCGGCTCCCGATGTCCTGGCGCTCGCGCCACCCATGAGCGTGCTCCTCGCCGACAAAGGGTATGATGGCGACAAGCTTCGCGGCGCAATCATTCGTCGTGGCGCCAAGCCCGTAATCCCCAATAAATCTAACCGTGTCGTCATCCATCGCTTCAACAAACGCGCCTACAAAGGACGAAATGTCATCGAACGCTGCTTTTGCAGGCTCAAGGACTTCCGGCGCATCGCCACGCGATATGACAAGCTCGCCCGTAATTTTTTGGCCGCTGTTCATCTCGCCGCTCTCGTCGCATATTGGCTCAATTGAGTCTGGACCCTAGACTAGCCCCGCCGCATAGAGCGCTTTTGCGACTGACTCGAAATACTGCGAAGGCACCGGGTTGCCGAGCCTTGCCTTGCCGAGCAGCTGACGCGCCAGAACATTGTCCTCCACAATGTTGAGGCGAAGCGCGCGCGCCTCACCAAGCAGCTGTGAAGCAGCTTCACCCTCGCCACGGCAGACCAACACCGGCACACCGGTCTCGCCGCGAACATAGCGCAGACCAATCAACGTTGCCGGTCCCCGCAATATCAACGTGGCCCGGCTGATGCCGAGTGGAGCCTCGTTTGCCGACTCTTGCCGCAGCCGCCGGTGCTCGCGCTTCACCTGCGGATTGCCTTGCTGTTCCTTGTTCTCCCGCTTGGCCTCCGTTTCCGTCATGCGCATGTCCTGCATAAACAACCAACGCTGGATTAGAAGGTCAGCCAATCCGCCGACCAGAAAAGCTCCAGCGGCAATGCCAATCAGCAGTTTAACCTCGGTGAAGACGAAACCAAAACAGCCCATGCCGCAGACTGGCAGGTACACCAGCGCTTTCCAGCTCGCGGTCACGGTTAAAAAGAAGATCGCACCAAGCAAAACCACTTTAGCCAGGGTCTTGCCAAGCTCGATGGCCGAACGTTTCGAGACGATACGCTTCAAGCCTTTGATGGGATCGAGTTTCTCGAGCTTCGGCTTGAGCGGCTCCGAAGCAAACATAAAGCCGCCATTGGCCAGGACATTGGCCAGAAGAGCTGCTGTCACGGCAGCGGCGAGCAACGGAGCGACAGTGGCAATCGAAAGTTCTAGCAAGCCGCTGAGCGCTTGTGGCACCGCGCTTGTGAACGGCTGCTCCTGCAGTTTATCGACCAGCCGGGCCGTCTCCTGCCACTTGTCCTCAATGGCACCCGCTCGCCACCACAGACAGCCGAAACCGGCACAGGCGCTGACGCCGCTCACTAGATCGGAGCTGCGCGCGCTCTGCCCCTTCTTGCGCGCATCGCGCAGCTTCTTGGGCGTCGGAGGAAGCTTTTTCTCCTCACTCGTAGAGCTCATTTCAACAGCTTCCTCAGATGATCGAGCATGTCGTTCGAGGTCAGGATTTCAGAACCGGCATATTCGAGCAGATAGACGGTGTAGCTGACCATAATGACCCCGAATGCAACATTCTTGATCATCGGAGAGAGATCGTTCATCTTGAGCTGAGATGCAAAACGGCCGAGCATCATGACCGAGATATCCACCAGCAACAGCAGGGCCAGAACCGGCCCGGCGACCAACAAGGTCGTCATCATGATACGATCGAGAAGGGCAAGACACTCCATTGCCCCTTGCACTGTCAAGGCAGGCAAAAACTGATAGACAGGCCACACTAGGTAGCTGCCATAAAGGCCGCTCACCATGGTCTGCAGCCCGCCGACCAGAACGAAGATCGTAACCGCCGTAACACCGAGAAAGAGCCCGGTTCCAGTCGCTTGGCTGTGCGTCGCGGGATCCTCCCCCGCAACTTGGCTTGAAATTCCTCGTTGGGTATCGATGATGTCGCCGACTGCCTGTATGCTCCATAGTGGAATACTGAGCAGGATGCCGAGCATCAGACCGACGAACACCTCCTTCACGCCAAGCATGGTAACGCTAACCAAGCGCGTGTTCGGGTCCAAGGCCTGCAGACCGAGCTTGATCTGAGCAAGGCAAGGCAGGCCAATCGCAATCGTCAGGCTTCCCCGAATGAGGCCGCTGATACGCGGCCGGGTGAAGACAGGAAGCACCAGCATGATGCCTAGGGCGCGGGCCGCACTCAGGCCGGTTGCGGCGACGAATTCGATCGAGCCCTGAACGAGAACTTGCGCCTCTGCGGGTGACAGGCCAGCCATCCAAGCTCTGCTAGTATCTTGCGGTGAGTGCCGGAAACTCGCTGAAGATGCGCTCGGCCTGGTCGATCAGCGGGGCGCTGAGAACCGGGGAAAAACCGGCGAGCACGGCGACGACAACCAGAAGCTTGACCGTCAGTGGCAGGGTTTGGTCCTGGAGCTGAGTTGCCGCCTGGATAAGGCCAATGATCAGTCCGGAGATCAGAGCTGCGAGCAACGGCGGCAGAACCCAGATCATGAAGAGCACGAGCGATTGACTGAGGTGCGTAAGGATGCTGGCTTCGTTCATGGTCAACCTCCTGGCGTGGTGTAGCTTAGTACTAGCCCGTGCATGAGACGTGACCAGCCGTCGATAGTGACGAACAGAAAGAGCTTGAAGGGGACAGATATCACTGTGGGGGATACCATCGACATACCCATGGCCATCAAAATCGTGGTGACAATCAGATCGATCGTGATGAAGGGAAGATAGAGAAGAAAACCGATTTCGAAGCCCCGCTTGAGTTCGGAAATCAAGAACGACGGCACAAGAATTGAGAAATCATCTGCCGTTACGCTGCCGCGCATCTCCTCCGACCAGACATGTTCGGTGGATGACAGGAAGAAGCGGCGCTGCTCTTCATTGGTGAATTTCTTCAGATGAACACGCAGCGGCTCCTGTCCCTCCTTGGCGGCCATCACCCAGTCATCGAAACTCTGGTAGCGAAGTTGCGGATCGGTAAGGCGGTTATAGGTCTGCTCGAAGACTGGAGCGCTGATGAAGACGGTCAGGATGAGTGCCGCTCCGTAAAGGACGATGTTCGGCGGTATCGATTGAGTTCCTAGCGCATTGCGCACGAGGAAGAGAACAACCGAGACCTTGATAAAGGCTGTAGTTGTGACGACAGCAAAGGCCAGGAGACCAAGGCCGACCGTTATTGCAAGAAGCGCCAGGATGCTGGGTTGAATTTCAGTCATTAAGCGCCAACCTGCCGCGTAACCTGACGGCGAGCTCCTCGCCGATCCGCACGATGTCGCCTCGGCCGATACGTTGGCCGTTCGCAACGATATCGACCGGCCCGTCAAGATGCCGGCCAAGTTCGAACACGTGGCCTTCGTTGATGGTTCGCAAGGTTCCCAACGGCATCGGCCAGCGGCCACATTCGAATACGAGTGTGATCTCGATGCTGTCGATATCCGCCTCTGACGGGGGCTGCTGTTGCATCTGGTTTTGGGGCATCACATCTTCACTTTTTAGAGGGTGGGATCGCAAGCGGAATGGTCCTCGCAGCACCAGCCTGTCGCCGCCAATCTCTGCAGGGGCCCACAATCGGTCTGCAACGAGAACAATTTGGCCTCGCGCGAGTGGAATTGTGTCCGGGAGCAGCGCATCGCCTTGCTCTGCTTGGCGAAGAACGCCGATCGCGACGCGGAGCGAGCCGATATGGCCTGCAACGATGACCGGGAGTTCGGAAAGCAGCCTGGCCGCCTGTCGCGGTAATCGGCCGAGCAGCTCGCCGAGGACGGTGAAAGCCGGAGGCACCGGACCGTCGAACGGAGAGAATAGAAGCAGCCGAGCCTTGCTGGCGAGCTCACCATAGGCGACGTCAAATTCAAGATAAGGCTGCGTACTCCGCGCTTCCTCGGTGCGAACAAGCTGCAGATTCCGCTGCGTCATTCTTTCCAGCGCAGCAAGCAAGGGTTCAAGCGCAAGTTCCAGGACCAGCGAACGCGCCGGCTCAGAAGGTAAGGTAAGCCCATTCTGCACGGTCCGAACCAGCGCTTCCGCAAGCTTACCCGGCAAGGACAGGATCAAGGTTTCACCTTCTACTTCGAAGACGCAGTCGAGCATCGGTGCCGCAGCCGGCTCCGCCTGCCAGACGGTCCGGCTCACGCGCACAGATAGCGGCTTCTCGCCGAGGAGGCCTTGTAGAGGCGCACGCAACGCTGTGATCTCGTTAAGCCACGAGGCCACTGCGTGCGACAGGATCAGCGACGGCATGAAGGCTGCGCGCTCAGCCGGCCGGTCCGAGGCCGGTGCGGCTTCCGCGCCGCAGGCCCCGAGCTCGCGCGTGAGAGGATCTGCAATCATGCTGGCTCACCTCCCGTCTGCCCTGACGGGCCGCGCCGGTAGCGGAGCAAGACTTCATCATCAGCTTCGATTTCGGCGGCGGCTTCGAAATGAGCACTCGTGGTGCGCCGAACGTCTTGATCAATCTCACGCCATTTCTGGCTCGCCGCTGAACGCCTGGCCCAAACGGCCCTCGCCTCAAGAACCGCAGTCTCAGCTTGCGCCTGAGCAGCACGGGCATTTTCAAGAACCTGCTGCGCCGCTGCAATCTCGTCTGTGAGCCGGCCGATGATGAGATGATAGCGCCGCTGCAGCTCGCAAACAGACATCGCATCGGCTGCTAGCATCTCCCGATAGAGCTCTGCCTCGAGCTTTGCCCGGCGCTCTTCGGCATGTGTAAGATGCTCGAAAGCTCGTTGGACAGCTTGGATCGCAAGGTGGCGCTTGGCTTCCATGTTAGACAATTCACGAATGGCGCTTCGCTCCCGCATGTCCTTTACGAGCCGCAGCTTCGAGGCGTGAACGGGACTTAGGCGGTCAGACGCGATATCCATGCGATCGTCTCCTCAAAGCTGCACGCCTCACCCTGCCCCTGGCGCAGAAAGGCCCGCAGTTGCTCGATCGAGGCGATCGCCCGATCGGTCAGCGGATCAGAGCCTTGTTTGTATTCACCGACCTTGATCAGGAACTCGGCCTCAGCGTACCGTGACAGCAGATCACGGAAAAAGGATGCCGCCTTGCGATGCGGCACGGACACGATCGCATCCATGACGCGGCTGCGGCTCGACAACACGTCGATCGCCGGAAAATGCTCCCGGGAGGCCAACGCGCGGGAGAGAATAATGTGGCCATCGAGGATGCCGCGTGATTCTTCCGCTATCGGATCACCCGTGCCGTCACCTTCGACAAGCACAGTATAGAAGGCCGTAATGGAGCCATGCTCGCCCATGCCGGCGCGCTCCAACAAGCCCGGCAACAGTGCAAAAACGGATGGCGGAAATCCGCGCCGGGTCGGCGGTTCTCCTGCGGCAAGTCCGATTTCACGCATGGCGCGGCTAAAGCGCGTCAAAGAATCCATCATCAGAACGACGCGAAGGCCCTGATCACGAAAATATTCGGCTAGCGCTGTCGCCATGTGGGCGCATTGGGCCCGCTCCATCGCCGAACGGTCGGAAGTCTCCACCACAACGACGGAACGGTGAAGGGCTTCGCCAAGATGACGTTCGATGAATTCACGCACCTCTCGACCGCGCTCGCCGATCAGCGCAACGATAGTGACGTCGGCCGCTGCGCCTCTTACGATTTGCGACATCAGCGTCGACTTGCCGCAACCGGCATCACCATAAATTCCGATCCGCTGACCTTCTCCGCATGTGAGAAGACCATCCAGGACACGGACGCCGAGCGGGAACGGCTGTTCAATCGCGCGCCGTTTCATCGGATTAGGCGCCCTGCCGCGCAGCGGTCTGGCTTCGCCGGCTTTTATAGGGCCCTTGCCGTCGAGCGGCCGGCCAAAACTGTCGATCACGCGGCCGAGCAAATCGGGGCCGGCAGCCACTTCCTGCATTCGCCCGGTCGTCACCACCTCTGCGCGATTGGACAGCCCCACCATGTCCCCGATGGGCGTGAGTAACACCCCATCCGGCAACAGACCGATTACCTCGGCCTCGAGCGACCATCCGCTGCGAGGATCCTGCAATAAGCACAGTTCTCCGACCCTGGCCTCCGGCAAGACGGCGTGCAGCAGCGTGCCCACGGCCCGCGTGATCCGGCCGCGGACAGCGCGTGTATCGATGTGCTTGGCGGAAGATCTTAAGGATGAGAGTGCGGCCTTTACGGTTCCTTCTGCGGCCGCGGCATGATGGGTCGGTCGTTGCACGGTCACGATTCAGCTTCCTCCGTCAAGCCAAAGCCGAGGCGCAGCGCGCGCAGCTGCGCGGCAAGCCCAAGATCGACGTTGCCGAACTCGCTCCATAAAACACATTGGTCCGCGCTCAGCGCCGGATCCGCCTCAATCCTGAGCTTCGGCCGGCCCTCAAGTCCGTCATAATCCTTGAACTCACTGGCTAGCAGGTCGGCTTTCAGTGGGGATACGTGAAGGCAGACCTCCGTGTTTTTATATCTTTGCTCGATGGCATGACGAACGCACTGGACCAGCATCTTGCCCGAATCAAATGCGCCAAGCAGATCGCGAACGATCTCAAAGACCAGTTGCGGCAATTCCCGCTCCAGAACCGCCTTGCGTTGGGCCAGTTCACAAGTCGCCTGCGCAATCAGCCGGGCCATTTCCTCTGCGCCAGCCTTTGCACCCTCGGCGCGGCCCTGCGCACGTTCCCGCTCATAAGCCAGGCGTGCCCACCCTCGAACCCGCTGCAGATGCCGCTCGGCAGCGGCCAGCGCCTGTATGGCATCGTGCCAGATCTCAAGCTGCGCAGCTGGGATCAGCGGTCCAAGAGCCCGAATCTTCGGGGCCGCGGGTGGTGCGAGGGCATCGGCCGTCATGCCCCAGCATCCTCAGTGCGCAAATGAGCCATGACGAGGGAAAGCAGCGGGCCTGCTGCGCTACGGTGCTCGGCAGTTGAGCTCTCGGCGGCCGTCCCAGCGGGCAAGCGTAGAAGCACGCGGATACGAGCAAGCGATGAAGTCTCTTCGAGCCAAGCGCCGAGACAAGCATGCCCGTCATATTCGATCTGTCGGGACAATTGCTCTGGATCGGCGATCGGGGCCGTTGCGACGGCGCAGGATAAATGCCGGACTGCGAAAGCATGCGCCTCGGCACCGATCAACTCCACCAACACAGGCAGATCGTGCCTGGAGAACAGCTTGAGGATGGAGCGTGCATGCCAAATGCCGCCCGCGAGCAGCGCAGCCCGCCGCGGATCATGCCCCAGGAGAGCATCTTCGCTCCAGTCGCCGCAGCTCACCTCCCCCTTGCTGCCCAAAAGCAGTTCGGCGAGCCTTGGCTGTAGCCTGGCACTCTGCTGTAGCCGAGCCAAAGTGGAAGGTGAAAGCAGCGGGTCAAGAAGCCCGGCAAAACGACCGGGATCGGCCGAGGCAGCAAGCTCGCGCAGCCGATCGGCTGCGAGCGTGAACGAGCGATTGGTTTTTGTGGCTGTGGTTGACATTGATGGCGGCATGAGCGTCCAGAC
This sequence comes from Bradyrhizobium japonicum USDA 6, assembly GCF_000284375.1. NCBI lineage: Bacteria > Pseudomonadati > Pseudomonadota > Alphaproteobacteria > Hyphomicrobiales > Nitrobacteraceae > Bradyrhizobium > Bradyrhizobium japonicum. Next base: position 8,289,719 of record NC_017249.1, read on the forward strand.
TATGACGCATCAGCAATCATCTTGCCCGCCGCTTGGTCAGCAGACAGGCGCGAGCCCCTACCGAACACGCTCAGCTTACGCGATGATTTTCCAAACTGACGCATGCGCGGGCCCAGCAATACGCAAGCGACGATGCCGAATACCGCTCCGGCGCTTCCTACAGCAAGCGCAAGTAACGGCGATGAGCCGGCTCTTGCTGACTGAGCCACAGGGACTCCCGGACCGGCAGACTGCTCGACTGGAGCGCGCTCGACCGGCACGAAGACAACGGCGACCTTGTCATAGGACAGCCCTTCAATGCTGTTTGCGACGAGCATCTTGATCTGCGGCAATAGTGCCGAAAGCCTCGCGCTGGAGCCATGTCGAATGAAGACCGATGCCGAGGATGGGGTCGCACCTTGCCGCAACAAGTCGTTCTTCGGCAGAACGACGTGAACGCGTGCTGAAAGGACGCCATCTATATCGCTGATCGTGCGCGACAATTCTTCGCTTAGAGCATAAACGTATCGTGCCCGCTCCTCGATCGGCGAGGCAACGAGGCCCGATCCCTTGAACACCTCGCCGAGATTCTTGAAGGATTGGCGCGGCAGCCCCTCAACATTGAGCAGGTCAATCGAATAAGCGAGCTGCTTTTCCTCGACCTGGATTGTGCTGGTTCCGTCCTTGGCGACAACACGGACAGCATCAACGCCCTTGCCAAGGAGAAGCGCGAGCATCTCATTAGCCTCGCGCTCCTGAATTTTGGTGTAGAGATCGGTCTTACAGCCGATCAGCGAGAGGAGAAGGGGCATAGCAAGAAACACGCGAAGCCGTCGCCACGATTGACGGCCGCCGGAGCTCCCCCTCTTCGTATCGCCAGTCATCAGCTTACTCAGCCGGCCGATAGCAGCTTGTTTAGCGACGAGCTGACGGCGCTGGTGCCCTTGGAGACGAGGGAAACCTGAACAACGTCTTTGTAGACGTCTCGCAGATTCGTCATCATCGATTCGAAATCAGCTCCAACCGGCTTAACAGCCGCATTGGCTCCGGCGTTATCCGCCGGCAAAAGTGGCTGCGCAGCCGGCCCAGGCTGCACCCCATTTACGACAGCCGGCGCAATCGCCGGAGAAACGGCTCGACCCTGGTAGATGCCGGAAAGGGTTTGGAGGATTCGGTCGCCCGGCGGACTTGCCAGCACATTCGTGCGCTGGACCTCCAATATCGGAGGAGTCGCTGCGGGTGGATTCGCGGTCGGGAAAGCAGACCCCTGATTGGGAGCTACTTGCGCCAGGGACTGCTCGAAACGCGCCTGCTCGCCAGCAGCTGCCGGAGAGCAGGCACCGGAAAGACAACCGGCTGAACTGGGAGGGATCGGCGTTGCGCCTAACAACATGGAGTGTGTCATTGTGCTGGTTTGATGACCTAAGCTTTAGCCGATGAACCGATCAAGTTCATAGGCTGCCGAGCTGACGAAAACCTGACGGAGATCAGGTTGACTTGGTCATCTAATGATCACGTTTGGCTTCCAAGCTGCGGCGAAACTCTAACTTCATAATGAGCGGAAGGCGTCAAGGAATGCTCGCGCGGTCCACGGTGGTACATATCTTAAAAAGAATTTTTTGTGCCGGTGTTCTCATCTGTGTCGGAATTTTGCGCACGTCTGCTGCATCCCTTTCGCTGCCGCCCGCCCCTTATAGCTACACCGTTCTCGATCAGGATCTTGCTGCGGCGCTGCAGGAGTTCGGAAACAATCTCAATATCAGGGTCAATGTCAGCGCCGACGTCAGGGGCCGGATTCGTGGACGAATGCCGGACCTGCCGCCACGAGAATTCCTTGACCGTTTGACTGCTTTGTACAATCTCCAGTGGTACTATGACGGACTTGTCCTTTACATCTCCGCCGCCCAAGAGGCGCAAAGCCGGCTCATTGTATTGAACCCAATCAGCTTCGATGCGCTCAAGGCCGCGCTCGACGCGCTCAACATCTCGGATGAGCGCTATATCGTGAAACCTGCCCCGGGAGAGGGCCTCATCCTTGCTTCTGGCCCACCCAGATTTGTTGCGCTGGTGGACCAGACCCTCAAGGGCCTTGTGGCGGAAGCGCAGGCCCGGCGCAGTCCCGCCGCCGAGAGGTCACAACACGAGTCGGTTTTGATGTTGTTTCGCGGCTCCTCGAGCACGGTCTTCCGGGACGGGCGGCCGGAAGCTTCTCCCGAAACGCCGCTTCATGGGGGCGCTGTGCGCGAAGCCGGTCCAGGCCAGAAGTGATGGTCGAAGATGCAAGACCGCTCCGACTGAAGTCGCATCCGATCGTCAGCTTTTCGAAAGCTAAAGCCCCCAGCATGAGCCTGCGAGGTCTTGACGGCTGCCCTGCTTGAGGCAGCCCGATAGATGGATAAGAGACCGGATGCTCGAGGGAAATTGGGTAGCGCTGCCTTCACGCAGTGCGAGGCATTAAAGATCAATGTGGGCCTCCGCACGCGCGCTTCCGAGCTAGCTGAGGCTTCGCATAGCTCAATGCGCGTCATCAGTTGGAAGGAGAAACAGGGTGGATTTCAATGCAGTCGCCCCGGCGAATACGAGCCCGGAGCCCGACACAGCACGGACGGCTACAGATGCAACCGAGTTCGAGCGGCAGCTCAGCGGTTCAGAGGCTCCCGCTTCGGCGCAGGGAGTCGCCCATCCAGTGCTGCAGGGCGAGGCTTATTCACCCTATCTCGACGCGGGCCATCCCTACTCTCCATACTTGGAGACAGGACACCTCTATCCGCCTTACCCAGATTTAGCGCATCCCCTTGGGCCAGACTCGGGTTGGCAGGATAATCTATATGCCGCGCCTGCGGCCGTCGCTGCGCCAGAGCCGGACAACGGCCAGCTGCATCTCTCGCCGCAGGCCATAGCTCAGGCGATCGAGGAACATCCCGGCTTCGATCAAGATGTGATATGGCAGACTCTGGATGTCGGCCCATCGGAAGCCGAGCCACGGCACGGTGAGCCTCAAGCGGGGACATCGCATGCAGGACCATCGCGCACCGCCCCTTTTTCAGGATGAGCCGCCGCACGCCGGCCCCTCGCATGCCCGGCCATTGCAGGCGGGACCGCCCCAACCTGGGTCTTCTGAAGCTCCGCCAGAAAGGACCGCGAGGCGATCCATGTCGTCGAGATGAAGGTAAGCGCGTTGCGGATCAGGATAGTCTGGGTATGACCGGCCCCCCTAAATACCTTCAACATACCGGTTGTTAGAACCAGCACAGTTCTTCGCACAAACCTCCAAACACCGGACCACCTGAGATCACTCGGGGCACGAATCGCGGCATCAATCCGGCCTCACTCTTCGTCAGCTTCTTGCAAGCTGCCCCTGCTAGCACGAAAGGAATAGGTCATCTCGCGGCACCGCCGCTATCTGAGTTTTATGACATGGACACAGGCGCAGCCGATATCGCAGCAACGGCGCCAGACGCTGGCACAAACACCGATAACGCCGCGAACGGCGGCGACAACTCGCACGCAGCATTGTTGCAGCGGGCCTTCGAAAAAGCTCTGGTTGCCGTCGCTACCCAGGTCATAAGCGATACCCAGTCAGACATGGATGACGCTATGAGCGAGCTAGATGATGGCTGAAGGCCGGATTATCAGACGCGCACAGGGAGGACCTGACGGACGGCAAGCCGAACCGAAAACGATCGGGTGAAGCAGGCGGACTTGGCAACAGCAGCCGCTAGACCGTCTTAGGTGATCCTCCAGGCAGGCGGTGCGGCCGTTCTGCAGGACCTCGCAACTTTCGGAAGACGCCGCAGCGACTTGCTCATGCCGCCGTGTCACATATTCTTCGATGAGGGTTCATCAGGAGCGCTCTTTAGCCAGGGCACCAGACGTTCTAAGCGAGCCCGAGCGCTCCCCGCCGATGAACTTCGTCATCTATTATCCTCGATTGGTTCTGCAGCCGCCCGCGAGATCGTGCGCTAGAGAGATCCTCCGAGATTTTCCGGAACATAGGCAGACTTGGCGCTCGCTGCGCCCATATCTGCAGAACTCCGGGGACCGCTACCCCTCAGCATCGAGGCATGTTGCTGCTGCCTGATCCTGAGTTATGGCGTATTTGTCGCTACGAATTGGCGCCAAAGCTCAGACTGCCCCTATCACGCTAAGAGCTAAGATCCTCATCGAGGCCGCCGCACCTAGTACCCGGAATCAGAGCTGAGTGATACGGCGGCCTTTGAAACGGCGTTGACGGACCTTTTTCTTGGTCCAGACGAAGGGCTCGGCTCTGTCGTTGTATGCGTTGACGTAGGCATCGATGTGTTCCTGAAGCTGCTTGAGGCTCGTGAAGGAGGTGCCGCTGAGCGACTGCCCCTGCAAGATGGAAAACCATACTTCGACCTGATTGAGCCATGGCGCACTTGTCGGCGTGAAATGAAATTGCACGTTGGGGTGGGCCTTGAGCCAGTCCTCGTTCTTTTTATGGGTGTTGAGGTTGTCGAGGATGACGTGAAGCTTGCGGTTCGGAAAAGCCGCGGTGACGCTGTTCATGAAATCGAGAAACTCGACGCGGCGCCGGCGTTTTGAATGGGTCGCGATGATCTTTCCGGTGGCGACTTCGAGCGCCGCAAACAATGTTGTGGTGCCATGCCGCTTGTAATCGTGGCTTTGGCCGGTCAAGGCGCGGCCATTGGGCAACTTCAGATAACCCTGCGCTCGCTCCAAAGCCTGGATCGAGGGCTTCTCGTCCACGCACAGCACAATGGCCTTCGCCGGCGGCGCGACATAGAGGCCGACAACATCGGCGGCTTTGGCCGTAAAGTTCGGGTCGTTGCTCTCGCACCAGGACTTGCGAGCCACCAGGTCAATCTTGTGGCTGCGCAGGAACCGCCAGACATATTGGACATCGACATCGCCCAGCGCCTCGGCCAGCAGGGGGCCGGTCCAGCGCGCAAACCCTTGCGGTGGCGGCTTATCCAGCAGCTTCAGAATCCGCTTGTCGGTCGTCTTCGTATAGATCGGCTGCTTGCCAGGCCGCGGCTTGTCTTGCAGCCCTTCAAGGCCATGGTCGGCATAGCGATGCCGCCAAAGGCTGACAATCCGCGGCTGGACCCCAACTTCCTTGGCGATCGACCGGGTGCTGCGCCCATCCGCCGCCAACAGAACTATCCGCGCCCGCTTCAAATCGCGCTGCAACGTCACCGGTGAGCGACAGCACGCCTCAAGCACCTTGCGATCTTTCCTCGAAAGGTGGACTTCTCTTGCTTCGGGTATCATCCCGACCTTGAATCACGACTCACGTTCCAAGAAAAGTGGGTACTAGTATCTTCATCTCCTCACTGAACACGAAAAGCGGGCGCTAGCGCCCACTTCAGTGACTTATCCCATAAGCTGGAACCGCTTCGCAGTACCAGCCAGACCTCAGGCCAACTCAAGCATCGGACGTTGTGCCTGGATTCTCATTGCTGTCGATGATTTCCTGGTTCACCTGGCGTCCAGACCGGTCAACCCAGCCCGAGCCTGGTTGTTCATAAATCGTCTGGGCTCCGTCCGAAGTCAATTGATCAAGCGTACGGCCCGCATTCGACTGCGTCACCTTGAGATTGTTCTTACCGTCAAAGCGGTCTCCAAGCCCTTCGACGACCATGGCATTGTCGCCGTTAGTAATGGTCAGCTTCGAGGCCATCGTTTTGCCCTTGCCGATATCAACGGTGTCGACAGTAATCTTCGTGCCGTCGTCGAGCTGGAAAGTCATGTTCTTCTTGAAGTCAAAGTCGACCTTGCCGTCACCGTCGGCATCGACGTGGGGATCGCCTTTAATCGAGGTGATCTTGCCTGTTTGACTGTTACGAATGAGCACTGTTCCGTCATTTTCGTCGACCAAGATCGAATACTTATCACCAAGCTTGATCTCAGCCTTGCCGTCCCTGACCTCATGTGACCACACTGGCGCCGGCTGAGAAGACTGCGTGGGCACCTGGGCAGCCGCAACAGGCACCATCGCAAGAGGCGGCGGCGGAGGAGGAACGAAGAAGACGGGCGCCGTAGAGGTGGGCGCTCCGCTTGCATACTGGTAGTTGCCCGGCCCACGCCCTTGCTCGCCGTCGTCGATACTCGCCTGATTCACGGCGCGTCCGGCGCCATCGACCCATCCCTGTCCACTCTCATGGATCGTTTGGGCACCATCAGACGTCAACTCGTCAAGGGTCATCCCAGCGTTGGACTGCGTCACCCTCAGATTGTTTTTGCCATCCTTGTCGTCGCCGAGCCCCTCGACAACGATCGCGTTGTGGCCGTTCGTAATCGTAAGCTTTGAAGAGATGGCCTGGCCATTGCCGTAGTCGACATTATTCACAGTAATCTTCGTGCCGTCGTCGAGCTGAAACGTCATATCCTTCTTGAAATCGAAGTCATCCTTGCCGTCTCCGTCGGCATCAACGTGCGGGTCGCCATGAATGACCGTGACATGGCCGGTCTGGTTGTTGCGGACTGTCCACGTGCCATCCTTCTCATTGGCCGTAATCGTATACTTGTCCCCAAGGTTGATCGTGGCCTTGCCATCCTTGACCTCATGCGTCCACACCGGATCCACAGCAGGCTCGGCATTCTGATTCAGCTGGCTCATCAGCATGGTGGAAGGAGGAGGCGCCATCATGTACGCCTGCGTCGTAACGACGGCTGGCGCCACGACGACCGGAACGACACTCCCAACGGCCGTACCGACGAGGGCTGGTGAGGCTACCGGCAAGTACTGGTAGCTCGCCGGGGCATATTGCCCCAACATGGCGTTGAAGGTGGGAGTGACAACAGCGCCCTCCGGCGCCACTCCGTTCATCGAGTCGGGCGCACCCACCACTGGCAGGCCGGCCACGGGAAGATACTGCATTTAGTTCACTCCTGTTGCATAGACGACATCTGTAAAACTGTGAGCGTTACGCGCATAGTCACCCAAGATCCGCCGCTTCAGATCTGCATGAGAGCGCCTGATCAGCTCATCCGAACGAACGACTAATTCCCTTGCCAGAACCGGCAGCCTATGGAGATCCTCTCTCGCCCCATCACCGTAACCGCACGAGCACATCACGCGCATTCAACTCACAGATACGGTAGCCCGAACACCTGTCGAAAAGCTGACGATGATCAGCGAGCCAAGCCGCACGCACTTTGGCATCGATCGGATGTCCGAAACGCATCCTTCGCTGAACGTATCGCAAGATTTAATATTCCCTCCTGGCAAGATTCGTCTGGTACCAGCGGTGCTCCCATGTCTTCAGGCAAATGACACGACGTTGCCGGTTATCAGCCAATCATCTCATCCTCACCGCAATCAGCGCTCCCGCCGGAACTGCACATCATCTGCGAGGAGCGATCAACAGCTTGAACTCTCGCTGCATTTTCCCAAACATCAAGACTTCGCGAAAGGTGAGCTTTCGCAAGCCGCCATCTTAGCCAAACGGGACAAGCGAGGGCTGAGATCCGCACGGCTCGATGACCTTATCCCGCTTCCGTGCTCCACCCTGCAAGCCACGCGCCTGCGAAGGTTCCGCCAAGTCAAATCATTCCTGAACGCGCAGCTAAGCACGGCTCAACTCGCCTTCATCCAAGCCGGCTATAGGGCGCCGCTGGGAGCGACAGGGCGATCCGATGATTGCGAGCAGATGCAAGCCTGCCGCAAAATATCACTCGCCTCAACGTGAGGCTCGTCAGCTTTTCGAAAGCTAGCGCCCCTAGCATGAGGCCGCTGAAGCTAGGCGAACAGTCGTCTGCGCAACAAGACGAACATAGGAGAACGCAATGATCGGAGAAATGATTGGAAGCGCCGCCGGCGGTTACCTAGGCGGCCCGGCCGGAGCGGCAATTGGTTCGGCACTGGGCGGGACCGTGGACAAGGTCTTTGACAAGGTGGTCCACACCTTGGTGCCCGACGAGGGTCACCATGATAAGGCCGAAGACCACAAAGACGCCGGCGAAAAGACCGAGGTGCAATCCAAGCACGAGACTGCCTGCAAGAGCCCGGAGCTGAACCTCGGGCTCAGCACGCTCGGCGGTACGCCCATGTTCCTTTCCATTCCTGCGATCGTCTCGCCGGCCCGCACCTCGTAACAAATCAGAACCAGCGTTATCCCAAAAGAAAGGCAAATAGACATGGCGGTTGACAATGTTGGCGGAAATGGCGGCGCTGCTGGTGCCCAGCAGACCGGCGATAGCGGCTTCCAGAACCAGATGGCTGAATTCGAGCGTGTGAGCCAGAAGGTTCAGGCCCAGGCCGTGGCAATGCGCAGAATTACGACCGAACTCTCGTCCGAGAAGAAGGTCGCCGACGAGCGCGTCCAGTAATTCTGCAAGACGGGTGGCTCACCGCAGTTGCTACCGTCGCCGCGCTGTGAATGACGAAGTCTGGATGAGCCGTACGGCACCGCCGTACGGCTTCTCTCGTTATTCGGGGGATTATCGTGAACGACTCTGTTTCGCTTGAGTTCGAGGTGCTTTCGGGGGTCTATACCGGGCTCAAAGGAAAGACGGCGGGCGGCGAGAGCATTGTGGGCAGCGGCCTCGATGCGGACATGATCTTCGTTGAACAAGGGCTCGAACCGCATCATCTTCGCGTCATCCCGCAGCGCGATTCGATCGAGCTCGAAGCGCTCGCTGCCAGAATCAGCATTGACCGTCACGCTAGCATTGCAACAGGTGAGCGCGTCAGAGTGCCGCTTCCCGCGATCATTCATGCCGGCGCGATGTCCATCCGCTGGTCGGCAGAGGATTTCCAACCAATTGCTTCGAGCAAGCGATCTCGCCGCTCGATCGTGGCACTCAGCCTGATCTTGCTCAGCTCTGTCGCGATCGGCACCGTCTCAATCATCTTTGCCCCCGGCGATAGGGCGGTGGCGCCAAGCACCGGATCATCGCACGCGGTCGAAATTGCCGCTAAACCAACCGTCGATCATTTTGACGCGAGAGCTGCTGATGAAATGGCCGCATCACTGCGCCAACAGATCGAACGAGAGGGCCTTCCTGACGTCAAGATCGGGCACGGGCCCGGCGTCGTGACCGCGGAAGGGACGATTGCGCCGGACCTCGTCGCAAAATGGAAAGAAATCCAGCAATGGTTCGATCGTCAAAGCAATGGTACCCCGACCCTTGTGAACGCTGTCGCGGTGAAAGAGGAAAAGATGCCGTCTTCGATTGCTGTCCAAGCCGTCTGGCGCGGAAGCGAACCTTATCTGCTTATTGCCGGGCAGAAGTATTTCGTCGGCGCGCTCTTAAGTAATGGATGGACCGTTGATCGAATCGAGGATGGACGAGTTCTGCTCAGCCGCAACGGCCGATCTGCCGCTTTGCCCTATTAAGGTCTCTACCCTGCAAAAGAGAAGGAGAAGGCTATGGCTAGGCTGCCTCAGAACTCCGTAGGGCCCGGCAACTCATCGCAGGGGTTAGATGCGGGCCAGCACGCACCAGTCATCGGCTCGCCTCCTTCGCGAGGTGATAAGCTCGAAGTCGGAGGCGCCCATGCGGATAGCGGCACGAAGCGGGCGTCGTGGCAGGATGCGGCTTCGTATGATCTGCCAATTGATGGCGCGAGCGAAGCGGCGCTCGGGGTCGATTCCGTCGGCGCCATCTCACGCGTCACTTTATTCGAAAGCGAAGCAGGAGCGAATGAGGTAGATGCACGCGCGAGATTGGCTTCGCTTTATGGTCCCAATCTGTCCCGCGGACTACTCTCCTTCGTAGTTCCGCGCCTTCGTCATCCCGACGTACTGCGCGCTGACAAGCATGGTGTTCTTCTGGAACGCTTGACGCGAACATTGGAGGCGACGCCGGAAGACAAGACGGCGCGAGAGTGCTTGGCAATCCTGCAGCAGGAGCTGCAGCGGTTACTAATGCTCCGACAAAACCAAAACAGCTTAATCAAGGGTTAGCCATGGCCGATCCTGATGGATTGCATCGCGTCGCCGTTCCCCTGGCTCCAGGAGTCTCAAAATCCGGCGATATTCCGTCGATCTCCGGGCCAGAGCGCGACCTGCTTTGCGCACTCTCATATGTCCATCTCGCGTGCGGGCAGAGCGCACACAGCCTGGCTCTGTTGCGAATTGCAGCTCGCGAGCATTCCAACGACGTCGGTCTACTCCGCATTCTAGCCTACACGCTCATCGCCGAGGGCCTCGGCGAGGAAGCACTCCATGTGCTGGACCGGCTGGACGCACTTGATACGCAACCCTCTTCTCGCATACCGATGACGCTGTTGCGCAGTCACGCGCTACGGCACGCTGGCCGCATGGCCGAGGCTCGCGAGGTCTTCCAGACCTATGTGTCATTGCGCGCGAGTACAGCCCTCATCCGAAAGCAATAGGGATCTATCATGGCCAACACCTTGCGCGGCTTTGTCGTGCGCGCTCCGGCCCACCCGGATTTCATGGTTGCCTTGATGCTGCTTCTAGCGATCGGCATGATGATCATGCCAATCCCAATCATCGTGATCGACATGCTGATCGGCTTCAATCTTGGCTTTGCCATATTGCTGCTGATGGTTGCCCTCTATCTCAGCACACCGCTTGATTTCTCGTCCTTGCCGGGCGTCATCCTGATCTCCACCGTATTTCGGCTGGCGCTGACGATTGCAACAACACGGCTGATCCTCGCCGAAGGCGACGCGGGCAGCATCATTCACACCTTCGGCGACTTCGTCATTTCAGGGAATATTGCGGTCGGAATTGTCATATTCTTGATCGTGACCATGGTCCAATTCATGGTTCTTGCCAAGGGTGCCGAACGCGTCGCAGAGGTGTCTGCGCGCTTCACGCTTGACGCGCTACCAGGCAAGCAGATGGCGATCGATGCGGAGCTACGCAACAGCCACATCGATCAACACGAAGCACGCCGCCGACGTGCCGCCTTGGAACAAGAGAGTCAGCTTCATGGCGCTATGGATGGTGCCATGAAGTTCGTTAAGGGAGACGCGATCGCCGGGCTGATCGTGATCTGCATCAATATGCTTGGCGGAATAAGCATCGGCCTGCTCTCCAAGGGCATGTCGCTCGATGAAGCGCTGCATCAATATACTCTTTTGACGATTGGTGATGCGCTCATTTCGCAGATTCCGGCGCTGCTGCTGTCAATTACCGCCGCGACCATTGTCACGCGCGTCAACGGACCCTCCAAACTCAGACTCGGCGCCGATATCGTTCACCAACTTACCGCAAGTACGGAGGCACTTAGGCTAGCCGCTTGCGTCTTGGTATTCATGGGGCTCGTTCCTGGCTTTCCTTTGCCCCCGTTTGCCGTGCTGGCCGTCCTGTTCGCTGCCGCAAGCTACGTCAAGGTCGGCCCCAAAGACGACAAGCCTGCCGCCAAAATAGGAGCTAGCGCCGCGGCATCGGCGCCGGTTCCTGCAGCGGTCCAAAAGCAGGCCGCACATGCGGAAGCGCTTCCGATCGCGTTGTTCCTTGCACCAAACCTGACGGATTCGATCGACAAAGACGAGCTGGAAGAGAGCATTTCGCGTGTTTCAAGGCTCGTGTCGGCGGACCTTGGCATCACCATTCCGCGGATCCCTGCCCAGATTGGCGACAGCTTGTCCTCGTCGCAGTTCAGGGTCGATGTCGATAGTGTGCCAGTTGAGCGTGATGTGATCAATCCCGGGCACTTGGCACTCAACGACGATGTCGCGAACATCGAATTGAGCGGCATCCCTTTTCAACAAGACCCTGAAACGAATCGGGTCTGGATCGAAGAACGGCATGCAGCGGCTCTCAAGGCCGCCGGAATCGGATATCATCGGCTAAGCGAAGTTCTTGCCTTACGTCTCCATTCCACATTGACGCGCTTTGCACAGCGCCTGGTCGGTATTCAGGAAACCCGCCAATTGCTCGCTCGGATGGAGCAGGAATACCCTGATCTGGTGAAGGAGGTACTGCGTACGGCCACCGTCCCTCGGATCGCCGAGGTCCTGCGCCGCTTGCTCGATGAAGGCATTCCAATCCGCAATACCCGCTTGCTTCTGGAGGCATTGGCAGAATGGAGCGAGCGCGAGCAAAACGCCGTCCTGCTCACCGAGTATGTTCGTGCTACCTTAAAACGCCAAATCTGCTTCCGGTATGCTAATGCCCATCGCGTCGTGGTCGCCTTTATCATCGAGCGTGAGAGCGAGGAAATCATCCGCGGCGCAGTACGGGAAACGGCCGTAGGCCCATATCTCGTCTTGGATGAATGGCAGAGCGAAAAGCTGCTTGCACAATTTCGTCAGATTCATGCGACCATCGCGCAAAGTAAGAGCCAGCCTGTCGTCCTCGGTTCGATGGATATCCGGCGTTTCGTGCGCGGTTTTCTCACGCGCAACGGAATCGACTTGCCTGTTCTGTCCTATCAAGATCTCGCCGCGGACTTCACGGTCCGGCCGATCGGATCCGTCAAGCTTCCAAAGGCGCCTTCCTCAGGAGGGCTCCTAACAGCTGCAAGCTAAGAGTGCGCAGCACTACCTTGTGAGTAGCCGATGAAATCTAATGACACCAGCTTCCGCCGATATCTGTGCTCCGCCAGTCCAAGGCTGCGGCCGGCTCTGCTTGCGATGCTGACTGTTGTGCTGCTCGCTGGTTGCGCTACCGCAGACAAACATGGCCTTTCACCGCAGCAGAGGCCCGCATCAGACCTCGCAGACAGCGAAGAGATCGACCCCGCCGCGCGCGAGCGCATTTCGCACGCGCTTGGCCGAGATGCTGATGAAGGGGCTCTGCGCGACGCATTGAAGCAACAGCCGAACAACATTGATGCGGCTATTCCTCTTGCGCGAGCCCTGCTGGCACGCAACTGTCCGAATGATGCGCTTGAGGTGCTCGACGGCGTGTTATTGGCAACCCCTGGCGACCTGCGCGCATTAAATGCCAAAGCAGTTGTTCTCGATCACGAGGGCCGTCATCAGGAAGCCCAAGAGCTATACCGCCAAGCTCTCGCGGCGGAACCTGCAAACCCGATGCTGCGCAACAATTTCGGACTGTCCCTCGCCCTTCAAGGCAAGATGGACGCCGGCGATGCCAGCGCAGCACCTCAGGCGGGCAGCCGGAAAGCATTGGCTCGTTCAAGATAAGGCGATCAAGAGCGGGCAGGAATAGCGAAGCGTGATGCTTAGCTGTCAGCTTGCCGACAGCTAGGCTTACTATGAGCGCGGAACCCCACTCCGGCGCGGCCTCGCCGACATAACAGGACGTGTTATGTTTCAAAACACTAAAGCTCTATCTAACAGCGAACGTGCGTCCGAGCTCGATGAAATGGGAACGAGCTCGGACGATGGCTCCCACACGGATAGCCCAAGATTCTTGGATGTATTCTCTGCTCTGAGTTTGGCGCCATCGAGCTGCTCCGTTGATGCATCTTTGGCAGCAGTCCCGCCATACGCGCTGGTTGACGAGCGGCCGGTGGTTGAGATCTCAAAATCTTCGTTTGAGAATAAGCTGGCAGATTTTTATGGGGGAGACATAGAGGATATTGCTGCCAATCCGCAGCGATACTCGCGCTGGGTTTCCGAAAAGGCTCACGCACAGCGGACACTGCATTTCGCTTCGGCACGAAGTCTATTTCGGAGAAATCGTGCTTTTTCAGCTATCAGCTTGGGAACAAGAGCGTCGGGCTTCTGAGAACGGAACCCGGAGGCCGCATGAGTGAGCTGTTCAAGGGCAACAATGATTGGCGCCATCAATTTCCTGGACGAGATGAAATCACCTCAACAATAGCTTTCCGGGTTACTCATCCGCTCGTCGAGAACGCGGGCGATATCTTGCTTGAACATCAGCTCCAGATCGACGGAAACAAACCGCTCGTTCTCTCCCACTCTTCCAATCCGGAAGCGAAAGCCCGCGCGGCAGCGTTGGGCTTTCTTGAGGTTAGTGACTCGATGATGGTGCTAGATCCCACCAAGCACGATGACAAATGGAAGAACGAAGGCGGCAATTGGCAGCGGGCGGGTAAGCCGCCTTTGTATCTTGCCGCGACTGAAGACAACAGCGGCAATGCCAAGTATACCGAGAGTGTAGCGAAGCCCGCGAACGATCCGTATGATGAGGAATATGACTTTATGTAGAGCCTACAGGCATCACACGAAGAGCGATTGGCCGGATCGGCGGGGCAAGATCAGGCCTCTATCTCATTTCCTGCTGCATGTACTCTTGAGCACCGACATCTTTTCCGTATCCGCAGGCGGAGTTGGACTGCGCTGTGGGTCCTTTCGTCTGGCGGAATCAAGCCGGACGAGCAGCAGATCGATTATCTCTCGGACTCCGCAGCCTCGTGTTCCTCCTGATCTGCAGCTTGCGCCAGCAAAGAGCCTCCTTGTATCAGCCGAAATGACGCGGTCTATCGGCACTGCGAAGCTACAGCGCGCGATGGCGGCGCACGATCTCCATGACACCCGGTCCTGCCATGTGAGGATCTCCTCCTCTGCCTTCCCGGGAAAAAACTTGCTCGCAAACCGTTTTCAGCCCTTTAGCCGCCGGCAGCGGACGGCATGATTGGTTGGCAGAATCTTGCCGGCATGAACGTCCTCCGGGAGGATCACATCCTCATCAAACCCGCTCGGCACTGCTACATCCACGCCCTTCTGGCATCTTGTCGTTCAGATAAGAGAGAGGAGAAATAGCGAAGTAGTTAACATGCGCCAACCAGGCTCCGGCTTGCAACCGCAAATCACATGACCGCGATCTGCGGTGCCCTTGGTATCCTTAATCTGAGTGACTTGTTGGCAGGTGATTTAAGGACGGTGAGCGGTGCGCTCGGCTTCCCTTTGCCTTACGTAAACCGCGACGGCCGGCAAGTGACTTCCACTGTCTCATCGAAGCTATCGCTGAGCATTTGTTTACCTCGCGCGTCAACAACCGATGGGCTTTTGCGGCAAATCTTCTCAATCGCGCTCCCCCGCGGCACCTGATGCGCGCGGCCGATAAACTACGCTGTTGTCGCACGTTCATCCTGGACTACTTCGGCGCAGTGTACTCAGAGGAGCTGCTCGCTGGCAGACAAATCGTCAAGCCGCTCATCGTGTAGAGCGAGATGTGTGACGGCAAGCTGCTGAGTGTTGTGCCAGCGTATATCGCGCTTGATCTACCCCCAAATCTCCAGAGACGCCAAGTTCTCCTGAGACGTTGTGCGCAAGGTTGTGTTCATGACATGTCGACGGTTACATTTGGCCACCTGAAGCCTTGGACTCGACGACGCGCACCACTCCGGCGGTTAGCGTCTATGCCGGCACGGTCAGATCAGATCGAGCAGCATGCTTCACGCTTCAGAACGACCTGCAGGTGGTTGTGATCCAGGATCATCGCACACCAGTCGTCACTCAGATGATCTGGTATAAGGTCGGTTCCGCGGATGAACCGCCCGGCAAATCGGGGCTTGCGCATTTCCGCGAACACCTGATGTTCAAGGGTACTTCCAAACATCCGGCGGATGAATTCTCCAAGGCCGTGCTGCGCGCCAGCGGCTACCAGAACGCCTTTACCGGGTTCGACTTCACCAGCTACTTCCACCACGTGCCTCGAGAGCACCTCGGCAAGATGATGGAATTTGAAGCCGACCGCATGACCGGTCTCGTTCTCAAGGACGAGAACGTGCTCTCCGAGCGAGACGTCGTGCTGGAGGAATTCAATATGAGGGTCGCCAACCATCCAGGTAACCGGCTTGCTGAGCAGATGATGGCGGCGCTTTACCTCAACCACCCCTACGGCCACCCTATTATCGCGTGGCGCCAGGAAATCGAAAAGCTTACCCGAGAGGACGCGCTTGCCTTCTACCGGCGCTTCTATGCACCTAACAACGCGATCCTGATTGTCGCTGGCGACGTAGCCACCAAGGAAATGCGCTCCATGGTGAAGGAGACGTTTGGCGGCATCCCCGCGCAACCTTCGATTCCCAAGGAACGCCTGCGGCCGCAGGAACCACCGCCGGCCGCGCAGCGCAGAGTGACACTGGCCGATGCCCGCGTCGAGCAGCCGGCCCTGCGCCGCTATTATCTCGTACCCTCGACTCGCAGCGCGGCCGCGGGCGAGGGTCCAGCGCTTGAGGTGCTCGAGCAGTTGATGGGCGGCGGCATTAACTCATATCTCTATCTCTCGCTGGTTGTCGAAAAGCAGCTCGCGGTCACCGCCAGGGCGAGCTACCACTCTGCCGCGCTCGATCCATCGCTATTCGAGATTTCCGTCATACCAAAGCCTGGCGCCAACCTCAGCCTGATCGAGCGCTGCATCGACGAGGTAATCGCCGGTATTGCCCGTAATCCCGCGAGTGCCGAAGATCTCCAGCGGGCGAAGACGCGGCTAACCGCGCAAGTCGCCTACGCCCAAGACAGTCAGGAACTGCTCGCTCACTGGTATGGCCGCGCCCTGACGACGGGACTATGCATCGAGGATGTACAACGCTGGCCGGACGACATCCGCGCGGTCGGCGCACCGCAGGTGCATGAGGCCGCGCGGATATGGCTCGACAAGAAACGAGCGGTAACCGGCTATCTCGTCAAAGAGTCTACCCCGCAACACTGGGAGACGCTCTAGTGATCCATCCTTGCACTCGACGCGGGATCCTCCTTGGAGGAGCCTCCCTCTCCATGGCGGTGCTCGCTTCGTCAAATTCGCATGCCGCACCACGATCACTGGACCGGACCAGGATCAAGCGTTTGATTTCGTCTTGCGGCATAGAAGCCTGGTTCGTGCAGGACTCCACTGTCCCATTGATCTCGATGGAATATGCCTTCACCGGCGGCGCGGCTCAGGATCCCGCTCAAAGACCTGGCGTAGCCCACATGGTTTCTGGGCTGCTCAAGGAAGGTTCCGGCAAATTTGACTTCAAGACCTTTCATCAGCGGCTGGACCGCCATGCCATTGAGCTGCGTTTTCACGTGACCCATGATCACTTCCGCGGTGCCTTGCGCACGATCAATGACAGCGCGGAGGAGGCCTTCGAGCTTTTACGGATCGCGCTAACCTCGCCGCGTTTTGAGGCCGCCGACGTCGAACGGAACCGTGCCGCTGTGCTTGCGCGCCTTCGGCACGACTCAACCGATCCTTCGTCGCTGGCTCGCCGCAAGTTCCTCGAAGTCGCTTTTGGGGATCATCCCTATGCTCGCCCAGTCGATGGCTACTTGGAAAGCGTGCCGAAGATAGAGGCCGAGGATCTCAAGGGTTATGTCCGGCGCGTCATTGCAAAAAGACACGTTCAAAATCGCGGTGGTCGGCGGGGTCGATCCAGGGGCCGTCTGCAAGCTGCTCGATAAGACCTTTGGCAGCCTGCCGAGCAACGCGGAAGCGATGCCGGTCGCCGACGTCATCGCAGCAAAGCCGCCGCAGCGGGTCTTTATTCAGCTCGATGTGCCGCAGACAGTTGTGACTTTTGGCGGTCCAGCCGTCCGTCGCAGCGAGCCGGGTTTCATGCCCGCCTGTATCGTCAACCACATTCTCGGCGGCGGCGGCCTGACGTCACGCCTGTTCCGCGAAGTCCGCGAGAAGCGCGGACTGGCTTATTCAGTCCGTGAGCAGCTTGTCTGGCTGGATCATTCAGCCATGTTTCTCGGTACCAGCGGCACCTGCGCCGATCGGGCCGGTGAAACGGTTGAAGAAATCGAGAAGCAGGTCCGACAGATCGCCGCGGAAGGACCGACTCAGCAGGAGCTCGATGACGCAAAGTCCTACCTGAAGGGCTCGCAACTGGTAGCTCTCAACACATCATCAAAACTGGCGCGAACGCTACTGCAGCATCAGCTTGACAAGTTGGCTATCGACTATCTCGAAAACCAGAATGCCGTCGTCGATGCGGTGACGCTGGAAGACGCCAAAGAGAGCAGCGCAGCGGCTGTGGGGCGGGGGTCTGCTCACAATTATCGTCGGCCGCGCCCCAAAGGACGCAGCGCAGGCGGCCATTGTGCCGTCCAGGACTACACCCCCGCCGGGCGCCGATCAGCTAGACACCGGCCCGACGACGCCGCCCAATTTATTTTCTAGCAGCCCATGTGCTTAGCTCTCGCGCGCAGAGAGGCCTTTAGCCACTCACCTTTAGCTCGTGGAGATATTCCTCGGCATGCCGAAAAGACGGCGATCTGATCCAGTAGACCTTTGATGGTCTGCGAAGCCATAGTCGGACCGCCTAGCATCCCCCCGATTTGCGCTTTCATCGAGCTCGCAATCTGACGCTACGTAAGACTCGGTCTCCCATTAAAATTTGATAGCGGCAGCGACAGCATCCATAGCGAACCTACGGCAATCCAACGATCACCATGGGCAGACTTTGATTCTTGCCCCGCATATTCCAGCCGCACACAAACCTCACGTAAATCACCAGTACAAGTGATTACTCCCATTGCCGGAGCTGCATCATCACGCGACGTTACTCGCTAGATGTTGAAAACGCTTATCAGTTGCAGAGCTCTCGCATCGGCGGTTCATTGCCCCTTCTTTCCGCCATGTTCGCACCCAAAGCAGTGACGCGCCGATAGCGCACTTTGCGCGCGGCAATAGCAAGAGCTCAGGAGATGTTTCTATGGTGAAGCCAGTGGTAATTGTAGTCGGTGCGGACAAGGGAGGAGTCGGCAAGACGACCGTATCACGAACGCTACTGGACTACTTTAGCGTCAATAACGTGCAAATACGCGCGTTCGACACGGAGTCGCCCCGGGGAACGCTGAAGCGCTTTTACCCCGGGATCACTGAGATCGTCGACATGACTGCGACGGCGGACCAGATGAAGATCTTCGATACCTTGAACTCAGGGCTGTCCGTCACTGTCATCGATGCTCGCGCAGGCCTACTGTCCTCTGCGCTGGCTTCCTTGCGCAACATCGGCTTTCTGGACTCGGCACGGTCTGGCCAGATCACATTTGCCGTGTTCCACATCCTGGGATCATCTATCGCGTCGCTAGACGAGATCGAGGAAACCGCGACTTTCATGACCGGTGCAAAGTACTACCTGGTCAAGAACTTCATCAACGACACTCAATTCTTCCAGTGGGATCAAGCCACTTATAATTCCTATTTTCATCGCATCAAACATGCGACTGAGTTGACCATCCCGAAGCTTAACGAGATGGCGTATGAGCAGGTGGAAGTCGCGTCCGTCCCGTTCATAGACTTCGTCGCGAACAAGGGACGCAATGATGAACCCGCGAACAACTCCTTCGTGCTGCGCGGCTATGTCCGGCACTGGCTGGCAAATGTCTGGAGCGAATTTGATCGCATCAACTTGACGGAATTGGCCGGGGCCAAGTCCGCCACCCGGGCCGGCGAGAAGTAGCCGTATATCCGGCAAGCTCGAGCCCACGCACAGAACGAAATTGATCTGCTGGCTATGTTAGCGACCCCCATCTACATCATCTGCTCACCTAGCCCGCAGGTCGGTAAAACCCTCATCGCTCGGGCCATGAGCGAGTTCTTGCTGCTGAAAGACGGTACAACGCTGTCGTTTGACGTCAACTTGAAAGAGCCATCATTGCTCGACTACCTGCCCAACATCACGGAGACCGCGGATGTGATCGACACATACGGCAAGATGCAGCTGATGGACCCTCTCATCGTTCACGATCGTGTACCCAAAGTAATCGATCTCGGCTTTCACGCCTTCGACGAATTCTTCAAGATGTGCGAGGAGATTGGCTTCGTCAAGGAGACGGCGCGGTGCTGTGTCACCCCTGTCGTACTCTTCGTCGCGGGCGCAGATCGCATCTCCTTTCGTGGTTACGAGATGCTGCGGCGGCGAATTCCCCCGGCCTCGCTGGTCATCATCCACAATGAATTCGCACTGCGCGGCGGATTACCTGAAGCGATGGACGGCGATCGGGTGATTCGAATTTCCGCACTACCGCTGTTCCTTAAGAGATATATAGATCGGCTTGGCTTTTCCTTCACTGGGTATCTGCGCAACGAGAAGGACTGGTCCACCGAGCTGCATCAATGGATCCGGCGGAATTACGGCATGTTTCGCGATCTGGATTCGAGTGTGACGCTGCGAAGGTGGGATCGGCCGCGGGGGACGGACATCGGTAGCCTACGTTGCACGAGGGCGACTTGAAGAGATCGGTCTGATCCCCCATCTATTTGTCTGGCCTATGAGAGGCCGTTGAGCGCTGAGTTCAACGGCGCTCGCAACGTGAACGCATTGCGTTTTGCTAATCTTCTCTTGGATGTCCATCCTATACCATGATCGTCCGCACGGACGCACGGGCGCAATTAACAGAGCTCATTCGGCAATGGCTCATGCAGACAGTCCGTCATGCAGGCAGTCCGTCCCGGAAGGCGTCGATTAAATTTTGACTTTTGTGACCGGCGAGGCGGATCGACGGACCCTCCTTCGGAGGTGCGCTCATAGCTGAAGGCCGAGCTTCCCGAGGACCTGATGCAGGAGCGCGCTTTTGATCGCGCGGGCAATCTCGTTTCGTATCTGGCGCCGAGGACCGGCTCGGCATCGGCATCGCCCGTCAGACCATGCTCAGCCAGTCGCTCATCCAAGCGGGTTTCAAATTGTACACCCATCACGCCGACGAGCCGCTCCTGCATTTCAGCATAATCTTGGGGTACCATACGCCTCACCACGCTTTCCATGGTTGCCATCGCGTCGCTAAATAGTCCCGAAATTCCGCCGCTTCCCGTCCCGCGCCGACGCCTCGGCCCTGGCCACATCGGCCTCGGTCACTTGAGACACATTCATGAAGCGCATGTCGGGAGCGTTGTGCCGCAGCTCCAGGGCGTCCCGCAGCTGGGCTTGGTAGGCAAGATAAACCTCGATCTCGTCGACATCCGCGTCGGGATCGGCACGGCGAAGTGAGTTGACCCTCTCGCGCGCGATCCCGTCAAGCGCTTCCAAGCGAAACAAGACGCGGTCGTTCTGGAGCAGTTCGCCGAGGCGCCCGTCATAGAGTCCGTCCTCGACATCAGCGTTCAGGCGTGCGGTCTGCATGCCGTTCCAGACCAAAGTAACGCGATCTTCGCAGCTCCCGTTCGCTCCCGAAGCCAACTCGAAATACTGCTCGCGTAAACGGGGCCTGACGGCTGCCTGCCGCAGATCTTCGGCGACCGCCAGGCGGAACGCCTAGTGATGGTAGTTCACGGTCTCTGCAGGCAGGCGCGTCAGCCCATTGCTGATGGCCTAGAGCCGCTGGAGGCCGGTCGAAAGTGTCTCGGGCAGGCTGTCGAGCTGATTGTGATCCACATTCAGGCGGCGCACCTCGGCCAAAATGGGCGCAGGCAAGGCGGTAAGGGACCGAGACGACAGATCTAGCGGCTGATTGAGATCACCCGTCCCCCGCCAAGCCGACGTTCGGCTTACCGCTTGTTGCCGATCCCCATGTTGCCCCTGCCCGTCTTCGGCAGCCCAGTTGGCCAGCACCTCCTCCGGCGAGGCAACCGCTCCGGCAGCGGACGTGTGCACGCCGGCCAAGGTCTCTCCCCACAGCGGTGCGGCCGGAGAGCCTGGTTCGGAGCTTTCCAAATCGGAAGTTGCGGAAGGAATACGAGTGACGAGCTGTTCTGTGTTCATCGATATCGTTTCTTCGGTAGCAAAATGAAGCGAATGCGCCGGGGCGGCGCATCTTAGAACCGCCAATCCTCCACTATGGCTGACGCGCCACCGGCCCACAAGGAGTGAGGTGCGATCCCACAAGCGTGCCGACAGGCACGAATGGCCCGGATACGCTTCTGCAACTAGCACCCACTGCAGACAGTGTAGCGAATCCAGACGGCGTTTCGCTCGCGGATCAATTGATATTGCAGTCCACCGGTCTCGCCTGCGAGCTCTGCGCCCATTGAGCCAAGCCTGCAAGGGAGTAGCGGCGCTCATGATACGAGCGCCACCTGTCGATAACCTGACGCAGTCCGGAGCGACGAAATGACGGATGGCGTTTGTAATTCCGTAACCTTGGGCTCAGCTCTCCGCAGACGAATCACTTTGTGCTGGACCGGCTGGTGGCGGGTGCCGGTCCGCCGGCAGCAGCGCGTTTAGGCCGGCAACTTTGCTGTGACGTGAGGCGAGGCGGCCATACTTCTCCCCGGGGTCAAACGCTTGGGCGATAGCTGAGCTCAAAAGCTTGCAGCCTATCGCGCTAACGCGCTTGGCTACGAGACGCAGCGCGCCCCGATGTCAACACCGCGGGCTCGCTAATTCTCTTCGACGCGGAGTTCCCAGCCATTTTAACATTGGTCACGTGAACCGGCAAACGGCGATCGGGCGGCTCTTCACGGTATCCTTCCGACTGGATAATCGGACAGGTGCATCTGTCACTGGTACGACAGATTTTCTGTGTCGAGCTCAGTGTAGCCTAGCTGCGCCGCGACCAAATAACTCGAGCAGCTAGTGCGCCTTGTTGATCTCGCGTTAAACACGCTTAACCCTATGAGCGCTGGAATTGTGCAGGACACACGTTCGCGGCGCATTGAAACCGCGAGGATCTGCCGCGATTTCTCGCCAAACGCGCGGCGTAGGATAATATTGACTTATAAGCGTCGCATACATCGGACTTCTCGCCTCCTCCGGACACGAGCGGGCGATACGCCGTTGTCGGCTCAACTATCCGGCAGGAATGCGGAGCCAGGGAACGACCGCTCGACGAGCATCGCCATGTTTTACACTTAAGGATCAACATCCGTGATGACTTCGATTGATGATACGCTAAGTGAGATCAGATGGCTGCGAAACGGAATCTGGCGCTGCCGCCGGCTACTTAACACCGACCTGCCTGGCACCGAACGCAAGGCCCTTGAGAAGCGTCTGCATGAACAGCTCTCTGCCTTTGAACGGCTCTCGTCGACGGCGTTTCCTTTCGCCTTGAGCTCTAAAGTGTATTCGGTCAGGAGCACCACAATCGGGCGAAGCGACTCCCCTGAAGCGCCCATAGAGAACGCCGCAATGGTATCAAGCGGTTGCATGGGGAAATCGATCAGCGGCTAACAAAAGAGGTTTCCTAGCCCAATCTGTTACAGCTCAGTCTAGCCGAAGGTAATCCTGAGAAATCTAAGGCAACCGCGATGAAACAAACGCGCTGATATTCCGGCAATCATTGGCTGTCGCAGCCGACTTAGCCACTTCCGCAAAAATACGTAGTCGCGGGCCACAATGCCATAAATTGATGACAGTACGGTCCACTGCCTCCACAGCTGACGCTGATTGCCCTTGGGACCAGCCACAGAGAGACGAAAGCAACTTCACAAAACCTCGAAGCCGCGAATGGCTACAGCGCTGAACAAAGCGCAACTGCTGCAGCACGAAACTCGAAATTCAAGGCCGCACCACGCCTGGGCAACTGTATCGCTAATCGAGCCAATCCAATCACGGATCGGTCCCACCCAGCCGACTGCGCCTCGGCAGGCTGATGCTCCAGCCCGGTCGACCTTCAGCCACCAAGCTGGCCAACCCCGCCGCCCGTCAGTCTGAATACTTCACTATCGTTCGAGTTCGCAACTGCCGCGTCTCTCGATGAGGGCCTACCGGGCGCTTGTTGAGCGATTGTCTCGGTGCATCGTTTTCGTTTGCCGCGGTTGGCATCATGCGCCGGCATTCGCGGTGCAAGTTTTTGAAATTGTCCCTAAGACAAAACATGGCCACGTCAACATCGCTACGGCCTGTAAAGCGGTCACAGAAGCGGATCACGTCTGATTTGCACGACGCCAAGACTTCCTCGGCTCGCCGATCTCGCGCGCGAGCGTGTCCTGTGCACCATGTCGCAGCGATCGCGATCGCAGCGAGGACGGCTGCAAAGCGATGCGCATTGCAAGTCCAGCCCATTCGTCGCTCTTGATTGACCAAACCCCTCATAAGACGCCTGTGCTTCTCTGTTTTTCTTTGCCCCGAGAGGTGATCTGTTTACCGGATTGGAATGCCTCGGCAGCCATGAGTCTCGCTTCTCGCGGGCCGGCTGCAATGATTGCCGCGCTCCGAATCATTATCCCGCCACTCGCAACACGCATTGCGAAGACCGCGACAAACAGAGATCGGCCGTTTAGCACTTATGTGCCCATGTTGGCTCCCAATATGGTTTTCTGCTTCGCCATGCCTACAACCTGACGTTACGGTCGATTCAAGCACTTTGAGCGCGCGGGCACCGCATATCATCTCGGTCAGCGCTTTCGCCAAGCGACCGTCTACAGGCCTTCTCCGCCGAGTAGATCGGATGGCGCGTCAGTCGGATGGCATGGAGTTGTGCATCATTGACGAGCTCTACGGCCGCATATTCGCCAAAGCACGATCTCGAACGCGAGAGGCTTGGCATGATCCTTGGGTGCCGCCTCACGGCCCTGCATGTGCGGTTGGAGACGCGAGCGTCAAAGTCCTACAATAGGATGCGGCGATTTAAGACGCGGAGTGGAGACAGATAAAACGCCTCCCTTGCCGCTAACCGCCCAGTTATCACTTCGAACGGCACGCGGATTGCTGGGTAAGTATCAGCCAGTTGCCGGGAAGGAAGCGGCTCAGGCGGAGCCGGAGTTCCAATGAGACTTATTCGATTCATGTTAATCGACCTGGCGCTGATGCTGGTCGCACCTGAGAGTGCAGAGGCTACGATCAGCTACTGGGCAGACTTCAAATCGGCTCGCGAAGCTGTGGGATCATTGATGCCGATTTCCGGCCGCGGGCCAGTATTCAGCTTTGGCGTGAGCCGGCATCTTTGCCCCCCAACCTCTCAAGCCGCGCCATTCAACATTCACCAGAAGGCCTCGGCCCGGCCAAGCAGACCAAAGACCTCGCGTTGCTGGAAAGGCGGCGCTTAACTCTTAAGGTAAGCGCGCCGGCCACCGTACCGATTGCCACGATCCACCGGCGTGGAGCTGCTCAACAAGGCTCCGGACTTGAAACCGCTCTGCACGCCTCCCTCCCACTTTATACCCTCTTGCGAGCAGCAGCGCCGTGCTGGAGCGGAATAGACTGGATGGCCAGCAGCATAACGATCACCTCCAGTGCAGCCGCTAGGCTCCTCACTTAGATGGAAGATACAGCACATGGGCGGGTTCACCAAAGAAGCCAAGAAGGGCTATATTGAGGTTGCCTTCAACGGCTCGCTCGCGAGCATTCTGCTTGATACGCAGTTCAGCGTACCGGCCAAAGGCGTCACAGCGATTTTTGGTCCGCCTGGGTGCGGCAAAACTACACTCGCGCGCTGCATCGCTGGCGTGCAGCGTCTGCCGAATGGCTTCTGTGCGATTGATGGGGAGATTTGGCAAGATGAGACGACGTTTCGACCGCCTCATCTGCGTCGCGTCGCATATGTATTTCAGCTACCGATCCTCTCTTCTCATTTGTCGGTACGACGCACCCTTTTATACAACGCGTCAAACTCGGAACCGACACTGATCGATTTTGATGGTGTGGTCGAATTGCTCGGCTTGGCGCCACTGCTCGAGCGTACGCCATCACATCTTTCCAAGACCGAGCGGCAGCGACTTGCCCTTGGCAGTGCGCTGCTAGGCCAGCCTCGGCTACTCCTGCTGGACGATCCACTCATTGTGCGCGACCGCTCCGCCAAATGCGAGATCCTGCCATTTCTCGAACGCATCCTGCAATCGCTTGCGTTGCCGATGATCTACATCAGCCATGACATCACCGATATCGAACGTCTCGCCGATCATCTCGTCATGATGAAAGATGGCACCGTGACTGCGGCCGGTCCGCTCAATGTCACCCAGAGCGACCCGGCGCTCGCCAGCCGCAGTGAAGCGGCAATCTGTCTGGATACTATGGTCGGCGGTTATGACGGGCGCTACGGGCTGGTCAAGCTCCGCCTCAAATCCGCGCGCTTTCTGATACCAGCAGTACCGCTAAGGCCGGGCGCAAGGCTGCGGCTGCGCATCGCTGCCGGCGACGTCAGCATTGCGTGCGAACCTCCGCGCGCAAGCTCTATCCTCAATGTATTTCGAGCACGCATAACGGCCTCTCTGCCGCACGGCGATGCTGAGGTCACCTTGGTTCTGACCCTTGAAACTGGCCACTCTGGCGTGCCGCTTTTGGCGCGCATCACGCGCCGCTCCTTTGATGCCCTACGGCTCAGTATTGGAGCGGAAGTATTCGCGGAAGAGCTATGCGGGAAACTGGGTGATGACGGAATGAGATAGGCGGCGTATCGAGGCGGGTGTCGAGCCTGCCAGAACCTCAAGGAGAGCGATACGCCATGAACGAGCATAGCAACATTGTCCCACTGCGTCAGCCCGATGAGATCGACGATCCACTGACGAATATTTTGCGATCTGGTGCTCGGCAGCTGCTTGCGCAGGCTGTCGAGATGGAAGCCGAGGCGTTTCTCGCCGCGATGAAGGGCTTGAAGCTTCCCGATGGCCGCGACCGCCTCGTGCGGCACGGCCATGGTCCAGTGCGGACGATCCAGACGGGGATCGGCGCCGTCGAAGTCGCCCGGGTAAAGATTCGCGATCGCGCGGTGACCAGCGATGGCGAGCGGATCCGCTTCACCTCGGCGATCCTGCCGTTGTGGGCACGGCGCACGAAGAGCTTGGATGCACTTTTGCCGGTTCTGTACCTGCGAGGCATCTCGACGGGCGACTTCCAGGAGGCGCTGGCGGCGCTCCTGGGCAAGGATGCGCCGAATCTTTCTCCGGCGGTGGTTTCCAGACTGACGACGGAGTGGCAGCTCGAGTACGAGCGTTGGCAGAAGCGCGATCTGTCGGCGCGCCGGTACGTATACGTGTGGGCGGACGGCGTCTTCCTGCAGGCTCGCATGGAAGACCACAGCGAATGCATGCTGGTGCTGATCGGCGCGACGCCGGAAGGCAAGAAGGAACTCATCGGCTTCCAGGTCGGCGTGCGCGAGAGCACGCAGAGCTGGCACGAACTGCTCGTCGAGGCGAAAACCCGTGGGCTGAAGATCGCCCCGGAAATCGCCGTCGGTGACGGCGCGCTCGGCTTCTGGAAGGCGCTCGACGAGGTCTTTCCCGCCACGCGACATCAGCGGTGCTGGGTGCACAAAACCGCGAATATCTTGAACAAAGTCGCAGTGTCGGTACAGGCCAGCATGAAGAAGGATCTGCGCGAGGTCTATTTGGCGTCCAACCGAGCTTCGGCCGAAGTGGCGATCGATGTCTTTGCCGAGAAATACGGAGCGAAGTACGACAAGGCGGTCGAGTGCCTGACGAAAGATCGCGACGCAATGCTTGCGTTCTACGAATTCCCCGCCGAGCATTGGGACCACTTGCGGACGACGAATCCCATCGAAAGCGTGTTCGCGACGGTCCGGCACAGAACGGTGCGCACGAAAGGTTCGTTATCGTCAACGACTGCCAAGTTGATGGTGTTCAAGCTGCTCTGCGCCGCATCAAAGACCTGGCGGCGGCTGAAAGGCACAAATCAGTTGCCGAAGGTCAGCGCAGGTGTCAGATTCGAAAACGGCATCGAGGTCATCCAAGTGCCGGAAAACCACGCCGCCTGATCGCCTCGTCACCCAAAATCCCGCATAGCTCTTCGCGGAAGTCGCGCGCGCCGTTCCGCTCGGGCTGCCGAGCGGTGGCTTGCAAGGCCTGCCACATCCCCATGAGCACCTTGGACGGCTATGTCTGGACGCGAGAAACACACCAGCAAGATCGCGGCCATCATCGATAGTCTAGATGAGATAGATTCGAATAGCGCTCCGGGCAGTTCTTTACCTGCCAAAGACGATCTTGAGGCTACCTGCCGATTCCGCTTTGGATGTCGCGCAGCGAGGAAGGCATCACCTTACAGGTGCAGCGGCACTCGAGGGGGGCACACACATTATGCTCGCAAGCGAACGTTGCGAGGGGAGAACAGATCTCGATTTCCCAACCGTTCGGCAGCAGAACAATCCGGTCTTGACAAAAACGGTTGCCGAGGCTGCGCCCGCCGTCTCCCGGGCGCTTCGCAGCAGGACCCCATCTCCTTGCGATCAGCAAATTCGCCAAACAACGGGAATGAGCTGACCGGACCTGCGCGCCGAATCGTTACGATAGCCAGGCGTACCGGACTTAACAGACGTTCCGAAAAACATGCCTTGCGGCCGGCGCCGTTCAACCCCAGCTGCGGCTATTGGTCGGAACGATACCGGGCGGCGCACGCCCATCGAAACCCTTCGCCATTTGCGGAAGCCGCCTTAGCTCCCGCGTCCGCTGCTGCGCCGCCTCGATGCCTTGCGAACGCGCCGATTGTGGACCTTGAACGGCACGACGTCGCAGTTACCAGCGGCGAGCGCCAAACTGCCATAGCCCGGCCAGGCCGGCTGTGCAGTGCCTACCGGTCGGGGACGAGATTGCTTCGGTTTAGGTCTGGCTGCCGTCTTCCCGCCAACCGCGTAGCCAGCGCCCGTGTACTTTCGTGCTCAAAGGCGCCTGTATCCAAGCCGCTGGGCTGGTCTTGTTGCGCCAATTCTAGGTCTAAGAATGCGTGGCATATGGTTTGCTCCACCAGTGAGGTCACGATCTACAAAAGCAAGTTTGTGAGGACACCATGCTCGGAATTGGAAGTCAGTTGCCGCCATTCGACATCACAGGCGTGAAGCCCGGTTTTCAAGCGCAGGAAGAGGAAGGGCAGAGTGCGTTTGAGACGCTGACCGAAATGAGCTTTCCGGAGAAATGGAAGATCATCTTCTTTTACCCAAAGGACTTTACCTTCGTCTGCCCGACAGAGATCGCAGAATTTGCTCGGCTTTCCAAGGAATTCGCTGACCGAGATGCGGTTGTACTGGGTGGCTCGACTGACAACGAGTTCTGCAAGCTTGCTTGGCGGCGCTCACATGTCGACCTGCACAATCTACCAATCTGGCAATTTGCCGACACAAAGGGAACGCTCGTCGATGGCCTCGGGGTGCGTTCACCCGAAGGGGTTGCCTATCGTTATACCTTCATTGTTGACCCCCAAAACACGATTCAGCACGTCTATGCGACCAATCTGAGTGTGGGCCGCAGTCCTAAGGACACACTCCGCGTTCTAGACGCGCTGCAAACCGACGAGCTCTGTCCCTGCAACCGCGAAATCGGCGGGGAAACACTGAAGGTTGCGTGACGCAGCATGTCGCCGATCGAACAAATCTACGACAAGATTCCCGATTTCGCGAAGGATGTCAGGATTAACTTGACCTCCTTGATGGCCGATGAGACGCTTTCGCCGCGGCGAAAATACGGGGTGCTGGTAGCGAGTGCAGTTGCCACCCGCAATTCAGCCCTGATTGCCGCGGTGGAATCGGCAGCCTCGGGCGTGATGACATCTGTGGCGATCGCCGCAGCGAAAGCTGCGGCCTCCGTAGTGGTAATGAACAATGTCTACTACCGCTTCGTTCACCTCGCTTCCAACCCAGAATACAAGACGATGCCGCCGCGGCTGCGCATGGACGTGATTGGCAATCCCGGCGTGGACAAGTCCGATTTCGAGCTGTGGTCGCTTGCTGTCTCCTCCATAAACGGCTGCGGTATCTGCATTGATGCCCATGAGAGGACATTGAGAGCCGCGGGCGTCAATTCGGAGACGATCCAGACCGCCGTGCGCTTTGCTGCGATCACACAGTCAGTGGCGATCGCACTCGAGGCCGCTGGGCCTGCCTCCCCTCAGGCAGGAGACTGATCTTTTCTCTGCCATCAGATCGACGGCATCGTGGCGCTACTCAGTGGCGCCACAACGAGCCTTTTGCTGCTTATCTGCATGTCACGTCTTGCGTCGCGTTGCGATGACGGGTGTCTTCTCAAACAACCCGGCGCTATGCAGGTGACAGTGAGCGCGCCACAGATACAGTGAGATTGCGTCGGCTAACGCCGCACCACCCTTCGCTCTGTCATCACCCAAACTTGAACAGAACACCATATCCGCCGCGCGGGTGGCTCCATTCGATGTCGCCGGTCGGCTCGGCGATCACGCGGCAGGTACCGCATTCAATGCAGCCATCAACTGTAACTTCGACCTGGCCGTTGTCGTTGAGCTCGTAGCATCGCGCCGGGCAGGCCTTCAAAAGTGTGAGGAGCTGCGGCGATGGCGTCTTGTGCGCACGTACCCTGACGTGAGGGTGCCCGGCGTCGACAAGATAACGGTTGTAGTACAGCTTGTCTTCGACGCGCACGGAGGGTTCGACATTCATGCTTTTGCCTTCCACTGTTGGACTTCACACTGTCGCGATCACCGCCAGGCCCTGGCAAAACGGTAAGCATCGCCGACCAGACCTGACCATGACCGCGTCTTGACAAAGGATTTGAGGCTCGCCTTCTCCTTCTCAACCTTGGGCGTACCATCGACGCGCACAAAGTTCTGCATCGCCTTGGAGATAAGCTGCGGATAAGTGAGAAAGAAATTTTCGGAGTGGGTATGCATGAGGGGTGGCAAATCCTTGTACTTCTTGAGATCTTTGATGACGAAAGAATCGTCCAACATCTTTTTGTAGATTGAGAGATTTGTTGCACTCATCGGTTCGCCGCGCGATTTGACCAGACCTATCGCTTCGGCCGCGATACGGCCCGATGTCATCGCGAGATTGGAGCCCTCACGATGAACGGCATTGTTGAGTTGGGCGGCATCGCCCACGACGACCCAGCCCTCCCCATAAAGCTGTGGGATCGATTTGTAACCGCCTTCGGGAATGAGATGCGCCGAATATTCCTTTACTTCGGACCCTGCTATCAGTGGCGCCACAGAGGGATGCCTTTTGAATTCATCGAGCAGGCCATACGGCGTTTGGCCCGTGCGTTGGAAGTCGGCGACGAGACAACCGATGCCAAGCGAAATGCACTCTTTGTTGGCGTAGATGAAACCCATCCCGGTCATGCCGCGGGAAATGGTACCGGCAGCCTCTATCACGACGCCTTCATCCCCCTTAAGATTGAAGCGTGCTTCGATGGTTTCACGGGGCAAGAAGTGCATTTCCTTCACCGCGAGCGCAACGTTATCGGGTGCCGGACGGGCGCGCAGGCCCGCACGCGTGCCGAGCAAGCCATTGACCCCTTCGGCCAGAACGACGACGTCAGCATGTATCTCGCCGTCACGGCGATCTGTACGAACACCGACGACCCTGTTACGATCGTCCTGCGCGAGCTCTGTGACGGTGGTCTCGCAAAGCACGATCGCGCCAGCTTCCCGCACCTTTGAAGAAAACCATTTGTCAAACTGGGCGCGTATAATCGTATAGCGGTTCGGCCTCTGCTCGTTGAAGTCCTCCGAACGGTAGTGCATGCCGACATGCGAGCGATCGTCCATCATCCAGAACCGCTGTTCGATCAGGTGGCGTTCGAGTGGCGCCTCCTCTCGAAACTCGGGGATCAGCTTTTCCATCATGTCGGCATAGAGGATGGCCCCCTGCACATTTTTCGATCCGGGATATTCGCCCCGCTCGAGCTGCAGCACCTTCATGCCCTGTTTGGCCATCGTCAATGCCGCCGCGTTGCCGGCCATACCGGCTCCGACCACGATCGCATCGAATCTCTCTTCAATCATCAATATCTCCTCTAGACCGCGATCCTGGCGCGCGAATCTGGCAGAAGCCGCGCGCGAAATGCAGCCGTCAGGGCTGGCAACAATTGCATAGCATCACTGACGATCGCGAGATGGGCGAAGTCGAAGATCGGAGCGTTTTTGTCCGTGTTAACGGCGACGATCAGATCCGCGCCCTCGACGCCGACCCGGTGCTGGATCGCACCGGAAATGCCCGCGGCAATATAGAGCTTCGGCCGGATGGTTTTGCCTGTCTGACCGATTTGCCGGTCAGACGTAACCCAGCCCTTTTGCACGAGAGGACGCGAGCAGCCATATTCAGCCCCAAGCAGAGCTGCGAGCTCGCGTACCAACCGGAAGTTCTCAGGCGATCCCAGTCCAAGGCCGCCCGCAACCACAACATCGGCATAGGCCAGAGTGGAAGTTTCTGCATCGCGGTCGGGTAGGAAGGACAATACTTTCGTGACTATATCGTCTTCTACAAGGCCGAGCGGATGAACGACGATACGAGCGGCATCGCGCATAACGCGTGCAGGCATCGGCATCACTCGCGGGCGGACCGTGGCCATCTGCGGGCGGTAATTCAAGGTATAGATTGTGCAGAGCAACGAGCCGCCAAAAGTTGGCCGCGTCGCCGCAAGTGAACCGTCGGCGTCCACGTCCAGCGTGGTGCAGTCGGCAGTAAGCCCCGTCGATAGATTCGTCGCCACGGAACCTGCGAGATCGCGACCAAGCGTCGTGGCACCCAACAGTAATATCTCGGGCTTGTAGGTGTTGACGAGTTCGGTGAGCGCTTTCGTATAAGATTCGTTGCGGTAATCCGACAACACATTGTCGCTCACGAGATAGGCCAGATCGGCGCCGTAGCAAAAGGCTTCAAGTGCGGCGTTGCGTGTGTGCTGCCCCTCCGGACCGACAACGACAGCGGCAAGATTCACCTTTAGCCTGTCGGCAAGACCACGCCCCGCACCCATGAGCTCCCAGGAAACGGGATGCACTTGGCCCCGCTCCAGCTCGACGAAGACCCAGACGTGCTTGTACGACTTGAAGTGCTCCGGCAGTTCTTTTTTGGCTGCTCCGCGGCCGGCCCCTGCTGGCATCGCCGTTTTGCTGACCTTGCTCATAGTCTAAATTCCTCTGGAGATAGGCGCGCCCGCGCCACGGGTTGCTTTTTCGCTTTCGTTAACCGAAGTTCACTTTTGGCCGGCAAGT
Source organism: Bradyrhizobium japonicum USDA 6 (assembly GCF_000284375.1). NCBI lineage: Bacteria > Pseudomonadati > Pseudomonadota > Alphaproteobacteria > Hyphomicrobiales > Nitrobacteraceae > Bradyrhizobium > Bradyrhizobium japonicum. Next base: position 8,322,260 of record NC_017249.1, read on the forward strand.
GGCTGGCTGCTCTGCCCGCCTGCGCGCTCGGACCAGTCGCACCACAATACGCGTCGTCGCAATTGGCGCACCCATTCGGCCGGCTTTGGAGGGATCTTGCAAACTGAATCCTTGGGTGCCGGGCTCGACGAGCGCCACCGTGGCCGGCCAGGACGAGGTGATCCTGACCGGCCACTTCCATGCCTTAGTTGACTAGTCCGTTCGCGGCGCCTCGCCGGTACCATCGATGGAGGTCCTGGCAAGGCTTCTGTCACGCGACCGTGCCGAGCCTCCAGCGCTGGCACTCCGTGTGGGAGGAGGGCACCACTTTTCGTAACGCAGTTTCTATCTGCGATGAGATGCAGACACATTTGAGCGGGATCGGGGGCCGATTTGATGCGGACGCTACTGTGCATAGCCGCCGCAAGAGCCGCGCGAAGGGGACACCTATTATTGACTACCATCTCACCGTCACTACGAAACTGCGACCGCGTCAAAGACCGTTGCGAACAGACCTGACGGCATCGTAGGCCTCGATATGATGCCGCAGGGGGGCTCGGCAGGCACTGTAAGCAGCATCATGGGTCCTCCTTCAAACTCACCGCGGGCGCCACCATCTGTCGGCATCGATGATCAGATCAGCAGGACAACAGCAAGTGTCGTACCAGTTGCAAAGACGATTGAAGTCAGTGGGACGTATTGGCTTGCGCCACACATCAAACAGCTGCTGATACCTGGTCACGAATAATCCGGACATGGGTCGGGAATACGACAGCCGTTGGCCGGGCCATGACTAAGAGACTTGCCGCGATAAATAGAAAGCCGCATTAACGGAGCGCCTCGGCGTCCGCCGGACAGACTTCGCTTACAGTGGAACGCTAGGTCACTTCAACTCGCTCAAAGGAACGAAGGCCGCAGCCTTCTTGGAGTCTGAGACGGCATCCTTCAAAACCTTGAACACTCGCTCGTCGATCGGTGACGATGCCACGAAATCTCCATATGCCCGTTCCAGCATCGCCTTGCATCGAGTTCTGATTTCCGGCTCTGCGGCACCAGCAAATTTCTCCTGTGCGAGGTATTGTCCCATGCGCTTCAAAATGTGAAGGCGCGCGACATTCACGATCTTAGGGTCGTACTCGACGCCAAGCAGCGAAAAAAACTCCTCTGCCGATGAGGCCTTGCCGAGTCGATCTAGAATACCGGTTGCTGGGGATGAGCTGATCATCGAATATTCTCCTTCGGTTTAGCTCTGGTGAGCGCCCACATTGAGCGGATCCGAAACAGTAACGACAACGCGCCCGCGGGTTTTGCGGTTGCGCTCAATCTGATGAGAACTCGGTGACGGCGCGGAAAGACTTCTCATGACTGACACCTGAAGTTCGCGGGCCCGGTATATCCTAACACTTGGTTGACCTTTTCCATCGTTAGCTCCTGATGACTACACAGCCCGAAGACGGCATGGATATTGTGGCAAGGGACCACATATTTCATCGACACCCTTGCGTCGACCCTCGCGTCGGCGCCTCTTTCCCGGGTCCGTGCGGCACTCCATCATGGTAAGCGGAAGATCTGCTTCGATAATTGCGCGGACGCGATGTTTTTGTTGACCGCGCCCGCCGTTACCGCCGCAGTCTTTGTGATCCTAACGGCCGACCTAGTGCAAGAAGTCACGCTTCTCTTTATGACCTTGTTCAGCAAATGCATCGTGGCAAATGCGACAGCGCTATGAGGCCGAACGCGTTGCCCTTTGGTGCGACAGGTCCGTTGCGGCGCACCAACACGGGTGAACTGTAGCCTAGCACTCGATCTTGCCGCCTTAACCACACGGCCGTCCGCTCGCATCCAAGTTGGTGATCCGCGCCCTCCTCCGACCTGCGGCCTACAAATGCGGTGAAGCCTTTTCGGATAACGATGCGACTGCGGTCTCTCCTGGCGTTTCAGATGCCCGGCCGCTGGACACAGCCGGCCATGCTGCGGCCTGCAACAGCAAATCGCGCCGACGCTCGGCCATCCGGCTCTCACCGCTTTCTTCACCGAAACAGATGTTGAATTCGTTACATTGATTGCACACGGGTGTCGTGCACATCGCAAGGCCTTCGTCCTCGCAAAGCATGCGGTAGAAGAAGCGCTTCCAACGCATATTGTTGACATTGCTCGCGGCGAGCGGCGCGAAATGCCGGCTCATCACGAGCGAGAGTTCGCCACGATCACGCAAGCCGAGAGCTTCCCAAAGATGGTCCGGCTCCATGGCGCGGCGCGCGATCATCGCAGCCAGCCACCGGCCGATATCCCCTTCCGTCGAGCGATGCTTGAGCAACAGATCGCGAAGCATTGCGATCTCCTCATCCTCTTCCCGCTTGAAGGGCGCGGCCTGCTCCGGGGCCCTGATCCCGGTTGGGAGAAAGTGCTGCTCCAGTAAGACCGCCAATTCAACGCCGGACAGGCCAACTTTCTCAGACAGACAGCCACCATCCATCGTGGCAGCCGCCAGGATAGACGCCAGGGCATGGCGATCGAGATTGCTGTCGATGGCGATATCGGCATTTGCAGGATGTTCACCGGTGAGCAGCCGGTAGGTTGAAATTCCCTTGTGCAACTGGCTATTGGCGTCAGCAGCACAGGCAGTCGTGAACGGAAGGACGTGCGGCTCGGACATAACTCTGCGGTTTTTCACAATGCGTGGTTCGTCACGGCGCACTCTGGTTTTCGCGGCCGATCGTCAGTATGCCGGCCCCCCCGGGAAGGGGGGTGAGGGAGACCGGCATCTGTCGCTCGCCTTCGCAAGGCGGCGACTCGCGGCCTTTACGAGGCTGCGAGTTCGGCGGCGGTTTTGCCGATGATTGATTCATCCACGGCCTTTATAATGCCATGCTCCATCAGCATGTCCTCGAGCTCATCCATTGAGATCGGGGTCGGGATGATGCCCTTGCCGCCATTATTGTGAACCTTGGCCGCTAGTTTCCGATAGTGATCAGCCTGCTTGGAATCGGGTGCATATTCAAGCACCGTCATGCGACGCAGCTCTGCATGCTGCACCACATTGTCACGCGGCACGAAGTAGATCAGTTGAGTGCCAAGCTTCTTGGCCAACGCTTCCGCCAGTTCCAATTCCTTGTCGGTCTGCCGCTCGTTGCAGATCAGGCCGCCCAACCGCACCCCACCTGAGTTCGCGTATTTCAGGATCCCCTTGGAAATATTGTTTGCGGCATACATTGCCATCATTTCACCAGACATCACGATGTAGATCTCCTGCGCCTTGTTTTCGCGGATTGGCATCGCAAAGCCACCGCAAACAACGTCGCCAAGCACATCGTAAGAAACATAGTCAATGTTCTCGTAGGCTCCGTTCTCTTCAAGAAAATTGATCGAGGTGATGACACCGCGGCCGGCGCAGCCGACACCTGGCTCAGGGCCACCGGACTCAACGCAGCGAATGTCCTGGTAGCCAACCTTCATTACGTCCTCGAGCTCTAGATCCTCCACGCTGCCGGCGCTCGCGGCAAGACTCAAAATCGTGTCTTGAGCCTTGGCGTGCAGAATAAGGCGAGTCGAGTCCGCTTTCGGATCGCACCCTACAATCAGGATCTTCTGACCCATCTCTGCCAGCGCCGCTAGCGTGTTCTGCGAAGTGGTGGACTTGCCGATTCCGCCCTTCCCGTAGAAGGCGATTTGTCTTAGTGAAGCCATGCTGCTCTCCATCAACCGATTTGCCAAACGTTGCGCGCTTCTTTTGCGAGCTTTGCTTCCCTCGCAGAAGCGGGGGCACACGGGTTCAAGGGAAGGAGCGCATCGCTCGCCTTACACGTCGGCGTGCACTCAGCCCTCACTCAGTGTTGCTGCCGCTTATCAGCAACAGCCGTGCCAAGGTCTAACCCGGCACCTTAAGCTTCTGATTACGTTTCCAAAAGCAACCAGCCGGCGCGCGATCGTAGGCTGTTTTGGATCTGACAAGATCTGCCCGGCTGTCAGACAACGAACAAACAATCGCAAACATGAACGCCAACAGCCAAATAGGCTGACTTAGCCGATGCCGCCATTGTGGAACAGAACTTGCTGCCGCTCGCGCAAGCTCAGCCATGTGAGGAGTAAAGATGCCGGACGGAGTCAAAATGAGACGGGCCAGCGGCTTTGCAAATTCGCTGAGGGCGCACCATGCGCTGATATTGACGTTGACTGTCAAGAACTTCGAATGGCTCCCGGGAAGCAGCAGCCCTGTGCTATTCGCCCAGCATAGCACGCCTACATAGGTACGCCGTGGCTACAATCATCTTTTATCAGAAGCCCGGCTGCGCCACGAACGCGCGTCAGATTCAAGCGCTAAAGTCCGCCGGTCATGACGTGGTCGTCCAGGACATCTTGAAGGAGCCATGGCATGCGGACGAATTGCGCAGCTTCTTTCGCAATATGCCCGTCGGCTCCTGGTTCAACCGAGCCGCGCCTCGTGTCAAGTCGGGCGAAGTCAATCTCGATTCTATCGACGCGGCGAGCGCACTCGCATTGATGGTGAGTGATCCACTCCTGATACGACGACCGTTGATCGACTTAGACGGAATACGATGTGCCGGGCTCGATCGCGAGCCCGCGCTGTCGCTGCTTGGCCACCAGACGCAGGAGCATCTCCAGGGATGCCTGCACCAAGCAACTCGCACGCGCTGCCCGAAGATGGGATCAAGCGAATGAGCCTGTTCCGGACGATCACACCAGAAGAATGACGTTCTCGACTTGCGGCTTGCTTGGCGCGAGTATTTCCTTTAGCAAAACGTGTTTCGCAGCTGTGATCCTGATGCAACTGAGCGGCACGATCGCTCCCATATTTGATTGGTATCAAATCTTTCGCCGTTCCTTATGTGTGACAGAGACCTTGCGCGGCTTCTCGCGCGACTTTTGGAATGGAGAATTCGATGAGAGCAAGAACAGTCCTGGCAACTGTATCGGTCTTCGCGCTAGCGACCTCGTTGGCCAGCAACTCGGTACGTGGTGCTGATCTGGGTCCGGCGCCGGTCTACTATAAAGCTCCCCCTATTGAACCCCGCAACCCGTGGATGATCCGCCTGCGCGTGCTTGGCGTTTTGCCGGATACCGCAGGCAGTTCCGTCAACGTTCCAGGGACGCCGTTGCTGTCATCACCCAACTCTGGGCTTTCGATCAGCGATCAAGCTATACCAGAGCTCGACATCACCTATTTCTTCACAGCTAACTTAGCCGCCGAACTCATTCTCGGCGTGACCAGCCATCACGTCAGCGGCAATGGCGCGCTCACAGGGCTCGATATCGGCAAAGCCTGGCTCTTGCCTCCTACACTGACCCTGCAATATCACTTCACCGATTTTGGGCCGCTTAAGCCCTATGTCGGCGCGGGCATCAACTACACTGTATTCTTCAACCAATCGGCAGCCAATACTTCGCTCGCCGGGCTTTCCGTCACGGATCTAAACATCAAAAACCAATTCGGCGCGGCAGTCCAATTCGGTTTCGATTACATGCTCGATCGCCACTGGGGCCTCAACTTTGACGTTAAAAAGCTGTGGCTGCGGCCGGAGTACTCGGCCACCTTAAACAATGCGATTGCCGTTACGGGCCGCGCCCATATTGATCCATGGCTCGTCAGCGGCGGCGTCGCTTACAAGTTCTGACGTTAGAGCAGAGCCAGAGTGGAGAGGCCGTTTGATAAACTCGGATCCCAGCAGGATCATCGAGCTCGTCTCCTACTCTCGCCGGACTGACACGGAAAGCCGGCTGACGCGCCATCGACGCGTCAGCTCGCAAGAGAGGGAACCGCTGGCGTTGCTCGCGCTGCAAGTTACGAATCGCGCAGCACGTGAGTAACATTACACAAACGTCGACTCAGAATATGATCATACGTCTGTTTCGCCACGCTTAAGACCGAAGCCATTTTCCCATTTGCCTGATAAGAAGGCGATACGCCGCTGACAGCCTAATCTTGGCCGCGAAGTGCCCGGTTAATCTCAGACGATCCGCCCCCCAACGTCGAGCCGACCATGCTAGCTAACCCGGCAAGCGGCCGCCAAGCGACGCCTCTAGCTTCGCTTGAGCACTATCACAAGCCGGTCGACACGTTGGCCGTGCTTGAGGTGGGATATGACGATCTCGTCGACATCCTCAGGCGTGGTCGCGCGATACCAGACTCCGTCGGGATAGACAACCAGCAAAGGACCAGAGTTACAAAAGCCAAGGCAGCCCGCAGTCGCGAAGCCAATATCGTCGAGGCCTTGCGCTTCGATCGCCTTGCCCATTCGATCCCACAGAGCTTGCGCGCCGGAGGCGCCACAACTGCCGTGGGGATGGTTTGGCGGACGCTGCGTGTTGCACGCAAAGACATGGTGCCTATAGAGTTGAGGGAGATGAAATTCTTTTTCTGAGTTCACGCGCCTATCCTCTGATAGTGAATTTCAGCTGTCGGGATGAGATGTGAGCGCATAGCCGCCCGCAATGTCCAACGATGACCGTCCATTGGCGCATGGACACCTGCTGACACCAACTCCCGCTTGCGAAGGCAGTCGGAATGGTCGGGCGCCTTACTCGCTGTCGTCGCTGAGATGAGCGATAGGCACCTTCACGTCCGAAGGTCGCCTGCTGATCAATGACAACCTCTTCTCCCGGCATCGAGACCTCTCATTCATGCAACAATCCCCCCGATCAACTTTCTCGAAGAGCAAGTTGCACACCAAATGCGTCATAGCGCGCCTCACAATTGAGGGAAGTTGCGGCAATGCCGACGTTCTCGCCGCTATCAGCGATTGAATGCCCATGGCCTCGCTCAGAACAATAATGTCGGCCGGAGAGACGGCGTCGCCCTCGATCTGTTCACTCATCAAATCGCGGTTACCGGTTCGCTCAACCCGGCCCCGTCGTTTCCTGCTTTAAGGTATCGACAGCAGTTCGGCTCAACCGGAATACCCCGCGGCCACGAGCGAGCGGCTGATAAGCCGAGCTGGCACGGGTGTTGAGGACATCGAACCACCCGTTCGGAGTGAGCTTCCCTGGACGCTGGCCGATTTGTATCACCCGCCCATTCGGGGCGAAGCGGACGTGGATGATGATTTGTTACAAGCTCATACCGATTCCTTATTTTGGCCGCTTACGATCACGAGCTGACACCCGACAAGCTCGACTGTAATGTGGTCGATTTCGAATATCTTAGCGGGACTCCTTCACGTGATTGCAGATGCGCGTCGTAGCACTGCTCGACCATGCGACACCACTCCAAGACATCATCGGTAGGCTTGCACAGCACTGCGCCGTATTCGGCCGGCTCATTGCTCACGGCCCAACATTCCTTTGGCCAATGCGATCCCGGTCGCCCGCGTTGAGTGTCGAACTCACGCATCACGCCCCGCCCGCGGCGCAGCTGGACAAAGGGACCCATGCCGTCGCTATCGGCAGCAAGCAGCCGTTCGATCTCGATCAATTCCTCGGTCGTGATCGCCATCGTCGTTCTTCTATCCTCGGGGACGGTGGTCCTTCATTGCCAGAACAGGCGCTCAGGATCCGCATTCAATTCGTCGATTGCAGGGATCAAGCGATGATAGAGGCTGTAAAATTCCCAGACTCCCCCCGCATGATTTTTGCGAAACAGCTTCCAGATCCCGGTCACGCCATCATAAAGGATCAGCGCGACATCGACGAGCGCGCCATCCTTGTCGATATTGCGCGAGCAGCAGGGACTCTCGATGCAGTAGCCGCCCCACACGGGCGTCACGTTTGGCGAGACGTAGAGATAGCGCTTCCGCGCGCTCAAGCCGCGTTCGATCCGTTTGCGATCAAGCTCGTTGAGATGACGCGCCAACCCCGGTTTTACTTTCCTCATCAGTGCGGAATTCATGATGAAAGCCTCCCTTCAATGCCTTTTGATGTTCTCTTGAACTCCAGCAGATGAGCAGCTCCTCACCAAAATCAACGATAAAGATAGGCTCATGCGCTTTGTTGTTGAGAGTATCGATGACGGTCTGGCGGCTCGGCCTGGCGGCGAGCGAAGCTCCGTCCGTCTCCGTATCGACCGATGAGCGGTGCTTGATCAGGTCGGCTGTCGGTTTACCCCGCTGGCCCCACCAATATTTTGGAAAACCTCGCTGAGTCATGACTCCTCCGGTAGTGGCAAATCATCGACCTCCTCGCCTGCATCCACTGGCTCAAGTTCCTTGCGTTTCATGCCAACGCGGTAGCCGCTTTCCAAAAACTCCACGCCGTAGATGTAGAATTGCTGCAAGAACGTGCCGATCGAGACGACGTAGCCCACCTCCCCCTTCTTGACCAAGACGTCTCCGATCTCCTTGCCGGGATAGGTGCCATCATTCCGGATGACGCGATTGGCGCGAAGCTTTTGGCCAAAGCTGAAGGCGGGTGGGTCGCTTAGCTCGACGGCGTCGCTATCCCGGAGAATTCCGTTCATATTTCGCTCCTCATGCACCGACGGCGCGGGGGCACGCCGAGGGGACACTCTGCTCCGCATCACGAGGCGCCCTCGAGCGCCGAAATGTCGCCAGGCTGTGCTGCCCGCCAGCAACAGCCCCATCGCAGGAATCCAGAGCGGCCACCGTCCGTAAGAGCAGACGCCGGCGCCTGCGGAGCCGCCAGTTCGCAGCGCGACGTTTGGGACGTGTTCAGCACCAGCGATTGCATTGCCGGTCAGGCTCCACACTTCAGACGGGCGCCTGGTAGCGAGGCAAGGCCCTGTCAACCACGCAGGTGTTGTCGACCGGACAGGCAGCGGCACATTGCGGTTCGTCAAAATGCCCCACGCATTCGCTGCATTTCGCCGCTTCAATGACAAAGTTTCCCCCCTTCTCCGAAATAGCAACGTTCGGGCATAAAGGCTCGCAAGCTGAGCAGCTCGTGCACTGCGAGGCGATGATTTTGAATGGCACATATTCCTCCTTACGCCGCAGAGATCCGATCTCCAGGCCAACGCGGGGGCACGCCGCGCTGCACATGCTGGATCTCCCCGCGCTTTACTTTGCCGACATAGGCCCTGAACCAAGCGATCGTCGACTTCTCAATGTACTCATAGGCGAATTGATCGACCGGCTCGATCCCAGCCTTGATCAGGCCGCTCTTGGGGCAGCCGCCGATCTTAGCCACGAAGACCGCGTGGCAGTCACGGATGTCGCGCATGATCACGGATAGCCTATCTTCCTCGCCATAGCCGGCCTGGCAGTAACCCTCCACACGACGTAGCCCGACGAACTTGGCGCCGGATGTGGAGAGCTCGTACAGTTGGAATTCCTTTGCATGTCCAAAGTGCTCGTTGATCAATCCCGAGCCCTTAGTTGCGACGGCTACTAGAACAGTGATCGCGCTCATCTCTCCGGAGACTCCCGCCAACTCCTTTTGACCGGCCGCGACTTTGGAGACGCGCTCATTCTCTACCCTTTTTTGATAAGCCTTGCGCATCTCTAGGTCATAATGGACGTCCATTTTCATCACCTGATCATTGGTGAACTCCGCGCTGCGATCCTCGCCGAGTAGACCGACCGCATCAGCGCGGCACTGCCGGCAATGCCGCATCATGTTTATCTTCCCTTCGCAAGCATCTTGCAGCGTCTTCAATTCTTGAGCCGTCGGACCGCGCTGACCGTTGAGGCCAAATGCTGTTCCGTGCTCGGGTACGGAGATCAGCGGCATGATATTGTGAAGGAAGGCACCGCGCGACGTGACCGCCTTGTTGACCTCGACCAGGTGGTCATCATTGATATTGGGGATCATCACCGAGTTGATCTTGCACAAAATGCCCCGTTCGCTAAGCATCTCGAGCCCTTGAAGCTGGCGATTGGTGAGTATCCTTGCCGCCTCGATGCCGGTGTATCGCTTGTGGTTGAAGAAGATCCATGGATAAATCTTGGCTCCGATTTCAGGATCGACCATGTTGATGGTGATGGTGACGTGGTCAACTTTGGCCCTCACGATGGTATCGACATAGTCTGGCAGCGCTAGTCCGTTGGTTGACAGACACAGCTTGATGTCAGGAGCAGCCTCGGTGACCAACGCGAGCGTTTTGAACGTCTTTGCTGGATTGGCCAGGGCATCGCCGGGACCAGCGATGCCAAGTACCGTCATCTGCGGAATGGTCGTCGCGACCGCGATCACTTTTCTCACTGCCTGCTCAGGGGTGAGCTTCTCGCTCACCACACCCGGACGCGATTCATTGGCGCAGTCGTATTTTCGGTTGCAGTAGTTGCACTGGATATTGCAGGCAGGTGCGACCGCGACATGCATGCGAGCGTAATGATGGTGCGCATCCTCGCTGTAACAGGGATGGTTTTTCACCCTTTCCCAGATTTCGACCGGCAGATCGCCTCGGCCGGCCTGCGAGCCGCAGCTCGCCCGCCCGGTCTTCGCCGAAGCGCGGCAGCCCTTATGCTCGGTTATGGACTGCATGATCTTCCCGCTATTGACCGCTGCTTTGATATATTTTCCGCGCTCCACGACCGAGATCACTCCCCTGCAAGCATCGACGCCCACAGATCATCCTAGAGCGCGCTTCAGGAAGATTAGCAACTTGCATGCCGTGGCGAGGATGATGCGAATGCAACCACAGTACACCGAGTAGGCGCAGCGATAGCGTTGGCACTTGCAAGACAGCAATGATGAGCTTGTTGGCAAAGCGACAGATGCGTCGCCATTCTCACTCGGGGCTCCATCTCGTGTGCTTTTCACTCTCGCGGGGCTCGCCCCGATCCAGCTCATCTGAACGGGCTTTCGCGCGCTGCCGCTCTCAATTGGCCCGATCCGAACTGGGGAAGCCGGACATCATAAGGCCAATACTAGGGCAACACGCGTCCGAATATGACAGGCAGCAATGAGGGCCAAAGATGATGGTGCAATCGCCTTGTCCCGACTGGCTGAGTAAACCCCGCCTCATCAATGCCGTCGCGGCGGGCCGACGTTTGCTGATCTTGATATGCTGCGCCGCAGCCAGTCGACCCCCAAAGCCCCGAGACAGCGCCGACTTACCGGCGAATAAGCCGACCGATGCATCTGGTGTGCTCAGCACATCGCATTTTCAATTCCCTGATGCCAGGACGAGAGAGACGACAATGATCTCGGTCCCCAGGGCGGGCGCCAAGGTCGGCGAGAGTAACCTTTGCATCCGCCGCATCGACAGCGCTCATCTCCGTGAGCGCTTCATGGATCGTCGCCGCTCTCATCCCGCTTCTTCGCGTCGATTGTGATCGGTAACCGTGTGTCGCTCGCCATCTCGGGCAAATCGAGCACCCAACCGTTAGCGACTTTGATCCAGCCGCCCCATAGGGTCTCGTACTCGGAGGCCACGATTGACTCTTCGATATCCTTTTTTGGCACGTAGATTGACAAGCCCGTGTCCGGAGAGCGGCGGATCATGATTTTCACGAGGTCTGCTCCCTGACCGTGGCGCGGGAGCTGGCGCGCATGCGAGTCACGATATCTGACACAGCGCACACGGCCTCATCGACTTCGGCGAGGGAGGTTTCGCGCGAAAGAGAAAAGCGCACGGCGCCGTGCATCCGCCACGCAGGCACCTGCATGGCACGCAGAACATGCGATGGCTGCATTGAGCCCGACCTGCAGGCTGACCCGAGCGATACGGCGATGCCCGCCCGGTTAAGACGGTGGGCAATCGCTTCACCTTCGAGATGGTCGAAGGCAATATTAGTCGTATTCGCCAAACGATTGCGAATGTCGCCAAGCACAACGCACTCGCCATTGCGCAAAATTCCCTGCTCAAGGCGGTCACGTAACGCGCCAATGCGGATGCGCTCGGGTTCAAGCCGCTCCGCCGCAAGTTCGGCAGCTTTTCCTAGTCCGACGATTCCGGGAATATTCTCGGTCCCAGCGCGCCGCCCTCGTTCCTGTGATCCGCCGCAGATCAGCGGCTGGAATTTTGTCCCTTTACGCAAATATAACGCACCTACCCCCTTCGGGCCGTGCAGTTTGTGCGCGGATAGTGAAAGCATGTCGATCGTGCTGTCCTTTAGGTTTAAGCGTACTTTACCAATGGCCTGCACCGCATCTGTGTGAAATAGCGCTCCCGCCTCACGGGTCCACCCGGCCAGACACTTCACGGGAAATATCGTTCCGGTCTCGTTATTGGCCCACATAACCGAGGCAATCGCTGTGCGTGGCCCAAGCGCGCAGCGAAACGCCTCGATGTCGAGCCGGCCGCAAGCATCTACGGCAATAATGCGCGTCTTGACTCCCCTTGCCGCCAATTGCTCCGTTAGCGCAAGTACGGCGGAGTGCTCAACCGAAGTGGTGACAACCTCGTCTCGACCTTCCTGGGTTGCAAGTGCCGAGAGGATTGCGGCATTATTGGCTTCGGTCCCTCCCGAGGTGAAGACGATTTCGTGATCGTATGCACTACCTAGCAGGCCGCTCAAGCTTCTCCGTGCCTGCCTCACCGCAATTGCGGCCTCGTTGCCAAAGGCATGCGCGGACGAGGCATTGCCGAATTGCTCAGTGAAGAAAGGCAACATGGTTTGCACGACGGATGGATCAGTTCGCGTCGTTGCATTGTTATCGAGGTAAATCGGCGCTCGATTCTCGCTCACTGCACCACCCCGCCTGCAGCAACAACGAGGACCAGGCGATCCAAACCTCCGATCTTACCTACCAGGTGCCCCTGAATCCCTTCTAGACTCACGCTCGGAAGCTTGTACGGCTTGCCAGCATTGTCGAGCCGCGCCAAGAGCATGCTGCTATCGTGCCGATCAGCTAACAGGCGCCAGCTTCGGCTTGGCGATTGGGTCCGATCTCTTCGTTCGCGCAGCGAACGGGACCCTCTCGCATCGTGGGGATCGACGAGTTCTTCAGTCGGTCTGGTTCGGCCGGTGTGGTTCATTGCCCTTTCCTTATCGCCTGATCAATGTTTCCATCAGCCGAATGATTTTCCACAGGAGCAGTTGGTGGCCGCGTTCGGGTTATGAAAGGTAAAGCCAGAGCTCTCCGGTGCCAGCACGAAATCGATGGTTGTGCCGGCCAGATGCTCTCGGCTCTTGCTATCGACAAACACCTTGAGCCCATCGCAGTCGATCACGGTGTCGTCAGGCTTTGGCTCATCGGCGATGCCCATCTTGTATTTGAATCCATTGCAGCCGCCTGCTTCGATCATGACGCGCAGACCACCCGCCCGCCGCTCCGAAGATGAAATCGCGCTCTTGATTGCATTGACTGCGCTATCGGTCAGGTTGATCACGTCTTTGCCTCGTCAGCTTAGGCCCAGCTAAGAGCAAGTCACGTGCCAGCGCGCAGACGCCTGATGATGCTCATTTCCGCGCCCCTTGGCTGGCAACGGATGTCGGGTTCCTGACAAGGCACGTAAGGCGGTGCCAGCCACCGGCGCGTTTTCTTTCCGAGCTTCACTGAACGCCGCCACGCAGGCGACGGCAGGCAATTTGCATCGCATCTGGCTCCGACAACGCGTCGGTGAAGAGCATAGATCAAGGACAGATTTAATGACCGCTATCGAGAACACTGCACTCGGCAGACTTGAGAAGGAGAGCCGCCTTCTCAACGCCGTATTCAAAGGCGCGACCACCAAGCCGGGCCGGTTCGGCTTTCGCGGCGACGTCGCACTAAAGTTCCAGACTCAGGTCGCGGACGAGAAACGACCGCCAGACTATTCCATTGAGCAGGTTCTGACGATCGCCCAAAACGGAGAACGCACTATCCCCGTGCTGGCCGGCTACCTACATTCCTTCGCGTATCTTGTTGACGTCGCGACCGTCCTCGACGGTGCCTTGAGCCCAATCGGCAGCTATTTCATTTTCTGCAACAACATCGATTTGCTGGCGAAGTATCGAGTTAAGCTCGGCGATATTAACTTCCACGTCTTACCCTGCGATGAATCCACGGTTTGGAAGGAGATGATGGACTTGGTCGGGCTGAACAAGGACGACATCAAGAAGCTCGATCCGGCCGGCAAGCTTGATTACCTCCTCGATGCCACAAGGGATCTCGATCTATCCTATGAGGAAATCTCGTATGACGACGGACTAAAGAGGATGGAGGCTGTGAAAAACCGCAACGAGAACCGCCCGGTCTGAGGGCGGTCTTCAGTTGTTGGCTCATGCATCGTCCTCCGCGAGATGCACACCGACGGCGCAGATGTCGCCATCCACAACTACCAACGCGATCGGCGTAAGCGCTCTACCTTGACATGGACCTTCGACGCACCGCCCGGTGCCGAGTTCGAAGGTCGAACCGTGCTTGCCGCACATCAGCCGGATACCGTTTGGATCGAGGAATTCGTTCTGCTCCCAGTCCAAATTGACGCTGTGGTGCGGGCATTTATTGACATAGCCAAGCACCTTCTTGCCCCATCGCACCACAATGATGGGCCACGGCCGGTGATTGCCGTCATCTTCGAGGACCATAAGATGAAATCCGATGGCCTGGCGGCTCGGAATGTCGTTAAAGCTGCAAATCGCATAGACGAGAGTTGGCTGCATAGGTTGCTCTTGCAAGACTTAATTGTCGCTGTGCAATTGCCCCTGCAATAACCGTACGAGCGCCGAAACGAATCGTGTCTGGTCATCCGACGCGCAAACTTGGCTATTTCAGCAGATCTCGTTGCACAGCGGCGTATATTTCAGACAAAGGAACATTGAGCCTTCTCGTTCCCTCCGTGCTAGCTGCAGAACTGCTGCTCCGCGCTCCGGGCTTGCCGGACGGCCAAACGCGGCGGATGTCGCTGCTGCTCGTTAATGGCCACGCCGCATAGCGGGGCCACGGTGCCCTCCGATGGCGTATGTCTCACGGCGTCGCGGCCTTCGCAGAAGAGCCATGTGCTCGCTTCCAGCCGGCGCAGGGCGCGCGCAGCGAGCGCGCGCCCCCTTTGAACTAAGACTGTTGCGCCCGCGCTTTGAACGGTCAAACGCCCATCACTTCAGGTTCGGTGTTGCTATTGCAGCCACCTTACTCCATGCGCGTTCGGCAACATGCACTTCAAGCAAGGTGACGGCTCATCGTGCAACAATTCGCTTTCGAAACTGAGTGTCGATATCACTGCTCTCAGCTTTCGAAAAATGGCTCAGGGTCGCCGTTGCGTTACTCCATGCTTAGCCCCGTGAGGACGCGCTCCAAATAGACTGACGGATCATCTTCGTCAGAATAGTCCGCCTGGACCGTCGATTCAGCGGCGGCATCATCATCCTCCACCTTACTAAGGTACTTCGTAGGCTTGCCTACTCGCTGCCACTGGTCGTTCTCATTCTTCGTCCACACCTCGGGATGCTGGTGAGGATCAAGCACCCAGTGATTTCGACCCACATGAACAAAACCCATTTCTGCTAGGCGGGGTTCCATGCCGGGCAAGCCTGGTTTTGACAAGATCAAGGGATCATCACCATCCTCTCTCAGCTGGTACTCAAGCAAAATATCGCCCGCGTTCTCAACCAGGGGATGAGTGACCCGAAGGTCCACCACGGACGTGAGATCGTTGCGCCCAAACTTTTCCCGGAAGGTCTCCCCCTTGATCCGAACCGGACCTCCTGCTCTCAACAGGCCAACTGTTTCGTCACCCAATTGATAGCTGAAGAAGCGCACGGGCCTGGCTGGATCATAGTGAGTGGCGCTATAGCTGCCAGCAACCGTTGCTGCCCGCTCAGCTTTCTTTGATACGAAGTCTGAGTACTCTTGCGGATTAATGGCGATGTTCATGATGTCGCGGCCCAAAAATCTCTGCAGCCCTCGATCGAAGGAACGCTGGTCGATCTCAACAATGGGCGGACCGGAATTCAGATAGTACGCCCTTGTTTCAGATGACGACCCGCCTGGCTCCATACCTGCAAGTGTTTCCGCAAAGCGGGGGCTATCTCCCGGTTCATCAACTTGATTAGCGCTTGTGGATTGGCTGGATGAGCCAACGACTCTGCCATACATCAGATCGCTCTCCTATCGGCAACATTGCACGCGATTGAGCTCATGCCGCGCAAGCTCGCGTTCATAATATACAACCTAACTGACCACAACCTGACCTAAGCATCTGCCGGCGCTCGGAGGCTGCGGCTGCGCAATCCGCAAGCGAGTCACGCACCCGCTGGCCAGCAATCGCAGGCTGATGGCGTGCGATATTGTCCGCGCTTGATCATCAAAAATGTGACGTTCAACGGCGCAGATCTGCAGCACCGCCCTTTACTTTCGGTCGTCGCTGCCATTGACCAATGCAGCCGTCTATCGAGGATCGGCGGCGTGCGCGCAGAATTGCTGCCCGGTGCTTTTGTCGCGGCGTCCGCGACTCGCACGTGCTATTGCACTGTCATCCAATTCGGAGCAGCACCATCCGGTCCCAGGATAGAATCGCGAAGACACAGGTGCCACCATCACATGCGCTTCAACGCGATCGGCGGCTATGATCGGCCGGACAATTGTAAAACCCGTGGACCGCGGCAGACTTTCGCTCCTGCCGATCCCGCAACCGAAGGCCACAGGATAGGATGAGCACGACTGGCTCCGAAGGAAGTGCCTATTCGGAAAACCGACTAGACGACCACGACGGTAATATGATCGCCCGCCCAAGGCCAAGTCGCTTTTCGACAAAACGCGGATCCTGCGATACGAGCGAGACTTGCAAGCAGGCGCCAGACAGCCGGTATGGCTTGCCTCGGGGCTGAGCAGCATTCGGCCATGCGCATCTCCGCTCGTTCCGTCTTGCCATTCAGGGAAAAAATCGGGCCATTCGGGCCGGCTGGCACGAGTCTCCGTTGCGGATTGACCTGATCCAGCGGGGCCTCCCTCCACGCGCTGCGGCGAACGGGAGATAGATCCCCTTCGCTCATGCAGCTGCGGCTGGGACGTGGGTCTGGCAGCTGGCCGGGCAAACCCTATCGCACGCACCGCAGCCGATGCAGGCGCCCTGATCGTTCAGAACCATAATCTTTTTTTCGACTTCATCGTCCGCGTCATTGTCAAGGTTGACGAGTTCGCCCTCCTCGTTGATGCCTTTCAAAGTCATGACATCTTGACCGCACACCTTGAAACAGCGGCCACAGCCGATGCACTTCTTGGCATCGATCGAGGCTAGGTATTGTGGCATCCAGTCGCGGCCGTCTCGCGTTGCAAATGACATGCATTGCCCTTCAAGTATTTTCCAGCTCTTTTAGCTCGCGACTCTTGCGCTCCAGTTCGACATAGACATCGTACGCCTTCTGCGCCACCGCCATAATCGACGTCCAGTTGATGGGCAATTCTTCCGAAAGGTCGTGCAGATCCATCTTGGCCTGTATCGCCTTGGCGGACACTTTCTTTAGTTCGGCCTTCAGTATTTCACTGATCGCCCATGAGTGAGTATCCTCAATAGTTAGCCACGTCTGGAAATTTCCGAATCAGGCCAATTCCCTCGCTGACATATCTATCCCCCTCTTGAGCCAGCTTGACGCAATTATCGAATCCCAAGCGATGCACGTCGCGCAGCTGCTTGTTTACGGCGACCAACCGCCCTGCGATGAGCACTATGCGCCCGAAGCCTTCATGATGCAGCTTCAGGATCGGCTGAACCATAATGCCGGTCTCCCTCTCTACTGACAGGCCGACCGCATTGAAGAACAACTCAAGCCGCCATAGTGTATTGGGATCGGGATCACCGATGATCGGCAATGCGCGTCGTCTCTCCCTGTTCAGGATATAGGGTTCGAGCAGATCAAGGTCGCTCTTCCCTTCCCAGGCTTCATTGGTATCCTGGGCGCGCCAAAGCTTGACTAACTCGATTAGAAATGGTGCGTCGACGACGCTGCCCTGCTGCGCTATTTTTGCGGTCATATCATCTCATTCGTCGAACTCAAACGATCGCGGTTGGTCCTTTGCAAGGACCTTGCGCAGCCAGGGAGGTGGCGTGCCCTTCAGCACCGACTCGAGCTTTTCCAGCAACACGTGAATGCTTTCCGGTTTGCTCACCTTGATAGGATGAATTTTGCTGGCCACCACTCGCGCAGCCGCGGCACCACCAATGGCCGCGACGTATAGGATGGCGCAATCCTTGATCGCCTGGATCTTTGGCGCCAACTTGTCACCACTGCCGTCCTCCTCAAGATCGCCCTCAAACTCGATAGCTTTAAGAAAGACATGCCCGCTGGGCGCGACATCGTAGATTGCAATATTCTTTGCCCAGCCAAAATGAGCATCGACGCGTCTCAGATCCTGAGTGGCAAAAGCGACCTTCATGCAATTGACCTTTCAGGCGCGCCAGTGGAGCGGCGATGCCCCACGTGTTGTGGCAGTCCGGGCGTGGTCCGCCACCTATCGGGTGTAGGTCGGTCGTTCTCGTCGCGATGCGCGATCACGAGATTGGCGATTTGGAAGATCACATTGCGGGTACCACGATAGCCGACGGATACTTGGTGGCCCGCGCCAAGCCGATCGAATATCGGAAAACCTACGCGATAGAACGGCACTTTCAGCCGCCCCGCCGCTTGCCTTCCATGCGAATGCGTGATCAGCAGATCGCAATGCTTTTCTTTTGCAAATCCTTCCAGATCTTCGAGGTCACCAATGAGAACCTCCTTGGTCCTGATTCGCTCGATCACCTCAGACTGAGTGGTCGTCACGGCGACGGTCACCTGCGCGCCCATATCGTGCAGCATGCCGGATAAATCGAACAGAAGGTCTGGCTCGGCACCGATCGCGACTTTGCGGCCGCCAATATGGAAGTGCGCGTCCAACATAGCATCGGCGAGCTGACTGCGCTGGCGTCGATATTTCGAGGGTATCGGGCGCCCGCTAATCTCGCTCAAAAACATCATGAAATCGTCGTTTGGATGAAGACCACACAGTCGCTCGAACACACGAAAAGGCACCCCGGTTTTAGTCTGCATGACCTCAGCCGCGCGCTGCATCTGCGCACCGATTGCAATGGTCCACCCTGCGCGCCCCATGCTCGCGATCTCGTCGACGTCAATGCCGCCGATGGTCGTTGACGTAAACTCATCGGGGATATGCCCGTCGAGCGATCCCGCCAAGTCAGGGAGAAAGGAGGGGTACAATCCGAAATCCTCCAGCAAGGCACGGAGTTCATCAAGGTCGCCGGGCGTCAGGTGACACCCCGGTAGAACATTTACCTTCGAGGGATCCCGCAGGCCATTGGCACTTGGCCGGTCCACCAGCACCTCCACCATGCGTGCAACTGCCTTCTCCCACCCATCCTGGAACGCGCCCTTGAAATCAGGCGTTGATACATATACGAGCGGCAACTTTGTGAGTTGCGGATACGCACTCCGGATTAGTTTGAGGTACGCTTCCACATCGTCGCCGTTGGTCTCGGTGACACCGGTCGAGCAGATTCCGATGATCTTCGGCTTAGCGCGCTTGGAGATGTTAAGTATCGCCTGCTCCAAATTTTCATATCCGCCGAGTACGGTCGCGACCTCGCTCATCGCGGTGGTCTGCAGCGGTATTGCTTCTTTGAAGTGCCGGACAAAGAGCGTGAGACCGAAGGATGTGCACCCCTGTGAGCCGTGCAGAAGCGGCATCGCACCGCGCAGCCCCATGAAGGCGTATGCGCCGCCGATCGGCTGGCTCATCTTCAGCGGGTTGACAACGCAGGCTTTTGTCGGCGCCGTGACCAGGGCCATGGCGACTCCCTACTCTGCGGCCTGTCGCATATCAGATGGCTCGGACATCAACATATCTTCGATGCGTCCTTGACAGCAGCCACCGGCCGCATTGGTATGCTCTCGGACCGCTGCGACGCTCCTCAAGCCGTGCACGGAGATTGCGTCCTCAATCGTGCCCAGATCAACCCTGTTACACACGCAGATATTCCTCGCGCGGCGCGCTGTTTCGGCGAGGACCGGATCGCCGGCGATCGCGGCCATGGACTGCATCTGCTCCCGCGCTTTGGCCAAAGCCTCCCATGGCGCTGGCCGACGTAGCTGCTCCCACATCGGGCTTGAGAGCGAATTATCGATCTCCTCCACCAGCTTGACTATTCCGGCATAGCCCATATAGGCGTGGCAACGCTCCTGGTTGATATCGACCCATGGCACCGCCGCCTTCAGCGCGACAAATTGCGACTTGCCGCCCGATAGCATGATGTCCGCTTCTGCGTCCTTCAACATCTTGTACATTTCGCGCGCAGTCATGTCGTCGATCATGTGGGCATCCTGCCCCATGAGCTCCTTGATGCGCTCCTTGTCTTCCATGGTCGATTTCTTCACACTGGTTCCGACTAATTCCAGCCCGGCTTCCTGGAGCGCCGAGACGACCGACCATGACTTGACACCGCCGGTCATTAACAAGGCCCTTTTGCCTTCGAGTCGCGGCTTGTACGGCTGGATGGCAGCCCACGCCCGCGCTTCCTCGCGCGCGATCACCGCTTCGGTGCGCCCGAGCAGATCTGCCGGGGCGCCGCGCTCAACCAATAAGCGGGCGATCTGGCGTAGCGATTCGCTTGAATCCTGAATACCGTAGAACGACCCCTCGAAGAATGGGATCCCGTAACGTTGCTCCATCTTGCGTGCCACGTTGATCATGGATTTTGAGCACACCAACATTGCCGCCCGCGCGCGATGAGATGAAGCGACTTCGCGGTATTTGCCATCGCCCGAAATGCAGCAGAGAATTCGCACTCCAAGCTCGTCTAACACTGGCTTCACCTGCCAGAGCTCTCCTGAAAGGTTGTATTCTCCGATCAGATTGATGTCGTACGGCGTGGTGTAGTCCGGTTCTCGCGTGCCGATCACGTAGTCGAGCAAGGCTTCGCCCGCGAGCTTGTTACCGAGGTTTTTCGAACCGGCGAAGCCCGGAGAATTGATCGGGATCACCGGTTTTGAGAATCTTCGCGACGCTGCCTTGCAGACTGCATTGATGTCATCGCCGATCATCGCCGGGATGCAGGTTTGATAGACGAAGATTGCGGGCGGATCGCACTTGTCGATGATCTCCTTGATCGCTTTGCACAGCCGCTTCTCGCCTCCGAATACAATATCGGTTTCGCTCAAATCGGTTGTGAAAGCGGTGCGCCACAAATCCGAGCCGGACGACGCCGCGCCGCGATTGTCCCAGGAATTACCTTCGCACGCGATCGGGCCATGTACCAAGTGAGCGACATCGGTGAACGGCTGCAGCGCAACCTTCGCGCCGTCGAAAGCACAGCCACCCGCAGCGCTACCCGGCTGCAACTGTCTGGTACAGCCGTTCCTGCGTTCCGCCTCAGACTTACTGCCATTCTTGGCGCAGCCCGGCTCGTCGAAGATATCCTGGACCGTGGCCGCCAGTGAACTCATCCTGCTTCCTCTCAGGGCAACAAATTGTAAACTCAACCGTTATGTGCTCGTGCCATCGTCCAGTCCTGGACGATGGCACGTGTAGTTGCTCATCAACGAATGATGTCGAAGCTGTAGTCGGTTTTGCCAAGAATGTTGGTCTTGTTGTCGATCTCGTCGAAGATCTTGTCCAGGATCTTGACCAGCACATTCAGACCGCCCTGATAGCCCCATATGGGGGAGCGGTGATGGTGATGCCGGTCGAAAATCGGAAAGCCGATGCGGATCAGTGGCGTTGCGGTATCACGCTCCAGATACTTCCCATAGGTGTTGCCAATCAGAAAATCGACCGGCTCGGTGAACAAGAGTGAACGCATGTGCCAGAGATCCCGCCCCGGATAGACTTGGCAGCCCTGTCCAAATGGCGAGCTTGCAAGCAGCGCCTGCATTTTCTCCTGCCACGCTTTGTTGCCATTGGTGGACAGCACATGGGTCGGCTCGGCGCCGAGTTCGAGCAGAAACGCAGCCAATCCATAGCAAAGATCCGGATCGCCATAGATCGCGAACTTTTTGCCATGAACATGAGCGCTTGAGTCGGCAATGGCATCAACCAAGCGGCCACGTTCTCGCGCGAGTTGCTCCGGAATCTCCTTGCCGCTGATGCGTGACAGCGCGACGATAAAGTCATCCGTTGCTGATAAGCCTACCGGGTAGTTGAAGGATAGAACGTCCTGGCCATGCTCTGCCGCAAATGACAGCGTTTTTTCCGTGCACCATTGCTGCATGGAGATGGTCGCCTTGGCGTGAATCGCGTTCGCCGCATCCTTCAGCGTCGTACCACCGTCATACATCCGGAATTCGCCGTCTGTCGGAGTGTCGAACACTTCAGAATTGTCGGCGAGAACTGTGTGCTGGATGCCCATCAATTCCAAGATGCGCTTAATCTCGCGAAGGTTCCCGACGGTATATCCATCGAACCCGCCAATGATGTTGATCGCTCCATTCGGTTTGCGCTCCAGCTTCGGCGCTGTTCCGGCCTTGCCGTCCCAAAAATGCTCCAGAATGCCTTTGAGGGCATTGTCGTAGCCGGTGACGTGACTGCCAACGAATGCGGGCGTGTGGGCGAACGGCACGTCGAAGTCTGCCGGAACCGAGCCCTTTTCTTTCGACGTCTTGATGAAGGCGTTCAGGTCATCGCCGATCACTTCGGCCATGCAGGTTGTGGAAACCGCAATCATCTTGGGCTTGTACATCTTGTAGCTGTTCGCGAGCCCGTCGGTCATGTTGTTCAGACCGCCGAATACGGCAGCATCTTCCGTCATTGATGAAGAGACACAGGAGCTAGGCTCCTTGAAGTGCCGCGACAAATGACTGCGGTAATAGGCCACACAGCCTTGGCTGCCGTGGACGAAGGGCAGCGTGCGCTCAAAGCCGACAGAGGCGAATACGGCGCCAAGCGGCTGACACGCCTTCGCCGGATTTACCGCCAGCGCCTCCCGCGCGAAGTTTTTTTCGCGATATTCGGCCGTTTTGGTCCATTCCTTGATACGTTCGACCTCGGCAGGATCGCGCGGATTCTCGAATATCTTCTTCTTCGCCAGCATTTGCTGGTATTCTGGACCGCGGAACAGTTCGACATGATCGAGCACGTGTTCGGCACTCTGCGGCATCGGTGAAATCCTTCACTATCAGATTGGAATCGCCCGGGCTTTCCCGGAGAGCGAGACGAGTTGCGTTATTCTGCAGCCTGGAGCTTGGCGCTCGGCGCTTCCTTCCAGGGAGCTTTCGTTCTTTTCCAAATTGGCGAGTTGACGGCCATGTCCATGTCGCGCGCGAAGATCGCAAAGCCGTCATAACCGTGATATGGACCCGAATAGTCCCACGAATGCATCTGCCGGAACGGCACACTCATCTTTTGGAAAACGTACTTTTCCTTGATGCCTGAGCCGACAAGATCAGGCTGGAGTTTTTCGACGAAGCGCTCGAACTCATAGCCATTGACGTCATCATAGATGAGGGTGCTGTCTTTCACGTAGTGCTGAGCTGTGCGCTGATAGTCGTCGTTGTGACCGAACTCGTAGCCAGTGCCAATGACGTCCATCCCGAGGTCCTCGTACGCGCCAATCACATGACGCGGACGAAGGCCGCCGACGTACAGCATCACCGTCTTGCCCTCGAGGCGCGGGCGATATTTTGCAATCACGGCGTCCACCAGCGGCTGATACTTCTCGATCACTCGCTCGGCGCCTTCCTTGATCTTGTCGTCAAAATAACCCGCAATCCTGCGCAGTGAGTCCGCGATCTTTGAAGGTCCGAAGAAGTTGTACTCGCACCAAGGGATGCCGAACTTCTCTTCCATGTGGCGTGAGATATAGTTCATGGAACGGTAGCAATGCAGAATGTTGAGCTTTGCCTTCGGCGTTGCTTCGAGCTCGGCCAGTGAACCGTCGCCGGACCACTGCGCGATTACCCGTAGTCCCATCTCTTCAAGCAGAATTCGCGATGACCAAGCATCGCCGCCGATATTGTAGTCTCCGATGATCGCAACATCGTATGGTGTCGGCTCGAACTTTGGTTTGCCCTCGGCCTCGATATGCCCGAAAATCCAATCGCGTACCGCATCGTTTGCAATGTGATGGCCTAGTGACTGCGACACACCCCGAAAGCCCTCACAACGGACCGGCACGATGGTCTTGCCTCCATATTCTTTGGATTTCGCCCTTGACACCGCCTCGATATCGTCACCGATCAACCCTACCGGGCACTCTGATTGTATCGTAATGCCGTTGTTGAGTGGAAACAGCTCTTGGATTTCATCAAGGATTTTGTCCAGTTTCTTGTCGCCGCCAAATACGATATCCTTTTCCTGGAAGTCGGAGGTGAACTGCAGAGTCACGAAGCTATCGATGCCCGTGGTGCCAACGTAATAGTTGCGCCGCGAGCCCCATGAATATTGGCCGCAGCCAACCGGGCCATGGCTGATATGAACCATGTCCTTGATTGGTCCCCAGACCACCCCCTTCGACCCTGCATAGGCGCACCCTCTTATCGTCATCACGCCGGGTATGGATTTGATGTTGGACTTCACCCCGCAGTCCGACTTACCTGCTTGGTGCACGTTGAGGTGCTTGGCACGCCTTTTCGCGGTTTTCTCCGGATAGACCTTCAGCACCTCCTCGATCAGCTCTTTGTTGCGAGCCCTGATTTCTGCGACGCTGTTGGTCGTGGCGAGACTCATCTGGTGTCCTTTAAAAGGTTAGCTGTTGGGAGGGCGGCTTCTTGATCCAAGACTTTGCAACCGGCATGCCAGGGTCTCATGAGCACTAAAACTAGAACAACAACAGTTTCTTAGCGCGACTTGTACGGTGACGGGCTGTTGTTGCGAATCCGACATCTCGCCTTTGCGAGGGACTCTTGGTTTGGCGGTGTTCGAAATGGAACAAGGCGGCCGCGCGTGAAATTCACGGCGGAGTTTTTGAGTTTATGCGCGACAGCAACGCTCTGCGGTGTAAGGCGGAAGCAGGCCGCAAGTCTGGCTTCCAATCCTTCATACTTATTGAAACCTACAGGTGCTCACCTGCGATGTAATGACGTGCGCGATCTCGCGCTCTAGATCTCAAGGCGAGCTACCTCGACGCCACGTGAACTTCTTAGGCTCGTTAGATCACACGAGCATCGTCGCGCCTTGATAAGGGGCACGCACGATCACATCGATGTCTTCGCGTGCGTTGTACATGCCGAGGGACACAGAGCTGGCCCCGCAAATTCGGACAGTAGCTTGAGTGGATTTTCTGCCTGACAGCGGCGAGGATTCTTGCTGCGAATCAGGAGCGAAGATGACGAAGAAGAGCCGCCGGACGCATTCTCCGGCATTCAAGGCGAAGGTTGCTTTGGCTGCGGTCAAAGGCGGCAAGACACTGGCTGAGCTGGCCCAACTGTTTGATGTTCATCCGAACCAGATCACGATCTGGAAAAACCAGCTCCTGGAAGGCGCCGCCGGCGTGTTTGGGCATGACAAGACATCGGCCGAGACGCCGGTCGATTTGAAGGCGTTACATGCCAAGATCGGCGAGCTGGCGTTGGAAAGCGATTTTTTGTCCGGCGCGCTCACCAAGGCGGGCCTGCTGAGCGCAAAGCGATGATCGACCGCGGTCATGATCTTTCTATCGTGCGCCAGGCGAAGGTCCTGAAGCTGGCTCGCAGCACGGTCTACTATGAACCTCGGCCAGTTTCGGCCGAGGACCTTGCCTTGATGCGTCGGCTCGATGAGCTGCATCTCGATTATCCCTTCGCGGGAGCGCGTATGCTGCGATCGTTGCTGCGGCGGGAGGGCGTATACGCCGGTCGCCGCCACATCGCGACGCTGATGAAGCGCATGGGGATCGAGGCGGTCTATCGTCGCCCGAACACGAGCAAGCCGGCTCCGGGTCACAAGATCTACCCGTACCTGTTGCGCGGATTGAAGATCGAGCGGCCCGACCATGCGTGGGCAATGGACATCACCTACATTCCGATGCGGCGTGGCTTCGTCTATCTCGCGGCGGTCGTCGATGTGTTCAGCCGACGGGTCCTGGCCCATCGCGTCTCGATCACAATGGAGGCGGCCTTCTGCGTCGAAGCGGTCCAGGAGGCGTTGGCGAAGCACGGCAGGCCCGCGATTTTCAACACGGACCAGGGCAGCCAGTTCACCAGCCTCGAGTTCACCGATGTGCTGCTGGACGCGAAGATCGCCATCAGCATTGCGTTGTGGCTAGGGGACGCGCCCGACGACTAGGCGCGTTGGACGGCAAGGGCGCCTGGCGCGACAACGTGTTTGTCGAGCGGCTCTGGCGCACGGTCAAATACGAAGAAGTTTATCTCCGCAATGGCCGCATGACCGTCGCCGACGATTTTGTCGTCGCTCTGGTCGGGCTACGCCCTCCCGACGCAACGACAAAATCGTAAAGCCCCGCGTTCAGCATAACCCGGCAGGAATCCACTTAAATCCAGCGGGGCGCTGTCCAAACAACCGGGGCCAGCTCTCTTCGAACACGGGGCTAGTACCCGGAATCAGAGCTGAGTGATACGGCGGCCTTTGAAACGGCGTTGACGGACCTTTTTCTTGGTCCAGACGAAGGGCTCGGCTCTGTCGTTGTATGCGTTGACGTAGGCATCGATGTGTTCCTGAAGCTGCTTGAGGCTCGTGAAGGAGGTGCCGCTGAGCGACTGCCCCTGCAAGATGGAAAACCATACTTCGACCTGATTGAGCCATGGCGCACTTGTCGGCGTGAAATGAAATTGCACGTTGGGGTGGGCCTTGAGCCAGTCCTCGTTCTTTTTATGGGTGTTGAGGTTGTCGAGGATGACGTGAAGCTTGCGGTTCGGAAAAGCCGCGGTGACGCTGTTCATGAAATCGAGAAACTCGACGCGGCGCCGGCGTTTTGAATGGGTCGCGATGATCTTTCCGGTGGCGACTTCGAGCGCCGCAAACAATGTTGTGGTGCCATGCCGCTTGTAATCGTGGCTTTGGCCGGTTAAGGCGCGGCCATTGGGCAACTTCAGATAACCCTGCGCTCGCTCCAAAGCCTGGATCGAGGGCTTCTCGTCCACGCACAGCACAATGGCCTTCGCCGGCGGCGCGACATAGAGGCCGACAACATCGGCGGCTTTGGCCGTAAAGTTCGGGTCGTTGCTCTCGCACCAGGACTTGCGAGCCACCAGGTCAATCTTGTGGCTGCGCAGGAACCGCCAGACATATTGGACATCGACATCGCCCAGCGCCTCGGCCAGCAGGGGGCCGGTCCAGCGCGCAAACCCTTGCGGTGGCGGCTTATCCAGCAGCTTCAGAATCCGCTTGTCGGTCGTCTTCGTATAGATCGGCTGCTTGCCAGGCCGCGGCTTGTCTTGCAGCCCTTCAAGGCCATGGTCGGCATAGCGATGCCGCCAAAGGCTGACAATCCGCGGCTGGACCCCAACTTCCTTGGCGATCGACCGGGTGCTGCGCCCATCCGCCGCCAACAGAACTATCCGCGCCCGCTTCAAATCGCGCTGCAACGTCACCGGTGAGCGACAGCACGCCTCAAGCACCTTGCGATCTTTCCTCGAAAGGTGGACTTCTCTTGCTTCGGGTATCATCCCGACCTTGAATCACGACTCACGTTCCAAGAAAAGTGGGTACTAGCGAGCGAGGAAAACGGGAGACGGGTCGCAAAGGCGGCTGTTTTGGATATTATCTTCATCATGCTTCGTGCAGGAGCCCCTCTCATCGGCTGCCGCTCCTATGCGGGCACGCAAGTATCTGGCACGGGGCAAACCACGGCGCACTTTGGCGCGTCAGAATGCCCCTCACATTGGGTACACTGGGACGGATTGATCACATAGATGTCGTTCTTCAGGCTAATCGCGGCATTGGGACACTCGAACTCGCACGCACCGCAGACCGTGCATTGGGATGCGATTATCTTGTAGGCCATCAGTGCTATTCCATAAGCAAAAGGTGCGGAACAGTTTCTTGCTATCAAGTCTTGTGCCAGACATCTTGAGCTTGATTCATCTGAAGAAATTTCGATAACGCAGGTCGCCGACCCGATACGGTGTCGCAAATCCTACAACGAACATGACAATCTGATCTCGATCCTGTGGTTTGCGCATGATCGGTGTCACGGCCGTCAGCGATCAGGTAAACCACCTTCTCCAGCATTAGGGAACGATCCGAGATCCTTAAGGCCGCCTGCCGCGGCTATGATCGATGTGTCGCGACATCATGGAGCTGTCCGGGCAAGTATCAGGTCGCCCGCGGCGCATCTTGTCGGCTTCACTCAATGGGACCGGAAGGTACATCGTCTCCCTATCCTGGCGGCGGTTGAGGCAGGCGTTCGTCCGGTGATCCTCTGCTTCGTTCCGCACTCCTAATCAATACTGGCGGAGGTCAGTTGATTAATAGCCGAAAAAAGAGCCACCCCGAAGGGTGGCCTTAGTCAGGGAGGAAACGCCCATGAGGGCCTCTGGGATCAGGCCGCAGCCTGTTCGATCGGGGAGAAGGGCAGCCCGAGGCTCTCGGCCACCGCCTTGTATGTTAGCCGGCCCCGATGGACGTTGAGGCCTGCGCGCAGATGTGGATTCTCGAGTACGGCGGAAAAACCCTTGTTGGCCAGAGCCAAACCAAACGGCAGGGTCGCGTTATTCAGTGCCTGGCTCGAGGTTAGCGGCACGGCACCCGGCATATTGGCCACACAATAATGAATGATGCCATCTACTTCGTATGTTGGATCAGCGTGAGTGGTTGGGCGCGATGTCTCAAAGCAGCCGCCCTGATCGATAGCGACGTCCACGAGTACGGCTCTCTTGCGCATTGAGCTCAGCATGCTCCGGCGGACCAGCTTCGGAGCGCTTGCCCCTGGGACGAGCACCGCACCAATCACCACGTCCGCCGCAAATACCTCTTCCTCCACGGATTCGATGGTCGAAAACCTAGTGCGAACCCGTCCTTCGAATAGCTCGTCCAGCTCACGGAGCCGGATGATCGAACGATCGATGATGGTCACCTCTGCGCCCAGACCAGCCGCCATGCGCGCGGCGTGCGTACCGACGACCCCACCTCCAATCACCACGATTCGGGCAGGCTGAACCCCGGGCACCCCACCGATCAGCAGCCCTCGCCCCCCTGTACTCCGCTTTAGAGCGCTACCCGCCGCTTCGATCGAAAGCCTGCCCGCGACCTCGCTCATCGGCGCCAGCAGTGGAAGACCACCATGAGCATCAGTTACGGTCTCATAGGCGATTGCAATGCATCCAGATTTCAAGAGGCCGGCAGCCTGTTCCGGGTCCGGGGCCAAGTGCAAATAGGTGAACAGGATTTGATCCTCACGCAGCTGGGACCATTCGGCCGGCTGAGGCTCCTTGACCTTTACGATCATCTCGCTCGATGCGAATACCTCAGCTGCCGAAGTTAAGATCGTTGCGCCGGCATTGCGATAATCGCCATCGGTTGCACCAATGCCAGCGCCGGCATTGGTCTCGATCATCACGCGGTGGCCCGCTGCCACGTATTCACGGGCAGCTCCTGGGGTAAGGCCCACGCGATATTCGTGCGCCTTGATTTCCTTTGGAACTCCGACCTTCATTTGAATACTCCCTGCCTGACGCGCCTTCTTATCGGAAGCGCGCAGCGATATCGCGACGCAGCCGGGCAAAATGGCGCAGGAATTCAGCGATATTTGCGAGGCTTCGCAGGATTTCAAACCCAGGGGTGCTGGGTAGATCGTGTGATCCTGTTCGCTGAACTTAGCCGTCGAAAACTGCGCGATGCCGGTGAATCGTTCCGAATTGCAGTCGCGGCCCGCAGAAAAGCCAACAACCGAAATCCAGCCTCGCCGAACTCCTCAAGCAGCAAAGACAGCAATTTGCCAATTAGGTAGGATTGCCTATCAAGCGAAACGCTTGTTGAGCTGAGGGCTAATGGCGTTGTCAGTAAATGGCGGCCAAGAAATGGACGTTGCGCAGCCTGTTCAACAGATCCGAGGCAATTGTTCCCCCACAGCCAGTCGACGATTCGCCGGCCGCCGAAATCGGTCGTCATCTGCACAAATTTGTGATCGTCAGCCACCGCCTCACCGATATCGGCCGCATTGGACCCGAGGGGGTGCGCCTTCATGGCTGCGAGAACGGCATCGGCAGAATCCGGCGCCACGATCGCGACGAGCTTGCCTTCGTTGGCAACATGGATCGGTTCGAGTCCAAGCAGTTCGCAGGTAGCCGCAACCGCAGGCTTCACCGGAATCATCGATTCCTGCAGATGGAAGCCGAGCTCTGATTGAAGCGCGATCTCATTGAGAGCCGCAGCGAGCCCGCCGCGCGTAGGGTCGCGCATTACCCGGATGCCGCCACCGCCAGCGGCAACCATGGCCGCAGCGAGACTATGCAACGCTGCTGAGTCGGAGACGATTTCGGTTTGAAATGCAACGTTCTGACGCTTTGACATGATCGCCACCCCATGATCACCGAGGCTACCGGACAGCAGCACACGGTCCCCGACCTTTGCCTTGTCAGCGGAAAGATCGAGCCCATCGGCCACCAGCCCGATCCCGGTCATAGAGATGAACAGACCGTCCGCCTTGCCACGCTCGACCACCTTGGTATCCCCGGCAATGATATAGACGCCGGCGGCACATGCCGCCGCGCCCATCGACTCCGCGATCGTCTTGAGATCCGAAAACCGGAAACCCTCCTCGATGATAAAGCTGGCCGACAAATAGAGAGGACGCGCACCGGACATCGCGATGTCATTAATCGTGCCGTGCACAGCCAATGACCCGATGTTGCCGCCAGGAAAGAACAGTGGCGAAATCACATAGCCATCAGTCGTCATCACCATCCTGCCTGCGGTAACATCGAACGCCGACTGATCATTGGAGCCGGCGAGCCATTCATTACCGAAGGCCTGATGAAAGAGGCCGGAGATTAGCTGTGCCATGGCACGGCCTCCGGCCCCGTGGGAAAGTTCAACGCGTCCGTTCTCCACATCGAGCTTGCGTTGATAGGCTTTCACGCTCATGACGTCTGCCTCGCCTGCTCATCGCGAACTCGGCGATAGGTCCAATACGCCGCACAAGCTCCTTCTGATGACACCATGCAGGCTCCTATGGGCGTTTCCGGCGTGCAGATATTGCCAAACAACTTGCAATCGATCGGCCGTTTGGCGCCACGCAGGATCGCGCAGCATTCGCAGGCCGGATTGTCTGCGACACGCAGGTCATGGATCGCAAAGCGCGTCTCGGCGTCGAATTTTGCATATGATTGCTTCAGCTTCAGTCCGCTGTTGGGTACCAGTCCAAGCCCGCGCCATTCAAACTGCTCACGCAGCTCGAAGACCTGCGAGACCTCCTCCTTGGCGCGCCGGTTGCCTTCGCGTGTCACTGCACGGCTGTATTGGTTTTCCACCTCGTGGCGGTTTTGGTTCACTTGCCGCACCAGCATCAGGACAGCCTGCAGCACGTCGAGGGGTTCAAATCCGGCGACCACGATCGGCTTCTCGAATTGTTCCGCCATGGGCTCGTAAGGCTGCGTACCGACAATGGTGCTGACATGTGCAGGCCCGATGAAGCCGTCAATGGGGACCCCGCCCGTGTTGCGGATCTTCGGGTTCTCGAGAATGCGGTGCATCGCAGAGGGCGTAAGAACGTGATTGCAGAACACGCTAAGGCCCTCGAGCCGCTTGTGCTCGGCAATCCTGATCATGACCGCCGTCGGGGGCGTCGTGGTCTCAAATCCGATGGCAAAGAAGACCACTTCGCGGCCCGGCGTCTGTTCGGCGAGCCGGATAGCGTCGAGGGTCGAGTAGACCATCCGAATGTGGGCACCCAGCGCTTTGGCAAGCAACAGGGACTGCCCTTGCGACCCAGGCGCGCGCATCAGGTCGCCGTAGACGCACAGAATGACCTCTGGCCGCTCGGCGAGCCGGATCGCCATGTCGATACGGCTCGCCGGCAGAACGCAGACGGGACAACCGGGCCCGTGGATCATCCGAACGTTCGCGGGCAGCAGATCCTCAAGACCGTAGCGGGAGATTGCATGAGTGTGTCCACCGCAAAATTCCACGAACCGGTAGGCTCGTTGTGAACTGACCTCAGCGTCAATTGCTCGCGCAAGTCCCTGCGCGATAGTCTTGTCGCGAAATTCGCTGGAATATTTCACGATCGGCATTCCTTCGCAGCGCCTAGCTCCTGCAGGAGCTCTAGCGTGCGCTTGGCTTCCGCCGGATCGATCTTAGCGAGCGCATAGCCGACATGGACCAGGACGAAATCGCCGACGTCGAGCTCGTCGAGGAGGGCAATCGATATCTCCAGGTTGACGCCATCGATGAACACGAGGGCCATTTCGTTGGGAAGAATTTTCGCGATCTTTGCCGGAACCGAAAGACACATATCAGGCAGCTCCTGCCCGGCGGGCGGCTGTTGAGCAATCTTTAGAGCCGCAATCCAGGCCTGGCCGAGGCTCAAACCGCCGTCATTGGGCGGCAGCCGTCGCGGTACCAGGGGGGTAAGACCGGCATCGCTGCACCCCCGCGGGATTTTGTCCGCCAGCACCGCGTTCAGGAAGCAGCCGCCGCTCAGAACCACGGTATTGATGCCGGTTGTCCGCGCAGAGCGTGTGACCCAGTCAACGCAGGCAGCGGCTAACGTGCCATGAAACAGCCCGGCTCCTCCGGCAGCGTCAATGTCATCAGCAATCAAACGTGAAAATAGCGGACCAAGGGACAGCACGCCGCCCTCGATCGTCCAGCCGGCTTCCAGAATCGTAGTACCCCGCACCAGCGCTTCGAGCTTCAACGCTGCTTCGCCGTCATAGCTCTGCAGATTCGCAATACCTAGCAGCGCCGCTGCCGCGTCGAACAACCGTCCCGCACTGGTCGTGGTGGTCCCGCCCGGCTGATCGAGCAAGTCCGACAGACAGCCGGCTTGCCGCTGCGCGGCAAAGCGCTGCCCGATTTCGTTACCCCGGCCGAGCCCGTGTAATACTGCGCTGGCCATGCGCCACGGCTCGCGGGCTGCACGATCTCCACCCGGTATCTGCAGGGGCGCTAAGTGCCCGATGCGCTGGGACGACGTCTCTTCGCACAACAATAATTCGCCACCCCAGTTACCGCCGTCGGAGCCAAAGCCATGGCCATCGAGCACCAGGGCAAGCGCAGGTCCCGCATGGCCGTGCTCAGCGATTACTGCGGCAGCGTGTGCATGGTGATGCTGAACCGCGACTAGCGCGCGAGCATTTGCTTCCGCAAACCGGGTAGAAGCCATATCGGGATGCAAATCATGGGCGACGGCGACAGGCTCCACGCCGAGGCTCGATGTGAGGTGCCGGATCGTCTTCTCGAACGCACGGATGCTTTCGGCCGTATTTAGATCGCCAATATGCTGAGAGACGAACGCTTGGTCGTCCCGCGTGATGGTGACGGTCGACTTCAGTATCCCGCCGACGGCGAGCACGGGCGGGACAGACCTTGCAAGCCGAATTGGCTCGGGAACATAGCCGCGAGCACGACGGATGAATTGGTCCCGGCCAGCGGCCACCGAAACCACGGAATCATCAGCGCACGCCAAGATATCGCGATCATGGGTCACGACCAGGTCGGCGACCCCCTTGAGCTGTCTCAACGCCTCCACGTTATCGATCAGCAGGGGTTCGCCGTAGAGATTTGCACTGGTGACAACGATGACCGGGCCAGCCTCTCCACGCTGCGGCAACGCGGCAATAAACTCAGACGTACGGTGCCCCTCGACCTCGATGAGAACGCCCTCGGGACCATTGATGACAAATCCCGCCAATCCGTACCGCATGGCTAGTCCATAGACGTAGGGACGAAAGCCAACCCCTTGCACTGCTCCACTCACGCGCACGCGCAGTCGCTTTCGATCGCAGGTGGCTGCGGCGCTCATCGCCTTGCGTCCTCTAAGGCGCGCCTCTGACGGCGCGCCTGCCTGTTGATCCAGGCGTAGAGCGCGCCAAAGCCCTCGCCAGTACGAGCCGAAACGACAAGCACGTCAATCTTTGGGTTGACCCGTCTGGCATACTCAGAGCTGGCCCCGGTTGTTTGGACAGCGCCGCGCTGGATTTAAGTGGATTCCTGCCGGGTTATGCTGAACGCGGGGCTTTACGATTTTGTCGTTGCGTCGGGAGGGCGTAGCCCGACCAGAGCGACGACAAAATCGTCGGCGACGGTCATGCGGCCATCACCATAGCTTGCGTGCCGAAGTAAGCCTCGTCGGGCGTGCGCCCGTCGAGGCTCGAGTGAGGGCGTCCCTGATTGTAGAAGGCCAGATACTTGGCAATTGACGCTCGCGCCTCGGACACGCTGTCGTAGGCGCGGAGATAAACTTCTTCGTATTTGACCGTGCGCCAGAGCCGCTCGACAAACACGTTGTCGCGCCAGGCGCCCTTGCCGTCCATGCTGATGGCGATCTTCGCGTCCAGCAGCACATCGGTGAACTCGAGGCTGGTGAACTGGCTGCCCTGATCCGTGTTGAAAATCTCGGGCCTGCCGTGCTTCGCCAACGCCTCCTGGACCGCTTGGACGCAGAAGGCCGCCTCCATTGTGATCGAGACGCGATGGGCCAGGACCCGTCGGCTGAACACATCGACGACCGCCGCGAGATAGACGAAGCCACGCCGCATCGGAATGTAGGTGATGTCCATTGCCCACGCATGGTCGGGCCGCTCGATCTTCAATCCGCGCAACAGGTACGGGTAGATCTTGTGACCCGGAGCCGGCTTGCTCGTGTTCGGGCGACGATAGACCGCCTCGATCCCCATGCGCTTCATCAGCGTCGCGATGTGGCGGCGACCGGCGTATACGCCCTCCCGCCGCAGCAACGATCGCAGCATACGCGCTCCCGCGAAGGGATAATCGAGATGCAGCTCATCGAGCCGACGCATCAAGGCAAGGTCCTCGGCCGAAACTGGCCGAGGTTCATAGTAGACCGTGCTGCGAGCCAGCTTCAGGACCTTCGCCTGGCGCACGATAGAAAGATCATGACCGCGGTCGATCATCGCTTTGCGCTCAGCAGGCCCGCCTTGGTGAGCGCGCCGGACAAAAAATCGTTTTCCAACGCCAGCTCGCCGATCTTGGCATGTAACGCCTTCAAATCGACCGGCGTCTCGGCCGATGTCTTGTCATGCCCAAACACGCCGGCGGCGCCTTCCAGGAGCTGGTTTTTCCAGATCGTGATCTGGTTCGGATGAACATCAAACAGTTGCGCCAGCTCCGCCAGTGTCTTGTCTCCTTTGACCGCAGCCAAAGCAACCTTCGCCTTGAATGCCGGAGAATGCGTCCGGCGGCTCTTCTTCGTCATCTTCGCTCCTGATTCGCAGCAAGAATCCTCGCCGCTGTCAGGCAGAAAATCCACTCAAGCTACTGTCCGAATTTGCGAGGCCAGCTCTCTCGATGGTCTTTTCCAAATCGAATTCAAGCAGCGGCGCCAGATCGATCTTGTTGATCACCACGAGGGATGAAGCAGCAAACATATCAGGACATTTGAGGGGCTTGTCTTCACCTTCCGTAATCGAGAACACCACGATCTTGCAGGCCTCGCCAAGATCGAAGGCAGCGGGACAGATCAGATTACCGACGTTCTCGATGAAGAGAATGCCGCCTGAAAGCAGGGGCAAGCGGCGATAAGCTCCGCCGATCATTGCAGCATCGAGATGACAATTCTTGCCGGTATTGATTTGAACGGCTGGCACGCCGACAGCCTGAATACGTTCAGCGTCGTTCGAGGTCTGCTGGTCGCTTCGATGACACCGACCGGGCGGCTGCGCTTGAGCTCGGACGCGGCACGGACCAGCAGCGTCGTTTTACCTGCACCGGGACTGGATAAAAGATTAAACACGAGAACGTCATCGGCAAGGAAGAGGGCCCGGTTGACCGCCGCAATCCCATTATTCTTGCCCAGGATATCGCGCTCGATCTCGATGACCTGCTTTCCGCTCATGCCCCCGACCCTTGAATCAGCCGAGCCGGCGCCGCCGCTCGGAAGCGGCTGTATGCCATGTGCCTGATGGTGGGCCGGCCGGCGAAGAGGAGAATGGCCATCGCAAGAGTCCCGCACATGGTCATTGTATCGCTCGTGGCTCTTCGCATCATTTGTCCTCGAGTGTTTGGTCGTCGGTGTACCTTCCGTGCAGCCGCAAACGGTACACATCAATCGATCTCCAGCGCTTTCACGCGCATCTGTTCGCCCGCGGTTACCTGCAACTGATAACTGCCGCAGCAAGGACAGCAATCGCCCCGGCGTGCAATTTCAACGCTCTTCGAACAGCTCATGCACCAGGCAACGCCCGGTAGTTCAACGATATTAAGCGCGGCGCCTTCGGCAACGGTCCGCATTGCAGCGACAGCAAAGCAGAACCTGATCGCTTCAGGCGCGGCATGACTCAGCGTTCCCAATTCCAAACAGACGCTCCGCACCCGCGAAGAGGATCGCTCCCGTACCTTCTCCTCGACGATCTGAATGATCCCCATGCAAATGGCCATTTCATGCATCGTGAAATTCACGAAAATTGAGAGTGAACCCGACGCACGGATCCAGCGACGCAATCACCGCGTGGACTGCATCACAGCGCCGCGGAGCTGTCAGCACGGCGCCCTGCAGGTTCCGTACAAGCGGTCCGCGCTTATGGAAATTCCACTCCGTCGGCGCCAGGAATTCGAAGCGAGATATCCGGCCGTGAGCGTCAAGCTCAACAGCGTGGTAGAGACGTCCCCTGGCGCATTCGACCGCGGCCGCTGCACGACCGGGCCCAAGCTTATATCTTTCGATAATCCCATGCTCTGCGGTATCCGGCTGAGCGCCGGCCTCAAGCCAGGCACATAGCCCGGACGATTTCAACTATTCTGGCCATCAGCCGCTCGGCCGCACCGAAGGGTCTCAGCAAGAACCGATCCCGGGTCATTTGGCGCGCCCAAGGACCCGTCTCGGGCACATGTCCTTCCAGATCCGGACAATCGCAAAACGTCGAATCATCCCCGAGCAATCGCTTCGCGATGTTGAAGTCGTCAGCAGCGGACAGGAACGAGTATGCTGCCGGAGCCGACTTCAAGCCGGCCTCATGAAGCGCCGCGACGCGAAGCGACAGTGGGCTGCCGGACCTGAGCGCGCGTCCCTCATTCGGTACGCCCAGCGCGGCCAGCGCCGCCGCGATCCGCGCTGTTGCTTCCCGTTGAGGGGGGGCACGAGGCTCGCTGGGCGGAGCGAACAAGCGCTGACAATTCCGACATCAGGGAGCGGATTGCTGCCGCACTGGCGACCTCTAGCGTGAGATGTCCGGCAAATAGGCCCCGTGCCAAATCCATGATGCGCTCGGTAACGATCAGCGCAATACGATGCTGTTTTTTTTGCGAGGGTGATCACTTCGTCGCGCGCCGTTTCGATCGCGGTCAACAGTGCGGTTTGCTGCGCAGCGGCACATAACGCGAAGAGCCGCGGCACTGCGTTGAGCAGTGACGAGGCCTGCTTTCCGGCGAATATCCGACCCAGCGGCGGCCGGACTCGCGGCTGGATCTCGACCGAGGCGACTACGTCGGCAGCTAGCAATACGCGGACATGGATTTTGTTGCTTGCAGTGAGGTTCATGCGCAATGCTGCCCCCTCCCCCCGCGCAAGCTATGATCCATCCGAAGGCGCCGTCTGTGGGATCGCAACTGATGTCGAGTGCCCGAGCGCATCATGTGAAGTACGCCTCGAGAATTTCCTGCACGCGTCCGGCAGAGTCCTGGAAATCCTCGTCGGCAGCCAACGCAACAATCGGCACGCCCCCGACCTCCACCGTATCAAGGATGATGTTGTCCGTAGAATTGAAGAACTGCACGGACCAAACATTCCTAGTCCCGGTCGCCTGCACTCTGCAGGCACCGTAGCCCCGCAACATGAGTTGGACGGGTCCGTTGCCCAAGCTTTGCTGCAGGAATGTCAAGTCGACAACGCTCATTGGCAGTAACGTCAGATTGATGACATGCGCATTCATGCAAAATTGCCAGACGCTGGCCCGCTCGCGTATTTCGGCCAGCACCGGTTGAACGTTCATCGCGCCATCCGGCGGCGTGTCAATCAGAAGTTCGGTTGATGTCAGGTCAGTTGCGGCACGCCGGACAATCTGCGGAATCGCTCCAACCTCGACATATTCGTGCGCCGGTTCGGTTCCGATGCGCACGCGCCAGATTCCGGCATGCACGGACTCCCGGATTTGTGCCAAACTGCCGTCCGGCAACGCAACCACCCGGTCACCTCGCCTTCCCCGAGCAATTCGTCAATCAGCTTGCGCTCGGCATCGCTGAAATTTGCGAGTCCGTACAATTGTGTCGGATCACCGCTTCTCTGACCCCCAACAGCAGCAGCGACATTTGACATTAGCAGGGCAGCGTTCGGATACTTCCTTGCACGTTCGTCGCAAACCCGCCAAACGCGATTGACAAGCGCACTTGTCGCGCCGCGATAGAATACATCGAGAGTTCCAGAACCTGTGGTAAAGCCGCTCGCCGCGCGGCCGGCGCCGCCAGATACAACGGGGATCGCTGCTTTCACGATGCGATGTTCCATTGTCTGTGTCGAGGGGTATTGCACTTGCCGGCGCCGGTGCTGCCGGCGAGTGCCCAAAGGATCGGTGAGGAGATGCGGTTGATCGTGAGCAAACGATCCGGTCTCTTGCCGATCAGGCAGAGTATATTGTTCCTCGGGGATAGGCGCGGCGTCGACAGTCTACGCTGGCCGGGCCGGCCGGTCAGTGTGCCACCAGGGCCGCGCGAGGGTGCTTCACTGATCCGCAGAATATGTAGGGGATCAGCCGCCGGCAGCGGCATCAAGGTCGCCTTCCTGGGAACGTGCGCGACCAGGCGCGCATCGGCGCTAACGCCCTCCACGTCGTCGGACGGAGCGGGCCGTGTCAGAGCATGCTGAGCCGGCTGCAACTTCATCACACTCCTCTCTGATCATGATCGGTTCTGCCAGCATGGCGGTTAGCAAGGCGCATGCCAATCATCTCTAGGTGCGCGAGTCGCGTTCGACCCAACGGCGTAGCGCCTGACGTTGTCCAAGCCGATGGTCCTGCGACTGGAATCCGGTCTATGAACCCCAGCCGGTGCAAGGGAGCGGAAGCGCTAGCGTAGGTGCTCCGGCAATTGCGGCTCGTGACCGATCAAGTCCGCAAAGAAGCGATCGCAGCTCTGACCGTTGAGGCTGGCCTCAAGCCCGTCAAGTGCTTTGCAGATCAGCCTTGCTTCGTTTTCGTCCAGGAGCCGCACTGCGCTGTCGATATGAACGAGCACCTTGGCGCCGGCCCGTACATCAGCGAGCA
This sequence comes from Bradyrhizobium japonicum USDA 6, assembly GCF_000284375.1. Taxonomy (NCBI): domain Bacteria; kingdom Pseudomonadati; phylum Pseudomonadota; class Alphaproteobacteria; order Hyphomicrobiales; family Nitrobacteraceae; genus Bradyrhizobium; species Bradyrhizobium japonicum. The sequence continues at coordinate 8,361,253 of NC_017249.1, forward strand.
GCACGACGGAGATGCGCCGCTGCTCATTGCCATACTCGCATAACGCGGTGACACCGTCGGTCTCGACAATCGTCATTGGCAAGCCAAGGCACATAATCAGCCGCAGGCCGCTAGATCGGCTCTGCCTTTCATTTCATAATTCGCATGGTCAATATTGTTCGCCAACAGCCGTTCTGATGCAGGCAGCGGCGCACTCCGCGGTTTTGCCGGCGAGTCCCACTGCTCTAGGAGCTTACAGGCCAGTCTAATCGCGGGGGGAATCTGAAAGCGCACCGGCGCGGTCAGCGGACCGCCCCAATTCTCCAGATCCATCGGCTGGCAGCCGATAAGAGCGAGCTCTCGCGGGCGGCGGCCAAGCAAATCGGCCGCGCTCAAGACCTCCTGGAAGCCCATCTGATGCAGGCTCACCTTCTTGGCCCCCGTGAATTTTGGCACTTCGTCATCTCGTACAAGCTCCAACTGCCCGGGCAGCAATCCATAGTCGATGGCGTCGAACACGATCAGGCAGTCGGCCCCCTCAAGAAAACTAACGAGGTAGAGCCCCTGGGTGCCGCCATCGAGAACGGTGACGTATCATCGACCGCGTAGCTACGATGAAACTCCTCGACCGCACGCACACCGAATCCCTCATCGGCCCACAGAATATTGCCAATGCCGAGCACCAAAATCCGCTTTTTCTCTGTTGAATTGAGCATCCGCTTCCCAGTCAATCGCCAAACCAATGCTCACCTACTTGATAGAAGGGAAGCTGCGGCGCGACACGACGTCGTCCCAGAGCACCGCGTAGATGTGGACCAGCGCGAACATCACGATCACCCACAGGCCGAGATGATGCCAGGTGTGAAAGTCCTGGCTGTTCGGCCAGAGTGAAAACACCCAGCCGAACACCTTGTACTGCCAGCTGTCAGTACCGGCACCTTGCCCGTAAAGTGCAAAGCCGGTGACGACCATGAACGTGATCGTCTGCGTAAACATGAAGAACATTGCTAGCTGAGCAAGGCGGTTGTGCCCGAGGCCCCTTTCAGGCTCAACCGCAAGGAACGAATACCGGCGAATCTCGTGGTGCAACTCCCGCCAAAAGCACCGGCGCCAAAGCGGCACGCAAAAGATCTGCATGGCGTGCGCGTTTCCCATCAAGGCCCAGTAGATACGCAGAAGAAAGCCGGCGCTGAGTACATATCCCGCCGAGAAATGAGCAAAGCGGATATAGCCGAATAGAAAACCGCCGCTTGCCATTCCCCATATCGCCGGTGTCCCGGTTCCAATAAGATAGCCTGTTAAACTCAGTACCAGAATCGCGGCTGCATTAGCCCAATGCCAGAGTCGCACCAGCGCATAAATGTGGGCGGTGCCCCCACGGATGCTGCGACCAGCCAGTGCCGCATCGGCGGCGGCAAGAAACTTCTGAGCCCTGTTCCGCATGGGCCTAACGAACTCTAATTGAGGCCATTTCTTGACCCTCATGACTCATCACGTGCGTCGAGCAAGCCAAGCACGGATCAAAGGAGTGGATGGTGCGCAAAATCTCCAACGGGCGCTGCGGATCGGCCATCGGAGTGCCGATCAGCGAAGCTTCAAAAGCGCCAATATTGCCGCTTGAATCGCGAGGAGATCCGTTCCATGTCGTCGGCACGACACATTGATAGTTGTCAATCTTAGCGTCCTTGATCGTAATCCAGTGCCCGAGCGCACCGCGAGGCGCCTCAGTGAACCCGTAGCCTTTGGCTTCCTTGCGCCAGGTTTCCGGCCTCCACCTGCTGATATCGGCAGTTGCCGTGTTGCCCGCCTTGATGTTGATTACCAGCTTATCCTGGAAATGGCGCATCTGATGCGCCGCCCATTGGCATTCGAGCGCCCGCGCCGCAGTACGGCCAAGGGTCGAGAACAGCGCAGTCACGGGAAGATTGAGCCCCTTGAGCAGTCTCTCGGCGGGCTCCTTGAACTCGGCTTTGCCTTGCGCATAACCGATAATGTATCGGGCCAACGGCCCAACCTCCACGGCGCGGCCGCGCCATCGCGGCGCTTTGATCCAGGAATATTTGCCGCCTTCGTCGAGTTCTTTAATATCTGTCTTGCTGCCTTTGAGTTTTGGCCCAAGTTCAAAACTCGGCTCGGTGATACCATCCCAGGGAAGCAGTCCGCAGCAATGGCCGGGGTATTTATACCATGAATGCGCGACGAATTCCTGGATCTGTTCGGGATCACCATGGTCGATCGGCAATATCTCCTTGAGATTGCCATCAAGAATGACCCCGCGCGGCAGCTTGAAACTCTCGCCGGAACAGTCATTGGCCTTTTCGGGGATATCGCCATAGGACATCACGCTTTTGCTCGAAAGACCGCCGCCGTGGAGCCAGTCCTTATAGTACGAAAAGATCGCGGCAATGTCGGGCAGATAGACCTGCTCGACAAACTCGATCGAACGGTCGATGATGGAGGATATAATGTTCAGTCGCTCCATGCCGATTGCGCCCACCGCTCCGATTCCGTCGATGTTGATCGCGCACGGCACGCCGCCCACCAGCCAATTTGGATGCGGGTTCTTGCCGCCATAAATCGCTTGGGTTTTGACGATCTCCTTCTGGAAGTCGAGTGCTTCAAGATAATGAGCTACCGCTATCAGGTTCGCTTCCGGTGGCAGTTTGTAGGCCGGATGCCCCCAATAGCCATTCTTGAACGGACCGAGTTGCCCTGATCCGAAGAATTTGCCGAGCCGGATCTGTAGATCCTTGAAATAGCCAGGGGATGACAGCGGCCAGGGCGAGATAGATTGCGCCAGTGTAGAGGTCGACTTGGGATCGTCCTTGAGGGCGGAGACCACGTCGACCCAATCCAACGAATGGAGGTGATAGAAATGTACGAGGTGATCATGCACGAGCAGGCACAGCTGCATGATGTTGCGGATCGAATTTGCATTCTCCGGAATCGTAATTCCTAGTGCATTTTCAACCGCGCGCACGGAGGTGAGCGCATGGGTACCGGTGCAGACCCCGCAAATCCGCTCGGTGAACGCCCATGCGTCGCGCGGATCGCGCCCACGCAGGATGACTTCGATGCCACGCCAAATCGTCCCGCTTGAGACTGCATTGCGGATCACATTGTCGGAATCGAGATTAGCTTCGATGCGCAGGTGGCCTTCGATGCGAGTCAGCGGATCGATAACGATTCGCTTGCCGGAACGATCGAGATTGAACCCATTCGGCGTCTGGACGGCCACCGTCGTTACCTCCTCAACTCGGCTTGCCTTTGTGGGCAGGGCGATCCGGCCGGTGCCTCAACCGCTTCGCGGCGGTGACCGCCGCGTGGGCAGCGACCGCTAGCCCCACCACGCCGGCAGCGGCCATGCCGATCTCGTCGGCGTTCTGCTCGATGCCGAACTGCTTGATGGTCGTGAGTCGGTCGTAAAATGACCCTTTATCCCAGAAGCCATCTTCGGAGCAGCCGAGACAGCCGTGGCCGGATTGAATGGGAAATGAAACGCCGCCGTTCCACCGAAGGGCCGAACAGGCATTGTAGGTGGTTGGTCCCTTGCAGCCCAACTTGTACAAGCAATAGCCCTTGCGTGCGTTGGTGTCGTCCCACTCTTCGACGAATTGACCAGCGTCGAAATGGGACCGCCGGTAGCACTTATCGTGAATGTGCTCGGAATAAAACATACTTGGACGCCCTTGGTGATCAAGCTTTGGAAGCTTTCCGAACGTGGTAATGAAAGTCACGAGGCCGCTCATGACCTCTGCGATCGGCGGGCCCCCGGGCACCTTGATGAAGGGCCTGTTGGTGATTAACTTATCGATCGGCACCGCGCGAGTCGGATTTGGCTTGGCCGCCTGCACGCATCCCCAGGACGCACACGTGCCCCAAGCGACGATCGCCATGGACTCTTCCGCCATCGACGTGAGCTTTTCAACGAACGGCTTGCCGCCGTCAATGCAGAACATGCCACCCTCGTTCAAGGGCGGGTTACCTTCAACGGCAAGCACATATCCGCCTTTGTACCTGGCACGGGTTTCCTCCAGGATGGCCTCAGCCTGGTGTCCTGCCGCCGCCATGATCATATGGTCATAGTCGAGCGAAATCATCGACAGCAGCGCGTCCTTGATCAAGGGATGAGCCGAGCGGATAAAGCTTTCCGAGCAGCAGGTACACTCAAGCCCGTGCAGCCAGATGACGGGCACTCGCGGTTTGGTTTCCAGGGCGTGCGCAATACTGCTTGCACCAAGCCCCAAGCTCGCGGCCGTGAAACTGCAGAATTTAAGGAAACTGCGACGCGTGATACCCTGTCGTCTGATCACGCCGTAGAAGGTTTCCGTTGCATCACCCATGAAACCTTCCAAGCGAGTTGTCGCCAGCGTTACGATTGGTGATGTTCGGCAAGAAACAAGCCAGCAGAGCGAAACACCTGAAAGATAACAAGCCACCGCTTTAAGATTTTCGGCTTGTCGAATCCGGCCAGCGTCCCAGAAGCTAGGCCATTGATCTGCTACGCTATTGGTGTCCAGTTTTCGACGTCGATGTGAGCACTTTAACAAATCAAGCCGATCGTTCACCGCTGAAGGGAACTACGCTCCTGCAGGCGGCACTCATGATGCCGATTGTTGAATAGAATTGGTTCAGTCGACGGGCACCACATTGCCCGGCCTCAATCAAACTTGCCGATCGCTGACCAACGGTGCGTTAAAGCGCTCATAATCGAACCTAATGCAGGCAGCACGTACCAACGCGGTTGCCGAGCAAGGAACAGAGCCCGCAAGGGACTGAGAATGTGGTGCGCACGTTGGCTTGACTTTAGGTCTGATTTGATCCGATCTCCAAGGGGCTCGTCGCCTACGGGGCTGTGCGCGGCGACAGGCTGGACGTTTAGAGCGATCGCCCTGGCAAACCTAAGATGATTCGTTGCCTCGCCCGGTACAATGTCTGTCGATGATGGCTAAGGTGAAGATTGTCGCAAATGCGAACATCACCATACCAGCGGCAACCACACTTCCTCGTGCCAGCGCGGCTCTTGGACGTAGTCCACGACATAGGCCGACAACACCTTGGTGCGTCCAGGAATATTTCCGCCGATCATCATCACGACGCCGAATGTGCCTATCGTGTGAGAAAATCCAAGCACGGCCGCTTTAACGAGCTCCAGTCGCGCCAGCGGTGCGATGATAGCAACGAAGCCATACAATGGCGAAACACGCCCTGTCATTTCCAACGGGTGATCGCCAACCGCAAGAAAGGCGTTACGTATCGGCTGCACGACCAATGGCAGCGCCGAGAGCACCGATCCGACCACGATCCCGACGAAGGTAAGAGCGAGCGTGCGCTCGCCCCAGAAAGAGGCGAGAACGCCGCCGGGTCCGTCGGGGCCGAGCAGAACGAGTACGCAAAAGCCGAGAGCCGCTGGGGGTAGTACCAGCGGAAGGGCAATTAGCGCAGCGACAGCCTCGCTCAGAAAAGTCTTTGAACGCGCCAGCCACCAGGCGAGGGGCACACCAATCACGAGGAGGATCACGGTCGTCACGCTAGCGAGCTCTATCGTGAGCGCAATGGATTGCGAGATCTCTGACGAATCAAAATCCATGTGCGTCAGCCCGCCAACGAGCGCAGGTCGCCGTATCGCGATAGTGATTGCCTGCACGTCGGGCTGCCCAGCGATGTGGTGCGAATAGCCATTTGTTCGTGCGGCAGCTCGCTCTGTCCCCCAAATTTACGCGCACCGTTTCTGCGAGCAAGAGCAGCATCGCAAGGCTCATCGGCAACTCCTGTGACAAGTCCGCTTCGTCCCACCCGACGGCGGCAGCTTCTCATTTGTCATCAGCAATTCGAGTGCCACGTGCGAACAGCGGCGGCGCTATGCTTATGTGAAAGCACTTTGCGTAGACGCCGACGTCACCGTGGAGTGGACCTAACGCTTTGTCAGGTTTCTGGCATCTTTGTTTCCAAGCGGACAGCAACAGCCGCCCAACGAAAACGGCAGACTCGACTCGAGAAATGCCTGTTTGGTTTGTCGGCGGCTCAAATCCCGTGCTCGCAGGGCCGGTAGCTGAACCGATCGCAAGAAGCCTGCCGGTCGGCAGCTACGCAAACGAAGTAGCTGAAAACTCGTCGTAAGGCTGGTTCGGCGACGCGGCAAAGGCGCGAGGGGCCGCGAGCGACGGCCGCTCCCCTGACCGGCTTAGCTTGCACATCGTCAGCACAGGCGTGGAGACAAACGCCGCGTCATCGACGAGATTGGCCGCTTGCGGAAAAACGCAGTCATCCATCAGAGGTCCTACCCGGGCAACGCAGCTCCTAGCCAGACTTCCATTCGGTAAATGCGTTCAATCCAAAATAGCAATTTTACCAACTGCACGTACTGCTGCACGATCTCAACACTCCAGCATTCCGCTAATGCGCGCTACGCTGCAGCCTAATGTTCGACCTTGCGAACACGGCTAAGAGCACTCAAGCCGATGCCACCGAAGGGAGGCCATTGTCCGCGACTTTTTAGTCCGCCGCAGTTTGGGATTTGGTGCATATCTTGCTTAGCGAGAAAGGACAACGCAACTAAACGCCTGCCTTTGGAAAGACGCGCCGGCTCTCGGACGCGTCTTCAATCGCGCAAGGCTATAATGATTAGTCTCGTATGACACTGTCGCCTCTCACCGAGCCGCGGCACACATTCGAGTATATTCGGGAAGGAAGCGTCATGACCACCATGGCAACCGCGGCGCCTGTGCGCGCGTCGCAAGCTTGGTATAAGATACTCTACGTCCAGGTGCTGATCGCAATCCTAATTGGCGCCATGGTTGGCTGCCTATGGCCGTCTGTCGCCACAAACGACTGGGTCAAGGCGCTCGGTGATGGGTTCATCAAGCTCATCAAGATGGTGATCGCGCCCATTATTTTCTGCACCGTCACGTCTGGCATTGCGCATATTCAAGATGCCAAGAAAGTCGGGTGCGTCGGCGTCAAGGCGCTGTTCTATTTCGAGATCGTCTCCAGCTTTGCCTTGCTGTTGGGCCTTGCCATGGGCAATCTGGTCCGGATTGGCCATGGCCTTGCGGTCAAACCGGATGCTGCGGCGGTCGCCAATTACGTCAAGCAGGCGGAAGCCTCGAAAACCGTCGACTTTATTCTCAACATCATTCCCGATAGCGTGGTCGGCGCCTTCGCTCGCGGCGATGTTCTGCAGGTTCTCCTGTTCGCGATCCTTTTTGGCTTCTCGCTGATGGCGTTGGGAAAGCGTGGCGAGCGTCTGCGCGGCATGATTGACGACGTCGCGCACGCGGTGTTCGGGGTAATAGCTATTGTAATGAAAGCGGCCCCGATCGGCGCCTTCGGCGCCATGGCTTTCACAGTCGGCAAGTTCGGGCCCGCAGCACTCGGCAATCTGATCGGTCTGATCGCGCTGTTTTACGTGACTGCTGCCCTATTCGTAGTAGTCGTGCTTGGTCTGATCGCCCGCCTCGTCGGCTTTTCAATCTTCAAGTTCCTTATCTATATTAAAGACGAGCTTCTGATCGTGCTCGGTACTTCATCCTCCGAAAGCGCGCTCCCTCAATTGATGGAGAAGCTCGAGCGGCTGGGCTGCTCCAAGCCGGTGGTCGGGCTGGTGGTGCCGACTGGCTACTCCTTCAACCTTGACGGCACCAATATCTATATGACACTTGCAACATTGTTCATTGCCCAGGCACTCGGTGTCGATCTCAGCTTTGGCCAGCAGCTCACGATCCTGCTAGTAGCAATGCTAACTTCGAAGGGAGCAAGCGGCGTCACCGGCGCAGGCTTTATCACGCTCGCTGCGACATTATCGGTAGTAAACCCAGCTCTGGTGCCGGGCATGGCAATCGTGTTTTCTATCGACAAGTTCATGAGCGAGGTGCGCGCCCTCACCAACATCATCGGCAATGGCATCGCGGCTGTGTTCGTATCCTGGTGGGAAAGCGAGCTCGATCACGTGACGCTGCAGACTCGGCTCAACAAGTCCACCGCTTCCACTACTATCGACACTACAAGCACATGAGGTAGGTCCCGGATCTGAACCGCCGCCATTCGGACACGAATACTCCCCCTGCGCTCTCCGGCGCACAGCATTATTCCGCGCCGCAGCCAGGGCAGCTGCCCCTGAGAGGCTAGGGTCCAGACTCAATTGAGCCAATATGCGACGAGAGCGGCGAGATGAACAGCGGCCAAAAAATTACGGGCGAGCTTGTCATATCGCGTGGCGATGCGCCGGAAGTCCTTGAGCCTGCAAAAGCAGCGTTCGATGACATTTCGTCCTTTGTAGGCGCGTTTGTTGAAGCGATGGATGACGACACGGTTAGATTTATTGGGGATTACGGGCTTGGCGCCACGACGAATGATTTCGCCGCGAAGCTTGTCGCCATCATACCCTTTGTCGGCGAGGAGCACGCTCATGGGTGGCGCGAGCGCCAGGACATCGGGAGCCGCAGCGATATCGGCATCCTGGCCTGGAGTCAGATGCAGGACGACCGGCCGGCAGAGCGGATCGCTCAGCGCATGGATTTTTGTCGTGCGGCCTCCGCGCGAGCGGCCGATTGCTTGATTGTGCTCCCCCCTTTTCCGCCGGAGGCACACCGGTGAGCTTTAATCGAGGTCGAGTCGAGCGACAGTACGACGCCGTCTTCGCCAGGCTTGGCCAGCGCTTCGAAGATTGCGCACCATCGTCCTCGCTTGGCCCAGCGATTGAAGCGATTGTAGATCGTCGTGTAAGGGCCGTATTCACGTGGACAATCACGCCATCGTGCACCCGATTGCAGCATGTGAATGATGCCGCTGACGATGCGTCGGTCGTCGTCCCGATCCGGCCCCGTCAGTCCCCTCGGCAGATGCGGTTCGATACGCGCCCATTGCCTGTCGTTCAGCCAAAACAAACCAGCGCGCATTCTCTCGCCCCCGAATCAACACGTAGGCAAGAGAATCACGTGGCGCTATTTAGGTACAGACCCTAGTACCCGGAATCAGAGCTGAGTGATACGGCGGCCTTTGAAACGGCGTTGACGGACCTTTTTCTTGGTCCAGACGAAGGGCTCGGCTCTGTCGTTGTATGCGTTGACGTAGGCATCGATGTGTTCCTGAAGCTGCTTGAGGCTCGTGAAGGAGGTGCCGCTGAGCGACTGCCCCTGCAAGATGGAAAACCATACTTCGACCTGATTGAGCCATGACGCACTTGTCGGCGTGAAATGAAATTGCACGTTGGGGTGGGCCTTGAGCCAGTCCTCGTTCTTTTTATGGGTGTTGAGGTTGTCGAGGATGACGTGAAGCTTGCGGTTCGGAAAAGTCGCGGTGACGCTGTTCATGAAATCGAGAAACTCGACGCGGCGCCGGCGTTTTGAATGGGTCGCGATGATCTTTCCGGTGGCGACTTCGAGCGCCGCAAACAATGTTGTGGTGCCATGCCGCTTGTAATCGTGGCTTTGGCCGGTTAAGGCGCGGCCATTGGGCAACTTCAGATAACCCTGCGCTCGCTCCAAAGCCTGGATCGAGGGCTTCTCGTCCACGCACAGCACAATGGCCTTCGCCGGCGGCGCGACATAGAGGCCGACAACATCGGCGGCTTTGGCCGTAAAGTTCGGGTCGTTGCTCTCGCACCAGGACTTGCGAGCCACCAGGTCAATCTTGTGGCTGCGCAGGAACCGCCAGACATATTGGACATCGACATCGCCCAGCGCCTCGGCCAGCAGGGGGCCGGTCCAGCGCGCAAACCCTTGCGGTGGCGGCTTATCCAGCAGCTTCAGAATCCGCTTGTCGGTCGTCTTCGTATAGATCGGCTGCTTGCCAGGCCGCGGCTTGTCTTGCAGCCCTTCAAGGCCATGGTCGGCATAGCGATGCCGCCAAAGGCTGACAATCCGCGGCTGGACCCCAACTTCCTTGGCGATCGACCGGGTGCTGCGCCCATCCGCCGCCAACAGAACTATCCGCGCCCGCTTCAAATCGCGCTGCAACGTCACCGGTGAGCGACAGCACGCCTCAAGCACCTTGCGATCTTTCCTCGAAAGGTGGACTTCTCTTGCTTCGGGTATCATCCCGACCTTGAATCACGACTCACGTTCCAAGAAAAGTGGGTACTAGCGAGAAAAGAGGCAGGAGCTTTTTCAGGGTTTCGCTTTCGCACTCAAGGGCTACCGGCCATCTGAACGCTTGTGCAACATTTTTGCCAAGCCGATGACGGGACTGACGGACTAGGTATTGGTCCGCCTACGAAGATCCATATGCACGTCGCTCCACTTGCCTCACGCGATTAAGGACGACGTAGGGATCCTGCGGACGCAGCTTGTCGTTCTCGTTACGATGCGCGCTGCGTTAGCAGAGCATGGTGGGTGTGATCAGCGTGAATGGCACTCGACAAAGCCGTGGCGAGTCATACGAGGCTGCCCTGCGTTCTGCGACGCCGCTCGCTTCCAGCGGAACCAGTTTTTCGCAGCTAAAGCGCGATAAGATTGGAACGAATCATCATCGCGCGTAGGACTCGCGCGACTCCGGCTTCTGTGTCGGCAGGCGAACTTGCGCTTTCTTCGCGGGAGCGGCTGTGTCGGGGAGACGAGTCATTGGGCAGCTTTTTTCTGATCCTTGCCGGTCCGGAGGCGCGCCTTCGAACCTATCGGCTGAACTGAAACCACTGTCCTCATTCCGCGGCCTAATGGGGCGCATTGGCCGTAGGCTCGAGCGATGCGCAAAAGCGGACGTTTCAGCTTCGACTAAAGTCGCGTCAGCGACACCTACTGAAGGTTTAGGACAAATATACGTATGTTTATAATGCGTTTTTTCCCCGCGCGTGCTGAGTTCGGCAGCCGATGATCGATCTTGCACACGCTATCATGCGGACCCAAGTGTTCAAGATTGCCTCATTTTTGCCTAAAATGCTATAGCTCTCCCGCCGGATAACAGGCCGGACGGTCTCAAAATGTATAGGATCAGCAGTTTCAAACGTTCAGCCCCTCAGTTGACCTTGGGCAGCATAGCGCTAGCCGCGGTTACACTGACTTGCGTGTACTTTCAGGCGCATTTCGCCGCCGCGGCGTTCGCCTATTTGTTAGTAGTCTTACTATTTTCGTTGATGGGCAGCTTCATTGCTTCATCAGCGCTTTGCATCGTCGCAATCGCTGCTCTCGCATACTACTTTGCGCCGCCGGCGTTTAGTTTACGAATCGATGATCCCCGCGATGTTCCTGTGGTTGTTGCATTTCTTATTGTCTCTGTTGTCGGAACGTACCTGATTGGAAAACTCCGCCAGGAAAGAGAGGCTGCACGTGTGGCTGCGGCCAAGCTTCAGCGGAGTGCCTCGGATTTGGAGGATCGTGAAAAACGGTGGCGCGCAATTTTCGAGCACAATCCAGCCATGTACTTCATGGTCGATGAGGCCGGCATTGTCCTCAACGTCAATACGTTGGGCGCGACACAACTGGGATTTGCTTGTGCAGAACTATTGGGCCAATCCGTGCTCGACGTATTTCTGGAGGAGGATCGCGCATTCGTCCGCAAATGCATTCAGACGTGTCTTGAGGATGTTGGACAATCGCGCACTTGGGACGTCCGGAAAGTCAGGAAGGACGGTTCTGTATTGTGGGTGCGTGAAAACGCCAAGGCCATGCTTTGGGCCGGCGACCGCCCCGTCATCCTCATGGCGTGCGAAGATATTACGGAGCGCAAGCAGACCGAGCTTGCGCTGCAGCGGAGCGAAGCGCATTTGGCTCACGCGCAGGAGTTGAGTCATACAGGCAGCTTCAGCTGGAACGCCTCTACCGGCGAGGCCTTCTGGTCTAAGGAGACATTTCGGATTTTCCAAATCGATCTTCAGACGACACCGGCGCCACAACTCGTCATTGAGCGCACGCACCCAGATGATAGGGCTTCTGTCAAAGAGATTATCGATGAAGCGATGCGAGACCTGAGGGATTTCGAGCACGAGTACCGGCTGCTGCTACCTGACGGCTCCGTGAAGCACATCCATGCGCAGGCACGAGTCACGCGAACCGCCTCTGGTGAAATTGAGTTTGTTGGGGCAGCCACCGATATTACGGCAGCTAGGCGAGCAGAACAGCAGTTGCGCCGAAGCGAGGCCTATCTGGCCGAGGCTCAGCATCTCACTCACACAGGCAGCTGGTCCTGGGACGTCCACACACGAGATTTCGTTTATCGCTCCGCTGAGGTCGACCGCCTGTTTGGCTTTAACCCACAAGAGCCGGTTTCGCTAGAGACTATTCGATCGCGCATCCATCCGGAAGACTTGCCAGGGTTGCAGGAGGTGCAGCGTCAGGCGATTGACCAGGAGCACGAACGGTTCGAATATGATTTCCGTGTTATTCTGCCAGATGGCGGGATAAGGCGCATACACTCCGTTGCACACGTTGTCGTCGGCAGCGATGGTAATGTCAGCGAGCTGATCGGAACACATATGGATGTTACCGAGCAACACGCAGCTAGGGAACGCTTGGAAAACACGCTTGTAGCGCTGCGCGAGAGCGAACAGCGCTTTCGCGACTATGCCGAGACTGCTTCCGACTGGCTCTGGGAAACCGGGCCAGATCATCGGGTCACTCACTTGTCCGAGCACACCAGCGCTGCGGGAATTTTGGCGACAGGGTTAACGGGCCTGCTTCGCTGGGACATCGCGTGCGACATGGAAGAAGAACCGGAGAAGTGGCGTCAGCATCGGGCGACGTTGCAGGCACACCTGCCGTTCCGGGATCTCATCTACCGTACCGTAAATAGGATGGGATCTCCGATCTACGTCCGCACTAGTGGCAAGCCCTTCTTCGACGGAAACGGAAATTTTTTGGGCTATCGCGGCGTCAGCACTGACATCACCGCTACCATTCGCGCTGATCAGGCCGAACAAGAGCTGCGAAAGGCACAGGCGGAGCTTGCACATGTGACGCGTGTAACGACCTTGGGAGAAATGACAACTTCTATCGCCCACGAGATAACCCAACCACTCGCCGCTATCCTCAGCAACGCCGATGCGTGCCTCGGCTGGATGGCTCGCGATGTTCCCAATCTTGCAGCCGCGCGCTCTTCAGTCGAATGGATCATAGAAGATGCAATCCGGGCAAGCGAGGTGATCCGTAGTATTCGCGCACTCGCGAAAAAGGGCGAGATCGAGATGGTGCCGCTCGACATTAATCAGGTGGTTAGGGACGTCAGCGCGCTGGTAACACGAGAGCTGGTGAGCCACCAAGTGACGTTGCGAAGCGAGTTGGCGTCTGCGCTGCCTAGGGTCCTCGGTGATCGAATTCAGCTACAACAAGTGATCATCAATCTGGTGATGAACGGAATCGAGGCCATGGACGCAGTTACAGACCGGCCGCGTGAACTTCTGATTCAATCATCTACGGACGATCTGGGGTACGTGCAGCTTTCCGTGACCGATTGCGGCGTCGGGATCGCCGAGAATGACGCGGACCGCGTCTTGGACCCCTTCTTCACCACCAAATCGAGCGGCCTAGGAATGGGCCTTTCGATCTGCCGGTCGATCGTGGAAGTTCACGGAGGACGAATTTCAGTGGTTCAGAAAAATGGACCGGGCGCGACGTTCCAGTTTGCCCTTCCGCTGCATAAGGAGGCCATCTCGTGACAGGACGATTTGACTGGAGAGGCCAAGGCGGACATACCGAGGCTTCGACGAAGGCAATCGTCTTTGTCGTCGAGGATGACATCTCTATGCGTCGCTCGCTTACGAACCTTTTTCGATCGGTAGGCTTGGAGGTCGTGGCGTTCGGATCGGCCCGTGAAATGCTGCAGAGCACAATGCCGGACGTCACAAGCTGTCTAGTTCTTGATGTCCGGCTGCCGGGCCTGAGCGGCCTTGACTACCAGACCGAGCTCGCCAGGTTGAACATACACATCCCAATCATCTTCATTACCGGCCATGGCGACATTCCCATGACCGTCAGGGCCATGAAGGGAGGCGCGGTCGATTTCCTCAGCAAGCCCTTCCGCGATCAGGAACTGCTTGATGCCGTCGTTGCGGCGACCGAACGCGATCGCAAAAGACGAGAAGCTCAGCGAACCGTGGCGAACCTGAAATCTCTATTTGAGACCCTAAGCCCGCGAGAACAGGCAGTGATGAAACTGGTCGCGACGGGGCTGATGAACAAGCAGGTAGCCGCCGAACTTGGGCTCGCCGAGATCACCGTCAAGATCTACCGGGGACACGTAATGAAAAAGATGCGTGCCCGCTCGCTGGCTGACTTGATCAGAATGAGCGAGACGCTCGGAATTAGCGCCAATCACACTGAACAAACCCAAGTATGATTTTACAATTCCATCACTTAAGCCCACTTTCGCGAAAGTGGCTGACGGTTTGGCAGCCGCTGTACTGCGTCGGGAGGGCTCATCTTGTCCACGCCTTTGATTTCCGTCGTTGACGACGACCCCTCGGTCCGTGCGGCGACAGAAAACCTTTTGAAATCGCGTGGCTACGTCGTGCAGATATTTGCCTCGGCCGAGGCGCTCCTGCGGTCGCCGCGGTTGAACGAGATATCCTGCGTCATAACTGATGTGCAGATGGCAGCGATGAGCGGGCTGGAGCTGCTGGCAGAGATGCGGACGCGTGGTTACCAAGCACCCTTCATTTTCATTACAGCTTTCCCCAACGAGCGCGTACGCGCGTCAGCCTTGGACGCCGGAGCGATCGGCTTCCTCGCCAAACCATTCGGCGTACAAGAGTTACTCAAGTGTCTCGACAGCGCACTGCAGGCATATGGCGACCGAGGCCGCATCTGATTCGATCAACTGCGCGTTCTTGTCCGATCTAACGACGATCACGCACCGGGCAACCTCTTTGCGGCCGGAACCGCGACCTGCCCTAACGTTATTAGGAGCTAATTCTTGCCCGCCAAAGCATTACCGGCTACTGTCGGCTGCAAAACAACCTTTGACCTTGCGAGAGACGGAGGGTACGCCGGCTCGATTCATTCCAGGTCGTGATCAAAGTAATGCCGGCCCAGAGCGATCAGCGCCCCTAGCATTTAACTCCACCTGGAGCGAAGCTATATGCTCCATTGCAGAGCGGTTCCCGAGAGCGCTCGGCAAGCACGAGATTGGTTGTGCTCAGCCCAGCCGCGGTGACGACGAAATGGAGCTTCGCCAGGACGCCCCTCATGTCTTGGTCACCGCTTTTCCGGTGAAAGCGCTTTGAACGATGCCCAGCCCAAGGAATTGTTACGTCCGCTGACGCGTGCGGGTTGGACTTGTCTATAGGGCCGCCGCTTCGTTATCGATTCCCAGCGCTCCGGCTATCGTCAAGCTCCCACATCATGTGTGGCAGACCTCTGGTCCAACCCGTCAAACGTGCTCGGCGCAACACGTCCCCACCACGGCCGGGCTATCACACAGGTGTCCTCGCCGCAGCGAGCATCGGCAGCAACTGGTTTGTACTGTAGCCCCCAATTTCTTAGGGCAAACAAATCAGTCAGCAACTGCTAAGCTAAGGAGGACCGAGGAGACAGCATTGATGTCTCCTGTGTCAGAACGTAACCTAAGTTCGTCTGAGCTATGCGGGATTTTGGGTGACGAGGCGATCAGGCGGCGTGGTTTTCCGGCACTTGGATGACCTCGATGCCGTTTTCGAATCTGACACCTGCGCTGACGTTCGGCAACTGATTTGTGCCTTTCAGCCGCCGCCAGGTCTTTGATGCGGCGCAGAGCAGCTTGAACACCATCAACTTGGCAGTCGTTGACGATAACGAACCTTTCGTGCGCACCGTTCTGTGCCGGACCGTCGCGAACACGCTTTCGATGGGATTCGTCGTCCGCAAGTGGTCCCAATGCTCGGCGGGGAATTCGTAGAACGCAAGCATTGCGTCGCGATCTTTCGTCAGGCACTCGACCGCCTTGTCGTACTTCGCTCCGTATTTCTCGGCAAAGACATCGATCGCCACTTCGGCCGAAGCTCGGTTGGACGCCAAATAGACCTCGCGCAGATCCTTCTTCATGCTGGCCTGTACCGACACTGCGACTTTGTTCAAGATATTCGCGGTTTTGTGCACCCAGCACCGCTGATGTCGCGTGGCGGGAAAGACCTCGTCGAGCGCCTTCCAGAAGCCGAGCGCGCCGTCACCGACGGCGATTTCCGGGGCGATCTTCAGCCCACGGGTTTTCGCCTCGACGAGCAGTTCGTGCCAGCTCTGCGTGCTCTCGCGCACGCCGACCTGGAAGCCGATGAGTTCCTTCTTGCCTTCCGGCGTCGCGCCGATCAGCACCAGCATGCATTCGCTGTGGTCTTCCATGCGAGCCTGCAGGAAGACGCCGTCCGCCCACACGTATACGTACCGGCGCGCCGACAGATCGCGCTTCTGCCAACGCTCGTACTCGAGCTGCCACTCCGTCGTCAGTCTGGAAACCACCGCCGGAGAAAGATTCGGCGCATCCTTGCCCAGGAGCGCCGCCAGCGCCTCCTGGAAGTCGCCCGTCGAGATGCCTCGCAGGTACAGAACCGGCAAAAGTGCATCCAAGCTCTTCGTGCGCCGTGCCCACAACGGCAGGATCGCCGAGGTGAAGCGGATCCGCTCGCCATCGCTGGTCACCGCGCGATCGCGAATCTTTACCCGGGCGACTTCGACGGCGCCGATCCCCGTCTGGATCGTCCGCACTGGACCATGGCCGTGCCGCACGAGGCGGTCGCGGCCATCGGGACGCTTCAAGCCCTTCATCGCGGCGAGAAACGCCTCGGCTTCCATCTCGACAGCCTGCGCAAGCAGCTGCCGAGCACCAGATCGCAAAATATTCGTCAGTGGATCGTCGATCTCATCGGGCTGACGCAGTGGGACAATGTTGCTATGCTCGTTCATGGCGTATCGCTCTCCTTGAGGTTCTGGCAGGCTCGACACCCGCCTCGATACGCCGCCTATCTCATTCCGTCATCACCCAGTTTCCCGCATAGCTCGTCTGCTGGGTTGAGCTGGCCGCTTCCGGAGGGAATGACCGATGAAGACCTGGAGCTTTTGCTTTTCCCGGCCCCACGACCAGCGTCTCAGAGCCCGCAGCGGCCGGTGCCCGACTGGAGCTACATCGATAAAGAGCTCCGCCGGCGCAACGTAACCCGTCGCCTGCTCTGGGAGGAGTATCGCGCCGTTAATCCCGACGGTTTCGGGTACACGTGGTTCTGCACTACCTACGAGGCCTGGAAGGGGCGGGTCCGACCTTCGATGCGGCAGATTCATCTGGGCGGCGAGAAGGTGTTCGTGGATTTCGCCGGCGACACCATCGACATCGTCGATCCCCTGACCGGGGAAGTGCAGCCGATGAAGCTGTTCGTCGCGGCGATGGGCGCTTCGAACTACACCTACGCCGAGGCCTGCCCCAGCGAGAGCTTGGCCGACTGGATCCGGGCCCACGTCAACTTGTTCACGTTTTTGAGCGGAACGCCGACGTTCGTGGTCTGCGACAACCTCAAAGCCGCCGTCAGCAACCCCGACCGCTACGATCCCGGCCTCAATCGCACTTATGCCGAGATGGCGAGCCATTACGGCACCGCCATTCTCGCCGCACGGCCGCGGCGCCCAAAAGACAAGGCGAAGGTCGAGGTCGCGGTGCAAATCGCCCAGCGCTGGATTCTGGCCCGGCTGCGCAATCAGCGCTTCTTTTCCCGGGCCGAGCTCAACGCCGCCATCAAGACACTCGTCGACGAACTCAATGCTCGTCAAATGCGTGGCTTCGGCTCAAGCCGCGCCGAACTGTTTGCCGAACTCGACAAACCCAAGCTAACCCCGCTGCCAGATCAGCCTTATGCCTTCGCACGCTGGAAGCGCTGCCGCCTCGCTCCCGATTATCATGTCGAGGTCGACGGCCATTGGTACTCCGCGCCGTATCGTCTGATTGGCGAGCTGGTCGATGCCCGTATCGACGATCGGACGGTCGAGATCTTCCACAAGGGCCAGCGGATCGCCAGCCATGCCCGCGCGCCCAACCGACGCGGACACACCACCATCGCCGACCACATGCCCAGCGCCCATCGCCGCTACGGCAAATGGACCCCCGCCGCGGTGATCGCCGCCGGCGAGCGGATCGGTCCTTCGACAGCAGCGTTTTTCCAGGCCGTGATCGACGCCCGGCCCCATCCAGAACAAGGCTTTCGAACCTGCCTTGGCATTCTGGCGCTCGTCAAAAGCTACGGCGCCGACTGACCGGAATGGCCAAGGCCTTCGAGGAGCAGCGCCGATCGCCCGATCTCGAAGCCCTGCCGTTCGAAGATCGCATCGGCCTGTTGGTCGACCGCGAAGCCGCCGAACGCGACACCAGGCGGCTCACCACGCGCCTCAAGATCGCCGCACTGCGCCAGACTGCTTGCGTCGAGGACGTCGATCTGCGCACCCCGCGGGGCATCGACCGCGCCGTTTTCGCCAAACTCGTCGAAGGTCGCTGGATCGATCGCCACGAGAATTTGCTCGTCACCGGGGCAACCGGCCTGGGCAAAAGTTGGTTAGCCTGCGCGCTCGGCCACAAGGCCTGCCGCGACAACCGATCAGTCCTCTATCATCGCGTTCCAAGGCTGTTCGAGGCGCTCGCGCTCGCGCGCGGAGACGGACGCTACGCCCGGCTCCTCAAAAGCCTCGGCCGCGCTCAGCTTCTGATTTTGGATGATTGGGGACTATCGGTGCTCACCGCCGCGGAACGCCGCGATCTGCTCGAAATCCTCGAGGACCGACATGGCCGCGCATCCACCATCGTCACAAGTCAGCTCCCCGTGGACACCTGGCATGGAGCCATTGGGGACCCCACGGTCGCCGACGCCATTCTCGATCGCCTCGTCCACAACGCCCACCGCCTCCAGCTCACCGGAGAAAGCATGCGAAAACGCAGCGCCAAAACCATCACCCTTGACGGCAACCAGAACACTGACTCTATCTCCCATCGGCCGTAGCGGGCTGCTCACGATCGTCTGAATTCAGTGCTCACGATCGCGCGAAATCGATGCTCACGATCCGTGAAATCCGCAGTCTGCTGGGCGATCGCCTGCTCGCGCGTCAGGCGGGCCATTTCGACCGTCGAGACGCTGCCCGATTTGATCAGTGACGAGGCCCGCTCGACGGCGGCCACTGCCTTCTCCCGTCGCGCGGCCGCGGCCTCGATCGCCGACTGGATTTCGGCAATGCGCGCCTGGAGCTGGAGGATGCGACCGTCGCGGAACTGGGCCGCCTGGCGGGCGAGGTCCTGTTGCGCCGTCTCGGCGGCCGCAAGCTTGGCGGCGAAACTCGGGCGCTCATTTTCCATCCGGGACATCTGCCGCCGAAGATCGTCGAGCCGCACGCGATCGCCACGCGCGTTGACGACATGAAGGATCGCGTCGCCCTCATGGACCACGCTGAGTTGCGTCGAGCCTTGCGGCGGCTTCGCGCTCACGGTGCCGTCAATCGGCGAGCGCAACGTCACGATCCTGGCATTGACCACGGCCGCAACGCTCGAGGTCTGCAGCACGGCCTTCAGCGGCAACCATCCGAAGACGGCCACAATCGCAAGGCCAATGCCGACCTTGAGCAGGCGGCGAACCGGCGCGAGCCTGCAGGTACTTCGGGATGGGAAGCACTATCGCTGACGGGCTCGCTCACCGGCTCGTCGTGCGCCGGCTGCAACCGATCCTGCAAATCGCGCTGCAACCCTCGTGCGCCCGATTCCTCGTCCTTGCTGACGGACGTATGATCTTCGGGAACGGGCTTCTGCTGTTCCTGATTCTCTCCTTTTGTGAGACGTCAAGCCCAACATATTGCTTCATAGCCCCTCCGATTCGTGTGATTGCGTGCAGGCTTGAAGATAGCGGACCTTTCGTCCCGCGGGCGCCGACCGCAATTATGTCATCGTGTGGGGTCCGGACGCCGATCGGCGTCCCAAGTACTTGATTGACTTCGCGCGTACGGGGGTCAATGTTCAGCGTCGATTCACAGCCAACTCTATCTCGCCCACGGCGACATCAGCCCCTGAGTCGGTTTTGCAGTGCCTGCCGATCGACGACGAGCTGGTCCAGGTGGACTGTCTGCCCTCCTTGCTCCAATTGCCTAACCAGCGCCCGCGTCCCGTCCACGACAAAGACGCCGCAATCATAAGTGTTCTGCTGCTGGGCCATGCCGGCTGGCTCCAGGCGGAGGTGCAGCCTACTTGCGAGATGCTCTGCATGCTTTTTGTTGAGTCCCCTGTAGGAATCGTAGTGGTAGGCGACCGGCTGCCCCCGGTCACTGCGATCAACGAACAGCAGCGACCAATGGTTGCCGAGGTTATTAGGATCTTCAGGGTTGGCATTAATCACGGGCAGGAACAGGAAGTCGGCTGTATCATTAAATTCATCATCATGGACGATGCGCTGGAACTCGGTTTGCACGACGCCATCGTCGTTAGAGCCCAGATAATTTAGGACGATGAGGGGATTCACGAACCGCGTCCGGGCGGCGAGATCCGGATCGTTCCTCTGCAAATCCTGCTCCTGGAGCCGGTAATCCCTGTCGATATGCTCGTCGCCCAGCCATTCCGTGTCCTCGAGCACCAGCCCGTGGCCGTGAGACGAGACTGTCGGATCTAAAGCCCCGATCTGAGCGTTGGCGGAGGTGATCGGAAACGGCCGTACAGAATTAGCATCGTCGCGTGATTCGGACGGCGTGGGCGCAGTCAGATCAACCAATGGAAAACCGCGGTAGGTGTCCGAGCGCGCCCTGGCAGCGGGCGCCGGCGCAAAGTGAGCATCGTCGCGCAATTCCCACGGCGTGGGCGCATCCAGATGCACCAATGACTCAAGGCCGCCGTAGATGTCTGAGGGAGCCCTGCCGGTTGATGGTGAGGCCGGTTCTTGCATCTGCCGTCGCGCCAGCTCCTCGCGCAACCACGCCAAAGCTTCATCATCCGAGAAGGCTGGCGCCGGAGAAAGCCCCTGCGGCGAGCCGGGCTGTCGAGCGCCCTGGTGATGCCCCGGTACTGGCCCGGCAAACAGCGGCCGAAAGTCAGGCGCCGGGGCCCAAGCATTGTCACGCAACTCGAATGGTGTGCGCGGATTCGGATTAACCGCTGCCTCAAGACCGGCGTAGGTGTCTGAGCGAGCCCTGGCAGGATGCGCTGGCGCAAAATGAGCATCGTCGCGCAACTCGGACGGCGTCGGCGCATTCAGATCAACAAATGGCTCAAGACCAGCGTAGGTGTCTGAACGAGCCCTGGCAGGATGCGCCGGCGCAAAGTGAGCATCGTCGCGCAACTCGGACGGCGTCGGCGCATTCAGATCAACAAATGGCTCAAGACCAGCGTAGGTGTCTGAACGGGCCCTGGCAGGATGCGCTGGCGCAAAATGAGCATCGTCGCGCAACTCGGACGGCGTCGGCGCATTCAGATCAACAGATGGCTCAAGCCTGCCCTTAGCATGTGACGGGGGCCTGGATGGTGATGCTGGTTCGTGCAGCTGTTCACCCAACCAAACCCAAGCTCCCGCGCTTGGGCTTGCCGGCGTTGAGGGAAGATCCTGCGCCGAGCCGGGATGCCGATCGCCCCACGCGGCCGGCGAGCTCGGCTGCTCAGGGCCTGGCAGCCCCAGCTCTCGGTTCGCCTCGATGAGTTTTAAGTAGCTGCGAAGATGCGACAAATCGGGACGGTATCTTGCGCCTCCGGTCCGTTGGAACGCCAGCACATCGTTGTCCAGCGTTAACTGCTCCTTGCTAGAGCCGTTAAGTCGCCCGATGATGCTCCCTTTGCGATTCCCTTTAAGCCACGCACTCAGCGCGCGAAGACGTGTCGCCCGCTTTTGCGCAGACCCCTTATCCTTCGCAGTTTTAACATGTTTCAGAGCTTGGCTCAGCGCGCCCTCGATGAGGGGCGCATCTTCTGGATGAGGAACCAGGCGACGTGGGGCACCGAGGACGCGGGGTTCGGGAGCTTCGGCTTCTTCACCCCCACGCAAGAGCCGCCGGAGAACATCCAGGGCCGATGTAATGCGGTGCTGGGGGTCACGGCCCAATCTCCGGTACGCCGCAATTTCCTCATCCAGCGGTGTACCTTTTCGTAGCCGAGAAGCTACGGACCCCCCATGCTCTGCGTTGACCCAGCGAACAAATCTCCCAAGCCCGGAAACACTGTTATTGATGGCGCCTGGGGTGAGCTTGCGCCGCTTGGCGTCTACACGAAACCTCGCCAAGAGCTCCGCGTCTTCCCCCGAGAGCGGCTCGCCGATCAGCTCGTTTTGCGACAGCATCGGAGCCTGCATCTGCGATGGGGACGCCGCCAGTTGATGGGATGGCGTCTGCATCAGCTGCCGCTCAACGGCGACGCCCTGCGGATTGCTTAGCGTCTTCTGCCTCTTCGCTGATCTCAACTCCCCTATATCATGCTCATTGATGACGAGAACCTGCTCGCCTGGCCCGAGCGGGTTCCTGTGACGTTTATCCGTCAGTTCGTCGTCATGGTGGCGCCAGTTCAGGGACCCTGCAGCATCCAATGCCAGGCCATGCGGCGGTGAAACCCCATGGTCGGCGCGGGGCAAGTTCAAGTCACGAAAAGACCCTCCTGCATCCGCTGCTTGTTGATGGTGCGCAATTGTCTCGATAGGCGGCGAGGAGCTGGGTCCGTCCATCGTCTCCAAAAGCAGATCCTGCTGGTTCGCAGGCAGAGTCTCCGGCCAGCTGATAGCTCCGCTCGAGCTGTGCTGTGCAGTCGCGGCCCGGGTCCGGCTCGGCTCAGCGCGAACCGCGCCTTCGAAATCAGGAACGGGGCGAATATGAGGCCGGAGCTCGATCGCTCTAGCACCCGCCGGCGACCTCAGGAGATGAGCCAGTGCGGCCCCGGCTTTTCTGCGGCCACGGGGGTCCGCCTCCTTATACTGGCTGACATCATTATCCAGCGAGCCGTCGCCAAGTCGAGCAGCAATGCCGGGCTTATCGTTCTCACGGAGGTAATCACTGAAATCGATAAGAAGAGTTGCATACTTCCTGACGGTGTTGGCGGTGCCTGACGCTGCATCTTCCTTGTACCCTTTGATGAGATCCGCATCTTGGGAATAGGGATTCAGCTCAACCCGGCTTGCAATCGGCGCGATGCCGCCCGGCGATTGGGAGGCTCGAAGATGAACCAGTGGCGTAGCGATGGCCTGCCCCTCCTGCTTGCCGAACTCCAGGGCATCCTCGACCAGCGACTCTTCGGAAAGCCGGGCAGCAATGCCCGGCTTTCCGTTCTTTACGAGCCAATGCCCCAATCCGAGAAGACAACGTACATTGCGCCTGACGGTGCGCTCGGAGGCCCCAGCCTTGAAGAGTGCCGGCCCGAGCCCCTCAATAAGAGACGCATCGTCGGAATAAACAGGATCCATGCCGCTTCCTGCGAAAACCAAATTTGCATGGCCGAGCGGCAGCGCCGACGCATTCAGCGTCGTTCCACCGCCTTCACCGTGCGGAGCCGGCGTATATGGTTGCCCGCTCGCCCGCACGATGGGTCGCGCCTCAGATCGCGATGCATCCGCTTGATAGGCGCGGACCTGCATGAGCACGGGAGCGGACAGGACAGCGACCTCGCTCAGCTGCCGCTGAAAGGCCGCCGCCTCTGCCGACGAGTCGGCTGGAGAGGCATCTTGCGCGTCCACGCTATCCGTTTGTTGCCCCCCCCGATTCATTGAGACGAATTTCATGTGTACTCACTTTCGAAGATGAAGAGCCTGGAGCGCTGATCGCATGCGCCTGGACTTGAGACGACACATCGCCGGCATTTGACGGTTCAGCTGCCAAGGGAAAGGAAGTTGGGGTCACGACGCTCCCGATCGAATTTCAATCGGACCCTGTTGTCGATCTGTTCGAGGAAGCCCGCGCCGGCTTCGAGCTCATCGAGGATTTCCTCTCGGTGAGAAACGGTCCACTTGATCGTGTCACCACAGCGACGCTCTGGCGCGGGACACCCAGGTAACTACATCCCGAGGCGCGCGAACTGCATCGACGCGTGCTCCGCCTCGGGAAGGGGATGCCACGGCTGGCCGCCAGCTGCGGTGCGCAACAAGGACCTACAGAACGCCGGCGTGAGCTTGCCGCGGTGGATCACGACGTTCTCGCGCCCCGTCGCAGCTCGAGCGCTCTGCCAGTCCTGATTGTAGCCGCGCTGGTCATTTGACTTCACGTGGCAAGCGGCGAACCCGGCATCGCTCAGCGTTGCCAACTGCCTGGCATGTACCGGCCGCTTGGTATGGATGTGCACCCACATCGGGCTTGGCGTCGCGCCATTGCGCAGGGCCTTGGGCTGCAGCTTGATCTCGAACAGTGTCCCCGGATCATCCTTCAAGGCGCGCGGTGAATTCACAGCCGCCAACTCCCCGGCCGCTCGCAACTGTTCAAGATACTTCTGGGACGGAAACGCGTAGGTCTTCATGCAATCGATCGTGATCACCGCCTTTTGCGCCGTGAAAGAGTTTGCCTGTCCCTGCACCTCGGACAACATCGCCTTGAGCCGGGCTATTTTGTCGTGCACTTCCGGCACTTGCGCAGGCGTGAGTAGGACACGTCGGCGAGGCTCCTCCAGCGCGGCTACACTGGCCTCAATCTCGGAGGCCTGTGTCTGCAGGCGCTTAACGACGAGATCCACGGCGTGATCGGCGTCCTCGGGCTTCCCGTGGCGCGCTTGCGAGACCGCGCTTTGCTGAGCCGGCAGATCGAACTGCAAAAGTTCGTCCAATCGCTTGAGTAATCCGGTCAGTGCGTTCCTGGAGGGCGGAGCCTGCAATATCTCCAGGTGCCCGGTCGCCGACGATGACGCCCTCGCGAGTGCCGCCTCCTCCGCGCTCGCGAGTTTCTTCGTACCCAGATCCGAGAGTACGATCACCTTGACTGTCGGGGCCGTGGCAGCGTCGGGCGTGGCGAGCTGCGGCTCGCGCGGCCCGGCCGCCGAACTTCGCTCGCCTGCGGCCGGTGCGCGCTTGCCCTTCCCCGCCCTGCGGGCCGCGCCCCCCTCAACCACTACGGCAGTCCGGGCCGTCGGCTCAATCACGGCGGGCGTCTTTGGCTGCACGTCCAAAAGACGCGTGACGTCGTCCGCGGTGACCCATGCACCATCCGCGATCTGGCCCAACAGTTTTAATGGAAGGTCGGCATCCGTTCCGGCGTCCCTTAGCCTGGTAACGATTCCGTGCACCCCTGAGGCAAATTCCGAAAGCCGCTCCATGACTCCTTCCAGAACGGTGCAGTGGTCTGCGTCGAGTGCCGCTCCGTTGCTGCTCAGAACGGCTTCGGACGCCGAGTTAAATGCCGGAAAAACATCCTCGATAAAGGTCCCGAGCAGACGCACCCGCCCATCCTCACCCATGAGGGCGTCGCTTACAGCTGGTTCGAACGTGCTCGCCCGCGACTCAATTAGAAGCTGAGCAAGAGCAACCTGCGATTGCAGATACACGCACTTCGTATAAAGTGCCCAGCCGGTCTGCAGGCGTAGTGCGGCCTCTTCGGCCTGCCGCATCTCGGGCGTGGTGCTCGGCAAGTTGGCGGTGGCCGCGCAGACGGACTGCATCCGTTCCATGCGCAATGCCTTCTTTCCCCACCCCTCCATGCAGGCCTCGTAGTGCTTCGCCACGCTGGATACCGCTCGGCTCAGCTGGTCAGGCTGAGCGTTGGCAACTCGCATATTCTTGAGCAAGGCTGTTGCTTTCTTCCTGCTCTTCTCCAGGTCGCCGATAATCCAGGTGGCCACGATGTCGCATTCGTTTCCCGCAGCGATAGTTTCCTCGCGGAGTCGGCGAGCCCGACCGTCGGAAAGAAGCCCCCGCGCCATGTCCGGGGGGAGGCTCGCGTAATAGCCCAGAACTTCCGAGCCTGCCTTGACGACTTGATCGATCAGCTCTTGCGCCTCCGACGGGTTCGGGTTCCGGGCTCGTGTGGCTGCATTTTTAGAAGCATCAAGCCCCGCAAGCAGGCTGCGCATTTTTTGCTTCGCTGCCTTGATTCCGTCGCCACTTGAGGAAATCTGGACTGCCACCGCCGAAGCTGGTGGCAGGCTCACGAGCGGAGCCGTTCCATCTCGAGGCCCGGAGCGCATCCGCTCCACGACAGAGTCGAAAGATTGCCCGCCCTCCCCGGGGGCGGGACCGAGCTCCGGGCTCGAACTACTCGATCCCCATGCGCTGTCGGCTCCTGCGGGCCCAACGTGCGATTTACCAGCTCGGCCAATGCCTGTCATATTCCACCTCCGATAAAGTCGAGAGTGCGCAGCCAGTCTGCATAGACTGGCTGGCTGACGAGTAGCTGACGTAGGGCGCTTCTCCCCGATTCACAGGAAAACCCGGATCACCGTGGGGTGCAATTCCATCGCGCCTGGCGTGCTGCTGGAGGCAGCGGGGCATCGTCAACTTAATCGACCGCGAGCCGAAGGAGGCGCTTCTCAAAGGTTCGAGATTCGGCGATAGCGCTTGTCGCGGAGATCTCGCGCCAAGTCGCAAAGGCTCGCCCGCGCGAAGCACGACGGAAGTCGGCAGTGACGGCTCCAGAATAGGGGATGTGGAAAAGGTTCGCGACCTGATCGTGAACTGACAGAAACCGTTGAGCCTGACGGGACGATTTGAAACGCTCCATGATCCGCTCGCGCCGCCGCGTCGGCTGATGAGAATTCTCGGCCCAATTGTTGAGAGCTTTGTGCTGGCGATGTTCGACGTGAAAGCCCATCTTCGCCCTCGCAGCGCCGTACGAACGGAGCTTGTCCGTGATTGTCCGTCGTCAGATGGTCGTTCAGCCGCCGGCGGCATACAACGCGCCGGATTCGAGCGAATGGTGGCGGAGGTTTGCCTCGGCAGGGTTGGTGCGGTTTGCGCCCGCGAGGTCTCGCGCTTCGCCCGCAACAGCCGGGATTGGCAGCAACTCATCGAGATGTGCCGCGTGGTCGATACCGTTCTGGTCGATCAAGAGACCATCTATGCGCCAAGGCACGGCAACGACCGCCTGCTGCTCGGGCTCAAGGGCAGCCTCAACGAGTACGAGCTGGATCTGTTGCGCCAGCGCTCGCTCTCGGCCCGCTACGAGAAGGCGCGCCGGGGCGAGTTGGTTGTGACAGCGCCCGTCGGCTTCGTGAAGGCCGGCGACCGTTATGAGAAAGACCCGGATCGGCGTGTCCAGGAGGCGATCAAGCTGGTGTTCGACAAGGTCGAGGAACTGGGCAGCGCGCGACAGGCGCTCTGCTGGCTCCATGAGTACAATCTCGATCTGCCGGTGAAGCAGACCAACGGCGACACGGCCTGGCGGCGACCAAACTACTCTGCCATCCACCGGATCATTGAGAACCCGGTCTACGGCGGCGCCTATGCCTATGGTAAGACAGCTGTGGCGGCGGGATACAGCACCGCTGGCGTGAGCCTGAAGATCCGCCGCAAGGCGCGGAACGAATGGCTGACGCTGAAGCCCAACACTCACGAAGGGTATGTGAGCTGGGAGAAGTTCGAGGCGATTCGCACCATGGTCAGCAGCAATGTTCCCACCAGTCGGCATCACGGCGCGCCCAACCATGGTGACGCGTTGCTGGCCGGTCTGATCCGCTGCAAGCGCTGCGGTCGCAAGCTCACACTCCGGTACTCCGGCATGGAGAACCATATCCCGCGCTACAGCTGCAACCGTGCCTGGATGGATAATGGCTGGGCCCACTGCATCGCCTTCGGCGGACTGCGCGTCGATGACGCCATCGAAGAATCGCTGCTTGGAGTCGTCGGTCCGGGCGCTGTCGCCGCCGCAACCGCTGCCGCCAAGGGAGCCAGGGAACGGCGCGATCAGGTACGCGATGCTCTCAGTCGCGACCTCGAAGCGGCGCGCTATGCCGCCGACAGGGCTTTCCGGCAATACGATGCCGCTGATCCCGCGAACCGGCTGGTGGCCAGTGAGCTGGAAGCGCGCTGGAACAGGGCGCTCGCTCACGCGGCGGAGGTTGAGGCCAAGATCGCCATGCATGATGCGGCCACGCCCGCACCCCTTGCCGATCCAGTCTCGCTCGGCGTTCTGGCCTCGAACCTCAAAACGGTCTGGGATGCGCCGACGACGGATGCTCGCCTCAAGAAGCGCATTGTGCGCACCCTCATCCATGAGGTCGTGGCCGATATCGACGACGCGGCCTCGGAGATCGTTCTCATCGTCCATTGGGTGGGGGGCGCCCACAGCGAGTTGCGCTTGCCGAAGCGCCGGCGCGGACAGCGCAACAGCACCTCTGCCGATATCGTCCAGGCCGTGCGTCAACTGGTGCTGATCGCCAGCGACGATCTGATTGCCGGCCTCCTCAATCGCAACGGCCTCAAGACCGGCAACGGCAATCGCTGGACCCGCGAGCGCGTCACATCAATGCGCTCGAACTACCACATCCCGGTGTTCAAGCCCGCCGAGGACGCGATCGAGCCATGGCTCGGGGCTTGGCAACCTTGACCATCACGCTACTCAACAAAACAGGTTATCGAATCTAGTACCCGGAATCAGAGCTGAGTGATACGGCGGCCTTTGAAACGGCGTTGACGGACCTTTTTCTTGGTCCAGACGAAGGGCTCGGCTCTGTCGTTGTATGCGTTGACGTAGGCATCGATGTGTTCCTGAAGCTGCTTGAGGCTCGTGAAGGAGGTGCCGCTGAGCGACTGCCCCTGCAAGATGGAAAACCATACTTCGACCTGATTGAGCCATGACGCACTTGTCGGCGTGAAATGAAATTGCACGTTGGGGTGGGCCTTGAGCCAGTCCTCGTTCTTTTTATGGGTGTTGAGGTTGTCGAGGATGACGTGAAGCTTGCGGTTCGGAAAAGTCGCGGTGACGCTGTTCATGAAATCGAGAAACTCGACGCGGCGCCGGCGTTTTGAATGGGTCGCGATGATCTTTCCGGTGGCGACTTCGAGCGCCGCAAACAATGTTGTGGTGCCATGCCGCTTGTAATCGTGGCTTTGGCCGGTTAAGGCGCGGCCATTGGGCAACTTCAGATAACCCTGCGCTCGCTCCAAAGCCTGGATCGAGGGCTTCTCGTCCACGCACAGCACAATGGCCTTCGCCGGCGGCGCGACATAGAGGCCGACAACATCGGCGGCTTTGGCCGTAAAGTTCGGGTCGTTGCTCTCGCACCAGGACTTGCGAGCCACCAGGTCAATCTTGTGGCTGCGCAGGAACCGCCAGACATATTGGACATCGACATCGCCCAGCGCCTCGGCCAGCAGGGGGCCGGTCCAGCGCGCAAACCCTTGCGGTGGCGGCTTATCCAGCAGCTTCAGAATCCGCTTGTCGGTCGTCTTCGTATAGATCGGCTGCTTGCCAGGCCGCGGCTTGTCTTGCAGCCCTTCAAGGCCATGGTCGGCATAGCGATGCCGCCAAAGGCTGACAATCCGCGGCTGGACCCCAACTTCCTTGGCGATCGACCGGGTGCTGCGCCCATCCGCCGCCAACAGAACTATCCGCGCCCGCTTCAAATCGCGCTGCAACGTCACCGGTGAGCGACAGCACGCCTCAAGCACCTTGCGATCTTTCCTCGAAAGGTGGACTTCTCTTGCTTCGGGTATCATCCCGACCTTGAATCACGACTCACGTTCCAAGAAAAGTGGGTACTAGTCAGGCTCCTGGTCGGCCTGGGGCTTCGGTTCGCGCAGCACGATTTTACCCAAAACGGCCAAGCCGGGCGCGATCACGATATTGAAACCCTTGCCGTCATCGTTCGGCCAAGCGGCGCCGATCCGCGTCCATGTAGAATTTCGGCCGTCACCGGCCACAGCGAAGGCATCGTGCGTGGGCTTTCGACTTTCAGACATGAGGTTTCCTTTTCAAAACGAGGGATGTTCATCATGACCGACAATCCGCGCCAGGGCTCGGCGCGGGATGACTTCTTTCGGGCCTCGGCGCTGCAACTGCTGACGGCGTTGATCGCCGATGTCTGTTTGTCCGGTCATACGGAAAAGAAGGATCAGCACCTCCGCCAGGTCCGCGCCAACCTGTCGGAGCCGGAGCCGAAGTTGCGCCAGCGGCTTCAGACGATTTACGACAACTCCGAGTCCGGATTCGTGAAGGAGAATGTCGCGCCCTTCATCGCCATGACGCCAGAGACCTTCAGCGGCGTCTACGCCAATGCGGTGAAGGAAACCCACTGGCTCTCCTATGGCAACTATGCCGCCCTGGTGTCCGGATCGAGCTTCACGACGGCCGAGCTCGCGGAGGGCCGGACGGACGTCTTCATCAATCTCGACCTGAAGACCCTGGAGAACCATGCCGGCCTCGCCCGCGTCATCATCGGCTCGCTGCTCAACGCCATCTACAATCGCAATGGCGAAGTGACCGGCCGGACCCTGTTCCTACTCGATGAGGTCGCGCGTCTCGGCTACTTACGCATTCTCGAAACCGCGCGTGATGCGGGGCGCAAATACGGCATCACCCTCTTGATGCTCTACCAGTCAATCGGCCAGATGCGCGAGGCCTATGGCGGCCGCGATGCCACCAGCAAGTGGTTCGAAAGCGCATCCTGGATCTCCTTCTCGGCGATCAACGACCCCGAGACGGCGGACTACATCTCCAAGCGCTGCGGCGACACGACGGTCGAGGTCGATCAGCTGAGCCGGTCCTCGCAGACGTCGGGTTCCTCCCGGACGCGGTCCAAGCAGCTCGCGCGCCGGCCGCTGATGCTGCCGCATGATGTCTTGCGCATGCGAACCGACGAGCAGGTCATCTTTATTGCGGGCAATCCACCGCTGCGATGCGGACGCGCCATCTGGTTCCGGCGCACCGACATGCGCGCCTGCGTCGGCGAAAACAGGTTCTATCGGAGAGACGCTGGTCGGCGTCGCTGATTATCGCGAACGCGGCGATGAGAAAGACGTGGGCGGCATCCAAACGACCGGCTGGTTCCCAGGCAGAGAAAGAAAGGGCGTACGTGGAAGGGCAGTATTGTCTGGGAACGGAAAGCCGAGACGGAGCGCATCCAGCAACGACGGCATACCGGGCTCGATGCTCGGCTCGTCGTACGAGCCGGCGCATCATCTCGCCCGCCACCTGTAAGCCGCCTAATTTTTGATCCAGACGTAGGGCTCCACGCTGTTGATTTTGCAGGTGGCGATGAGCGAAGCTATGCGCGCCCATGAACGACCACCTTCGTCGTGACCAGCAAATGAACTATTTTTACGCGTCAGAGTCAGCGGCCTGATTTGATTTTCGACGGGATTGGTGTCCATCTCAACGCAACCATCGTCGAGAAACAAGGTGAGGCCATCCCAATGGTTCAGGAGATAGGCGATCGCCTTGCCCATCTCGCTGCCCGGCGACAGGCGAGCGGCTTGCTCGCGCAGAAACCTGTCGAGTTCAGCGACGAGCGGCCGTGATCGCTCGTTACGGGTCGTTTGCCGAGCCGGGGCGTCGGCGCCACGGATCTCCTTCTCGATCGCATAGAGTGCGGCGATGCGCGCGAGAACGGCTTCGGCGATGGGTGAGCCGGCTTTCGGAGTCGCTGCGATGATCTTGCGCCTTGAGTGGGACCAACATGCGGCCAGCCGCAGCGGCACGCCGCCTTTGCGCTTGGGCCGTGCGAGCCGATGATAGCCCTGGTATCCGTCGACCTGAAGGATGCCGTCGAAGCCCTCGAGGATGCGCTCAGCATGGTCACCACCGCGTCCTGGCGCGTAGTGGTAGACCACGATTGGTGGATCAGCGCCGCCGTGGCCGCGATCGTCGCGCAGGACAGCCCACAGATAGCCGGTCTTCGTTCGGCCCCGGCCCGGATCGAGCACAGGCGCCCTGGTCTCGTCTATGAACAAGCGGCCCGATTGCTTCATCACGACGCTCATGCGCTCGACCAGCGGCGCGAGGTGGAAGGCGACCGTTCCCATCCAGTCTGCCAGAACGGCGCGATCGATGAAGATGCCATGCCGAGCCAGAACCTGCGACTGACGATAGAGTGGCATGTGCTCGCTGAACTTGGCGACCGCCACCTGCGCCAGCAGCGCCTCGGTGGGGATGCCACCCTCCACGAGATGGGCGGGCGCCGGCGCCTGAGCAACACCGGTGCAGCCCTTTGCGCAGGCGTAGCGCGGTCGCACCGTCTCGATCACACGATACTGGGCGGCCATGACATCGAGACGGCGGGAGCGATCCTCGCCGATCTGGACCATCCGGCCGCAGCCGCAGGGACACTCGAGGTTCTCGGGTTCGATCACCTGCTCGATGCGCGGCAGGTGCGCGGGAAAGGCACGGGCAGCGCGCCTGGTCCGGCCGCTGGACGGCGCCGTGCCGGCGCGGCGCGCACGATCGTCCTGGCGTTCCTGGACTTCGGCGATGGCAATCTCGATGTCCTCGAGAACCAGTTGCATCTGATCGGGATTGAACTTCTCCGAGCGTTTACCGAAACGTGCGCGCTCGTACTCCTTCACGAGCAGTTCGAGGCGTTCGACGCTCTCTTTGGACGCAGCCAGTTCACTCTCGACATGAAGGCGCGCCGAGCATTCATCGTCTGCGCGACGACGCTCGGCTTCAATCATCGCTTCCTGCGCGCGGAAGAGCGCGCGCAAATCGGCGGGCAGCGCTGCAAGACGGGCGGGATCAATGGGGGACGGCGGCACATCCGCAAGCTATCATCCCAAAGCCCCGCGCGAAACAGGTTGTCGGGTCTGAGTCAGTTCGCCGCAGCTGGCGTCGCGACAATCCGTTCGCCCACTCGCTTCCAGTTCAGCCCTTCAAACAGCGCTTCGAACTGCACGCGCGTCAGATGCATGACGCCGTCGCTGATCTGCGGCCACTCGAAACGACCATCGCGGCCAAGGCGCTTGTAGACCAAAACGAGGCCCGTGCCGTCCCATAGCAAAATCTTCAGCCGGTCGGCGCGCTTCGAACGAAAAACCACGATCAGGCCCGAATGCGGATCGAGCCCAAGCGTGTTTTGCACAAGACCGGCCAGCGCGTCGTGCCCGCACCGGAAGTCAACAGGACGCACAGCAAGCACAATCCGCAGTCCCTGCGCCGGAATGATCATGCGCCGCGCTCGATCGCAGTCACGATCTCCGCGATCCGCACCGCCGACACGTCCGCATCCAGGCGGACCGAAACCTTGCCAATCGTAATCTCGACGGGCCCTCGCTCTTGCCTGACGCCACTGGATCGCTCAGCTCGATCGACACGAAATCCGCCGCGTCGTCCGTGACCAATGCGAGCCGGCCAGCACGCGCCAATCTGCGCCACGTCGTCAACTGCTGGGCCTTCACACCATAACGCCGTGCGACATCACATACCCGGGCGTCGGGCTTCATGCTCTCGAAAACAGCGCGCCCCTTGATCTCCGCAGACCATAACCGGCATCCAGAACGCGTCCGGCGCGTAAGCTTCCCCACAAAGCCATCAGCTTCGGCTTCCTCCCCCGATTGTTCCATCGCCTTCAGTCTCCTCTCGGCTCTCTGACAAGCCAAGGATCGCAGAGCGAAAGCCGAAGCGAAACCAGTCAATCAAATGGGAGAAAAGCTCCGCTTACAATTTTTGCTCGTTCAGACCGACACAAATTGCTCAAAGATTCGTGGAGAGAAAAGCAGATGAGCGATGAGCCCGACCTCGAGAGCAGAGTCGTTGCAGCGATACGACACTATCGTGCGGCGCTCGACGTGGCGGAAAACCTGGAACGAGAGGACGCGTGCGCGCATCGAGCGCTGACGAGCACCCTGCTCGATTTGGAGCGTGCCCTGCGAGGCGAAGCGGCCCCGCATCTCAACAACAACCTGTTTGAGACCGGCTCCACGGCGGTTGCACGGTCGGATAAAACATGGGCCGACCTGGTCGAGGCGACTGCGAGATTGGATTCGGCCCGTCGAACCTTAGCTGCTCTGGAACGGCAGTTGGGATATCTTCCAAAAGTCTCGAGGGGAGCGGATCACAAGTGAGGTTAGATAAGAGTCTCGCACGATCGGAAGGTTTCCCGACCATTTCAGAGCGGCGGCGGCAACGCTCTGACGGGCTCGTGTCCCAGCCAAAATCCCGCGCCCAAAACAGACCTCTCTGCGTCCTCGTGTTTGGGACCGCCGAGGTACAGCGCGCGAATCGGGACCTTGCTGGATCCCAACCTTCCAACTTTCCCGCCGCCTCGCCGCGTCCTCCTATGCAGGAATAGACCTCGACGCACTGGCTCGATCGTCCTGTCGAGCGTGCACAGTTTCTGATGACGCTGACCAGCGCGAGTCCTGGTTGAGTTTCTTCTGCTTGTGACTCGGCGTGGAAACGGCATTGCAGCCTCTTCGATCTTCGGCGCGGCTGCGATCATGTGATCAAGCTCTAAAAAGTGGTTCGACGACAGGCAGGCGCTTGAGGCCAGCGTCAACGTTGTCGGAAAAGTGGAAGCCGTGCCGGCTCACACCGTAATCAAAACAGACGTCAAGCGCCAATCCAAGGGCCAGAGCTGCGCTTACGATCAACGTCGAACCGATGCGTTCGAACCACCAATCTCATTGGTGGCGCCTGCTCCGGTGCGATCGATGACCCAGGCCACCATGTAGCCCTTGGCCTGCTCGGTCTGCACCTGCCGGAGGGCCTCAGAGTAGGTTAGTAAGGGCTCTTGCGCCGGGTAGACGGCGCGGTCGGTCGGGGTGACAAAGTGATGGCAGCACACGCGATAGTCTTTAGCCTCGAACATCGGAATCCTCCTCTCGCCTCAGGTTGCGCGGCCATACGCGCTTTCAGATACTGCCCTACCACAGAGAATGCGGCCTTTAAGAGGCCGCGCGCTTCTTCAACACCCCATAAGGTTGGTCGGGCTGCCAGACGCAGGTCGGCGATGTCCGACCACATCGCGCGCTTGATTCTCTGCAGCAGCACCGGCAAAGAAGTGCCCGGGTGTCATTCCATAATTCACCCGTGTCCGGACTTCGATTTCCCGTTCGTCCGCAATTGCTCCGTCGATCGCTCAACGGCTGCACCGATGTCACCTAGTCAGCTTTCAAACCTTGCTGAGGCTGCTGGATCGACAATGCTTGGACCGAGCTCCGGCGCGATTCAGTGAGCTTCTCGATCAGTTCAGACTGCGGTCTCGGTTTTGCCGCGAGACGGTGGGGTTCAAATCGGGCCGTGGAGCCTCCACATCATCGCCACAGTCCGAAGACACCCGCCTGGTGCAATTGATGTAGCGAGAGAATGAATCGTTTGGCCCTGATCGATTCATAGAAAGCATTGGACCTCGCTTCCACAGGAAGCGAGAATCCATGCATGCCGAACCTTAAGCTAGGGCCGCTTCACCTTCGCCGCATCGACATCACCCGCAACATGCGGCGGTTTTACTTGCTTTCGATCCAACCGACCTTGTTCGGCGGGGTCTCGCTGATCCGCGACTGGGGCCGGATCGGCACGACCGGCCAGACGATGGTGCAGACTTTCGATGCCAGCGCTGAAGCGGGCGAAGCATTCGGACGGCTGGAGCGCGCCAAGCGCAGGCGCGGATACACCTCTGCTGAGGAGAGAGTCTGAGGTTTCGTCAATTTCCCGGGGATTACGGATCCACTTACGATGCCTGGAACGTGAAGTGACAGAAACCGTTGAGCCTGACGGGACGATTTGAAACGCTTCATGATCCGCCGCGTTGCCGCGTCGGCTGATGAGAATTCTCAGCCCGATTGTTGAGAGCTCTGTGCTGGCGATGTTCGACGAAAAAGCCCATCTTCGCCCTCGCAGCGCCGTGCGAACGCTTGTCCGTGATCATCACGCGCGGCGGCGTGCCGGCGGATTTCAAGAGCTTCTTCATGAGCCGCTGGGAAACCGGAAATACAACCAAACGGCATAGCTGATCACTTCCGATGGGAAGCGATGGCGGCGATAAAGAGGGTCCCGGGCGGTCGGCATGCCGGTCGTCTACCCCTCGGCCGCTCCAATTCGTTAACTTGACGGTACCCGCTGCTCGTCGACAGCGATGGCACGATCATCGCGGGCGAAGGCCGATACCTGGCCGCGCGAAAGCTCGGTCTCCTCGAGGCGCCGGTCAGCTGACCGGTCTTTCCGAAGCGCAGCGTCGCGCGCTCGCCCTTGCCGACAACCGCATCGCGCTGTCGGTGGTCCGGCGGCTCGTCGGATACGGGCGCTTCGACGGGGGCGAGACGGCCCGCGTGATGGCACGTCTCTACGCCGCGGCGCGCCTGCTGGTGAACTTCTTCCAGCCGTCATTCAAGCTCAAAGAGAAGCGCCGCGAGGGTCCGCCCACGGCGACATCAACCCCTGAGTCGCGCTTGCAGTGCCTGCCGATTGGCAACGACGTTGCTGAGGTTCAGCTGGTCTGGCTCCCGTCCTTGCGCCAATTGCCTAACCAGCTCCCGCGTGCCGTCCACGACAAAGACGCCGCAATCACAAGTGTTCTGCTGCTGGGCCATGCCGGCGGGCTGCAGGGCGAGGTTCAGCCTTTCTGCGAGTTGTCTTGCATGCGTCTCGTTGTATCTCCCGTAGGAATCGTAGTGATAGGCGACAGGCCGTTGCCGGTTGCTGCGATCAACGAACAGCAGCGACCAATGCCTGCCGCGGTCCGTAGCACTGGCATCGTTCACTGGCAGCAACAGGAAGTCGGCTGTATCGTTATCACGCCGATCATGGACGATGCGATGGAATACGCGTAGCACGTCGCTCTCCGCGCCCAGGCGCAGCCGCAGCGCTTCGAGGGGATCTACGAACCGCGTCCGGGCGGCGAGATCCGAATCGCTCCTCTGCAAATCCAGCTCCTGAAGCTGGTAATCCCTGAGGATATGCTCGTCGCCCAGCCATTCCGTGTCCTCGAGCACCAGCCCGCGGTTATGGGACAAGGCTATCGGATTCAACGCCCCGATCTGAGCATCGGAGGAGGTGATCGGAAACCGCCGCACGATATCGTCGCGCAATGGGGACGGTGCGGGCGCGGTCAGATCAACCAATGGAAGACCGTCGTAGGTGTCTGAACGAGCCCTGGCAGAAGGCGCTGGCGCAAAGTGAGCACTGTCATCCAACTCGGCCGCATCCGGATCAAGCAGTGCCCCAAACCCACGATAGAGATCCTGAGCCCTGGCAGTTGATGGTGATGCCGGTTCTTGCATCTGCCGCGCAAGCTCCTCGCTCAACCACGCCAAAGCGTCATCGTCCGAGTGGGCGGACACCGGAGAAAGCCCCTGCGGCGAGCCGAGCTGTCGAGCGCCCTGGTGATGCCCCGGTACCGGGCCGGCAAACGGCGGCGGAAAGCCAGGCGCCCGGCTCCAAGCATTGTCGCGCAACTCAAATGATGTGGGCGAATTCGGATTAAACGATACCTCAAGACCGCCGTAGGTGTCTGAGCGAGCCCTGGCAGAAGGCGCTGGCGCAAAGTGAGCACTGTCATCCAACTCGGCCACATCCGGATCAAGCAGTGCCTTAAATCCACGATAGAGATCCTGAGCCCTGGCAGTTGATGGTGATGCCGGTTCTTGCATCTGCCGCGCAAGCTCCTCGCTCAACCACGCCAAAGCGTCATCGTCCGAGTGGGCGGACACCGGAGAAAGCCCCTGCGGCGAGCCGAGCTGTTGAGCGCCCTGGTGATGCCCCGGTACCGGCCCGGCAAACGGCGGCGGAAAGCCAGGCGCCGGGCTGCAAGCATTGTCACGCAACTCAAATGATGCGGGCGAATTCGGATTAAACGACACCTCAATACCGCCGTAGGTATTTGAGCGAGCCCTGGCAGAGTGCGTTGGCGCTGCTTCCACGGTCGGCCGGGCAGGTTCCTGCCCAGCTTGGACTATGTCCTGCGCCTGCTCAGGAGGAACCTCGGGCCACGATGGGCCGTCTTCCACCATTAAGCGCAGATCCTGATCGTAACCTTCCGGGAGGACCAATGGCCGACTGACAGCTCGCTGCCGCGCGCTGTGCTGCGCAGCGGCGCCCCCGACGTACGTCGCGACCGCATGCGGCGCCGTGACATCTTCGTAGCCGCTCCGCAGCAGCATCGGCTGCGTCTCCCATGACGACGTACCCTGTTGATGGGTAGGCGCCGGTGTCGGCTGGCCGCCTGAATTGGCGATCTCGCTCAGCTGCCGCTCGCCGGCAACGCCTTGCGGATTGTTTAGGGTCCTCTGCCTCTTCGCTGGCCTCAACTCAGCTGTGTCATGCTCATCGTTGATGAGGACCTCCTCGCTTGGCAGGCGGTTGCTCCTGGCAAGCGCAGCCATCGGCTCGTCCGGGGACTGCTGGCGGTCGGGCTCTCCGGGATCCGGTGCCTGGTCATGGCGCGCGGCTGGCTCGAGAGATGACGACGAGCGGGGTTCGTCCATCAGCCCCAAAAGCAAATCCTGATCGCGGCCTTCCGCGGGAAGCTCCTCTGGCCGACGGCCAGTTTCCTGCGACGCGCTGTGCTGCGCAGCGGCGGCGTCGACGCGCCTCGGCTCCATCAGTACCGTGTCTTCGGGATTGATAAAGGCCACGTTCTGGGGGTGAGGATTCAGCTTAGCGCGTCGTGAGATCGGCACTTCGCCCGTCGACCGCAAGGTCCGGAGATAGTCGATTGCCTGAACGAGTCTCTTTGGATTACCCTCTCCGGTGAACTCGAGCACCTCACCGCCATCGGTCAGCGACTTATTGTCGAGCCGATCACGAATGCTCGGTTTTCTTTTGCGAAAAGCCAACGGCTAAAGCTACGAAGAGAACCTCCGTGCTGCTCGGCAGCGGATTTGCTGAACCCGCCCTTGATGAGGGCCCTCTCAAGCCCCGAAATAAGGGGAGCATCCACGGAATAAAGAGGCTGCTTCCTCTTCCCTATCACAATCCAAGTTGACTGCGGCGCCGAGGACGACGCGCCGGGTTCATCCATCAGCCCCAAAAGCAAATCCTGATCATGGCCTTCCGCAGGAAGCAATTCCTCTGGCCAACTGCCACCCTTCTGCGACGCAATGTGCTGCGCAGCGGCGTCGCCGACCCGCCTCGACTCCCTCAGGGCCGCCTCTTCGGGATCAATATGGCGCTCGTGCTCCATCGCCTCAGCGCCGGCCTGCGATTTTCGGAGACGAGCCAGTGCGGCACCAATCCTGGAATCAGCACCGGCGACCTTCCTATAGCTCTCGACATCTCCATCAAACGACGTGCCGAGCCCAGCAGCAATGCCCGGCCTGTTGTTGTCACGCAGGTAGTCGCTGAAACTGCGAAGAGCAGTTGCATCCTTCCTGCTTGCATCCTTCTTGCCGGTATCTGTCGCTGCTTCGTTTTTGTACTCTTCGATGAGAGCCGCGTCCTGGGGATAAGGATGCAACTCAGTGCGGCCTGCGATCCGCACGACTCCGCCCGTCGACTGCGAGGTTCGGAGATGAACTATCGCCGCAAGAAGCCTTAAGGGATTACCCTTTCCGATGAACTCGCGCGCATCAGCGGTCAGTGACTTTTCGTCGTCGAGCCGAGCAGCAATGGGATCTTTGTTATTTGCGAAGAGCCAGTGGCCAAAGCTGAGAAGAGTACGTACATAGCCCCTGGCAGTGCGTTCGGCGGCGTTCCCATTACGGAGGGCCTCCTCAAGCCCCGAAATAAGGGGAGCATCCTCGGTATGAAGAGGCTGCTTGTCGTGCCCTATCAAAATTCCAGTTGACTGAGCCGGCTGCGGCGCCGAGGACGACGGGCCGGGTTCGTCCATCCGGCCCAAATCCTGATCGTGGCCTTCCGCAGGAAGCAATTCCTCTGGCCAACTGCCAGCTTTCTGCCACGCACTGTGCTGCGCAGCGGCGTCGCCGACCTGTCTCGACTCCATCAGGGCCGCGTCTTCGGGATCAATATGGCGCTCGAGCTCCATCGCTTTAGGGCCCGCCTGTGATTTTCGGAGATGAGCCAGAGCGGCACCGATCCTCGAATCAGCACCGGCGTCCTTCTTATAGCTCTTGACATCTCCATCCAGCGCCTTGCCTGAAAGCCGACCAGCAATGCCCTTCTTGTTGTTTTCACGCAGGTAGTCACTGAAACTGCGAAGAGCCGTTGCATCCTTCCTGGCTTCTTCCTTCTTGCCGGTATCTGTCGCTGCTTCGTTTTTGTACTCTTCGATGAGAGCTGCGTCCTGGGGATAAGGATGCAACTCAGTGCGGCCTGCGATCGGCACGATTCCGCCCGTCAACCGCGAGGTCCTGAGATGGTCTATTGCCCTAAGGAGTGTCGCGGGACGCTTTTCGAACAACTCGCGCGCATCAGCGGTCAGTGACTCTTCGTCGTCGAGCCGAGCAAAAATGCTCTTTTTGTTATTTGCGTAGAGCCTCTGGCCAAAGCTGCGAAGAGAAGATAGATAGTTTCGGACGGTGCGTTCGGCGGCGCTCCCATTCCGGAGGGCCTCCTCAAACCCCGCAATAAGGGGAACATCCTCGGAATGAAGAGGCCGCTTCTTGTGCCCTATCGCAACCCCAGTTGACTGAGCCGGTTGCGGCGCCGAGGACGGCGGGCCGGGTTCGTCCATCGGACCCAAAAGCAAATTCTGATCATGGCCTTCCGCAGGAAGCAATTCCTCTGGCCAACTGCCAGCTTTCTGCAACGAACTGTGCTGCGCAGCAGCGTCGCCGACCTGCCTCGACTCCTTCAGGGCCGCGTCTTCGGAATCAATATGGCGCTCGAGCTCCATCGCCTTAGCGCCCGCCTGCGATTTTCGGAGATGAGCCAGAGCGGCACCGATCCTTGAATCAGCACCGGGGGCCCTCTTATAGCTCTTGACATCTCCATCCAACGCCTCGTCTGAAAGACGAGCAGCAATGCCCTTCTTGCTGTTTTCACGCAGGTAGTCGCTGAAACTGCGAAGAGCAGTTGCATTCTTGCTTGCATCCTTCTTGCCGGTATCTGTCGCTGCGTCGTTTTTGTACCCTTCGATCAGAGCTGCGTCCTGGGGATAAGGATGCAACTCAGTGCGGCCTGCGATCGGCACGATTCCGCCCGTCGACCGCGAGGTCCTGAGATGGTCTATTGCCCTAAGGAGTGTCGCGGGACGCTTTTCGAACACGCGCGCATCAACGGTCAGCGACTCTTCGTCGTCGAGCCGAGCAGCAATGGGATCTTTGTTATTTGCGAAGAGCCACTGGCCAAAGCTGCGAAGAGAATATAGATTATTTCGTGCGGTGCCTTTGGCGGCCCCGCCCTTGATGAGGGCCTTCTCAAGCCCCAAAATAAGGGGAGCATCCTGGGAATAAAGGGGGCTTTTGCTGAGCCTTCTCAGAATCCCTTTTGACTGAGCCGGCTGCGGCGTCGAGGCGGCCGGCATTGCTCCATCACCTTCACCTGAACTGCCGATCTCGCTCAATTGCCGCTCAAAGGTCGCCGCGGCTGCGGACGGAGCCGCGGGTGAGCTCTCTTGCGGGCCCGTGCTGTCCGATTGTTCACGCACCCGCTTGGTCGAGGGGAAATCCATCCGTTCTCACTTTCAAAATATGAACCAGGGCTTCGATCTGGCATGCTGGCGATCAGCAACAAACCACCCTTTACAGCCCTCGATAGACCCGCACCGGGAGCATCTGCGGATTTCACGGATCGTGTGCATCGATTTCGCGCGATCGTGAGCACTGAATTCAGACGATCGTGAGCAGCCCGCTACGGCCGATGGGAGATAGAGTCAGTGTTCTGGTTGGCCGTCAAGGGTGATGGTTTTGGCGCTGCGTTTTCGCATGCTTTCTCCGGTGAGCTGGAGGCGGTGGGCGTTGTGGACGAGGCGATCGAGAATGGCGTCGGCGACCGTGGGGTCCCCAATGGCTCCATGCCAGGTGTCCACGGGGAGCTGACTTGTGACGATGGTGGATGCGCGGCCATGTCGGTCCTCGAGGATTTCGAGCAGATCGCGGCGTTCCGCGGCGGTGAGCACCGATAGTCCCCAATCATCCAAAATCAGAAGCTGAGCGCGGCCGAGGCTTTTGAGGAGCCGGGCGTAGCGTCCGTCTCCGCGCGCGAGCGCGAGCGCCTCGAACAGCCTTGGAACGCGATGATAGAGGACTGATCGGTTGTCGCGGCAGGCCTTGTGGCCGAGCGCGCAGGCTAACCAACTTTTGCCCAGGCCGGTTGCCCCGGTGACGAGCAAATTCTCGTGGCGATCGATCCAGCGACCTTCGACGAGTTTGGCGAAAACGGCGCGGTCGATGCCCCGCGGGGTGCGCAGATCGACGTCCTCGACGCAAGCAGTCTGGCGCAGTGCGGCGATCTTGAGGCGCGTGGTGAGCCGCCTGGTGTCGCGTTCGGCGGCTTCGCGGTCGACCAACAGGCCGATGCGATCTTCGAACGGCAGGGCTTCGAGATCGGGCGATCGGCGCTGCTCCTCGAAGGCCTTGGCCATTCCGGTCAGTCGGCGCCGTAGCTTTTGACGAGCGCCAGAATGCCAAGGCAGGTTCGAAAGCCTTGTTCTGGATGGGGCCGGGCGTCGATCACGGCCTGGAAAAACGCTGCTGTCGAAGGACCGATCCGCTCGCCGGCGGCGATCACCGCGGCGGGGGTCCATTTGCCGTAGCGGCGATGGGCGCTGGGCATGTGGTCGGCGATGGTGGTGTGTCCGCGTCGGTTGGGCGCGCGGGCATGGCTGGCGATCCGCTGGCCCTTGTGGAAGATCTCGACCGTCCGATCGTCGATACGGGCATCGACCAGCTCGCCAATCAGACGATACGGCGCGGAGTACCAATGGCCGTCGACCTCGACATGATAATCGGGAGCGAGGCGGCAGCGCTTCCAGCGTGCGAAGGCATAAGGCTGATCTGGCAGCGGGGTTAGCTTGGGTTTGTCGAGTTCGGCAAACAGTTCGGCGCGGCTTGAGCCGAAGCCACGCATTTGACGAGCATTGAGTTCGTCGACGAGTGTCTTGATGGCGGCGTTGAGCTCGGCCCGGGAAAAGAAGCGCTGATTGCGCAGCCGGGCCAGAATCCAGCGCTGGGCGATTTGCACCGCGACCTCGACCTTCGCCTTGTCTTTTGGGCGCCGCGGCCGTGCGGCGAGAATGGCCGTGCCGTAATGGCTCGCCATCTCGGCATAAGTGCGATTGAGGCCGGGATCGTAGCGGTCGGGGTTGCTGACGGCGGCTTTGAGGTTGTCGCAGACCACGAACGTCGGCGTTCCGCTCAAAAACGTGAACAAGTTGACGTGGGCCCGGATCCAGTCGGCCAAGCTCTCGCTGGGGCAGGCCTCGGCGTAGGTGTAGTTCGAAGCGCCCATCGCCGCGACGAACAGCTTCATCGGCTGCACTTCCCCGGTCAGGGGATCGACGATGTCGATGGTGTCGCCGGCGAAATCCACGAACACCTTCTCGCCGCCCAGATGAATCTGCCGCATCGAAGGTCGGACCCGCCCCTTCCAGGCCTCGTAGGTAGTGCAGAACCACGTGTACCCGAAACCGTCGGGATTAACGGCGCGATACTCCTCCCAGAGCAGGCGACGGGTTACGTTGCGCCGGCGGAGCTCTTTATCGATGTAGCTCCAGTCGGGCACCGGCCGCTGCGGGCTCTGAGACGCTGGTCGTGGGGCCGGGAAAAGCAAAAGCTCCAGGTCTTCATCGGTCATTCCCTCCGGAAGCGGCCAGCTCAACCCAGCAGAGCGGGCGCGGCTCAGGTAGCTGTGCACAACGCCGTTGCTGACGCCCACGCTCCGCGCGATGGCCCGCTCTGGCAGGCCTTGAAAATGTTTTAACCGAAGGACTTCCTTGATCCGGCGCATCGACAATCTCTGGGTAGGCATTGGACTTCCTCGTTAACCACGAGGTCATCCCTAAGCCGGTTGAGTTGTCGGCCGAAGCGCTGCAAGGCTCCGAAAGCCTTGCTCACGATCCCGCGAAACGCGCAGTCCTCGGCCGAAACTGGCCGAGGTTCATAGTAGACCGTGCTGCGAGCCAGCTTCAGGACCTTCGCCTGGCGCACGATAGAAAGATCATGACCGCGGTCGATCATCGCTTTGCGCTCAGCAGGCCCGCCTTGGTGAGCGCGCCGGACAAAAAATCGTTTTCCAACGCCAGCTCGCCGATCTTGGCATGTAACGCCTTCAAATCGACCGGCGTCTCGGCCGATGTCTTGTCATGCCCAAACACGCCGGCGGCGCCTTCCAGGAGCTGGTTTTTCCAGATCGTGATCTGGTTCGGATGAACATCAAACAGTTGCGCCAGCTCCGCCAGTGTCTTGTCTCCTTTGACCGCAGCCAAAGCAACCTTCGCCTTGAATGCCGGAGAATGCGTCCGGCGGCTCTTCTTCGTCATCTTCGCTCCTGATTCGCAGCAAGAATCCTCGCCGCTGTCAGGCAGAAAATCCACTCAAGCTACTGTCCGAATTTGCGGGGCCAGCTCTATAGTTTCCATTCATTCGCGCAGACCCCCGAGCCACAGCTGTAGCAGCGGCATTGGAGGCGGGCAATTGTGCATCATTCT
Source organism: Bradyrhizobium japonicum USDA 6 (assembly GCF_000284375.1). NCBI lineage: Bacteria > Pseudomonadati > Pseudomonadota > Alphaproteobacteria > Hyphomicrobiales > Nitrobacteraceae > Bradyrhizobium > Bradyrhizobium japonicum. The sequence goes on from NC_017249.1 coordinate 8,405,443, forward strand.
CGTTGAGCTTCAGCGCCAACTCCACCAGACGGCGGAATCGCCAGTTTGCGGCCATCTCGAGGCACCCAGGCAGACTTGACTTACAATGCAGATGCATTACATTGGGATGTCGTGACGACGCAAGGAGCCGCTATGGCCAAGACCGCCGAAATCCTCGAGATCCCCGCGACCATCACAGACCGCGGCCAGACGACCGTGCCCGCCGCCATCCGCAAAATGCTGGCCCTGGGAAAGCGCGACCAGGTCGTGTTTCGGGGGCTCGCTGACGGCACCGTTGTGATCGCGAAGAAGCAGTTGAGCGCCGACCACGGCGATCCGGTGATCGGCACGTTCCTCGCGTTCCTGGCCCGCGACATGGGGAGCGAGCCAGCCCGGATCCGGCCGGTGCCGAAGTCGCTGGTCGCGCGCGGCAAGGGCTTGGTCAAGGGTGTTAAGGTCGATCTCGACGCGGCGCTGCCGGAAGACGATACGTGAGCGACGACACCTTCGGGGTTAACGGTTGGACGGTCTACGCCCATCCGCTATTTCTCGACCAGTTCGAGACTATGATCGCGGCGGTCGAGAAGGCGCGCAAGAAGGATCCGAAGGGATACAAGAAGAAGCGCGCCGCGAAGCTCCTGTCGGCTGTCTTGAAGGTGGCGTTCGACGACATTCCGAGTGACCCAACGCGTGACGTCTATCGGCAGGGCGGCACTCTCGGCGACGAGTACAAGCACTGGTTCCGCGCGAAATTGCTGCAGCAGTTCCGCCTGTTCTTCCGCTATCAGCAATCGGCGGACGCCAAGATCATCGTTCTCGCCTGGGTGAACGACGACTCGACGCTGCGCGCCTACGAGAGCGCGAACGACGCCTACGCCGTGTTCAGGAAGATGCTGGACCGCGGAAACCCGCCGGACTCGTGGAACGAACTCGTAGCCGCGGCCTCGACTGGCGAATCCAAGACGCGTCTATCGCGCTCGACGCGCGGGAGATGACCCCAGCTGGCCTCGTTCGGCCGCGACCGCCCGCTGATCCGGCCCGCGCCGCCGGCACCGGTCTGCAGCGAGAGACACGATTCGGCCAGGAAGAGTCCGTGAAATGCCCACCATCCAGCTGTCGGCTACGCCCAAAGGCAGCGGCGAATGCGCCGACTGTCCGGCGACATCATCATCAGCATTCCACCTGTTAAGCCGTGTAGACGGAGGCGACATTTCAGCCCTCCGATGCGGGTGAACCGGTTCGTGTTCCTCAACCTTCCAATACTTCAGCCTCGATCCCCTTTACCTGCGGGCATCAATGCACCTCCGACCTGCCCGCGGGTTCCCGTCACCAGTATCCGCCCGTACAATGGAAGTTTTGGATGTCGGCAAGCAGCGGCGCGGCCGCGTCCTTGGCCGAGAGCGACGGCTTTTTGATACCCCAGTTTATACCGATCACCGGGTCGTCCCAGCGGATCGAAACCTCGTTCTCCGGATTATAGAAATCATCGCATTTGTAGAAAAAGTCCGCGGTCTCTGAGAGCACACAACGAAACCGTGCGCGAATCCGCGCGGAACCCATAGTTGCCGCCGGTTATGCTCGCTTAATTCGACGGCAACGTAGCGTCCGAAATTCGGGCTCCGGACGCGGACGTCGACCGCGAGGTCGAGCACCTTGCCCCTCATTGATGGATGTCCAGACAATCGGACTCGCGGCGCACTAAGCGGAGTTGAGTGAACGCTAGTGAGGCTCGCGACAATTAACTACAGTCGCCTTAAGATCGTGGAGCATGCCCGTGATCCCGTCGATGAGCTCGTCGATTTGATCCTTGTTGACGATCAGAGGTGGGCATATCGACAATGCATCGTCTACATTCCGCACGATGATCCCTCGCTCGTGCAGCAACCGGCTCGCAATGCTGCCAACATCGCCCGGAGTAGTAGCGGCGACTTTCCGTTTCTTGTCCAGCACCAGCTCGATTGCCGCAATAAGGCCAACGCCACGGACCTCCCCAACGAGTGGATGGTCAACGAGCGTGCGCAGCCGTTCCTGCATGTAGGCCCCGATGTGGCCAACGTTCGCAATCAGACCCCGCTCCTCGATGAGTTTGAGGTTTTCGAGCGCTACGGCGGCTCCGACCGGGTGACCACCGCCCGTGAAGCCATGAGCCAGCAGTCCAACCTTATTGCTCTCGTCCGCGATTGGTTCGAACATGTAGTCATTCATTATGATCGCAGATAACGGAAAATAACTGGACGTGAGCTGCTTCGACACCACGATTACATCGGGCGCGATGTTGTAGGTTTCGCAACCGAACATTTTTCCTGTCCGGCCAAAGCCGCAAATCACCTCATCAGCGACCAAAAGGATGCTATGCTTTTTTAGCACACTTTGAATTTTGTCCCAGTAAGTCGGCGGCGGAACGATGACGCCGCCCGCGCCCATGACAGGCTCACCGAAGAATGCTGCAATGGTATCGGCACCTTCGCGCTGAATCAGCGACTCGAGCTCCTCGGCCCGACGCGTAGCAAAGGTCTCCTCCGATTCGCCCGCACGGCTGTCCTTGTAGAAATGGGGGGAGCCCGTGTGCATAATGTTGGGGAGCGGCAGATCGAAAGAGCGGTGGTTGTCTGGAAATCCGGTCAGGCTTGCCGCACCGATCGTGACGCCGTGATAGCCGCGCAACCGGCTGATGACCTTCTTGCGCTGAGGCTGGCCCGCTGCATTCGATCGATAGGCGATCAGCTTCAACACCGTATCGTTCGCTTCCGAGCCGGAATTTGTGAAGAACACCTTACTCATTGGCACCGGAGACATCTTCACCAGCTTCTCGGCAAGCGCGATGGAAGGCCCATTCGATCGTGATGCGAAGGTATGATAGAATGGCAGGATTTGCATCTGGCGATGCGCGGCTTCGATAAGCCGCTTTTCGCTGAAGCCAAGACCCGCACTCCAGAGACCGGCCATCGCATCGAGGTAGCGTTTTCCTGCCGTGTCGAAGACGTAGGGGCCCTCGCCGCGTTCAATTATGAGCGGCCCGGCCCGTTGGTGCGACCGCGCGTTGGTATAGGCGTGAAGCTGATAGGCCACATCTCGGGCCTGTTGAGAACTGGGCAGCATGGTCGGCGTCACATCATCGGTTCAGAATTGGATAGGGACCGGAGCATCATGTGGGGAAGCGCCGGTCCGTTTCCGGCTTCTCTGGGCCTTGCGATAGTCGTCGTTGACGATCGCTTTAAAGGGATTCGCTTTTGCCTATGCCTGACCACAGGCTTAACTGGCGGCGCGACGCACTGTCTGGAAGTGATCACAGAAAGGTGACGATGTTCAGCACGACAAAGCGTCGGATTTCCGGGACGCGTTAGTCGCCGACGGGAGCTTCCATCAAACTGCCGGCGGCGTTCAGGCCGTAGAGAGTCGGTGGTCGTAGCGCCGTGGACCGCGGTTACGTATTCGAGCCCACCACGTTCAGGCCGTCCGCTCCGCTAAAGGCCAGCGTGTCATGTGTGTTTAGCACGTTATCCCAGCTGCTGCCGCGCGTCGTCACGGACTGGTTGGGCTCCGAGCCAACACGCGTGATGAGTAACACTGTAAGCAACAACCCGCTCTGATTGACCAGTTTCTTGTGGGCCATCAGTGATCTCCTTGATCTGGTCGGTGTCCCGGCTTTGCGCGGTGATCTGCGACCGAGTTTGCCCCAGAATACCTTAACTCGTTGAGTTGGTCGCCTGCCAAAGCTTGTAGGCTCACTCCCAACCGGCACCGTCAAGTTAACGAATAGGGGTGGCCGATGGGGTAGACGACCGGCATGCCGACCGCCCGGGCCCCTCTTTATCGCCGCCATCGCTTCCCACCGGAAGTGATCAGCTATGCCGTTTGGTTGTATTTCCGGTTTCCCTTAAGCTTGCGCATGGTCGAGGAAATGCTGGCGGCGCGTGGCATTGGCGTGACCTATGAAACCGTGCGCCAGTGGGGACGGAAATTCGGCAAGCCGTTCTCCGATCGGATCCGCCAGCGCGCTCCCGCCCGCGGTGACAAATGGCATCTGGACGAGGTCGTTATCTCGATCGCGGGCGAACAACATTGGCTCTGGCGCGCTGTCGACCAGGATGGCTTCGTTCTCGACGTCTTGATCCAGCGCCGAAGAGACTCGCGCGCTGCGCAGCTTCTCATGAAGAAGCTCTTGAAATCCGCCGGCACGCCGCCGCGCGTGATGATCACGGATAAGCTGCGTTCGTACGGCGCTGCGAGGGCGAAGATGGGCTTTCACGTCGAACATCGCCAGCACAAAGCTCTCAACAATCGGGCCGAAAATTCTCATCAGCCGACGCGAGCGGATCATGAAGCGTTTCAAATCGTCCCATCAGGCTCAACGCTTTCTGTCAGTTCACGATCAGGTCGCGAACCTTTTCCACATCCCCTATGCCGGAGCCGCCACCGCCGACTTCCGTCGTGCTTCGCGCGAGCGAGCCTTTGCGACTTGGCGCGAGATCTCCATGACAAGCGCTATCGCCGAATCTCGACCTCTGAGAATCGCCGCCTTCGGCTCGGCGGTCGATTAAGTTGACGATGCCGTTCCGGGATGCGTGGGGCGAACCGGCGCAGCGGTTCGACCTCGGGCAACCCAATCTTCCAGCCGAATTTGTTGCTCCCTATGCCGAGGCGTTCCGGGGGCATCATGCATCGTCGTCACCTAGCACGCGTCACCAATGCTGGAAAGCACTGAAGTTCTTTGCCCGCTTTCTCGCCGATAGCGGCAGGGTTCAGGCGCCGGCCGATTTGACGACCGAATTGTTCGGCCAATACATCTTATGGCTGGACGCCTTGCCTTCCCGAACCGGCAAACCCTGTGCTCAGCTTTCGCGCTTACTGGCGGCAAGCTAACGGCAATCCATCGTTGCGTCCGTTTCTTGACCTGCGTCGTGAACGCTATGACCGAGGTGCGAGCTGAGTGTATTTCGCCGTGCTTTCGCGAAGGCGCGGTCGGTCGCCATGCGACGCTCGATCATCGGCGCAATCAGTTTAGCAGGCTCGGTCCGCGTCATCAGACCTACGCTATGCGTCAGGATCTCGGCGTAGCTTCTGAGATCCCTAAAGACCGCCGCCGGCAGCTCGGTCGTGAGCTTGACTGGCTTGTCGTCTTCAAGCGGCCCAAGCTTGAGCTTCGTCATGGCGCTCCTCCATTGCTGTAGGGCGCCAGCACCAAATCGCGCGTGCCGATCACGCGGACCGGAAACCTGGCCGGATGGTCAGCGTCGGCTGGATGTTGAGCTGACGCTGCACGACCAATTGGCCGGTCTGGCTGATGCTGATGGACGCACCGCTACGGATCGCTTGAACGAGGTTGTTCTCATTTGGCTCGTGCCGCCTCTGCTCCGACGCTGAGCATGGTCGAGAGAACGGCGGCCTTGAATAGCATGCCCCAGTGGTTGTCGACATCGTCCTCGAGTCCGGCATAACCACCACTGTCGGCGCCCGGCTGGCGCTCCAGCACGATCGAGTTGCCGTCCGGTATGATGATGCGAGTCCAGACCAAGAGGATTCGACTCTGGCCGTCCGCACGGCCGCTTTTTAGGCGATGATCTGACTGGCGTGGGCGCGCTCTCGGTGCAGTTTGGGCTTTGCTTGAACTAGGGTCCAGACTCAATTGAGCCAATATGCGACGAGAGCGGCGAGATGAACAGCGGCCAAAAAATTACGGGCGAGCTTGTCATATCGCGTGGCGATGCGCCGGAAGTCCTTGAGCCTGCCAAAGCAGCGTTCGATGACATTTCGTCCTTTGTAGGCGCGTTTGTTGAAGCGATGGATGACGACACGGTTAGATTTATTGGGGATTAAGGGCTTGGCGCCACGACGAATGATTGCGCCGCGAAGCTTGTCGCCATCATACCCTTTGTCGGCGAGGAGCACGCTCATGGGTGGCGCGAGCGCCAGGACATCGGGAGCCGCAGCGATATCGGCATCCTGGCCTGGAGTCAGATGCAGGACGACCGGCCGGCAGAGCGGATCGCTCAGCGCATGGATTTTTGTCGTGCGGCCTCCGCGCGAGCGGCCGATTGCTTGATTGTGCTCCCCCCTTTTCCGCCGGAGGCACACCGGTGAGCTTTAATCGAGGTCGAGTCGAGCGACAGTACGACGCCGTCTTCGCCAGGCTTGGCCAGCGCTTCGAAGATTGCGCACCATCGTCCTCGCTTGGCCCAGCGATTGAAGCGATTGTAGATCGTCGTGTAAGGGCCGTATTCACGTGGACAATCACGCCATCGTGCACCCGATTGCAGCATGTGAATGATGCCGCTGACGATGCGTCGGTCGTCGTCCCGATCCGGCCCCGTCAGTCCCCTCGGCAGATGCGGTTCGATACGCGCCCATTGCCTGTCGTTCAGCCAAAACAAACCAGCGCGCATTCTCTCGCCCCCGAATCAACACGTAGGCAAGAGAATCACGTGGCGCTATTTAGGTACAGACCCTAGAACATGTCTCCGCGCAAAGCGCTCGATGGAGTCGAGCGGGTTCGCTCAAACGGCGCAATTGCCTTTCCCTAGAAGGTTTCGATCGACTAGGAATTGTTTTCAGACTCGAAGACAGCGTTCGATTATACTGGCCAGCCCGCTCAACGCGTAGCAGATCACAAAGAATATGCTCAGCACGCCCAGATAGATCTCGATGGCGTGTGAGTCTCCGGTTCCGACATACGCTAGTCTTTCTATCATTTGACGCGCCGATCCCAAGAGATCCGACACCCCAACAACGGACGTCAGTGCACTCGCCTGGACGAGAACGGTGAGCTGCCCGACGTAGGGCGGCAACGCACGCCGAAATGCTTGTGGCAAAATGACGAACACAAGCGCTTCCGTTGCGCTCAAGCCAAGCGCTCGGGCGCCCTGCTCTTGGCGATGTGGAATTGAATCCAAGGCGCCTCGAAAGACCTCACCGATGTTCGCCCCGCCCCAGAGCCCCAATCCGATTATTGCGGCCGTGAGTGGGCCCGTGCGGAGACCAATTTGCGGAAGGGCAAAGAACACGAAGAGGAGTATCATAAGCGACGGCACGCCGCGGAACAACTCAACGTAAAGCCGTCCGACAAAGCGCGCGAACGTGAGCGTGCTTTGCGACAGAGCCGCGATCAGGAGACCAAGGATTGTCGCCAAAATGACGGTGAGCAGCGAGATCCACAAAGTAACCAAAAGGCTCTTACCAAGGTAAAGGGTGACAGGCCAAACCCAGTTGGTCATTTAACTACTCCCAGCCCCGGAACCGCGAGCCTGCGCTCGAACGTACGAGACAAAGCGCTTATTATGCTGCACCCCAGCAGGTACATGAGACAAGCGATTCCGAAGGTCTCAAACACTTTAAACGTATCTGACACGATCCGGTTGGCGACATAGGTCAATTCCTGATAGCCGACGACGATCATGAAGGAGGACGACCTGAACTGCGTGATCGCCGTGGTTGTTGTTCCGGTGATCGCGATGCGCAACGCGATCGGGAGTGTGATGTCAAGAAAGGTCTGGAACGCCGGCAAGCCGAGAGCGCGAGCTGCCGTCACTTCGCCTTTCGGCACAGCTTCGAATGCGGCCCTGAAGACCTCCGTTTGATAAGCACCGCCCCACAATGCGAGCGCTAGCCAGGAAGTCTCGAACGGCGTCAGACGGATGCCTATGTCGGGTAGCGCGTAGAACAGAAAGAGCTGGCTCCGGAAATCTGGACAGGGCGATGAGTGGAGTTTCTGCCTGACGGCGGGCAAGATTGTCCCGCGAATCAGGAGAGACGATGAGCAGACGAGCCCGCCGGCAGCACGCACTCGCATTCAAGGCCAAGGTGGCGTTAGCGGCGATCAAGGATCAAGGGCGAGATGACGCTGGCCGAGCTGGCTGAGCATTTCGACATGCATCCGAACCAGATCACGCAGTGGAAGTCCCAGCTTCAGGAAGCGGCGGCCGAGGTCTTTGGTCCTCGCGGTGGCAACAGAACGAGCGAGCCCGCGGGGGACGTGAAAACGCTGCACGCCAAGATCGGGGAGCTGACGCTTGAGAACGATTCCTAAGAAACGGCAGCATCTACTTTCGGCTCCAAGGGCAGGTGAACAAAGCCGAATGCCTTGGCACGCCGCTGCAAATTGTTGACCACTCGCGTCCGGTAGCGCGTCTCGTAGGACGAGGCCCCGGGATCGACATAGTCCATTCCGTATCGCACAGCATTGTAGAACAGAACTGCGATCTTCCGGGCCGTGGCGGTCACGGCCTTGGTCTTGCCAAAGCACTACTGCCGCTTCACAGCATAATGGCTGATCAGCCGTCGCAGTTCAGTTTCCGCCGCTGCGGTTGAACCAATACCTCGCTCAGGCAGTTGCTTGATCCTTCGATCTGGATGAAGGACCGCGTGGTCAAGCAGCAGACGCCGCTTCACAGACTGAGGCCGCGTTTGTTGAGCACCGTGTCCCTCAGAGCACCCTTGATCTCGCGAGCGATGTCCTTGCTGACCTGGGGTCCGAACTCCCGCTCGGCATCCGCAACGACATCGGCCTCAGCGCCGATCAGTCCCGCTTCAACGAGCTTTTGCTTCAGTCGGCCCGGGAACTCCTCCTCCAAGGCATCGGCGAGCTTTTCCTCCATCGTGGCATGGTGTTCCGGTTCAATGCGGAGCACCACATCGTCCCAAGGTTTCCAGTCCGTCGCCAAATAGTCGGCGAACCCCGTCGCCTCCTTGCTCCGCACAGACGTCTCAGCCCTGTCAATGTCTTCCTCGGTGAGGTGAGAGTCGTAGAAGTAGTTCATGTCCGGGGCGATGTGCTGCAGCCCCAGCCGCTCGCGCAGCGTGGCCTGATAGGCAAGGTAGACCTCGATTTCGTCGACGTTGTTGATGGTGCCGCCTGTGCGGAGCGATTGGACCTTCTCGCGCGCGATCCCCCCCAGTGCCTCCAAGCGGAACATGACACGGCCTAGATCAACGAGGGCCGCTACCCCCTCGTTATTGTCATAGAGCCCGTTCTCGACGTTGGCGATCAGGCGCGCGGTTTGCATGCCGTTCCAGGTCAAAGTTCTGCGATCCGCGCAGCTCTCGTTGGCGTCAAGAGCAAGCTGGAAGTACTGCGCGCGCAATTGCGGGTTGGCCGCTGCCTGCCGCAGATCATTGGCCACCCCCTGCTGGAATCCTTCGTTCCCAGAGTTCACGGTATTCCGCAGCCCGTTGAGGAAGTCTGCGTATTGCTGGGCACCGGGTTCTTCTGCAAAGCTCTGCCACTTGGCCACCACCTCGGGATCGCCCTCCTTCGGATCCCCGTTGAGCCAGTCCGCTACTGCCTCGGGAAGAGACTCCGCAGCTACTGTCTCGAGAGGAAACGGCGCAACGGCGGCGTCCTCCCACTGATCTTCGTGCGTCTCAGACAAATCAAAGACGACCCTCGGGCCGGCATACCCATCGGTACTTTGGATTGTGTCCAGGTTCATCAGCATCTCCTGGGGCAGCGGATTGCCAGACACAACCACCTCCGCAGCAGCCCCCAACTGCGTTAGCAAGCCCGTGGGTAGGCTGGTTAGCTGGTTATCGTTAAGGTAAAGTCTTCCGAGACTGGTCGGGAGAGTCTCGGGCAGGCTCGTCAATTGGTTTACACCAACGTCAAGGCTTCCGAGACTGGCCGGGAGAGTCTCGGGCAGGCTCGTCAATTGGTTTACACTAACGTCAAGGCTTTCGAGCCTGGCCGGGAGGGCCTCGGGCAGGCTCGTCAATTGGTTGTTGCCGACGTTGAGGCCCTCGAGCGCGGCCGGGAGGGTCTCAGGCAGGCTGGTGAGCCGATTGCTCCACACGTCCAGCAAGGCGAGCCCGGCCGGAAGCGCGGGCAAGCTGACCAACTGATTCCCATTAACATTGAGCGAATTGAGCGCGTCAGGGAGAGTCTCGGGCAGACTGGTCAGCCGGTTGAAGGACGCGTCGAGCGAGTGGAGCCCGGCTGGAAGTGGAGGCAGGCTGGTGAGGCGCAGCATTGCAAGATTCAGCTCGCCCTGATTCCAAGCATTCACTCGCCTTACAGCCTCTTGTCGATCCTCGAGCGGGTTCTGCCCCTCTTCGGCAGCCCACTCCTCCAGCATCTGGTCGTGCCCCCCCTCCGCAGGAGCAGAATCCCCGAGATTTGCCGGATCGTCAGCGGCGAGCACCGCGTGGGTCAAGACTCCAACCCACTGCGCCTCCTCACCTTCCCGGTCCTCGCGGCCGGAAGATTCGGTGCTGCCATTACCGCGCTGAGCCTGCCCTGCATCAAAGGGATCCATTTCCTGCTCCTTGTCGGACTGAGCAAATTATGCGACCTCTCGGCCCACATCGAACGTTGCAGCCTCTAAGACATTTAGCTTACGTCGAGCTGACGAGCGTTGAACCATGTTGAGGAAGCGATCTGCGCAATTTGTGAAGGAGTTCGGCTTCGATTCGGTGCAGCCTTTCGGCTTGAGCCAGATGAGGTCAGAGGGTACCGTCAAGTTAACGAATTGGAGCGGCGGAGGGGGTAGACGAGCGGCATGCGGACTGCCAAGGACCCTCTTTATCGCCGCCATCGCTTCCCACCGGAAGTGATCAGCTATGCCGTTTGGTTGTATTTCCGGTTTCCCTTAAGCTTGCGCATGGTCGAGGAAATGCTGGCGGCGCGTGGCATTGGCGTGACCTATGAAACCGTGCGCCAGTGGGGACGGAAATTCGGCAAGCCGTTCTCCGATCGGATCCGCCAGCGCGCTCCCGCCCGCGGTGACAAATGGCATCTGGACGAGGTCGTTATCTCGATCGCGGGCGAACAACATTGGCTCTGGCGCGCTGTCGACCAGAATGGTTTCGTTCTCGACGTCTTGATCCAGCGTCGAAGAGACGCGCGCTGCGCAGCGGCTCATGAAGAAGCTCTTGAAATCCGCCGGCACGCCGCCGCGCGTTATGATCACGGATAAGCTGCGTTCGTACGGCGCTGCGAGGGCGAAGATGGGCTTACACGTCGAACATCGCCAGCAAAAAGCTCTCAACAATCGGGCCGAGAATTCTCATCAGCCGACGCGGCGACGCGAGCGGATCATGACGCGCTTCAAATCGTCCCGTCAGGCTCAACGGTTTCTGTCCGTTCACGATCAGGTCGCGAACCTTTTCCACATCCCCTATCCCGGAGCCGCCACCGCCGACTTCCGTCGTGCTTCGCGCGAGCGAGCTTTGCGACTTGGCGCGAGATCTCCATGACAAGCGCTATCGCCGACTCTCGACCTCTGAGAATCGCCTCCTTCGGCTCGGCGGTCGATTAAGTTGACGATGCCCTGCGTCGAGCCGGCGGCGGGCGCCGATCTCGGTCTGCTGGGCGATTGCCTGCTCACGCGTCAGGCGGGCCATCTCGACCGTCGAGACGCTGCCCGATTTGATCAGGGACGAGGCCCGCTCCACAGCGGCCGCCGCCTCTTCCCGTCGCGCGGCCGCGGCCTCGATCGCCGACTGGATTTCGGCGATGCGCGCCTCGAGCTGAAGGATGCGGCCATCGCGGAACTGGCCCGCCTGGCGGGCGAGGCCCTGTTGCGCGGTCTCGGCGGCTGCCAGCTTAGCGGCAAGGCTCGGGCGCTCGTTCTCCTGCCGCGACATCTGCCGCCGAAGATCGTCGAGCCGCACGCGATCGCCACGCGCGTTGACGACATGAAGGATCGCGTCGCCCTCATGGACCACGCTGAGTTGCGTCGAGTCTTGCGGCGGCTTCGCGCTCACGGGTGCCGTCGATCGGCGAGCGCAACGTCGCGATCCTGGCATTGACCACGGCCTCGACGCTCGAGGTCTGCAGCACGGCCTTCAGCGGCAACCATCCGAAGACGGCCACGATCGCAAGACCAATGCCGACCTTGAGCAGGCGGCGAACCCACCGGCCCGAGCCTGCAGGTGCTTCGGGATGGGGAGCACTATCGCTGACGGGCTCGCTCACCGGCTCGTCGTGCGCCGGCTGCAACCGATCCTGCAAATCGCGCTGCAATCCGCATGCGCCCGCGTCCTTATCCTTGGTGACGGAAACTTTGTCTTCAGGAGAGGGCTTCTGCTGCTGTGCCTGATTCATTGACCGGCCCCTGAATTGTCAGTGCGGGCGGGGTTCAGAAACCGTAATCCTGAACGGCCAATGTGCTTTTGGGGTGCCCCTTCGACATGGGAGCACCGTCCCACCGAACGGGGCCGTTATACGCTGGCCCATTGATGGCCACTGATACTATCTCGCTTGGATTTCTGAGGCCCAACCCTATGGTTCTGTACAATTGCGTCGTGCTCGCGATCGTGCGCTTCATCTGCATCGAGCAGCCGCGGCGCCGCAAGGCCGAGCGTTTCGAACGCGACGAGCCGATCCTAGTTCACGAAGGCGCCGAGCCGCGGCTGGTGCGGATGGCCGACATCTCGATTTCGGGCGCGCGCTTCATCGATCCCGCCCCGCCGCCAATCGGCGCCTCGATCAAGTGCAATGTCTATGGCCAGAACGTGAGCGCGACCGTTGTCCGCCGCACTCGCGACGGCTTCGGCGTCCGTTTCGAGGACGCGGTTGCGACGCGGATCAATGTCGTCCGCGCATTCTATGCCGGCGAATATGTCCGCGCCTTCCGCAGCGTGCGCGCGGCGCCGGTCGGCAAGGCGTTGCTGATGCGGCTGTTCGGCTAGAGCGGTATGAATGAGGTGGGCCTGGAGCAGTCCCATCCGTCGTCATTCGCAATTGCGCAGCTTAGTGCCGGTCGTGCTGACAGTACTCGCCTTGCTCGTGTGACCGCCCGAAACCACGGTGGGCGCGATGACGGTCCAAGAGTTGGTGACCATACTGCAAGCGCTTCCCGACCAAAACGCCCCTTCGAAAGCACCTTCGCTACCGTGCGCCACCGCACCATCCGATCCAAGGGTTGCCTGTCGAACATGACTGCGCTTGCGATGGTCTTCAAACTGATCGATTATTCCCGCTGAAAGCCGCCGCTGCTCCCTAGCTCCCCGACGAACCGTCGATGCTTCTCCAACCATTCAGGTGAACGAGCTGCGATAGCTTGAACGCACACTTGAACGCATTCATCACAAATAGCAGCTGCTCCGTCAGGAGCGGTGACGATCGCAAGAACATGCTGCGCCTCCATTCCACAGAAAGAACAGATTACGTCCGAGGTCATAGTCGCTTCTCATTCCTGTGATGGGGACACTGAATAGTACTACCTGCAGGACCGAGTCGCGAGCTATCGCCGAATTTTGGTGACCGCCGGGGCCGGTCAGGCGGCGGCGGTTGTGGGCTGACGGTCGGTCGGCTTGGCGATGACCTCGATCCCGTCTTGAATGTCATGAGGGAGTCTCAATATAGACTATATCTACTCCCGATCTGTCAAGACACTCCGCCTTACACACGGCTTCTCTTGCTCAACCTTGAACCGGAAAATACTTCCGGCTAAACCCCGTTCGATGACATCTAATCGTGTAGGCACAGATCTCACTCCGTTGAGAGCGACAGTATATCCCTGTTCCTGTAACAGTACGGCCGACCATTTTTGGTAGGTCCATCGGGCGCGTTTGCGTCATCACCGGGGTTATTGAGCGTCAGACCGACTTTCTAAAAACAGAATTGTCAATCCTTTCCGGCGTGCAACACCAAGAACTGGTTATGGCCATCGAGACGGCGCCAGCTTTTCTGCGCGCCCTTGGCTGAGACTTTCTTGTTCGAAGCCGCTCTCCGTTTCAGTCAGCTTCCGGAGCGTGAAAAGCGGGCCCGGATAGTTCTGTTGGCAGCGGATGGGGAGGGTCGTCCTGCCCCGACAGACGCGACAGCACCGCCGCCCAGCCCGCCGGCACCGTCAGGAACAACGTCGTGCCATGCTGCCGGCTCAGCCGCTTCAAGTCCCGCGTCAGATCCGCATCGATGACAACAGGAACACTGGCCCCCGGCAAACGACTGCTGGGCCGGCCGCGCACGGTCCGTCGGCAAGACAAGACGGGCCGTGCCTGACAGGGCGTTGCGCCAATACTTCGCCTGCTTCTGCAGCCGTTCCCCGACAGCCACTGCCGTTGCCAGGCGGCATAATCCGGATACTGGATCGCCAACGGCGGCAAAGGATCGTCCTGTCCAGCCTCGAACGCCCGGTAAAGCCGACTGAGTTCATGCACCAGCACGCCCAATCGACCGCCGTCCGAGACGATGTGATGCTGGGTCAGCAGGAAGACGTGTTCCTCATCCGACATCCGCACTAGCCCGTCCTATTCGTGAGAGTGCGGCATTTGGGCCCGATTGATGCGGCCGCACATCTTGTCTGACGAGGCGCACAGGATTGCCTTCGGCTTTTCACCGCCTGACGACCCGTACTTTGCAACGCGCTTGAGGGATAGGTTGGGCGAACGGGGGGCGGACGCCCCGCCGGTCAAGGACTGAGCGGCAGCAGCGCGCCGGGCAAGCCGCGGATCAGGTCGGCTTCGGGACATGCCGCGGCGAACGCAAGGCGAATGCGGTTCGTGGTCTCGACCACACGGGCAGCGAGTTTCAAGAGACGAAGACGCAGCGTCGCGAACTCGGCAGCGGCCAATTCCCGGGCTTTGGGAATGGCGTCGCGCACGGTCAGCATCAGCCAATAAGCGGCCGTATGGAGCACGAGACGGACCTGGTTGGCGAGCGCCGAACGGCAGCTGGTGCGGTCGGAGGCGAGCTGTGTCTTATGCAGCTTGATCAGATTCTCGGCTTGGCCGCGCGCGCAATACAGGCTGTCGTAGATCCACTCGGCCGAGCCGACATCGAGGCTGGTGACGACGAAACGGATGTCGAGGCCGAGCATCGTCGCCTCAATACGGGCGACGGTGCGGCGTTCGCGATCCCAGGACTTTGCCTTATGGCGGGTCTCGGTATAGCCACGCAGAACCGGCAGGGGTACCGTCAAGTTAACGAATTGGAGCGGCGGAGGGGGTAGACGAGCGGCATGCGGACTGCCAAGGACCCTCTTTATCGCCGCCATCGCTTCCCACCGGAAGTGATCAGCTATGCCGTTTGGTTGTATTTCCGGTTTCCCTTAAGCTTGCGCATGGTCGAGGAAATGCTGGCGGCGCGTGGCATTGGCGTGACCTATGAAACCGTGCGCCAGTGGGGACGGAAATTCGGCAAGCCGTTCTCCGATCGGATCCGCCAGCGCGCTCCCGCCCGCGGTGACAAATGGCATCTGGACGAGGTCGTTATCTCGATCGCGGGCGAACAACATTGGCTCTGGCGCGCTGTCGACCAGAATGGTTTCGTTCTCGACGTCTTGATCCAGCGTCGGACGCGCGCTGCGCAGCGGCTCATGAAGAAGCTCTTGAAATCCGCCGGCACGCCGCCGCGCGTTATGATCACGGATAAGCTGCGTTCGTACGGCGCTGCGAGGGCGAAGATGGGCTTACACGTCGAACATCGCCAGCACAAAGCTCTCAACAATCGGGCCGAGAATTCTCATCAGCCGACGCGGCGACGCGAGCGGATCATGACGCGCTTCAAATCGTCCCGTCAGGCTCAACGGTTTCTGTCCGTTCACGATCAGGTCGCGAACCTTTTCCACATCCCCTATCCCGGAGCCGCCACCGCCGACTTCCGTCGTGCTTCGCGCGAGCGAGCCTTTGCGACTTGGCGCGAGATCTCCATGACAAGCGCTATCGCCGACTCTCGACCTCTGAGAATCGCCTCCTTCGGCTCGGCGGTCGATTAAGTTGACGATGCCGTGCCAGGACACACCGTGATCAAACAGACGTCAAGCGCCAATTAAAGCGCCGCAGAGCTGCGCTTACGATCAGCGTCGAACCGATGAGTTTGAATCACCAATGTCATCTGGTGGCGCCTGCATCGGCGCGATCGATGACCCAGGCCACCATGTAGCCCTTGGCCTGCTCAGCCTCCACGTGCATCGGCGATCTGTTCTTCTTGCCCGGCGGAATCCTGAATATCCGAGTGCTCGAGCATGGCCTTGCCCATGTCATGGATAGGCACGAAGGCCTCAGACTCCGCGTTGCCCGAACCGACGATGGTCTACGTCTGACAATCGGACCTTCCGTGGCCGAACGCCTCGTGGAGGAGATCGATCTTGTCGGAATGACCGGCCTAGAATGCCGGCCTTACCGCAAGAACGACCAGGCGTTTGTCGAACAGAAGAACGGAGCCGTGGTCCGAGAGATGGTCGGTTACATTCACGCGCGTATGGTAGTTTTCAATGCGCCGTTTTCTTACAACCTTACGACCTTAGATTTGAAGATCGCTCTCGCGAGTTTTGGTCTGCATCTCTTTGAGCCGTGTCAACTCCGTTTCGCAAGGCTGGGCTGTCTCGGTCAGCTCAGCGCTTCCATGCTTGACAGCCCGTACGTCTTAAGGGCCCCTCCAGCTTTGCTCCGATAAAGCGACGCGAGCGCCAAAGCGGGACCCAATCGCCTCTTTCAATTGGCATTGCCGGAATGCCGGCTATCCTGTAAACGGGCCGCGCACCGTTGCCGGCCGTCTTTGAGCGGTCGCCCGCAGCGGGGCCTGTAGCTCAATGGTTAGAGCCGGCCGCTCATAACGGTCTGGTTGCAGGTTCGAGTCCTGCCGGGCCCACCAGTGAGTTCAAATTGTGGTGCTGTGAGGCCACTTTTAGAACGACTCGATTTGGGCCTTTAGAGCGACTCGATTTCGTTTTAAGAACGACTCGATTTCACATCCTTCTGACGGTGTTGACGAATTTGGCTCCGTTTTTCTCGCCGATCCTTGAGCGCAGAAAAACCGAGGGGGGTCCTTCCGCGCCCGTGTCGGTCCGCGGACTACGGAAGAGTGACTCGATTAGCGGCGACCTACGGCTTTGATGTTGACCGGTCATTCTCTGGAGCAAACTGCGTCGTCAGTCGCTTGAGGTTCGACATCAACTGGTCACGGACCTCGTCCTGGCCCATGCTCCACAGTTCAGCGAGCATCGGTTCGGTTTTCGCCACGTCCCAAGGAAAGAGCGAGCGCCCCTCTGCCTGCGCGAAAGGCCCATCTGACTCGGTCAACATTCGTTCGCGCGGCATTAGTGCAGCCAACCCGCGACCTCGTTCGCCGTTGAGCATGGCCGGACCGACGCTGAACCAGCAACCTTGGTCAATCGCCCGCTGCAGTTCGCGGCGCGATCCCGAAAACCAATGGAGCACGGAGATGCCGGAATCGGGCCGCGAGGCCAGTGCATCGAGGACGGGGCCTGCTGCGCGGCGGCTATGTACCGTCATGATGCGACCGCCGGCCGATCCGCACATTCGCAGGATATTGTCGAACACCCGACACTGCGTGTCCCACGTTGCCTTCAGTTCAGGGCCGCCGTCGAGGCCGATCTCGCCGACGTATCTTGTTCGCGGCAACAAATCTTCAAACAGCGCGAGTTCGCTCCGGCGTTCGTGAGCAAGCTGCGGATGCAGACCGAGCGCGGTGCGAATACGGGAGGCTCCCTCGGCGAGTGCGGCTGTCCCGGTCCAAGCCGACGGCGTAGTCGTCACGGACAGAACGAACAGATTGCGCTCGACGCACTCCTTCGTCGTCGCTTGAGGATCCGGATAGAGGTCGAGATGCGCATGTAGATCGATCACTTAACACCGTATTTCGCATGCAGATGCCCGAGTTCGGCGAGCCCCCGACGTAGCATATCCCGCAGTGCCTCGCGATTCTCGATTCGCGGCCATGACAGTGCGCTCCCAAGCCACTCTTCGAACCCCCCATTTTGTGCGGCGGCCAGAGCCATGCCGACAGAACGAACGTCGTCGAAGCCCGCGTGCTGCTCGTCGTCGCGACCGATATCTTCAAAGACGTACTGGGTCAGATCCGGTTGCCCCCAGGCGAGGAAGGCGGATCTTCGAACTTGGCAAGGTACGCATCGGCCGCAGTGGCTATATTTGAATTTCTGAAATCGACCGCAACTCGTCGAACGCACGGCCAATGTGCGCAGCAACGGCTGATTGTTGCATTCCTTCAGCATCTCTCCCTTCGTCTTGTTGGCGTAGGGAGTGCAGAGCGCCGCCCGGATGCCAGCGGCGTCGAGAAGATCCTGAAACAACGCCAGGAACTGGGGATGCGCCGTTCGTGTGCTCAGGCTTCCGATCCGGCTTCCGGTCAGCGGTGGATTTATCGCGATGAACCCGTTTTCGCAGACATATAGGGGAATGGCCGCTCCCTCCTGATAGGGCGCCAGGGCCGTCGCGACGAGAACTCCGAAGGCGAGAAATATGATCGAACGGGCGCGCTGCGAGGTATCCTTCGGTTTTGGTACGACCGCATTGTCGTTGAGCTGTATGTGTCTCAGACCGCCTGCGATCGCATGCGCGAACTCTTCCTGCTTCTCAGAGTCACCGCGCACGATCTTACTGATGAGGAGGGGCAGCGTGCCGGCAGCAGCGAGGTCAATCGTTCCGATCAGACTGTCGAGGCCGCCCGATAACAGCGCGACGCAATCCTGCGGCGGCCGGACCACACGCGCCGGCTGGGGAGCTGCCGCTCCGCCCGCGATGAAGCGCAAGCTCCATCTGTCGGTCGTCAAGAACGCCAGCGCATCGGCGATCAACGGCGCAACTCCATTCCAGAAGCCCGGTTCGGTCACCGCGATCTCCAGATCGAATTCGCGAGTCCATCCATCCGGACTTTGGGTTCGCAGCCCGGCGGCATCCGCCACCATGACCGAGTTGGAGATGGAAAGGAGATCCCATGCGCGCCTATCGGGAGCAAACCGTTCTTTCCGGACGTCGCCGCGTAAAGCGGCGCCTACGCTCGCTCGACCAGGGACGCCTGCCTGGCCGTACAGCACTACCCTGAGCGTGCCCGCCTCATCGAAGCGGCCGACGTCCGCCGGAGCGCACAACAGCCTCATTCTTCGTATCCTTCGAATACCTCGAACGTATCCCGAAGCGCCGCTTGCACAACGCTCGCAACGCGTCCCGTCGTAAGGGTTCGCCCCTGGTCCCTCAACCGCCGGAAAGCCGCCGCTACGGATTCCGCGATGTACGCCCGCATCTGCTTCAACCGGGACATTGCGACCGTTGCGGTCGGGGCCCGTTCGAGAAGGTGCTTGCCAACGTCGAGTTCGAAGCGCCGGGCGACATCGATGGCGGTGAATTTTTCGATGACGAACTCACGTTCGACGTCCGACAGATTGAGCAGGTCGGCTTCCGGAAACTCCTTCAGCAATTCCGACATTGCGTCGTGCATGGCGGCACGCTCCGCTTCGGCATCCTGAGTTCCGTCGACCGGCCTGACCGCCTCGATGATTGCGGTCGCTATCTCTTCCGTCGACCGCCCGGCCAGTACGGCCGCGTCGATCGGCGCGTCGGCGGCGCCTGAGGCGGTCGAGTAAAGCGTGTAGCCGAGCGAACCAGCGGTTTGTGCAGTGGCACCAAACCTCTGGGTCGCTGGATTCGAACCGCCGTACCCGTTGCGGATATAGTGCCCAAGCCCGCGTCTCAGATCACGCGCGTCACCAGAGCGCGCAAAGTCTCCCAGACTGGCACGGGTGCCGCCGAATCGCTTCTCGGGAGCGATGGGCGACGGCTGCAGCAGCGGCGGCACTGCGGGCGGTGCAGCAGAAACCGGGGGCACTTGGTCCGGAGGCGCGCCGTCGGGCGGTACATCCGGCTGTTCGTTGGGAAGCTCCGGAGGAGGTGGCACCGGATCCTGGGGCGCGGCCGGCGTCCAAGGCGGCACCAACGGGACGCCCGGGCCCGGGCCCCCGCTAGACTGCGACGTTCCCATTCGCCCTCGTCTTGTTGATGGCGTTCTTCACGGGTTTAGAAACGTCGCCCGACGAACCCCACACCTCAAGAAGCGACGCCGCCCAAGGGCGGTCGCTGATCTTCGGCACGATGCTAGGCTGAATCTGCTGGTGAGGGCGCGCCTCGAGGAACGCCGCCAAACGCGGTCCCTGGACCGGATCGGCATCGGCGAGCGCAATGCAGGCCGTAAGTATTTGCGGCGCGCCCCACTCCTGTTCCTTGCGGGCGCGCTCGAGAAGTCGATCCATAATCACTGTGGTTTCGATCCGGGGCACCCGGACCAGGCGGTCCCTCAACCGAGCTGACATTTCCGGATGTTCGAGCATCGCCGCGAGAAGTTCGGCGCCGTCGGAGGACAGGCGATCTTCAGGAGTGATCAGCGGCGCATGCTCGCGGCTGACGTAAAGAGCCCCGCGGAGATCGACGTCATGCAACGGCGGCGAAAGCGCCAGCCATTCGCGCACGAAGTCGCCGGTCCACGGATCCTTCGTCTCCAGGTCGCGACCGGCGGCCGCTGCCTCCTCCCAGTCCTTCAGGAACGCGGGCTTTCCTTCCGCGTCCGTCGTCACATTCTTGACGAGCTCGGCATAGGCTTTGGCGTCGCCGATGCGCTCGAACAGAAGGAGCTTAGCGAGGACCGCCTCATCCACGCCCACACCCTGCGCCTTGGAGATGGTCATGCGGATCGATAGCGCGTTCAGGAAGCGCTTGATCAGGCGGGGATTGCCGACAATTCCGGACGCCGTTGTCATGAGCGAAGACAGCCGCTCGGCAGTGTCGAGTTGCCCGACCAGCGATCCCGGTAAGCCGATGTCAAGCGAGTTGACGAACGCGCGGTCCACCTTCTTGCCCTGCCAAGTGCTCTTCAGTTGACGGATCACGGCGGCGCGAATCTTCTCCTTGTCGGGCTCGGGCAGGTCGCTGTTGTCCACGAATAGCAGCATCATGTATGCGCGGACCTCCTGCGTGCCGAGTTGCGGCACGCGGATCGGAACCTGGATCAGCTTGTCGAAGTAGTTCGTTACCATCAAGTCATTTTCGAAGCCCGCGAAGTGCTTGCGGACTGCGTGCTTGATCATGTCGTTGTCCGCAGCGATGACGAAGGCGGTGTTCTTGAGGAATAGGAAGAGGCGGATGGCTTCGAGCGTCGAGATCGTTGTCTCGGGCAGGCAGCGGTCGAGATCGTCGATCAACACGACAAGCGTGATACCGAGTTCTTCAAGGGTTTGCTCGAGCGTGTCGCGCAGAGCCTGAATTTCCTTCGGAGGAGACGTTTCCTCCTTCGGTTTTAGAAGCTCGCCGCCTTCCTTGACGGCATCGCCGACGGCCTTCTTCGCCGCATCGGCATCGCTCTTCCCGAAGCCCTCGCTCCACATCTTTCTGCCGAGTTCGAAGAACTCGCCGGCGGCCCCGACCGGCGGAACGCCGAAATAGATCGAAGCCGCCGACGTCGTTGCGAGCTTCGCCACCCGCAGCCACTTCACCCGCTTAGCAAGAGCGGCAACCTTTTCGAGCGCTGTCTCGCGGCTTTCGGCCTCGTTCGCAAGCTTGTCCGCAATGACGTCCATTAGGGCGGCGCGCGCATCGTCGTACCCTTGGTAGAGCCACGCGTTGAATTCGACAAAGACGTATTTGTCGAGGCCCTTTTTCCCGCTCTTGTCCTCGCGGGCAGCTACTGCGGAGCGGGTCAACTTGATCATCGACGACTTGCCGATGCCCCAGGCACCGGACACGCCGATCGAGATCGGGCGGCCCTTCGCTTGGACAATGATCTCGGCCACAGTCTCCGCAACGCCAGAGAAGTTCAGGAAATCACGTTCGGTCTCGTTATCAGCCCACATGTAGCCCCACCCGCGCATCCCAGCGGTTGTAATTGTGCCGGTTCCAGATGCCTAAAATTTAACTTATCGTCCAGATATAGTGGTCTTTGGGGCCATTTCCAGCAAATGTTGCGTTTTTTCCCTGCAACCATATGTAGAGCTATTGAAACTCCCGCGCTGCGAGTGGTCTGTAGAAAACGTAGTGATTTCAATTAACTGGGATTTGCAAATGGCAGACGATCTGCTCAACGACACGAAGACCTACCCGGGCATGGCACACTGGTTCGATCCAGTGCTGTTGCTCCAGTTACTGAACAACGTCGTTGTGTCGTCCATATTTGGACAGTACGCGGACAGGCGATTGGTGATCGCCGCTCTCGATACCGTGCCACCCGAGGAGCACTCGAAGCGGGCGGAGGACTTCCGTTCACGCCTCAAGACGGACCAGCATGGCGGTGTATGGATCGACTGGGTCGCCGACCTCGGTGACGGCTTCGACAGCACCTACGCGGTAGCGAGCCTGCTCGCCAGTAAGGATCTGAAAATCGGCGAGACTCTCCTGCCGCGCGGCCAGGCGCTCATCATGGGCGGTGATGAAGTCTACCCCAAGGCGACACGGGAGGCTTATGCGAATCAGCTAAG
The DNA here is from genome assembly GCF_000284375.1 of Bradyrhizobium japonicum USDA 6. Lineage (NCBI taxonomy): Bacteria > Pseudomonadati > Pseudomonadota > Alphaproteobacteria > Hyphomicrobiales > Nitrobacteraceae > Bradyrhizobium > Bradyrhizobium japonicum. The sequence continues at coordinate 8,427,576 of NC_017249.1, forward strand.
GCAACCCTATGCGTGGGCGGCTCCCGATCCAGACAGGAAGAACGACGATGGCAGACCGCTGCTCGCAATACCCGGCAACCACGATTGGTACGACGGTCTCGTCCTCTTCCTCGCGCTTTTCTGCAAAGAGAAGCCGTGGCATGTCGGCGCGTGGCGCTCCTACCAGCGCCGCAGCTACTTCGCCGTCCGACTAACCGAGACATGGTGGCTTTGGGCGACTGACATCCAACTCGCCGACGACATGGACGGGCCACAGGCTGATTACTTCAAGCAAATCGCTACCGCCATGCCAGAGAATTCCAGGATCATCTTGTGCAGCGCCGAGCCCGGCTGGCTGTACACCGATAGCAATCGCAAATCCTGGGAGATCATGGAGTATGCCGCCGGCATCGCGATAAACGCCGGACGCGGACATACCATTCCGGTGCTGCTATCAGGCGATACCCATCACTACAGCCGCTACGTGGGCAAAGACGGCCGCCAGTACGTCACGTCCGGCGGGGAGGTGCCTTCCTGCACCCGACACATCAACTCTCTCAGGATGTCTCGGTAAACTTCATCAACCATCGCGAGGATCTGAAGCTCGGTACGATGCCAGACCCCGAGCATCCGGAGAAGACGACCGCCGCTGCCTATCCATCATTCTCGACGAGCAGGTGGCTCACGTTGCGCAACGCGTTCTTCGCCTTCACGAACTGGGACTTCTCTTTGCTGATGGGCGGCATCTACTTCCTGTTCGCATTGCTGATCTCGTTGCGGGACCAGCCCGACATCTACGCGCTGATCGCAGCCATTTTCGGCGCGTCCTTGATCGGCTACACGTTCAAACAGGAGGTTTCCCGGAAATTCAAGATATGGGCCTCTGCCGCCGTGCATGCGGCCGCCCACGCTTTCGTTCTGATCTACGCGGCGCGCTACGCGATCGCATTCAACAACGCGCACTTCGCTTGGAGCGGTGAATGGTGGGAGATTTGGAAATGGTTCGGTCTTCTGGCCATGGAGATGGTGCCCGTCGGCTTCCTTGTCGGGAGCACACTGTTCGGGCTAAATATGCTCATCACGTGCCTGCTGCTCAGAATGAATCGCAACGACGCCTTCAGTTCACTCCGGATCGGCGCCTACAATAATTTCTTGCGCTTCCGGCTGACCGAGGATGGGTTCGACATGTACGTGGTAGGGCTCGAGAGCGTTCCTAAGCGGAGGGACTGGATCGCCAACAAGAAGCACGACAAGAACCGACCCGACCCGGAGATTCCGGTATTTGTCCCAACCCACGATCTCAAACCACATCTTGTCGAGAAGATTTCGATTAGCTTTGCACGAAAGCGGGCCGACGCGGCGGTGCTTTGAGCAAAGTACCGCCGACAAGGAGTTTCCCCAACACGGCTAACCTTCGCGACCGAACTCAGAAGTTGGTGCCGGATCCAACGCCTCTTGCTCCATGTGGCGCACATCTGACCCGAATGCCAACCACTCCGCCAAGGCGCGGATCTCGCTGTCTGACTTTGCGATGGAGGCCAAACTCGGATCCGCATCGGCCGGATGACCTGATTGCTTCGCCAACTCCTCACTCATCAGGTGCGGACGGGGGCCGCGTGGAAGGCTCTCCTCGAGGTACCGGAAAATTCGCACTCCGCCGGCATCCACGTCACCCCAGTGAAGGAACGGCACGTCGTCCGGCACGCTCGTCAGGACCTTCGACAGAAGCTCGACGACCCCCGCCGACGGAAACCCGCCGGTGTACACGACCAGGCTGCCGTCCTCGATCTCGCGGACCTGCCGATTGAAGCTTGCGTAGTTCTCGATCGTCAGCACCGCTTTCGGCCGCTCCAAAACCGACAGTTGCGAGATCATCTCCGGATGGATTGAGGCGAAGGGCCTCGCGCGGCCATCGACCAGGCGCTCGCCGGCCCCTTTCACGACAACAGGACCTCTCAGATTTACAGGGTGACTGAAGCGCTCCAGTCCGATGTGCGCCCAGACCACGTCGGCAGCCGCGCCTGGCTGCCCGATCCGGACGCCGAGAACGGCCGCAAGTCGCGAAGCGTGCCGATCGAAGGCCTTCGTGTCGTTTGTCGCCTTTTGAGAGAAGGTTCGCGCGTCCAGTCCTTGAGCCTCCTGCCGCGAGATGGACGCCAGCAGTGTGAAGAACTCCTTCGAAGCATCGGCTTGGCCGGCCGTCAGGCGATAGGCTGCCTCGCTGCGGGCCCACCTGGCCGTCATCTCGTCCAACAGGGTGGCAACCCATGGCTCTCCGGTCGCCGCGACCTGGAGCAATTCCTCCCTGACGCGCTGCGCGATCGCCGGCGCCGTCGGACGTCCGAGATGTCTGGCGAGCAATTCCGGGTCTCGAACGCGGACCCTCTCAATCAGATGTCCCCGGTCTCTCTTGCCCCGCTGCACCTCGACCGCGCCGAACCGTTCCGCCGCCGCCATCTGGTCATGAAAGCGGCCCATCTGCTGCGCGGTCGAAAGTCTGTCGTACTCCGGAGCCGCGGACGCCGGCCGGGTGCGATCCGGATTGCGTTCGCTCCGCTCTAGCAGGCGCTCGAGGAATTGGACCCCCGCATCCGTCGTACGAACGTCGGTCATTCCGCGGCCTGGTCCTGCGGGACGGCGCCGGCCTTCTCGGCAGCAATCAACTCGGCTTTGAAGACGTCAAAGCCCTTGCGATACGGATCCGCGTCAGCAATCGCCTGGCGAGCCATCTCCGTCGGGTATTCGGTGTCGATCATGACCTGGTTGCCCAAGCGGTTCACGTTGACGACCGTTTCGACGACCTCCATGAACACGTGCCGCTTCTCGTCCGGCGTGGCCAGCATGACCTGGAGACCCAAGTCCCGCATGAATTCAGAGCACTGGCCAATTGCCTTGGTATCCAAGCGATTGAAGGCCTCGTCGAAGATGGCGAGCGACAGTCCGCTCTCGCCGGTGCGCCGGTTCTGGTACGTCGCGGCCAATGAGGCGCCGATGGCGATATAGAACGGCAACTGGCCCTCGCCGCCGGATCCCGTGCCGGCGCGGCTCGTCAACGACGAGCGGATCTTACCATCGGCATCCTGGATGTAGAGCTCGAAGTTGAAATACTTGCGCGGATCCTCGATTTCCTCGGTCCGCGCGTCCGGCTTCGACAGGATCTCCTCGATCTGACGCACGGCGCGCATCATCGGAGAACTCGCATCCTCGCTACGATCCCCGAAAAGCGGCAGATTGAATTCAGGCTTTCTTGATTCCTCGACGAGCTCGATCATGTCGACGTGGGTCGGGGCCTCGAGCGCCTTGAACGAGTAGTAGTCGCGCCCGTGGAACTGGCGGTCCTTCAGGTGGCGGTTGAGCTCGTTCAGGGTGGACTTGATGCCGGTGAAGGCATCGTCGAGCCGATGGAGAAGGTCGTCCCGGAATGCCGAGGTCATCTCCGTCTCAGCGTTCCGACACTGCTCCGCGTACTGGACCAATTCATGCCCATCCAATCGGTCCTTTTCGGCGACCGCCCACTGCTCGACGGCCGACGGCGTCGCCTCCTCGGCGGTGAACGGCGGCACGAGATAGAAGTCCTGCCCGTGCTTGTTCACGGCGCCCGTCATTTCCCTCATCAGGGTGGAGCGCCGGTTGGTAGAACGGTTTTCACGGTCCGCCGTCAGCCCAGCGATGCGGTCCGACAAGGACTGAGCCGCCATTTCGGCCACCTTCGACCGGTAGTCGCTCATCTCCCTCGATTGCGGGAATCCGTCCAGCAGCTGGCGCGCGCGGGCGCGACGTGCCACCGCCAGGACTTCACGATTGTTCTTCATGTAGTCTTCATACGCGCCCTCGGCCCTGTCTTTCGCGCTGTGTGCCCGGGTCGACGCATCCTGTGTCTCGGTCTTGAGCCGGTTTGCCGTCTTGACCTCCGCGGCTAGGCGCTCCAGATCGGCAACGAGCTTGGGATCGCGATTCCGCTTGGCGTCTTCGATATTTTTGCCGATTTCCGCCAGCTTGCGATCGAAAGCAGCCAATTCCTCGCCGCATCCAAAGCAGGTCAGGCCAGAGTCGCGGATGGCCTGGAATTGCGCGAACATGGCTTCGAACAGCCGTGCCTCATCCTCCGCGCGCCGGACATCTCCCGCCGATCCAGCAAGTTGCTGGAGCAATTGCTGCCGTTCGGCCTGAAGCTGTTGGCGCATCTGCTCCTTCCGACCGTCGACTTGCGCGATTTCGAGCAATCTCTCGTCGAGATTCCCGACGAAGAAGCCTTCGACTTCGTGGTTGGTCTCGTTCACCCTGACCCTAGCCGTAAGCAGGCTGCGCGCAAGCTTCTCCCCGCGGAGTACCATGACCTCTCGAATTCCGCGCTGTTCGACGCCATCGTCGCAATGGCGTTCTGCCTTGCAGATCGCGACGCGCGGTTCAGGGTCAGCGTGAAGTACCTCGCAGGGCTAACACCGGACATGCTCAGCACGACAGGCAGGGCGATCATAGGCGGACAAGCCGGCTTCGATACACTGTGCGAACGGTTGAGACATGTAAACGGCACCCGAGCCGGCCATCACGGCCGCATCAAAGAGCTGGGACATTTGGCTGGGCTTTCGACGTCGGAGTCGCCCCTCGATCCTCAGATCAGGTCGATCTTGCTAGAGAAGATCGAAACGAACATCGCAAATGCCGTCGAGGCGGAGTCTCTTGAAACTCGCTGCCCGTGTGGTCGAGACCACGAGCCGCATTCGCCTTGCGTTCGCCGCGGCATGTCCCGAAGCCGACCTGATCCGCGGCTTGCCCGGCGCGCTGCTGCCGCTCAGTCCTTGACCGGCGGGGCGTCCGCCCCCCGTTCGCCCAACTTATCCCTCAAGCGCGTTGCAAAGTACGGGTCGTCAGGCGGTGAAAAGCCGAAGGCAATCCTGTGCGCCTCGTCAGAGCAGATGTGCGGCCACATCAATCGGACTAGAAAAACGCACTCTCACGAATAGGACGGGCTAAACTGTCACATGTTGTGTCACTCAGCACTCGATTCACGCCCCTTGCTTGACTCGGTTATGAGGGGCCTTCAGTCTGGTTATCGGTAGCGCCGAAAGGCGTATCAAGGGAATACGGTGCGTCCTCACGGACAAGGCCGAAGCTGCCCCCGCAACTGTAAGCGGCGAGCCGACGACAGTTGGGCCATTGGGTTCGTTCGTTCGAACCTGGGAAGGTGGTCGGAGGCGTCAACCCGCGAGCCAGGAAACCTTGCTGCCGGTCGTGGTCATGGACTGACGCAGGGGCGGGGTGCTCCAAGACGTTGCAAAGCCGATCGAGATCTGCCGCATTCGGGGCGAACGGCTGCCGCTCACGGCGAATGTGCGTGACGGCTTTTTGTTTCGCCCGTGGTCATCACCGTTTTCATTTCAAACGTAGTAGCCGTGCCGGCGCGAGTTTCGGCGTCAACTTCAATCCTGCTCAAACAGCGCTGGCTGTCCGGGTCAGCATTGACGCTAGGAATCGTGCTGGCCTCGATCGCCGCAGCGGGATCGGCGTCCGCACAGCCTCCGCAACTGCTCAATCCGTGATTGTCTCCTCGGCCAATCCGTGGGGCAACACCGTCACCGCGGCAGCAGCAGCGGCGCGAGCGCGTACGCCTCTGGTACGTGGCCGCGACCCGGGCGCGCGACCTGCTGATCCTGCCTAGGCACTCCGCCGACCTGTCGGACAAGTGCTGGGCAAAGCTCGTCGATTTGGGCCTGGCTGGTCTCCCGGCGATCAACCCGAACGACGTCGGCACCGCGAAGGAAAGGAACGTCACGCCGCTAGAGAACGGGCAGACCCGCGAGACCTTCGCCGCCGAGGCGACCGCTATCTTCGATGTGCGCAAGACCGTGATCTGGCGTCGCCCGAGCCGGAGCGAACTTGATCAGGTGGACGAGCCAGAAGCGAAGATCGAAAGCGGGGAAATTCCGGAAACCGGCGCTGCGGAGCCTGCTGCCGTTCTCAGAAGTTCGACGCGTGGCACCATCCTTCACAAGCTAATCGAGGAGGTGCTGACCGGAGAAGCCTGCGACGCCAGGGCGGACTTGAAACGCGGGCTGCGGAACTGATCCGGCAGATGGGGCACGAACCGGCGGAGGATCCGAAGATGGGCATCAGCGCCGTCGAACTGACCGCCACGGTGCTGCGGACGCTCGCTCTTCCGGACGTCGTGACGCCGCGACCGCGTCTCGCCCCCGAGCTCCCGTTGTTCGGAAGCCAGACTCACGAAGGCGGCAAGGTCCTGCTCTCCGGACAGGTTGACGCGATCGCGTTCGACGAGGCCGGCGCCATCGACGCGGTCGTCGATTGGAAGAGCGACGTGGCTCCGGATGCGCCGAGCATCGGCCACTACAGACAGCAGATCGCCGACTATCGGAAGCAGACGAACCTAAGCGGGACAGGTCGTCGATGTGACTTGAGCCCCCGCGGCTGCTGCTCAGGATCCAAGCGCCGTCTCTGCCGGCCTGGTCTACCTTGCCGAGCTGCGGTTGCTCACGCTTGGCTGAGATCGAATCTGAAAGTTCTCCGCAGTCACGGATTTCGAAATTGATCGGTCCAGGTCGCCCGTCCGGAGTTCGGGCCCACAGGTATGCGGAGCCTTCATCCAGCACGATCGACTCGACCGAGAAGCCTGCACGCTTAACCAATCCGGCGAGATCGTCCGGCGGGATGAGGCCGTAGAAGGAATGGCCCCTAAGCGAGTCCATGAGGAAGCCGTTGCCGTATGGTTGACAATTCGGGAGATTCTGCATCCTTGTAAAATCAGAATTGCGATAGAGCGTCACAAACAAGCAAGTGCCGTTTGGCTTTAGCTTAGCTCTCATCAGTTGAACGATGCCAAGTCTCACGCTTGCCGATGGGATCACAGAAAGAACGTTTATGCAGAAGCCGCGGTCGTATCTCCGGTCATGGGAGGCAAACTGACCCACGGTGAGGGCGTGGACGTGATTTGATTTGCCGACGTAATCGCGGATGGTGGTCGAACGACCGCGGATCATTTGACCCCTTGAAAGCTGCACTTCCGAATCCACCAACGCAAGTTCGCCGGTGGTTTTGGCTATTGCCCGTTCGTAACGCAGTTTGCCGCAGCCAAAGTCGAAGCTGGAATGAATTGGCTCGAGACGCGAGATCAGCTTCTTAAGATAGGCCCAACTCTGTGTTTCCGGCTTGGCTGCGTTTTCGCTCCGGACGATGATATCCTTCCCGATCTTGTACCACATCAGATGGCCGCCTCTGTGAATGCTTGGCGGTTGCCTGCACTTGCCTCGGCATTCCCGGCTATCTGTTGGATCTGGGGATCCGCCCTTCGTTCCAGCAATCCATACCGAAGATGCATAAATAGAAGCGCGGCCATCGAGGCGGTCCAAAAAATGATCAGAAACCAAGCTGCCCTGGCGAAGGCGGATAAGACCGCGAAGCCTGTGAGTATGAAGAGCCACTCCAAGGCAACCCAATATGTGCCAAGCCTCCAATGCGCTTTCGATGTCGTGCTTGTCGACGAGCGGATGTTCGCTTCGGCTGGACGCGTATTTGTAGAACGTCGCTCTCACGAGGGGATGGCGGTCGCGTTTGAGATTTGCCACCTGACGGGCCGACATCTGCGCACCCGACATGACAGCCAGAGGGAGAAGGATGTTAGCGCGGTCGAACCTCGCCCTGATCTTAAATATGTCCGAAATCCGATCATGGAATCGGGTGACCCTGCTGAAGATGAGCACCAGCAAAGCAAGCGCGAAGCCGCCCACGTTCACCTCAGGAGCTTTAATAGCCGTGGCGAATTCCTTGACGCCGGGCAGATGCTCAACTCGCAAGAAAAGACCGTTAATCCAAGGATCGTACCTCACCAGGAACGAGCAGGCTAAGGTCAGCCAGAAATCCGCCAAAGCGTTCTTCTAGAGCATCTCAGAATAGTTCTTCGGCCCGAAGAAGGGCATCAGAACGCGAAGGATCGAATCCATGCAGCCCCCGAGGTTGTTAAGACCGGTCCATAAACGGCTTGATTGAGTCAGAAAAGTAGCCGACGGTCAACGGATAAGGTGATGGCCGAAGGGAGGAAACACCCTCCCTCGGACGCTTCCCGAGTCGAGTAGCGATCCCATATTCAAGGCAAAAAGCGCGCATCTGATTTATGAGGCACGTCCGTTGCGAAATCATCCTATCGCGAACACGATGCAGCGCTTGCAGGTCAATGTGTTCGGGCGACCGTATTTCGACGAAGCGCATTGTTGGTCGCGTCACTGCTTCCGCGATCGCTGCGGCATCGATGATGTCACTTTTGTTGGACTTTACATAAGGCTTGACGAATTGAGCCGGAATAATGCGGACGGTATGCCCCATCGCGGCGATCTTGCGTGCCAACCATTGCGAGCTGGCCTTCCAATTGTAGATCGTCGCTTCGGAGACCCCGTGCTTGCGAGCTAGGTCGGCCGTCTTCGCCCCGGCCTCATGCGCCTTCGACACTGCGATAATCTGCTCTTCCGTGAACCTTGCTCGCTTCATCTGTCCGTCCTTCTTCGGGGCGGACTCTGAATCCTTCTGGAGGAAATGCTCAGTGGCAGGTCACGCCAACGAAAAGAAGCGTTGGTTGCGCAGCCGCGCCAAAATCCATCGCTGCGCGACTTGCACCGCAACTTCGACCTTTGCCTTATCTTTTGGGCGCCGCGGCCGGGCTGCGAGATGGCCGTGCCGTAATGGCTTGCCATCTCGGCATAGGTTCGGTTGAGGCCGGGATCGTGGCGGTCGGGATGTGAGCGGCAAGCCAAGGCCGTCAGTCAGCGTGGCTCATTGGCATAGCGCAGCTCACCTTACCGCCCGCGCGGACTTCACTTCGAAGTCACGGACCAGTTGTTGAAATTGAAGTTCTTTCCCCCCGGGGACGAGGTAATCTCGACGCCGTATTGGACGCTACCGACGTTTATGTCGCCAAAGTACCCCTTCGACTTGATCCACTGCAGGATACTCTTGATGTCCACTGTCCCGCTGTTGGTCTTCGAAGTGCGCAGCAATGAGATGACCTTGTGACCATCGGAGCCTTCGCCTTCAAACACGTTCCAAGTCGCCCCGCCTACATTGACATTGCTGTAGACCGGAATCGCCGCACCGGAAGGGGCATAATGATATGAAATGGGCTTAACGTTGCCGCTCCCGTCCGAGTTTCCGGTGTAGTTTGTCCAGAGCATTATCTCATGTCGGTCTGAGCTGTCCCAGATATCGTAGGCGACATCCCAGGCGCCGCCAGTGGGAACTTCCTGATTGAAGCTCGAGCTCAGAGTGTTGATTGAGCTGAGCGGTTTCCCGATATTGAAAGCCACGTGCGGATAGCTCTTGATGCCAGGAGTATTGGGCTGGTTCGACCACACGCTCCACCGGTTGGCTGCACTCACCGAAATCGTCTGAGGCCCAGGGTGCGGGCCCCATACGTCGTTGTTCCAAGAGTAGCCATCGCGTGAAAAGCTTCCGTATGGAGCGCTCGAACGCCAAATCGGCGTCTGTGCCGACACAGGCCCGGCAGATGATAATGACCGGGCTTCATTCGCGGCCTGCCTAAATAGATCATGATCCTCCTGTGTCCGGACGTAACCCGTTGGAGACCCTTGCGCGCCGGCACCGCTTATCCGATTGGAATCCATAAAGCTCTCCTTTCTGATAACAAAATCTCCTGCAGATCCACTAGCGGGCCCCCTAGTTCAGCATGGGCGGCATCGGCATCTAGAGACCGGGCTTGAATGCTAGGAAGGTTGGCTTTCGAGAAGCTGACGAGCTCGGGAAGAAGGGTGGACCCGCGCCCGGATTTGCCGTCTTTCGGATGACAGCAGCCTGGCTGAGACAGTGGCAACGATTGTCCGTCGTCAGACAATTTGAGACTGATCAGGCTTTTCGAGAAGGGAGGCTCTGGCTCATCAGGGGGCATCGTCAACTTAATCGACCGCCGAGCCGAAGGAGGCGATTCTCAGAGGTCGAGAGTCGGCGATAGCGCTTGTCATGGAGATCTCGCGCCAAGTCGCAAAGGCTCGCTCGCGCGAAGCACGACGGAAGTCGGCGGTGGCGGCGCCGGGATAGGGGATGTGGAAAAGGTTCGCGACCTGATCGTGAACGGACAGAAACCGTTGAGCCTGACGGGACGATTTGAAGCGCGTCATGATCCGCTCGCGTCGCCGCGTCGGCTGATGAGAATTCTCGGCCCGATTGTTGAGAGCTTTGTGCTGGCGATGTTCGACGTGTAAGCCCATCTTCGCCCTCGCAGCGCCGTACGAACGCAGCTTATCCGTGATCATAACGCGCGGCGGCGTGCCGGCGGATTTCAAGAGCTTCTTCATGAGCCGCTGCGCAACGCGCGAGTTTCTTCGGCGCTGGATCAAGACGTCAGGAACGAAGCCATTCTGGTCGACAGCGCGCCAGAGCCAATGTTGTTCGCCCGCGATCGAGATAACGACTTCGTCCAGATGCCATTTGTCACCGCGAGGGGGAGTGCGCTGGCGGATCCGATCGGAGAACGGCTTGCCGAATTTCCGTCCCCACTGGCGCACGGTTTCATAGGTCACGCCAATGCCACGCGCCGCCAGCATTTCCTCGACCATCCGCAAGCTTAAGGGAAGCCGGAAATATAACCAAACGGGATAACTGATCACTTCCGGTGCGATGGCGGCGATAAAGAGGGTCCCGGGCGGTCTGCCGGTCGTCTACCCCTCCGCCGCTCCAATTCGTTAATTTGACGGTACCATTCAATGGACTGTCCCTGTCGAAGGTTGCGGCCGATCTTGCGGCGCACGCCGTCAACGGCTGGCCGCCGGAGGTCATCAACGATTTCGGCAATCTCGGCTTTGTCCGACCTGCTGGCATCGTGTTTCTCAGCAACTTATTCGCATGGATGAGCGCTCATCAAACCAAAATCACGCTCACCAACCTCAGGGGCAAACGCCGTCAGGTTTCTGGACGACTCCCTGTTCTTCGAGCAGCATTGCGGCGCAAAGTTTCGCCCGGATGCCTCACCACGGTCGACAACGCGACCACTGATGAGGATCGCTCATCAGCGATTGCCATGGCTGGCTGGAACACAACCTTGCTCCTTGGCTGGCTGCGCGCCTGTCGATCTCTCCCGCGAGCGGCGTGTACAACCGGCCGGTAGCCGCCATGCCCATCTGATCGCGGGCATCTGGACCGGGTTCAAGGGCGACCGGGGCACCAAGTCCAAGCCGGCCCCCGGCCCTCACCTCGTTTATGGCTTCCTGACGACCGATGAGGAGCGCGACGTATGGATGCGCGCGCCGCGGGATGAAGCAAAGGCATTGCAGCGGCCGTTGCCGGATGATGCGCTGAAGATCGTGATGCGCGGCGCGGATAAGGAAGATCAGCCAACAGCAGGGTAGCGATGCTTTAGCGCCGCAATCGGTATGGTGTTATGGGGACAAGAGGTCTGATGTTGTTCAAATCGCCAACAACGGCCGTGCTCATCATCAGCGCACGCCGATGGCCGAAGCGTTGCATTTCTGCAGGGCGCGGCGTTCGGCATTGCTGCGAACTGCCCGAAACTTCATCTGTATACGAAAGCAATCGCTCAATCGAAAAACGGTATCCGAGGAGTTCGCCAAGGCAACGCAAAGGAATTTGCAGAGGGCGCGTTTCTGTTCCACGAATTGCTAACTGGCGGAAAAGGAGACGAATGTGATGGCGGCTCGTGCACCTGCGATAACGTATGCGGCCTTCGCCCCGGTACATGCTACTTCGTGATTGAACCGTCGGAGGTAAAGCCCTGAGTCCGCAATGCTTTAAGGCAGCACCTTGACGAGATTGGCCCGCTTGCGTGCAGCCAGCTCGACAGCAGCATCGCGCGCCGCTTTGAATGTCATCACTTCCGCTGGCGCGTGCTCATGATCCTTCTCGATCATGGATGAAGCCGCCAAGGAAGCTCGATCTTAGTCAGCTTTTCGCAAGCTGCTCCTGCTAGCATGAAGAGGATAGGTCATCTAGGCGACGCCGCTATCCGGGTGTTACGACATGAACGCAGACGCAGCCGATATCAATGCAACAGCGTCGCAGGTTGGCGCCCCCTCCGACACCGCCGAGAACGGCGGCGATGACACGCGTGCAGCGCTACTGCGCCGAGCATTCGAAAAGGCTCTCGTTTCCGTCGCGACGCAAGTCATAAGCGATTCGCAGTCGGATATGGATGAGGCCATGAGCGAGCTTGATGATGGATGAGCCGATGGTCGGCGCCAGATAGCGATACGGCCGCCTGGTGATTGAATCGAAGACGTGCCAAGTGAGACTTGGCACACGCCAGCAGTTAGATGCGCATTCTATGATCTTTCAGGTCCGCTGCGAACTGCTCCGCGAATCCGAATGCACCTGGATCTTTTTGGCAGCGGGCTGCTGCGACGTCCCTTTGGCGTCCCCAACAGCAGACTTTGACGGAAATGGTGATGCTCAAAGCCATGGCGCCTCCGGCTTCGTGAGAGGATGATGGATGTTCTGGGAGCGCAAGGGTTCACGCCCGGCTTGGTAGGCTAAAGACAGGCAGGGCTCAACGCGAAACAGTGGCTTATGCTTTTGAGCCGAGGGTAGATCGCGCCGCCGAGGCCGTCCCCAATCCAATCTACGATCTTGGCCGGGATTTTCGCTGCGACGCCTGCATCTGCAGGACGTTGACGTGCAGACAGACCTGAGAGCACCGTTCCCGTGCAGCGCCTCCATCGCCGGCAACGCGCCGCAGCAATTCTAGCCGGGTAGCCGGGTCTGGAGGCCCTCCGCCCGTTTGTCGGCGCCAAGGCTGCGATTGCCAAGACAATCTGGCTGTTACCGTCGATCCTAAATCGATAGATCGCCAAGCTGCCCTTCTCGCGGCCGTTTGGCGAAAATGAAAGGCGGGCGCTAGCGCCCGCTTCCACGAGTTTCCGACATCCCCGGGATCAGGCCTCATGCCGGCTGTGCATCGCGACCGAAAATGCGCCGGAACATGGCCTCGCGCATCATCGTCTTGAAATCCGGCGGCGCATCCGGGTTCTCATTGTGGTTGATCACCGACTGCGTCACCTTGCGTCCGGAGTTGTCAACCCACCCCTGATTTGTCTCATGGATTGTCTGAGCTCCATCGGACGTCAGCTGATCAAGCGTTCGCCCAGCATTAGACTGCGTGACCTTCAGATTGTTTTTCCCATCCTTGTCGTCGCCGAGTCCCTCCACAACCATGGCATTGTCGCCGTTGGTGATGGTGAGCTTCGAGGAGATGGTTTTTCCCTTGCCATAATCGACCGTGTCCACCGTAATCTTCGTGCCGTCGTCGAGCTGGAAGGTCATACCTTTCTTGAAGTCGAAATCGTCCTTGCCGTCGCCATTAGCATCGACGTGAGGATCGCCGTGGATCCTCGAGACATGGCCGGTCTGGTTGTTCCTAACGGTCCAGGTGCCGTCCTTCTCATCGGCTGTGATCGTATACTTATCACCAAGGTTGATCGTCGCCTTGCCGTCCTTGACCTCGTGCGACCACACTGGCGCTGGCTGAGATGACGGCGCTGGCGTCTGAGCGACGGCAAACGGAACCATCGCAAGAGGCGGCGGTGGAGGAGGAACGAAGAACACGGGTGTTGCACTGGCAGGCGTTGCGCTTGCAGACTGGTAGTTGCCCGGCGCGCGACCCTGTTCGCCGGCATCGATACTCGCCTGATTCACCACGCCGCCGGCGCCATCGACCCAGCCTTGGCCGCTCTCATGGATCGTCTGGGCACCATCGGGTGTCAGCTCATCAAGAGTCATGCCAGCGTTGGACTGAGTCACCCTCAGATTGTTTTTGCCATCCTTGTCGTCGCCGAGCCCCTCCACAACCATCGCGTTGTGGCCGTTCGTAATGGTCAGCCTTGAGGAGATGGTCTCACCATTACCGTAGTCGACATTATTGACGGTAATCTTGGTCCCATCGTCGAGCTGGAAGGTCATATCTTTCTTGAAGTCGAAGTCATCCTTGCCGTCCCCGTTAGCGTCAACATGGGGATCGCCATGGATCTTCGTGACATGGCCGGTCTGGTTGTTGCGGACGGTCCAGGTGCCATCCTTCTCATTGGCTGTGATCGTATATTTGTCGCCGAGGTTGATCGTGGCCTTGCCATCCTTGACCTCATGCGTCCATACCGGATCGACGGAAGGCTCCGAACCCGAACTTTGCTGGCTCAACAGCATGAAAGGAGGAGGCGGAGCCATCATGTACACGGGAGCAGCCACGACTGGAGTGACGACCGCCGGAGCCACGACAGCGGTTGTGACGCCACCTGCAGGAACGACCACCGGAGCGACAACGACGGCAGCGCCTGCCGGCAGGTACTGGTAGGCACCCGGCGTGACATACTGTCCCAACAGTGTGCTGAAAGCTGGGCTGGCAACCACCCCCTCTGACCCCACCCCATTCACCGTCGAATCGAGTGCGCCGACCACGGGGAGACCGGCCACGGGAAGATACGCCATTTAGTTCACTCCTGATTGCATCGAAGAAAGCGGTAAAACTGCGAGCGTTATGCGCACATCAACAGGAAGCATTTCAGGCCGCACCCTTGGCCCGATGGTGAGCGAATGAATGCCTCTCGCCACCAGCCCCGGCAGCCTCGATGAGCCCCCTCTCTCATCACCTTCGCAGCGGCTCGGCGCGAGCATATCGCGCCCATCGAACTCGCAGGGACTCTACCTGCAGCACCTGTCGAAAAGCTGACGACAATGAACCACCGACTGAGCATCGCAACCCTCGTAGCATCCGAGGGGTGCGGATCGCATGGTTGCTCGCGGCGGCCGGCCGTCACGACGGACCATCTCAGGCAACTATCGACGCCCGCCGATCACATGTGATACGTCGCTTCGTTAACATCGATCGACTGTCCGATGTCGGCTGCGCCGATCGGTCCTGTTGCATGCGAGATTCACGCCGCTTGCTCTTGATGCAACAATCATCGGGACCGAGAGGCATATCATTCTGTCGATAAGTGACGCGGTCGCCGCAATTCCGCCAGTCACTCCAGCGGATCTGGGAAGCAGCATTCCAACCGCTCCGGCCACGCCGCTATTGCCGCCAGCGGCGATCCGAAGATTCCGGACGCGATCTGTGGGGATACCGGCGATCACACCAACAGCCTCTACAGCATCAGCGCGCGGCCCTAACCAGGCTACCGCCCCACGCCATGAGTCTCCAAAGACTTCAGATTGGATGACTCAGCGCTGATCGACAAACGCCACAGCCAACCTGTTGGCCGATCGATCCAAGTGCGCGCCTGACCGCGCACGTAGGTCAGAATTTCGCTGCTAGCCTCACTAGCACTACTTTGGCAGATTGTTGATTTTGCCGCGTTTTATAGGATTCCCGAATCAATTTTTCAATGATTCATGGGTGGTCGGCTCTTGGAGGGCTGACCATGCCGGGATGGGAAGACGAACTCGAACGCTGGCTGATGCCGTTCTTGGACCGGCTGGGTCATAAGACCCGGCAGCGGATGTGTCCTCTGTATGTTGCGGGATTGATCGGTCCTGGCGATCGCAAGAGCGTTCAGCCGATGGCGGAACGCCTTGTCACGAGCAACTACGACCAGTTGCACCATTTCATTGCCGACGGTGTCTGGGACGCGACGCCGCTGGAGACAGAGCTGCTCAACCAGGCGGACCGACTCGTCGGCGGCAGGGATGCGGTGCTGGTTATTGATGACACCTCACTGCCGAAGAAGGGTGAGCGATCGGTCGGTGTTGCGGCGCAATACGCATCGGCTCTCGGTAAAACTGCAAATTGCCAAACGCTGGTGTCTTTAACGCTTGCGCGCGGCGAAGTGCCAGTGATGGTCGCGTTACGTCTCTTTCTGCCTGACAGCTGGACAAGCGACATGCCCCGTTTGAAGCGCGCTCGCGTGCCAATCGAACACCGAACGCCACGGTCCAAGCCGGAGATCGCTTTGGCCGAGATTGACCGCGCGATGGCAGCCAACATGCGCTTTGGATGTGTGCTGGCGGATGCAGGATACGGCCTCAGCGCACCGTTTCGACAAGGGCTAACAGAGCGCGGGCTGGCCTGGGCGGTCGGTATCCCTCGGCACCAGAAAGTGTATCCCGTCGATGTGAAGCTCATTTGGCCGATCACCAAAGTCCGTGGCAAACCACGAAAGCACCACGTGCCCGATATCTTATCGATTGCGGCAGAACAAATGCTGGCCAGCGCCAAATGGAAAACCGTGAGTTGGCGTAGCGGGACGAAAGGTCGGCTCAAAGCCCGATTTGCTGCCCTCCGTGTCCGCACCGCCGACGGCCCTCCGCAGCGGATATGGGATAAAGGTCAGCAGCATCTCCCAGGCGACGAAGTCTGGCTCATTGGCGAGCAACGTGCCTCCGGGGAGAGCAAATACTATCTCGCCAATCTTCCGGCGACGACGGATCTGCGCACGCTGGCCGCCACCATCAAGGCACGGTGGATTTGTGAGCAGGCGCATCAACAGTTGAAGGAGGAGCTTGGACTTGATCACTTCGAAGGGCGATCATGGCAAGGTCTTCATCGCCACGCCCTTATGACAATGATTGCCTACGCCTTCCTGCAACATCGTCGCCTCGCATACGCGGGGCGGAAAAAAAGAATCAACGGGCCTCCGCCTCAACCAACCATGCCCGCCGTACGCCATGCCATCGTCGATCTCATCCTTCGGCCGCCGCCTCAGCAATGCCCATATTGCCGAAAGCAAATCCTTGAAAAACAGCGGCCAAAACACATTCTGCCAAAGTAGTGCTAGGGTCCAGACTCAATTGAGCCAATATGCGACGAGAGCGGCGAGATGAACAGCGGCCAAAAAATTACGGGCGAGCTTGTCATATCGCGTGGCGATGCGCCGGAAGTCCTTGAGCCTGCCAAAGCAGCGTTCGATGACATTTCGTCCTTTGTAGGCGCGTTTGTTGAAGCGATGGATGACGACACGGTTAGATTTATTGGGGATTACGGGCTTGGCGCCACGACGAATGATTTCGCCGCGAAGCTTGTCGCCATCATACCCTTTGTCGGCGAGGAGCACGCTCATGGGTGGCGCGAGCGCCAGGACATCGGGAGCCGCAGCGATATCGGCATCCTGGCCTGGAGTCAGATGCAGGACGACCGGCCGGCAGAGCGGATCGCTCAGCGCATGGATTTTTGTCGTGCGGCCTCCGCGCGAGCGGCCGATTGCTTGATTGTGCTCCCCCCTTTTCCGCCGGAGGCACACCGGTGAGCTTTAATCGAGGTCGAGTCGAGCGACAGTACGACGCCGTCTTCGCCAGGCTTGGCCAGCGCTTCGAAGATTGCGCACCATCGTCCTCGCTTGGCCCAGCGATTGAAGCGATTGTAGATCGTCGTGTAAGGGCCGTATTCACGTGGACAATCACGCCATCGTGCACCCGATTGCAGCATGTGAATGATGCCGCTGACGATGCGTCGGTCGTCGTCCCGATCCGGCCCCGTCAGTCCCCTCGGCAGATGCGGTTCGATACGCGCCCATTGCCTGTCGTTCAGCCAAAACAAACCAGCGCGCATTCTCTCGCCCCCGAATCAACACGTAGGCAAGAGAATCACGTGGCGCTATTTAGGTACAGACCCTAGGTGAGGTTGCAGCTGCCGGCAGGTGATGGGCTGCTGCAAAGGATCGACCTAATCACCCCGACCGAGACTCGTCAGCTTCTCGAAAGGTAGCGCGCCTAGCGTGAGGCTGCTGAACTCTAGGCGAGCACGTCTATTGAGACGTAACAAGACGAGCATAGGAGAAAGCGATGGCCGCCGAAAACAAGAACGCCGGCAAAACGGACAACGTACAGCCCAAGACCGTTGGTCTCGGCAAGAGCGCCGAACTGAGCCTGAGAAGTCTGGGGGGCGAGCACCGTCTTTCTTTCTATTCCTGCCCCTCGTATCGTCGGCCCGCCCGACGTAGCAGGCCACAACTAACGACTATCATAAAGAAAGGTGAATAGACATGGCGGTTAATAGTGTTGGCGGTAACGGCGCCGCTCCTGCTACCCAGCAGACCCAGGATGCCGGTTTCCAGAACCAGATGGCTGAGTTCGAGCGTGTTAGCCAAAAAGTTCAGGCCCAGGCCGTGGCAATGCGCAGAATTACGACCGAGCTCTCTTCTGAGAAGAAGGTCGCCGACGAGCGCGTCCAATAAGTCTGCCAAGACGGCGGCTCAGCGCGTCGCTACCGGATCCGCGCAGTGAATGACGAACTCCGGAAGAGCCGTGCGGCAACTGCCGTACGGCTTATCTCGTTATTCAGGACATTATCCTGAACGAATCGATCTCTCGAGTTTGAAGTGCATAGCAAAGCCGAGGGGAAGACGACCGCCGTCAGCATGTGAGTTGGCGCGGGGCCCGGCGCCGATCGGCACGTTAAGCCGTTGACATCATTAATCTGGGCAGGGTCATTCCATCCGCCGATTCACACAAAGCGCCTGATCGCCCGCGGCGAAGCGCTGCGCGCGATCGATGGCGACACTCGCGCCTGACTAGGCGCCATGCGTCAGGACGATCGGCTCTTTCTCCGAGAAGTGCGTGCGCGAGCGGGCGAACTTCTTGACGCCCATCGGCTTGCCGAACAGGTAACCCTGGACCTGATCGAAATCCATCTCATGTGCGGCAAGAAAGTCCGCGCGCGTCTCGCCCCCCTGCGCAATAACCTGCGCGCCGGAGTCGTGTGCGAGCTCGACGATACGCCGGCACACCGTCTGCTTGAGGCGCTGATCCGCGCAACCGGTGACGTATTGATGGTCGACCTTCAGCTGGACGAACGGAAAGTTCGGCAATCCCAGCAAGGATGGCCACTTCGCGCCGACATTGTCGATCGAGATGCCGATATTGTGCAGGCGAACGCGCCGGGCGACATCGATCGCCAGGTCGAGATTGTCGATCACCTCGGCGCTGTCGATCTCGATCAGCAGGCCGGCGAACGCCGCATGATCCGGAATCCGGTAGCAAAGCTCGCGCACCGCAGCATCGTCGGCCAGAAACGAGATCGGCAGGTTGATCGAGAGATCGACCGGTCCGATCTGCCCGAGCAGATAGCGCCAGTCCTCGATCGCGCGCGCGATCACGAACTCGGACAGCGCATGAAAATGCGGATCGCTTTCGTCGGGGATGAAGTAGGCAGGCGGCACGACGCCCCATGCGGGATGGCGCATCCGGATCAGCGCCTCGGCGCCGCTCGGAACCAATGTCCGGAGATGAAGTTTCTGCTGATACCACAGCTCGAGCGAGCTGGCTTTCAGCGCTTCGGGCACATCCACTGCCGGGCTCGGTGCGGGCTCGAGCGGCATCAATGACGCAAGAATCGTCGACAATTTGTGGAAGGGCTCGCAACCGGAGACGGTTGAGATGTATTTGGCGAGCGACTTTGAACACGGCGCCTTGCCGTCTCCTCAATCCCAGCGATGCCGCCCTTCACCTTCTCGAAGGCGGCCGTGAAACAATCACCCCACTGGTGACGAGCGCCTTCATCGCGGTCGATACTGCGGTGAGCGCGGTCCCCAGGAAGCCGCGGCTGCATCGACGGACAAGGCATCGAAGACTCAGAAGGATTTCAACTTTTCGGTGATGGGCGGAAAAAACGTGGTCGATCAGTTCATTGCATCGCAAAGCAAGTCGCCGGAGGGAATGAAGGCCGAGGTGGCAACCTATGGACTGCTTCCCGGCGCAATGGAGGCGATGAAGCTGCAATTGCAAACGGAGTCGATCGCGCGGGCGAACAACACCGCGATCACCGCCGCGCAGCAGGTGCAGCTCGACCTGCTGAAGCAGAAGACTTCGGAATACGCCATGACGCTGGCCGGGCTCCAGACGATCCAAGCGAACTTGACTCCCTCTGAGAGTTACCTACAGGAGCCTAAGATCCAAGCGCAATTCAACGCCAATACGATCAGTGCGCAGCAATTCCTGGATGCGCAACAAAGGCTAGCGGAGAACGCCCAATCGACGTGGAACACCGCCGGCGCCTCCATGGCGGGCGAATTTGCACAACTCTCGCAGGAATTCGGCAAGCACAGCATGGCTATGGCGACGGCGGCTAAAGCGTTCGGCATTGTCGAGGCAAGGATCAACACTTACACCGCCTTCACGAAGGCGTTGGCATCGGCCGTGCCGCCATTCAATGATGCGTTGGCTGCGGGCGTGCTCGCTGCCGGTATGGCCAAGGTCGCCGCGATCAGCTCTATGTCGATACCTAGCTTTAGCACCGGCGGCTTCGTCTCCGGCGCTGGGACAAGCGTCTCGGACAGCATTCCCGCAATGCTTTCCAATGGCGAATTCGTTGTGAATGCCGAAGCTACGCAACGCAACAGGCGGGAAATCGCCCAGCAAAGCGGTTCTCGTCAGTTTCATGCGCGTTTCGCGGGATCGTGAGCGCGGATTTCAGGGGATCGTGAGCAACGATTTCGCAGGATCGTGAGCAAGGCTTTCGGAGCCTTGCAGCGCTTCGGCCGACAACTCAACCGGCTTAGGGATGACCTCGTGGTTAACGAGGAAGTCCAATGCCTACCCAGAGATTGTCGATGCGCCGGATCAAGGAAGTCCTTCGGTTAAAACATTTTCAAGGCCTGCCAGAGCGGGCCATCGCGCGGAGCGTGGGCGTCAGCAACGGCGTTGTGCACAGCTACCTGAGCCGCGCCCGCTCTGCTGGGTTGAGCTGGCCGCTTCCGGAGGGAATGACCGATGAAGACCTGGAGCTTTTGCTTTTCCCGGCCCCACGACCAGCGTCTCAGAGCCCGCAGCGGCCGGTGCCCGACTGGAGCTACATCGATAAAGAGCTCCGCCGGCGCAACGTAACCCGTCGCCTGCTCTGGGAGGAGTATCGCGCCGTTAATCCCGACGGTTTCGGGTACACGTGGTTCTGCACTACCTACGAGGCCTGGAAGGGGCGGGTCCGACCTTCGATGCGGCAGATTCATCTGGGCGGCGAGAAGGTGTTCGTGGATTTCGCCGGCGACACCATCGACATCGTCGATCCCCTGACCGGGGAAGTGCAGCCGATGAAGCTGTTCGTCGCGGCGATGGGCGCTTCGAACTACACCTACGCCGAGGCCTGCCCCAGCGAGAGCTTGGCCGACTGGATCCGGGCCCACGTCAACTTGTTCACGTTTTTGAGCGGAACGCCGACGTTCGTGGTCTGCGACAACCTCAAAGCCGCCGTCAGCAACCCCGACCGCTACGATCCCGGCCTCAATCGCACTTATGCCGAGATGGCGAGCCATTACGGCACGGCCATTCTC
Organism: Bradyrhizobium japonicum USDA 6; assembly: GCF_000284375.1. Lineage (NCBI taxonomy): Bacteria > Pseudomonadati > Pseudomonadota > Alphaproteobacteria > Hyphomicrobiales > Nitrobacteraceae > Bradyrhizobium > Bradyrhizobium japonicum. The sequence goes on from NC_017249.1 coordinate 8,448,776, forward strand.
GCCGCACGGCCGCGGCGCCCAAAAGACAAGGCGAAGGTCGAGGTCGCGGTGCAAATCGCCCAGCGCTGGATTCTGGCCCGGCTGCGCAATCAGCGCTTCTTTTCCCGGGCCGAGCTCAACGCCGCCATCAAGACACTCGTCGACGAACTCAATGCTCGTCAAATGCGTGGCTTCGGCTCAAGCCGCGCCGAACTGTTTGCCGAACTCGACAAACCCAAGCTAACCCCGCTGCCAGATCAGCCTTATGCCTTCGCACGCTGGAAGCGCTGCCGCCTCGCTCCCGATTATCATGTCGAGGTCGACGGCCATTGGTACTCCGCGCCGTATCGTCTGATTGGCGAGCTGGTCGATGCCCGTATCGACGATCGGACGGTCGAGATCTTCCACAAGGGCCAGCGGATCGCCAGCCATGCCCGCGCGCCCAACCGACGCGGACACACCACCATCGCCGACCACATGCCCAGCGCCCATCGCCGCTACGGCAAATGGACCCCCGCCGCGGTGATCGCCGCCGGCGAGCGGATCGGTCCTTCGACAGCAGCGTTTTTCCAGGCCGTGATCGACGCCCGGCCCCATCCAGAACAAGGCTTTCGAACCTGCCTTGGCATTCTGGCGCTCGTCAAAAGCTACGGCGCCGACTGACCGGAATGGCCAAGGCCTTCGAGGAGCAGCGCCGATCGCCCGATCTCGAAGCCCTGCCGTTCGAAGATCGCATCGGCCTGTTGGTCGACCGCGAAGCCGCCGAACGCGACACCAGGCGGCTCACCACGCGCCTCAAGATCGCCGCACTGCGCCAGACTGCTTGCGTCGAGGACGTCGATCTGCGCACCCCGCGGGGCATCGACCGCGCCGTTTTCGCCAAACTCGTCGAAGGTCGCTGGATCGATCGCCACGAGAATTTGCTCGTCACCGGGGCAACCGGCCTGGGCAAAAGTTGGTTAGCCTGCGCGCTCGGCCACAAGGCCTGCCGCGACAACCGATCAGTCCTCTATCATCGCGTTCCAAGGCTGTTCGAGGCGCTCGCGCTCGCGCGCGGAGACGGACGCTACGCCCGGCTCCTCAAAAGCCTCGGCCGCGCTCAGCTTCTGATTTTGGATGATTGGGGACTATCGGTGCTCACCGCCGCGGAACGCCGCGATCTGCTCGAAATCCTCGAGGACCGACATGGCCGCGCATCCACCATCGTCACAAGTCAGCTCCCCGTGGACACCTGGCATGGAGCCATTGGGGACCCCACGGTCGCCGACGCCATTCTCGATCGCCTCGTCCACAACGCCCACCGCCTCCAGCTCACCGGAGAAAGCATGCGAAAACGCAGCGCCAAAACCATCACCCTTGACGGCCAACCAGAACACTGACTCTATCTCCCATCGGCCGTAGCGGGCTGCTCACGATCGTCTGAATTCAGTGCTCACGATCGCGCGAAATCGATGCTCACGATCCGTGAAATCCGCAGTCTGCAGCAGTGTTGCGATGGTCGCCCAGGTTCGTCCGCCGCCGTCGCTGCCCGCGAACAGGCTATTCTTTCTTGTAATTGTCTGCGGTCTGATGGCGCGCTCGACGATGTTGGAGTCGAGCTCGATGCGGCCGTCGAGCAGGAAGCGTTCGAAGATGGCACGGCGCGAGACAGCATAGCGGATCGCCTCGGCCAGTTTGATTTGCCGGAGATCCGCCGCAAGGTCTGCTGCCAGAGATCGAAGAGATCTGCGACGACAGCCGCGGAGGCTTGCTGGCGCGCGGCAACGCGGGCGTCGGGGCTTTGACCGCGCACGGTCTTCTCGACCTGCCAGAGCTTCGCCATCCGCTCGAGCGTCGCCGTTGCCACTTCCGAGCTCCCTGCAACATGCAGCTCATAGAACTTGCGCCGGCTGTGTGACCAGCAGCCGGCCAACGTGATGCCATCATCGCCGCGATCGGATCGCGCGAGCTTGTTATAGGCGGCGTAGCCATCCACTTGGAGGATGCCGCGATAGCCATTGAGATGCCGGACGGCGCATTCGCCGGCGCGGCTAGGTGAACTCGCCTTGCTGGTCCTAGGCGCTACAGCGAAATCTGGCCATCTTAGCGCTCCTGCTGCGGCGAGGGCGGCGGCACCTCGGTCAAAGTGTCGGCGTCGCGGTCGTAAGCGCGTAGTAAACGCTGGCCTGGCCTCGCCGGCGGCGCAGCCGGCGGACGTTGTCGAAGCCCTGCCCCAAGTGGGGCGGCACTGGATCGCCGGCCGCGTGCTCTGCGCAGCGGGTTTCGAGCCACCCTTTGTTGGCATGCAGCCGGCCTTCCGCGCCGCAAATCTCGCAGGTGCAGGCGGAGCGGGCGACGGCCAGGTCAACTGGATGGCCGATCGCGGACTCGGTGGACTTCGAGGCTTCGGTGTCCCAGTCGACGAGCAGGATGCCCATCTTCTGCTTGATGCGGACGAATTCGAAGGTCTCGCCGTCGCGGAGCGCGACTTCGATCCTGCGACAGAGCCGGACCAGGATATCCTGCCACCCTCGCTCGCAGTGCGGGTAGCCGAACGAGCGACTAGGCTCCTCGGCCGTCGTGAGGAACAGACGCGGGTGCCACAGCATGAGGTCGCGGCGCCAATCCATGTCATTACTTCCCCATCTCATTACTCCCGACCTCCAGGCTGGAGGGGCGATATCGACAAGAACATCGTTCGCGCGATCGTACCGCCTGCAGGTGACCTTATGACCGACGACGCGCTGCAGAATGCAGATGTTCTCCAGCCCCGGACACCTCTCGACGGCCGTGCCCTGGGCATGAGTCTCGCAGCGGATGCCATCCCCCTCCGAGCTCGATCTCGATGGTGAGGTCCGCAGCAGGTGAGCGCGCGCGGAGAATCGCGATGCACATGGCGCAGATGGGCGCGGGCCGCGCCGATACGCCGGTGGAGGGGGCGCCGCTCGATCGAGTTCGACCCGCGTGACCTCGGGATACTCGAGCCCATCACGGAGGCGGCCGCCAGCTACTAACTCGAGCTCTCGGCTCTGGAATAACATCGGCCTGCCCGCACTTCGTGCTCCCGGTGCCGCTGTCCCGATGGTCGCACCATACTCCACGATGTAGAACACCGCAGCGGGAACGTTGGCACCGAGACATCTCACCAATTTGCTCGATCGCCTCAACGAGGAGATCAGGCGGCGAACCTATGTCGTGCGAATCCTCCCCAATGCCGAGAGCTGTTTAAGGCTGGTACGGGCGCTGACCGTCGAGCGCCATGAGGCCTGGCTCGAGGACCATCGCCATCTAAACATGGATCTGCCGAAGGAGCACAAGGAGGCGCTACGCCGGCGGCCTGACGATGCTCAGGCCCACCAAGGGGGTGCACGCCCCCCTCTCCGCCGCCGTCGCTCGCCAGGGCTACGCTTTTGCGCAAGCGAGCGACGGCGGCTCCGAGGGGATGGCTCGGCCGGATCCCATAATCGATTTTGCTGAACTTGACGCACAGAACTGCCGATCCGGGCCGTCGTCGTGGTGCGGCTGCCGCTGATCGTAAGCGAGCCGAACGCCTTTCGTCTGCGGCCTGAACGTCTTTATTGTCTCCACGGCAAGCGGCCCCGTGGGCCGCTTTTCGTTTTGTGAATGGGCGCGCAGTCTCGTCAGCTTTCAGTAAGCTAGTCCCAATAATTGGTTGTTGGGTTTAGCGGGGGTGGCACGGACATTGCTGGGGTTTCCAGAGCAGTGGGGTGGAGTGTCACCTTCCGCTAAACTCACCAGCAGTGCGGATGCGGCAGGTGCTTCAACTCAGCCCCCCTGGTCGGTCGGCACCGTGTCGCGCCCACTGCTTCTAAATCACGGGCCATTCCCGGTTCTGTAAGTTACGCTCGTTCTGCGAGCGATGACCTCCCGGTCAGCTTCTTCCGCTGCTTTGAGGCTGGCCGTGTGGGGGTTAGCGGCGCGTGGCAGGGACAGCGCTTCCCCTGTGTATGCGTGGGGGTTACTTGAGCGCCGAGTCACGTGACCGCTAACTATCGGCAGTGCGGGCGGGGCAGGGACAGCGTCCGCTCCGGCGCAACCGAACGGCGCCGAGTCTCACCCGCACTGCCTGCGATCTGAGGCTGATCCCCGAGCCCCGCGAGGCTGCAACCCCGGTTCTGGTAGTTGTGCCACGGCTTTTTGCGATGAATGTATCCCACCGTCAGCTTCTTCCGCTGTTTGAGGCTGGCGCGTGGTAGGGAGAGCGCTTTTTCTCCAAGCGGGCGCCGAGCCACGTGGCCGCTAACGTTCCCGCTGTTTAGGTCGCGGCTACCACCTTGTGCGGCCTGTCGACCCGGGACCGGTATGATCCTTTAGGCCATCGATCACCTTGAGCGCCACTTCGAGTTCATCTCGAAGATGCTTCGTAATCCGCAGTCCGCTCGCAAGCTCCTCGCGGCTGATTTCCGCGCCGTGGGCGACTTTTTGTTCTAGGTCGCGTATAGCGTGGTCGATCTTGTGCAGCGAGAACGTGCCAAGCATCATTTGGCTCCGTCCACGATTAAGGGTCGGTCATCCGGCCGCGCGGGTAGGACCCACAACGTAAAAATGCGTCCACTACATGGTTGAGTAAAGCGGGTGGCGTTGGGGGAAAATCTTTTCCCATCTCGCGTCTGAGCGCCTCGAATTCGGCTAAGGTCGAAAGAGGGCACTCCGCCACCGCGTCCATTTTTGAGCAGATAACTTCAACCCGGAATCGCCGAGCGGCCAGCTGCTCTTCAGTTCGCTGTGGCCCGTAGGTGTCTTCTGCCGGGGTATGGCTTGGCCTACGGGCGTAGTCCGTGGTGCTTGGATTGCCGCCCCCACATCGGTCCTAGGCACGGCGGTTACTCCTATGAGCGGAGCCAGCTCGAACAGTTGCGGGCCGAGCGCTTCAATATGACATGCACGCGGGGCGCGGCACCCCACCGGTACTGGTAGGTGCTCTCCAGTTCTTCTCCACCATACAATGGTAGCACCTTGGGGAATTTGAACCTCTCGGGCGTAAAGGTGGCCAGCCCCTGTCTTCGAGGACGGGCTGGCTACCATCGCTTGCGACACCGTTTGGGCGACCCCGCACCCGGACTCGTCGCCCTAAGCCGGTTCCAGCATCTTGATCTCGCTGACATCAACTTCGCGTCGGCGTGCCACGCATCGGGGGCTGCCTGCAAACGAAGCTAGATGGCCGGGCCGTTGCCGACCGGCTTTCCAATCCGGGCGGCCACGTTCGGACTGACCGGCTTCTTCTCCGCGAGGATGTCGTGCAGATGCTGCCTGGAATCCCAGCGCTTCTGCAATCTCGGTCTTAGACTTCCTGATGTACTGTAGAATTTCATCAAGGACGGCGCCCGGATGAGACGGGCAGCGGTTAGGATCGCGCTTAGCCTTCTGCTCTGCCATTGATGCTCTCCAGCATGTCGGAGCCCTCATGGCTTATTCGGTATTCTGCGTTCAGTGGTACTGTTCAAAGTCAACCTTGAATGCATCGCCTCCTTCAAACTCGAATGTGATGCACCACGGGCCATTGATGTGAATCGTGTAGCGCACGGACTTTCCGGCCAGCTTGTGGAAATCGTTGCCTGTCAGCTTCAGTTCGGAACTGTTGACGGCTTCGTTGAGCGTATCGAGACGAACTCCTATAGCGCGACAATCAGGATGAGAGCGCGATGCGCTTGTGCATTCTCTTGTCGACGCAGCCGGTTCGCCGCTAGTGGCGCGGCCATACTGCCTAAGATCACAACTGATCGCCAAGCGCTGGCTACGACCAATCCTGGTAGTTGTGATAGGGGCGTTCGCCGAATATGCATCCCGGTTAGCTTCTTCCGCTGCTTGGGCTGACCATGGTGAAGTTAGCGGTGAGTGGTAGGGACAGCGCTTCCTCGGTCCACGTCAAAGCGCCGAGTCACGTGCAGCTATCTACTGTGGGTCCGAATGGGCGGTGACAATCAACACTCGAAATCTTCGGCAGATCACAGCCCTGCGGTCGCAAGCGCTTGAGTTGCTTGCAGCCAATCAGGCCCGGGCCGCCGATCAGTCTTTGAGCCCGGCAGATCGCCAAGTCGCGACGTTTGATGCCGAGGAGGCTCAGGCAGTGTTGGGCATACTCGATAGCGTGAAACTCAACCTGGGCCGAAGGAGGCAGGCAAGATCGCTGCACGCATACGCGCTCTTCTAGAGGGCGTCTCGTGGGCGCTGGCGTGTTTGGTGCCTGATCATGATTCGGTTCCCCGTCAAACCAAAACTCAGATACTACAGTGGCGTGAACCGAAAGTTGCAGCGCAAAAAAAGCGGGTTTATAACGCGGTTGCGCATCGCGCCGCCAATCACCTTAATACCCAGATCGCGAACAATGAGAGCGACACCCAGCAATATATGTTCGCTAACATCGCTTACGATATCGGCGCTTCGACGGATGACGTGCGATCTGCCCTTTCAAACGGCGGGTACAACGGCGTAACATTCATGGGCATTAGCGCAGAGGAGCGGACAGCACTGGCTCGATACAGACGAGAGGGGAGCTGAAGTGTCGCAGAAGTTTGCTAACCGGTGATTGTGATTAAATGCTTTTCAATCCGCTGGAATCGCTTCTCGCTTCTCTTCGAACATATGCCATCGCGCATAGACGCATGAACGATGGTCGCGGCTGTACGCCTGAGGTCATGGGGCGTAAAGGCTACCAGCTCATTGTCTTCCAACAAGCGCCGCACAGCCTGGCTCATACAGTGGCTCGCAAGCACCCCAACGCTTTCGAAGCGACTGGCAACGACGGGTCTGTTGCCTTGGTCCTCTCCCTTCTCTGGCTTGCCGATCTCCAAGGCCGCCTCGATCAACTTGACGGCAGTCGGGAAGAGCGGGACTGTGTGCTCCGCCTTCTTGTTCTTCGTCCGTACAGCGGGAATGATCCAGTGGGGCTTTTCCCCGTGTAGGCCGTGAAGCTCGGAACGCATCATGCTCGCGACTTCGCCCCGGCGCTGGGCTGTCAGCAATACGGACTTTCAGCGCCAAGCGCGTTCCATCCGTGATGCCCGCTTCCTCATCGTTGAGGATCGCAAAGAAGGCTTCAGTTCGTCGAGTGTTAGAACGCGGTCCTTCTCGACTTCCTTGCCACCAACTTTCTTCATGCCGTGCAGGAAATTCTCAGTCAAATCTCGCGGTCGTTCGCATACCCCGCAAATGGTGCGGATATCCGCTTAAGCAATCCCGATGAGCAAGTGCTACCAAATGAGATAGGTTCGACATGTTGCCGGTTGTGGTACTTTCCGAAGCTCTTGGTCGGATCTAGACCACGCAGCGAGCTGCGATCCTGTTTAGACGGAGAGACGTTGAATGACCGCGAGAGGTCCCGAATACGAGAAACGCGAACGGAAGACCCATCCAGAGCCCGAACGGGCCGCCCAGGCTTCAGCCTCTGAAGCGGGAGGCACCACGCACGATGTTGGAGAATCAGCGAGGGCTGCATCAAGCCATTCATTTGCGTCTCCGGAATGGAAAAAATCCCTCGAAGAGACAACAGACCTGTTCGCTGCGGCGTTGAAGGACGGGTCAAAGCTGGCTGCTTCCTCTCTGCACGCTCAGGTCAATCTTCTGAAGAATCTTGCCAATTCCAAAACTCCCTCGGACGTGATGAAGTGCCATCTGGATTTCGCGGAGCAGTTCTGGTCGAAATCGTTCAGCAAAGGCTGAGAGATAAGATCATTTAGAGCGGGCCGTCATCTGCGGCTAGCTGAGCAATTCGCCAAGCGTGAAATAGGGTCGATGGCGCTCTATTACCTCCGAGGTGAACGCACCTTTGGCAAGCCTGACAATCACCCCAGTCCAGCTTCGCTACTTGCTCGACTACCCATGCGAATGCTCCTCCTCGTGAGGCTCAGTGATTCTGAGATGGAGATGGTCGAGCTCGTGATTGCGTAGTTTTCGAGCCTCAATCGCGCACAGCGTGTTGGAGAACGGGTGCGCGTCCGAAGGGAGACGATCGATTAAAAGGCCCGCTTGCCTGCTGTTCAATACGCCAGCGAAATTTCTGTGTGCTTAGCAGGTCGGATGAATGCCGCCATCGCGTACAGGCCGGGCGTGCAAGAGAATGCGCTGGGCCGTGATGGGCAGCACGTTGTCGGGGCAATTTGGCGGCGCGAGCGTGAGCCTGCAGTCCGAAGTTCGGCGGGACCAACTGGGACGGACAGTGCCCCCGTCGGCCATCAGTTTTCAGACCAAAGCGAACACCTTGACCCTGTAGCCCGCCACGAAGCGCCTGCAGAATCTCCGATTCTCGATTCGGCACGACCCTTGCTCGGTCCTGGGCAGCATCACCGAGTCTCCAGATGCGGTAATGTTAGGGGCGGGCTCGTCGCTTCTAGCGCCTGGTCCGCCCCGCCGGTTTGCTGTGAGGCGAGGTGAGTCAGGATGTTCAAGTGGTGGCGCTCATCTTCGCTCGCGCTCGTCGCCGCCGAGTTAGGAACGGAAAGTGCACCCGCAGCTCCGGAGTAGTAGGCGGCGATATCGAGCCGCAAGACCGTGGAACAAACATGCGCACCGGAACAGTAGTGTCGTACAGCGTTGAAAAGGGCTGGGGGTTCATTCGGCCTGACTATGGCGACGGCAAGGATTTGTTCGTGCACATATCGGACCTTCGCGGCTGCGCAGGGGCTGATCTGGTGTCCGGCACGCGCGTGACTTTCGGTATTCGTTTCAATAAACAGCGCTCGAAGTACAGAGCCGTCGAAGTCAGGCTGCGCGCTCCGGGGCACGGCGACCAGTGAATCCGATTGATGGCGACCACCATTTCCGATCGATGACGACCACCTGTTCCGGTCGATGGCGACCAGGGCAACAGGGCTGTGGACGGGCGTGATGAACGCCGTCCCAGTCGTGCAACATCCCGGATCGCCCCTAGGCTAGTCGATTCTGCTATACGAGGCTGATGGCAGCATCAGCTAAGTTCACCAAAACCGCACGACAGCTACGAGCGACCCGGATTGGGAACTTGTCGGATTCCGTCCCCGCAGAACCTAGGCCACCAAACCCGCGCCGAATGGCTCGAGGCCGAGACCTCAATGCTTTGATACTAACTTCTCCAGCCTCATTCCACCGTGACCGATTTTGCAAGATTACGCGGCTGATCCACGTCCGCCCCCCTTGCGACCGCGGTATGGTAAGCCAAGAGCTGGACCGGAATGGCATAGACCAGCGGCGTAAAGCTTGCGACCATTGCCGGCAGCACGATGGTCAGGAGCGTGTCTACCATCGCTTCAGACGCACCCTTCGCATCGGTGATCAGGATGATCTTGCCGCCCCGAGCGGCCACCTCTTGCATGTTAGAGACGGTCTTCTCGAAGACCTCGTCGTAAGGCGCGATCACCACCACAGGCACAGCCTCATCGATCAGTGCGATCGGGCCGTGCTTGAGCTCGCCGGCGGCGTAGCCCTCTGAGTGGATATAGGAAATTTCCTTCAACTTGAGCGCGCCCTCCAAGGCCAAGGGGGCCGATGTGCCACGACCGAGATAGAGTACTGTCCTCGCGCCGGCGATATAACGCGCGAGCTTCTCAATCTGGGGCTCGACCAACAGGGCCGCAGCAATCAATCGCGGCACCTCAATGAGCTCGCGCACGAGCTGCGATTCATCGATTTCAGACAGCTTACCCCGCTCCTTAGCTGCTCTGACGGCAAGCACCCCCAATACCATCAGCTGGCAGATAAATGCCTTGGTGGAAGCGACGCCGATTTCTGGCCCTGCCAGGGTAGGCAAAACGGATTCGCTCTCGCGCGCAATCGTCGACGTCGGTACATTAACCACAGATATCGTATGCAAGCCCTTGCCCTTGGCGTATCGCAAGGCAGCTAATGTGTCAGCGGTTTCGCCCGATTGCGAGATGACTATTGCGAGATCGCCTCGGCGCAAAGGCGCCTCCCTGTAGCGGAATTCAGAGGCTACATCGACGTCGCAAGGCAAACGCGCGAGCCTCTCGAACCAGTATTTGGCGATGTGCCCAGCGTAGCTAGCCGTGCCGCACGCAGTAATTGAAATGCGCTGAATGCAATTAAAGTCGAAGGGCAACGCGAGCGGCAGGGCGACGCGTTTGGCCGCAACATCGAGATAATGCGCCAATGTCTTGCCGGCCACTGTCGGCTGCTCGTGAATTTCTTTGGCCATGAAGTGGCGGTAATTCGCTTTGTCCACAAGGAGCGCTGATACGCCAGATTTTGATGTTTCCCGCTGGACGATAGAGCCGTCTGCACCATAAATCACGCACGTTGCGCGCGTAAGCACGGCCCAGTCGCCGTCTTCAAGGTAGGTGACGGTGTCGGTCAAAGGTGCGAGCGCAATTGCGTCCGAGCCTAGATACACTTCGCCGCGACCATGTCCGATCGCGAGCGGCGAGCCCTTGCAAGCACCGATCAAAAGATCGTCGTTCGCTTTGAAAAGGAATGCCAACGCGAAGGCACCACGCAGTCGCGGCAGTGACGCCTGTACCGCATCCTGCGGCGAGTAGCCATTCTTGAGATAGGAATCGACGAGATGCGCCACTACCTCGGTGTCCGTCTCCGAGTTAAAGCCGGCTCCATTCCGCTCCAACTCGGCTCGCAGCTCGCGGAAATTCTCAATGATCCCGTTATGAACGACCGCGACATTCTCCGTCGCATGCGGATGAGCATTGCTTTCGGTCGGCTTTCCATGAGTCGCCCAGCGGGTGTGACCGATGCCAGCATGCCCCGACGGCGGACAATAGCGCAGCTGCTCCTCAAGGTTCCTCAGCTTACCTTCGGCGCGGCGGCGCTCGATCCGGACTCCTTCGAGAGTTGCGAGGCCCGCGGAATCGTAGCCACGATATTCCAATCGCCTGAGCGACGCGACCAACTTATCAACGACCGGACCACGGCCCAAAATGCCAACAATTCCACACATATCAATCCATGCAGCCCAGCTTCAAGAAGTCTGACGTTCCTCCAACAGGAGCACCGTCGCAAACTTCGTTTGCCCAAAGGTAACAGGTTTAGGTTCGGGATTTTCAGCGGGCGCCTTTATCACCGCCGCATTCTCTGGCCTCATTTAGATCTCCCGGCCATCATCGCTTCGCCCAGCTAGATTCCGCTTTTGGCTGGCCGATCGAAGAAACACTGCGATGCCATCGCCATTGGCGTGACTGCCTGAAGCAGAATCAGATGCGCTAGTGCGCCTGCACGGCGCATCCAAGTCCGCCCAAACAGGCTCGCTCGACGGCCTCACTAACTGTCGCCGGCGCAACAAGCCGCTGCCAAGATGTATCAACTAGTCTCGCTCCATAGATTGAGGGCATTCGAACAGAACGGAAAGCCAATTATCCTACGGTGAAGCAGGTTATCTTGCTTGGCTCACTCTCACCGAGGAGCCATTTCAGGACGCAGTTTGTGTTCTCAGAAGAAGCGAGAAGCGATGCCAGCTTGCCGGGCACGGTCAATATGGCAACAACTGAGTCCTCGCGTCTCACTAATCATTCTCCCGGGCGAGTGACGCTTCGTCTGGGCTTCGCTCCATTTCAGACAGAAAGATGAGATCTGCCCACGTTCCGCATAGTCCCTGCTCATCTCTTTGCGCAGCTGCTCCCGACTTGCTGGAAACACACTTGCGATGAGGGTTTAAGAGACTTTTCATGATTGGACAGAGGCAACTTATTGCCCGGTCAAGTTAGAGGACTGGCATCAAAGCTCCATTGTACGAACGTAAGATTTCGATATCGAAACGTTACAAAGTCTATACCAACGTTTGCCTTTCTTTCTCATTCTGTTTTGCATCAGGCCGTCCATTGCCTACCCGCAATTAGCAAAGCGGCGCTGATTATGAGCCGCGAAGGCTACGTCTTCTAGTCGGAAGTCTCACCACGTCACTCTTCCGCGCCATGAGGGACCAAACGGAAAACATACCTGCGCGCGTGGAAAGATAAGGACCCCAGAAATATCGCGAGGAGGCAAAGCGCCCCCGAGCGCGTCTAACAGGGCCTACCATCCATCCCGCCTGCTTGGGATCGTCGCCGTTGCGAGGGTTCGCTCGACTTTCATCTTTGAAGCTCATGCGCCGGCATCATTCAGTCCACCTAAATCAATGTATATGGTGTGTTTTCCTGAGTCCGGTGTATGACTTGGCTTGCCGAGCGTATCCTTTAATTGCGATGGAGCGCGCATCCGCATATCGATCTTTTCGAGAAGCGGCTTCGCAATGATTTCTCAGAGTGCAGCTCTTTCCGGTGCAACTAAGGAAGACCATGACGGTTCGCAACTCAAAGGGGCGTGTCGCTCTCATCACCGGCGTGACCGGTCAGGACGGCGCCTATCTCGCCGAATATTTGCTGTCGCTCGGCTATGTCGTGCACGGCATCAAGCGGCGCTCGTCCTCGTTCAACACCGCGCGCGTCGATCACCTCTATCAGGACCCGCATGTCGGCAACGTTCCGTTCCTGATGCACTATGGCGACATGACGGATTCGACCAATCTGATCCGCCTGGTGCAGCAGATCCGGCCGACCGAGATCTACAATCTCGCAGCTCAAAGCCACGTCGCCGTCAGCTTCGAGAGCCCGGAATACACCGCCAATGCCGACGCCATCGGCGTGCTGCGCCTGTTGGAAGCGATCCGCATCCTCGGCATGGAGAAGGAGACGCGGTTCTACCAGGCCTCGACCTCCGAGCTCTACGGCCTGGTGCAGGAGATCCCGCAGAAGGAGACGACGCCGTTCTATCCGCGCTCGCCCTACGGCGTTGCCAAGCTCTACGGCTACTGGATCACGGTGAACTACCGCGAAGCCTACGGCATGTTCGCGTCGAACGGCATCCTGTTCAACCATGAGAGCCCGATCCGCGGCGAGACCTTCGTGACCCGCAAGATCACCCGCGGCGTCGCGCGTATCGAGGTCGGGCTGGAACAGACGCTCTATCTCGGCAATCTCGAAGCCAAGCGCGACTGGGGCCATGCCAGGGACTATGTCGAGGGCATGCACAAGATCCTGCAGGCCGACAAACCCGACGACTTCGTGCTCGCCACCGGCGAGATGCGCTCGGTGCGCGAGATGGTCGAGCTGTCCTTTGCCCATGTCGGCCGTCGCATCGCCTGGCGCGGCAAGGGCGTCGAGGAGACCGGCGTCGACGAGACGAGCGGCAAGATTGTGGTGAAGATCGATCCGACCTATTTCCGTCCGACCGAGGTCGATCTTCTCGTCGGCGACGCCAGCAAGGCGCGCGAGGTGCTCGGCTGGACGCCGAAGCGCAGCTTTGCCCAGCTCGTCGAGGAGATGATGACGAGCGATCTGGCGGAGACAAAACGGGATGCGGCCAGTGGCAAACGCACCGTTTGAGCTGAGGGGCAAGAGCGTCTACGTCGCCGGCCATCGCGGCATGGTCGGAGCCGCGCTGGTGCGCCGGCTGGCACGGGAGGAGGTGCGGCTCGTCACGGTCGACCGGCGCGAGGTCGATCTCTGCAACCAGGCCGCCGTGTTCGACTGGTTCGCCAGGACGCGGCCGCAAGTGATCTTCCTCGCCGCGGCCAAGGTCGGCGGCATCGTCGCCAACAACACGCTGCGCGCCGAGTTCATCTACGACAACATCGCGATTGCGGCGAACGTGATCCAGGCCGCGCATCAGAACGGCGCCGAGAAGCTAATGTTTCTGGGCTCGTCCTGCATCTATCCGAAGCTGGCGCCGCAGCCGCTGCGCGAGGATTCCGTGCTCACCGGTCCGCTGGAGCCGACCAACGAGCCCTATGCGATCGCCAAGATCGCCGGCATCAAGATGGCGGAGGCCTATCGCAGCCAGTATGGCAGCGACTTCATCAGCGTGATGCCGACCAATCTGTACGGCCCCGGCGACAATTATCACCCCGAGCTGAGCCACGTCGTCGCCGCGCTGATCCGCCGCTTCCACGAGGCGAAGGTTTCGGGAGCGAAGCGCGTCATCGTGTGGGGCACCGGCACGCCCCGGCGCGAGTTCCTCTATGTCGACGACATGGCGGATGCCTGCGTGCACCTGATGAAGACCTATTCGTCGCCGGAACCGGTCAATATCGGCACCGGCGAGGACATCACCATCGCCGATTTAGCACTGATGGTCGCGGCCGCCGTCGGCTTTCGCGGTGAAATCAGCTTGGATACGTCGCGCCCGGACGGAACGCCGCGCAAGCTGCTGGATGTTAGTCGGCTGTCCAGACTCGGCTGGCGAGCCACCACCTCGCTCACGGAAGGCATTCAGCTGGCATACCGGGTGTTTTGCGCTGAGAGAGACGGACGGCTCCAGAGTGATCTGCTCGTTCTCGACAAGGCAGCCTGCATCACCGGCTAGATCATATCGAGCAATGTTCCGAAGGGGCTGAGCCTTGCGATGATCTGTCAGCCCTCCTTTTTGATCAAGAGAGCACCGATTCTCCTTTGGTCGAGCTTGGGCGTCAGGTCTCCGTGAATACCCGGCGCCGCTTAAACCTGGGGCGGCAGCAGCGGATCTCCGACTGTTAACCGCCGAAAAGATGCGCCCAGTTTGGCACCAAGCACGCGAAGTTCTCGATGTGTAAAGAACCGTGAAGTGGTCCTAAGCTCCTTCGCGCGTCACACTAGCAAACCTAGATGATTTGATGGTCATGCTTTGTTACCTCGGCATCAGCAGCGCTGGTGAAGTCGCGCTCGGCGAGGTTCGCGCGGACGACACCCCCATTACCACGGTGATCGGACGCGATCGCGACATAGACCGCCGGGAGCACGAATAGCGTGATCAGCGTGCCCGCAGACATGCCAGCGGCGAGAACGAGTCCGATCGAGAACCGGCTCGCGGCGCCAGCTCCGGTTGCCGTCAACAAGGGTATGAAGCCCGTGACCATTGCCGCCGTGGTCATCAAGATTGGGCGCAGTCGGACACGCGCCGCCATCTCTATAGCCGAGCGACGGTCAAATCTCTCCTTGAACTGCAGCTCATTGGCGAACTCAACCATTAGGATGCCGTGCTTTGAAATCAACCCGACCAGTGTCAACAGTCCAACCTGGGTGTAGATGTTCATGGTCGCCCAGCCGAGGAACGGCGGAATCAAGGCGCCGACCATTGCCATCGGCACGCTGATCATGATGATGAGCGGATCGCGCAGACTTTCGAACTGCGCCGAAAGCACTAAGAATATGATGATGAGGGCAAATGCGAAGGTAATCGCCAATTGATTACCCTCGTGCACGTACTGGCGGGCGTCGGCCAGGAAGTCGTAACTGAAGCCCGGGGGCAGTTTCTTCGCCTCGGCTTCTAGGAAATCCACGGCCTGTTCGATCGTGACGCCGGGCATCGGCACGGCCTGAAAGGTCGCGCAGTTGAGCTGGTTGTAGTGGGTGAGCGCATTCGGATCGGTCGCAGTCTCGGTGGAGACTACGGTAGACAGCGGAAGCATCGATCCCGTCGCAGTCTTCACATAATAGCTTCCGATTGATTGCGGCACTAGCCGTTCCTCTCGCGGCACCTGCGGGATCACCTCGTAGGAGCGGCCCTGCAGATTGAAGCGGTTGACGTAATTTCCCCCAAGTAAGGTGGCGAGCGCGTTACCGACGATCTGCATGGTGATGCCAAGCTCGTTAGCCTTCGATCGATCAACCTTGATTCGTACCACCGGCTGGTTGAACTCGAGGTCGGAGTCGCTCACCATGAAGAGGCCGCTCTTCTGCGCGGCATCCTTCAACGTTGACATCTGCTCGTGGATGGATTGAAAGCCTAGAGTCGAATTGATCACCATCTGGACTGGTAGGCCACCAGAACCGCCCGGCAGCGGAGGCAAGCTAAAGGCAAACGCGTTGATGCCTTCGATTTTGGATAGCTCGGCCTGAACAAGCGACTTTAGTACAATCGATGATCGCTTGCGTTCGTCCCAAGGCTTGAGCAACATGCCGGCCATGCCACTCTGCTGGCCGCCAATGCCATTGAACACGAAGCTCAAGTCAGTCTCTGGAACTTTTTTCAACGCGCTTTCAAGCTTGGTGCCATAATAGTCGAGGTAGTCGATATTGGCGTATTTCGGCGCCTTAGTTAGCGCGAATATGATACCTTGATCCTCCTCCGGCGCTAGTTCCTTGGAAATATGCATATAGAGAAAGCCGACAAGTCCCAACATGGTCAGCGCAAATAGGCCGGTAATTGGGCGATAGTCGAGCGAACGGTCGAGCTTGCGGCCGTACCATCGTGTTACGGCACTGAACCCGCGGTTCACAAGCCTTGCAAATCGTCCCCCCTTGGCGCGCCTCAGGAAGAGAGAGCACATCATGGGCGACAGCGTCAAAGCGACCACACCGGACACGATCACCGCTCCTGCCAGCGTGAACGCGAATTCGCGGAACAGGCCACCGGTGAGGCCGCCAAGGAATCCGATCGGGGCATATACCGCAGCCAAGGTAATCGTCATGGAGATAACCGGACCGACGATCTCGCGCGCGCCCCTTGTAGCAGCCTGTAGCGGAGCCGCTCCTTCTTCTAAATGGCGATGAATATTCTCCACCACCACGATTGCGTCGTCGACCACGAGGCCGATCGCGAGAACCATCGCAAGGAGCGTCAGGAGGTTGAATGAGAACCCCAGCGCCAGCATCATGCTGCAGACACCAACGAGAGACAACGGAATAGTAACCACAGGAATGATGACGGACCGCAGCGAGGCCAGGAAAAGAAAGATCACGACGACCACAACCACGACGGCCTCAATGAGCGTCTTCTTCACTTCGTCGATCGATGATTGAATAAACTTGGATGAGTCGTAGGCCACTTTCATCTTCAGCGGCGGCGGCAGGTTACGCTCCATTTCAGGAAACAGCGCCCGAACGCCTCGCACTATGTTTAGCGGATTGCCTTCCGGGCTCGCTTGCACGCCGACAAAGACCGCGTGGTCGCCGTTCATCGTGACGGTAGTGTCCGTCATCTGCGCGGCAAGTTCGACTACCGCAATGTCTTCCATGCGCACAAAGCCACCGTCATTCGCCTTGACAATCATACGCTTGAAATCGTCAACACTCCGCAAATCCGTATTTGCTGTGACATCGGAGATAGTGAAATAGCCCTTGGTCTGGCCTGCCGCAGCCTGGAAGTTGTTAGCTGCGATTGCAGCCGAAACTTCAGCCGGCGATATGCCATGCCCAGCCATTTTCGCAGGGTCTAGCCATAGCCGCATCGCAAAACTCTGGCCGCCTAGGATGTCAGCCGCTGAAACGCCGTCGACGGTTGAGATAACCGGTTGCACGACGCGCGCGAGGTAGTCGGTGATCGCACTGGCCGCTAGCTCATCGCTGGAGAAAGCGATATACATGACAGCATTCGTCTGACCGCTCGACTTCGTGACGACTGGATCGTTTGATTCCTTCGGGATCAGGTATTTGACTGAGTTGACCTTGGAGAGCACCTCCGTGAGCGCTTCGTTTGGATTGAAGTTCAGCTTGATGTAAACTAGAATAGTCGAGACACCAAGCATAGACGAGGAACTGATGTAGTCGACGCCTTCGGCGGACGCGACTGCTTGCTCCAGGGGAGTGGTGATGAACCCCTGGATCATGTCGGCCGAGGCGCCAGGATAGGCAGTCGTGATATTGATGACCGTATTGGTTAGCTTCGGATATTGCCGGATCGGCAGTAGGACCGCGGCGCGCAAGCCGATCAGCAAGATCAGGAAACTCACGACGATTGACAATACCGGACGTTTGATGAAAAGCGCGGTAAATGTCATGTCAACTCGTATTCGGGATTGGGATGTAAATCTGCCACCAACTTTAAGGCAATGGTCAGCAATGCGGCGACTGTGCTAGAGCCCCCGCTGTAGAGCTCGTGCCCTTTTTGCGTTTATCGGCGAAAGGCCCGACAAGAATAGTTGATTAGAACGCAACGACTTCTAGCCGGGCATTAGTTCAGGCTTCGCACTTCGACATCGGAATTACAAACGACCTGACCGGTACTCAACTCTACAAAGGTAAGTGAGTGATATAGCATCGGCTGCAAAGCACTATACCAAGGTTTATCGAGTTCGCCGCTGATCACCGTCGCAAGACTTGCGGAGTTGCTAAACACAAATTTTTAGCCCCGCATATTCAGTGCGCGCCCGCTATCGCTTCGCTAACTCGCCGAACAAAGCCGTCTCGGGGCTTGCCCTCTGCTGCCAGTTCGATATGCCTCTCGGAACAGTGCTTTGAGCGTTTCTGTCAGCTCAATAAGCTGCGCTCTGGCTTGTCCACGCCTTGCGCTACCGAGTTGGCAACGCCAATACCACTTTGTCGATCCGACGCGTTGAGCCAACGTAGGCGGCCGTACATAGCGCCGCGGGGAGTCGCAGTGGACTATCGGCGGTTTTGGGCGTGTCACCGTCGATAAGTCAAGATACTGCAATGTGTCAACCGCCTCCAAATGCCTTGGCAGCCGCAATCAGCTTTTGTACGTTGCACTCTCCAGACCGAAAATCATCGAGCGCCGCGGGCAGCCCCTGGTTGATTGCAAGGGCCTGCTGCGCGCTTCCTAGCTGAGATAGCGATTGCGACTACTCATGGCGGGCCCATCCTTTTCACGAACCGTCGGTACGGTGACGATCTCGATCGGGACATTGAGATCAACCACCATGCGACGCACGACTACGCATTGCTGAACATCCTTCTGGCCAAAAAAGCGACGTGGGGCTGCACCATGTTGAACAACTTGCAGACGACAGTCGCCACACCGCGAAAATGTCCGGGCCTGAAAGCGCCGCATAGAGGTTTCGCGAGGTCGCCAGGTCCAACAAAGGTTTCGAAATTGCTCGGATAGACTTCCTGTGCATCGGGCGCGAAGAGGATCGCAACACCAGATCCCGGCACAGTTCTTCATCGCGCAAGAAGTCGCGCAGATAGGTGCTGAGATCTTCATTTGCTCCGAACTGAGTGGGGTTAACGAAGATGCTGACGACGGTCACATCGCATTTTGCTTGGCTCGCTGCGATCAGCGCCAGGTGGCCATCGTGGAGATAGCCCACCGTCGGCACAATCCGGCCCTTTGATTGGCACTGCGGGATTTTGCGAGAGTGCGGCGAAGTTCAGCGACGCTCGTGATAATTTGAGGTGGATGGCGCCCAGTTGGCAATTGCCTCCCCAACGCCTTCGGGAAGCCGATAGGACTCTTGCGGGCCGGGGAACGCGCCACGGCGGACATCCGCTGCCCCGCGCGAAAGCGCATCATGGAACTGCTGAAAGCCTTCCGTATAGGCGGGAACGAATTTGGGGCGATGACCTTCGGTTTGGCCCAGCACGTCATGAAACAGAGCACCTGCTCTGAACAGTCTGGGCCCGAGCCGATTCCGATCGTCGGTATTGTCAAGGAATCGCTTACTCGAGCAGTAAGCTCAGCCGGAGTGCCCTCCAATACCAAAGCGAAACAGCTGGCCTCCTGCAGACGATGAGCATCATCGAGCAAACGCAGCGCTTCATCCACTTTGCGGCCCTGCACTTTGAAGCCGCCCATGACATTAACGCTCTGCGGAACAAGACCGAGATGACCCATCACGGGAATCTCGCAATCGACAATGGCACGCACCATCTCGATTCTTTTGCCACCGCCCTCGAGTCTCGCCGCAGCTGCTCCTCGCTGCAGAAATCCGCCAGCATTTCGTATGGTCTCCTCAACGCTGACGTGGAAGCTAAGAAAGGACATATCGGCGACGAGCAAGGCACGCGGTTTGCTGCGTACGGCGGCTTCGAGGTGATGGTTCATCATCGCAACACTTACTGGAGGCGTGTTTTCGAATCCAAGGCAGACGTTACCCCCGCTGTCACCGACGAGACTGATATCGATGGAAGGATCCGGGATAGGCGCCGCAACCGCGTCGTAGGCAGTCGTCATGACTAGACGCCGGCCGTCCTGCTTCCACCGCTGCAGGAGGGGAATTGTGATGCGGTCGACCGGTTGCTCCGAAACGCGACTCATTTGAACTCAGTTCGATTTTTAGCTGCGAACTGACAAAGCTTTGAACTTCAACCAACTCGCCGCCTATTGCAAAGTTATAGCGATCCCCAGCGCTCGAGTTGATCGAGTATCCCACGCGATCAGCAGTCTGGTTGCTACAATTCTTCAGCGTCAATCCGCTCTTCGTCGCTGTCCAAGAAGGACAAAGGGCAAAAAGTGAGTTGCGTATGGGCTTGGTGGATCCGCGCACCAGCGCCGTTGAGAACACACCATCGCGAGGCACGTGCGCGAGAATGACATAGGTCGAAGTCGCCCATAGGAGTTCTTGTTCCATATCTCCACAAGCCCATCGGTGGAATGGCCACTTCGAAATAAGGATGTGGATCGAGGGTGGCGGAACCGCGACAATGAAGATTGGCCTCCAGCACATCCTTCGCAGCGACTACTTTTCTCGCCAAGTGTTTTGCGCACCCGCGACTTCCCTGTGAGAGCGGAAGAAATCTGTCGACCCGCCAAGAAGAAAGGAAAGACCCTCTCGGAAATCACCCGCAGATGGTGAAAATTCCTTTTGGTTGCGTCATCAACGCCAGAAGGCTTCCTTCGCTTGCTGTAGGTCTTGCGGGCGTGTTCGGCTTCGGCCGATTCGCGGGCCGGCTGTCGCGTCGGACCGATCGGGTTTACTTCTACAGCGCACTTTTGATGCATCGATTTTTCCAGTGTTAAATCCACCGAGGTGAGCATAAGGCGGCATGCAACAGATTGTATTTCTGAGCCGATTGATCGGTAAAGAGCTCCTATAGAGTTTTGTACCGATGTGCTTGAGACCGAGGCGTCCGTCTCGGCAGTCCTCCCCGCAGGCTGCTCTGTCCTGTCCGGTCCATTAACCGCTGGCCTATATGGTCACCTTGCCGAGCTTTTTGATACCGACCCGGATCGGGTCCGCCGGAATGCTCACGTTCATAGCGTCGCTCCGGCTCAGCCGGGCCCAGGTTGCGCAATCGGTTTAATCCCAGCCGGCGCCGGATAGGGCTGAAGGTCGCCGGCGACACTACCGGCCTCGATTGAGATCTGTTTGACCTGTGGCGCTGTCGTCCCAACGTTCCGGCTTCTGCGCATGGGAAGGCAGGATTTGGCTTGGATAAAAGAGGTCTTGTGGAGCGATCACGGTCCATCCACTCCTTCCTCGCCGAACGCTTAAACTTGGCGACCGTCCTCGCCGAAAACGGCGAGTTGCAGCGCACTGCAGCCTTCGTTAGGCCAGCCTCGATCAAGATTGGCGCCATGGCCTTTCGGCGTCAATGGCGCATTCTTGGGGGCGTTCATCCGATCCTTAAGGGGTAGGCTAAAGCTTCGGCAGGTTGCTTCCTCGTTCAGGACCGGATGGACAACCTACTGAAAGCTCACACCTCATGGTCTCACAGACATCCTACCCGAACTGGTTGCCCCCCCATGCGGCCCCTCTAGAGGCGCGCGTATGCGCGCAGCGATCTGTCGCGCTTTTCGGCCGCAGGTTGGGTTCCACGCAATCGAGTATGGCCAGCATCGCCAGAACTTCGTCGACGTTAAATGTGGCCGCCCTGCGATCTGATAGTCCCAGAGACCGATGGGGGGCGCGGACCCGATTGGCTGCAAGCACCGCAAGCGCTTGCGGCCGCAAGGACGTAATATGCCGCTCGAATATATGCATTCGTTGGCCTGTAGCTGCCCTGTGGGCATGATGTCGCGAGCGCTGGTGGCCAACCCGGTCGCAAAGCCTGGGGCTGGCCACCTTTGCTCCCAAGAGGCTCCAATTCTAAAGGGCTACAAAGTTGTATCTTCGAGAAGTACCAAGGGGCACCTACCAAAATCGGTGGCTCCCCTCCTCGTCGGCGACTCTCTAAGCTAGTTTTTGCCTTGAATTGGAGACACCAGCACGACCAGACACATGCACGTTGCATGAACAAGAAAACATGCCAATCGCACATGAGCGACGCAAGTATGTGGGCAGAGTCAATCGAGGCGGAGCACGATAGAAAGCCGCTGGAAAGTTATCCGAGACCCTCGTAGACCGCGATGAGGAGTACCTCGTTGAAAAATGGGCGACGCTGCCGGCGTCGCTCGTCGGCACGCCTGGCGGAGAGAATGGCACGAAGATAAGGGTGGAGGGGATTCAGCCACGCAGTCTTCTTCCCTTCCAAAGTATTGCTGATGATTGATCGGAAGCAGTGCGGGCGCGACCCGGTGCCGTTTGGTTGCGCTGGAGCAGGCGCTGTCCCTACCCGCCCGCCAGTTGAACTTAGCAGAACTTGGCTCGGCGCTTATCTCCCCGCGGACACACAGGGGCAGCGCTCTGTCCCTGCAGCTAACCTGCTCCAAACTCAGCTTCAAGCGGCGGCAAGAAGCTGATCGGGAGCTTATCGCCAGCGGACCGAGTGAAACCGCCAAAAAACGAGAACTAACTCGTGAGTTGGAAGCAGTGCGAACGCGGTTCGGCGCCTGACGGCCTGGGGCATCATGAGGCACTAACCCTGCCGCATCCGCACTGCAATGAGCTTAACGGAAGCGTAACTCAGCACATGGTGGTCCTTCAGCTCATGCGCTGTCCCTGCCACGCTCCCGTTAAACCCAACGATTCTTTATCGAGCCTGGCTTACCGAAAGCTGACAGACCTGCGCAGCAATTTACAACGAAAGGCGGCCTATGTGGCCGCTGGCAGTTGAGAGCAATTACGACGTTTACGCCTCAGACAATAGCCATTCGGCGCGCTTGCGATCAGCGGCAACCGCTCCGCGCTAAACGCCCGTGGCGTTCAGTTGGTCAAGCTCCACGTTGGTTTGTCGTATTGAAGACGATTGTGCCCGTTTCTCAAAATGCGTTACCAAGCTCCATCAGGCCCATCAGCGAGGCGCAAAGCGAACGGAAAGCAGCGGATGCGGCTCGGCGCCCATATCCATCCGGGGAGGGTGGACAAATGCGCTATCTCTGCCGCATCCGCTTCGCCGGCGAGCCAGGAGCGACATGACTCGGCACCTCCCATGGAGGAAGGAAGGCGCTGTCCCTATCAAGCGCCGCTGGCACAGTAGTCAGCCTCGGGGAGCACAAGGCTAGCCACCCGGCTTTCCCGTGAGGCCCGTCGCCTCAGGGTACAGCGGGACTTTAGCGACAAGGCGGCCTCGGGAGACCTACCAGCATTGGTGGTCATACACACTTAATCGAGAAACTGTTGGTCAAACTTGAAGACCAAGCGAGTTCAGTGCCTAGTGCTCCAGAACGATCAGGCGGCGCCAGGGGCGCCGCTTTCTCCCCATATTTCTGTTTCAGCTGCCGCAAGGAAAAAAGACCGAGCGCACCCTACAGCGTTGGCCAGCCGCAGCATTTCGTCACAACGCGGATGGCGAGCAGGGATGTCCTGCCGTCATGAAGCCGCCCGAGTTAAGAACGGCAACAAGACTTTGGGCAGCTCGCCGATCAAGCGGAGGGCGTTAGCCGCAAGGCTGACTCTTGGATCATCGCTGAACGGTGCGATTGTTTCCAGCGTCGTGAAACGGGCGTGCTGGACGGCGCATTCCTCGTTCTGTTCGAGCATGATCCGCAGTTGAGGTGCACGATGGCGTCTTCATTGGGAAAGATGGCGTCCCCCCTCGGTCCGACGAAGTGCATCTCTACCCCTTCGCGGGTCTCGAACTTCTTGCAGCGGCGGGTCCTTCCGGGCCCCCCTACGCGGGTGACCCGCGACCACTCGACTTTGCTAGATATAAAATTTCAAAAGGCACTTTCTGTTCTCGGATCGGCGTGGAACCCAGGGGTGGGCCTGCTCAGGAAAAAAATCCGGTCGGCTATTTTTGAGCCTGAAATTGATGTCTTCGTCCGTTCGTCATCGGGCGGCGCCAAGTGCGACCGAAACACGCTCGAAAGCATCTATACCAATTGAGACCGTATGGCTCCCAATCGGAGCCTCTATCCATGATCGTTATCGGCCTCAAGGGCCTTATCGGGGCGGCAAGACCACCGTGACCCGCATCGAAAGCCACGGGTTTGTACGCGGCCGGTTCGCTGGCGCGCTGAAGCGACATGCTGCGCGCCTACCCACATTACCGGCGCTGCGACGAAGCCACCATCGAACGCATGATCGACGGCGACCTGAAGGAACAGCCGTTGCCCTAGCTCAGCGGCAAGTCGCCCCGGCCGGCTGCCCGCTGACGGCCCAAGAGCTGCGAAGCTACGCAAATACGCCAACGCACGTCGTCGAGATAGCGCTGGCAAAAAAGCTGACTGAGGCGCCGTGGGCAACGCAGTCGACGAGGATGTCGGCGAGACGCTCCAATCGCTTATCGACTTCGTCGGCGCCGATGCGCCGTACCAGACCTTGTTGCGGGTGGCCAGTCTAAGATCCGAGCTGTTACAGCGGCGTTGGCGATTAAGCTACGCGTTTCGTCTTTCATCTGATCCAACGAATATGACCGTTTTTGTGCCATGAATGATAGAGCCGCGACGAAGAGGGCCCGACTACCGCCAGTCGCCTGAAGCTCATTTTTCAACACTGGCCATACGATGATGCGACCGGGACCATGACGTCATCTAGCGAAGCTCTATCCGTTCTCTACGAGCCGCCGAGTCTGCCGCCGCGACTTCAGGAAGCCGCGGTCGGTTGCCATGAACTTGAAGAGCATGGGCGAGATAAGCTTCGCTGGGTCAACCATCTGTCCACTTTGGGCGGATAGTAAATCCGCATAAGCAAGCAGATCGCGATGTACGCTTGCGGGTAGCTCCGCAGTGATCTTTACCGGTTTGTCATCTGGAACGGCAGCAATTTTCAACTTCGACACAACATCTACCTCGCGTAAGGCTGAAGGATCAGATCGCGATTCACGATCACGCGGATCGGGAAGCCAGGACGTACCGTCAGCGTGGGCTGGATATTGAGACCGCGCCGAACTACCTGCTGTCCAGTTTGGTTTAGAGAGTCCGAGGCGCCGTGACGCAACGCCTGGATAATTGCGCTGTCGTTGCTGTTAGTGTCCGAGCCGGCACCCAGTTCCGTTCCGACGGCGAGAAACGTCGATAGTGCCGCAGCCTTGAAGAGTTCGCCCCAGTGATTGTCCACCTGGTCTTCTAGGCCAGCATAGCCAGCGGTGTCAGCGCCAGGCTGCCGCTCGAGAACTATAGAACGTCCATTCGGCATGATTAGCCGGGTCCAGACGAGCAGAACGCGAGACTGGCCGAAAGTGACCTGGCTGTCGTAGATGCCGATTAGACGCGCTCCCTGAGGCACGAGCAGAAAGCGACCGGTCGGCGTGTCAAAAACATTCTCGGTTACCTGCGCGGTAATTTGGCCTGGCAGGTCCGATCGGATCCCGGTGATCAGCGCCCCTGGAATCACCGTCCCGGCCTGCACGATGTATGGTGAAGCGGGCCTGATGACACGGTCAGGGCTTACCATGCGACGGTCCACGGAGGCATTCACGAAGGCAAGCTTGCGGTCCTGGCCGTTTTGCGCAGATCTATCCTCGCCAGTGCTCGTTGCGCTTGGTGATGCGAGGCGGTCGCCTCCAACCGCCGCAGCGGTGGGCGGACGCGCTCCTTCATTGGTCGCAGCGAACAAATGGCTGATGCGGGCTGCCTCAGTCTCTTGATCCCGGCGCTGCTGGTCTGGATCAGTGCCGATCGTCGGCGACTGGCCTTGAGCAGCAAGTATTGGTCGACCGAGGTCGCCGGGAAGCGGCGGACCAAGCTGCGGGATTGGCTGGCGCGGAACGCCAGCATAGTCCTTCGGCAGCGTCGTAATACCGTCGGCAACATTGTGGTGGTCGGTACTGTAAAGCTCATCGGCCGCTTGATTGCGGGAGCGATTGTTCTGCAGCGACCACAGCACCGCTCCGCCGATGACAAGCAGGGCAACCGCGCTCCCGCCGGCCAAGACCTTCCGCGACAACCGCGTCACGCGCGTGTGCTCTGCTCTCAAGCGGAAGCTCTCGGATGGCTCCACTTGTGTCTCCGGCGGAATAGCTTGCTCGTTTACATTCCGAGAGTTCATGACGACGGCCTCCCGCCGGTTCTGACAATCCTGACCTTCTTCTGGTGCTCACCACCAAGCCGCAGTTCGGCGGCAGCAAACAGCCGATCGACGATCAATACATTGCCGTCAGCGCGATAGTTGACGAGTTCGGTCTTGCCGTCTGGACCGATGACAAAGAGCGGAGGCATCTCGCCCTGCACGATGCCTTGCGGGAATTCGACATAGACCTTGCGGCCATCGTCATATGCGGCGAGCGGTCGCCAGGGAGGACTGTCCCCTTCGATGGCATAGCGGGAGATGCGCTGCGCCGGGTTCGGAAGAGCGGGTTTCAGAGCGACCGAACGCCATCGTTCCCGTGCGGTTTCAGGATAGTACCAGGCAACAGACGGCATGTATGGCCGTTCGCGGGATCGGAGTTCGATCAGGTAGGTGCGCCGGTCAGTGTTGACCACTAGGTTGGTTTCGATCGAAGCTCGGGTCGGCTTGACCAAGACATGGACGCGCCGTGTATCGCCGCTGCCGCTCTCGGTATCGCCCACGACCCAGCGTACAGTATCTCCGGCCGCGATCGGCCCTGATCCCGTCAACTGTTCTCCCTCCTCGAGCGCGATATCTGTGATCTGCCCCGGCGCGGCGTAAATCTGATAGAGAGCCCCGGGACTGTAGGCGTAGATTTGCGCCGCATTGAAATACCCCCGCTTGCGCGGTTCGACCCTGGCCGCATTGTTTGCCGTCTCAACCCGGCTCACCGGTTCGACCTCTTCCTTCCCGGCCGACTTGCCTCCGAGAGCCGGCTTCCAGAGCGGCGGAACGTGAAGCGGTCGCAATCTGTCGTCGAGAGCCACGGGCGTCGCCGGCAGCGGAGGAACTTCAGTGTCATAGCTGATCTCCGGCGGAATGTATGTCGCGCACCCACCGAGCACGGACGAGCAAAGCATAAGAGCGGACAGAAGTGCACGCTTCGCGCTCACGAACCCGCGCCAAGTCGAATTGAGTCCGTTTTGCTGAATGGAACATTTCGAATGAACGTCAGACGGCGTCTTGGTCACTGACCCAACTCCTTTGACCAGTTGATGGCGCGGACATAGACGCCAAGAGGATTCTTGCGTAGGCGCTCGGCTTCGCGCGGCGTCTCGATCACGATTGTAAGAATTGCAGTCCAGCGCTCGGTCGAGTTCAAGGCGCCATTGTCGTAGATGCGCTGGGTCCATGCGACCCGAAAGCTTTCCGACGACGCACGAATGACGCTCGAGACCTCGACAGAGATTTGCGCCTTACCCAGCTTGGCAAAGGGGTCGTTGCTGCGCGCGTAGTCGTTGAGCGCAGCGGCGCCGCGATCAGTCGTAAAATCATAGGCCCGCAGCCAGTTTTGGCGCAGAACGATCCCGTCGGCCGGTAGGCCTCTGACATCCTCGATAAAGCGTGCCAGATGATAAGCGATCTGCGCATCAGTGGGCTGATATTCAATGTTAGCCGGCGCAATCCGCTGAGCCTGACCGAGATGATCGACTTCGACCACCCACGGCGTGATCGAGCCCTGACTCGATTGCCAGACAAGGCCACCTGCGAGACCGGCTGACAGCATCAGGCAGCCAAAAGCCATCAGGCGCCAGCTCTTGGCTTGCACGCGCGCTGATCCAATGCGTTCGTCCCAAACCTGCGCGGCCTTTTGATAAGGCGTAATCGGCTCGGGCATGCGCCCGTAGTGAACTGATGGCCGTTTGAACATCGATGGTTGCCCCTGATATCGAGTGATCGGTTTCAAGTCGTGCGATGGAAGGGTTTGAGGCGCTGGTGTGCGGCAGAGATGCGGGGTGCGTCTCAACGTTCTCCCTCGGACAAATCGACGGAGGAACCGCTACCACCATGATCGCCCGAGCGGACGGCGTGGCCAGCGGCCGAGGCACCATGCCGGATGGTCTGAGCACGCTTCATGCGGCGAGCCCAATCGGGCTGCCCTTCGGCCGGTGCGCTCGCGCCCTGCTCGCCCGCTTGACTACCTCCGAAGGCGGCCGCTGCTCGACGCAAAGGACTCGTCGCAGCCGAAGCGCCAGCCTCCGCGACGCCGGCAAGGCCGCCGCTTCGATAGGCGGCTGTTGCTCCGCTGATGACAGCGCCGCCACCGCGCGCGCCGCCAGCAATCGCACCACCAGCGAGACCGGCACCGCCAGCGGCAAGTCCCGCGCCAGCCGCAACAATGCCGCCAGCAGCAAGGCCTGTTCCAATCGTGGCGCCGGCGCCGAGTTGGGGGCCGCCCGACACCAGGCCGTTTGCGATACCCGGACCGAAGATACCGAGGCCCAGCAAGGAAAGCGCCGCGAGCACCAGCGTCATCGCGTTTTCGATGGTTGGCTGTGCACCGCCGAAACCTGCGGTGAACTGCGAGAACAGGGTGGAGCCGATGCCGACGATGACGGCCAGGACCAGGATCTTAATGCCGGAAGATATGACGTTGCCCAGAACGCGCTCCGCCGCGAAGGTGGTCTTGCCAAACAAGCCAAAGGGAATGAGCACGAACCCGGCCAGTGTCGTGAGCTTGAACTCGATCAGGGTGACGAAGAGCTGGATCGCCAAAATGAAGAAGGCGAGCAGCACCACGACCCACGCGAACAGAAGAACCACGATCTGGACGAAATTTTCGAAAAAGCTGATGTAGCCCATCAGGTTGGAGATCGAATCGAGGAGCGGTCGGCCGGCATCAAGTCCGACTTGAGCGATCTTTCCAGGTCTCAGGAAATCCGATGCGGAGAGGCTTGCGCCTGATGCTTTCAGGCCAAGACCGGCAAAGCTCTCGAAGACGATGCGCGCCAGACTGTTCCAGTTACCGATGAGGTCGCCATCGCCGCCGACTGCACGAGCTTGGTCGGATGTGCACACGATCCGGGAATACGGATCGACTGCAATCCGAACTCCTCATAGAGCGCATCGGTGAGGCGGGCGCTTTCCGGCGGCGACCATTCGACGATCTTGTACGCAAGCTCCACACCTTCTGGCGCGCTCCCCGAAGTGGATGAGGGGCTGGGTGCAATGGCGCCGGCCGATCGGGAGATTGCAGGGCGCCTAATGACGTCGGCTACGACCGGCGCAGTGACGGGCAACCTCGGGGGCGCATGCTGGGTGACCCACTCGAGCAAGGCGGGGACATCGCCGGCCATGCCTTGCGAGGTGGGAAATGCCTTCGGATCGGCAGCGGGTAACTTGTCGATGACGAGCAGCCTCGTGTCCGTCTGAGTGCCGTGCTTGGCGTAGACGGCGCCGTCGATCGCGGCAGAAAACACGACCCGTCCGCGCTCCTGGAGGCGAACAAAGGCCTCTAGCCACGCCGGGTTATCCGGCGCAAGGCCCGCGCCAGCGATGGCGACGAGGCGTCCGCCATCGCGAAGACGCGCGAGCGCCGAAGCGATGTGCCGGAAGGCGGCGTCCGCCATTCGTCGATCGACATTCGCCACCGCGGAGAACGGCGGGTTCATCAGAACGACGCTCGGCACAACGCTCGCGTCGAGGTGGTCATCGATCTGAGCAGCATCGAACCGCGTGACGTTAACATCCGCGAATAGATGCTCGAGCAATCCCGCCCGGCTCTCGGCCAACTCGTTCAACACCAAGTCGCCGCCGGCGAGCTCGGCAAAGATGGCGAGCAAACCGGTCCCGGCAGAAGGCTCCAGAACGCGATCGGCGGATGTAATGGCGGCTGCGGTGCATGCAATCAGCCCAAGCGGGATCGGCGTCGAGAATTGCTGAAGCGCCTGACTGTCCTCGGAACGCCGCGTGTGGGTCGGCAGACGGTTCGCGACTTTCGCCAGCATCGGCAGCATGGCGGCCGTCGAGCCAGCCCTGGCCCGTATGGCCGGTCCGAACTTACGAAGGAACAGAACGGTTGCCGCCTCGCAGACGTCATAGGCGGTCTTCCAGTTCCAGGCGCCGGCCGCGTCGGAGGCGCCGAACGCAGCCTCCATGGCGCTACGCAGAACAGCGGCATCGATGCCCCTACCGCGTTCGAACTCGGTCAGGAGCTGTCGCGCTGCCCTGACGGCGGCGGAGGTGAAAGTTGCAGCGGCGCGCAACGAAAGCGGCGCGGCGGCAGCGCCGCCGACGAGAGATTCGGTCATGGCAGGAATTCTTTCGGAGAGCAGGAAGGGGTCGAACCGCCAGGCGCTCTCCTCTGACCTGGACGGCTCAAACCCTTCCCGGCCCGCTCTCCCTCTCAGACCTCGGGCATAAAAATAGGGACCGGCGCCGCACGCCGGTCCCCCGCGCTACTGCGGGACGGCCGTGCCATCCCGCTCCTTAATTTCATTCAGCCGCGTCGAGCTGTGCGGATCATCGTCGCTGGCGTTTTCCTGATCCTCATCGTCGGCGAGGAATTCGGGCAGCCGGCCCGCTTCGCCCTCCTGCCCCACTGGCGCTGCATCGGGATCGACGAGACGCAGCGGCTCCGGCAAC
The DNA here is from genome assembly GCF_000284375.1 of Bradyrhizobium japonicum USDA 6. Taxonomy (NCBI): domain Bacteria; kingdom Pseudomonadati; phylum Pseudomonadota; class Alphaproteobacteria; order Hyphomicrobiales; family Nitrobacteraceae; genus Bradyrhizobium; species Bradyrhizobium japonicum. The sequence goes on from NC_017249.1 coordinate 8,479,056, forward strand.
CAGCCTGAGCCATCCAGAAGGCGCTCGGCCTCCTTGGCCATGTCGGCCTTCTTAAGATGGTCGATCAGTTGAGCCGACGACTCGCCCTTAGCCTCCCGTACGGCCTCCAGAATGCGCGGCTTGGTGACCCGGCCGAGATAGTTGTCGACGGAGGGCTTCCACCCTGCCTGCACCATGTCTAGCCCGACCGCCCGCGCCAGCACATCAGCGCGGTCGAGACGCGTGCGGACGCCGTGTGCTGAGACGCGAGCCTGATTGTAGCGATTGGCCGGCTCATAGACGGCATTGACCGCAAAAGATGCACAGTGGGCGAACAGCGATGCTTGTGCACCACCATCGAGAGCCGTTAGCGCATCCCAAAGATCGTTCTCCCTCTTCGGCAACCGCGCCTTCCAGGCCTCGTGCCGCGCCTCGACAGCCTTGGCGGAGGCGCTTTCCCTCAGCCCCGGAGCTTGGGCAGGAAAGTTCGGCGTGCGAAGGCCGATCTCTAGACAGCTTCCGGATGACGCGAACCGGTAAAAGGCCGTCAGCACGAAGTTGTGCAGCACCGCTGGAACGCGATCGCAGGATTTTCTGCCAGCGCGTCGCGCAATGCCAACGTGCGATGCGCCGTCAGCTCGGTGATCAACCGATCCGGCAGAGGCCTGGCCGCGTCGTCATCTTCTTCTTCGGCATCAGGCGCACTACCCGCGACTGCGATGACCGTGCGCTGGACTGAAGTGCTGGGCTCCTTCCCTTCGTTCGACGACGGATCGGCGGCCTGCGCGATATCAGGATCGGTTGCCGGCACTTCGTCCTCAGGCCGGACGTAACCACGATACACGCAGAGCCGTCCTTCGGAATCGATGCTGATGAAGACACCAGCCCGGGCGATCTCCGCCGGATCGTAAAGCATCGGCCGGTTCTCGAACGCCGCCAGCGCCGACTCGATTTCGCCGAGGCGCTGATCGACTTCTTCGGGCAATTCGTCGGCATCCTGGTATTCGGTTTCAAGCTTGGCTTGCTCGGTGTTCAGGGCATCGATGGTGGCCCGCTCCCCAGGCGAGAGATCGACAGATTTTCCTTCGATTTTCCGGAGGCCTTGTGTGTGACCGTAGGAGAACTCTACGGCGACTGAGATCCACTTCCAGCCCTCGGCAGCAATCGTCTCAGCTTCGGCTTTGAGTTTTCGATCACGAGGCGGTCGAGCAACACGATATCCTGAAGCCAACCGCCGTCGTCGTGCTCGAACAGATCCCGCAGAACGCCGCCACCCGCCTGCTGATAGGCGTCGAGGCCCACGAATTGCGCCCGGCGATCGGACCCGCGCACTGTGTTCTCGGTGAGCATGCGGCGGATCTGGTATGGCTCGTCATAACCGGAACGGCTGAGGTTCTCCCAGACTTGCTCCTGGCGGGCGTGATCCGCAGTAACTGAGAACGCCATGAGCTGCTCGAGCGTCATGCCGTCTTCGGCATAGACGTCATGCAACTTCGGCGAGACCGACGCCAGGCGCAGGCGCTGCTTGACGATCGCAGGGTTCACGAAATGGCGCGCGGCAATGTCTTCCTCGCTCATGCCGAGATCGCGGAGCGTCTGGAAGGCCCGAAACTGATCAAGCGGATGCAGGCCGACCCGCTCATCGTTCTCCGCCATCGAATCGTCCTCGGCAAGGCCCCCTTCGCGAACGACGCACGGCACCGCCTGCGTCCTCGACATCCGCTTTTGTTTCACCAGGAGCTCGAGAGCGCGATAGCGCCTGCCTCCCGCTGGTACCTCGAACATGCCGGTCTCGTTGCCATCAGGATCAACGACGGCCCGGACACTTAGACTTTGCAGAAGCGTACGCTGCGCGATGCTCTCGGCTAGCTGCTCGATCGAAACGCCGGCCTTGACGCGGCGAACGTTCGATTGGCTGAGCACGAGCTTGTTGAAGGGGATGTCCCTTGAAGGCGACAGCGTGATCTTTTGTACGGCTTTCGTCATTTTGGCTCTCCACGACGGGCGGCCGTGAGACTCTCTCTCGGCTTCCAACCCGTCGCGAATAGCGCCCCCTCCTCTCACTCTTGCGCGGCGACAGGAGGCCAAGCATCAAGCCGTCTCGTGATCGGCAACAGCCGAATCCAGCGACGCGTGCTCAATGGGCTCGGGAATGAAGCCGAGCAAATAGTCCGCGGCCTTGCTCGCCTGTGAGGCGGCACGCACGATAGCCCGATTGTCTTCGCGCAGGACTTCGAGCCAGGAGCCAATATAGTCGGCATGGCGCACGGTCGGGACGATCCCGAGCGACGCGCAGCTGAACGCGGAGCTCAACTCGGCGACCAGTTCTTCGAAGGCATATTTCTTGGTGCCATAGGATCCGCTAAGATCGCGGTTGAGGCGCGAGCGATGTCCGGTCGCGTGGCCGAGTTCATGCAGCGCGGTGCGGTGCCAATTGATCGGCTCGAAATAGGCCTGCGGCGGCGGGACCTGCACGAAGTCTTCGGCCGGCGCGTAGAATGCGCGATCGCCACCAATCCGAAATGTGATCCCGGTGGCCCTGATCAAAGTTTCCACGGTAGGCTCGATCAGACCTGGCGGCGGTGGCGGAGCCGCGGTCGCGATCTCGCCGGGGAGTCCGTCGCATTGGTCCGTGTTGAAAACGGTAAATCGCTTGAGAAATGGAATGGCCTGCGCTTCGTCGCCGGTCTCGGCGGCGCGCTGTTTCTCATCGCGCGGCACGAAACGGTCGGCGTAGACCACCGCGGTGCCACGCTCCCCCTTGCGCACATAGCCTCCAAGCGACAGCGCCTGCCGAAACGTGAGCCAGCTTTGACCGCTGTAACCATGCTCGATCGTGCTTCCCCAGAGCAGAAGGACGTTGATCCCGCTGTAGGACCGATCGGTCGAAGCATTTTTCGGGATGGCCAACGGCGCTTTCGCCGCGGCCGTACCCCACGGCTGAACCCAGGGGACGCGTCCGGCCTCAAGCTCGACAATGATCTTGTCGGTAATTTCGTTATAGAGGTTCGCCCGGTCCTGGCCGGCGCGCGCGCGAACAGTAGGATTTGACATCGCGGTTCTCCGCGACGGGCGCCGCGAGCCTCTCTCGCAGCTTCTAACCCGTCACGAAAACCCAGCCTGCACTCTTACTCTCAGACTCTTCGCAATCTGCCAGGCTGCAGGCCTGATCAGGCGTGCGCCAGGGGCGCATCGCCTTCGAGAGATGGCACCCGCAGGAGCGTGAGCATAGCGACGCCGAAGGCGGCACGCGAGACCGAGTGCGGCGACGAGACCGGTTCAATAGCGGCACCCGGGAACGGGGCAGTGATAGCGATCGCCGCAGGCGAGCCCCTTTCCCGAGTGCCCCCGGCGAGGAGCTCCAAAGCCTAGCGCGAGATGCTCGGTCAGCTCAACCACACAATGCAGGGCTGCATCGTTTATCCGAAGAAACGCAGGCATGAGCCGGAGCCCCTGCAACTCTCGCATCGCTGATGGACTTTAGTCGTTCATTTCGGAAGTCCACCGCAGCTTCCTGCAGTTAAGCAACTGGTTGCTGTGTGCATGGCACGCAATGCGCTCCGTTCGGGCTTGTCTCGCATTCTGCAGGAGCCGCCAACAGCCGGCGCAGCCACTTCTGGTCTGCCTCCCGCCGGGCGTTGAAGCGATCGACGCATTTCCTGGAGCAAAGGGCCGTTCGCCACCAGTAATGGCGGATCAGCCCGAACCTTCCACCACACACCGCACAGCACCCTCGGTTTTCGGAGCTATGAGAGCTATTCTGCATTTTCGCCTCCTTTGGCGGACGCTCGTGCGGCAACATCGTGCCCGCACGTAAAGAGCGGCACCGTTTCTGCTAAATGTGGCTGCATTTTCGGGCACCGGGCGCACGAGCTCGGCTCTTTGTGCGCCCTCGTGGCGAAGCGATACGCTCGATCGCGTTGCGTCGCCCGATTAATCGGCGACTGTAGCCAGGTTTTGATCTCGAATGATGCAATGAGCAGCGCTGGAGAGACAAAATCCTGCGCAGATGCATACAATGCCGGCGTTTTTCGCCGGATACCTCCTCGGGGTAGCAGCATCCCACTGTACCCGCGAGTCCAGTTCCGGCGCGGTCGACTCAGGAGGGGCGACGTGTGATCGCCCTATTGACGTTCGCGATCCGCTCCCATCTCGACCATAGTCACGAAGGTGTGCGGCTGCTCTCCGGCGCCGCCAATCTGCAGCCGTCGCGCACAGATCACACGCCGTCCGCGAACGGGGCTGTCGATAGTATCGACAATGGGTTCGAACTGTTGCTTCTGGGCAAGCAACTGCCGGTCGCGCCGTTCGATCAAGTCGGCCGCCTCCGGGGAGAACAATTCGCGCGCGGTCCTGCCGACGATTTCGGCCCGCGACATGCCGATCATCTTCTCCGCCGCCTTGTTGACGAAGAGGTAACGCAAGGTGCGCGCGTCCTTGGCGATGATGCCTTCGTGAACGTTCTCGACAATGGTGGCCAGCAGACGCTCAGTCCTCTCCAACATCCGCTGGCCATGTCGCAGGTCGGTGACGTCCTCATGCACGGACACCCACCCGCCGCCATCCATCGGACGCTCGTAGATATTGATGGTGCGGCCGTCATTTAGCGCGATCTCATAGGCGGTCGGCTCGCGCCGGGCGATTCGATCGACAATCGCCGCGAGATGTTTCGCGATGTCGTCGCTGAAGAGCCCGCTCTTGATACGATGCTGCAGGATTTTCTCCAGCGTAGAGCCAGCCCTGATCGTCTCTGGCAGATTGTAGATCCGCCGATAGTTATTGTTCATCGCGACGACATTGGCCCTGCCGTCAAGCATGATGAGGCCTTGCGGCATGCTGTTGATCGCCGCCGATAACTGCCACTTCTTGGCCTGGTACTTGTCGTTGAACTGGTCGCGCTGGGTTATAGCGGCGTCGCGTTGCTGCGCCGTGTTGAACTCGAGCTGCTCCAGCTCTAGAATCTTTTGCATGGCATCACGGAAGTGCTGCATGTTGGGCCAGATGCCCGATCTCGTCGTGCCGCATCAGATGCGGCACCTCGCTCTTGATGTCTCCTGCGGCGATCCGGTCGGTTGCTTGCGCGATATCGGAGAGCCGCCCGACCACGGAGTCGCGCATGACGAGGACGTTGATCGCGGCAAGGACCAGCGCCGCGAGTCCAAGCATGAACAGGTACCAGGCCGCATAGCGGTTCTCGTCAGCAAGCTGGTCGGCTTCGCGGGCTCGCTTATCGTAGGATCGCTGCAGTGCCTCGAGGTCAGCATTGAGCTTGCTGCGCACGGTGCGATTGGCCTGGTTATCGTCCCATTCACGAGCCGCGGCCGGACTGATCTCGAGCCCCCGCCGCACCAGTTCCAGCCGAAAGTCGATGAACTGCATCACTCGCTGTTTGAACGCCTCGAATTGCTCGAGATCGTCGGGATGGACAGTCTGCCCCCAGCGCATCATCACCGCCGTGAGCTCGCCGCTGCACTTGACCAACTCGTCCGCGAATTGCTTTACTTTCGCCGGTTCGGTGGACATGTAGATCCCGCGCGACTCCATCACGATCGCGTAGATCAGGGCGTTGACGCGCCCGATATTGACGGCAGCCGACGCCGAATCGATCTGCATGTGCCGATAGTTCGTCTGCAGGCGCACGCATTGGACCGACATCACCAACAGAAACATTGTGACGATCGTCAAAAATCCGGCGATGGAATAGACTTTGTCGGCCACGCTCAGGCTACCGGAGCCGCGCACAAAGCGGACAAACCTTTGCAGCGTCGTGGTCGCGGTCTGCGCCCCAAAGCCCACCGTCACTGCGTTCATGATGCACCTATCCGGTCTAGAATGGCAGAGAATTGGTCCCGCAGGGCTAGCGGAGACTTCACGGCCTCGCCTCGGTTTATCTTTCGAAGGTCCCACGCGCCAGAGCATCTCTTCGCGAAACGGTCTGAGGAGGCTGCGCTGCGGCTGCACCGGTTGATATGTCGCCCCCGCGATCAAAGTCTAAGGGCAGCCGGCGTAGGCAGGGATGATGGCCTGAACGCACAAGGCACTCCAACGGCGCGCGATAACGGCTGCTGGTCCGCTTGCAAGTGGCCGGCCTGCTGAGGCGCGCAAGTGGGCGACGTCACCTGAAAGAGCAGCCGCGATGGCGCGGGACAGGCAACGACTGAGAGATAAGGTGGTGAACTATCAGACAATCACGCTGGAAAAACGCGTTCTTTCCGAGGATTTGCATGAATAGCGCGTAGGATTCCCTGGTCGACGCAAGGCAACGCTCGGCGAGCTCTTTGCGCGGCACTGAGGGCGCCAATCGCGACCTTGTCTCTCTCGGGTAGTTCCGACCAGGAGGCAATTTCACCTCGCGTCGACGGTGTGCTCGTTCCTTCGAATGTGAAGGCGAAGGCAAACTGGGGCTCCATAGCCCCTGTCAACAGGTCTGCGCTCCGCGCGGGCCCGTTGGCCACCGCTCATCTTGACGCTTGCTCAGCTTGAGCTTTCCGAATCAACGCCAGGGGTTTCCCGGGCCCGACCGGCTCTGCGTTGACCACTTCGTACTCGCACCGACCGTTTTCGACTGCGCCAGCCAGCATGTGCGGTATCAATGCCGCGGTTCCGATGGGTTCGAACAGTCTGCTGTGTTCAGAATAGCCTGCTGCATCCTTGCCGGGCTGCCGCTCCAAGACGATTGAACGTCCGTTCGGCATGATCAGCCTCGTCCAGTCCAGCAGAACGCGCGACTGGCCAAAAGCGACCTGGCTGTGGTACCCGCCGATGAGCCTTGCTCCCTGAGGCCGCTATGTTGACGGCCAGTCGTGGCGCTTCTCGGCATGGCCAAGCACGCCGTCGCCTCTGGGCTCCCCCAAGACTGCACCCACGGCACGTGGCCGGCTTCAAGCTCGCCGATAATTTTGTGGTGATTTTGCCTTAAAGGCTTGTCTGGTCCTCGCCAGTGCACGCCCGAAGATAGTGTCTGGGCATCGCGGATCTCCGCGGCGGGCGCCGCGAGCCTCTCTCGCGGCCTGTGACCCGTCACGGCAAACCCGGCCAAAACTCTTATTCTCAGCCTCTTCGGACGGAAGCGACGCCACTTGACCAAGCGGCCGCGTGGTTCGGTTAGCGAGCGCGCTGCACGCACACAGATGACAGAATGCAAAATCTGCGACGCGCTCGGCCTTCTATTTCATTCTTCGGGACTTGGCCTTTAGGTGCCTTGGGGCCCAAACCTACCAGGCGTGCGCCAAGGGCGCATCGCCTCAAGGCAAAATGGCACCCGGAGAGCGTGAGCATAGCGACCCGAAGGGGCACGCGGGTCCGAGTGCAGCGACGAGACCGGTTCAATAGCGGCACCCGGGAACGGGGCAGTGATAGCGATCGCCGAGAGGCGAGCCCCTTTCCCGAGTGCCCCCGGCGGGGAGCTCCGCATCTCCTAGCGCGAGGGATCGACGCCGCACGGCGGCCGAGACGCAAGGCAGCTCGGTCCACGAGAGCCCGGTGCGGCGGAAGCCGCACACGCGAATCGGAAAAATCCGCCAGTCCGCGGATCTAGATGTCCTCGCGCGCTTGCGTCTGCGCGTCATAGATCCTGATCTGAAGCATGGGAAAGCGCTTCTTGAGTTCTTCTCCGCCTGCCCTGGCGCCGTCTCTGGTTGCAAATTCGGCCTTGAGTCGGCCATCCACTTCAAGTGCGTAACCAGAGGCCGGCAGTTCACGGGTTGCTGCAAACATTTCATTCCCATTGTGCAGTGATGTGGTCGGGAATGATGGGTAACGTGAGTCGCCCAAACGACGCCAGACCCACCTGACCCGGTGCGCTGATCGGTCGTCGCATCTTGTGGATTGACGTCTCGCAGTGGAGCCCTTCGAGGACGGGCATTTGCATGGTCCGAACAGGGGGACGGGGTTTCAGCCAGCGCGGATGCTGCATGGACACGGCCCGACATTCCTGCCTTCCACAGCACTGGCCCGCGCAGTCACCCTCCCGCTGAGCCGACATGTGCGGCTGGCCTCTGAAATTTATGCCGCCTGGAAGTGCAATTGTGGAACGGCCGCGACCAGCTTCCTCGTATAGGGTTGCCAAGGCCGTAAAAATACGTCGTCCGCTCCACCGGCTTCGACGGCCACGCCATGGTGCATGACAAGAACGCGGTCGCTGAGGTGGTGCACGACGCCGAGATCATGCGAGATGAATAGATAGCTGACACGCAAATGCGACTTGAGATCTCCAAGCAGATCGAGAATTTGCGCCTGAATGGATACGTCAAGTGCCGCGACCGGCTCGTCACACACGATGATCTTGGGGCGCGGAGCAATTGCGCGCGCGATCGCAACCCGTTGGCGTTGACCGCCCGACAGTTCCAGTGGACGCCCGGTCCTGAAGTTTGGTGACAGACCCACGAGATCAAGCAGCTCGCTGACCTCCGATTGTCGACTGGCTCTGTCGAGGGGATTTCCGCTACGTCTGGCCAAGGCATCATCAATGACACGCTCGATGGTCCAACGCGGATCGAATGAACTTAGTGGGTCCTGGTAGATGACCGAGATATCCGATCGCCGCTGGCGGCGCTCTTTCTCAGTCGCTGCAGTCCACGGCGAACCCTCGAGTGTCACCTCTCCTTGGTCCGGCCTTTCGAGCGCGAGCGCCATGCGTGCCACGGTCGTCTTCCCAGACCCTGACTCGCCGACGATGCCTAGCGTCTCTCCATGGCCGAGGCGAAACGAGACGTCATTGACGACGGTACGCAGCTTGCCATCCGGTCCGCGAAAGCGCTTGACGAGCCGTTCCGCCTCAAGCAGGGGACTACAACGCTGTGCCATATTCGACTGGGTCAGCGCTCTGGTCTCTCCTTCAGCCGAGATGAAGCGCGGCGCCGTCGAGGACGAAAGACGGCTCCCGCGTGACCGGACGGATGGGATCGCCTTGAGGAGGCCCCGCGTGTAATCATGTCTCGGGTCACCAAAAATCTGTTCTGATGAGCCATGCTCGACGATTTCGCCGTGTCGCATCACAATAACCTCGTCGGCCATCTGCGATACCACGGCAAGATTGTGGCTGATGAGAATCATGGCCTTGCCGCGTTGGCGGGTTTCGCTGAGCAGATCCAGGATTTGCGCCTGGATCGTAACGTCCAGCGCCGTCGTGGGCTCATCTGCGATCAAAAGAGCTGGATCGAGTGCGATTGCCGTCGCAATCAAGGCTCTTTGCCGTTGCCCGCCTGAAAGCTCATGTGGAAGCTGCCGCGCCTTGACCGCCGGCTCGGGCACGCCCACGAGATTCAGAAGCTCAACTACCCGTTCCGTCAAGTCTGCGCGTGTCCTGATTGCACGGTGAACACTTAGTGCTTCACCGATCTCCTTGCCAACCGGTCTCAGCGGATCGAGCGACACCAGCGCGTCCTGTAACACAAAGCCAATGCGCTTGCCGCGCAAGGCTCTCCATTCCCTGTCACCGAGTCGATCGATATTCTTCCCCTGAAAAGTCAGGCGGTCAGCTTGGACATGAGATCGCGCCCCGGTCAGACCAACCAGCGTCCGGGCCGTAACGCTTTTGCCTGATCCCGATTCACCGACGATCGCGACGCACCGGCCTTCCTCAACCCTGAAAGAGACCCCCTTGACCACAGCTCGCCGCGAATGCGCCGGCCCGAAGGAAACGTTGAGGTTTTGTACGGTGAGCAACGGGTCGCTAGCCGGGGGCTTTGTGGCATTTTGCCGGAAGGAAGCTGCGGGATAGGTCACGTTCATGGAAGCTCGATCCTTCCTTCCAGGCGTTGCTGCACGTACTGGCCGATGACAGTCACTGAGAGCGCGAAGGTAGCGATGGCGATCCCGGGCATGACCTCGAGCCACCATGCATAGATTACGTAGTTGCGCCCGGCATTGAGCAGTGCGCCCCATTCCGATGACGGGGGCGCAACTCCCAAGCCGAGAAACGAAAGGCCGGATGCCCAAATGATGGCTTGCCCGATACCGAGCGTGAACATTGTCGCAAGCGGGCTGATTGCGTTGGGGAGGATATGCTTGAACAGGATGCCCCTGGGCGAGTGGCCTAACGCCTTTGCCGCCTCAACATAACCAGTAGCTTTGACCCTCAGAACCTGCACCCTCACCATGCGTGCATATCCTGGCGATGTTCCAAGGCCGACCGCGATAATCAGTGTCGAGACCGAGGTGCCCAACAACGAAACGAAGAGAAGCGCAAGGAACAGAGTGGGGAGAGCGAACAGGGCGTCGAAGAGCCGGCTGAGCACGTTGTCGATCCAGCCGCCAGACAGGCCCGCCGTCACGCCGAGTATGAGCGCGATGGCAAGGCTGAGCGCAGTCGCACCCAGCCCAATGGAGAGAGACTGACCTGTCCCCGCCACGATGCGGGAATAGAGATCCCGTCCGGACTGGTCCGTCCCCAGCCAATGCGTCAATGAAGGGGCCCTGAGAGGTGACATCAAGCTCAGCGCCAACGGATCATGCGTCTGAAGCAGTTTCGGCGCAATCGCCGCGATGAGGAAGAAGGCCGTGAAGACAGTCGCGATATAGACCGGAACCGGAAACATACGGGCGCCCGTCAGCACTCTTGCAGTGATGAACGCTTTTGTATGTCCCGGGGAGCCATTGGCGAAACTCATGCCTCTTTCATCCTCGAGTCGACGAGTTGTATCGTGAGATCCACGATCAAGCTGGCGGCGACAAACAGCGCAGCTGAAACCAGGATCACCCCTGACACGACCGGGACATCGCGTGTGGACGATGCTGCGACAAGGACGCCGCCGAGCCCCTGACGGCCGAAGACCGCTTCAATCAATACGGCGCCCGACAGCAGCTTGCCTATGATCCAGCCGGAAAGGGTGATCCCCGGCAAGGCCGCATGGCGCAAAGCGTGACGTAGACGGAGGCTGAGATCACCTGTGCCGCGCATTCTCGATGAGGTGATGAAAGGCTGATCAAGAACCCGCGTGAATCCGCTCAAGACCGCTTGACCAAGGAAGCCGTAGATTTCCAAGGCCAGGGCCATCGTAGGCAGAACGAGGCCCATGAGGGTGTTGCCGCCCACGACAGGAAACAAGCGAAGCTGGATCGCGAAAACGACCAGCAGGATTGTCGCCAGCCAATAGGGCGGCAGGGTTGCCAGGAAGACCTGAAACCCGCCTAGCGCCTTGGACCATATGTTGTTACGCCCGGCGAAAAGAACCGTGGTCGTGATGGTGATGATCCAGGCGGTCAACATGGCGGCAAAAGCGAGCGCAATCGTTGGTCCGATCTGGCGCGCAATCAGGTCTGTGACAGGTTGATATTGGACGTAGGACTGCCCAAGGTCTCCGTGCATCACATCCCTTACATACTTTCCGTATTGCACGAAGACGGGTTGATCGAAGCCATATTTGGCATTGATGGCGAGTAGCTGGTCCCGAGGAATCTCTCCCACGTTTCCGCTATTTGCATTGAAGATGATCTGGGCGCGTTCCCCGGGCATCAGAAACTGCACAAAGAAGGTGAATGTCGCCGCGGCCCAAACCACGATCAGGCCGGACAAGAGCCGGCGCGCTAGCCAAAGGCTTTGATGGCCTATCGTCTTCACCGCATTCATTTCTTGTCGGTGAAATATGCGTCCGAGAAAACGGGCTCGCCCACCGACCCGCTGTCGAGCCAGATGTCTTTCACATTATCGGCTAAAGCGAGGGTGACGTCCAAAACCGTGTAGCTCAGGGACGGCGCGTTCTCGATAATCCGCCGTTCCGCCTGCTGATAAAGCGCGGTGCGTTGCGCCTTGTCACCAGCCTGTTCAGCCTTCTGAATGATGTCCCACAGGGGCAGATCCTGATAGCGGGATGGATTGAAGGGATTGCGGACACCATTCAGGTCAGGCTTGTACGAAATACGATAGATCTCGGCGCCAGGCGCAACCCAATACAGTGGAACGACCTCATAGTCATTTGGACCAAGATTCTTTCCTGCCCAGAAATCAGCCTGGTTGGTCGGCTGGAGCCGCACGTCGAACCCTGCGGCCTTCGCTTGCTGCTGGATGATCTGCAGGACCTGATCGCCGTCGGGAGGCGAAAAGGCATTGGTGTAGGTGATGCGTATGATCAGCGCTTTGCCGTTCTTGCTGCGAATGCCGTTTGCATCGCGCTCCGCCCAGCCAGCCTCATCGAGCAGCTTGTTCGCCTTCTCGATGTCATAGGAATAGGATTTTGAGAGCTCGCTGACATATTCCGGCGAGCTTTGGCTCAAAGCGAAATTGCCCTCATAGGGCAGTGAGCCAAGAAACGCCGCTTGCACGGCAGCACGTCGGTCCGAGGCGTAAGCAAAAGCCTGCCGGACACGCACGTCGTCGAACGGCGGTCTCTCGGAGAACAACGCAAGCCGAAGCGGCGTTCCACCCGTGAGGTGGCGCACGATCTTGAACCGGGAATTGGCATCCTGCCAGTTGACGGCAGGGATATGATAGACAACGTCGGATTCGCCGGTCAGAAGTGAGCCGTAGCGTATCGTGGGGTCAGCGAGAAAACGCCACTCAATTCCTTCGACATAGGCTGGGCCTTGATGCTTGGCAGTGGCCGGCGCCGAATTATAGTTTGGGTTTCGACGGAATATGACGTTCCTGCCGCGGTTCCATTTCTCTACGATGAACGGACCCGAACCAACTGGGCTTTCGCAGTTCACGGCCTTGCCACGCTTAAGCGCCGTCGGCGACAAGATGCCTTGCGAGGACTGCGCAAAGACATTCAGCAGCGGCTCGAACGGCGTCTTCAACGTGATTTTGAACGTCAGCGGGTCGGCAACCGCCGCGGACTCGAAGATGCCCCTGAGATAAGGACCGGCTGTGGGGTTCTCGAGCTCCGGACTGTCGCTCAGCCATCCATTGATATTATCGACGACCGCCTGGGCGTCCAGAGACGTCCCGTCCGTGAATTTGACATCGGGCTTGATCTGGAAGGTGTAAGTTTTGCGGTCATCCGAGATGGTCCAGGCGGTCGCAAGCCAAGGCAGGATCCTTCCGTCTTCAGCCCTGGCGACCAGATTGTCGCTGAATTGACGCTGAAGGTACCACTGCTGCACCCAACCACCATAGAGGCACGGCGGCTCCTGGAAGTGTCCGTACCGGATAGTCCCACCCGATTGCGGCTTGCCAGCCGAAGCGCCCTCCGCGTGCACCGGATCCGCAATCGAAAGGCCAGACATCGCGATGGCGATGACTGCGGCGCGAGACTTCACACGACGATTCAGACTTTTGAGAAGAAACGCCGCATGAGCGGCAGCCGGCTTGGACATGATAAGCTCCGAATGTGATAAAGGAGAAGCACTCAGGCGGCGGAGACCTGGTCGGTGCGCTCGCCCTGCAGTGGGATGCCGAGGTGCTCGCGCAGCGTTTCGCCGCGATAATCCGAGCGGAACAAGCCGCGCCGCTGAAGAACGGGAACAACGTGATCGACGAACGCAGGCGTACCGTCGGACAGAACATCAGGTATGACGTTGAACCCGTCGATTGCGCCAGCCCGGAACCACTCTTCGAAGCATGCGGCAATCTGTTCCGGCGATCCGACCAGCACTCGGTGCCCGTAAGCAGGCGCCTCTACGATGATCTGGCGGACTGTTTTGCCGGAGCGCACGAGAGCTTCCACAGTGCGATGCTGGCCAATGGAAAAAGCAGCGTCCGCATGTCCCGGCAGTAAGCTGAGGTCGATTGGCTCGTTGATCTTCAGCCTTTCGGCAGGAAAGCCGAAACGACTGGCCAGCGCATCAAGGGCAACGTCAAAGTTGATTAGATCGTCAAGCTCCGCCTTGCGCTTGATTGCTTCCTCTTCGGTTCCGCCGACGAACGTGACGATACCCGGCAGCACAAGGGGCGCCCGTCGTCCATGTTGAGAAGCAAACGACCTGAGGCGATCGGCCTCGCGCAGGGCGATTTCCAAATCGCCTGTCGATGAGAACACGGCATCGGCGCTTCGGGCCGCGAACTGAAGCCCTTGATCCGATCCGCCGGCCTGGAAAATAACCGGCTGCCCCTGTCTTGAGCCGGGATGTGTCAGTGGCCCGCTGATGTCGAAGAACTCGCCGGCATGCCTCGTCGTCCGCAGCCTGCTCGGATCACCAAACCGCCCCGCGGCCTGATCCAGGATAATAGCGCCTTCTCCCCAGCCATGCCAAAGGGTTCGCACCGCCTCCACAAATTCTTCGGCGCGGCGATAGCGGTCATCACGTGACAGCTCGTCGCCGCCAAAGCTCCTGGCCGTATAGACATTGGACGTCGTAACTGCGTTCCAGGCCGCACGGCCGCCACTGACAACGTCAAGCGACTGGAATCGGCGCGCGAGGTTATATGGCTCGTTGTAGGTGGTGGATGCCGAGCCGATCAGGCCGACAAATTTTGTTTCTCGGGCAATGCTGGCAAGTGTAATCGTCGGCTCGATGCCGTTGAGCGGCGGGTGTTTGTCGATTGCTGGATCGAGCGCTGGCGTGTCGGCGAGGAAAACCGCGTCGAGCTTTCCACGCTCGGCGTGCTTCGCGGCTCGTACGTAATGCTCAATATCGTAAAATGCGCCGGGAGAATTTCCGGGCCACCGCCACGCTGCGGTATGTCCCCCAGCGCCATGCAGGTTCAAGCCAAGGTGAAGCTCACGTTCAAGCACTGACGTCATCACGCGGCACATGCGGTTCGTGTAGAGGTGCACCGGAAGGTCAAAAACGGCATCGCACTCTTCTCAATTTTCGGTAGCCATGAACGCGTCATGGCACTCCAACATTGTAGAGTAGCCGACCAGCGTCAACCGCGGAGGAAAAATAAGAATGCCTGTTTCAATTCGTGCCGCCAGATAATTAATTTCTGTTGGGAATGCCTCATGGCGCGGAACGATAAACTCCGTGACTGAGAAGCCCCATCTATCTGGTTTGCATCACATCGACGGACCGACGCAGCGACCAACTCAGAGTCGCGTGGACACGAATGCGCTACAAAAACGAGCTCCCGGACGCCGAATTCAAGCGCCATCGCAGGGTTGCACCTCGTGTGTTGCCGCCTACGAGCGCCTGTTCCCTGACCGATTGAGCGCGCGCTACTGTTTCGGCTCGCCGCGGTAGAGCCAAAGTCGAAGTTCTTTGTTTTCGGGCTTTCGATTCAGGAATTCTGCGTCCGACGGCGACAATACGCAACGCGGGATCAGGATCCTCGACCGGTCGGCGGCTCGCGAGCTTTGACCTGCAAAGCTGAATGCCGACTGCGAGCTAGTCCCTATTTCGCTTGAAGCGATATGGGATTGCCGGAATGCCGGCCAACCTGTAGACGATCCCGGCGCCGCCGCGCGGTCGCCTTTCAGCGGCGGGGCCTGTAGCTCAATGGTTAGAGCCGGCCGCTCATAACGGTCTGGTTGCAGGTTCGAGTCCTGCCGGGCCCACCAATGGTATCAATCACTTATGCTTATGGCGAAAAATAACGTGGACCGCTTGGTGGACCGGGTGGATTCTTTCGGGCCAACCATGAAGAGACTATCGCGCTCGCGGCACACGACGTCAGCTTGTGTCTAAATGCTCTTCGATGGCTGCTGCGATGGTGCCGTTCTTCACTGGGTCAATGCGATCCGCTTCCCGTTGCGCCCAGTTCGCCCATTTCTCGAATTCCGATTGTCCCGTTGCTGTTTCAGCGACCCGCAATCGTGCCGATTCCACATAGGTTCGAATCTGATTGGCGCGGTCGAGCGCCTTCGCCTGAGAAAGCAAACGTCCGATCCGTTGCCTTTCCGACTTCTGCTGAAGCTCGCGTGCCTTGCGCTCGGCCTCCTCCAGCCGCCGCTTGATTTCAGCTTCGGCTTCAGCTTTTCGCTCAATGATCCATTCTCTATGTCGGGCGAGACCGTGGCGGTAAGACGCCTCCGCACTGAGCAGCATCTGCACCAAGATCTCGGTCAGTTGATTTTCGAGTTGGCTTCCTTCCCGATCTTCCCAGGATTTATCGGTGTTCGAGCGATCACGCTCTCTGCCGAAAATTAGACATAAGCGCTCGCTCTGGCCTCCTTTCTTCGATTTGGTGGGCTCGATGGTAAACCAGACGTGGGCTTTGCCAATCGTGATCCATAGATCTCTCTTGCCGCCGGGCTCTTCTACGTATTTCGACGTATTCATCAAAGGTCGGCACCCGATGCGAGCGGCTGTCAAAAAGAGAGCGTTTATGATCAGCAGGCGCCGCCGCGCCATTCCTGCGTCGTATTTTGGCGCGTACAAGCTGTGGCGCTGCTTGGCAAATTCCTTACGTCGTTCTTCATCATGTGCCAGGAGCTTCGCTACGAGCGGATGTGCAGGCTCGAATTTGCGCCCGCAGCGGACCTGCCCCACCAACTTTCTGGAACGCTCTTCGACTGAACACATGTCCTCATCGAAGGTCGGAACAGAAGGGATCGTAACGTCCTTGAATCTTTCCGGCCAATCCGCGCCCCAATAATCGTTGCGTGGCGGTCCACCAACCCTATCGGAAGCACCGGGGAAGCGAGGCGGCAACGCGATTTGGGCCGGCTTTCCGGCTTGTTTGCGCGCCCAATATCCCCGGGTCGGCACAGGGATACCCGCTTTTTTGCATTGCTTAGCGAGCGCAACGTCCGAGATACCGATAGTCGCTGCCACCGTCCTCATCGGTTGAGACCACACCAAGTCGTACAGCTCCTTCCGGGTAAATTCGGTGTCCATGACTGCCGTGTGTTTGCCTATCGAGAGCTTCGCGGGAGAGATTGAAAACTCTAAGCCCGAGACGCTTGCCCTGACGATAAAAAATCGCGACTAAGGGGCGGTATGATGTGGATACTAAAACGAGGAGCAGAGTGCGGGGGGCGAAGGGGCTCTGGCTTCAGCGCGATGCAGCACAGTGAAGCGTTGAAAAAAGTGGAACCACAAACAGGAGACGAAGGATGGGTCACAACAATCCAGGCCGAGCACGTAGAGAGATCGCCCGCGACAACGAGCGCCTCTCCAAAATGACCGAGGAAGAGAGGCAGAGGGAGCGAGATGCGGAGGATCTGTCACGGGCCAAGGATCTAGCAAGGGAGGAAACCTACCAGTCCTTCTCGGCCGAGGAGAAAGCCATCTATGCGAAGGTAAAGCATGCGCTCGCAGTCGCAGAAAGCCGCGCCTCGGATGCATGGCATTGGGATAAACAGTTCGGCGGCCCGGGTAGGCAAAACCCCTGGAGGAAAGACTAATGAGGATTTGGCAGGCTTAATCATGGGCCAGCAGTTGAGTTGGAGGGAATGTTGAACGGATGAAGAAGTTGATCCTGCTGGCGCTGATCTGTTGCGCCGTTCCAAATGTCGCAGTGGCAGAGAAGACGCCAACCCTCGACAAGGAGACAGATGCGATCAAGGAATATCTCTGGAAGAAGGGCATGAGCACAGCGCCGACCCAGATGTACCTTGCAGCCCGCACTGAACTTCGGACAGAGATGTGTGGCAGCATAAAGATGGACGACGAGGTGAAGATGTACCTGAGGACCGCTACCGTTGAAGCCCCTGCCGAGGTGGTCGTGAACTGGTACATGATCTTCAAAAAGAAGATGCGGGAGGTATTGATCGCCAACCCAGACGAAGCCCGCGAGTTCTGCAAGTGAAAGGACGTAAGATGAAGAAACTGCTGTTGATCACTCTCGCCCTCGGCATCAACCAGGCGCACGCATCGACCTTCAACTACGTTTGCAAGGACCGCGGGAAGACGTATCCGCTGACGGTCGACGACGCGAAGAACACCCTGACCTGGAAGGGGACCGTCTACAACATCAAGGAGACCGACTGCGGCAAAGCCGGTTGGCACGCCGAGAAGGACGGTGTTGGGTTCGACTTCTGCACTGCCACCAAGGGAGTCGCTGACTTCGAGCTTAGTGGCCAGACGGTCATGTGCGACATGAAGCGATGACCAGGTACGTCAGATGCACAAAGCCGACTCGTTCTGGCCCGGTAAGGAGGCTTGGGACGCAATGTTCGCAGCAGATTGCTCTCGCTCTGCCTCGGTTGAACTCCGGCCCATCTGCATCGCTCGCCAAAGTTCGTCGAGAGCATCCCTGATTTCGAGATTTTCCACGCCAGCTGCCTCAAGATTGACGCCGCTGCAGTAGGTCTCGGCGGGGGACCGAGGCGTCACTTCCCATCCGTGAGCCGACCATAACACTGACCCAGCTCGTTGCATGGTGCTTCGGCCGGCGCGTCCCGGATGAACACGGTCCCATTGCTGCATGATCATCGAAAGCTTCTTCATCGCCTTTGCCAGCCCTGCCGCGCGCTCGTTTATCGCGAATCCGGCGTCTCGGATGATGAGTTTCTGCGTCAGTGTGGACCGTTGATCGGGATGAGACACAGCGAGAAGGTCAGGGCATTCTAACACGTGGAAGATTGCATCTGCCTGCTGGATAAGCGCGCCGAGTGATTGCGCCTCTGGCTTGGCGAGCGCGGCAAGCAAGATGGTATACAAGGCACCGTCGCCGATCGCCTTGAGAAACTCGGGCCGCTTGCCCTCCGCCGCGTAACGGGCCTGCACCTGCCGGAACAATCCTTTTGGCTTCTCGCGGCCATAGGGCTTGACCAATACAATCTGAACGACGCGGCACGCGACGGACGCGAGTGCGTCGTCCGAAAACCATCCTTCTTCGTTTCCTTTGATGCAGAGCAGAATAGGAAAAACGATCGCCTGTGCGAGGGTGGCAGGCGGACACGCCTCGGCAAAACGAGGCTTAGCAAGCCCGGATAAGAAGCTGTCAATTTGGTTGCGCAAAGTTGCAAGCGCCTCTGCATCGCTCCTCCGAGTTGCGGGCGGAGGCGGCGGCGGTGTCTTTCCGGGATTGTTTTTCGTTTCGCCGTTGGCCTCATATTTCTCGGGTTCGTCAGCACTCCATCTCTCCTGGGATAGATCTATTTCCGGCTCGTCATCTGAAGTGAAGAGAAACTTCATGATACCGCTGAGCGAAACGCCGTGCATGTCGTTCTGGCCAGGCGGATGCGCTTCGCTCTTCCTGGCCTCGTCGCTCAACCGATAGGTCAACTTCGACGGATCGACCGATCCGGCCGGTTCGCTCTCGTCATCCGCGCCGGTATCCGGCTTGGTGGGTCCCTGTCGTTCCAACGGCAAGCTCGACAAGTCGGGCGTCTCGAAGTTGAGGAGACTCGTGGAGACAGCATAGATCGCCTCCATGATGCGCTGCTCGCTTGCACCCGCGAAGCCTCGCCCGGAGAACACTTGATGATTGGGATCGACCTGGCGGCCACGCGCGGCATTTTCAATGGCTCGCTCGTTGTCGATCCAGCGCGGCAGCGTCGCCGCGACCGTCGAGCCTGACCGGATTTGCATCGTTGCAAAGACGGGCTCTGGGCCCAATGACGTCTCATCCGGAAGACGCCCCGAGTATCGCGTACCGGACCGCTTCATCGCAACGCGAACCACTTGCCGATTTAACTCGAAGGTCAATATCGCGTCATCGCCATCCGGGACAGGCTCAACGAGAGCCTCAATCGCGCGTCCGGAAGCCCTGAGCCTCAGGCTCGTCAGGCGATAAGCTGGACCGGCTCCTGTATTGCCAGGCACTTCCTCCGGTTTGACGGGGGCGGTGAGAACATCCTTGGGCAAGCGCTCTTCACCATCGAAGTCGGTGAGGATCGGCGCGAACGCGGCACGTTCCGCCGCATCATACACCGTGACGAGTTCGATGTTCCCGTTGGCGTGGTTCGCAAGCCATGCCGCAGCAGAGCAGTTCGCCGAGCCCATAACCGCGGCATTGCCGTCGGGTCCCGAGAACCAGCAGAATTTTGCGTGCACCCGGCGCTTGGGATCACGCTCGACGAACCGAATTTGCAGGGGAAGCTTTGCCAACTGCTTTACATCGAACGAAGCGAAAGATGGGCTTAGGCAGATCACCGCCTTCCTTACGCCAAACGTATCGTGTGCCCACCGAAGGAATGCGCCGTCGACGTCCGTCGAGCCAGTGTACATCTTAAGCGTCGTGAAGCGACGGCCTTCCCAGCGACGCGCCAATTGAGGCGCGAGGGGGCGGCCGGGCATGCCGAGAAGAACGGGGCCTAACGTTGGGTCATCCTCCATCCTGTTCAGCCATGGAGCCGACGCATGAACGGTCTCTATTTGCGAGCGGAAGGATTCCGAGCCGGTCACGGTGCCGACCGATCGCAGAATGGCGGAGACCCACGTCCCGTTGTCTTCCGTGCCGGGGCCGATCCGCCATGCTGTGGCAAGTTCGTGGTTTCCACCCCAACCCGTATAAGTAAGATTGCCGGAGCCGATCCATACTTTGCCGCCCTCCGCTGAGAGGCGAGCGATCAGCTTCGGATGGAAGAGGTTTGAAGGCTTCGCCTCGGCCAGCGTGTACCTTCGTCCGAGATGGAATATCTGGCCTGCGCAGCGTTTGATAGCGTCACCGATCTGGCCCGCATCGCCCAGGATCAGAATGCGACGGGAGCCGCCTACGGCAAGGTCGTCGAGCGGAATGCGCTCGAAGAAGAGAGGATCGAATGCATAGGTAAGAAATATGGCGATGGGATACCCGGGCTCTTGGCAGAATTCGCGCGCGCTGATCATGGCCGCCCAAGCGTATCGAGGGAGCGTTTTAACATGCGCGCTCCGGACTTCGTCAAGCCGCGCTTGTCGGTGAGATCGAGTTGCTTGAGCCAATCGATTGCCATCGGGAGGCGAGAACCCGTGCGGCCAGGATTAAAGCCGTTGTTGCGCGACCATGCCTCGGTGTCCGCTATAAGCACCGACACGTCTTTCCCACGCGGCACCGAAAAGCGTTTCCAGGCGACGCGAAGATGTTGCTGAACGGTCCGCATGACGAGTTCGGCCATCACGTCTCGGTAGCTGCGATCGTCTTCGAGAAATTCATCGATCTTCGGGCGAATGACCGCGTTGATTCCGATTTGAAAAGGCCCCCCGCTGTCCAAGAGCACGCTCCGACGCGCTACAGCAGCGTCCTCCAGCGGAGCTCGTGCGGACGCGAGACACCAGGCAACCGGCAATAGGGCGACAGCAGCATCACCCGAAGATTGGGCGTGCTTGTAAAGCGCAGTTTCGGACAGACCGCCCGCCCAACGTGCTACCCCACCTGCCTCCACCCGGCCCTTGCGACAATATTCTTGAACGCGTTCATAGACGGTACGAAACGACAATCCCTCTGCGGTCTCGCCTTTGCCTAGGATACGAAAATGACCTAACGCCTCGTCTTTCTCCGGGGCGGCCGCGCTGAGACTGGCGACGACTTCGCTGGATAGCGCTGGTGCGGAGCGCGCGCGCCAAACGGCGTCGACCGCACGCATAACGGCCGCGAACACGTATTCGTGACAGATCGCGAGGCAGTCCCGCGCGACGTAAGCGAGGAAGCCGTCCGTGCTCGATTCAAGGCAAGCGGGGAGCCCCTCAGGCGGTTGTTGTGCCGCCTCGAAGATATCCGCCTCCTCGATCGGACGCTCGTTCGCTTCGGTAAGCCAGAGCATTAGCGTGTAATGCCGCAACCGTCGCCGTTCCGCAGCGTCCGTAGGATTTCGCGGCATAAGAACGTCGATCAGGACCTCACGCTCCCCGCGAGGTATCGATACGATCGACATGGGCTCAGCAAGTTCTTCGAGTTCCCCGCGCGAAATCCGATCGGTGCTCGGCTTCTTCGCGAGACGCGCGCCGTAAACGGTATCGTGCAGTACCTTGTCGAATTCTTTTGCGAGCACAGCCCCACGTTCTTCACTAAGTTTGTTGAGCCCATGCGCCGCTTGGCCCGTAAGCTTCAATTGCCGGCTCGATGCGATGTAGGCGTTGAGTGCGATGTTCTGCGTGAGCTTTCTCAAAGGCAGTGTCTTTTTTCCCGAGTCCAGCGCCTCGTCGGCCGCCTCGACGCCGACCAGGTTATTTACGTCCCGTCGGATCATTCGGTTCGCCATCACAAAGGCTGCTTCTTGCGCTGCAGCAAATTCGACGAACGACGATCTCTTTTCGGGAAGTCGCGCCTGGGCGTAGCGCCAGATCATCCAAGAAATTAAGGACATGTATCGTAGTTTGGGGGTCACAGTTGTGACACCGTCGAACAAATCGTTGCCGATCGCTTGTACCGGGGCGCGAAGCCCGAGCAAGTCGAGGCCTGCCGTTTGGACAGCATCGAACGAAACCCAGTCAGGTATCGGCACGCTCATTAGCTGTTCGCCCCCGCAACGGCAGCGTACCGCGCGGCCGTGCCAAGGCGAAGCCCTACAGCCAGCGGCAATTCGCTCACGAGCGTTGCCGGGCTAACGCAGACGCTCGGCCGTCGACAATTCGAAATCATATTCCCAAAGCTCTACACTTGCCGGCACGAGATGCCCGTGCGTTTTAAGGTAATAGGCCGCAAGGCTCTGCTCCTTGCGGTAATGCTTCAACACGAAAAGGACCTTTCGATAAGAGCTCGGCGCAACGTGGAAGTAATACATGGCCTCATTCCACACCGTCATCTTCGCGCTCGGCATATTTCCACCTTGCGTCCAGGTATGGGACTTGCATTCGACAAGTACGGGCGGGTTCTCGCTGCCGAGGTCGAAGCGGTGCAACTTTTTGGTCTCGCCGACGCCCACGGGCACCGCAAAATTTTTCGTCAGGGCAACTCCCTGCATTGCGAAAAACACGCGTGCTGCGGCCTCGAAATCGTTGCCAGCGTGAGCGTTGCTAAGCGAGCCCGGCCTCTGGAAATTGTTGTTGTCCATGCAGGTTCGATCGAATCATCTTAAAGTAGTATTATTGGACCAAAATACGCTCAATTGGGAGCCTGCCTGATGAAGGCTGTCCAGAGCCGCGCTGCGGTCATTCGATGTCGCCGCATCGCTTTTTGGACTTGAGCCACGATTCTACCCGTTTCGCCAGGCCGTCCAGCGACCTCGCCGTTCTACCGCGCAAGGCGCATTCCCAGACTGTCAGCACACGCCAGCCTCGTTCAGAGAGCTCGGCCCGATTGCGGGCGTCACGTGCTCTGTTCGCCGCGAACTTGGCTGTCCAAAACGCTTTGCGGGATTTGGGCATTGTCGAGCGATAACAACCATGTGAGTGCCAATAGCATCCGTGCACAAATACGACGGCCTCGAAGCGAGGAAACACCAAATCCGGACTGCCGGGGAGCGCTCTGTCGTGAAGCTTGTAGCGAAGGCCACGACGGTGAAGCGCCTTTCGGAGCAGTACCTCGGGACCAGTATCCTTTTGTCCGACGCTCGCCATGATCATTGAGCGCACAGCTGGCTTGACGGTATCCATCAGACTCTCGCAATGACGTTCGACGTTTCGAGAGCCTCTAGGTGCCGGTGTAGATCGCGAGGAACGGAGCCCCCGCGGATCAGGACCCCAGCTTCCATGTTTCTTTCCATCGCATGGCCGGTAAGGTTGGCACTGGAGACGAAGCAAACCGTCTCGTCGGCGACTGCGATCTTCGCATGAACTTTGCCGCCTGCAAATTTTTCACCTTGGTTTGTCCAAGAGCAGATATGCGCAGTTGGCAGCGCCGCTTTCATCTTTCCGATCACATCGAATGTGATGCCCCCGCCGTCCTGCTCGCTGAGTTCGAGCAACATTGACAAGCGAACACCGCGTGCGATCGCGCGCTCGAAGGCCTTCATGACACTGGGGACGGAATAAGCGACGAAGCTGGTAACGAACAAGCGGTTCGCGGCGGCGTCGATCACTTCGAGCAGCGCCTGTTCGGTGCGACGGGTCGCGATGGTCGGCCCGGGTGGTCCGGTCCAAACCAATTCCAGTTCCTGCTCGGCTTTCGCGTGGCGGTAACCCACACTGGCTCCCACCAGCAAGGCCGCGAGGCCTGCAGGTTCGACGGGGTTTGCTTTCCAAGCGGTAACCAAGGAGGTCAAGAGGACCCGAGCGCTCGGCGTCAAAGGCCACTCGTCAAGACCGGGAGCCGTCGAGGGACTTACTGATTTGGCGATGACGCGCGCTAGTTGATCGACGCGGGCTGGCGGGGTCTCGGCGACCAAGCGCAGGACGGCATTGAGCAGTGGGGTCATGCGATCGCTCGCGCGAAGAAAGCTGCGTCGTCGGCCTCCAAAGTCGGTATCAGAAGCGCTCGATCGATGTAGCGGTTGCCCTTCTCACAGGATGTCTCGGATACGAAAGAACACGCGTGACAGGCGGCGGCATGAAGCGACCGGTCTTTGCCGGGATCGTGCTCGGAACAAAGGGGATCGGAGGAACAGATACCCGCTCGTCCTAGAGCTTGTGCGAGCAAGCGTCCGAGGTTGTTGGGGCGACCCAATTCGACCAAGCCGCCCAACGTACCGTCTGAATCCGCGGCGGCGGTATAAATGAGGATGCCGGCTTGTGGTTCGGCTACTTCCACGTCGGCATAGATGCGCTCGCGAATGCTCGCGGCGTTGTAGCCGCATTCCAATGCGAGTTCTCGGATGAGAAGATGCGAAAGCGTATGCAGCATAGCATAGCGCACGCCAGGGAATTCGCCGCCGTCCATTTTTCGCGCCGCCCGCCAGCCGCGGTGCCCTTCGAGCAACAGCCGTGCCCGTCGCTGGACGCCCGGGGTAGCTTCCCAGCGCTGCAACGCAGTTTCGTCGAAGGTGAGAAAGACACCCTCCCCGTGTACTTCGGTCGCGGGAACCCATGTCGGCGGCGTCGGGGCAAGAGGGGCGCGTGGCGAGCGATCTTCCGGCACAGCCGTCTCTTCCGGCGCATCAACCCGCGTGAACCCCAAGAGTGCGTTCACTTCGCGCAGACGTTCGAGAAGCAACACGCCCGCGATTTCCTGCGCGAATGCCGCCGGGACGGCGACATTCTTTCCCAAGAAATGCGGCCAGTCCGTCGGAGGATTTGGCGAGGTGAGCACCTTCCACTCGGGGCCCTTGATGTCGGCGACGGAGACGGCGGCGGTTGCAGCGCCGTCTTTCACTGCTTGCACCGCATTCCAAATCGCTTCGGCCGAATGCTGGTCTATTCCGGGCAGTACGCCCGTGCGCTTCAACGTCCGCACGGTGATGGCTATCTCGGCCTCGGACTCCACGTCCACGAAGTAGTCCCAGCCATCTTGTACGAGTTGCGCGACGGTATCGCGGGCCACGGGAATAGCCAAAGCCGACAAAGTTATTGGAAACCAGCTATTGGTGGCACCCAACAAGACCGGCCGGGCTTCTTCCTCGCAATTCGCGTCGAAGCGATCCATGTGAGGGTGCCGGCCGCGACAAGCCGGGAGGGACTCCCGGCCGGACTTCCCGAAAGCGTGGGCCATGTTGCGCGAGGCCCCGCAGCTATCGCATTTGACCCAGAGGTTTTCGGTTTGCAGCGAAGCGCCGCTCTCGAAGAAGCGAAGCGTTCCGGCACAGGCGGATGGACCGTTATGGACGAAGTAATGCCAGGGAAAATCATCGATGTGTCCGTTTCGGCAGGCCAGGAGGAAGCGCGCCGGAACCGCATCGGCGTCTCGCGCCGGCTGATCATTTCTCGATCCCCGGCATTGGCGGTGCACGAATTTGGTGTCTTCGAGACGAAAGCGGCTCTCTTTGCATTCGAAGAGCGCACTGTCGTAGGGAGACAGTAAGCCGCATTTGACGCAGCGGAGCCAGCGCGGGAACGGCTTCACCGGGACACCCAAACTCGCTTCCGGCGAGAATGGGTTCGGACTGTCGGTGGTTTGTATGGGCGGAAGGCGTAGCGAGTCGACCTGCTGTCCCAGTTCACGCCGAACGGCCGCCAGCAGGCGAGCTTCGCGGATCGGGCGGCAGAGATTGACGTCCCACCGGTCGATGCCGAGCGTCACGACCGAGAGGTTGGGTAGATCGACGAGCGCTCCCGGCCCGTATGTCCACAGGAGCTGGCTGGGGCGCACTTCGCCTACGGGGGTGCTCATGTGTCGTCTCCTGCGCCCGCGGCTGGCGGTCGTGGCGTCCAAGGAGGATCTCCCCCAGTGAACCGAGCCGTGTTCATCACGAGACGAACGCCGGGCTCCACTTCACGCATGGACATCGGCACCGTGAAGTCGTCCCAGGGTTGAGCGCCGGGTCGCCTGAGAAGAGCGACGGTCGTCGCGCGAGCAGGCCCCTTCTTTTCATAAGCGAGCGTTCGCCCGGGAATATTGGCTTCTGCGGCCCAAGCGTCGAGGCGAGATTTCAGCTCATTGGTGGCGAGAACTCGGGAGGCATCCTCGTGCGAGACCGACCAGGCTCGCGCCACGACGAGGTCGCGTGCTTCGGCGGCTTCGGCCCTGTCCGGCTTGTCGAGAGCGCCCGCACCCGGATTCGGATTGAAGGCTGCATTGTCGAGGCGCATCACGCTGAGTAGCGTGCCAGTCAAGCCCCGATCCATGGCTCTCGGAGAGAAGGGCGTTACGGATTGGGCCTCGACGTGTTTGTAGAACGTCGCGTGATACTGTTCGAAGGTCTCGTAGTGCGAAAGGTCTCGTGGTCTCGCCCAGGTGAGTACGGTGCAAACGAGGCCGGGCGATGCGCGCCCGACGCGGCTTGTAGCTTGAATGTACTCGGCCGTGCCCTTCGGTTGACCGTTCACGACCATAAGACCCAAGCGGTTCACGTCTACGCCAACCGAAAGCATGTTGGTCGCGAGCACGACGTCGATCGCGCGCGCTTCGCCGTCGGCCCACCGGGTCACGAAGGCGCCCTCCGCCGGGTCGTAGGTTGCGTTGAACTTGACTTCGAGTTGATCGAGATATTTCGGAATGTCGCGGCTCGAGACCCGCGAGGTAAGTTCTCGCACGTTGTTGACGCTGCGCTGCGCCAACCCCGGTCGGTTTACCTCGCTCATCTCTACACGATAGGAACGCGTTTGCACGTCGTCTTCGCACAGACGCTTCATGCCGCCTAACTCGCGCAGAGAATTGAAATATCCGACTGTCGTCATGTAGGGATCGGCGGCTTGGCCGAACCGATCGAACAAAGCTTGAGACGCGGTCAAAAACGCGACATAGACCCGAATCAGCATCGCGGGGCGCGAACTTCCTGGCGAACAAACGCCAAGATACCTCCGACCGGGGAGCTGCTCAATCGGCCGTTGCAGCGAAAAGAAATTGTCGGCGACGTCAAGGCCGTGCGGCGGGAATACGGCCACGCGGCGCATGAAGACGTTGTTGACCTGCTCGGCTGCCTTGCGAACCGTCGCGGTGGAAGCGACGATCTTCGGACGAACGGTCTTTCCGTCGAGCGACCAACTGCACAGCTCGTCGATGGCAGTTTCGTAGAGACCGACCATGGTTCCGAGCGGCCCGCTGATGAGATGAAACTCGTCCTGGATGATCAAATCGGGCGGCCGGATCGGCGCGATGGTCTTGGCCGAAGTGCGAGGGAGCCCGGCGCGTGCGTTGTGCGTTCCGGTACAGTCGGCGTCGGGCCAAAGCAATCCATGGCGTGGGCACTCAGCGGTAGCGCGTCCGAACAACGTGCGCGTTTCGCCGCGCCAGGCCATCATCGCGAACTTGTCGACCGTCGCGATCATCATTGAGGGTGGACGACGATAGATCTCCTCGTCCACGACCGTTACGGGAATGCCGGGATGTGGTCTTCCGCTCGACCTTCCCTTGGAAAACTCGCAACCGCCCACGCTGTCACTGCAATAGAGTGTCGTACGGCCTAGACTGGTATTCACTTCGACGTCCCGACGAGCGGAAACTTCCGAGCCGCACCAAGGGCAGCTCGTGAGCTGCGCTGGTGAGGTACGGCCCGCATCGTAGGTCTCGGGATTGCGGATATCTTGGATCGCCTTGTGGCTGTCCGCAGTGGTGCCAGGGGTAACCTTGTTTCCTACCCACAAACCGATGGTAAAAGGCGTTTCACCCCACTTCGAATCGCCCTTTGCGATCGCCTCTTGGCGCAGAAGCTCCATGGCACAGATAAGTGTCGAGGCGCGCTGAAATTGTTGCAGTGTCAAAAGGCGCAACGTGTAGCGCATGATGACGGTCAAGCCGCGGCTGCTGTCGAGGCCGCCCAGGCCCGTTTGAAGACGACGGATCGCCATGGCATAGGCCGCGACGCCTAGATAAGCCTCGGTCTTACCGCCACCGGTCGGAAACCACAGGAGATCGGCGTAGGAATCGACGGGAATCGTGCGGTCCTTGTGCAGAGGATCGGTCAGAGCGGGCAAAGCGAGCAAGATGAAAGCGAGCTGGAACGGGCGCCAGGATCGGTTTTTGCGCAGGTCGAAATCGGAGAGCGGCTTATTCTCGCCGCGGCGGCGCGAGAGCGCGTAGATTCCCCGGACGCGCTGGCCGGCCATAGCGCGATTCATGAAACGGAAGGCGTCGAGCGCCTTCTCGTTTCGCCCATCGGTCAGCACCGCGATGCCTTCCCGCAAGCGTTCTTCGATATCGTCGCAGCGTTGAAGGGCCGCGTTGGCGGCGCCGCCGAACCCCGTGACTTCACCGCCGATCCGCGCTTTTTGCTGATCGATCCAGGCGCGGTAATCCTTGGCGAGATTGTCGAGCGCGCCGACGAGATCCGTTCGGCCCATCTTGGCGAGTTCTTCCATGTCGAGATGGCCGAGTTCGACCATGCTTTTCATGGCAGCGCGGTCTTCCGGCCGAAGCCCCGGAGTTTCGGTGACGGGTACCTCGTAGCTCGGAAGAACGGTGGTGCGTATTTCGGTCGCGTGCTCCGGATCACCGGCGGCCGTGGTGGCATGGACCGCAACGCCGTGCCCTACGGCAAACTCGATCTGCCGGCGGTATATCATCTCCAACGACTCTCTCTCGGGATCGTCATTGTCGATCTCGAAAGAGGCGCGCCGCAAGAAGATGGCTTGGCCGGTGCCGCCCGCGGCACGCACGATGATTTCCGGCTGGAATACCCAACCGGAATCCTTGTTCTCTTCCGGCTCTTGCTGGGCGTTGACGAGGAAGAGCGTAATCAGGCGGTGACCCGCTGCGCTCTTCTTGCGGATGGTGCCTTGCAGCCGCACCTCTTCGTTGCGATCGTCCGCCGGTCTATGGGTGATCGCGCCTTCGCGGATATCGATGGCTTTCACGCCGCCGCACGGTATACGTTCCCATACTTTCAACGGCACTTCGGCTTGTTCGGTACCCGTGACGCGGCCTTCGGCGTCCTTCAGCTTCCGATTCACCTTCTTTCGGAGTTCGTGCTCGTAGACACGTTCGTATCGGCCCCAGCGTGTTTCGACTTCGATCTTGTCGACTTGGCCATCAATGCAGAACGTGAAGCCGACGCTTGATGGGACGAGCGATTGATTGCTCGCAGCCTCGATTTCGTCCGCGGCGTCGTCTTCGGGATCGACCCGCCCGGAGGCGCTTTCGAATTCGCCGCCGGGATCGTGGCGGCGCCGATCCGTCTCCAAATCGTCCGGCTCCTCGTCGTCTTCCGCGGCCAAGGGTCCGGCGAGGCCTTCGATCCCGCCGCGCTCTTCTTCGCGAGGCGCGAGCTTGCCCACCAGATAGCGATCGCGCACACCCATATCGAGAATGCGCTCGTGCGGGCCGCCTGCGGGGCCGAGCAAATCGTCGATGACGGCGAGTTGCAGCAACTCGCGGATATATGGTGCGTCCTCGATCGGCGGAACGTCGTCGGGCGCCGTGCCAAAGGCCTTTGTCATGACTTCGGTGAAGTCATTCCAGGGCGTGCGGACCGGAAGAGCCCCCCTTGGCACTGCGAGCCCTGCCGAGCCGGTGAACCCGTCGCGCGCCGTGACCATACGGTCGAAATAGACGATCGTCCGATCGAGTTCGGAGCGGACCCTCAACACGCGTCCCGCC
Organism: Bradyrhizobium japonicum USDA 6; assembly: GCF_000284375.1. Lineage (NCBI taxonomy): Bacteria > Pseudomonadati > Pseudomonadota > Alphaproteobacteria > Hyphomicrobiales > Nitrobacteraceae > Bradyrhizobium > Bradyrhizobium japonicum. Next base: position 8,508,724 of record NC_017249.1, read on the forward strand.
CGCGTGATCCGCCCCTCGCCATCGAGCAAGACGAACCAATCGTCTTCGTCGACATCGGCGAGCGACGCGGGAGGTGCCGCAAAAACCGCACCGTATTTGTCGATCAGAGAACGGCTGCCCGTCACGGCGGGCTCGCGGGCGGTCCAAGCGTTCGAGGTGTTGGGAGCGATCGTGGCGTCCGTCATGTTTCACTCGCCCGCAAAGGATATTCCTTCGATAAAAAGTCGGCGACGAGCGCCGGTGTGTTGAAACCATTGTCGACGAGGATGTTCGCGATATCCCCGCCGCAGAAAAAAGGATCGGGTGCCGGTCTTCCCGAACTTCTTCATAAGCTTGCCGGGCGACGAGGGAGGTTGTCACCAATATCCCGAATTGGCGATGACGAATTCGCGATATGAGCCTGGAAACGTCCTCGACTCCGACGGTCACAGGTTTCACGCCGTCAATTCCCGGTCGGTAGCACTTCGCTTCCAAGGAAAATTCGGCATAGACCGGGTCGTTCGGCAGTCCCAGCAGGTATCGACCATACGCGTCCCGGCCGCCGTCCACGACGCCGCGTGTGATGGCATCGACGATCACGCGCGGATCGTGCATCTGGAATATCCGCGCCGCGAAACCTTCGAAACCAATCGGCGCTTCCTTGAAGTGATCGTATATGGCCTGAAGTATCGCCTTTTTGACTGGATTATCGGGCATCTGCGCGTCGGCACTCCGAATAACGGTCGTGCTTTCCGATGCGAGCGGACGATAGCGCCCGGTCTTCACCCATTCTGTCCAACCCGGTGGCGCGGATTCCTGGGGCCGCCCCTCGTTAAGTTCGTTCAGCCATGCACGCGGGACCATCGGGACATCGAGAACCGTGAACACCGAGCGATAGTTCTGAAACCGCTGGCCATCGGTCGTTCTCCAAACGGCGACCAAATCGGCGGTGGAAGGCAGCCCAGGAAATCCGGGCACCGCCAGGCCCTTGAACTGCACCGATCGAGCGCTCACTGGGGTCGGATACTTTCTGAAGAGGAAGAAAGGCGGAATGAGCGTCCGCTCGGACGAATGTAGGAGTTCGAAGACACGACGAAGAATGGCGTTTCCGCCGCGCTTGGTGTTGTGCAGTTCGTGGCCGGGCGACTTGTTGTCGCCGTAATAGACGAACTGGCCCGTATTCAGGTCAAGCGTATCGGGCCAGTCTTTGTCTTCGCCGCTTGTGTAAAGGACGACGAACTTCTTGTCCTGTCCTGTTCCAGAGGGTCGAAACCCGCCTTGGTTGCCGACGCCCGGCAGCAATTTGCCGAGCGACTCATCCGAGAGACCTCCGCGCCCGCCAGAGCCAGCGCCCTCGTAGATTGCGTCGACGATCAGGTCGGAAGAGCCGAGCCGCTGATGTTCGATGAGACGAGACATCAGGCCGCCCGTTCTTGCGAAAGATTGAGTGCCAAAAGTCTATCCAGGCAGACTGCTTTCGCATCTCGCGAGATGTCGTATTTCGTCGGGACGCTAGTGGTAGGGTCGTCCGAAGGAAAAAAGGTTTTTGTCAGATCTATATCTGTCCACTCGAAGGCTTCGGCGACGGCATTGTCGATGGTCGAAAGAAGCTCTCGTAGGCGCCCTATTTGCTCGTCGACGCAATCCTCCGAATGCAAGGCACCTATGGCAGCGGTGAGCCCGACCCCATTTCGCTTCGCCCAATCAACGAGCAATTCATTGAATTTCTCGGCGGCATCGACTGCGGTCTTAGACACTCGGTGAATCGGTAGCGGAAACTTCGCTATTGATTCATTGATCGAGATGGTCAGCCAGCCTCTGAGGCGTCCACCGGAATAAGCCTCCAGCCAAGAGCGGAAGAAGGAACTGAGACAAATGGCAAGCTCATCGCCGCGCTCAAGACCGATCAATACTACCTTGTTGGTGTAAATCCACCTGGTTGGCGCAAGCATGCAAAAAGGAAATGTCGTGTTCTTTGAAAACACGACACAACGCTCTGTCTTTCTTATACGTCGCATAAGGTCGGCCCGTGTGTTCCAAAACTGCCACCACCGATCCAGTAAACCCTTGTAGCTCTTCAGAAGAGTGGCCGTTCGCGTCGGCTTGACGACTTGCATCAAAAACGAGAAGGCCTTGGGAAACTCGGCTTCGATTTCTTCCAATGATCTATCTTCTAGATCTAAGGCCCAGCGCTGCGTCGATTGCAACGCCATTGTCGTAATGTCTTCGCCAGAAATATACGGAACCAGCCGCGAGCCATTCTCGTCGTCGAGTTCGACAAACCAGTCGCTGGCTTTGTCTATGAGGAATGCCAGGCCCTTGCTGTTGTCAATGCCTGCAAAACTAAACAGTGCCTCATCAAGCGCTCGCGGCTCCTTATTGTTCTCCTCTACAGGATGAAGGCGTGGTCCGATCAAATCGCAAGAGATGCCATTGGCTAACTTCTGTGAACGAAACGCCCCCTTAAAAAAGCAGATTATGGAGACAGATACCGCGGCTGTTCCTGGCCACGCCATTCCCTTTCGTGAGAAGAAGATGTCTCCCGCTTTGACGATTGCACTCAATCCCACAGTCAGCGCAGAGCCTTCTGCGATATTGTCGGTGGCGATCAGGCCATATGTTCCTCGTTCCCGCACGCAATCGACAGCTCGGCGGTGGAAGAGCACACACAAGTCAACTTTCCCGGGTCGGGTCCCAAGGACTAGTTCAGCGTGGGTCTGGAATCCCTCTCCTAGCTTCTCCTTCCAGAACTTGTTGCCCATAAACGGCGGGTTTCCGACCATTGCATCGAAGCCAGGGTTGTCGCGAGCGAACACCTCAGGAAATTCTAAGAGCCAGTGAAATGGTCGAAATTTTCGAGACTGGTTCGGGATCATCTTGGCGAATGACTTCCGAATCCTCTTAAGAAGTCCGTCCGAAAGGTCGGAGTCCTGGTGCGTCAGGTAGGCGTCCGCCGCTATCGCCAGGGATGCCAGGTTAGGGCGACCACGTGTTTCAAGGTATTCACATAGCAAGGCGTCCGCGATAACGCTTGACGAGCGTAGTAGCTCTTGCGACTCCTTATTCAGTCCCTCCATTACCAATATGTCTGTGATGTCTCGTATCGGCTGGCTTCTCAGGTGAAGTCTGATCTGAATGGCGGCGTCAATCGCTGCGTCCAGTCGGTGTGCGAATAGCTGCTTAGTAGTCGTCGTAGTTGTGTCCAACGCAAGGTATTCCAGCTGCTCCCTTCCGAAGACACCGAATAAGCTATCGCCGACCCGAAGATTATGATCGAGAAAACCGAAAGGTCGGCCCTTTGCCAAAGTGACAAGCCAAATCGACAATTTGGCGAGTTCGACGGCAAGAGGGTTCATGTCGACACCGTATAGGCATCGTTCTGCGATGAGTCTTTTGGCAACTAACGACCGTTCATCGACGCCTTTCGAGAGAGGCTCAAGAGCCTCTATGTCGTCTTTCACCTCACCGTCAGCTGTAATCGCATTCCCGACTTTTTCGACTTCGGCCCACGCTTCGACGACGCGGTCGGCGAGATAGCGACATACTTGAACGAGAAAGGCTCCGGAACCCATCGCAGGGTCACATACCTTCAGATCCAGCAACTCGTCAGGAGGCTTTAGCCGCCATTCGTTCCGAGGTACACCATCGGAGGGCCCGACATAAACAAGCGGCTCCAGCGTCGACCGCACGATCGCCTCGGTGAAGGATTTCGGGGTATAGTGCGTTCCCGTTTCCCTGCGATCCGAGCCGCTGGCCACCATGAAGGTACCGCTCGGATAGACGAGCGGGTAACCCCAACTGTCCGTGCGCAGTAGATGGAAGTAAGGCTTTATTCGATCGCGTAAGCTGACGTCACCGTCGCAGGCAGCCAACAGTTTTCCGGCCTCGGTTTCGTTAGCCTTTCTCGCGAGGTCGTTGCGAATACGACTGGCCGAGCTGCCCGTTCTTTCTTTCAACAACGTCTCGACCGCACCGGGTTTCTTCGCCGCAGCGTCGTCCAATTCGGAGAGAGCAACCCAGGGCGCCTTCGCATTCTTGGTCGCGCTCAGGTCGAGGGTGGTTTCCTTCGCGCGAACGACCGTGCGCTCCAGCAAGCCTTCATACACGTAGCCGATCTGTTCGACATTGAGCGCCAGATAGGACAGCGTCCGCCCCTGAAAGAGCTGAACGGCATCGAGCAAAAGCAAAACCGTGCGGTTGTCTATGGGCAGCGGTACCGCCGCATCGGTCTTCCAATTCGATCCTTTGGAGCGTCCTTCCAAGAACGGAAACCGATCGGGATCGAACAAAGATCCGCCGAGTGCTGGCATTCGCATCGATCCATGATCGACACCTGCGAACACCGCTCGAAACAACGACAACAAGCGCGACCATGCATCCCAGCGGCGCTCCTGAACCTCGTCCGGCTCCAACCTCAGTTGTGCACGAAGCGTGGAGACGGCGTAATTGTCCTCGTATTGACGGTCACCGAGCAAGAGAAGACCGCGTTCCTCGGCCGAAAGAAGGAACACGATCCGCATCATGATCGTCAGACCAGCCTCGTACAGCTCTTCCGGGGAAACGTCCTTCAAAAGCTCCCGGTTGCGATCTTGATCGGCGCGGTCGAGAGATTGCACGAGAACCTCGACCGCGCGACGGACCTGCTCGCCCAGCGCGTCCGTAACTTCGTCTTGGAGGGTCAAAGATTTGTCGAGCAAGGTCGTGAGTTCGGCGTCCGCTCCGCTGAAAAACCGCCTTATGCCGAGTAACTCAGCGAACGCCTGCAAGGTCAGGGGCTCCTGCGACCATAGCCGCGCGTACCAGCTCGCGATTGAGGTAACGGCGCCGACGGGAGCGTCGATCAAGCTCCACTGTTCGCCATTCGTGACGAGGCCAAGCCGTATGCCGGTGCCGCGGCACAGCTCGATCATGCGTTCGGCGGGACCGGCGGCCCAGCCGTCGGACGAAGCGACCTCGTTCAGCGATGTTTGCGCATCGTACTTCCTTACCAATAGGAGAGATTTGCCCCTGCCGTCAGTGACCGAGAGGTCGGGGGTGAGAGCAATCCCGTTCTCCGGAACGAGGTATCGGTACGCCTCGCCGAGCTTTTCACCCGATACGAGAAATTCCGCTCCGAATCCCAGCACGCGCTCCAAGACGAAGGAAATCCACGCGCCGTGAAGCTTCGAGAAGTCCGCGTCCTCGAAATCGAGGGCCTCGCGCCATTCGTCGTAAGCTTGCCGGACTTCTTTTTTGAGCGTGGGATCGAGGCCCTGTAGGCCTTGCGGAAGCGCTAGCTCCAGGACCGGCTCCGCTAGAAACGGGCCCGAGACGTCCAACAAGGACAGCCATTCGCCGTGGTGTCCAAGGTCGCTCACGCGTCCGTCCTCCACGTATGCGCTTCCGGAACGAGGAAGATCACCGCGACCGGGAAAGTACGGACGTCGTACGCGTCGAACCGCGCCTCGATGGCCTTGATTTCCTCCGCGCGCTCCGACGGGATGCGAGCCAAACGCGCGCGCAACGCTTCGGCATCGCGACGAACCTGCAAACGCTCGTCTTCCGAAAACAAAGCGAGCTGTTCCGGCTCTTCCTCCTTCTTCAATTCGGCTTCGATCGCTTTGGCCAACTCGTCGAGAACTGCTCCGATATTCGATATCTCCTGTTGTTTCCTGAGCTCCAGGGTATTTTCGAGATTTCTGAGACGATCGCGCGATCGCGCTTCGACCGCCTGCAAAACGGCCTCGCGATGTTTCTCGAAGCGCCGCTTCAAGCCATCGAACAAGCGTTGGCTGGCGGCATCCGAGACGGCCTCATCCAACCAGTCGGCAACGCGGGTCACACGGGTTTCGCGGGCGAACGAAGCGTCTCGCAGATAGCCACCCGACAGGGTCAGCTCCTCGTGCAACCGATGGTGATTTCCGCCTGTCACGACTAAACGAGAAACGACCACGACCGCGAGATCGTCGATCTTGTCGGCGGGCAAGTATCGAATGTCGACGCGATGAAGTTTCTTTACGTCGCTCTGCGCCCAAACCTCGGCTCTCAGCAAGCGCAGACTCATCTGCACCAGGACGTGGTTGAGATGCAGCAAGACAACGTCGTCGCGGCCCTTCGCGACATCGTGATCGAACGTCACCGGGCGTATTCTGCCTGTGTGGGGATGGGCCAATCCTTCGAGGCACCGTGCCCAAGTCCCGCTGAATGCGGGCATTATGAACACGGTACCGTGCGGGGCGCCTTTCAGCTCGACGATTTCGAGCGGAGGTTTGTTCTCGAGCGCAAGGGCTGTCTTGACCGCCGCGTAGATGCGGCTCGCCGAGAGATGGAATTCCTTTTCCGTCTCCTGCAAACGTTCGTGTAGACGCGCAATGCGATCTTTGAGCTGCGTCTCCGTGCGGACGAAGCGTCGCGTCCTGGCCGCGCGCGCTTCGGCTTCACGGGTATCGAGTTCGCGCCGCGACCCTTCGATCAGGCCCGCCATTTGTGGAGCGATTACGGGGTTTACGCTTCCCATGTCCTGCCGCATCGCTTCCAATTTCGTCAAAGCGCGGATGATGTCGTCACTATGCCCGCCGAGGGTGTCTCCGACGGCCGCTCCGCCATCGACCGGATGCCAAATCAGCACTTCGGGCGATTTTTGACCATGGCGGTCGATACGGCCGTTCCGCTGCTCCATGACGTTAGGATTGTAGGGAATCTCCACATGAATTAGGCTGTCGCAATAATTCTGCAAGTCGATGCCTTCCGACGCGGCATCGGTCGCGAGAAGGATTCGGATCGCCGAATCCGCGGGATTGGTTTGGAAAGCGGCTTTGACCTTTTCTCGCTCGTCGTGGTCCATGCCACCGTGGATGATGCCCAATCGGTCGCCGCCATAGCCCCGTGCCGCAAGTATTTCTTGCAGCCAACGATGCGTCGTCCTGTATTCCGTGAACAAGATCACGCGGCGGTCGTTCCACTGACCGTCGGTCTTCAGGTTCGCTTCTATCCATGCGACGATGGCAGTCGCTTTGGAATCCGGCTTGTGCGAAGCATCCTGCGCCCAGACACGCAGTCGTTCGAGCATCTTGCGCTGCTCGTCGGATAGCGGCGGGGCATAACGCGATAATTCATCTATAGCCTCGGTGTGGGCCGCTTCGACTTCGGCATCGTCGGCATAGTCTTCTTCGGCCTTCAATACCGCTTTTCGAAGGATGCGATCCGCCATTGCATCCGGCGCGACTTCCGTTCGCTTTCCTTCGAGCGTCGCGAAATGCGTTTCAAGCGTCGACGAAAACGCAGCCGGCGACGAAAACAAGCGTTTCTTGAGGAGGCCGTTGACGAAATCGGTTCCGGCGTTTCCGGCCTGGCGGCCATCCTTCTCGCGGCTTTTGGCATATCGATCTAAGAGACGGTGTATCTCACGTTCATCTGCCGTGAAAGGAACGGACAAGGCTTGGAGCTTTCGCTTGGGGTAAAGAGCCTTCCCGTCCTTATCCACCAAGTCGGCCTTCAGCCGGCGGACCATGACTTGAGTGAGTTGCTTATCGTCCGGGAGAATGTTCCGCGAAAAGCGCTGGTCATCCAAAAGTTCGAGCAGGGAAGTGAACGATTGCGTGTAGCCGTTGTGGGGCGTCGCGGTGAGAAACAGCCGATGCTGGAAATGCGGTGCGATCTTCCGGATCAGAAGCGTTCGCTGGCTTTCCAGAGCGTAGTGGGCCGACCCCGCTGGCGCGACGTTGTGCGCTTCGTCGACGATCAAGACGTCGAACTTTCTCGGGTATCCCGCGCGAACCGGGAGAATGTCCCGCATCGTCCGCAGGGGATCGCCGCTTTTCAGCCAATCGACGGAAGCGATCAATCGTGGAAACGACGTCCACGGATTGGCGTGAATTCCACGCGCGCGGCGCAATTCTTTGACGTATTCCGTATCGACGATCCTGAATTCGAGACCGAATTTTTCGATCATCTCGACACGCCACTTCTCCTGAAGCGACGCTGGACAGACCACCAGCACGGTCCGCGCGCGGTGCCTCAAAAGCAACTCTTGAACGACGAGACCCGCTTCGATGGTCTTACCGAGACCGACGTCGTCCGCGATCAGAAGATTGACGCGCGCCATATCGATGGCGCGGACCAAAGGATCGAGCTGGAAATCCTCGATGCTGACGCCGCTGCGGAACGGCGCTTGCAGGAAACCGCGGTCTGCGTTGGTCGCGGCGCCCCAGAGAACGGCATCCAAAAACGCGTCGAGCGTTTCCGTATCGTCGCGCCCCACGATGGCGGGCAGACCAGCCTTTTCGATGATGTGCGCGCCCGGTTCCAGCTCCCAGACGACTTCGAGCGTCTCGCCGAGACTGTCCTCGTCGATCGATGCCAGCGTCACCCAATGCTGAGGAGCGGCAATGCCTGTCGACGGTTTCGAAGCGTCGATGTCGGCGACGATCCACTGACGCCGTCTGACCTCGACGAGCTGACCCGCTTCTGGCGCGCTCCGGACGTGCGCTGGTTCGATCGTTTCGACGGACGTCGCCATCACGCCGCTTTCTTCGGATCTCGCCGAGATCGGACGTGCGCGATAATGGACCTTCCGATTGCCTCGCCGAGCTTCACGGGCACGGCGTTGCCGATCAGGCGGCCAACGGTCTTGCGGAAGATCGGTTGCCCTTTTTTCACGAATTTGTAGTCGCGCGGAAAACTCTGAAGAAGCGCGCCTTCCCTGAGCGAAATACCGCGAGCTTGGCTCGGGTGACCGAACCGCCCGCTGCCGAAGGCGTAATACTGCGTTGTCATTGTCGGTGCGGGTTCGTCCCAGACCATCCGGCCATAAACTCCTGGGTACGTTTTTCCCGTCTTGCGTCGGTGACAAGCGGCGACGAGTTCCCGGTCCCAGTCGCGCCAGGTACCGCCGGGCTTTGACGCGCGAATACGCTTAAGATTGAGTTCCGACAGCTCGCAGGATTGGTGCAAGGGATCTTTCAGGTGGACGCCACCGGCTTCGATCCGGGGCAGCCGGCCGATCGCCTGGCGCACCGTCCTGGCCTTCTTGGATTTCGGTCGCACAAGCTCAATGGGGCCAAGTTTCGAGGCCAGCAGGACGAGGCGGCGCCGTTGTTGCGGCACCCCGAACTCCGAACAATCAACGACTTCGTAGGAGACGTGATATTCCATTTTCTTAAGCGCAGCGACGAAATCACGGAAGATCGATTGTTTTTCGAGATTCGGTACATTCTCCATCGTGATGAGATCTGGCTTTGTTTCCCGCGCCAACCTGCCGAAATGGTCGAGCAGCTTCCAGCGGTCGTCCGCGGCGCCCGTCTTCTGACGATAGGTGGAGAAGGGTTGGCAAGGTGCGCAGCCGGCCAGCAGCTTGTAGCCCGTTTGAATCTTGCCCTGATCGAGGTCTTTGGCCGTCAATTCGGTAACGGATTTCAGAAGAAACTTGGCGCCGTTGTTCGCCGTATACGGATATTCACAGTTTGGGTCGATGTCGACGCCGAGACGAACAGCAATCCCTGACTTTTCCAATCCCCGCGTCAATCCGCCAACGCCGCAAAACAAATCGACCGCAGTTACCTCGCTCGACTTATGACCATTTGCGGCCCCCGACCGCCTGCCCGATGCGCTCCGCCCCATATTCACCCCGTCGCGATGGACGCCCCGCGTTCATGGCGTCCCATGCCCTGATTCGTTGAAGGTTCAGCGGACAAGAAACAAGGCCGGCGGGCCCGTCAAGGCCATAGACTGCGAACCATTGTCCGCTCGCCCGCATGACTACCCCGGCGGGCGGTCTTTAACTTTACTCAACCGAGTTGAACGCGCCAAGCGAAATTGGAATGGTGTTCGGCCGAGCGGTTGATAGATCGGCCGGCACAGGCCGAAGCAGACGGTCGTCGTTCGCAGCTGGGCGATTGAACCCCCATTGAGGCGAAAGCCCTACAAAGCAGCTGGAACCGCGGCAGCGGCAGACTCGAGCATGAACTGACGCGGGACTGGGTCCGACCTTAGTTTCAAGGGCCTGAGCAGGGCCAGTGATAGCAACAGCGGCTGATGGCGCACGCGAGATAAGTGGATCGAGTCAGCGCCCGCTACATTGGGTGCGTCGCACCGCCGTCCGGTCGGACTCCTCATCGCCTGCAACCTCAGAGACGAATCGCGCGTCATCGTGAGGCGCTAAAAGATCGGCCTTCAAGTCTTCGAAATATCTCGCTCTGACAATGAAAGGAGGGAAACGAACGCCGATGGTGAACCGGCAGGACGACGCCAACCCAGGCCACCTCCTTGAGGTCGTACCGCCTCATGGTAGAGAATTGCCCTCATGGCGGCAATTATCGCTCCCCGACGAATGAGCAAGCTCGATGGCGAAAGGATGCATATGTCCAAGCCCCCCTTCACCAATGATGAGGCTGCAAGCGCGGGATACTGCAATATAAGGGATGCCAAGGACGGTCCGCTATATTCGGCCCGTCTCCGCTGCGAATACTATTGGAGGTTCTTCGAACCGTACGCCGACAAGGAATTCCTCAAGGAGCTGCCTAGAAACTTCGACGCACGCTATTGGGAAATGCACCTCACGACGTCTTTGATACTGAATGGTTACGAGGTCACGTGCCCAAAACCAGGACCGGATGTCGGCATTATGTATCGGGGGCAACGTATCTGGTTCGAAGCCGTGTCGCCTAGCGCCGGCGATCCCGGCAAGCCCGATTATGTCGCGGCACCAAAAGAAGGTGAAGTCGCCGACGTTCCAACCGAGAAAATGGTGTTGCGATATCTCAACAGCATCTCGGAGAAGTATGAACGTCAATTCGCAAACTGGGTCGAGAAGGGGCATGTTTCGAAGACCGATGCGTTCGTCATCGCACTAAATCCTCGACGAATTCCGTTCGAGATTGCCGATACGAGCCCGCCTCGCATTCTCCAGGCGGCCTATACGCTGGGTCCCCGATATCTCACGTTAGACCACACGACTGCGCAGGTTGTCGGCTCTGGCTATCATTTTCGCGGGAGCATCAAGAAGACATCCAACGTGCAGGACGCAGGTCGATCGGTCGCAACTGGCGCCACAGTTTCGACTGGTGTGTTTCAAGACGGGTTGCACAATGGGCTCAGCGCGTTGCTTTGCTCGCGTACGGAGGTCGCCAATCACCGCGGCGAACTGGACGGCGACTACCAGCTCGCACCAAACCCGCATGCCGACGTGCCCTTGCCTGTTACATTTCGGCTCCGCGGCACCTACTACGCGGTCGAGCGAAGCGGTGACGGATACAAAATCACGCCACAGAACAACGAGCTGCCAGCCTGAAAGATACAGCGCAGGAAGTTACTCGCCTCATCAAACGTTATCTGTTCTGCGGACCCCCGGGAAACACGTCCCACATCTTGTCGAGCGCAAAGACGAGAAACACTTCGCCGCGGGAGACTGACGAGACCATGATTGTCGCTGGCTCACCGTCAAACTGTCCCCTGTAAATCTCATCGGCTGAGGCACCGAGACCGTAATACTTGAACTTCAGCGAAGGGCCTATCACCGCGGCCACGACCTCCTCCTTGCCGCCCGGTCCGAAGATTCCACAGAACGTGTTCGCCCAATGGAACGATGTTAAATAGGTGGTGCCGTTGACGGCAAGGCTCCATTCTTCTTTACTATTAGGAGGGATCGACAGCTTTCGCTTGTCCTTGGGTACGGCTGTCGCTCCCAGTTGGGGCAGCTTCTGGCGATACTGTTCGTTCGAATGTCCGTTGCGGAAGCAAAGCTCGATGCCAATCGAAAGCATTGGCGGCATTCCCTGCTCTTGAGCAATTGATGTCGACATTGAGCTGATGAGGAGGAAGAAAGCAACTGATGAACGTGACATGTTCGGCCTCTGCAAAAATGACATCGGAGCGAAAGGTTGCCCCACTGAGTGGAATACTGGCAGTAACCGCCAGCTTGCTTGAACGGAGCGAGGATTAGGCCTTGGAACGGGACTGATTTATGCTAATCTGAGGTTGCACTCCATAGCTATCGGGCATTCGGGGCATGGCAATGCGTAGTCCTCTCCGGCAAGCTTTCGTCTTTATATTGTTGTTGCTCGGGAGTATCGGTCAATCGACTGGAGTCCGCGCAACCGAAATGGAGCAGGACTGCGCAGCCAAGGCGTCGGCGCTACCACCCGTTCAACCGACAGTTCTACGGGTCGCCTTATATCCATTCGTTCCAGATCGCCTCGCGTTGTTCGAAAAGATCGAAGCCATCTTTGAGTGCGAAAACCCTGGAGTGAACGTCGTCCTAATTTCGACCCCCAACGCGACCGACAACTATTACGATGACGATGATGAAAAGAAGAAGGGCATTCAGTTTGTCGATGCCGATGTATATGAAATCGATACCATTTTGTTATCCGATTTCGTGAATCTGGGAAAAATCGCGCCAATCGAGCTGCCGTTCGATGATTTAGCTCCAGAAACAGTCAAGGCAGTCACACGCAATTCAAATATCTACGGCGTCCCGCATTGGCTGTGCGGCAACTTTCTGTTTTATCGCAAGTCAGACACGGCAACAGCGAACGTCGTCACGTGGGAGGATTTGGTCGATACTCTTGGCAAGCATCATGGAACACTGTTGATCGATTTCAAGGGTCACTCGACGCTGGGCGAATGGTACATTACGGCACTATCGGCCATGATCGGAATGGACGCTGCCCAGCGCCAAATCCTCAACAAGCAGCCGGTCGATCCGAGTGCGATTGCCCACCTGCAAAAGATCCTCTCGGCCTGCGCCGTCGGGTATTGTCGCAGCCAGGCACTCCACAACAATACAGGCTTCTACGCGCGCGCATTTGTCCGCGGGCAGGCCCGCGCCTACATCGGCTATTCGGAAACGATCTATTATGGGTTGCGTGACGCAGCTGACAATTGCCTCCCGACTTCCGGCTGCATGGCGGAGGACGATATTGCGGTGCGAGCGCTACCTCGGTTTGGCGCCAACAAGGCCGAGACGGGAGTGGGCTGGGTCGATGCGTTGGCAATCGACGCTAAGCTGAACGGCGCGAAGAAAGATCTGGCTCAACAATTCATTCGCCGGGTCGTCTCCGAGGATATTTACATCGCGATGTTGGGGCCGGAGTGGCCCTATCGGTCGCGCTACCTCCTTCCGGCACGAACGAGTGTTCGAATCCCTGACGCTCCGCTCTACGCGCAATTGTTTAAAGCCCATGCAGACCGTGGCACTGGGACTGCGCCGCGCCTCAATAGAGCGTTGCGTGATATCGCCCAAACCGTCAATTGCGCGCTTACGATGGACCGCAACGACCAGGATAACGCTGCTTGCAGCAAAAATTAGGACCATGCTTGAGAGTGAAATTTTGAAGGCAAAGCGCATCTTGATTTGCTCGGACATCGCGGCAGCTAGATTGAGCGAACGAGGCCGCGCCAACCGCTGGAACTGGATTCTCGGGGCGGCAGACGCGCACAATGTGCAGTCTAAGCTGCCGACAACCTCGGCAGCAAAACGCAGGAGGCACTTGATGTCGGCGCACGCGAGCGGGCGAGTAGCCACGGCGCTGCGATTTGACCGCTTGTCTGAGTTGCAAGATTGCGCGTTTCTCTCCAGCGACTTCGGCAACTGCATGCGGCGCATAGTCAAGATGCGTGGTGCCCTGGCACTTCTCTTGCCACTCAATTTGTCGTTTCTTTTAGGTGTCGCTGCCGCAGCGCCGGGATCTCCGCCTAGCTATTGCGACCGGATTCGGTTCGCATCAGCCGAAGCAGCGCGACAAGGCCCTAACAATAGAAACGATCCTTCGATTCCGCTGAGATACAACGTTCGCACCGCTTCTTACTGTGAAGGCTATGATCGTGAATCTGTCAGTAACCCTGTAGCAGAGCCGATTGAAATCATTAGTGTGATTGCAGGAAAAGTGGACTTCGAGAAGGGCGGCAAAGACTCCCTCAAGGTTTCGCCAGCATTCCCAGCGGCCAATGAGGTGACCGTGCGCTTCCGTTCCGCGAGGGATTTCGATACCTATCGACTGGATGGAAAGATCGGCGTCGACTCAGCGATCGCGTGGACGCCGGCAACTGTGTTCGGCAAGACTCCATTCGAGCCACACGATCTCGCCATGTTGGCGAAAGCCACAAGTAAGGATGGCAGCAGGTTCGTCCCACTTTCCGTCATTCCCGCGAACGACGTCTCGGAGCTTCGCGTGACCATCAAACCGCGCGTCGATCTTCGAAAGTTGGCTTGGCAGTGGAGTCCATTTGTGGATGGCGCGTGTCAAGAAAGCCCGGGAGAGCAGGCGCAGATTCCCAAAACGGCGACCCTAAGTCGGGCGCCCGTAACGTTTCTTGCGCCTATTAAAGAGCGACCAATCGCCTGTCTTCAGGTGACAGGGCTTGACGGAGCAGGCCAACCCACGAGCAGCGTGCCATTTGTCATTGAAACAGGACCACTACCGAAGCCCTAGAGGAAAGAGTGCCCCCCGTCGATTCCGCACATCTGGAGAAGTTGGCTGAAGCACAGGCAGATCTGGCGCAATCCGATGAGGCGCTGCACGCGGCGCTTTCGGAGGGCGACCTCAAGGATCTTGTGCGCGCTGGGCTGAGGTGGGAAAGAGCAAGGGCAATTGCCGCAGTTGCCGAAGCCGCAGCGGCCAAGGTTGACGCTGCCCGTTCCGATCGCAACCGGATCTACCTCACGGCTTTCATCATTGCACTGTTTGCCGTGGTTGTGGCGGCTTCACTCTCGATGCGCGTCCCCGCCACGACCGTCATTGCGCAGGTCAACGCCACATCCGCAGCGCTACATCTCGATGGCGACTGGGAAGCGAAGAACCTTTTTGACGCACGCAGTGTGCAGTTTACCCAAGCCTCATTGCTGAGCAGCACCGTGGCTCCTGCCACAACCTATCCTGATGGGGCCAGCATCGAAATCTCTGGACCTGTACGGATTACGCAGCTTTTGATTTATCATCATACCCAAACACTGCTGTTGAAGACAAACTCGGGTCTGTCTTTCCGTCTCCAATATCCTCGCGGTTGGATGGGAGAGCAAAGTCGAAGAAAATCGCGCCTAGCCAGCGTTATTGTCACCGTGGGGACGAAGCCGGCGACCTTGAAAGTCGTCTCTGATGTAGAGCAAAAGCCTGTAGAGTTGCCCGCCGGGGCGCGAGTGGCCGTGATGATCGGCGGTACGACGCAAGATGGAGCAACAGTCGATCTGTCGCACCCATCTGCCTGGGACGCTTTCGTTCCGACCCGGGATGTAAAGTTTGTCGACGAGGGGCTACAGACCAGCATTGTGGGCGGTACGCTGAAGATTCCTAGCGTCGATCGATCGATTAACCTGCGTCGGCGAGATCGTGTAGCCATCGGTAACGATACGGCCATCGCCGATTGCCTCGAGCCCTATCGGCCCCTGCCGCACTGCGCTCTCATAAACTATGGTGATGGCGCCCTGTCGCTTTCCCTGAAATATGTCGGATCCCACATAGCACTCGGTGCGGGCGGAGGCGACACCAACGTTGTCCCGACGCTGTTCGAGTGGGCTATAAAGAATGCTCCCGTTGCTACCACCGTCACCGCGCTCTTCGGTATCCTACTTGGCGCAGTACTTTGGGTTCGTGCCAGCCGATTCTTGCTCGGGAAATAGTCATGAGGTCAATCTCGATACGCCTTGCGATATCGCTCATCGGCTCCTGTTTCGCAGCTGCCAGCGCCTCTGGCGCGCCCTTTCCGATCAGTGGCCCAGGAGATCCAGCCGAAGCTAATCTTCTGCCACTGCTCGTCGACGTCAGCAATCCTGTGCAGAGCGGACGAGGGGTCGTCGTCGGGAGGATTGCAGGCAAATTGATCCTCGCAACGGCAGGACACGTGGTTGCAGGAGGATCTCAAGTTTCGATAAAGCTCTATCGCAAGGCGACTGTAGTGCCGGGAGCTGTCGTTCATGCGACTGACCCCAATGAAGACGATCTCGCGTTAATCGAAATCCCAGATAACCCACAACTGCGCTTTGACTCGATATGTGCTGCACCCGAAGGCAGCAACCAAGATCGCATGAAGGTCTGGTATTACGGACAAAATTGGAGCACCGGATCGGCAGGGGCATTTGTAAAGGTTGCGCAGGCAGCTCTATTACTCGAAGCCAACGGACTCGACGGAGTGTCCGAAGGAGACTCAGGCGGCGCTGTCCTCGGTCAACTGGGTCTCATCGGAATATTAAGCAACTACATTCCCGCGTTGGACATCGCCCAAAAGCAGCAAATAAGCTTTACGTCGATCGATCGCGTAAAGGCGGCAGTGAAGAACAAATTTGGCGAGGCTGCGTGGCAAATCCCGGTCTGCGCATCGAGGCCCATTTTTCGTATTAAGCCGTCGACTTGCGAGCGCCCGGGTGCATCAGGCTGCTGGGTCGGCGCAGCGCTAGACGCTTTTCGATCAGCGCCCATGGACTTTGGTGTTCGCAATCAGCTGGCGCGCGGAATCGGTCAATTCCTCGGCGAAGCAGAATTGAACGAGTTGCTTGCCACTGCGTCACCTGCACAGCGGCTCGATATCTTGCTGAACGCCGCACTGGTGAGCAGTAGCGATAGCGCGAGACGATGGTTGGACAGTGCCCTGAACGGAATAGACCAAGAACACGATCGTGGTTCTCGCTTGCGGCACAATGCACAGGCTATTGGTGTCCTGCTCCGCCGCGGCGACCGCAACCGAGCATCAAGTCTTGCTCGGCGCATGGTCGATTTCTCGAAGGATTGGCCTTTCGAGCAGCGCGCGGGGGCACTTGTGCAGCTGGCTTACTATTCGACGGATCTTCAGGATCCGACGCTGCGCGAGGAGCTTGCCTCAAAGCTCGGAGAACTTGTAGCGACTGTGCCGCCAGAAAAGCTGTTCGACACCGAAAACCGAATTGCACAATGGTTCAAAACCACAGCCGCCGCCGAAGCGGCCTTCACTCCGTCCACGTTAGCACTTCGCCGTTTGCGTGTTCTCGGTGCCCTTCCACCTTTAGGAGCTGGGGGGCGCTCGCGAAAGTTCTACGACCTGGTGCGCTTTGCACTGTCTGACTTGGTCTTTGTTTATAGCACGCTCGGCGATGGTGGGGTCGCCGCACATTATATGGCCTCAGAAGCCAATTGGTGGGAAGAAGGCCGCGAGTACTGGCAGGTCGCGGCACACCAATACGCTCTAAAAGCCTTGACCGATGCGCATCGCTTCGACGAGGCGCGGGCCCTGCTACTTACCGGCTTAACTTACAGCGAAAAGCCCGATTTCGATCGCAAAGATATTCGCTATGCCGGGCAAGCTATCGACTCCTTCTACGACCTCGCCAAGACGGCAATGAATGACAGTGCTCGCAGGCGTCGCGCTGACGAAGATTTCGCCTTTGCGCGTCAGTTCGCCGCAAAAAATGTCTTTCCATTCTCGCGCGATCAATTACTCGAGTTCGCAACAAGGGGCGCGGAGTACCTTTGCGCGGAGACTCGCGCCGCAGAAGCCACGCGGTGGTACGTAGAAGCGATTAAGTGGATCGCAACGACGATCGCCATCCAGTCCGCCGGATTCCAACTGTTCACCAGCAGAGACAATGTGTTTGACCTCGAAGCACAGATGAAGGGAAGCCAGTTTGCGCTACCTGCGTCGACAGCGCAAAAGCTGGGGGTTGACCTACCCCTTTGCATCGCCGAGGCTTACGACCGCACCCACAACGATAGTGCTGCGCGAACCATGCAGCGAATCGCCTACAATAATCTGTACGCGGGGCGCACGATGTTTGACGCTGCAGACTACAACAAGCGCAAGACGAGTTTCGATACCTTGCCCCCCGAACTTCAGGCCGAATTCCTTGTGGCACACCTGCTTGGGTTGGCGAGCAATATTTTCAAGGCAATCGATAGCGAAATTGGAAAGGCGACGTACGGGAGGACGCTCGTTAACTTGGGCGGGATCGAGACGGCGAAATCGGCGTTGGGGGATAAGGAATGGGGGCGGCTCCTCAACTCAGAGGAAGGAAGGCACGCTCTCTTCCGGGCTTATCTTCGTACTGGACGAACCCTGGAGGCAAAAGCGCTATTTGATGCACAAAGCGGCTTACGAGCCCGCTATCGCGGGGCTTACTCCGATGGTTCCCTCTTTTCAATCGCGAGCGCTGTGGAGTACGTCAAACTCGGAAACAACGCCGGTGCGGTTGCCGCGGTCAGTCAGCTTTCGTCCTCAGCGGACCGTTACAACGTACAACAGATGCTGGTGAACGAGCTTTTCAACAAAAGTCTTACGGCCGATGATTTCGAGCGGCAAATCAGCAGTTTTGCCGCGCTCACTTGGGAGAGCGCCGAATACATAAATCGCATCATCGCCTGGGACTACGTAAAGATCGGAGACCCGGACCGCGCATCTTGGACGATAGAAAAGGTCTTTGCCAAAAAGTCTGATCTCGATGCGGTCGACTATCTGATTCTTCCCCCGATCATTGAGCTGCGGCGAACAAAGAGCGCCTATAAGAACGCTTCATCTTTGATCGAATATGCGCAGTCGGCCAACATGCAAGCGACTTCCTTCCTGCAGCTTGCGGGCGTCTGGTAGCTTGGGCGGCCCGGAACGCGGCGAGCGATCCCGCCGCTGATGGTGCAGCTCGTCGTTCTTCGGCGCTTCGCCCGACCTCAATCCAATTGATGAGCTTGAAGACCATTTCGATGGAGTTCAAACATCTGTGCGGCCAAGGTTTCTTAGATCGTAGACAAGTGCTGCAGGGACTTTCGCGTCCTAGTGGGCCAACGCCGAAAGGTTCGCCCGCCTTCTCGAACGCACGCCGCGCGACCTGCTCTCGGCCAGGACAAATCGCCCTCCCGCTCACGGCTGGGAAGCGCGGCGCTATCTCGCGGGGTCGAGGAGACCGCCTTAGTGGATCTCTCTGTATAAAGTCGGCCAACTAAACGGCACTGTGGCCGGCACTTGCTTCACCGAGATGGGAAGCAATGCGTCATTCTTAGCGATATCGTGTCCTAGATAACTCTCCTGACTTCTCGAACGTCCGGCGTATTCGCCGCCACGTTCACGGTAGCCCTTGATTGCACGCCTGGAAGGGGAGGATCTCCGGCGCCGCGCGTTAGGCGCGAAGTGCTCTCGCGAACAACGATCCCCCTTCCTCTTCAAGTAAATTGCGAAGCAAGGCTTCGATCTGATCACAAAGCGCTACGGCCCGCGTTCTGTTAGCTTCTCCATTTGTAGAGGAGCAAGGTCGTTTGCTACTACGCCAACTGGAGTTCAGCCAGGATCCTCCCTTCAGGTGTACTCCGAGGGCGTGTCGTGCACGCGCCAGTTCATGGACTCGTCGACGCGACGCTGCACCAGCGTTGCCAGCGCTTCCGGATCGTGGCTGTTGCCGTTGATGTGGATCTGCGTCGGACCGAAGCCGCCGCGCATCATGCCACCACCAATGCCCGGAGACGGAGGCGGAACGTTCGGCACAGTCTGGATCATGCTCGACGGAGGCACCTGGCTGGTGACGCCGGCCGGCACGTTGCCCGTGAGGGGGTTGTTGCCGCGGCGGACCATCAGGTTCTTGTCCGCATCGATCCAGTGCTCGCGCACCGAGTCGTTGTCGTTGCCGGCACGCATCTTCAGCTGAAGCTTGCCGTTTTGCATCCGCGTCTCGCCGGTCGCCAGACCGACGTGGCCACCAGGCTGGTTGTAGCCGAGCCCCTTCGTCTGGAGCAGGACGTCGTTACGGGAGACCTTGGACGGGTCAACCGCGGAGCCCCAACGCTGGAAGCTGTTCGCGACCGCGCTGCCGGTGCCATTCCCGCCAGCAGACTCGAGAGCCTTGTTGACGAACCTGGCGCACCAGGCATTGGACTTGCCCCGAACGTCACCGCCGAGCGCTGCTGCCAGCACCTTCGTGTCGGAGTACTCGTTCATGCCCATGAACTTGTCGGTCCACGAGAGAGCGTCTCCGCTCCCGGCTGATCCAGTTGACGAGCCCGACAGCTGATCCATGTTCTTCCGAACACCAGCCGGCCATCCGCCGTTCAGTCCGTTCGGGTCGTTGGCTGCGCCCCTCGGTGCATAGAAGCCGCCCATCTTATCGAGATCGCCACCAGCCCGCCGGTAGTTCTTCGCCACCGTCTGCGCGGTCTTGCTGATGCCGTCGTCGAGGCCAGCAAATTTCATCTTCTTAGCGAAGCCCGTTGCCGGATCCATGATGCCACCCGGGTTATTACCGGACAGCACGACACCGTTTCCGGTCTCATGCGCGATGACTCCGGCAAGCAACGAAGGCGAGATGTTGTTCGCCTTGGCTGCGGCGATGATCTGATCGTACTTGCCCGCCAGCGGAGTGTTGGCGAACTTGCGTTCGAAAGCCGAGCGGCTGAGGCCGTCAGCCATGCTGCCACCAGTACCGCTGAAATTCGGAATGCTGGACCGCTTGATGATGCCGCCGCTGCCGAGGATCGAACCGGGAAGCGCAGTCCCCGGCTTGTTGGTGAGCAGGCCGGGGACGCC
The DNA here is from genome assembly GCF_000284375.1 of Bradyrhizobium japonicum USDA 6. Taxonomy (NCBI): domain Bacteria; kingdom Pseudomonadati; phylum Pseudomonadota; class Alphaproteobacteria; order Hyphomicrobiales; family Nitrobacteraceae; genus Bradyrhizobium; species Bradyrhizobium japonicum. The sequence goes on from NC_017249.1 coordinate 8,529,145, forward strand.
ACCCATGAAGCTACGCGCTCCACGGCCACGGGCACCCGCGCTCATCAGGCTGTAGCTTCCACCTGTGTAGAGCGCTCTCGTTACGTGGTTACCTCCGTTGATGAAGGCCGCGCGCTCGACCTTTCCCGTGAACTTTTTCAGGTTGTCGGCAAGGTCTTGACCGGCGGTGTATCCGGTCGGTTGGAACATCGGATCACCGGACGGCTTGTAGTTTTTCAAGCGCCTGAGCTTCTGCCTCGTTTCGCGATCAAGACCAAGCGCCTTATTCTTCTCCCGCTCCTCTCTATAGGCATCCTGCAGCCCCTTCAGATCTTCAAAGTGGTTATCGGGGCGGCCGTCTCCCATCGCTGCTGCTGCAACCGCAGGATTGGTGAACCTTGCGAGGAACGCGAGGACCCGCATCGCAACTGCGCTGCGGCCGATTAGACCGAGCGCGGCGCCAAGCCCGGTTAGGCCAAGCGTGATCGCCGACAGAACGGACAGAAGCGGCGACAGGACCGCCAGAGCGACGGTGAGGCCGGTCAGCTTCGCAACCAGGTTGCCCATCTCCTTCGCATCTGCCGGATTTTTCCCAGCAAGGAATCCGAGCGCTGAGAAGGCGGTCTTGAGTCCGCTCGCAAATTCGCGAATACCCTCCGCGAAGCCCTTGCCGAACTCCCGCCACTTCGCGATGGTGCTGGCGCTGAAATTCCTGGCAAGCGAGGTGATCGCCTCGCCCCATTCCTTCAAGCCGAAGCCCTCGCGTAGTCCATCGACCAGCGCATCAACGTGCTGCTTGATCGAGTCGAAGTTGAAGGAGTCGGCGAGGCCAATGAAGGCATCAGAAATCTGGTCAAACCATTTTTCGAAACCGGCGCCGACCTTTTCCCAGACAAGGCCGAACGCAGCGGCGATTGACGCCCATCTGCCCTGCATCGATCGGATTTTTTGCAGAGCCGTCTTGTCCAAAAAGCCGGGCTTGCCTTCGATGTCCTTCAGAACGTCCTTCAGCTTGTCGCGGCCGAGAACGAGAGTCAGCAATTCGTCCATCCACTCGCGGCCGCCGATTTGCTTGGCTACCTTGGTTCTCAGCGCCTCCGGCATCTTCGCGAGGTTGTCGAGAATTTTGGAAATCGCTTCCATCGGCCGGGCTCGCATGGCTTCCGACATGGCGCGCCGACCACCAAATCCGAGTGCATTGGCAGCAGATGAAAGGTCGTTCGCTTGCTGACCACGCGCGGAACTTGCGCCCGCAATCTGAGAAGTCAGGAACGAAACGAACGTGCCCATCTTGAAGGGTTGGACGCCCAGGCTGATGCCGGTAGCATCGAGTGCTGCAAGTTGCTCCGGCGTCATCTTCGTGGTCGCGAGCGCCGATAGACTGCGCCGCATTGCTTCGATGATCTCATCGCCGTCCGCTGCGGTGGCATTGTTCGAAACGGCGACCGCGTTCAAGATTTTGCTGAAGCGATCTTTCGACCATGGCATCTGAGTTGCGAGGCGGCCAAGCAACTTTCCGACGCCCTGCGTGTCAACGTCGAGACCGGCCTGCGCCTTCAGCGCAAGGTCAGCAAACTCACCGGCCACGTCCTTGGCAATACCGGCCTTGAGCCCTTCGACTGCCACGTCGATAACCTTGGTGGTGCCGACGCCGAATTTGATGCCGGCCTTGTCAGCGAAGCCCTTTCGCAGGGACGCAACGTCCGCGGCCGTGAGATCGCCGAACATCTGCGCCCGGACTTCCGCGGCTTGAACTTCCATCCGCTTTTTAAGGGCGCTGCCAACGCCAGCACCTGCAATGCCGGCACCGATGGCCATGCTGCGGATGCTTGGTGCAGGCACTCGGCCAGCACCTCTGGACGCTGACGCACTGGCGATGGATGCACGGCGTTCTGCGGCCATACGGCGTTCAAGCTGGCTCTGATATCCGGCCTCCATCTTCTCAAGACTCTGGTACATGCGCCGCGCATCACTCAGGCGCTTGCTGGTTGCGCGATCCCAATCGGCTGCATAGTCTCGGGCGCTGGACTTGCTGACGTTGCTGAGACCTCGCATCTGTGCTGCGGCGGCTTTGATCGTTCGGTCGAAACCGTCCATCGACGCCATGCCGGCGCGGCCGACGTTGGCGAAGGATGTGCTGAAACCCTTGGCGGCAGATTTTAGTTTTTCAATATCTGCGATGACCCGCCGGATCGCCGGAGACATTTCGTTGGTCGCGACCAGTGTGGCGCGGACGTTGAGATTTTCAGACATTTGCTTTTCCTTGATGGTGGAGCGCGCTGCCAAAGCGCGGTGATCGTGTGCCGGCGCTTGAGAAAAGGCCTCTTTTCAGAGCGCGCGGCGATGGACGAATGAAAACGCTGACGCCGAATCCGAAGCCGTATGGGATTTTGGCGCGCATGCGCATGACCACCCGTAAGGCGGGGGTACATCGAAGGGGCCGGAGGGGGCCGAAAAGGGTTTTGCTTCCGGCGGTCGAAAAATTGGATGACTTGGCCGGTACTGCCACCGGTAGTTCAATAAAAAACTCGCCTCCAACGTGCACCATCGATTTCACTGCTGGGAAACCTCTGCGGCCCGTGCGAGTGCGAGGACGACGATGGCGATGGTGATGATGCTCCCGCCAGCCAACTATTTGACCGGCCGTGATCGGGGCGAGTACAATGCCGACAAGTCGATCAATCGACCCGTGCGCTCCGCATCTGCGGGACCGTGCTCAACGCAACGATCTTCAACGCACAAGCATGCACAACGCCATGGCCATCCCCGGCATGGCGAACGAAGGATCATTGTCATGAGCACGAACCACCATGTGACGTTCACGGCCGCACCGCGCCGCTTCGGGTGTGCCCAGGCGCACCGCCGCATCAGCAAGCTGCGCCAAGCCGAGAGGCAAGGCATGGGCTCTCCCTTCGCCCTGGTCGAAGGCGACACCATCTTGGACGCGGGCGAAGCCAATGCAGTTGAGCGTTGGTGCCGTGACGCTGTCGTGTTGAGCACGGGCGAGACGATCGTCACCGGTTAGCAAGGTGCACGGAAGGGCTGGCTGCTGATGCCAGCCCGACCGGTCGAAGATTCCGCTTGCAGCCGCTCTCGGTTGGCCTGTATAAGATCAATACGTTCGATCTGAACTTATATTTTGGGTACTCGGATGACCGAAGCCACCGCAAAAGCGCCCATGATTGGTTACGTCCGCGTCAGCACCGGTAAGCAGGCCAAGAGCGGTCTCGGCAAGGCCGCACAGGTCGCGGCCATCCAGCGCTTCGCCGATGCGGAAGGATTCGAGATTGTCGGCTGGCGCGAGGAGACCGAGACCGGCAAGGGTCACGACGCTCTGGAGCGCCGGCCTCAGCTCGCGGCTGCCCTTCGGGATGCACATCGAGCGAAGGCGATGGTCTGCGTCGCGAAGCTGTGCCGGCTGTCGCGCGACGTTGCTTTTGTGAGCGGCTTGATGGCTCAGCGGGTCTCGTTCGTGGTCGCTGAGCTGGGGAAGGACGTGGACCCGTTCATGTTGCACGTCTACGCGGCCCTCGCGGAGAAAGAGCGCAGCATGATCGCAATGCGGACCCGTGAGGCCTTGCAGGCGAAGAAGGCTGGTGGAGCCAAGCTTGGCGGCCCCAAGCTGGCAGAGGCCCGCGTGGCTGCCAAGGCGGCAAAGAAGGCGGACGCGGACCGGTTCGCCTCGAACATCCTCCCGAACATCGAGGCGGTGCGGAAGGCGGGCGCTAAGACCTTGCGAGAGATCGCGGACGCGCTCAACGCAAGAGGCATTCACACCGCGAACGGTGGCAACTGGTATCCGACGACGGTCAAGAACATCTTGGACAGGTCGCTCACCGTAGGCTGACGCAATAGCTGGTGGCGCTGGTGAATGTTCCGGTCGGACAAGCGCGGCCGGGAAGCTTGGCAAATGCCCGGGGCGAGTCGGCATGGAGCGCGATGCAGCACTGTCCTGAGGCCCGATACTCAACCGGACATGTGTTGCCGGCTTTGGCGATCTGGTCGCGGCCGTTGGTCGGTTGGCAGTACGGGGCGGAAAGGGCGGGAGGCGCGACCGTGAGAGCCACAGCCGCGAGAGCGTGCAATCTGGCGAGTCTAAAAATCACGTTTCGCGCCTCCCAAAGAACGGCGGCATGCCGAGAGTGAAGCCGCCCGCCGTTCTATCTGGTTTCAGCCTAGCCTGCCATCAAGACGTTGTCGCCTTGCAGCTCGGTCAGCTTCGAGTCGACATCGGCCTGTTCGGCTAGTGCCGCTTCTAGCTCGGCACGTAGCGCGAAGACGTCAACGTTCTCCAGCCGGAGCCGTGCCATCTCCACTCGCTGGTCAACCTCAGCCTTGCGGCGCTTGAGATCGAACATCTTCAGGGCTGCGCTACGGGCCGCCCTGACGCCTTCTCCGACTGCGTATTGTTCCCCCTTCAGCCGTGCGGCGTGCTGCCGTGCAATGATTCCAGGTCGTTTCATTTCCAATTCCTTTCACGTTCGGCCATGTGCTGGGCCGTGATGCCTGTGGCTTTCGAGCGGACGGCCAGCCAATCACTGGGTAACGCTCGCTGGCGACGGCCGGCGGCGACTTCCTGGCGCATCCGTTTGGTCAAGTTGCCCGCCGTCGCTTCTGACGTGCCCTCATCGGTGACGATGGCGAATGCTTCGGGCATCCGGCTGTGCAGGTCGCGAACGAAATCGGCCGGGCTGATGCAGCCACGACCCGGCAGATTGATCAGCCCTTGGCTAGTCAACGAAGCACCAGCAAGGTCTACGCCTGCCTGACGTATGGCGTCCTGGTTGGCTCTACGGCCCTGCCGGTTCGCTTCCTTGACGATCAGGTCTTCCAGATCGGACATCACGCTGACTCCGGCGCTGATGCCAGACCGGCATCCCTGTTGAGTTCAGCCAGAATGACACGGCGCATCCACGCCGACTTGGCCGTCAATTCAAGCTTCGCGCGTTGCTCGATTGCGTGAGCGAGCGACCGAGGCAGCACGACGCCAATGGTTTGGGTAGGCTCAAGCCGAGCCTGATCAAGATCAATCATGTGGAACTTTCCTGAAGACAGCAGTAATCGCCGGCACCGCGAGAGACGCGGTCCGGTGGACCTAGGTTGAAGTGAGGGGTGAGAATCAAAAACGCCGTCAGCGTAATCAGCTTGACGGCGTTTTGGCAGCGTACCGATACTCAAGCATAAAAATTCGATTTTGTCAAGGACTCGCGGGCAGAGATGCAAATGCCGATGGAGTGCAAGCGTATACGAGGGAGTTTCAGGGAATTTGAGAATGGCATCAAATGCCTTGTTTTATAAGGTTTTGGCGCATTTCGTCTGAAACGACAATTAACTCGGTCTTTTATGCTCACGTAAGCGCGAGTCGCCGAACTCATCCGCTTCTCTGTCCTTCAGCCGTTGTAGCGAGCGGCGGAAAGTGCACCGACGAGTCCGCTCTGGCATGTTTGCCCACGTTCACAATGCCTCCCATGCGAACGTGCCTCAAGAACCGTAGCGCGGCTCGTGGTGCGTTCTGAGCGATGGCGGCTGTCGCACAGAGCTACTCTGTCCGGTAGGCCTCTGTACGGCTCGCTACGGTCCATTGGGAATACACGCCAGCCAAACGATACTGGAGACCTGCGTGTCTGGTCGTCATTTCCGGCGGCCGGCGGTGACGCTCATCCCGGCCTTTGGTTTCAGCCGGCCGGCCTGTTAGTAGTCTGCCGTCCTCCTCTTCAACATCGAGCCGGTTACAACGAGCGCAGCGAGTATGAGCGTCTTTTAGGTGGGTCAAGAAGAGGGTCTATAAGAAGAGTCGGGTGCACGGCGTGCACCGTTCCAGGAACGGCGTGCACCGTTTCATGGAACGGCGTGCACCGTTTCTGGAACGGCGTGCACCGTTTTCAGAACGGTACATCCTCTACATGGTCTGAGGATGACCCGCTGGCCCCCTTCGCCCGGGTCCGCATAACGACGTGGGATATTCGTTGGCGAACGCGCTCTTGCTGGCGTGCATGCACCTCCCGCGTCTTGATCCACGCCAGCCAGTCGGGACTCCAATCCAACCTTCGTTCGCCACCATGATGCTTGATGAAGAAATCGATTTCTTCGTCAAGCTCGTTCTCGTCGAAACCGTGCATATCAACCGCCGGCTTGAATTCATCTTTGTTCCATTCCCAGAAGTTAACGAGGACTCCCGACTCGTTTTCGGCCTCGCTATCGTCAACGCCGCTGATCTGCCTATTCATCCACGCGGCTGATATGAGGCCTTCTTTGGTGAATTTGACCGGTTCACCGTTTCCGACGCGGCCATATACTTCCCAGTCGTTTAGGAAATACTCGTTATCATTGTCTCGCCCACCGCCGCCTCCCTTGCCTCTCTTTCCGGACGCACGCTTTCCAGCGGACCGCCTTACTATCAGGAGCCCCTTGTCCTCCATCATGCCTATGTTCTTTTTCGCTGACCGCAAGCAGCAGCCGGCTCTCTCCGCCAGTTGCGGAAAGCCCGGATAAGCGTATCCCCATTTCGAACGATCTTCACCGAAGCCCTCATTCGTCAGGTCGATGAGGGCAAACGTGATGTCCTTCTGGAGCCGCGAATATCGACCGCTCGTGTCGCTCTGCACAGCGTTCCTGAACTTCCATCTGTTCCCAGGAGTGATCAGCAGTTCTTTGCCGTTCGGTGACGTGATGATCTTGGCCGGCGTGGTGTTGTCGTTGCTGTTCTTGTTTTCTGGAAAGTTTGTGACATGGTGTTTTCGTGATTTCTAACCGCTTTTTGAGCCCCTTGGCGTTGCTGCGCCGGGGGCTTTTCCTTGGTGATTACTTCGGCAAGTCGTGAAGCTGTTGCAGCTGCGCCGCGATGGCACGCCGCAAGAACTCCGATCTGGACAAGCGTAGTTCGATACGTGCTCGATCCAGATCAGCCAGTTGCTGGGCTGGCAGTCTGACACCGATGTACGGTCGTTCGGTGTTGGGGTCGTAAAAGAGTCGGTTGCTCATGGTTCCTCCAAAGCAAAACGCCCCGGGGGGATGCCGAGGCGTGGGTGTGGACACGACAAAGCCCCGCTGGGGCGGGGCCTCTGATCAAAAACTGCGATATGTTTTCTCTTACTCCAAATTCAGGGCGGCGTCAAAAATTTGCATAGTCCGTCCTCTGGTGAGGCTGGCGAAGCGCTCTGAAGCTTCCTCTCAAGCTCTGCATTGCGAAATTCTGCTTCGGCCCTGCTGAGTTCCTCTTCTAAGCGCTGATGCCTCAGCCCTTTCACATGCTGCATCATCGCTTCGTGGCTCGCGATCTGAACATCAACATTCTTCGCCGCGACGCAGATTGCCTGCTCCGCGAGGTTTACCGGCACGTCATAGCGGCCGGAGACCAAGCGAGAGTTCAGAAGCTGTGACACCTCGTTGACAACGCGCTTCGCGAATTGGTCGTTTGCGCACCAAGCAATGATGCGAGCAGGCTCTCCGATCTTGCGGGGGTCTCTACCGGTCCAGCCGAGTCGTAGCGCCCGGTCCTTGCCGGCAAAGTAGATTGCGCAATAGCCGTTCTGATCGAAGATTTTCCTCTCGGTCTTGCCGCCATCGTACTTCGATCGGCTGAACCACTGTAAGTCGCCGAAGACTGCGAAGGTCATCATGGCTCCTCAATCCCTGAGAGCTTCCACGATAACAGCGATGTCTGCGATGTCATCGAAAGCGATCTTCTCGTCCTCCTTCTCAGGCATTGTCCTGGAAAGACTCAGTCCCTCCTCACTGATCCCGAGCAGGAGCCGCACTCTTGTCCACCCGCCCTTTTCCGTCACCATCACTAGATCGCCTCGCATCGGATCGCGAGCTTTGGTCGCGAACATTAGCATTCGAGGAGGAAACCAATTTCCGAGCTTGCCGTCCGGGTTCCGAAAGGCGAACACCGTCTCATCCTCTTGCCAGTTCGCGGGGACAATCACGGATTCTGGCTTGCCTGTGTTTGCTGCTGATCGAAGCGACTCCGGAAGAGAGGAAACATTTCGCACGGTGATTACACGAGGCCGATCGTCCGTTGCTTTTTGTCCAAATGCTTGAGCAAGATCGGCAGGAATCGGTTCGCCCGCTGCGTCAGCGATTTTCTTCAGCGTTGCGGCTGAAAACACAAATGGATGGTCAGCATTGTTCAACGCTCTCAAGAGAGTTGAAGGAGCGAGACCGGAGCGGCGCGCGAGTTCGGTGCCCGTCCACCCCTTCCTGCTCAATATCGATCTGACCCAACGCGCAAGACCTTCATTGCTAATATTGGGCTTTGGCCTTCCGCGCGGCATTTTTTGCAGTCCGATTGCATTAATAGTTTGCATGCAAATATCACGATGAGCCAGAACCTGTCAACTTTGAGCCGTTAGACGAGTTTATTAGCAGCCGCTTGCATTACAGGATATTTAATGCTAATAGAAGCAAACATCCACGCAGCAGGAGATCTGAATGTACTCACGTCCGCCAGTATTTTCTCTCGATCCAAGGTGCCTCTCCGAAGATCCTACTGAAAGCAACTTCCATAGAGCGCTGAATGCATTGCTGGCGGAAGTCAAAGTGGCTCCGGGCCTGAACGAAAATGACCTGAGGGTAGCTTTGGTCTTGGTGAACAAGATGCACGATGGACGGGTTGATGTAGCTTCAATGTCTCTTTCCGAAATCTGCAAGAACAGCCACCTTTCCATCGGCGCGGTAAGGCATTCGTTGAAGAAATTGCAGAAGGCAGGATACTTGAAAGTTATCCAGCCGTCGGAATTCGAACTGAGGCAGGGTGGCTGGACCCTCAAGTATCGAGCAGGCTTTTATGGTCCTGTCGGATTCCCAAGGGCGGCTTGATGAATGCTGGTGCCGTGAAGGTTTCACCACCCAGTCCGGTCGACGTCCCCTGCAGCGACGTCGGCCTGATTAGGGCGGACACACCATTGAGACTGGAAGTAGCCGCTCGCCTGGCTTTTCCCGACGGCAGCATCACGGTTTCGGGGCTCCGTCGTGAAATCGCTCGCGGTCGTCTCGCTTATGAGACGATCGCCGGTAAGCAGTTCACTACACTGACCAACATTGCTGAAATGAGAAAACTATGTCGAACGCCGGTAAAGGACCCCGCCTCTGGAAGAAACCTGCTCAAGCAGGACGTCAAGCCCATTGGGTTGTCAAGGACGGGTCGAAGCGTATCGCCACAGGATGCGTTGCGAAATCGTTTGAACATCGTCCTCCAAAAGAAGCCGAAGAGTTCCTAGCGAACTATATTGCGTTAAAGCATGCCCCGGAGCGCAAGCTCCGGGACGTTGACCTTATTCCTATCGCTGATGTGCTTGCGATCTATCACGCGGATCGCAGGGATGGATTTGAGGAGGAAGTACAGCAGCGGCGATTCGATTCTTCGATCAACCGGCTGAATGATTTCTTCGGGCTCTACATGCTGGGCGAGATGCAGGAGTCGCTGACGAAGAAGTTCGTCAAGAAGCGCGGCAACCAGGGTGGCGCACGTCGTGATCTGGAAAACCTGCGAGCCGCCATCAATCATCATGCCGACCAGAACCTGCATCACGCGGTCATCAAGGTTAAGCTTCCCCCCAAAGGTGCGCCACGAGACCGATGGCTCGACCGGAGCGAAGCTGCTCGGCTGCTTTGGGCTTGTTGGCGGCACCGCGAGGTGCAGACAATTCACCGCGGGCGACACAAGGGGGAAAAGGTCCAGACGACGAAGTATACCCTTCGTCACCTTGCCCGGTTCATTCTTATCGGTCTCTACACCGGCACCCGCGCAGCTGCCATTGCAGCAGCCTCGCCGCGCCGCGAACATGGCCGCGCGTTCGTCGATCTGAACGCGGGGATTTTCTACCGACTCAAGATCGGTAAGCGTGCCACGAACAAGCGGCAGCCACCGGCCCCTCTTCCGCCGCGACTGCTTGCACACATGCGGCGCTGGGAGCGGAAGAAGATCATCGCCAACTGCTTCGTCGAGTGGCACGGCCAGCCGGTTAAGTCGGTGAAGAACGCCTTCGCCCGCGCTGTGAACGTTGCCAACCTCGATCTGACAGACGGCAACGTGACGCCGCACACGCTCCGCCACACGGCCGCGACGTGGCTTATGCAGCGCGGTGCCGACCCCTGGGAGGCGGCTGGATTCCTCGGCATGTCGGTGAAGGTTCTGATCGACACCTATGGCCACCATCATCCCGACTACATGCGCGGCGCAGCCTTTGCGATCACACAGAAGAGTCGCGTGGAGTCCGCCGCTAAAGTCGGTACACCTTCTGTTCGAAAAGCCAGCTAGGTGGACCGCCGGTGGACCGGTTGACCGTGAACAAACGCAGATTTTCGTGAATCGACGTTACAAAGAACGACGAAAAATCATCTACTTAGTGTTCGACCCGTGCGCTCATAACGGTCTGGTTGCAGGTTCGAGTCCTGCCGGGCCCACCAAGAATATCAATAATTTGCTTGCTCTCCGCTGCCCTCAGCGCGACGACCGCACCAGAAACCGCACCAGATACGTGCACTTTTCGTTCGCACGCGGGTTCGCACACTGCAATCCACCTGATGGCGCCGGACCGACTTGGTTGATCTTGGATGTATTCGTCGTTCACTCATCGGTTGGATGGTGCTCCGACGGAGAAGCTGATCAAGAAACGTATGAACCTCAGAAATTCAACGCCCATTTTCCCGTACCGAAAGACATACCTATAGACCCGCATCGAATTTGTGCTTGAACCTCATCAGTCAGGACCGCTGCGACGGCCAAAGAGACGCAGTGCCGGGCGGCGGGCGAGTCACCTACGATCGTCCCCCGACCAAATTTGACCAAGTTTTCATTACGACTGCGTGAAATACGAAGGCGGTTCAGGCCCTGCCTCTGCAGTGCTGATGACAATCTAGATACCGACCTGACCGAATCACTTTTCAACATGGAAGCTCGCGTTCAGAGTCTCGAACCAGGCAATCGTCGCTTCCGAACATTAACGAATGCGTCGACGTCTGACGCTTCTCTGAATAGCAGCACAATTTTGGAAGATATTGACGATTGTTCGGCGGAGTAAATGTTCTCAGATCGATCCGCTTTTATCGTCCGCGCTGCTCGGGCACTGGCTGGTTTGGTTCGAAGGTCTCGATGAATCGTCGGCCGTTACAAGGAGCCAATTCCGGATCAGTTTCAAAGGACAAAAAGGTTTGCTAACAAGGAGGTAAGTTGCCAAGCTGATGCGGTAGTCGAATGAACGAAGCAGGCACGGGAGGGAGAGATCTAGCGGTGATGATGGAATGCGCGTTTGCTCGACCACGAGACATGGATATCTGACCGTGCCGACGGCCCTGGATATAACGATCGTCGAAACCCTTGCTCTGTTGGATGGTGATTTCGCTGAGTTTGCGGCCGGGATCGCGCATGATCAATACGCGATTTGGCTCGGTGCGGGCGTCTCGCTTGGAAAGCTTCCCGGTCTTGAGGGCGTCGCTGGTGAAGTGCTCGAGCATTTGCGCATTCGGATTGATTCTACGAACGCCGCCTGCAAGTTTCGCCGGAGCCTAGACCGCATTCTTAACTTGATCCTTTCGCCCGAGGATTGGAAGGAGATTGACTACGCCAAGTCGGCAACAGACTGGAAGATCTTCGGCCGGATCAAGAAGAATTTGACCGGCGCTTATTCGCGAATGCTAGACCAGCATCCGCAGGGAGAATTGCCAGACTATCTTGTCTGGGACGCGGTAAAGGTCGTTGAACGCTACGGCGACCCTTCAATTACGCCTGGCCCGGAACATTTCGGTTTGGCAGCCTTAATTGCAGAGGGCGTCGCATCTGATGTTGCTAGCGCCAATTGGGACGCGCTCATCGAAAAAGCAATTGTCGCAATCGCAGGCTCTCCGGTGGGGTTGCTTCAGGTCCGGATTTTACCCGAGGACGTCAGGGACAGTAGCGCAAGGGCCAGGTTCTACAAATTTCATGGCTGCGCCGTCCTCGGAGGCGAGGACGAGGCGCGATACCGAGAGCGCATCGTTGGTCGCGCCTCGCAGATCCACGGCTGGGCTGACAAGGCAGAAAACAAGGTCATAGCCGGCAAACTCCTGGATCTTGCGATTTCAAAATCAACATTGATGCTGGGGCTGTCCGCGCAGGACACGAATATTCAAAACATCTTTGTCGTCGCGCAGCAGAGTCTGCCGGCATCGTTCCCAACTCATCCTCCCGCGGTTGTTCTTTCAGAAAATTCCGTCGGGGCTGATCAGCTCAGTCTTCTGCAGAATTTCTATAAGACAGACTATGTTGCGAAGTCCGAGGAAATCGAAAAGTCGGCCTTGCTCCGGGCCTACAGTCGATCATTGCTGCCAGCCCTCTGGCTACATGTCGTCTGCTCGAAGCTCGAAACATTCCTTGAAGGATCAGCATCCGGGTTGACGGCCGCGGAGAAGTCTCGGTTGCGATCGGCGTTGAGAACCTTGCGTAATGGGGTTGCGGCAACTGCCTTGCCGGACCAGTACGAGCAGTTCATGGTGACTGCGCTCTCGCTCGCGGGACGCGCTATGAACTTTTTTCGGGATGGCCGGCGAATCAATGCGGCCGCTGGGCTGTATAGTCCGCTCTCGATGTCGAGCGTCCCGAAATCGCTACACGAGCCCGGATTTTCCAGTTCGGGGATTCAAGAGCTTGCACTGGGGATTGCCCTCGTGGCACTCGCAGCGACGGAGGGATTCTGGGAATGCAGGGTGAGCGGCCTGAGCGATCCCGGGGGTGGGGCGCTGCGGCTCGCCGGCGCGGTGCGCTCTGCAGAAGTCTTCTTCGCAGCAAACAATCAATCGGCGAGCCGACTGATTGCCGGTGGATACGCGGCAGAGGATAGTGATACTATTATCTTGCATAGCCATGAGGCGCCTGCGCGTGCTGCCCGACACCCGACCTCACCACCTGGTCGGACTTTGCGAAGGAGGCGGCGGGAGATCAGCTTGTCCAGATTGTCTGGCGCTTCCAACAGTCTTGACGAGATTTTGAAGAATCTTCGAGCGGAGATCGCTGTATGACTACGACGATTCCCGTCGAGCGCGTCGCAAGCGTGCTTGAAGCGGCGCACTTCAAGCGCGTCCCTACGCCCTTGAAAATTGGTGGAATTGAGATAGACGCGGCTGCGGCCTTCGTGGGTGAACCGCCGATCCCGGATCTTATCGTGGTCGGAGATTCACTCGCCCAAACACCCGCGCGATTGCAGCAGGTCGTCGAGGGAGCTGGCCGCGCCCTCGATATGATGGGCTCGCGTCGGCCGTTGACGCTTATTGTCGTTGGGCCGCGGCCGGAATCGTCGACGCTGTCCGCACTGGCTCGCCATGCGCGCGTGCTAGCGGTGGGAGAGACAGCCGGCGAACAGGACTTGTTCAATTGGCTGGCTGTACTGCTGCCGTTGACCTTGCCAAAGGCGAGCGAAGATAGGGCAATCGCGATCCGCGCGAAACTTCTAGAAGGCTTTGACGATCCGCTTGCGCTCGAGCTCGTCGAAATTGCGTCTGCGGGCGTGCTGAGGGTGGCGTCGCATTTGGCAGACGCGATCGACGCTCCCTTCCTCGAAGATCTCTTGTCTGAAAAGGAGCCATAGGTGGCGCCGCGCTTGAAATTTCTAAAGGTCGAGGATTTTCGCAGCATCCGCGGGCCAGCCGGGGTCTCGCTTGATGCGCCGGCAGTGCTTATTCATGGGCCGAACGGTACCGGCAAGACGAGCCTGCTTTCGTCAATCGAACTGGCATTAACCGGCAGTGTGCCATCGCTCGCACGCCTCGATCGCGACTACATGGCATACTTGCCGCACAAGCTGGCCAAGAATGGATTGGGACGCGTATCGATCCAGGCTGAAGGCGTTGGATCAAAGACAGAGGCGTCTCTGGAGATCAACGGACAAGCGATCGTCGGATCCGCGCTTTTGGATGGAGACCAATCGCGATTCTACCTTGAAAGATGCTATCTCGCGCAGGTCACTCTAGGGCGCCTGTTGGAGATCTACGAACACCAAGACAACCGAGACACGGCATCGCCTCTCACTCGGTTTGTCAAGGAAATGCTCGGATTGGACGCGTTGGATTCCCTCATTGACGGGTTGCATGCCGCTGGTGACGTGCGGCGTTTCAGGGAAAGCGCGCCGCATTTTTGGGCGGCTCGAGCCGATGCTCCAATGCTGGAGCGGGGCGTCGACGAGGCGACAGAGATCGAACAAGCTTGCCGCGACGAGATGATCAAGACCGAGAATGATCTCCGTGAATTGCTTGGGCCTCAGTTTGTTGCTGACGGTCCAATTGACATCGAAGCGTTACGAGCCGTCGTCAAGAGCGATATCGAGGAGCGTGAGACGAAGCTCGCCGATTTGGCGCGAATTCGACGAGACCTTGCGGCGGCGAAGGCTCAGCTACTTGAGGCCAGCACGTCGGAAGAGGAGGGAGAGCGGATTGCGGCAGAGCAGGTGAGCAGTGCTACGCGAGACGCATTTGCGCGTTGGCGCAGCGTCGCTGGTCAACAACTCGAGGTGCTGCTGCGAAGCATACAGAAGAAGTTCACCGATGTTGTGTCTGTGGACGTCAGCCCAGCAACGGCGCACGCCAAAGCGTTGGCAATTGTCAGCTCTGCTCTAAGTCGCGCTCAAACGGCTTTGACTAACGACGATGAGATCATTCGCTCGTTGTCGGGCGCGCAGGTGTCGGTGCAACAGGGGCAAGGGCGCCTGAAGCTCATCGATGAGCAGCTTGCAGATGCTGGAGGTGCAAATCGTGCGCTCGCGGAAGCGCTCGCGACGATTTCCTCTCATATTGAGAACGAGATATGTCCCGTCTGCTCTCGTAATTTTGCTGAAATCTCCGAAGAACAACTAGCTTCTCATGTATCCGAGGAAGTTGCTCGGTTGGTGGCGGTGGCAGGGCGCGTCGAGGCGTTGGTGAGGGACCGCGCAACGACCGCAGCGGCTGTCGTAGCGACACAGCGGCAAGAAGCGGATCTGTTCGCTCGCCGCCTGCCCAATGATAGGCGCGATGCGATCTTACTTGAATTGGCGGATCTGACGGAGTGGATGAATGCGCTCGATAGTCTTGCAGATGCTGCAAGCAACGGCGGGCGCCTCTGGGAGGAAGCAAAGCAGGCGGCGGAGCGACTTTCCGTTTTAAGAAGCCGGATCTCCTCGATCTCGGGGTTGAGGGCGGAGCTCGTCTCCTATGGGCAACGGTTGTCACTTCAGCCGTTTCCTGCAGATGTTCCATTAGAAGAGATTGTCGATGAGATACTCACGCAGGTTCAATATCGTTCAGCACAAGAAGCGAAGTCGGGCGATCAGGGTGACCGAGCTCTGCGGCTGCTTGACAAGTTGGAAGTAAATCAGCGCGAGCTCGATAACGCCACAATCGACCTGGCGACAGCGTTCGAGGACGAACGGCGCACGACAGCGCTACGGCAGGAGTCGGAGCGCCGAATTGCCGTAGCAAAGGGGCTCTTGGCCCAAGCGCAAGCGGTACGAGCAGACGAGGCGCGGCGCGTATTTAACAAGGAGCTCAATGCTGTGTGGCGCGACCTCTTTATTCGGCTTGCGCCGGACGAGGCGTTCGTTCCGGCTTTCGCGTTGCCGTCCATTCCTGGTCGAGCCGTCGAAGCTGTCCTTGAGACACATTATCGATCGGGCGGAAAAGGTGGAAATCCGCGAGCTATGTTGAGTGCCGGCAACCTCAATACGGCTGCGCTGACGCTTTTTCTCGGACTTCATCTCTCGGTCTCTCCAGCCTTGCCTTGGTTGGTTCTGGATGACCCAGTTCAAAGCATGGATGACGTGCATATTGCCCAATTTGCGGCCTTGCTGCGTACCCTCAAGCAGCATGGGCGCCAGATCATTATCGCGGTGCACGATCGACAGCTTTTCGACTATCTCACGCTTGAGCTCAGCCCGACCTACAACGGCGATCGTTTGATTACGATCGAATTAGGGCGAGATTCGGATGGAATGACCACCGCGCCTTGGAGTCTGATGTCATTTCGGCCCGATCGCGCAATCGCTGCATGAAAGCGACGCCAGCCTTGCCGGCCACGGCCTGCAGCGCAGCATGTTGCTCCAGTTCAAGCGCTGCGATTTCCGCGGCGCGGCCTTCCGGCCGCGACAGGTTCGAGCGGTCACTAACGTGCAGCCTACCAGCGGAGCATGCGCGCCCGCGCCGCGAGCAGGGCCGGCCGACACTCCTTTAGTGAAGGGCTGCCTTTATCAGACGCCGGCGGAAGCAAAGGAGCTCGACGTGCTGTCGTGGCGGTGGCCGCAGGTGTTGAGCAATACGGTAGATCCGGCAGGGCAAGACGGGCGGGACGAGCTCAACTCCTGGACATCAACGGCAAGCTGACGGTCACTGCCCTGCTGCGCGCCAATACACGCGCAAGAAAGGCCCTCAGTACACGCGCGAGGCCATTGAAGCTGCTGGACGCCAAAGCGCCCGACGTCTGAAATAAACCATTAGGCGGACATACTGCCCCGTCTTCGCGCCGGCTCTTCGCACGCGCCCCTAATAAACACAGTTAAAATCCCGGCGATAATCTGAGGCTCGGGCGTGAACAGCATCCAGCCGCTTCGGTTCAGGGCAAGCTGGCCCAAGGTTGCGCTTCCGGAAAACATGGAGGCGCTCTATATCGATGCCATACAAGTCGCGGGCGTGAGGCTTGATTTTTCATGCATTTCCACGATGGTTCATGAAGCGGGGTATGGCGACGATGCGGCTGTGCTGCATTGGACATCGCGGGCCGTCAGGGGCCCTGAGATCATCTCGGTCCGTAGCTACACGTACGACCACGAGAACTTCGCCGAGCGCAACAAATCGGAGGCTGGGATCGATGCGGTGATGATGGCGACCTATAAGAGGGACCTAAGCCGAGCTAAGCGGCGGCGCCGTCGCAAACTCTTGCGGTCAAGGCAAATCCTCCGCACGGCCCGTGATAGAAAGATGGCACTGCAAGCGATCGGTTATGAGAACCTATTACGTCGACGAGACAGGCTTTACCGGCGAGGACCTCCTGGCGGCAGACCAGCCGATCTTCTTGCAGGCGACCAACGACCTCAGCGAAGACGAGGCGGATCGACTCATCGCTTCGACCTTTGGCGGTCTGGGCAGCACCGAACTCAAATATAGCCGGCTCGCGCGCGGCGGCCGTCACCAAGACAGGATCGTCGAGTTCATCGGGATACTTGCGCAGGATCCTCTGCGCGCCGGGGCGTGGATCGCCCACAAGGAATTCGCCATGATGACGTTGATCGTCGATTGGTGGATGGAGCCCCTTGCTTACGAGGCAGGCTTGAACTTGTATAAGGACGGCGCAAATCATGGTATGGCGAACATGCTGTATTTCTGTCTGGAATCCTACTGGTCGAAAGGTTTCAGGCGAAAGGTCCTTGAACATTTCCAGCGCATGCTCCGTACGCGAACCCTGGAACGATATACGGAGTGCCAGCTCCTGATCGAGAAGGCGCGCCGGCACGCAACAGGCGATCCCACCCGAGAAGAGCTTTTAAGGTATCTGTCCGTGTCGTTCATGCTCCTCGGCTACGATCACGTACGCCGTATGCCCGAGCGCGCGCTCGATATCGCGCTGACCGGCCTCGTGCAGCTCGGTCATATGTGGACCGAACGGCACAGTGGTCCGTGGAGCGTCGTGCACGACCAATCCTCCAACATGTCCAAGCAAAAATGGATATGGGACGCCTATTCGGCGGAAACTATGCCGCCGGCCAAGTTCGAGAACCCCGGCACGGTGGCGCGGTTTCCGATGAACGTCACGCAAACGCGCTTTGGCGATTCCGCGCAGGAGAAGCAGTTGCAAATTTGCGACGTTCTGGCGGGCGCGTGTTCGGCATTCGCGCGGTTCGATAAGACAGATGCCGAGCACCTCGCCTACCGCGATCGCCTTGGCGCGGCCGGGATCGAGAATTTCTTTACAGGTGTGATGTGGCCGGTCCCGGAAGTGACGCCTGAAGGCCTCGGTCGACGGGGCTGGGACGGCAATATCGCACTCGAATATTTGACGCAGAACATGCGTGCGAAACGGCCGGAGCCCAAACCTTGAGACGCGTGTGAGGCATTCTGCAGCATCGCGCCCTGCGCAGGGACTCCCTCTAACCCAATCCTGGCGACGAGCATGTCCAATGCCTATCAAGAACTGATCAATAGTGACCCGGAATGGAAGCGCAACTACGAGCTGATACGGACGCTCGGCGTCGAGAGTGAACGTGGCATGGCGGTTCTGGTCGGAGCTGAGCTGGACCGCGCGCTGGAACTTGTGCTTTGTGCGTATCTTGCACCAGGAAAGGCGCGAACAGAGCTCTTCGCGGGCAGCTCGCCACCGCTCGGCACGTTCTCGGGCAAGATCAATCTCTGCCGCGCGTTGCATCTGATCAACGAAGACGAATGCACAGCACTTCACACGATCCGAAAGATTCGAAACGAGTTCGCGCATGACCCGGACGCATCCTTCGCAAATGCGCAAATCAGGTCATGGGTCGACATTCTTAGGAGCAATCCCGAGCAAGACCACAAGACCAGATTCGAACTCGAGGCCGCAGGACTGATCGCATCGCTCGAAACGACGGCGGTCGATCAGGCGCACGGGCGGGTCTATGAAGAATCGTTCAATACGTGGTACCGGCGTGGCGCCGATCGTGACGCCAAGCCATTAAAGTCGAAGGAAGAGGCCGCTGAGGCCTATCGATCGAAGAGGAGCGACAAGACCGCGCGCTGACCCAGATAGCCGAAGCGATGGTCACAAGGACCTGCTTCGCTTGTTCGAGGATGTCCGTTCGCCGCCATGGGCCATACGAAACGACAGGAGCCGGCGCTCGGCTTCAAGAACGTAGCGTCGATCAAGAGATGACCCTTGCACCCACTGGTTGACGTATCGCCGCAAGTCCAGCGGGGCGCGTTCTTTGACTAGCGCCAGTACGTACGGCCAATCGTTCCGACGAAAGCGCGTCAGCAGCCGCGAGACTACGCTGTCCTGGCCAGTTCTTTTTCAGCCGTGCTTCGAAACTCAATTTTCGAAACTTTGATCTTTCGCTCTATCAGTACAACGAGCCAGAGCATCTCTTACGACGTTGACCGATGCTTCCAGTCTTTGAAGCATGGTCGTCAAGCTCACGATCGTTGCTTCGTCCATGTGAAGATTTTGCGGGGTTAAAGTCGCGCGGATGAGTTGATCAATCGGCAATATGAGAGCTCCATTCGAAGAAGTCCTACCGCGTTCAAACGAGAACTCAGGAATCAGATCGCCGTCCGGGGTAAGCCTGCACGACAACGCCATGTTGGATGAAATTGCTTCTTCTAAGAGCTCAGCGGGAATTTCGATCGCCGCGACAATGGCCCCGGTCTCACTGATTCTGTATCCAAACCGATAAAGATCATCCGCCGTTCCCGCATTTCCGAGACATACGCGTTCGGCAAAGGGTTCAACTGCTTGTCGAGCAGCAAGAGCCAATAACTTAACTCCGTCAACGTAAGCTTCCCTCCGCTAATACCTAATTTATCGGTATCTGAAAAGTCGTTCTATGTGTCTGGCCCCCTTCCGGAGGCCAGATGCCCAAGACGGTTACCTCGCCCATTCAAAAGAAGCTTGCCGCCATGTTGGTCGAGCTAAGAAAGGGCGCGGGACTCCGTCAGGTTGATCTCGCCAACAAACTAGGGGTCTACCAATCCTGGGTAACCCACCTTGAATCTGGGCAACGTCGAATAGACGTCGTTGAGCTGATCGAGTTGGGGCGAGCCATTGGCTTTGACCCCGCCGAGGTCGTTCGGAAACTCAACAAACGTTAGGGCCGAGCCAGGCAGACCGACGCTGCGACCTTGCCGGCTGCTTTTTTGCACCTGCCTCCTTTGCCTGCTTCTTGCCGGCGATAGGCATCAACATCTCCTTCTGACCGCTTGCGGCCTTGCGCGGCTTCTTGGCCGACTTCTTCGGAGCATTTGCAGGCTCCGTCGCCTTCTCTCTCCCGACGCTCTGCCGTAGCGCCTCCATCAGATCAACGACGTTCTCACCCTTTGGCCGCTCTTTAGGGCGGATCAACTTTCCGGCCCGCTTCTGGTTGATCAATTCGACCAGTGCGCTTTCGTAGTGATCCTCGAACTTTTCGGGATCGAACGTGCCTGCCTTCTGGTTCACAATGTGCCTGGCGAGGTCGAGCATATCTTTGGTAACTTTGACATCCTGGATTTCGTCAAAGTACTCCTGCTCGCTGCGGACCTCGTAGGGGTAACGCAGCAACGTTCCCACGAGCCCTTTGTCCATCGGCTCCAGTGCAATGATGTGCTCGCGATTGGTCAGCACGACGCGGCCGATGGCGACCTTGTTCATTTCACGGATGGTCTCGCGGATCACCGCGAAGGCGTCGTGGCCGACCTTGCCGTCCGGACGAAGGTAGTAGGGTCGGATCAGGTAGCACGGGTCGATTTCTGACTTGTCGACGAACTCATCGATTTCGATCGTGCGGGTCGATTCCAACGCGATCTCTTCGAGCTCCTCCTTCGTCACTTCAATGAACTGGCCCTTCTCCAGTTCATAGCCCTTGACGATGTCCTCGTTAGGCACCTCGTCGCCCGTGTCCTGGTCCACCTTGATGTACTTGATGCGGTGGCCTGTCTGGCGGTTGAGCTGATTGAAGGAGATCTTCTCGGACTCAGAAGTCGCTGGGTACAGCGCCACCGGACAAGTCACGAGGGACAGACGCAGGAAGCCTTTCCAATTGGCACGGGGGCCGTGTACGCAGAACTCCATGTTGGACGGCTCGGACTCAAGACGATCGAAAGCGGCTGGTTCCGACAATGTCAGGGGCAAATAATTCGGCCAGCCTCCCTTCGTCGGACTCGACTTTTGTTCTCTTTATGTTCTAATTCCGGGATGAACGATCGGCCTGCGAGTTGGCGAATGCCCACCCCGAAGCAAATGGAAAAGCTAGCCGCCTCAATGGGAAAGAAAGCCGCGAGGGAGCGTTCGCTCGGTCCCAAGGACGACATGCCGGACGAGTACTGGCATGCCCTCCTCGATGATGCCGATGACCAGGCCGCGGTTTCGGGACGTTCGAGCCCCGGCCAGCGCCTCTGTGAGATGCCGCAGCATGTCCTGCGGGTTTCCTGCCGCAGGTGCGAGCGCATTGTTGAGATCCAGAAAGCGGATGCCGCCCGTCTCTACGGGCAACAGGCGAGCTGGAAGGAGGTCGGGCACCGTTTGCTGGACAACACATGCCAGAACCGAACCGGCCGCCACGAGGAGGACGGTTGCTGGCCGGCCTTCGGGCCGGTTTGACCGATCCCCCCTGCGTCGGCCCCGGATGGCTCCGAAGCATCACCCGACGCCGCTCTCCGGCGGCGACCGGAAAGCCCTTGGCAAGGAGCTCGGCAACCCGAAGCCTATGATTACGCTTCGTCCAAATTGCGTGCGTTCACCGAGCAAGCGAGCGAAGCAACCACAGACCAGTTGGACTGAAAGTTAAATGAGGCATATCACGAAAGTGATCGATACCCGCACCTAGGACGACGTTGGCGCGGCCGCCACCAAGCCTTCTCCGCGCCGGCCCATATCGGCTCAAACAGCAGCTCGTCGCAATTGAGCTATCGCCCGCGCGTTGATTGTATGTGCCAATGGGCACTGGCGATCTCGAGGCGGATAGCACCAACGGAAGGATTCGCAATAGCAGCAGCGTTGAGCAGAACGTTGCCGTTACTCAGCGTTGCCACACATTTCGAATCCCCACATCTGCCCCTTGCTTCTCGGCAAGCGCACTCCTCCGACGAATAGAATCGCGTCGATGCCGCCCGCATAAAGCTCGATCACCGTTAGTCCCTCGCAGATCGCGATTCGGCTAACATGATCGAGATAACAAAGCGCCCGAAGGGCGTTGGTCTGCACGATCCACTCCGTCTTGCTGTAGCAGCGGCCGTGGCATTCCCCGATGGTTCGATGACCGCTTCCGGACTGCGCAGAGAGAGCGCCCGCGGACGACTCATCATCGAGCGCATTGCGGGCAAGGACTACACAACACTCTTTTATATAGAGAGAATGAGGGAATTATGCCGCGTCGAAGCAAGGGTGCCAGGCTCCATCTCAAGGCCGCTCGACGAGACAAAGCCGGCAAGATTACCCACCGGGCAACGTGGATCATCCGAGACAACGGCCTGGATATCAGCACAGGCTGCGCGTCAGATGAAATTACGGCCGCCGAGCAAGCGTTAAAGGATTATATTGCCTCGAAATACGCCCCCAAGCGCAAGGCCCAAGACATTGAATCAATCCCGATCGGGGATGTGCTCTCGATCTACCTCGATGCAGAGCTCGCCAAGCTCCGCGATCGCTTCAAGGTCGCTGAAGATGATGAAGAGACGATTCCCGGCATCCGCAAGTTCAAGGCGGATTGGGCGCCTGAACGATTGGTGGGGCGCAAAAATGCTAGCCGGGGTCGACGGTGAGCAGTGCCGTCAATACGCTAAGGAGCGCGGCAACAAGGGCGGCTCAAGGCGCGATCTTGAAGACCTACGCGCAGCTATCAATCATCATGCGGCGGAAGGTTATCATCGAGGGATCGTCAAGATCACGTTGCCAGCAAAGGGCGAGCCCCGCGATAAGTGGCTCACGAGATCCGATGCCGCAAAGCTGATCTGGACGTGCTGGAGATACCGCGAGCTGCAGAAGATGTCGCGGGGGCCACTGAAAGGCCAGAAAGTCGCGACCGGAAAGCGGCCCTTACGGCACCTGGCACGGTTCATTTTGATTGGTGTTTACAGCGGGTCGCGAGCCGGCGCTATCGCCGCCGCTTCGCCGATTCCGGCAGTCGGCCGCGCGTTTGTCGACCTGGAGCGCGGTATATACTATCGGCGCCGCCAGGGCGACGCAAAGACCAACAAGCGGCAACCGCCAGTGCCGATCCCGCCGCGCCTGCTTGCGCATCTCAGGCGTTGGCACCGGATCGATCATCACGCGAAACACTTCGTGGAATTCAATGGAAAACCCGTCATCTCAGTGAAGACGGCCTTCAAAACCGCCGTGCGACTGGCCGGCCTTGGCGTGGGTATTTCGCCCCATACGCTTCGGCATACAGCAGCGACTTGGTTGATGCAGCGTGGCGCCGATCCGTGGCAGGCAGCGGGCTACCTAGGCATGTCGCTTGACGTTCTGCTCAACACCTACGGCCATCATCACCCCGATTATCTCGCAGACGCCGTTGAGAAGATCGCCAAGCGAGAGAGGAAGATCGAAGGAAACCGCGGCAACTTCGATTCGGTACTGCCGCTGCGTCGATAGAAGAATGGAGTTCGTGGGGATTGGATTGCTGGTGCAACCCGAACTGATGACTATCGAGCTCACCCGACGTCCGTCAGAAGACCTTTGTTCGAGGCAGAGAGAGTATCAGGAAATTCCCATTGAAAAATAGAGCATTTTTCGATCTTGCCGGACAAGCAACCACTGTTTGAGCTACGGCCTGAAGATAAATTCCGGCTCCGTTCCGTTAATGGCCGATCCATCCGCCGACCATCAAACGACCAACGAGCGGCGAACTAGTTGAACCAACCACTCTAATCGTTAGCCTATCCTCCGAGGGCAAAGGTCCACGCTTTCGGATCGTGACGGGCGGGCCAAAATGCAATAAGGTTGATGCTGGCAAGACATGCTACCTTTGCTTCGCTCCAACATCACGCAACCGCGTGGCAGCTAAGTGAGGGCAAGAAACTAGAAAAATCCGGCTATATTTCATAGACTTAAGTGCCTAGTTCGCACAAACAATAATGTCCCAATTTGACTTGGGGAAGGGCTGTGCTGTTGAGCGAATTGTTGCGCGAGGCAGTTATTGTTGCACTGGTCCTCGCAATCAGTTGGTCAGCCTCGGTAGGTGGTGCTGCCTCACAGGAGCGCCCGTCTGACACATTCAGGGCATCGGCAGTCTCCCTGCTAGCCAGTTTTCTTCGAGTGAACGCCAGCTTCAAGGGTTGCAACGCGAAGGAGGGCTTTGCGTTTATCGTTGGCGAAAACGACGACAAGCTTTTCTTGGCGGTGCCGGATCACGTAATCCACTGCCGGGTATTTACTCCACCGGTTGCCGAAGTCGTCCAATTGGGGGGGTATTCGAGCGACGGGAAGCCTTTCAGCTTTGGCCGGGCAGACCCGATCGCCTTGCCTGCGGCGGGTACCAGTGGCTCCGAGGACATCGCCTTCCTATCGGTACCTAAGCCTCAAACCTGGACAACGAAGCACACGTTAATGGCGGACGCCGCCGAACTAGCGAACGGTACGGCTGTGACATTTCTGGGCTATTTACAGCGGCCGATCATCCCCCAACAGCTAGGTGTCGTCGTTGATGTCTGCGACACCGCTTATACAACCAAAGCATGTGGAATCCTGGTTGAAAGGCTTGCGACGCAAGTCGGGACCTCTGGCGCGGTCGTCTTCAACGAGCAAGGACACGTCGTTGGATTGAACATTCTGGGAGAGCGCGATGAATCGCTTGCGCTTGCGCTTAGGCTTGATGAGATTCGGAGAATTGCAGAAAAAGCCGGGGTGCCGTGGAACATTTATACTGACGCCGAGGAACTCAAGTTCGGCGAGCGGTTGGGACGGGCCATCAATGGCGGCGACCGAGAGAAATTTAAGGCGGTCGTGGCCAAGCGCATCAATCTCGATCGATCATATAAGTTCAACGATGAGAATAGCCCGTACCCACCGCTTGCCGTTGCCGGTTGGGCGAACCAGATCGACATGGCCGTGACTTTGATCAAGTCCGGCGCGCGTGCTCACTATGGCCCCGCTATTGGCGCGGCAATGGCAGCGCAGCGCTACGATGCCCTGAAGATCATGCTGGACGCAGGCATGGGTACCGCGTGCCCTTTTAATACCGCGCTCAGCAAGGGAGATGAGACTTCGATCAGGATGATCCTAGCGGCAAACTCCCGCGAGCTCGTAACGGGAAACTGCGGCGGGCTTACGCCAGTGAATGCAGCGATCAAGGCTGGAAGAGAGGACGTCGCAGCAGCCTTGTTCGAGTTAAGGCCAGCCGGCCTAGGCGACGAGGACCAACTGCTTGTTTCTGCTATCCTCAAAGGGCAGTCAAGCATGGTTGAAAAACTCCTGAACACCGGCGCTGGCAAAGGGTTAGTGGGCGATAACGTGACGGGAAGTCCGCTTCATGCCGCGGCTTTTGTGGGAAATTCAGAACTGGTCGAGCGATTGCTAGCGATGGGTGTGCCCGTGGACCTTCGCGACTATCAGGGCGGGTTGTATGGACCAACGCCTTTTGAAGCAGCGATTTTTGGCGGCAACTTCCAAATTGCACGGCTGCTAGCCAAGCGAGGAGGTAGCCCGCTCGGGTACCGCAACGGCAAGGAGCGTATCTTCAGTGACCTTATCTTTTATAAGCTGACAGACGTCCAACAACAGCAGGCCAGACGCGTGGTGATAGAACTGGCTACGGACTACTGCAGTAAGCTAAAAGAAACCCAGTTCAGCGAAGCACGCGACTTCCGCATTCAGCGACGGAATTGCGAGAATCTATGACCACCTGTATCAGTGGCTCACGCTTAATGACCATCTTGCCGGTCGCGGTTATTAGCTTTTCGTCCATTCAGCGGTCACAAGCCGCCATGGACTGTGGTGCCGTGCTTACGATGGACAACCAATCGCCGGCACATGGCGCGAGTTCGTACGGACGGCGCTCTGAGGAGCGATGCGAGGGGACTATTCGGGAAGATCAAGCTGGCTCGGTCGGTGTCGCGATATTGCGTCTCGAAGTCCTACCAAGGGTAGACCTCACTTTGGTCAAGACCGTGACGATAACTCGCACCGCCGATATACCCAAAGGCGCGAGCGCCATTGCAACCATTTTGGAGAGGACAGCACAACACTTCTATCGTCTCGACGCGGCGCTCGATAAGGCGAAGGCCGTTGCTTGGCCGCTCGACGATGTTGCCAAACCACTTGGTGTCTCTCTGACTAGCCTGGACCTGGTCGGTCGGATCCAAGATCCGGCACAACCTGGACAGACGATCTTTTTCCCCATAGCTCTGCGCCAGCCACAGTCAGCTGGTCCCTCCGAACAGTCCGACCTCGCGCTTCGGATGATGCTTACAGCGCCGGCCCGAAATGTATCTGTCAGCGTCGGCCGCTCCGACCTATCCAATAAGTGCACCGTTGATCGCGAGCTTCTGAGCCTGGCATCCTCGTCGCCTTCAACGCCCATAGAATTGACGCTACCTGCTGCTATTCCCCGAATGTTTTGTATCGAGGTTACCTTCAGCACCAAGAATCTTGACGGGAAGTTCGTCGAAGGTAGTACCTACCTGTCCTTTCGAAAATAAGGGGGCGCGGCATGGGTCTGGAGGCCGCTAAGGACTGGGCCCGAAGCCAGAAGCAATTGGCACTCTCCGAACTCGACGCTGCCCGTCGAGCCAACGATGCCAACGCAATTGAAGAAGCTGCCAACAGACTCATACACCTCAGCCAGTTCACAGTTGCGTTGAGTGGCGAGGCGCCGGATGCGAGCGATGGCAAGCTAGGACCAGGGGGATGGTTTCTTCTTATCGGGATAGCATGTGCGTTGGTTGCGCTATTGCTCAGCATTCACCCCACCGCCGGACTGATTTCAATGGAAGCGTCGTCCCGAGGTGTTCGTCTCGCATTCGAGAAAGACGTTAGGCTGAAGGGAGAAGGACTAGCATTCGTCGGATACGACATCACCGAAATATCTGGAGCCGCAGCGGTCACGGACGCCCGAGGCGGGGCCACGTTACCGCTAAACGTAAAGAACGAGCGACTTAAGATTGAGGCAGACGCAGCTATCGCCGAGATCCACGTCGCGAAGGATGACGAACTTTCCGTGGAGCTTTTCGGTTCCGATCTAATGCGGTTGTCCCTGCACGGTCCGGGGTCCGGCATAGACTTATCGCTCAATGGCACAGCTGTTCGATTGCTCGATGGCGATGGCAAGCCTCTCCAAGCTGGAGCGCTCACGGCAAAGAGGAATGTTCATTTTCAGAGCGGACCCGCACTTGAAGTGCTGTTGACGAGACGGCCAAAAGCCGGTGAACGTCTGTCCGTCATTCAATATAGCGGTCAAATGGGCCTAATCGCGTTCGACAAGCGGGTGCCCGTCAATGGCATACTGAATGGCCGCAGCAACCTTCTCCAGTCAGCGACGGTCGCATTTTTGGGCTTCGGCGACGAAAAAACGTCCCCCTTCGGCGGACAGGCACTTTCGGTAATTAGGGGAAATGGCGCTTTTGAACTGAGCGCCACGGCCACGACGCTGAATGTGGCATTTAATGGCAACGCCGTAGACGTTCGTGGTACCCAATCGACTCTCACGCCGAGCCTTCTTCACTGGCTATGGAAGAATACAACAATCACTTTCACATTTGGTGCAATCATCAGCGTTCTTGGCTTCCTTCTAACAAGTCGCACTCGGATACGCGAGTTTCTAAACAAGGGTTAGGCTTAGAGGTCCATTCAAAGTCCGAGAGTTCATGCAGCATGACTCGAGGCCCCGGTTTGGACGCTTGAATCACGTCCAAACCGATGCCTTCAATCAGCGGAAGCCGGACAATCGGCATTTCCGAGATTGCCCCCTTACCGGACATGCGGACATGCCAAAATCGACGTAAATGGACGATGCGAGCCAATTGCTGGAATTTCTCTGTGATGTAAGGTGAGTGTATTCCCTGAGCCGACAATCGCGTTGGCGCCGTACCAACTTTACTTTGTTACTTGGCGGAGTTTGCGCAAATGATCGATCCAAAAGTCGTCAAGACATTCATTGGACTTATAAAAGAGCTTGTTGGGGCGGGTTTCAAAATCGACGCGAAGCATAAAGGGCGTCTGGGGAAGAACCTTCGAGAAATTGCAGAGCTTCTTGAGACCACCAAGGATCAACTAGCGAACGGCATGGTGCCGCGTGAATCGTCGCACCAAGTTGCAACACTTATCAATTTCACAAACGACACCCTACAAGGCGTGTTCAAAATTCCCAACGCTGATGAGTTGGACGACATATTCTCGAAGCAGCTTCCCCACATTGGCTACTTGTTACGCAGCGCCGACGTGTTCATTGATGGCAAACCTCGAACTGGCCGCCACAAATACATGTATGGGCTGGAGGCCCGCGACGGTGATTATCAGGTTTCGCCTCAATCCGTCAGTTCGGCCATAGAGGAAATTGAACGAGCTGCAGGTCGACTTCGCGGCGCGGCGAATTTTCTTGATCCCAACGCCGGCATCAGCAGAAATAGGAAGTCAAGCAGCAAGCCCAAGGCCTCAAATACTTCGAAGGGAAACATCGCAGCAAAGAGAGGTTCGGTGAGGAAGGCTGCCAAACCAAGCGGCAAACGCTAGGCATGCGGCCTTAGTCCAGCTTCGTAATTGAAGTAGACAAAGTCAGTTAATGGACCATCTCGCCGTTCCGCTGCTGTGCAACAATACGTCGGCTATCGGGGCAGAGCGGACTTCGACAAGCCGTCAGCCCTGTACGTTTGTGGGTTCACGGCCTACGTAAAGCCGTCACGAGCCGAAAATCGTCAACGCTGGAGGTCCACTGGATGCAACGCACTTGTAATGGCTCAAGTTATCAAGCATCGCTACAACGCCGGGCATAGGCTTTAAATCGCGTGCAAATAACTCTGAGACGCGCCCGCGATCGTTGTTTTCAAACGTATCGGGCAGGCTTCCGCCGATACGATGTTCGATATCGGCGAGAATAGCCGAGAGCTTTTTGCCACGGTATCTTTTGACTAATACCTCGGCAGGATCGCTCAACTCCGGCAGCAGGTCGAGAAAGGCTTGATTACAAAGGGTCTCGCTGTCAACGAGCGTTCCATCCAGATCAAAAATGACACAGATATCTGGCATCTGCAAAAGGTCCCACTGCCGTTTCAGTGTCGTCCCAACCTTAGATCACTGTATTGGCTACAGCCATGATTTCGGGCTTGTCAGCATAGGCCCAAGGCAGCAGATCATGTATCTCGCTATTTGGATGCCCATTGACGATTTTGTTGAGGACATCGGTCGGGTAGGCAAGCGGATCGACATCGTTCAGCTTGCAAGTCTTGATCAGGGAGGCGATCACTGCCCAATGCTCGGCACCGCCGTCGGAGCCTGCGAACAACGCATTTTTCCGATTGAGGGTGATCGGACGGATCGCGCGTTCGACGGCATTCTTGTCGAGTTCGATACGGCCATCATCGATGAAGCGCGTCAGTCCCTCCCAACGGATTGGGTCGGCCATGCCGCCTGGCACCTGCGTCCGCTGCACGAACGACTTCTCGTCACGCTCCGGCAAAGATCAAAGCTGTTCGCCGACGAGACAACGGTGCCGGTGCTCGATCCGGGCCGTGGCCGCACCAAGACAGGGCAACTGTGGACCTATGCCGTGGATGACCGGCCATGGAGTGGGCGCCGATCCGCCATGCGTCGCTTATGTCTACGCCCCTGACCGCAAGGCGAACGGCCGATCGCTCATCTCGAAGGCTTCAAGGGGATTCTTCAAGTCGACGGCTATGCCGGCTACGGCAAGCTCGCCGAGCGCGGCGACGTTGCGCTCGCGTTCTGCCGGGTGCATATGCGGCGCAACTTCTACGAACTCGCCACCCCCGGCCCGGCGCCAATTGCCAGCGAGGCGCTCAAGCACAACCGAGTTCTACGCCATCGAGAAGAACATCCGGGGCCGCAGTGCCGAAGAGCGGTGCCTCATCCGGCAGCGCAAGAGTCGGCCACTCGCCGATACGTTCCAGAAT
The DNA here is from genome assembly GCF_000284375.1 of Bradyrhizobium japonicum USDA 6. NCBI lineage: Bacteria > Pseudomonadati > Pseudomonadota > Alphaproteobacteria > Hyphomicrobiales > Nitrobacteraceae > Bradyrhizobium > Bradyrhizobium japonicum. The sequence continues at coordinate 8,558,845 of NC_017249.1, forward strand.
TGGCTACGCGCAAAGCTCGCCCTGATCAGCCAGAAGGGCAAGCTCGCCGAGGCCATCCGCTATGCGCTCTCACGCCAGCATCGAGCGATCCAGCGCGATGCCTTGCCGCGCGTAAATCTGGACCTGCCGGTACAGCGGCAGATGATCGGCGCATTTGGACACCAGAACCTGGGCGACGGTGGCCTCGGTCGGCAGCCCGCCCTCGATCAACCGCGCCGGAGCCGGCGCTTGCATGACGCCGTCCTCGCAGGATCGGCAGGCCTATTTGGGCCGCCGGGTGACCAAGATCCGGAACTGCGCCGGCACTAGGTCCAGCCGCTCGCTTTTGTCCTCGCCGATCCGGTGCAACTTGCCCTTGCAGCAGGGACAAGTCTTGGCGTCGATGTCGACGACGACCTCGATCCGCGGCAGGTGCGCCGGCAGGGCTCCACGATTGATGCGACGATTGCGGGCCCGTGTTACGCGACCTTCGGGCGCTCTCGCATCCTGCTCTGCTTCGCCGCACGCTGCGACCTGCTCGACGTCTTCCAGACCAAGCAGCATCTGCTCCTCGCGCTGTGTCTCCGCCCGGCGGCCAAAGCGATGGCGCTGCAATTCCTTGATGATCTGGCACAGCCGCTCGCTCTCGCACCGCTCGGCGAGCAGCATCGCTTTCAATATCTCAGGATCGTCAGGCAGGGAGTCGCTCGGCACCAGCAAATCAGATCACACTCGGCGGCACTTTGCGACGAGCGCGGGGCGTCTGATTCATTTCGCCGCAGCGCTGCTAACAATTATCCGGGCTGCGTCGGTGTCGCCGTCTCCCGTGCCTCATGGACCCGCCGCCAGTCCAGCCCCTCCAGCAGCGCAGACAATTGCGCCGCCGACAAACGCATCACGCCATCCTCGATCTTCGGCCAGCGACGCCGTTCTCCAAACGCTTGACGAACAAGAACAGACCCGTTCCGTCCCAGAAGATCAGCTTGATCCGGTCCGCTCGCTTGGCCCGAAACACATACACCGTGCCCGAGAACGGCTCGGCCAGCATGCTCTCGCGCACCAGTGTGGACAGCCCTTCTGCGCCCTTGCGGAAGTCGAGCGGCTTGGTCGCCACCATCACTCGAACCGTCCCGGATGGACCGGTCACCGGCCAGCCTTCAGCGCCTGAACGATGGCCGCGATCATCGTCGCATCCGCGCCACGGCCGACCCGGATCGTGACGCCGTCGACCTCAATCTCGATCATTCCGACGTCGGACCTGGACTTGCATCGCGGCGGTTTGCGCTCATTGCCAAGAACAGGCGTCTGCGCGACCGCGCCTACCACGGCCGGCACGAACTGCAAGTCTTCCGATCGGGAACGCTCGGCCGCGGCTTCTCGCAGTTGGCGGCGCCAACCAAACTGCGGCGATAATCCATGGCGCCGAGCCACGGCACAGACCGAGTCACCACTCGCAACGATCTCGGCAACAATCCACGCCCTGTCTTCGTCGCTCCACTTCCGCCGACGACCGGCGCCGGTGAAGACTTCCAGACGCCGAACCGGCTCCGTGATAGCACTATGCACTGCGTCCATTCTACGCCTAGCGGTCGAAACTAACCGCAGGCTCGCAGATTACCACTTCATCCGAAACGTGGCCGCAGGACGCCGCTTACCCTAGTTCGATGGTGATGCCCGCTATAGTCGGGCCAAGGCCTGCTCGGATTTCTAGTCTTAGCTTCGCACTTCGGATATCCGATCGCTTGCAGCGGCGCCTGCCAAAAGGGCCTAGTTGCAGCACCTAAATCCGAATCCCGCGAGAGAAACAAGTGACGCTACGCTTAACGCGCGAACAACTCTATGAATTGGTTTGGCCGGAGGCCATGAGCCGAATTTGCAAAGCGATCGGCATTTCTGACGTGGCGATAGCCAAGCACTGCGGCAAGGCGGATATACCCATCCCGGAACGCGGATACTGGAACAAGCTGCATGTTGGTCAAAAGGTTACGCGAACGCCTCTTCCTCCGCGCGATCTCGCAACGATCAATCTGATTGAAATGGGTGGAGCATTGCCGCCCGAACTAAAAGCTCGGATTACCGGTGAGCCCGGCATTGACGGCGAACCGGAGAACATAGATGTGCTGACGGAGCGGTTTCGGAAGCGTCTCGGCAAAGTAAGCTTATCCCGCGACCTGACGCGCGCAGATCCCGCCATCGCCAAACTGCTCAATCGCGATGAAACGATTCGTCAGAAGATGGCAGCAAGCTCCTTCCATTGGGAGAAGCCTCGTTTCGAATCATCCTACGAACGGCGGCGTCTACGCATTCTCAACTCAATCTTTCTCGCCTTTGCCAGGGTGGGGGGAGGAAGTGCTTACATCCGCGATCGGGAGGCACGCGAGATTTCAATCCGCGGACCTGCGGGCGTCAGCATAACTTTGGGTTCCCCAAAGAAGCGTCAGGCCCGTAACCGGCGCTCTGACGATGCGGACGCAAAGGACAAGCTGGAGCTACGGGCTGAAGGTGGTCGGCACCATCCAGATATTATTTCGAGTTGGATGGATGATGATGCAGGTAAGCTCGAAGACAAGCTGACTGAAATTGTGATCGGCCTTGCTGTTGTGAGTGAACGCGAATCGCGGCGATGGCAGTCCGAGATGGCGACGTGGCAGCGCAAGCGTGAGGAAGGGGAAGCCGAAGCACGGCGCAAAGCTAAGGAGAAAGCTGAACGCGAAGAACGGGAACGCATTGCAGCCGAGGAGAAGGCGCGCCGCGATGGGCTTTTAACCGAGGCCAAGAACTGGCGAAATGCCAGGCTAATACGTGAATACGTCGAGGCAAGACGCAGATCAGAAGTAGCGCAAGTGCCAGAATTCGAAAAATGGGCGCGTTGGGCGCTGGAGGTAGCAGATCAGATGGATCCGCTCTTCAACATTAAGTCTAACTCTGACATTGAGGGCGTCAAAATTCGTCCGTCTCGGAAACAGAGTTTCCGCCTTCACCCAGAGCCGGTGCTTCCGATAGCCAGTCGTCCTGATCAAGCCGATCGTGGCTACGCATCTTGCCATGCCCGGAGCGACAGAGCGATACGCACCGCGACACTGCGCGCCTCAAGCGCTTGCAGGCTTGCGAAACCGATTGGACCGGCTATTGTCTGGGCGTGCGGATCGGCGAACGATGCCGGAAAGTCCGCGCGGTTAGTGCTGCACTGGTTTTGGCGACGGCGTGTCAGCAGCCTTTGCCACAAGATAGGTGGCGTGACTGACAGCCAGCATGGCGGCCATTGACGTTCCTACCGGCGGCAAAGCGCCAATGAGGACATCAACCTTCTGGATCACGAGCAAGATTTCCTGCGCAGTGAGATCGCGGACCGCCGCGAAGATCGCGTTTCCGTAGGTGACAAGCAGCCCGGACGTTATCAGCACCATCTGCACGCGCGTGATGTCTATCTTGTCCTTGTTGTCGGTGTCTTCACCCAGGAACCAGTCTGCAATGGAGGCGCGGTGCCGCGGGTCGTATCCCGCGACCTTGTCCTTGAACATGGTCACGCTGCCGACTGGCTGCGACCTCTCGGACGAAACAACCGTTGGCGAATCGTCGGTGCCCTTGATTGACTTGATCAGCGTGGACAAGACGGTTGACCCGAACGAAATCCCCAGCACACCCCAGATCCCGGTAGGGATATCCGGAAAGAATCCATTCTTGACAGCATTGGGCAGGTCGCTCACCGCTCTTGGGAAATTACGGACCATCTCGGAGACAAGACCTCCGTTGAAGATAGCGATCGCCATCACGCTCGTCAGTACGAGAACAGTCCAGGAGGTCACTTGGGCGAGCGCGAGCGAGTATCGGCCATTTGGACTGATCAGCGCACCAAGTGGAGTACCGTTGACGCCCTTGCCCAACCCAACAAGCACAAGGATCACGCCGAGCATCATCAGAGCCGTTGGCATACCAAGCGACACGGCCTGCGCTCCGCTCGTCGGCACATGCCAGCCAAACAGCCACCAACCCACGAATTGTGCGGCGTGTCCGACCCACGTGTCGGCCTTGATGACGAGATTTTGCGCAGCAAACTTGACCGCGTCTCCGAGCAGGGCAAGGCAGAACAGATTTTTGGCTTGATCGTCGGCCGAAATCGGCTTCTTCGTTTTCGGATCAACTGGCGGTTTCGTTTCGTCAGCCCATTTCGTCAACCGTTCAACGCACGTAGGTCCTTGATCGGAAAAGAGGTCATACAGTTTTTTGTCACGACTCTTTCTCGCGTCATCCAGCGCTGTGCCGCTCTTGCCTTTTAGAGTGTCGGCTGCGGTTTCGCAAGCCTTCTGATCCGGCCCCCCTCCAGCTGGACACGCCGGCAACGGCAGGGAACTGCTGAACTTCTGACCGTCTTCGATCTGCCGATTCGCGAGCAGATCATACGCTAGGCTGAAGCTGCTCGCGGTCCACAGCAAGCTGAAAGCCGCTAGAAAAAAAGCGCGCCGCCGGAAAGTCCTATCCCCCAAGCTGGGCTTCGATACCAGCGTCGCCGGTCCGAAGGCCGAACGACACCGGAATCGGTATAACCGGAGACGTAGGGCAACTCGTCCTCGGCAGGAAGTTTGGGCGATTCAAAGAGCCGGTAGGTTCGCGTATCGGCGCCGGTACCGGCAACAAAATCGCCGCCGGACGTGACATCCGCGTCGAACATCCAGGCGACGGATGTTGGCGGCAAATTGTCGCGCGGCGGCGCGCCGTTTTCGTTGACCTCCCAGAGCACTGCGCGCGCTGGCAACTCCATCTCGGCGCGATACGTGTTCGTCTCGACTGCGCTCACCGTCGACGACATCGCGTTGTAGGTGACCATTGCCACTGCGTCGTTGGCGCGCGGCGCCAGTTGCTGTTTCAGATTTCCACCGAGACCGCGGCGCTGAGCGGCGGCGGCCAGCTTAGCGACCACCGCGTGTAATCGTGCGAGCGTCTGATTGCTACCATCCTTAGCCGCGAGCCCCGAGGTCTCTCCCCACACGATCGCGAGTAATTGCTGATCGGCCATCTTGCGTCCCCCGGCGCGGTTGAAAAACCATTTCTAAAAATCTGACGATGTCGCTTGGCAATGGCCTATCATTTATGATTGAATGGCAAGATACAACTGAAAATTGTTGGCATATTTCGCCAACTCAATGCCGACACCGGGGGCGTGGATGGCGGCGAGCATAATTTTTTTCTCCGGCGCAACGAATGCGCTGACCATCGCGGGCCTAACCCCGAACGATCCATTCAAGGTCGAGGAGATTCTCGTCACGACGCCGCAAGGCAGCGGAAGAATCAAAATCAATCCGTTTGTAATTCCGTCCCATGCATCCCAGACGCCCGGCCATCCACTAGAATCTATCCTGATCGAAGACGCGGATGTCGCGCTCGATCCGTGGAAGCTAAAGTCCTGGAGTCAGATCCAAAAGGACATCAAGTCCCTCAGAGACAGTGCGGCATTCGCGCTGGCCGCAGCCGCCGAAGCTGAACGGGACACGCTGCGGCAAGCGCTTCAAGGCGTATCGATAGACCTTGCGGCTGCAGGCTTTTTCGGCATCAGCGGGATACCGTTCGCAGCGGCCGGAGCTTTCGAGGCCCATCTCGGTATCGACATTGCGGCTTTTGATCCTGGCCAGGACGATACTCCACTGCTGACCGCGACGCTGACCGGAACTGGCCAGATATCGGTGCCGAACCAAATCACCCGCGCTGACGTCCGCTTTGAGGTCTCGCTGACCCGCAACGAAGTGGTCGATCTGCTGCCCTCGATATCGCTGCACCCGCTGCCCCAGTTTCCCGCGCTGCATCTGCGCTGGCCGAAGATCCCGTGGCCCCAACTAAGCTGGCCCGCGCTCGATTTGAGCGGTCTGATCAATCTGTTCAAGTTCGATCTACCGATTCCGAAACTCGATCTCGGCAAGTGGCCGATATCGATCCGATGGGCTACCGCGCCCAAGCCCACACTGGCGATCAACGCGCAGAAGCAGCTGGAGATCACCACCAGTCCGGCGCAGCGCGGCGATGGTACGCTGATCTACGAGAGCGCAGGCCACACTACCGATATCGCTGCGATCAACGGCTTCGGCATCACGCTCGATGCCGCCGGCACATTGTCGCTTGCGGGGAAAGTCATCCCGACCGGCGTGCCCCCCATCGATCTGCCAGCGACCACCATCGAAAAGCCCGACGCGCTGCCGTTCAAGATCGAACTGGCGGCCTCGGAGCTGAGCCTCGCTATGCCCCCGGTCGACCTCTCAAATCCGACGGCGGTGGGCGTCACCGCCACGCTCAACATGCCGCGCATCCTGGTCCGCGCCAAGAACGATCCGGCACTGCTGATCGCCGTTCATGCCGCCTATTCACAGACGTTCGACACCCTTACCGGCAATTCGTCGGGCCAACTGACCGCGCTGGAAATTGTCGAACCCTATCCGGTCAAACTTGTCGCGCTGGCAGCGCAGGAAGCGGCCGATCTTGCCCAGGCGCTGGTCCGGTTCGTGTCGGCGCTCCACGTTCAGGGTCCGAACGTCCCCGATCTGTCAAATGTTCTCAAGGTGCTCGAACGTTTCGCGGACATGATGGCGGCGGCAGTGCGCTGGCTGGCGCAGCAGGCCGGCTCCGCCGCCAGTTCGCTGCTCGGCGTCGCCGAAGCGGTCGCCGAGGTCCTGGCGAAGCTGATGCGCATGCTGTGGGATGCAATCAAGGCCCTCGGGACGAGCGGCCCCGGCATCGCAATCGTCGTGGAGGTGCGGCTCGACGCGCGCAGCTATGCGCTGCGCCAAATCGTCATCACGCCGGCATGGGTCAATGCGCCGGGCGGGAATTTTTCAGGTCAGGAGCTCGGCCTCAGCATCGACATACCGCTGGACTGGCAACCGATGCTCCTCGTCGAGCTGGATGGCTCGCCGAGCGTCGCGCTGATGGCCGTACCGCCGGTAGGTTCACTCGCAACCTTGGGAACCGATCTCTGGCTGTCGCGCGACGCCGGCGTGGAAGCCGTGAGGGATACCGACCCGGACGGCAAACGGGCTGATAAGCGTCTGATCCAAGCCACCGCGAAATTCAATACTACGACGGCGATTGCGGTCATCCGCCTGAGTGGCGGCAAGGCCCAATTCATGCAGGCCTGCAAGGCGACAGTCCAGGCGACGCCGATCATGCCGCCGGCCGGGACCAGCCTGCCCGCGGGCTTGATGGTCGCGCGCATGACGGGCGCGATCACCTATTCGCCGCTCGATTGGGCGAGTGTCGATGTCAACATCGAGGCTCAGACCGACAGGCTGCTGCCGTTCCTTCAATCATCCAAACAGAGTACGCCGAAGTTTGTTGACGCGCTCGGCCAGTACATCCAGGTCACCGCGAAGAAATCTGCTGTTCCGGTCGGAAACGGTGCCTTTGATCTGCCGATCAGCGTGACGCTGAAAATCAAGGACGCAAATGTCGATTTCGATCTCAACGTCCACATCGACCTCACGAATTTCAGCGTACGATTGTCCGGCGGCGATAAGGTCCGCATCTTCGGCGAAGCCAGCAAATCGGATTTCAGTTTGCTTGGCCTGAACGGCAACATCGTCCTGAATGCGCCCAGAAGCGCCGATTGGCCTGCCGGCAAATTTCCGTTCTTCGGGCTGGATTTCTCGAGCGGCGACGTGCGCCTCTCACTGGCTCCTGAGGCGCGGCTCGACCTTGCCTACGGCCAGGTGGCCAGCGGCGGCCGCGGCATCGTGTTTCATGTCGATGAGCTCGGAATGTCGCGCAGCGGGCTCGACCTGGCGGCCAAGGTCGACCGTGACACTCCGGTGCAACTCGCCGGCGTCGACATGCCGTTCCGCTTCGATGGCGGCGGGCTCTCGATCAAGAACAGCGAAATCCAGGCATTTTCGATCAAAGGCTCCGGGCAACTGCCTCCTGAACTGGTCGGCGAAGCCAACGCCACGATTTCCATCTCGATGGGAAGGGGAAGCGACGGCTCGCTGATTGTGCAGAGCGCCGAAGCCAAACTCGACAAGGCCAACGATCCGATCGTTTGCCACGCCACACGGTTCGTGCTGACTATCACCGCGCTTGGCCTCGAATTTCAGAACTTTACCGGCAATGGCGCCGGCTATCATTTCTACTTCACCCTGACTGGGACCGCGGTATTCCAGCCACGGGAGGGCGAATTCACCGACGGGCTGCTGAAATACCTCGGTAGCATTACCATCACCCTGGACAAGGCGCCGCTCGCTCGGGATTCGTCGATGCTGCTGCGCGCGATTAAGTTCCAGGTCGCCGTGGTTCCGGCCAAGCGATTCAACTTCTTCAATCTATTCAACTTCGAGCTGCGCGGCATCGGATTCCATCCGGCTTCGCCGGCGTTCGGCGGCAAGCCGGCATTGTCGATTTCCGGACAGGTCAATTTCGTCGAAGCCGGCGATATCGTCAGCCCGAGAATTGATTTTCACGAGCTATGGATCGCGCCGCCGAAGGCTGGCCAGTCACTCCCGCAGATCCGGTTCGACGGATTGACGCTCGGCATACGCTTCGGCGGTGCGGCATCGATCGAAGGCACGGCGATGACCGTGGACGATACCTTGCCGAGTCTTTACTCGCCGGGCGCACTTCCAAAGGACGTCACCGTCCACGGCTTCCTTGCTTCCGGCAAGCTGACCATCAAGGGCTGGGGCGCTATGTCCGCCGCGATGGGCTTCCTCGAGCTTCGCAAACCGGGCGGCGATTTGCGCCAGGCGTTTTTCCTTTATGGCGAGGCCGACGACCTTTCGATCGAAATACCGACCCCGGTCGGTCCGATCTATCTTCGGGAGGTCGGCTTTGGCTTCGGCTACCGCTTTACGCTCGCCGCCTTCAACCGCGCCGATCAGGTGACCAACGTCAAGGACCTCATCAAAGTCCTGGACGACATATCCAAATACCAGGGCAACCTTGCCTCGGTAAAATCGTGGGAGCCGGAGGCGGAGGGCAATCGCGTCACGCTGGCGCTACGGGGCTTGATCACGATCGAGAGCGCCTCCGAGGAAACCGAATATAACGCCGACGGCGAAAAGGAGCTTCCTAACCCGATCCTATTCGACATCGTCGCAGCCCTGCGCAGCGACTTCACCTTCTTCTTGAACGCGCGGGTCTGGATCGCACGCAACTACGCTGACTGGCATGATTCCAGTGTCAATGATGGATGGCGCAACAACCCGACCCTGCGCGGTTATGTCTACCTTTCAGTCCCGCGCAAGGAGTTTCTCGGGCGCCTAATCGCCGATGGCACCGGCGACGTCGAGGGTACTCATCCAAAACTGCCGGCGCCGCTCGTCAAGGCCATGAAGAACATTCGGTGGTCGGCGACGACATACATCCGTCCCGGGCTGTTCCACCAGGAATTCGGCTGGCCTTACGAACTCGGTTTCACGTTCGAGGAGAGGCAGAGCGGCGGCAGCTTCCAGATCGTCTGCGAGGGCGGGCTGATCAACCGCATCGAGGACGGCTCGATGCTGTATGGCATCGCCTTCCGCGCCCGAGGTTACGCCCAATTTGGCGGCCAGGTCGGCGGCCGCTCGTTCGGCGCTTCTGTGGCGGCGCGCGCGGACTTCGCCATCGATGCAAAATTCATTGCGTACATCTCGGTCAAGCGCTTCAGCGAAACACTGTTCTACGGCTCGATCGCTTTCGACATCTCGCTTTCGCTGCAGGTTCGCGTATGGCTCGAGTTCAGTGTCGGTTTCACCGACATCCATCTGGAAGTCGGTTTTTCGATTTCGCTGACGATCTCGATCGCACTTGAGGCCGCCGCCACGCCGAACAGCATCGCAGCGCGTGGTGCGGCATCGGTTGCCGTCGGGGCGTTTGGTCGTCACATCCGGCTGGGTATCGGGTTTGCGATCAATCCCGGACGCCTCGACGAGGCACGGGCGCGCGTCGAACGCTTCATGCAGCTTGGCCTTACGGTTGCGATGCCGGACGCTGAAAAGGGCATCGCGCCGCCGGCACCGGAGCTGCCGCGCGGACCTAGTGCAGCCGATGCCGACCAGGCTGCCAACGACGCGCTGGACAAGCACGACGCGGTGACCGCCCCCGCACCCGGCGCGGCCCCGACCGCGCAGGGGCGGCCGCTGCAGCCGACCGCGTATTGGGCGATGCTGTTTCCGGTCGCCGGCGACCAAGGCACCGGCGACGACGAGCGATTTGTGATGGTCTTCGTGCCCCGGGATCACACCGAAACCGGATTGGATACCAACAAACTCCCGACCAGCAGAGATGGCCAGTCCTTCAGCAGCTTCTACCCACCGCCGACGATTTTCGAGTCGGGCGGCGGTGTTTACCCGACGGCGCTGCGCATATCGACGCGAACGAAAGCAGACGGCACTCCTTTGATGACGCCCGTCGATCTGTTCCGACTTGATGCCGAGTCAGGCAAGCAGCCTATCCAATTCGGAACCCCTCCGGCAACTCCCGTGCCGCTGACTTACAATCTGGACTGGAAGATCGCCGTGTCCGGCGGCGAAGCGCTCCCGATGGGCCGGTTCCTGTCGCAATGTTTCATTCGGCAGCCAAACGCGGCCGGCGCGGCGGATCTGAACGAGCCGTTGAATACGCATATCAAGGCTGACCGCGAGAGACTGCCGGATAACCGCGAGTCCGCCGCTCAAGTGCTCACCGAAGCGGGCCGAGATCAGATCAATCTCGGAATCGAATATCGCGCAGCCAACGATATCGAGGAACGACGCTCGGCCGCGATCGCCTCGTTGTGCGATTCCGCAGCCAGGCTTGCGGCCGGCGCCGATGCTTCCTGGCAGGCGGGCGCGGCTGAGGTCGGGCTGGACATCCGGACCATGGGAATTGCCTTTGTCGTGAAACGAGGCGACATCGACAAGCTGTTCGAACGGGCTTCAGCCGACGATCTTCCGCGTGTCGCAAATTTCAACGTGGATTCCGCAGTCAGCTCGATCGTTCCGCTCGATGGCAACGTCCATCTCTTCAATCCGCCGGAACGGATGTTCAGGGAGCGCGCGCCGAGGCTGGCCGATCCGGTCATCGAAGCGACCGCGAGCGGCATCCGGCTCGACTGGGACCTCGAGCCCGCATTCGGCGCATCGACCGGTGTGTGGAACGACCCTGAATTCAACCTGAAGCACTACCGGATCGAGCGCGTCGTAACGACGCCGGATAGCGTCGACAGCCAGTACAAGCCGATGCGCATCACGACCAAGGCGGCCGGTCCCATGCGTCTGGTGCGCGACCCGGTCACCGCCAATTTCGTTTGGCGTTTCGTGCGACCCAACGCGCAATTCGTCGACGATCTGTCTGACCTTCCCGATGAGCTGCGCCGCTTGCTGCTGCCGCCGTCGAACATACCCGCGAGCAAGCCGGGCGGACCACCGGCGAACATTCCGAACCCGCCACCCAATGTGCTGCGCTACGTCGTTGTGCCGGTCGACACGGCCGGCACAGATGGACCGCCGACGCCGCTGGTGTTGCAAACCGAAGCGGTCAAGCCGGCGCGCAAAAGTGTCAGCCGTGCGGTGCTGCATTTCGAATATCGCGGCAGCAAAGACCAGGTAATCGCCGACGTTACCTCGACGGCCTCCTTCATACCGACCTTTACGCTCGGTATCGACGACGCTGCCGACCACCCGGCCGCCGACCCGAAGAAGCGCAATGACCTGAAGTCGCCGCGCTCCTACGTCGTGCGGGTCCGGAATGAACTTGCGGTTCCGATCGGGCTCTATGGTTCGGATGCGGTGAGCGACGCCCGTGCACGGCCGTCCGCGGCCGACTTCGCGATCAAGCGCCCGACAGACCGGGATTTCGTCATCACCTTGACCGATGGAGTGCTGCCCGGACCCGACGCAGGCAAGGTAAAGGAGCCGAGCTTCGACGACCCGACCGGGGTCGTGGCCGCGGCATTGCCGCCGAAGCCGGGGTACATGATTGATAACCTGGATGGCTTCAGGGAGGCCATCGGAGCAAAACGGACAGCGCGGAATCGGCTCGACAGCGGACCGATCGGCGTTCGCTTCGCGATCCAGCCCAAGCTTGACCTCGGCCTTAAAGGCGTTGAGCCGCCGTGGTGCCCGATGGACGCAACGATCCTGATTGATCTGACCGGCGTCGCTACCAAGGACAATTTACCGGCGGTCGCCGCGCCGGTCGAAGTATTCGAACACCCGGTCAAAATCGAGTCGGCGCCGTTGCTGTCGGAAGATCTCGATGGGGACGCCGGCCGGGTCACCATCCTGCACCCCGACAAGGATGCCACCCTTGCCCAATTGCTCGGCTGGAACGACGGCTCAACAGGTACGCCGCCGGTTCGGCGCATGCGCGATGCTGCGCGCCGCGTCGCTACGAAGGTTCGATGGAACGCCCGGCCCGCCGCATCAGACACGCTGGCCGCGGACCATAGTGCCAAGCGGTCTGCGTTGTACTTCGGTGGATACGACATTTTCGAGCTCGATGTCGCCGGCGAAGCCGAAGGCGCCACCAGTGCCCCGGCGGCGCTGAGCCTGCGTTACCCATTCAGTAATTCCACCGTGGATGCCAATCCTGGCACCGCACTGCGCATCCACACCGTAGATGGCACGATGGATGCGATCTACGTCGGCGGCGATTTGGCGGCGCTGGACCGGCTTGACGATTCCGGCGACGCTGCCAAAGGCCAGATCCGCCTAGTCCAGATCGACAATCTGGCGAACGCCCTGACCTTCGATCTCAAATTATGCGTGCGCGCGCGCGGCTATCGCAAACTCATCGTCGAGCCCGTACGCGGCAAGCCTCCCTTCGCCAATGGCAAAATTCTGGCACTGATTTTCACACGTGATCCTCCCGCAGGCCACCTGGCGCGCGTTCAAGCCTTACCGCCGTCGCTGGCGCGGCTCGATCCAGCCGAAATCATTGATTTCGCCAAGCTCGAGGCGCACTATCCAAGTGAAACCAGCCGGCTGTTGGCGTCGAGCTCCATAAGGCAGGGCGCGTGGTATTCACCTGCGGAATCCTTCCTTGTCTGGCCGGAGCGGATCTTGCGCCGCTCGCTGGCGATCAATGTTGACGAGCCGCTGTTGACCGAACTGCTCTCCAACGGTCGGCCTGAACGCATTGCCGTTGCACTCAAGATTAGCGATCAACTCAGCGGCGAGGTGCGGCGGCTTCTGGCCGACGGAGCCGAAGAAATCCTGCATCCGGAAGGACTGAAGGCACAATGGACCGCCGCGGTCTTGCGCGAACTCTTTCAAAACCTGGTCTGGAATGCGAACGCTCCGGATATTCGCGCGGCATTTGAAGCGAACCCCGCACCGTTCCGCAACGCGCGCATCACCGTCCGGGCCCTCAAACCCGGCGCGACCGGCGCGCCGGACATCGTGCTTGGTAGCACCGACTGGCAGATCGATCTCGACCCGCCCGTGCATCCCGTGCTCGCCGACGTCATCGACTGGGCGCGATATCAGACCGCGCCGCGCCTCAGGCTGCGATACCCTCAGTTGGATCTGGCCAAGCCGGCTATAGAGGCGATCGAGACGTGGCTATCCGACCCGGCAACCAACATCGGACCCTCGGTCCAATTCTCCATCGCAGACTGGAGCGGCCTGGTGCCGGCGCTCGGCTTCCAACTCGGCCAGGACTTCCAGTTCCCGCCGGCGGGTCAAATCACCGAATTACGGCTCGAAGTTCCGAAAGGGAAAACGGCAGCCAGTCGGACCGACATCGTCAACCAGATCATGACCGCGATCAGTCGGCTGGCCCTGCGACTCGACGGCGTACAAGTCGCAGCACTTGGCGCGCAGCAGGCGGCGGCGAAACTCGTCATCAATCTCGGCGCAACACCAGGTACGCCCGGTCCAGGTCCACAGCCGTTCAAGATCGCGGCGCAGACCAGGCCGGGACCGCGGTATCGCCGTTACGAACCGGTTCTGGAGCAATCGCCCAAGATCGGCGCAAAGGAGGTCGCAGGCTGGTTCGATGAAACGCCGGTGCAGCGCGATCCCTACGGCTGGAGTATCATGCGCAGCCTCGGGCTCGCCGCGGGCCTCAAGCTCTACGACACCGAGGCCCGTGACTATGTCCCTCCCGCCGATGCGCTGGAGATCCTGCGGACCGCCTTTGATGAGATTCTGCGGAGATATCCGCTGACCGATTTCGGCTCGCCGTTCGTCGATATCGTCACCCACGCCGGCGGGACCATGTCGCTGGCCTCGTTCGACGGCGGCATGAGTGGCGTTGCGGCCAACGAAGTAGCTGCGCTTCTTGACGATAAGGCGTTGTCGCTGGTCCAGATTTCGCTGCGACCGACCGTCGATAGATTTGCCGGCGCTTGGGTCGACAGCGGCGATGAAAGGGGCGGAAGCCGCCAGCCGATCGATAAGGTCGTGGCGTACTTCGCCATCAAGTCAGCCTTCCCGGACCGTACCGACAAGGCGAAAATCCAAATCGATCTGAACGGCCTCAATCCTGCCCAGGGGCTGGTGGCCATTGCAGAGGTTATCGATCTTTCGTCCGGACTGGCGAAACCCCCGATCGTGACGTTGATCGCCAAGGCCGATACCGGCGATGCGGTCAAGACCTTGCGCGAGGCCATGCTCGACGGCGCCGGCGAGCAGCAAACGCTCGAAATCGACGCTAGCAAACTCAAGAAGGGCGACATTGCAGCCCTTGCGCGCGTCACCGTCAACCTGGCCGATGCAGCGGCCGTGTTCGGCCAGCCTACCGGCGCGGCATGGGTCACCGGCGCCGACATCGAGCAGGTCGCATCACCCGACGATTGCAAGGTGCAGCCTTTCGGTCGCTTCCCGGAGATGACGGCACGGCGGTACAGCGCACTGGCCGGGCCGGGGGGGCACAAGTCCTTGCTGGACGCAATCAAGCGCTTCCGCAGCTACGCGCTGCGCCGCCTGCCGGATGGGTGGCCAAACGCAACCGACGAGCCGACCGTGGTGGCGCGTATTCCCGAATGGACGCGGCGCTTCATCGAACACGGGCCTGCGTCGCGGCCGGAGCGGACGAAGATGCCGTTGTTCGCGATCGCCGAGGTCTCACGCCCGGATCCTTGGCGCGTCGGCGTGGCCGGTGACGGCACGATGGAGGTATTGTTCACGCATGACGACCGCAAGCGGCGCTTGAAGCGGTACGCGGTACGCCCATACGGAAGGTACGAGGCTTTCACCGATGCGCTGACCCACGCGACTGACCCCGACGTTCCGCCAAAGCCGCCGCGACTCGGCGGCGCTTGGGTCGACGTGCTGGCTGACAGCACCGACGCACAACAAAAGTTCGAGAACAATTGGAGCCAGCGATTCTTCGACGTTGTGATCCCGCGAAGCGAACCTTTGGCGCCTCCGGTCCTCGTCGATGCCCGGCGCATCGAGATTCTGCCACCGACCGCCGCCACCGATCCCGCGCCGCGCAAGGTGCTCGAGTTTCTTTACTCACGACATCCGGAAGAAGTTCTTTCCGAGGCCAACGTCACCGTCGAGGGCGCGTTGTCGTTCGAGACCGTCTCGTTCGGCTTCTGGCGTGAATTCCCGATGCAGAGCTGGGCCAACGACCTGCAAGCGAATATCGACACCACGGAGGCGTTTGGCGGCTGGGACCATCGCCCTGCCCCGTTCAAGCTGATCGACAGCAGCGACGAGTTCGGCGGACTTGCGCAATTGCCTCCGCCGCAGGGCAAGACCGACTTTGTCCCCGGCCGCTACACTGATGGCTGGCGTGGTGCTCTAGCGCTACGCACCGAAGCGCTTCCGTTCTTCTTCCGCACCCATGTCGCAGCATTTGCCTCGGCCGGCGTGGTGGTGTCGGAGCCGGTCGTCGCGACGATCGAGGAAGGGCACTACGAACTCGCGTTGCCGTGGAGGCCGAGCGTCCCGCCCAAGCCTGGTGACATCAATGCTCCCACTCCGCCGCCTGACTGGTGTGTCAAAAGGCTGAACAATCCCGATCGCGTCTGGGTAACCTTCCGTCTTCCCCTTGCGCGGTTGTTCGATTCGATGCCGCAGGACTCGCGGAAAGTCTGGTTGCAAGCCAACAATATTCCCGACGTCTTCATGTTGCCCGATCCAGTGGCGCGCTATGAGATCGGCGTTGTCGCGACTGATGACGCCGGGCTGTCGGCCGCATCGGCTGAACTCGACATCATCGGACAGCAGCGGCCAGTCATACCAGTGCCCGGGCAGCCGGCCGCAGCATCCGGCTACCGGATGAACCTGGTCGGCCCCTTGTTCGACCCGTCGTCGCCGACGTCTCCCCCCGTCGAGCCGCCCGCCGTCAACGGGATATGTTGGAAACTCTATCCGTCGGTGCTGGTAAAGGGCGACGCGACGCTGCCATCGGAAAAATTCGCGCCATCGATCGCCACGACGGATCCTACAAGCGGTGGCGGCGACCCGTTGCGCAAATTCGTGCTTGCGCCGGAAGATTTTGGCGCGGCCGGAATCTGGCCGGTCGTTGCGCCGACCACGACACTCACCTTCGAAGTGCATGTCCCCGCCGTCAACACTGGCTGGCCGGCCTTTACCGCAGCCGTCGCGGCGTGGCGCGATGTCTATCAAGACTACCGGGCCATTGTGGGAGCCAAGGACATTTGGGAATTCCTTGATCTTTGGGCCCGCACCAATTGGCCTCCGCCGGCAGACCAGCCGAGACAATTCACCACCGCCGCGTTCGCCGCGGGTCTTCCGTGGCCATCGACCCTGCCGGCCGACGTCAGCACCACCCAGACTGGCGGATGGACATGGCCGACGCTCGCCAGTAGCGCCGGCGGCATCACGCAGCGCCAAAGTGTCCGTGCTCTCATCCCAAGGACCGGTTACAACGCGGCAGATTTCAAGACCATGATCAGCGGACCCATTTGCGCCGAAATGCGTCGCGTCGTTGCCGCGCGCAAGGAGGCCAAGAGCCGCTTTGCGAACTATTCGCCGCTCAACACCGTGTTGCCGGCCGATCCAGCCGTCCTGCCGGCGTCCGGCTCCATCGCAAAGGCGGCCTATCGCCTCGCCACCACCAAGACGCTGCCAAGTTCTGTCGATGTGATTGTCGCGATCCCGATCACTGTCGATACCCGCGCGGCAGGTACGTACGCCAAGATCAACGCACTGATCCTGGCGGTTGAAGCCAGGGATTTCACGGCAACCGCCATTCTCGATCTCGGCGCCTTTGAGGACGGGGTTGCCGCCGTGCTGGAGATGCATCTGCCCTGTCAAGCACTGTCCGACCCGAGCATTGTCGCAGCACTGGGGGATCTCGATGGCAACGCCATGGCAAGGCTCCGCGTCTGCTCGCTATTGCTGCGGCAGCCACCTGACGACGGAGAGCGCAAGTCGATCATGGATGCGATCAATCAACTCGCGTCTGATCCGCAAGAGGACAAGGCCGGCCTAGTGAAATTTGTGGACCGCTGCCTTGCCGACCAGATTTTCGGCAGTGGGCGATCGCCGCGCGTGAAAGTCTACCGCGGCACAGCCGTACCGTTGTTTGATCCAATCGCAAGAGCAGGGACGTAGCGATGGCTGGTCGCATGACCGCATTTCGCCGGGTAGGCATCGACGGGCCTGACTATGGCAGCAACGGAGCGCTGTGGCAGGCCTGGCTCGATCTCGGCTCGCAACCCAAAGCGGCCGACCAACCGCCGCGAAATAGTTCGATCCGAGTGATCTTGCAGGCCGCGCGCGCCGATCAGGTACCCATCCAGGATCAGGCCGACGTCCTGTTCCAGGAACCGATGTTGCTGGCGATGGCGGCAACAACCGTCGACTTCCGCAACGACCCTGGCTCGGCGCCTTCTATCACGATCGGAAGAGCGCAATTCACGCCGCTCGCCCTCGCCGATTTGTCGCCGTTGCCGGCGGCGGCCGGCGTGGCTGGACCGCCGCCCCGCCCTTCCCGCTATTCGGATTTGAGGGTGGCGCCGAAAACCGCATGGCCGCCGCGGCCGGACGGATTCGTCAAGATCGACAACGTATTCGAACTTGCCGCGCCTCAGCTTCGCGCTACACGCGGCCGGATTCCCGTCGCCTGCGCGCTGGATGCCGAACCGAAACCTAGCGTCGGCTACGCGCTGACCAAACAGCTGTCAATCGAATGGGCGACGCCTGGCGACTACATTCGAATCTTCGGCGGGCTGTTCATCCGGCGGCGGAAAACCGCAAAGCCCATCCCCGGCCATACCAAGGTCTCGGATGCCATCACCTTCGATCTTACGCCAGACGGAGTCGAATTCGACGTCCTCGCCCCCAATCCGTTCGGAACCAGCAATGGTGACCGATTGCCGTTGCGCCTTCGTCTGGTTCCGGTGGAAATCGGCAACGGACTGACCGGCCTGCAACTGGACCTGATCGATCCAGTTTCGGATTCGGCATCGTTGATCAAATTGAAAGCCGGCCTGAACTGGATGTCGCGCGACCTCACCGATCGAGGCGGCTGCATCTCGCTGCAGGTCGATACTTCCGCCCTTCCACCGCTGGCCTGGCCGCTTCAGGTCAAAGGTGAACCGGCTGCGCCGGTCTGGGTGTGCGACAATCCGGCTGCTGTGCCCGGCGCGGATCTGATTCCGTCAATCCGCATGCTTGAAGACGCGGTGGCCGCTCGGCTGCTGACGCGCGAGGACTATGGCGGCGGCGAACCCGGCGTCGCCGAGCTTACCGGTCACAGGGCCACCCTATCCGCACGCAGGGGGACCGATCCTGTTGTCCTGACCATCACATCGCAAGCCGAACGTCCGGCCGCGCTGGAAGAAGCTGCCACGGCATCGCCCACTATCCTGCTGACATGGAGCGAGGCCGCCAAGCCGCCGTTCAATCCGGACAAGATAGAGGTCAAGCCGTTTTCGGGAATTGTCGACGCCTCTCCGCTCGCGGCGCGTCTCGGCGAGGTCTGGGCGGTATCCGGCGCCATCGCCAGCGGGACGCGGCCGCCCTATGCTTTCATTGCGCTCGAACGCGGCTGGGTTCAGATGCCGCTTCCCCCCGCGCCGAAGCCCGATGATCCACCGCCGGTCAAGCTGCTCGCCGCAGGCTCAGCGTTCCGCGGCTTCCTTCGGGTTGCGGTCGATGCCGGCGGCTCCACCGCACGTGCCGACGATCCGACGCTGCCGGGTCTGGAAATCGTCGGCGCGCAAAGCGTCAACGCCACCGTGATCTGGAAGAAGCCGCTCGACACCGCTCTGCCGCGCAGCATCGCCGTTGCGGTAAATGCTGCGGCCGGAACGCTTGAAGGCGTATTGTGGGCGGGCGAGGCCAGTCCTTCGCCGACCGAAATCTTGCCGCCGCTGGACGCCGGTCCGGCTTCCCTGACCAGCGCTCCAATTGCATTCGGTGTCAGCGGTCCGACAAACTGGCAAGTCCAGGTGGCCGGCTTCCGTGAAAAAGGCGTTGGGTCGATCAGCTTTAGGCTGCCGCTGTTCCCGTCTGCTGTGGATCCCCTGCTGGTCTGGCAGCCGCATCAGACCCTTGCGCTGGTCTCATCGGTATCGATGACCAGAACTGCCGAAAGCGCCAAGCGGCCCTCGGCAACACGCGAGCTGGTCCCTGCCGAAGTGATCGGCAGCCCGACCACACCGTTGACATTGACTTTCGCCACCGACACCGACGGCAACGCGCTACGGCTGCCGTACATCGATACACTGCCGTTGAATACGACGGCCTATGGCGACGGCCGCTGGCGCTGGCCTTGGCCACCGCAGCGGGCCGTGGCGCCCGGGCCGTATCCGTCATCTCCCGAAGAAAGCGCGGGCGTGGCGCTGGCTTCGCTGACATTGCCGGGCATCGAGTTCACGCCTTCGGCGGATGCAGCCACGCCTGTGTCGAGCAGCCAGATGCGGGTGTCACTCCGCTACGACTTGCCGGTGCTCGACGAGCTGTTCGCAGATTCCAAGGCGCCGGAGCCGAAGGTGCCGATTTCCGGTGACGCGAAATCGCAAGCCGGATCGTCCGATGCGGCGCCCGAGAGCCCGAAAAGGATCGACACACCGCCAACGGCACTCGATCTGGCGCGGCTATCCGGCGTGTGGTTCGAAAACGCACGACGATTGGCGCGCGCACGGACCGAAGGCGATCGCGTCGTGCTTCGTGAATTGCAAGATCAAGACCACAAGCCCGTTGTTGAACTTTGGCATCGGTTAAGCGGCGTAACCGATGGCATCGTTCGCGGTATCGCAGAGCCGTATGTCTGGAAGCCGCCGACATTCGGTTTCAGTGCTCTGCCTCCGGCACCAAACGTTGACGTCCATCTCGGCGCTTATATCCTTGGTAACACTTGGCAGTATGGACCCGCGGCGCTGGCTGGCCTGCCCGACACTAACTTCACAATTCCCACGACCGGCAATGAACTGAAGCCCTCGACGGCGCCCGGTCCCGGCCAGATCGAGGTGAAGGGCTTCGCAGCATCTTCTTTCCCCGTCGCCTTCACGTCACCCGGTTCAGCGACGCCCGTGACCCAGCCCAACCATCTGCAAGACGCGCGTGGCTTGTCGCTCGCGTTGGTTCCGGATCTGACTTCGCCTCTTCAAACTAGCCGGACCGCGGCGCTGCGTGCGGCGCCCGACGACCTGGCCCTGGTGCTGGCAACGTTGCGCAAGCCGGTCAAAGTCATGGTCGGTGACGTCGGTTGCAGTTTCTGGTTCCGTGACCTGCCGCTCAAGACGGACGCCGGCCAGCTGACCTTCGATACCTCCGGTGGTCTTGAAACCGGACTCGGGCCCGATCCCGCCGCCATCAATCGCAACCGGGTCACACGCACGGTGTACGAATGGGGTTTCTTCGGTCCGCAAGAAGAGAGACCGCCGGGGGGGAAATCGTGGAACCAGAAAAAACCAAAGCGCGGTCGGTTTGAGTTCGACTTGGCTGGTCCTTTGTCCGCCCGACCGTTACGTCTGCTCAGTGTTGACATCGCTTCCGCTGGCGGTGTGCTGCAGTTCGAATTGCTGGCTTCCGTGCAATACAAGTCGCCTCCTTCCGACGACAATGACACCGCGCCGTTCGCCGCCGAAGCGATCTATGCGACCGGCAATCTTGTGCGGCTGACGTTTGGGCCCGGATCGATGCCGGACGGTAGTCTCGCCCTGACCAAGATGATTCGGATCGAAATCAAGGATCCTTCGGATCCGACCATGGTCTCCGACCCGTTCGTTCCGCCGTCCAAGGTTGATCCAAAACCCGGCGACAAACCGAAGTCGGTTTCTCTGGTGTCGGATGTTGAGGTACATCACGGGCCCAATCAGGCTGCCTCGAAGACCTCGAAAACACGCTTGAGCCTCGATTTCCATTTCACCCGGGACGTCCAGAACAGTAAACCCGACATCGCGTCCGCCAACCTTCGTGTGCGTCTGTTCGGACAGGACTGCAATCTCGACACCACTGATGCGGGCTTCAATCCGCCCGGATTGACCGCGTCATTCAGCGCTTCGCCGGTAGAAGGCATCCTGAACCTCAAGAAGATGGAACTGATCTGGCCGGAGCGCGGCGGTCCGATGCTTTATCTCGCCGACGGCGACCTCACCGTTCCGCTACGCAACGCGAATAGCCCGCCAGTTTTCAAGCGCAACTTTACCAACGGTACGCTGCAATGGCTTGGCCTCGGATCTCGCCCCGCCGATGGGGCGGAATCGATCGATCACGAAACCGGGGTGGTCACGATCGAAGTCAAGGACAAGATCGCCGGCCCGGTCGACGGGCAGCAACCTCCGATGCTTTTCCGCGGCTTCCATCTGCCGGCCGGGACGTTGCAGGGGGTGGTGGCCGTCGTATTCCCGAAAGGACATGCCGTCGAAGGCCAGAAATGGCCGACATGGCCAACCCCTGCGCTCGGCTCGGCCTTGGTCGAATTCGCGTTTGACGCCGATACGTCGACATCGCCGCAACGGATCACCGCCATCCGGCATCGTCACAGCGGCGCCGCGGCAGTTGACGGCAACCCGGTGCGCTGGACCTCGCGGTTGTTGTTCGACGCCGCATTTGCGGCGCCGGGCCTCGACATCAGTTCGGTTTCGTGGCCCGTCGGCTACGCGACGCCGAGCCGCGTCACGTTCGATCCCGATTCCTCCGTGCCGGGGGACTGGCCGGCAACGCTGACCATGCGTGGCAGCGGCGACCCGCTTGCAAAGCTGATGCTCGCGCACAAGGTACAACCGCGGCTTTGCGCACATGAATTGCCGACGGACATCCTTGTTGCCAACGGGAACGCCGTGCTCCTTGGCAGGTCGTGGTCGTTCCGAGCTGTCGTCGATCACACATTGACACCCGTGAAGGGAGCGTGGCCGGGTGCGCCAGCCACGCTGGCGAACACTCCGCTGATATGGACGTCAATCGATGAAGTCATTATGTTCGACATGCACGGGCTCATTGCGGCGGCAAATCTGCAGCCGGATCCGGCGCGAGATCGATACGCATTCCTCGCGCGCTACAAGGACTCCGCGCTGGACGCCGATGTCCGCATAGCCGGCGTGGTTCGCCGCGCGCTTGCTGATGCAGGCTTCCCCGTTGAATATGTCATGCAGGCGCTGAAAGGGACCGTCGCACCGGACTCGCTCGTTCTCACCGGCGCTGCACTGACCGAAGTCGTGACGTCGCTGGAAACGCCGAACCGAGGCGTCGTGCTTGTCCCCCAATGGATCCTGCCATGGTCGCCCCTGTCCAGTTCTCCGGGGGGAGACGCGAACGGCGAGGCCGCCCTTGGTGCGCTGAAAGCCTGTCCGCAAACCCACACCGACAACGGCGATCGCGTTTACAATATTGCTCTGTATGACGCGACAGCCGGCACGCCACGGTCGCTGGAGGGACCGCCGCCCAGTTCGTGTGCGGTTCAGGACGGAACGCAAAGTCTGCTTGAAACACTGATGTCTTCCATCGTGGGCGGCGGCAAGGCCCGCGCGATGGTCGCCGTCGATCAGGCCATGCTAGTGCCAAAGACCGCGGCCGTTCCCCCGCTGTCCCGGCCGCTTTTCCCGCGCACGCTGCTGGCGTTGAGTGCGGTGGCGGAAGCCTACGGCAAGGCGCTGAGCAGCAATCCCGTGCCACCATTTGTCCGGCGGATCAGTTGCTTGACGGCACGGGAGGTACCCCTTGACGGTGTCCGTGCTTCTGGCGAGGTCAGGTTTACGGTGACGGCATGGCCCCCGAATTCGCCGCCCCTCGATCCTGCCGCGCCGGCGGTGACACTTATCGTGACCGACGCAGCATCGGTGCAAAATGACTTTCTTCCCGCCGCGCTTGCCGCCACGCTGGTCGATTCCGCCAGCAACCAGGTGGTCCTTGACGGCAAGCAACGCGCCGATGCGTCGATGCGCGCATTCGGGTTGAGCGCGAATCCGCGGGTTCTGATACTCGCCAGCGTCGACAGCAGCTACTTGACGATTCACGATCCTAAATCGTCTCGCGATCCGGATTCGCCGTCGCGGATTCCGCCACCGCACGTTTCGTGGCTGGTTACGCAGCCCGCGATGCCGCTCATGAAGGAGCAGCGGCCGCACGTTTTGCGAAGACTGTCCGATACGATCTATGCCTCGCCGGCACTGGGTTGGCCGCTGGTTACCCGTGCCGATGACACCGCGAAAGCGCAGGTCAGTCTTGGCGAGGAAGAAGTTCGCCGCAACGAGCAGCACGCCTGGGCGGGGCGCGTGCGGGGCTTGGCATGGCCAGCAATCGCATGGAACCGCAGCGCGATTGCGGATGACGAGATCCAGCACGACCCGACCGGCGCTCCTGACCAGACTGTTGAAGGCGGCTATCTCCCGGCCGATGCCGCAGAAATGCGCGAGAGCGCCTTCATCACGGCCGGACAACGGGTTGCATTCCGTCGCCGTGCCGCAAAGAGTCTGCGCGCCCCACCCGACCGGCATTCCGTGCTGGCTCCTCCGCGAGCCCGCGCGCCGACCATTGACGCGATCGCCGCGGCGTTCGGTCAGGCTCGAAATCCGCTGCCTGAAGCCGCCAAATCGGCGGACCGTGCCGGTCTCGCGCCGATGCTTCCGGGCGCGATCGAAGCCACTGTCACCGGACAACGGCCTGGTGTCATGCTCTCGCAGTTTGAGGGCGTACTGCTGACATCGTTCATGGTGCCGTTCGACAAGGATTTCAGCCGGTTCGGTCGCCCGGCCTGGCGTGGACCCCTAACCCTACGCCAGGTTCGAGCCCCGCGATCATCGGCGCTCCCCGAAATCTCCGACCTGGCGATCCGGCGCAAGACTTACCTCTCGATGGACGAGATCGATGGCGCGAAGAATCTGAAAGCCTTCAAGGTTGTCGCGGGGCCGGCGCAAGTCGTACGCTTCGATCGCCACCTGACAGGCGATACGCGGAGCCCACATGCCGTGACGATCCGCGTGGAGAATCCAGATCACGGGCGTCTTTCGGCCGATTGGGACGGAAGACTCCGCCTGATCGCAACCGTGCCAACTGATCTGACCGGGCCCGATCCCGCCGCTCACGTCGCACTGGCACGGATCGGCCTCCTGCCTTCACAGACCGAGAAGCGGCGTCCACGGGTTGAGCTCAGGGTTGGGGACATCATTGTCGTATTCACCCAAATGATTTGGGCACCGCTTCCTTCAAGCGGACCCAGACCAACACGCTTGATGATCGATTTCATCGTCGAGGGACCGGCGCGTGACGCGGCGCAGGCAGCCGTCGCGCAGGCGCTTCGCGATTCCTCGGCAGACACACCGGTACGGATAACGATCCGCGGCACGCGGCCCAATCAGGCGAATGAAGGCGATCCGTCGATAAATGGATCCGGCTCTGCACAGCTTGAAACCGGAACCGTCAATCAGCTTCTGCCCGGTCCGCCGCATGTTCTGGTTTTCGACCTGCCGCACATCCCGAGCCGGCAGCGATGGCTGCCAGTCAAGACGTTCACGCTGGCGTTCGGCGATCCGGCCTATGATCGCGAACTCGGCGGCCCAACGTCCAGCAATCAGGTCGGTATCGGAGACGTACCGCACGTCCTTGCGGTCGATCGGGCCGAATATGATCCTGCCGCGACGATCCATTTGGCGTTCTGGAAGCGGCAAAAAGGCCTCAACACGAAGGTCGAAAAGCCTGCGGGCTCCTGGGCGTTGATCGTTCAGGTCGTGCCGGGCGACGGCGGACCGTCGCGATCACTGCAAATCGCGGCGACCGAGGCCAAACCCTCGAACCCCAAATTCCCTGGTTCGCGTTATGTCGTGGAAGGTTGCGAAATCTATGCGATTCCGCTCTCCGCGCTGCGAGAGCCCGTTGATCCGAAAAGCCCGTCGGCCGACGTGCCCGCAAAATTGAAGGCGGGTGACCGGTTGCAGGTCACGGTGAACAACGAAGCAGCCGACAAAGAACAACTGACACTTAATGTCGGCGTCATTGCCCAACCGGTGCTACCACCGCCGGCCGCCACGTATGGGCTCGCAACCCTGCAACGTGTGGACGCTGCCGTCGGCACAACGCTGTTTGCGACGGCGCCACTGCCCCAAGCGATCGAGTATCCCGATCTGCTCAGCGACTTGGTCGCAGGTCACGTTCGCCGGCGCGGAATGTTTCTCTGGCCGTTTGCCGGCAACGGACCGGCAGGAGCGGATTCGGGTCACGCGTTCGGATTTCTCGTCAAGGTGGATCGAACAGGCGGCGGCCAGCTGCCTTCGGCCAAGGCTGACTTCGAGAAATCCGAGAGCTGATCGGAAGGATGGCCGGCGTGCCGATTCGAATACCATCGCATGCCTGCGTACGTCTTCTACGTCGTCGTAAATGACATTGCTTCGATCTGTTTTTTAACTGAGCACATAACGAGGTAAAATGACATACGATCGTACCAAGGCGCTCGCGTACGCCCGCAAGTATTGGACGAAGTCATGCTCTGATGGATACATCGGCGTTCGCGAAGCAACTCCTTACGTTAAGGTTCCGAACGGGACCATCTTCGTCCGCACTGACACTAACGAAACAGCGCGCCGACCAGATGGGATGGAGATCGACAATGTCGATGATTGCGCCCACTTTCTCTCATGCTGCCTTGGACATGAGGCAAACGAGGCCGGCGGCGGACTGCCAATACGCCGGGATTTCCCGTCTGCGATCTATGGGGTCATCAGCGCCCGTCGATTGTTCAGCACACTGACCGAGGACGGATTGATCGAAACAATACTCGAAAAGGCAAATCACACGCAAACTGCGAACAAGCTTTCTCAACTCGCCGCCGGAGATTTGATCTTTTATTGGGATCCATCGGCGAATGCATATGGTCATTCCGCGATGTATCTCGCTGATGCAAAGAAACGAATTGCATGTCATACGCGATGCCGATGCGATCAAACCAACGAAACCGGCCAGGAATGGGATAGCGTCGCTATTACCAATGTCAGCTACACGCTAGCGCGAGTGCGTGACACGGCGCCTCTGGTTGCATAGCGTTCCGTAGACCGGCTGCCCTCGGTTCACTCGTAGCGCCCGCAGGCTCCGGAATACGATAAGCATGTGTTCAGCAGAGGGCGTGCATGATAAGGTCCACAACTACCGCGATGGCCGTTGGTCGGGTAGGACTGGCCGGCTTTCGTCGGAGATCCGGGGATAGACAATGGGACGGCTACGAATTCTCGCGCTTCTTCCAGTTGTGTATTGCTCATCAATCGTTTCGCTCCGCGCGCAGGACGAGCAATGCCGAACGAGCCCAGAACCGCAGTGCCAGTGTGCGTGCCGTGAGGTACGGTCGATCGCATCGTTCGCGCCGCGAGGGACGTGCCGGATCATCGAACCGGGCGGCGGCGCATGCCAGCTTCGCTGGTTCGATGCTGCGCGCGGCAACGACGAAAAGCTCACTGATCCGAATCGAGCCGGGGCAACGCAGCGTCAATTTCTGGATCGCGTGCGCAGCGGCAGCCTGTCGGTCAGAACAAGGGACACAGCATATCTCCGCGTCGATTTTCTTGAAGAGAAAGTGAAGAGCAGCGACATCAAATTGCCGCCTGAGCCAACGCCCTTGGAGACAGCCGCCGCCTATCTCGCCATCGATCCGAACAAGCTCGAGCCAGAACCGCTCCTCATCAGCCTTCTGATCTTGTTGGGACCAGCCGTGTCGGGCCAGGCAGGCGACGCCGTGGCAGCGGCGCTGGTGGACTACCTTGCCAACAACCCCAAGATGATTCTTGCCCGCTTTCAGGCCGAAAAACCAGAGGTCATTTCGGACAAGGCTGGTTCCTTTGAGTTCGTCGACATGAGCGCACGCGGCTGTCTCGAGTTAGTGGTCCGCGGCGAGAAACCCGTCACGTTAATGGTCAAGTCTCCCAGAGCCGTAGGACGCACCCGATGCCGCGAATAGGGTTCCTGGTCTTCATGCTTCTCCTCACCTCGATAGGCTCCGCGGCCGCGATCGGGGTCGAAACCATTCGTAAACATCCTCAAGGCGCGGATGTCGCCTTGGTCTTCGTCCATGGGCTTGGAGGCGGTCCTTGCTCGACCTTCGAAAGCAGCACCACGAATGCCGATGCTGCCGAACGATCCTTCGAATGCCCGCGCTACGAGCCTGGGAAGCGAACGGTGAACGGAAAGCCAGCACTGAGCTGGTTCACAATTTTCGAGCGGGACCACGCGGCAGCACTGCCCGGCGGCAGGACGCTCGGCGATATCGACTTGTATACGGTTAGCTATATGGATGCGGCGCCCGCAACGATTTCTGCGACCGAGATCGGTGAATCGCTCGTACGCAATCCGGAGTTCCTTCGGATTTTGGACGAATACAACAACGTCCTTTTTGTAGCCCATAGCATGGGCGGTATTGTTCTGAGACGCGCCATTGTCCGTCTCCAGTTGAATGGCGAGCAAGCTCGTCTCGACCGGATCGTGGGCCTCGGCCTTCTCGGGTCACCCTCTGAAGGTGCACCGCTCGCTGATTTCGTCAAGACGTGGGGTTGTTGGATTCCAGCCATCTTGCGCAAAGTTTGCTGGGGTGAATACGTCGCGCAATGGTATGGCGCGGGCTGGCACCAGATTACGGACCTGCAAACGCTGGAAGGACACAATCATCTCCTGGCTGGGTTGCAGACGGACTGGGGCTCGGTAATCAAGGCGCGCCAGGGAAAACCCTTTGTCGTATCGTGCGCGTACGAAACGGTCGCAGAGATCCCGGCACTCAAGTTGACTGTCGTCGAGCGCATATATACCCATACCGCCGGATGCTTCGAGCAGGAGCCAATCACTCAGAGCCACATGGCCTTGGCCAAACCGATCGACATTGAAGACAACCGGCATCAGTGGTTACGCCGAACAATCGTTGAGGCGCTCCAGCGTGTCGAGAACTTCAAACTGCGCAACTGGTCGCAGAACGACCCTCTCGGTGCGCTCATCGACCAGATCAATCTCGAGGCCGGACAGCCGCGTCCGTCAGGTGCCTTGGGAGAAACCGTGCGGGTGCGGCCCGAATCCGAGGCAGAAGTCAATGCGCTTCGCCTGAAACCGGACAACCGCGACTATGGCGGTCCGACGTGGGGAGCCCTTTTGAAGTCAATCGCCCGTTATAATTCCTGTTTGAAGGTGCAGTCCGACCGTCAGCGACGAGAGCACGAGGTATGGACCAAAGGCGCAATGGCGTGCCCGAACTCAATCGAAGCAAAGCGCATCTACGCTTGCGATCTACGCTTTTGTTCTTGAGAACAAGCTATCTGGCACGTGCAAGCGAAGCGCTGCAAAAGCATCCCATTCTTGGCCGCGTACGAACTAGCAGGACCCGTCTGAGCGCCGCCAGCACAGACAAACCGAATTCCTGTTTCGAGTTCAGACTTTGCGCTACACCGTGGTCCATCGGCGCGCTCTGCCTGCCCATAATTGCAACGCATGAGGCAGCCGCTCCTCCGCAAACTCCTATTCGTTCGACTTCACTCCATCG
Organism: Bradyrhizobium japonicum USDA 6; assembly: GCF_000284375.1. Taxonomy (NCBI): domain Bacteria; kingdom Pseudomonadati; phylum Pseudomonadota; class Alphaproteobacteria; order Hyphomicrobiales; family Nitrobacteraceae; genus Bradyrhizobium; species Bradyrhizobium japonicum. The sequence continues at coordinate 8,587,627 of NC_017249.1, forward strand.
ATCTCGAAATAGTGCTCGAGGTTAGAGACCAGATGTGGAACACGTTCGGCGGCCGCTGGTGGAGCACGCTGTACGCGGCAGCCTTCGAGGGTGAACGTCAGACTTTCATCCGCTTCGATTACGGCTGACAGCAACCGGCCTACGCAACTCAGATTCAATTGAGCCAGATCGATGCGCGGTGTCAATGCTTCGCCGTCTAGTGCTGAGTAAAGCCGAATCTTGCTACCGACCTGCGCAATTAGTATTCGGCTTCCAGATCGCGCCGTTAGCTCAGCAACTGTATCGCCTAGGTCTAGCTGTTGTACGCTCCACCGAAGAGGGATCGACGCATCCGGGAGCACCTGACGTTTTACAAACCAGCTCGAGATCGTCCCGGCGGCCTGATCAAACCAACTCGTCGGCGTTGGAACGTCGAGGGCGATTAGCGTGTCCGGCATCATGGAGAGGACGAACGCGCCGCCCGTGAACACCAACCTGGGCCGAGCCGCATCATTCTTGTTGGCCGAACCGCGTTCGTGAGTGAGCACGCCGTCATAGGGCGCTTCAAACGTGCGCCGACCAGTCAATTTCACCTCATCAGCTTCGAGGCGATAGGCGGACACCTCTGCGGCGCCCGGATATCCTTCCACGTCGGAGATCACCATCACCGCGTGCCGTTCGCTATCGACCGCGGCGGCAAAAACAGTTCCAGGTGGAATGTCATTGGGCGCGAGCTGCGTGCCACTCGCAAGTTCTACGATTGTAAACCCGCCTGGATTCGTCTCAGTCCTCGCGTCGCCGAGGACTGCGAGATCTCCTGCAGCGGACTTCCATATGCTGCCCCCACCTTCGGACGCAAACGGGTAGATCCCGCATCTACCGACCCGCCGCTCGTCTATCATCTCACAAATCACACGACCGTACATCCATTGTCCGACTGCGATAGCTGTCGCTAAATATTGTTTCCCTTTGCTTCCGGAGAATATCTGAGGGCATCCCATATCTTGGATGTCTGACTTAGCCTGCTCAAGCGACGTGCTGGTCCCTTTGATGAGGCTCATGGACGTCAAGTCAAGCGACGTCATGTCTTTTACTACCCGCGTATCGGTACCCAGATTGTGGTCGGGCGTGCAGGCATCTTCGGCTGCCTCATTCTCCATTGTCGGGGCTTGCACTATCTGGAACAGTTTCTGCTCGGGAACCGATCGAGGGAATTGCAGCCTGGATATTCCGAGAACCTCTAGAGTCGTTCCGCAGTCCTGGTGTAGATCATCAGAATAGGATTTCGACGTATCCTCATGTCGCGGCACCGTGCGTCTCTCGATAGCATCCTCGAACAGGTAGCTCAGTGGTGCAATTGAGATTGTCTTTTTTGCATCGTTATCTTCATCGTCGAACCATGCCAAGTTCTGGCAGTTCGAATGAAAGCGGAGATCAATATCCTCCCTTATCGCCGATGTCCGGGCTGTTCGGCGCGCAAGGTCAATACCTACGTAGTATGTCGTACTGTCGTCTCCTTCGATTTCCCTCACGGCAAATTCGATGAGAATGCGGTTCCGGTCGGCACGCAAGGGTCGCACGACAAATTCTCGGCTCGCGCGACCATCGTGGTTGATAGGAACGCGCATCAGAACCGTGGCACGCTTTAGATCAAACACGATGAACTCGATCTGACGTTGCTGCCGCTCCTGCTCAACGACCTCGACTACTTTCTCGGTGATAAGGACCGATACTCCAGCGTCGGAGTGTCGAAACTGAAAGAGCGGCGGCGGAACGTCGAGCCGCAGAACCCTATCCCCCTTGAGGTAGATTCCACCGGACCACCGGAAGATGCTTCCCGCTGGAACTGTAGCAAGAACCTCGTTCGCGGTGAGCAGGCGTTGCAAGCCGAACCTCGCGACATCGGACATTCGGGCCACGTCCCTTTCGGTAGTGAATGTCCCTGCATTGATCAGACGAGCGAGGGACGCCACGGCATCCGACACGAGCCGGTCGCTACCCACTTGTCCGGCGGCGGCCTGATATTGGCGCCGTCCCTCTTCAAGCGCCGTCTCACGTCGCGGTTGAACGTATCCGAAGAAAACTAAAATGGCGATCAGTCCAAAATACAGTCCACCCTTCAATGGATCCGCAATCCGCATGAATGCATGTAAAACGCCTTGCAGAGTCCCGCCTAGCGATAGCGCGCCGGCCGGCTTCGGAGCTTGAGCAAGAGCGGCGATGGGTACCCACCATTCGCGCATAAACGAATCCGGATCGTTCCCGACAGGGCGGAAGTAATGGCTGTGACCGCCTGCGAAGTACCTGTTGACAATGAAGTCGTCGGTGAATCCGTAGAAGCCGACCCGTCCGGCCATACCAGTTAACAGTACCAGCATTTGGCTCAGCACTAGAATTCCGTCGTTCGTTCCGCAATCATTGACCACCAACTTCAACTTTCCAGTCGCACGCAAGCGACGCCAGTTGAAATTGGATCGAAGGACGCTTCCGGAAAGGATCAGTGCTGGGATGACAGGTAATTCGTCAGGCTTGATGCCGCGGAGGGCGTGAGCCACAAGGTGCGTTCCGAAAGAGTGACAAACTATCGTGATCGGACTTCCTGGATTTTCCCGGATAATCTCACGAAGCCGGTTGCGGAAAGATCGGACAGCCAGCCAGCGAAAAATCGGAATCAGGAAGGCGATAACGCTAAAGTAGCCGTAACGGTACGATTTGACGTCGATGTTCGGATTTGCGTCCTGAACGAGGCTCTTAAGCCGCTCTTGCCATTCCCCAAACGTTCGAATCCCATGGACCGTTATGAGAATTGTTCGGCTCGCGGACATGTTCGCTCGCTAGAAAAATTCAGCCATTATGGCAGCATCTACCGTCACTACGGCGAACCAGGCGACGAAGTTTGTGTCAGAGGCTCTAGCAGTCATTTGCTGCAATGCTAGGAAAGTAGCATCGTAATACAATGCTAGTAGAAGTGGAAGAGCGGATCGCTCGAAAATCCGTGAAAGAATCTGATCTGAGGTATCAAATGACCTCGGAAGCCAACTTGCGGCTTCTCTATCAGATATGCCGGACTGAAAGTCCGGACAGGCTAGACTGGGGGCGAACCAAGTTGCAATGGCAATGCGTCTCGTCGGCACTACCATTGCGGGCATCTGGCACCCACACGACCCAAGGCGGGTAAAATTGACGCGAAGTGCATGCAGCGAGGCTTCAAGAAAGAGACCTCGACCGGCCCCCCTTGCTCGACTCGCCCTCTGAAGTAGATGATGTCGTAATTTGCTCCGCTGCCCTGAATATTTCTCGTACGATCGACATCGGATCCTTCTGTTAGATCGGTCAGACCTGTGTCGTCGTCTCCGGTCAGATCAGCCTCAACGGTCTTCAGAAGCTTCGCCCGCCGTCACGACGTCACTCACATTTTTAACTGCTGATGATGCTTCGCTTTTTCAGATGTCCCGGTCCAATCCAGCATGGGCCAGGCTCACACCCCGACATGCAGTGTTCCGAACGATCGGGGCTAGCCAAGTTCGATCCCGATTCACTAACCGCACCAGTTTCGCACCAGAAACGACCTCAACAAAACGCAACGAACGCGATCAAACTCAAACGAAAAAGCAGCAAAATCAACGAAGCCGATCGATATCCTGCCGCATCCTGCCGCTCATAACGGTCTGGTTGCAGGTTCGAGTCCTGCCGGGCCCACCAGTATTTTCAAGGAGGGCTTGGCCCGCCCGTTCGCGCTTCGTCTTTTCGTCAACCAACGAAACAACCAATCCTACGTTCTTGCTCGGTGCCGAATGCGTTCCGATAGCGTTCGCTGCGGTACGCAGGGCGGGCCGGGTGGTGATGACCATAGGTTTCGCGAAGCGTCATTTCGCTCATACCCAAGAAGCCCGCGGCTTCCCACATCGGTGCCGCTCGCTGCATCAGCCAAGTTGCGGCGGTATAGCCGGTAGGTGAGACGTGGACAGTCCGACCGCGGGCGAATTGGCTAGGGGTGGGCCTCAAGCAGTTCTTTGCGGCCGATCTGAGCGCCGTCGATCCCGGCATGGCTGACGCTGATTGGTGAGGTTATGCGCTTTTGAGATGGCTCGGGTACTACGACGGCGGATGCGGCCCGCAAGATCGTCGGGCATGCCAGCAAGGAAAAACCTGCCAGCAGGTGTCTACGGGTCAGCATGCGCAGGTGTCTTGCTGAGATTAGCTAGTTTCTGCGCGAGCAGGATGCTTTGGCGCTGCAGGGCCTCCTCGATCACGTCAAGCTTCGCGCGCATCAGGCGCAGCGCAGTGGCCGATGCCGGCCGGTGCGCCACATCGAGTAGCATCAGCCGAGTGGACATCGCCTGATATTGCGCGGCGAAGTCGGTCACCTCGGAGCGGTAGGTTCGCAAAGCGTTCGTCAGCGCAACGATCGCTTGATCGGTCGATTTCTGCTCATGTTTGATGGCCCCCTAAATCACGGTCGGTGGATGCCTGCTCATGTTTGACGGCCTCTAGATCACGGCCGGTAGATGCTTGCTGATGTTTGATGACCTCTAAAGCGCGGCCGATCGAAGCCTGCTGAAGTTTCATGGCCGTGAGTTCGTCACGCGCCTTGTTCTGTAGACCACGCCGGCGGCCGCCAGGATGGCCAGTGCGGCAAGCAGCCATCGACGAGTGGGGTGGGTCATTCTGGGGTGCGGCGTTCAGAACTACTGACGGCTCGGGACAATCCTATAGCCGACACAATCGCCGCGAGTAAGCCCCGCAGGGGTCTCCCGCCGGCGCAGACAGATCTCCCGACTTTCCGGTCCCGATTTTTTAGCGACCTAGAATCGCCGCGCAATGATTTCACGCATTTCCCACATAACGTGAAGGAAAACTTCATGAAACGCATCATATGCGCGTTTTTTGCCGCGCTGATGCTCCTTGTCGCCGATTTGGCACATGCCGCAGCAAGTATCCGGGCGGCATTCCAATTATGGTTGATGATACTGATCCCGGTAGATGGCAGTCGCGATGATAATCAGCGCAGGAGGGCCTTCGTGCGCTGTCTTTCTGCGCCGCTTCTTCCGCGTTAAACGGGACCGTCATCTTTCTTGGATATTCGCGCTGGCCAATCTCGTGCAGCTCGCGGCCAACAGCCCAACTAAAGAGATTTGCACATGAGATTTCACGGCGCTCATAGGTCTCCTGGCGTCTACCACGCTTGCCGTTGCATTTTTGTGGACTTCGCGGTGACAACATGCAGACGCGCTTCGTCATATTCGATCGTGGCTGTATGCACCTCCGAGGCGATAGGCTAACCGATTGATTTCTGAGGTATGTGATAATCACACGATCGAGGCCGATTACGGGATCGATCATTCGCAGCGTTGTTTGGCAAGCGGGTTGGGACACTTGATGCGAACGATTCTTATAGCTCTAAGTATTTGGTTGTTGATCAACGTCCTCTTTGTACTAGTCATGATTCCTCCGCGCAAACCGCGGAAATCTAGCCGTCAGAACGGCACCGCCGGTAGGCTTTCACCCGCATTAATTAAGGAGAACGCCGAACCATCAAGCGAAGAGGATGATAGCTCTTCTCTTCGCCACGTTGTCATCGCGATCGGGCTGGGCGTCTTCTTTTCGCTGACGCCGCCTTTGCTTCAGGCTTACGATGCTATCAACGAGTTCGTTAACCGTCGCCGATCAAGACGAAACGCTTCGGCGACCCATCACAGCCTTGATCAGCACGCTGACGAAGTCTCCGATGTTGAGACCGGCCAGGACAAGAACCGTCGGTAGCCACCATTCGGGATGAATGTTCAATCCCATTAAGTCGTAGTCGGTCAGTGTTTCGCCGCCCGTGTCGCATTGGTGCTTTCCGGCGAATTGATCCACTTTTAGCAGTGGGCTCGGCGCGCGGCCGCCAGGAACCATGTCGGGGTAACGGTGCCGGGGGGCTCGACGGAGTCCGACTCCGCCGCGATCCAGCGCTACCTGGCGCATATGCGCCGCATTCCGTTGCCTAATGCGAGATAAGAGCAGCGAACATGACCTCAAGTTGAACCACACTACATGATCTTTAAGCGACTAATTTTGGGGCTTCAATATGAAGAGACTTCTGGGGCTTTTGCTGCTCGCCCAATCCTTCTTGCTTTCCGCCGAGGCCATGGCGCAGGGGCTTCCCGCTCCCTCATACTGGAAAAATGAACGAGGTTCGGAACTGCTTATTTGGTCCGCCAATAGCGGGACGATACAAGGGACTTTCACAAACCATGCTCAAGGGTTTGCGTGCCAGGGCATCCCGTATCCTGCAGCGGGATCCGTTAGTCCAACCGGCTTGTATTTTGTTGTTACCTTTGCCCAGTGCAATTCCTTTACCCGCTGGGTTGGAACAATTAAGGGGTCTCAGATGCCAACGTCTTGGACGCTGTTCTACGTTGATAACAAAGGCAAGCCTAGCAGGTTGAAGGGTGGGGATATATTCACGCGCGTATGGTAGTTTTCAATCTTCCTGCAAACGCAGCGACCTAAGATTTGAAGATCGCTCTCGCGACGTCTGCACTCCGAAGCGGCGTGTGACGCTGAGCCCGGCGCGCGCGGGCCCAGCGTCGCGCCGACGCGGCGGATTTCGGCCTATTCTCCGCCCTCGTAGAAGAGCTCGAGCGGCAGGTTGACCAGCACCGATCCAGTCCCGAGCAGTTGCATTCGGCGGTTCGGGTGGTAGACACTTCGCTAATACTTCGGTTCGAAGCGCGCTACTCTGCGCGTCATCCCTGAGCTCTAGGTTCATTCTCGAGGAGATCCTCAGCACGTGCCTTGGCGTCGTTTCTCGGGATTATTTTATGTCACCTATTCAAGCGATTAAAGACTGGTACGTGTCCCTGGACAACGAACTTCAATCAGACATCGCGTACATGTTCGTATCTCTGACTCTCGGTGATCGCCAGTTTGCTCCCGCTGCCGCTGTCCGAAGACTGTTGCAATGGTTTGACGTGCGTAGTGAAGGCACGGAACACGAGGATGCTCTAGCAGCCGTTACGTTTCGGGCCTCATTCGAATACATCTTTGCTGAGCGCTTCACGGGCGCCGGGTGGATCTTTCCGGAGCAAACGTTCAAGGACGTGATCCGCGAGGCTGCTGAAGGTAAAGAGGCAAGCAAGATTGCAACGAGCGCATTCCGGTTACTGCGGAGCCTTCCGGACCGGAGAACGAAATGGAAAGAGGCAGGTGAGAACTGGAATGCCCTAGTCAACTCGACAATCAACGATGATGCGTTGAGGCAGTGGACACAAGATCAGTTCCTGGCGAGCGACTACGGGCCGGCGCAAGACTGAAAAAGCTCCTCACCTCCCGCAATCCTCGCGACGGTGCACTTGCCAGGCGATTCTGGCGCCATCGATGTTAGAACCTCCATCCTCACTTGCTTTGTTTGAGTAGGAGTCAAGCGCAAATGCTGTTCGGCTCTTCGCTCCGCGCAGCAATACCGTGTTCGGCAAGTCGTCTCGATATGAACTGGAGAGGTGAAGCCTATGCGACGTTGTTACCCCATCAGCTCTTTTGCTGGAATCGCGGACTGAGACGAGGCATAGGCGCCTGAAATGAGCTTGTAACAACAACATGCCCTTTTCTCGAGGCACTTGGGTTCATCAATCTCCAAGACACCGCGCATCTTGCGGATCAGCCCTCGTTCTTCGAATCGGCTTAGAGTCTGCGTCACCCCAGCGCGACGAAGTCCCAAGACAGACGAAAGGTAGTCATGGGTAACTGGCAGCACACGAACGTCAGCAGCATCACTCGCCAAACAAAGCCAGCTCGCGAGCCTCTGTTCACGATCGTGCCGAACCCCGCACAATCCTGTCTGAACGCACTGAAATGTCAGCGCTTGAACGTACTCAAAGAGATGCTCTCGGATCTCAGGACGCTCTTCTACTAGCCGGCGCAATTCCTCAACACGGATCCTGTACGCGCTTCCGGGAAAGAACACCACAGATTGATGCGTCGAAAGATGTCCTCCCCACAAGAACGAAGCACCGACCACACCCCGATATCCTATGACGGCCGTTTCAAGCATGCTCCCCGCCGCGACAACCCTTAGCGAGACGAGGCCCGACTCCACGAAGTAGACGTGCTCTACATGCCTTTTCGGCTCTTGCAGAACCATACGCTCTTTCAGGACGATCGGCTCAAGGCACTCCCCCAATGCCGCGAGGCCGTCCGGAGAAATTCTGGACAGGATAGCATTTCTGACAGGGGGCCGCGTATTAGGTCGCAGGCTATCGAGCCGACGAAGCGTCGGCTGTGTGCCGGTAACTCCTGCGAGAGCGGGGTCACCCGAGCTGTCCCGCGGTTCAAGGACGGCTGGCACCCGATTGGTCATAGTGCAGTGCGTCCTCATAGCGTGGATATCTGCTGGAAACGTAGCCAAATACCCATACGGATTCCTGCAATGTGCAGCGCGTTGAGCACAAATCCGGCCTTAAGACGGCGTCTTTGACGAATTTCAACGCCTGACGGGGACCGACCGGGGTGTGGAGCAACTCGCCTTGGACTCGTCGGCGCCGGAACGCCGTCAGACCAGCGCGCCACGCTGTTACCGCCTGGCCGGGGATTGCGAAGTCCGTTGCGTGAGACGAACACAGCACCACTAAGGCAACCGCGCCTCGCCAGAGAACATTTCAGATGTCAGGCGAGAGTTTAGTCATGCTCCCTCTATGCCGAAATTCATTGTGACCCACACGAGTTTTGCACTGATGATCTCAAGACAATTAATCAACCTTTTCAACCGCTGATGCCATGAGGGAGCACCGTTTGTCTCGCCGCAGGGACACCTGGCGACGACTGGCAGTCCCCTCGCACCGCCAAAGCGCAAACATGCTGCGTGGACACAGCCGGCCGCCTGCCTCGCGTCAGTTTTCCTCTAATAATGATTGGAACCGAGGCGCAAAATAAAGATCAATCTGTCATAAGTGTCGCTAGTCCCGGGCTCCGGCGGTCCGCGGTAAGGTCGCATTTTTATAGAATTTAGCTTCAGTGAGGTCGGAATGAGAGAAAGGCTAATACCTTCACGCACAGGCAAGTTCGGTTTTCAGATGATAGCCGCAATAGTGGGAGGGCTCCTCGCTGGAGCCGCTCTAGGCGCCACCCCCTATGTAATTTCGCAAAAGGACCGAGAATTCAGACCCCAAGAAATCGTAATAAAGCGCGGCGAGACCCTACGGTTTATCAACGATGACGGTGAGCTCATGCACCACACCTATTTGAGCTCAGACACCTTCGAGTTCGATTCTGGCGATCAACAGCCAGGCAGCCAATTCGACGTCGTCTTTTCTGTGGCTGGTGATTACACTGTGTTGTGCGGCATTCATCCCAAGATGAAGCTTGGCGTGCACGTCAAAAAGTAGGGCCCTACAGAATTGAGGTGTTGAAGATCGCTGCATGACCGACATAGTAGGCGAACAGCGTAACCGTCAACGCCGCACATAGTCCGGCCGGAGCGAGCCAGGGAGCGCGATAGTCGGCTTCCCTCGGCTGATTATCGGAAAGTATCGCGACCAGTACGACGATGATCGCCGAGTGCCCGATCACATCAAGCTTGCCAAATTCGAAGCACGCGCTGATGAACATTCCAAGCAGTATGGCAGCCGCAACGCGCCGGACCAAGGGCGTCCAAGCTAGGGCAAACGCGAGCGTGAATTCGATCATGCCAGCGGCGCGCATATAGAACTCACTATCGAACCCGAGCGTCATGCCGGGGTGCTCGATCAGAAGTGGGAAGCTCCATTCCGGGTAGGCCCACTTTTCCACCGAAGCCCACATCAACGTGACGGCGGTTGCGTAGCGCACGACATCGAGTGGCGGAACGCCGAACAGATCTTTTTGCAAGCCAGCGAGGGCGAGGTAGGCCGCAAGGCCCAAAAAGATCGGATAATCGGCCAGATGAAACGTGCCGTAATCTCGAACGGCGAGCCCGAACAGAACGACAATTCCCGCCGCGGAGAAGGGCATCGTGCGGCGCGACAGCAGGCCTGCTGCGATGGCGAGTTGCAAAGGCCCAACCATTGACGAAGTCGTTTTCAATTCCGGGGTCAGCAAGATACCGCCCACCGCCCAAAGCGAGATGAAGAAAAATCCGCAGACAGCCCGGATGATTTCCTCAGTGAGTAGTCGCAATCCGTCCGTGAAGCGGTTGAGGGAGCGGGCCGCCAGCTCACCCAAAGACGTCCGTTCAACCATGCAGCCGGAAAAAAACCAGAGCAGGGCAAGAGCCAACAGCAGTTCAAAATCCTGGCACAGTACGTTTTCGAGGCTTCGGGGCTGGCCGGCAGCGTCATAGGCACAGAACCATTTGACATGGGCACTGGCACCTTGTGTCCCCAAGAACCAGAAAGAAAGTGCCACGATGGACCTTGCAAAAAGGGAGCTTCTCCGGAATGCCGCAAAGGCATCCCGCGTCGGAGACCTGAACATAAAAAACCACCCCTTTTGGAAAAGCGCCCGCCTCTGACGATTTGTTCAACTTAGCACAAATCTTAAGGATGTGACGGCGCTCGCATCCGAAGGTTGTTTGCTGGGTTAATGGGGACACGCCGGCAAGGATTTGTGCGGCGAGACTATCGCGCACGTCCCTTCAATTTTACAGATTTTGACGACGGGCCTTCAATGCAAGTGTCGTACTGAATGTCAGACAAAAAACGGATGTCCGGTGTAGTCCATGTTTGGTGCGTTTCGTACGAAGAGGGTGCCAGTCGGCTCTGCGCTGGCCCGCACCGCGATGCGGCTCACAGCATGCAGTGAAACCCTGGAGACGTGGGCGGGCGGTTTCCTCATCCTCGTGTTGGGCTTGCTGGGAGCGGCATTGCCGCACTTCCCCTGAGAGCCTCCCCGACCGCGCGATCGGGGTACCGGTCATCGCGCCAACCTGGGAAAAGTCGTATCCGTCGAGGATGCGGTGAGCGTCTGAAGAAAAGCGATCAGATCCGCCTTTTCGCTTTCCGTCAGAGATAGAGGCTCTATTGAAGGCGAGCGGCTCGGACGGTCAATCCCACCCTTGTCATAGAGTTCGATGACCTCTTCGAGGGTTGCGACCGATCCATCATGCATGTAGGGAGCACGCCGCGCGACATCGCGCAGTGTCGGCGTTTTGAATGCGTACCGCAGCTTTTGCGACGTCGGAAAAAGCCGACCGCGTCCAACGTCGTCGTTCCTTGCGACGCCAATATCGTGAAACGATCCGTCAGTGAACGATGGTCCACTGTGGCAGTTTGAGCAATGGGCTTTGCCGTTGAAAATCTCAAAGCCGCGTTTTGCCGCGGCGCTGACGGATGTCACGTCTCCCATGATCCACCGGTCGAATGGCGCTTCGCCAGCCACGATGGTTCGTTCAAAAGTCGCCAACGCGGCTTCGATCCTGGGTCGCGTGATCGCACCGTCCCCGAATGCGGCTGCGAATGCATCAGCATAGGCCGGGATAGCGGAGAGACGCGCGATCAATTCTGATTCCGTCAAATTCATGTTGGCCCGGCCTGTGATCGGCCCGAACGTGACGGCTTCGAGAGTCTTGAATTTGCCGTCCCACCCCAACGGTTCGGTGAACGCCACGTCGATCAGGGTCGGCGCACGCAATGGCAGGCCGCTGGGATCCTCGCCGACCGCACGCGCGAGGCCATCACCCCAGGAAAGCGACGGATTGTGGCACGTTGCGCAGGAACGGGTGCGGGACTTCGAGAGCAGCGCATCGAAGAAGAGTCTTTCCCCGAGAGCAGCTTTCGGCACCGTGTAGGGATTACGATCGGGAAAAGGGATCGCCGCCGGCCGACGATAGCTGGCGCGCGCCGTGGCATCCGCTGATGTCTCCGCCGCTGCCGAGGCAAAAGGTTGGCCCAGCGGAAAAAGGGCCGCGAGCAAAGCTAAGCTGACCCAGATCCTCATCGGCTCCTCGACGATATAGTGCTCCTATATGGCAACCCCGGAAAAAAAGCCTTAATAGCAAGTATCGGATGCTGGCGATTAATCGAAATCTCCTTCAGAGAACCCTTGCGCCTCCATGACTGGGGCGCGCCAACAATTGATGAAGTGGGCCCGTGTGACATTATAATGGAAGCCCTCGATGAGTTTCATTTCAGAGCGCTCAACAAAACCGTAGGCAGGAGCTGCGGCGCGCTGATAGCGCCGTTGATTATGATCGCGCCCGACGATCGGAACCTTTGTGGCTCGGTTGCTAACATGTCGACGCACCATGTGGATCCTGAACGCATTGAAACCCAACGGCGAGAGCGAACTCAGGACCGAACAACACTCAGGAAAGTCCTGGTTCGTCTTAGCCGGTCATCGCACCGCTTAAATGACGTCTCGCGAGGCCGCCTCTCAGATTCAGGATCGTTGATGCGATCTCGGTAGCAGGGACCGGGCGGCTGAATAGGAATCCCTGCGCCTCGTTGCACCCTTCCGCCCTTATTTGATCCAACTGTTCAATCGTCTCGACCCCCTCCGCCGTTATTGTTATGCCAAGGCTTCTTCCAAGGCTGGTAATGGCTCTTACGATTAATTTAGATCCATTTGTCGCTGTTGCATCACGGACGAATGACTGATCGATCTTGAGCTTGTCAAAGGGGAAGCTGCGCAGATAGCTCAGCGAGGAGTATCCAGTACCAAAATCATCTAAGGCGATGCTCAGCCCCTGCGCCTTCAGCTTGTGCAGTGTTGCAACCGTCTCGGCGCTGTTTCCAAGGAGAACAGACTCCGTGATTTCCAATTCGAGCCGGTGCGGGGCCAGCGTTGAAGCATCAAGCGCGTTGGCGATAACCTCTGCAAATCTTGGATCCCGAATCTGAGTCGCCGAGACATTGACGGCAATCTTGAGCTCGCTCGGCCAACCGGCCGCCTGCTCGCAGGCGCGGTTGAGAACCCACTCACCCAGTGGAGTGATGAGACCGATGTCTTCTGCAATGGGAATGAATTGGTCGGGTGGCACCAGGCCACGCTTCGGATGAGGCCAGCGCAATAATGCTTCGAAGCCGCTGATCCGGTCCATCCGCAGGTCATAAATGGGTTGATAGAACAGAGTGAACTCGTCCTTGTCCATGGCCTCGCGAAGATCGAGTTCGAGCGCGCGGCGGCTCTGCAAACTTGCGTCCATCGCCGGCTCGAAAAACCGCCACGTTCCCCTGCCCCCGGCCTTGGATCGGTACAAGGCCATGTCCGCATTTTTCAGGAGCATTTCCCGTGTCATGCCGTCACCGGGCGCGAGCGCAATTCCGACGCTGCACCCGACGATAACGCGATGCCCATTTAGCTCATAAGGAGCTCCGATACATTCCACCACGCGGCGGGCGAGACGTTCGGCGTCTGCAGCGTTTTGGACATCAGATTGTATGATCGCAAACTCATCGCCCCCCAACCGGGCGACGGTATCAATCTCGCGGACACACGCGCTCAGTCGGTCGGCGACCGCGCAAAGCAACCCATCACCCACCGGGTGGCCCAAGGTGTCATTGATCTGTTTGAAATTATCCAGATCCAGGCAGAACACCGCAAAGCCGGAACCCCGGCCGACCTCCGCGACGGCGTGTTCAATGCGCTCGGCGAACAATGAGCGGTTAGGTAGTCGGGTCAGATCATCATGCCGCGCCATGAAGGTAATCTGAGATTGGGCTCTCCGTTGTTCGGTCACATCTTCGCAACTGACGAGTAAGCCGCCATCAGAAGTGGAGCGATGGCCAATAGAGATGACGCGTCCGTCGTTAAGGCGCTGGAGGTAGTTGCCGCTCTCGTGGCGAGGCAAAATTTTCTCCCGCTCCGCCAGCAGATCGGGCACCGTCTGGCCGCCATGACTTCCAGCCGCAACACTCAGACCGAACACTTCCTCGAAAGTCATGCCCGGAGCAACGAGCTCAGGCGAAAGATCAAAGATCTCACAGAAGCGTCGGTTTACGACCTGCAGCCGTGCCTCGCTATCGTAGAGGCAGAGGCCCTGAGACATGTGTGACAGCGCCGCATCCAGTCTCAGATTCGTCGCATGCAACTCGGCTTCCTGACGCTTCAAGCTGGTGATATCGCTATAAACGAGGATAACTCCCCCTCTTGGGTCGGACTGCGGCTAACTCGCAGCCACCGTCCATCTGGGAGTCGGGCTTCGCTCGCCGATCCTTCGACGTCGCGAGAGACCTTTCGTTGAGTGATTTCGGCTCCGGTTGATTCATCGCTTGGCACCTGCTCTACTCGAAAAGGATCCGGATGAACAAGCTGCGAAGAGCAGCCGATGAATTCGCTGGCTCGGGAATTGACCAATGCTATCTGTCCGCTCGCGTCCAGGAGCACGATGCCTTCTCGAGAATTTTCAAGCGCATCGGAAAGCCGCGCTTGCGCGGAGCGACGTTGCGCCACCTCTCGGTCGACCATCTTCCTGATGTTGTCCCGCATCTTCCTCATGGCCGCGAGTAGCGAACCCAACTCGTCACTGCTGCCTCTGGGAATGTCCGCGTTCAAGTCGCCATCGGCAATACTCCTTGCCGCTTTCGACGCAATGGCGACAGGCCCGATAATCCGCCGTGCCAGCAACCACGAAAAAAGCCCGGACAGAAGGAGCGCAACGGTCAGCGCCACCACATTCAGTTGCAGATCCCGTTTGATCGCGGCAAGGGCTCGCTGACGGAATAGAAAACCATCCCCGGCCGTATAGTTCACCAGCAATTCAATCTGCTGATTTACGACGTTTGAGAGCTGGTCAACGTCATCGATTTCCCGAGCGCTCGCTTCATTATTCCCGGTGCCATCAGCTTGAAAGCGACGGCGATGAATCGCGACCCAGGCGTTTGCAGCTTCTTTAACTTTTGCGGCTGCCTTCGCAGCTCGCGCTGATTGCGACCTTTCAGCCGCAATAGTGACATCTTCCGAAAGCGTCTTCGCCAGCTTGTCGATTTCATCATCTAGTCGAGGACGGGCCGACGGCTGCCTTGTGACGTGTGAAGATGCCACGCGCATCGCGGCAAAATCGGCACCAGCCGCACGTGCGTAGTTGATCGACATCAAGGACTCATCGAAAGTCCGCGCAACCAGGTCGCCTGCGTGCCGGATACCAAGGACGGAATACCCTCCGAGGCTCACTGCGATCGCGCTCATCGCAAGACAAAAGCACAAGATCGCAATTCGGATCGACCCTCGAGCCGAGACAAAGCGGGAGAAACAGGCCGTCACGGACTGAAATGCCTCAAGGACCACTTTCGATTGATTGGCAAATCTGCCGACGACCAAAAGACTCATCCAGGTGTCTTTCGCTAAAACAAGAATTTCCGAGCAGCAGCATCGAGACGATCCGTTCACCCCCTCGCCGCACCAATTCTCAAGTTCCGCCGAATTCAGAGAACTAGCTCGCCTCTGACTAGAGCTGTTCTTGCACATGCGGTGGAGAAAAGAGGTCGCCAAGGGAGGCGGCTTTTGATTATTTCAGAGAGCTGCTGATCGAAGCGAATTTCGTATTGAGTTTAGTGCCTAGCCCATTCACGACCGCGATGATTGCAAGCGAAATACCCGCCGCTATCAGCCCATATTCTATGGCAGTAGCCCCGGACTCATCGCGTAAAAAGTGTACTAGCGTTTTCACGGTGCGTGCCCTTCTAAGATCTAACGCTCGGGATTTACCGGCAATTTGTTAAAGCCGGCAGAATCTCATTCGAGAATCCGTTTGGTGTGGCGCCAAAACTTTGTACGGAACGTACAAATACGCGCACACTTTGCAAAGTCGCGGTGAACCTCTCGTCGTCCAGTTACTAGAACCTATCTCAAAATTGAAGATCAGCGTCGATCGGCTATAAAGGAAAGATGATTCGGCTGACGGACGAGCAATGGGAGCGCATCCGGAAACACTTTCCGGAAGAGCACATTGCCGACGGCCGGCCGGGCCGGAAGCCGATTGCGACACGTCAGGTTCTCGAAGCCGCTCTTTGGATTTTGAACACGGGCGCGCAGTGGCACATGCTGCCGCAGTGCTATCCGAACTATAAGACCGTACACCGTCGCTTTCAGAACTGGTGTCGCAATGAAGTGTTGCGGCGCGTTCTGACCGATATAGCCAACGAACTTCGTGAGAAAGGCTTGCTCGACGAAGAGGAGTGTTTCATCGACGCGACCTTTGCGATGGCCAAAGGCGGCGGTGCAGAGATCGGCCCAACGAGGCGCGGAAAAGGCTTAAAAATCATGGCGATTGTGGATCGCCACGGTTTGCCGCTTTCAGTGAGCACGCATGCCGCGAACCATCACGAAGTGCGCTTGGTACAGCTCTGCTTCGACTTCTACATGATCGAGGCCAAGCCAGAGAACCTGATCGGCGACCGCGCCTATGACAGCGATTCGCTCGACGATGAACTGCGCTCACAAGGCATCGAGATGATCGCGCCACATCGTTCAAACCGAGTGAGGTCGCTCACCCAGGACGGCCGCAGGCTCCGTCGTTATACTCGGCGTTGGCTGGTCGAACGCTTCTTCGCCTGGATACAGTGGCGGCGGCGCCTGCTGGTCCGCTGGGAGTTCTATCCGCAAAACTTCCTCGGCTTCGTCCAGCTCGCTTGCCTGCTGATCCTGTTTCGACAATTTTGAGATAGGTTCTAGTCTCAGGCGGGTGCAGGTGGCGATCTCGGCGTTGGCGATCGACATCTCGCCCGAGGAGTATCGCGCCGAACACGGCCGCGCGGTCGGATGCCCGGTCGAGGATAGGCCCCCTGCTGGCCTTCTAAGGATTTCCCGCAGAGTATCGGGATCATCGTGTGCTCTCACAATATCTCCTGGAGAACGGTTCGGGATAGTTCGGCAGTGGCCATAAACCTGCACGCTAGGGAGTTTGGGCTCCGCCTACCTGCATGACCCGTCACCCCCGCATGGTTGACGGAACACTCGATCAACCGTCCTCGTTGAACTGCTGCCGTGGAAAGCTGGGGAAATCTTGTCAGAGCTGCGCGACGTGCAGGGACCGGACGCTTCCTCGCCGGCGAGTAGCACTCGGGCGAGAAACAGCGTCCCGGCGGTTCGTCTTCACCAGATCGCTAGGCTTCCTTAGGATCAGAGACGCCGCCACCGTGCATTCATGGCCGGACGACCGGATCAGGCGATAATTGCAATAGGCAGCCGAACAGGCCCGTAGCAGATTGCAGGTGGTCAAACCGGCCGGCGATCCGCTTTATGATGGCACATGTTGGTCGCCGAAGCGTCGACTTCATCGAGGAAGTGAACTTCTCTTATCGCCAGCTTCCGCAATCGCGACAACGTTTCTCAGCTTGGCTACATCGATCCGACAAGTGCTTCCCCAATCTGCCACTCCGTCTTTACAGATCGAGACCAGCTTTGATGGAGTGATCAGTACCGTCGCGAGAAGGGCTAAGCGATCGACCATTTTTGTGGTTTCGGCCTGCTGCGCAGTTGCGTCTCTGTTATCGGCAGGAAGGCGCCCGTCTGAACGGTTGCCGATGTTGCCTGACAGTCGACCGTTTGCCCCGCTGCCACTCGCGCCAACTGCCGAATGTCAAACAAGCCTCCCGATCAGCAAACTATGCCGACCCACTGATCAAGCTAGCTGCAAGCGCAAGAATCCGAGGCCAATGTAATGAATACTTAAGCGCTGGGCTGGGTTGAATGGCGCCTCCGGGTTTCAATCGAGCGCAGCTCGGCGAGCGCGCTCACAGTGTTAGAATAATTAGGTACTGCTCGCTCGAAAGCTCGAGAATAATCGTCAAGCGGAGCTTCGCCACTATTCAGGAACAAACAATCTCGATGCACACCCCACACACCTCTCGTTAATGACGGTCGCGTTTGCGATCGCAACTGACGCCCAATAAGGTTCTAGATTTGATCAATACGTTTTCAAGGTTCTGCTGCGCCGGGCTTGGAAGTGTCCGCCCCTCCGAGATGGAAGCACCAAAGCGATAGAGGCCTTAGCATCCCGCATGCGAATTCGGCGCAGTACAGCGTTAAAGTAGATTTCCGGTGTCGAGGCATTTTGCAATAGGTCTCATTCAATATCCTGAAAAGGGCCAAGGGCGGGATTCCGAGCTTCTAATGGGGGAGAATGCGATGCGACCGCTGCGTAAAGCACGAGAGTCATAGCCGAGCGGACGATATTTTGTACATAACGTTCAAATCTGTGGCCGAAGCAACACGCTCGGGCGAGTAACGGGATCGTTCGTACGTCCCGTGCTGTGTTTGTCGCCACCGCCCTGATTTGGCTATTAATGGTTGGCGAGCACAGGGAAACTCTTCGTTCGTACTCACTTGCTCGGAAAAGGTTCGATATGAATCATGACGACAACGGAAATCGCCATGAAGTATCGGTGATGACGGACGAACAGCTCGAGCTGGAGCACTGCAAGCAACAGATTGCTCGTCTCAAACAGCTGGTTATTCGCCTTTCTGAAATTGCGTTGCGCAACGTCGTAAGAGCCGCCGAGGACCGAAAATCGGAACGCGCCTGAGTCTCTGTCGGCCCACCGAACGACCAGCCCCGGAGGGAAACGAACGTTGCGCCGTAGCGCGCTGTTCTTTGCAGCGCGGCTCCCGCCGGGGGCAGGGAGCAGCCTCGCCCCTATCTCCATAGGGGCGAGGCTCCTATTTTACAGCCGGAACTTTGAGGGTTCAGACCGGCATCGAGCTTGGCGTATCGCGCGGCCTTGAGGCGCCGCGGGGAGGTTGGGATGCTGGTGGTGGAGACGATTGCGAAGATCCATCGCAGAAGCATATGGGCCGAATGAACGCCGGCGTGCATCCAACCGGCGACGAGCACCCTCTGTGTGTTCGGCGGCCTGGGCCCGTCTCGAAAGTGAGCACAACTTCACGGTCGGCCAAGCGCAACGTCTGGGAAACGCTCTTCGCCCGACGCGTGGATATTCCTTCGCATCGACAGCGATCACGCGCGACGTGCCGAGCACATTCTTGCGAGAGCAGTGGCTCGCATTTGCGACGGCAACGCCAGCAAGCAGTGCCGTCGCCGCGCCGGCGAGTTGTGAGGCCCATTGGTGCAGGCCTAGTCTACCAGCGCAACGGAGAAAAGCGGCGCGCCTATTTTGTACCAAGGGAAGCTGTCTCGCTCCTCTCAATGGGGCGCGAAGTGGATTTCGATCCTGACCGCAACCGGATGGGCGGGCCGGCATTGGGCGAAATGTCGTTTACTCAAGAGTACTTTCGCCGGCTGGCTCGGGAAATGTGAGCTGCCCGCGCGCTTTTTCGCGCTGCTTGACGGCGACGCCTCAGAGTACGCCCCCGAGGAAGCCGAGCAGGAGTGTTGCCGGAAACACTCTGCGTCCCGCAACGGCTCCCACCTCTCCAGATCGGCGTGGATAACCAGGTCACGTGGCCCAAGGAGGAAGCGCTTATCACCTTTGAACAATACCGCCTGCTCCTCATGCCCAAGACCAAGGATCACTTGCAGTCCGTCCACATCGACCTGACGGCCAACTGTCTCGACGAACGCGGCGCCTTGACGGTCGCCTCTCCTTCTCAGCTGCACCGGCTCGATGCCGGAGGCAATCTCGATCACCGGCTGGTAGCGCTTGGCGGAAGCGCTGAAATATATCACGCCCGAACGCCGCCGCTGAAACAACTGCACGTCGCTCGAGCCCTGCGGCGTCGAGATTTTGACTTTGTGCTCGCGGTTGATGAAGCCGAACACGCGCAAGGTTTCCGAATCCACTCCTGGCGCTGCTGCACAAACCAGCTCTAGCCAAGCGCGGCCCCTTGGTCATTGCGTAGCTCGATTACGTCGGGGTCAGCTTGTGGCGGTCGCCGTTCCAGATCGTTATCGCTTCCTCGGGCGTGCCGACCGCCTTGGTCGAGACCTCCATGCCGTAGGGTTCGCTCGCAACGAAGGCGCCTGCTCGCATCCTCCTGGATCAGGACCGGGTAGCACTTGGCAATCAAGCACCTCCGGATCGGACGCCCCCGATTTCGTGTTGCTCTCACTGGTATTCGGATCAACTGCCATTCTGTAGTCTGCCTCAAGCAGCTCCACTAGCCGCTCGATGCGAGCGATCCGGAATGGTTGGGACGGCTTTGTCATCAGGGCAGGCCCCTCGGATCGAATGCGAAGAATCCAATGATGAAGATGACGAGCGTGCGCGGAGTGGCGTTCATGCGCCGGGCTGTCGGTCCTCCGCCGAATGCCAGTCCGCGCCGTGGAGGCGGATCATCTCGCGACGGGACCGCTCGATGAAGACGCGCTCAACGCAAAAGCCGGCGGTGACTGAAGCCGCCAGCGCAAGGCCGCAGGCGATATAATCATTCATGAAATTCCAAAACATGTTGCTGCCGGCGACGCCGACAAAAGTAAGTGCCATGACGGTGTTGCGAATTGCCTTAACCACGTTGTTCCCCCAGCCGGTCGGCGAGGCACTTTAGCATTGCAACCATGACGCTTAGCAGCGTTTGATGGTTGTGATCCGCCGTCTTTCTGCTCAATCAGCTTGGGTCCGGCCGTGTTGTCGCGCCCCGTGGAATCCGATCGATAACGTATCTCGCTCTGTGCCATGAAACGTGGTGATGATTTGGCAGACAGCCTTCGCCAGCCGATAGGACGCAGCATCCGCTTTGCAGCGGTTTCGGCCAGCGCAGCCGAGCAGAACAAATAGCACTGCATCTCTGGACCATAGAACGAGGCGTTCTCGGCGTCGGCAGCAATTCGTGCGGGCTCAATCCGTTCCAAAGCCCACGCACGAAAGCGCTTCGCATTTCGCCAATCATTCGCAGAATTTCGGCATCATGAGGCCCTACATCAGAGAACTTCTGCTTAATTGCCCAATACTATCATTATTCCCGTGGGGCAACGAAGCGAGCGAACGAATGGCCCGTTTCTACTTTAATCTGGCAGGCAAGCAGAATGTCGACGACCCCGGCGGGTTAGCATTCGAAGACGAGCTGCAGGCCTTCCGTGCGGCAGAACGCTTAGCAAAAGATCTGGCGAGTGCTCAACCTCTGCTGCGGGGTACAACCTGCGTGGTCGTTACACGCAGGGACCGAGGTGAGGCCTATTACGTAGGCGTGTGACAGCGCTTCCAAATCAGACGTCTCGGCCACTACTGACGTATCATCTGCCGGGGCAGCCGCCCCGAGTTGTGGGACCACCGAGCCGATTGAGGGAGGGCTCGTTTTCCCTAGTTAGACTTGCCTGCAACGCCACCGTCAGGCACGATTTCGAAGAACCCCGATTGCACCATGTCCATCAAGACCTATATCGGCGCGGTCGAAGCGGCGCACGATGATGGCTGATTGGGCCGCGTTCTCCGATGGCAAGCGCGCTGCGGACGGCGTGGTCGTGCCGATGTCTCGCGCGATTGCGTGACGAATAACTTTCTGACTTTCGAATCGTGGAGAGCCTGTTTCCCACCAAGTAGAACTAGGGTCTGTACCTAAATAGCGCCACGTGATTCTCTTGCCTACGTGTTGATTCGGGGGCGAGAGAATGCGCGCTGGTTTGTTTTGGCTGAACGACAGGCAATGGGCGCGTATCGAACCGCATCTGCCGAGGGGACTGACGGGGCCGGATCGGGACGACGACCGACGCATCGTCAGCGGCATCATTCACATGCTGCAATCGGGTGCACGATGGCGTGATTGTCCACGTGAATACGGCCCTTACACGACGATCTACAATCGCTTCAATCGCTGGGCCAAGCGAGGACGATGGTGCGCAATCTTCGAAGCGCTGGCCAAGCCTGGCGAAGACGGCGTCGTACTGTCGCTCGACTCGACCTCGATTAAAGCTCACCGGTGTGCCTCCGGCGGAAAAGGGGGGAGCACAATCAAGCAATCGGCCGCTCGCGCGGAGGCCGCACGACAAAAATCCATGCGCTGAGCGATCCGCTCTGCCGGCCGGTCGTCCTGCATCTGACTCCAGGCCAGGATGCCGATATCGCTGCGGCTCCCGATGTCCTGGCGCTCGCGCCACCCATGAGCGTGCTCCTCGCCGACAAAGGGTATGATGGCGACAAGCTTCGCGGCGAAATCATTCGTCGTGGCGCCAAGCCCGTAATCCCCAATAAATCTAACCGTGTCGTCATCCATCGCTTCAACAAACGCGCCTACAAAGGACGAAATGTCATCGAACGCTGCTTTTGCAGGCTCAAGGACTTCCGGCGCATCGCCACGCGATATGACAAGCTCGCCCGTAATTTTTTGGCCGCTGTTCATCTCGCCGCTCTCGTCGCATATTGGCTCAATTGAGTCTGGACCCTAGGCCCTGAACCCATCTGTGGACGCCCCGCGAGATGCAAGCGGTTTTTGAAACAGACCACGAAAAGCACCAGAGAGTTGCAGCTACTGGGTCCACCATTGTGCCTCCGAAATCCCGCGCGCGCCGCCCTATCGCCTGAAGGGATTTCGTTGGGACCCGGCGCAACTGGAAAAACTGCAAGGACCGCCAGATGAGGGGTGAGCGCCACCCGGGTTTATTAACCCTCCGCCGATCATGCAGAAAGACGGCAAAAGGTGGCCCATCGGCGCCGATTATGGAACCGGTTGTGGTGTTAAATGCCCCGAAACGATGGCAGAAACGAAGGGGATGCTCCGGCTCCGCATACTCGGCTCACACACCGACGACTGACGCAGGATCGCCCGCGATGACAAAACAGAGCGAGCATAGATCAGCATGGCGTATCTGCAGAAGCAGCTCGCTAGGCAGCGAAAAGCCCTCGGCGAACTCGGTGAGCGCGTGTTGCGTGCCGAACGTGAGATCACGAAAGATCGCGCCGACAGACTCGAGCCGGCATTGCTTGGACTAGTGTCGACTGAAAACCCCGACACTGACGAAGAGAAGATCATGCCCGTACAAATGAACGCCGAGCTTTTCTGCAAGCTGCAGGAACTATCCCGCCATAACGCGGTCGCCCGCGCGCTTGTCTTCTTGTGGGAAACCGGCACCCTGACCTACGAGGACTGGGCGACGAAGGCGATCTCTCTTCTCATTGATCAGAACGAAACGCTCTCGGCGATCGCCGTGGATGCGGAGAAGCGCGCCTGCCGCCTGCCCAAAACTCCGCCCGTAGCCTCACCCACACGTTGAGAGAGATCGTCCCGTGTCCGACACCCCCAAGACCGGAACACCGCACCCCGGGCCCGCGCTGCGGCTTGTCAGCGGCGCGAAACAGGAGCCGCTGCGCTGCCCCGCCGCTGGCCGCGATGCCGAAAGCGAGAAGACGCTTTGCTTCTACTTCAACCGGCGCATGACCGATGACGAGATGCGGCACCTTCACGCGGTCATACGGCAGGCGGCAGCCTACTCGCCGATCATCGACGGCCAGCCCAGCAAGCAAACGAGCGGAGTCTCAGAGCAGGAGGCGGCGGCAGTGCTGCGGCGCTACCTGCTCATGCGCGAGATTGACGGTCACTGAGAAAGTTCCTCTTTTTCATCCGCGCCCCCGACAAAGTCTCGCTAAATTTCGAACTGAGACACTACCCGTTAGTCGGTTCAACTCGCAGCGTCAGGACGCCCGTGATTGCGGAGGCGACGAAGACAGTGACTCGCACCACTTCCGCGAACAGCACACCAATCAATGGTGTCAGAGTCCGGGAAGACCCCAGTAGAACACGCCGACCAGGCCGGCAATAAGGCTTGTATAGAGGGCGGGGGGACAATGGAGAGCAGGTACTGCTTACTCGCTCACCGCTGTGAGTGCCCTGCCGGCGGCCAATCGGCTCCTTGGTTCGGGCGACGATCAGAAGGCGGCGAACGATTATCTGCTGACCTGCGCTTCCTCGGAGACGACAAGGATTGAAGCAACGCAATCCACCGGGAGCAACAAGCCGCCGCATCGGCCCATCAGACGCGTTTCCACGGTGAAGATCAGCGCTTGCGAGGCCGGTTCGTGGAAAATTTTCGCGATTGGATGGGCTCCTGCAAAAAGATTGTCTTTTCAGACTCCACCGCATTTTGCGGCACCGGCCGAAGAAGGCCTCCCTTGTGGTCTTCCATATCTCCCCAAGCGACGAAGGTAGTGGCTAAAACAGGCGGCGTCTCAGCAATTCCTCCGTGCGTATACTCAGATCAGGACAACCGCATCTAGCGTCGTGCGCCACGATTTGTCGGCCGACCGCCGGATTTCACTGATCAATGAAGCCGTCTCGTCTGCGGCAACCGCTGGCATCAGACGGAGCGGATAACTGCACCGCTAAATATGGACACGGGCACGGACTTTCGTCGCCGTCAGGCGCAAGTTTTTTTACTCCGCCTTGTTTGGCAAGAATTCTCTCGCCTACGACCGCTATCGCAGGAATGCGCTAACGCCCGATGTGGAGCACCGCGACACCAGAAAACTCTCATTTTCATTGACCGCTGCAGCGGTCAACATGATTGGACCCACAATTACTCAGATCGAGACTTCCGTGAGCACTCCAGAGGCAAACGTCAAGTGTGGACCTTCTGTGATTTCTGTCGGCGCACGGCCAAGGCTGACGAAAGATGTGGTTGAAGGACGATCTGAACCTGAACACCACGCCGACGAAAATTGTGAAATCAGCGAGGGGTCTCTGCCGGCGCGATCGACGCTCCGAATAACAGAAGCAGGCACCGCAAGTGATCACAGCCCAGCTATCGCGCTGGGCGACAATTTACGTTAACGTTTGCCGGTCGGTCCATATGCGTACTCGAATCCGATCGCCTCGGAGGCAGAAGGCGATCATCCGACCGCTTGATCCTTCCCACCCTCAGGGTTGGGATAATCCTGACAATGAGGAAGTTTGGCTTGAGCTGGCGCGCGCCATCGGACGGCAGATTGCGCGAGACGAAAACGACGGTTTGGAGCAGCCAAAAGGAGGAAGGGCATGATGACGAGGCCAATAAAAAAGAGGGCCGTGTTATACGCCCGCTATTCGAGCGACATGCAAAAGGCGACCTCGATTGACGGTCAGCTATTGCTCTGCCGGAAGATCGCGGCACGCAACGACCTAGATGTCATCGGTGCATTTGTTGATGCCGCGAAGTCTGGCCTAACCGAAAATGCGAGGGACGGCTATCAGCAATTGCTCAATGGCGTGCGAAACCATGATTTTGATGTTGTGATCGTTGAGCATTTCGATCGCCTGTCGCGCGATCCCGCAACCATCCAGCGTCTCAAGCAAGTTTTCGAGTTCAATGGCGTTGAGCTGATGGATCAGAAAGGCGTTTACGCGACTGCCACCGACATCAGCATCGCAAGTCTCTACAACACGATTTATAAGCCGCAGCTCGCCGACAAGGTTCGGCGTGGCCATGATAATGCTGTCGCTAGTGGAAGAATTCCTGGCTCATACGCTTACGGTTACCGGCCAAGGCCGGGCGCGCCCGGTGAGCGCGTGATCGATGAGAACGAAGCGAAGATCGTGGTCCGCATCTTCACCGAATATGTATCGGGGCGTTCAACCCGAGATATTGCGGCCGATCTCACGCGCCAAGGCTTGCCCTCGCCTGGCGCCACCCGTCACAAGAACAAGGCTGGTCGCACGACCTGGAATCATCAGTGCATAACTGGCGGTCGCCACGGTCGCGGCATTATCGGCAACGAGCTGTATATCGGCGAAATACATTGGAACGTTCGATCAACAATTCTGAACCCGGAAACGCAGAAGAAACAGAAACGCCGCAATCCGGACGACCGGCACATCATTGTCAAGAAGCCCGAGTTGCGGATTGTTCCGCAAGTGCTTTGGGACAGGGCGCAGAAGGTTCGCAGCGGCCGCGCCATCCATATGTTCGGACCGACGGGCAAGCCGCGGCGCCGTCCTGTGATCCCGCGCAATAATGAGCACCCACTTGCTGGGGTCCTCCGGTGTGGTGTCTGCAACGGGAATATGCGAATCGCTCAATCCTCCAGGAATGGCGCTCCGCGCGCCGCATGCGCCAATGCGCATCAACGAGGCACGTGTGAGCACACTCGGAGCTTTGACATGGACGTGCTACTTGAGGATGTCTCAAGCAAAATGGAATTAAAATTGCTTTCGCCCAAAGCGATTGAAGAGGCGATGCGTGCTTGGAAGGAGGAGCGTAAGAACGATCGGAAAAAGAACAGCGAACACGCAAATTTAGAGCGTAGACTCCGTACGTTGACCACTGAGATCGAACGCTTGTCATATGCCATCGCAAACAGCCGTCGCAAGCCGGATGAGTTGCTCAAGCGGATCGATGAGTGCGATGTGGAACGGGAAACCGTTAAGGAGCGCTTGCGGCTGCTGGGTAGTGGCAGCGAAAACGTGATCCCGTTCGACCATCCAAAGTTCGGTGACCGATATCATTCGGAGGCCAAGAGACTGGTCACCGCGCTGAGGATTAATCCGAAGGCCATCGAAACCCGCGTCGCCTTTCGCAACTTGATCGACAGCATCGTAGTGCATCCGGTTCGCAAGCGGATGCCCTACGAATATACTCCGTACCTGAACAGCGCTTCCCTTTCTAGCATGAATCTTTTCCCCGAAAATCGACGCAAGACGAGAGAGATCAGTGCGTTCGTCTACTATGATAACGTCAAGTCAGAGAATTCCGGCATCGTCTATCACGCCAATTATCTCCGCTACATGGAGCGCGGGCGCACCAATCATCTGCGGCTGATGGGCGCCGAGCAGCAGGCGCTGTTCGACCAGGTCGAAACGGAGGGCGCGGGCTTTGCCTTCGTCGTGCGCTCGATGCATCTGGACTTCCTGAAGCCCGCGCGGATGGACGACGTGCTCGACGTCGTGACGTGGCCGGTTGCGGTGAAGGGTGCCTCCATCATGCTGGCGCAGGAGGTGCGGCGGGCCGAGGACGTGCTGGTGAAAGCCGAGGTGCGCGTCGCCTTCATCAGCGGCGGCCGCGCCCAGCCGATCCCGAAATCGATCCGCATCCTGATGAAGGCCGATCTGATTTCCTGATCGCCCGATAAGTGATCGGCCGATAGGTGATCGCCTATCGACTCCGCCAGTTGCGGCGATAGATTGCGGCCCGGACCAACCGATGAGGCCACCATGTCGCGCCCGCCACTTCCACCCTTCACCCGTGAGACCGCCGCGCAAAAGGCGCGCATGGCCGAGGACGCGTGGAATTCGCGCGATCCGGTGAAAGTCTCGCTCGCCTATACCGAGGACAGCCGCTGGCGCAACCGCTCGGAGGTGTTCCAGGGCCGGGAGGCCATCGTTGCGTTCCTCACCCGCAAATGGGAGAAGGAGCACGACTACCGCCTGATCAAGGACCTCTGGGCCTTCGACGGCAACCACATCGCGGTGCGCTTCCAGTACGAATGGCACGATGCCAGCGGCCAGTGGTATCGCTCCTATGGCAACGAGCAGTGGGAATTCGACGAGCACGGGCTGATGCGGCGGCGCGAGGCGTCGATCAACGATATCGCGATTGCCGAGAAGGATCGCCGGTTTCACTGGCCGGCGCCGGGACCGCGGCCGGCGGATGTGCCGGGGTTGGGGACGGATCCGTTCTGATAGTTTTCACAAGCGGTGCTGCTTCTACCCTCTCCCCTTGCGGGGCTGTTGCGTAATTCGTCAATTGTGATTCCCTAGGGCAAAGCCTTGGAGGGTAGCGATGGCGGTCAAGCGGACGGGACAGCCGAGCTTTGTGGAAGCGCTGATGCCGAAGGGGGCCGGCGCCAATGCGGCGCTGGATCGGCTGGCTGGCCTGGTCAAGTGGTACCGGTTCGAGAAGCTGATCGGCCATTTGCGGGATGAAGGGAGCCCCGGTCGACCAGGCTATCCGGTGTTGGTGCTGTTTCGTGCTGTGCTGTTGCAGTCGCTGTATGGTCTTTCGGAGCGCGAACTCGAGGAAGCGCTGGGCGACCGGTTGTCGTTCAAGCGCTTCGTCGGTTTGAGCCTTGAGGATGCGACGCCCGACCACACGGTCCTGAACCGCTTCCGGAACCAGCTCGTTGAACAGGGCCTGCTGGAGAAGCTGTTTGGCGAATTGGATCGTCAGCTTGAGAATGCTGGCGTGATCCTCAAGCGCGGCACGATGCTGGATGCGACCTTGATCCAGGCAGTCTCGGCTCCGCCCAAGGAGGATCGCCCCTCAAACGACCCTGATGCCCGGTTTGCCAAACGGCAGGGCAAAAGCGGCTCGACCTTCGGTTACAAGGCCCATGTGGGTGTGGACGAAGGATCCGGCTTGATCCGCGCGGTGCTGACCACACCCGCTAACGTCAACGATACGACACCTGCGGACGCTTTGATCCGGGGCGATGAAGCTGCGGTGTGGGCCGATGCGGCTTACGACACCCATGCCCGACGGGCCCGGCTGAAGGCGGAGGGCAAGAAACCCCGCATCGCTCGTCGGCCCAACAGACATCATCCGGAACTGCCGCCCAGGCTCAAACGCTACAACCTCCTCATCGCGCGCCGCCGAGCCCAGGTCGAGACCACCTTCGCTACTCTCAAACGCCGCATGCGGCTGACCTGCATCCGCTACGTCGGTCTGATCAAGGCGACCGGGCAAGTCGTGCTCGCCGCGATCGCCTTCAACATGAGGCGGTGGGCCACAATCGCCGCGTGAGCCACCCTCCGAGGGCGACAACTACAGATCTTGGCAGGCAATTGCCGGGACCAAGGCCTTCGTTCCTGACGTCTTCAGCCTCAAGAGCTGATAACGCAACAGGCCCCTTGTGGGAGAGGGTGGCGCGAAGCGCCGGATGAGGGGGTGTCTCCGC
The DNA here is from genome assembly GCF_000284375.1 of Bradyrhizobium japonicum USDA 6. NCBI lineage: Bacteria > Pseudomonadati > Pseudomonadota > Alphaproteobacteria > Hyphomicrobiales > Nitrobacteraceae > Bradyrhizobium > Bradyrhizobium japonicum. The sequence continues at coordinate 8,616,192 of NC_017249.1, forward strand.
AAATTCAACAGCGAGAGACTAGTGCGCGGAGAGAGACCCCTCACCCGTCTCGCCGCTACGCGGCGAGCCACCCTCTCCCACAAGGGGCGAGGGTGCACCGTCCGCGCCGCGCGAGAATTCAACTCAACCAGAACCTCGGCGTCGCCGGCTCCAGCCTTCCCCCCACTCGCACCGGCGCGATCCGCAGTGCAAGCCCGGTCGCGTCATCGGTCTCCACCGCGACGCCGCTGAGCGTTGCCACGCCTGCCGCCGGCTCGAAGCGCCCCGACGGAATCCCCGACGTGAACCTGCGCAGCGGTTCTTCCTTCTGCATGCCGATGATGGAATCGTAATCGCCGGTCATGCCGGCGTCGGTCATGTAGGCCGTGCCGCCCGACAGGATCTGGTGGTCGGCGGTGGGCACATGGGTGTGGGTGCCGACGACGAGGCTGGCGCGGCCGTCGCAGAAGAAGCCGATGCCCTGCTTCTCGCTGGTCGCCTCGCAATGGAAGTCGACGACGATGGCGTCGGCCGCAACGCCGAGCGGACAGGCGCCGAGCTCACGCTCGAGCGCGGCAAAGGGATCGTCGAACGGGGTCATGAAGACGCGGCCGAGCGCATTGACGACGAGCGCGTGCTTGCCGTTCTTGGTCTCCACCAGCGCGGCGCCGCGGCCGGGCGTGCCGCGCGGATAGTTCGCCGGCCGCACCAGGCGCTCGGCGCGCTCGATGAACACCAGGGCTTCACGCTGGTCCCAGGAGTGATTGCCGAGCGTCACCGCGTCGGCCCCGGCGTCGAGAAATTCCTGATAGATCGCTTCCGTGATGCCGAAGCCGCCGGCGGAATTCTCACCGTTGACGACGACGAAATCGAGCGACCAGTCCTTGACCATGCCGGGCAGATATTCGGCGATGGCGTTGCGGCCACTACGGCCGACGACATCACCCACGAAGAGAATGCGCAACTTCAGAACTCCGGAAATCGAACACGTCCGATTCCGTTAGCACATAATCCAGCGCGACGTCGTGCGATAGTGCCGGAACCGCCTTGATCTCCTGGGCTGCAAAAGCGAGCCCGATGCCGACGATCTGCTTGGCCTTGCGCAGATGCGCGAAGGTGTGGTCGTAGTGCCCCGCGCCATAGCCGATGCGATGGCCGAGACGGTCGAAGGCCGCCAGCGGCGTCAGCATGATGTCCGGGATGACTTCGCTTGCTGCCGGCGACGGCTCGGGAATGCCGAGCGGGCCGAGCATCAGGCGGTCGTTCGGATGGAAGATGCGGAAGATCAGCGACTGGCCGCGGGCGGTGACGCAGGGCAGCGCGAGCCTGGCGCCTGCCTCGGCGAGTGCCTTCATCAGCGGCAGCGGATCGATCTCGCTGCGGATCGGGGAATAGCCGGAGACGATGCTGCCGGGCAAAAGCGGAAACGGCAGCCCGCGCTTGGCGAGCTTTGCGGCGGCGGCGGTGCGCTTCTTCTCGCTCAGCGCGTCGCGCGCCGCGAGGGCCTTGGCACGGAGTTCGGCTTTCGAGTTGGGCATGCGCTTGGGTCCCCCACGTCATCACCCGCCTTGTGCGCCCTTGCGCACTGGAGCGGGTGATCCAGTATTCCAGAGGCGGTGGTGATTCACACAAAGGGCGCGGCGTACTGGATGCCCCGGTCAAGCCGGGGCATGACACTTGTTGAACTGGCCGCAGTCGTTTCGACAAGCATAAACCAAGCAACAAAAGTGCGAAGCCGCGGACGCCGTTGAAGCACTCGATCCCGGAGTTCCCTACGAAAGTAGGTGGGCACCATATGTCCGAGCCCACGGGCCCGGCCAGGGACAGTTCCCTAAAGGATCGATAAGGCCCCGGGGATATATGGCTCCTGACGCACGTCGCAGCCTCGCCTGCGCAATCTAACAACGATACTGGCGAATCGCCAGCCCGGGTGGTGGTTGTTCACTTGCTCGCCAAGTTCACCGGTGAACTCCCTCTCCCGCCTGCGGGAGAGGGTTGGGGAGAGGGGCTCTTTCCTCTGGGGGATTGTCCCAATGAGGAGACACCCTCTCCCCAACCCTCCCCCGCGAGCGGGGAGAGAGCGCACCGACCGGGTGGCAATCGCCCGTCAGCCGATCGCGATGCCGTTGCCCACCGTCCGGTTCAGGACCTGGGTCGACTTCTCGATGCGCTCGGCGGCGGCGTTGAGCGCATTCACCACGGCGGTCTGGGTCATGCGGGCGCGCTCGACGGCGGCATTGCGGAAATCCCTGAGCTCAGTCAGCTCCTGCTCCATGGTGCGGACGCGGTTGCCGACGTCGACCAGCTCGTCGCAGACGGTCAGCGCCGCCATCACGGTGAGCCTGGCATCACCGATCTCGCCGAATTTTCCGCGCAGCGACTGAATCCGCGCCTCCAGGCTTTCGGCGAGCTTGAGCAGCCGCACCTCCTGGCCCTCCTCGCAAGCCATGCGGTATTGCCGGCCGTTGATGGTGACGTTGATGTGGCTCATCCGTCCTCTCCGGTATCGAGCACCGAGCGTATCGTGACGATGGCGGAATCCAGTCGATCGGAGATTTCGCGATTGGTGCGCTCGAGCTTGCGCGCCTTCACCAGCGCGCCGTCGAGCTCATCGGCAAGCCGCGAGCGATCCGCGCCCAGTGCCTGGATTCGCGCCGCGAGCTCGTTCTCGTCGCGATCGGCATCGCGCCGCCGCTCCACCGCGCTTTCGAGCGCGTCGAGCGCCGCCATGAGTCTGCGGGTCGCGATCTCGATCTCGACGGCGGAGGACTCCGTCATGGCAGAGCTGTTGGACACGCGATCGTTCATGCAGTCAGCGGCGGAACCTGTGGCCTTGCCCATGGGGCTTGCCGTCCGGCAAAAGACTCGGTTCGGCAAGCGGTTAGAAGCAGAAATTTACGTGGCAAGCTAGCGGAGCGCAACGTCGCCGCGAAACTATGCACTGCTAAGCAACTTTTACGGCCAAACCGACGTTTGATTGCCTTGGACTCCCGGAACCGAGGTGCTATCCCAGCCCAACCCTCCGTGGCCGCCAGGCTCCCCCCACGCGGCCCGCACCACCGCCAAGCGCCTCATTTCAGACGGATTTCAGACATGACGCAAGTCGACCACAACCGCATGGCCAACGCGATCCGTGGCCTCTCGATGGACGCTGTCGAGAAGGCGAAATCGGGCCATCCCGGCCTGCCGATGGGCGCCGCCGACGTCGCCACGGTGCTGTTCACGCAATTCCTGAAATTCGACGCCGCAGTCACCGACTGGCCCGACCGCGACCGCTTCGTGCTCTCGGCCGGTCATGGTTCGATGCTGCTCTATTCGCTGCTGTATCTGACCGGCAATGCCGGCATGACGCTGGATCAGCTCAAGCAGTTCCGCCAGCTCGGCGGCTTGACCCCGGGGCATCCCGAGAACTTCCACACCAAGGGCATCGAGACCACCACCGGTCCGCTCGGCCAGGGCATCTCGACCGCGGTCGGCATGGCGCTCGCCGAGAAGATGCTGGCCGCCGAGTTCGGCAAGAAGATCGTCGACCACCACACCTACGTGCTCGCCTCCGACGGCGACCTGATGGAAGGCGTGTCGCAGGAAGCGATCGCGATGGCCGGGCACTGGAAGCTCGGCAAGCTGATCGTGCTCTACGACGACAACGGCATCTCGATCGACGGGCCGACCTCGATCTCCGATTCCGTCGACCAGGTGAAGCGCTTCAAGTCCGCGGGCTGGGCCGCCGAAAAGATCGACGGCCATGACCAGGCCGCCATTGCTGCAGCGATCACCCGCGCGCAAAAATCCAACAAGCCGACGCTGATCGCCTGCCGCACCACCATCGGCTTCGGCGCGCCGCACAAGGCCGGCACCGCGAAGGCGCATGGCGAGGCGCTCGGCGCCGACGAGCTCAAGGCCGCCAAGGAAAATCTCGGCATCTCGCTCGAGCCGTTCTCGGTGCCGGATGACGTGCTGAAGGCCTGGCGCGCAGCCGGCAGCCGCGGCGCGGCGGCACGGCAGGAATGGGAAGCACGGCTCGGTGAGCTCGGCAGCCGCAAGCGCGCCGAGTTCGAGCGCCGTCTGCGCCACGAGCGTCCGGCCTCGCTCGCGAAGGCGGTGCGCGCGTACAAGAAGGAGCTGCTGGAAAAGCCGATGACTGCGGCGACCCGCAAATCCTCGGAAGCGGTGATCGAAGTCATCGCCGGCGCGATGCCGATGGAATTCCTCGCCGGCTCCGCCGACCTCACCGGCTCCAACAACAACAAGGCGAAGTCGGCCACAGCTTTCTCCGCCAAGACGCCGAAGGGCCGCTTCATCCATTACGGCATCCGCGAGCACGGCATGGCGGCCGCGATGAACGGCATCTTCCTGCATGGCGGCTTCGCGCCGAACGGCGCGACCTTCCTGGTGTTCACCGATTATGCGCGTCCCGCGATGCGCCTTGCCGCGTTGATGGGCGCCGGCGTCGTCTACGTGATGACGCACGATTCCATCGGCCTCGGCGAGGACGGCCCGACCCACCAGCCGGTCGAGCATCTCGCCGCACTTCGCGCCATTCCGAACATGCGCGTGTTCCGCCCCGCCGACTCGATCGAGGTCGCCGAGTGCTGGGAGCTTGCGCTCAATCGTATCGACGGCCCGACCGTGCTGGCGTTGACGCGGCAGAACCTGCCGCAGCTCCGCACCAATGCGCCGAACGACAATCCCTGCGCGGCGGGCGCCTACGAGCTGGTCGCCGCCCAGGGCGAAGCCAAGGCGACGCTGTTCGCTTCCGGCTCCGAGGTCGAGATCGCGGTCGCCGCCCAGAAGCAGCTCGCCGAGCGCGGCATCGCGTCACGGGTGGTCTCGGTGCCCTCGCTCGAGCTTTTGTTAGCGCAACCAGAAGCCAAGCGCGCCGAGATCATCGGCAACGCACCGGTGAAGGTCGCGATCGAGGCCGCAGTGCGCTGGGGCTGGGATGCCGTGATCGGCCAGGATGGCGATTTTATCGGCATGCATTCGTTCGGTGCGAGCGCGCCGGCGAAGGATCTTTACAAGCATTTCGGCATTACCGCCGAGGCTGCGGTTAACGCTGTGCTGAAGCGCGTTAGCTGAGAGTTGAGCTTGCCAAAAAAAAGGACTACGTAACGTCTCATATGATCAAGCACCGCCCGGCCGAACCGGGCGTCCGCCCCTAAAAAACCCTCGCAGGCGCGTAGAGCGCGTTGTGCGGGATGATTAGGCTTATCGAACCCGTCATTGAACGGTCATAAGGAGATGAAACATGGCAGTCCGCGTTGGAATTAACGGTTTTGGCCGCATCGGCCGCAACATCCTGCGTGCTATTGCCGAGTCCGGCCGCAAGGACATCGAGGTCGTCGGCATCAACGACCTCGGCCCGGTCGAGACCAACGCGCATCTCCTTCGCTTCGACAGCGTCCATGGCCGCTTCCCCGGCACCGTGACCGTCGATGGCGACTCGATCAGCCTCGGCGGCAGCAAGATCAAGGTGACCGCCGAGCGCGATCCCTCGAAGCTGCCCTGGAAGGATCTCGGCGTCGACATCGCGATGGAATGCACCGGCATCTTCACCTCGAAGGACAAGGCGTCCGCGCATCTCACCGCCGGCGCCAAGCGCGTGCTGGTCTCCGCGCCCGCCGACGGCGCCGACGCCACCATCGTCTACGGCGTCAACCATGACACCTTGACCAAGGATCATCTGGTCGTCTCCAACGGTTCCTGCACCACCAACTGCCTTGCGCCGGTCGCCAAGGTGCTGAACGACCTGGTCGGCATCGAGACCGGCTTCATGACCACGATCCACGCCTACACCGGCGACCAGCCCACGCTCGACACCATGCACAAGGATCTCTATCGCGGCCGTGCGGCTGCGATGTCGATGATCCCGACCTCGACCGGCGCCGCCAAGGCGATCGGCCTCGTGCTGCCCGAGCTGAAGGGCAAGCTCGACGGCGTCGCGATCCGCGTGCCGACCCCGAACGTCTCGGTCGTCGACCTCAAGATCATCGCCAAGCGCGCCACCGACGCCAAGGAAATCAACGCGGCGATGAAGCGCGCCTCCGAGCAGCAGCTCAAGGGCATCCTCGGCTACACCACCGCGCCGAACGTCTCGATCGACTTCAACCATGATCCGCACTCCTCGACCTTCCATGAGGACCAGACCAAGGTGCAGAACGGCACGCTGGTGCGCGTGATGTCCTGGTACGACAACGAGTGGGGCTTCTCGAACCGCATGGCGGACACCGCCGTCGCGTTCGCGAAGGTGATCTAACGCCGCTCTCGTGTCCCGGACGCGATGCAGCGTGAAACGCTGCGTCGCAGATCCGGGACGCATGTCCCTCCAGCGTAGGTCCCGGTTCTGCACAGCGGCACTCCGCGCCGCTATGCGCCCGGGACAAGAGAGTGTCCGATGACCAACAAATTCCGCACCCTCGACGACGTCGATGTGAAGGGCAAGCGCGTGCTGCTGCGCGTCGATCTCAACGTGCCCATGGACAACGGGCGCGTCACCGACGCGACCCGGCTCGAGCGCGTCGCGCCGACCATCACCGAAATCTCGGACAAGGGCGGCAAGGTCATCCTGCTCGCGCATTTCGGCCGGCCGAAGGGACGCGACCCCAAGGAGTCGCTCAAACCGGTTGCCGAAGCGCTGTCGAAAGTCGTGAACAGGCCCGTCGCCTTCGCCGACGACTGTGTCGGCGAGCCCGCAGCCACGGCCGTGGCGGCGTTGAAGGACGGCGACATCCTGTGCCTGGAAAACACCCGCTTCCACAAGGAAGAGGAAAAGAACGATCCCGCCTTCGTCGCGGAGTTGGCAAAACTCGGCGACATCTGGGTCAATGACGCCTTCTCGGCCGCGCACCGCGCCCATGCCACGACCGAAGGCCTCGGCCACAAGCTGCCGGCCTATGCTGGCCGCACCATGCAGGCCGAGCTCGTCGCGCTGGAGAAGGCGCTGGGCTCGCCGACCAAGCCCGTCATCGCGATCATCGGCGGTGCCAAGGTCTCGACCAAGATCGATCTGCTCGAAAACCTCGTGACCAAGGTCGATGCGCTCGTGATCGGCGGCGGCATGGCCAACACCTTCCTGCACGCCCAGGGCGTCGCGGTCGGCAAGTCGCTGGCCGAGAAGGATCTCGCCGCGACTGCGATCCGCATCATGGAGAAGGCGGAAGCCGCCAATTGCGCGATCATCCTGCCGGTGGACGCCACCGTCGCCTATCATTTCGCGGCGAACGCGCCCTCGCATGCCTACGGGCTCGATGCGATCCCCGCCGACGGCATGATCCTCGACGTCGGCCCGCAGTCGATCGCGCGCGTCCACGCGGCGATCGACGACGCCGCCACGCTGGTCTGGAACGGACCGCTCGGCGCCTTCGAGATGCAGCCGTTCGACCGCGGCACCGTGTCGGCCGCCAAGCATGCCGCCGAGCGCACCAAGGCCAAGAAGCTGATCTCGATCGCGGGCGGCGGCGACACGGTCGCGGCCCTCAACCAGGCCCACGTGGCCGGTCAATTCACCTACGTCTCGACCGCCGGTGGCGCATTTCTTGAATGGATGGAAGGCAAGCCCCTTCCCGGCGTCGAAGTTCTGCGCACCAAGTAATCAGTCGGCCTTTTAAGTCGGCCTTGCAGGCCCAAACCGGAGAAAAAGACAGATGGCTCGGATCACGTTACGTCAATTGCTCGACCATGCAGCGGAGAACGATTACGGCGTACCGGCCTTCAACATCAACAACATGGAGCAGGCGCTGGCGATCATGGACGCGGCCAACACGGTTGACGCGCCCGTCATCATCCAGGCCTCGCGCGGTGCGCGCTCCTACGCCAACGACATCATGCTCAAGCACATGATGGACGCGGTGACCGAGATCTATCCGCACATTCCGGTCTGCGTGCATCTCGACCACGGCAACGAGGCCGCGACCTGCATGACCGCGATCCAGGCCGGCTTCACCTCGGTGATGATGGACGGCTCGCTCAAGGCCGACGGCAAGACCCCGGCGACTGGAACTACAATGTCGGCGTCACCAAGACCGTGACCGACATGGCCCATCTCGGCGGCATCTCGGTCGAGGGTGAGCTCGGCGTGCTCGGCTCGCTCGAGACCGGCATGGGCGACAAGGAAGACGGCCACGGCGCCGAAGGCAAGCTGAGCCACGACCAGCTGCTGACCAATCCGGACGAGGCCGTGAAGTTCGTCCAGGAGACCAAGGTCGACGCGCTCGCGATCGCGATGGGGACCTCGCACGGCGCCTACAAATTCACCCGCAAGCCTGACGGCGACATCCTCGCCATGAACGTGATCGAGGAGATCCACCGCAAGCTGCCGAACACGCATCTGGTGATGCACGGCTCCTCCTCGGTGCCGCAGGACCTCCAGGACATCATCAACGAGTTCGGCGGCAAGATGAAGCCGACCTGGGGTGTGCCGGTCGCCGAGATCCAGCGCGGCATCAAGAACGGCGTGCGCAAGATAAACATCGACACCGACAACCGCATGGCGATGACCGGCCAGATCCGCAAGGTGTTCAAGGAGCACCCGGAAGAGTTCGATCCGCGCAAGTACCTGAAGCCCGCCATGGAAGCCATGACCAAGCTGTGCAAGCAGCGGCTCCAGGAGTTCAATACCGCAGGCCAGGCCTCCAAGTTCAAGAAGGTCCTGACCCCCGCCGAGATGGCCAAGCGCTACGCCAAGGGCGAGCTGGATCCCCGCGTCGCGTAGCGATCGCGGTGGCGTAAGCCCCTCAGGCCCATTCCCGGGTCGCTCCGGGACACGCGAAGCGTGGGCCCGGAATCCATAACCACAGCCTGGGGTTATGGATTCCGGGCCTGCGCCTTTCGGCGCATCCCGGAATGACAGAAAGCCCCTTTACCCTGCGACGAACGTTAACTCGGCAATTGCCCGAGAACGGTCTATTTTCACAGGCAAGGGCAGAATCGTTTTGGGAGGACCTCTCGATGAATCTGACTGAGCTCAACAGGATCGCGACCGCCATGGTCGCGCCCGGCAAGGGCATCCTTGCCGCCGACGAATCCTCCGGCACCATCAAGAAGCGCTTTGACGCGATCGGGGTGGAATCGACGGAATCAAATCGCCGCGACTATCGCGAGATGCTGTTCCGCTCCAGGGAGGCCATGAGCCAGTACATCTCCGGCGTGATCCTCTATGACGAGACGATCTGGCAGGATGCGAAGGACGGCACGCCCCTGGTCAAGCTGATCGAACAGAGCGGCGCCATCCCAGGCATCAAGGTCGACGAGGGCACGCAAGCCCTGCCGATGTGTCCGGGCGAGCTCGTCACCGTCGGGCTCGACAAGCTCGCCGAACGCCTGAGGAAATATTACGAGCGCGGCGCGCGCTTCGCCAAATGGCGCGCGGTGATCGATATCGGCAGCGGCATTCCCTCGATGACCGCGATCGGCGTCAACGCCCATGCGCTGGCTCGCTACGCAGCGCTGTGCCAGGCCGCGCAGATCGTGCCGATCGTCGAGCCTGAGGTGCTGATGGACGGCGATCACGACATCGACCGCTGCTATGAGGTGACGACCCGCGTGCTCAACAAGACCTTCCAGGAATTGCGCGTGCAGCGCGTTGCGCTCGAAGGCATGGTGCTGAAGCCGAACATGGCGATCTCCGGCAAGAAATGCGCGAAGCAGGCCTCCGTCGAGGAAGTCGCGGAGAAGACAATTCGGCTGCTGAAGGCCTGCGTGCCCGCGGCCGTGCCCGGCATCGCCTTCCTCTCCGGCGGCCAGTCGGACGAAGAGGCGACGGCGCATCTCAACGCCATGCACAAGCTCGGGCCGCTGCCCTGGGGCCTGACCTTCTCCTACGGCCGCGCGCTGCAGGCCGCGCCGCAGAAGGCCTGGTCCGGCAAGGCCGAGAATGTCGCAGCCGGCCAAAATGCATTCAGCCATCGCGCCCGGATGAATGGTCTGGCGTCCAAGGGCGAATGGCAAAGCAGCCTGGAAAAGAAAGCAGCCTAGATCTTGTCGAACAAATCGCCTCCGCCGCGCCCGGCGCCGCGCCTCTATCTCGCGACGCCTGCCGTCGATGATCCCGCTGCGTTCGTCGCCGAGCTACCGGGCCTGCTCGCTGCCGCCGACATCGCGGCCGTGCTGCTGCGGCTGAAGGAGACCGACCAGCGCACCATGATCACGCGCATCAAGGCGCTGGCCCCGCCGGTCCAGAAGGCGGGCGCCGCGCTGCTCGTTGAAGGTCATGCCGAACTGGTCGCACGTGGCGGCGCCGACGGCGCGCACCTACCCGGCATCGCCGCGCTGAAAGAGGCGCTGCCATCGCTCAAGCCCGATCGCATCGCCGGCGTCGGCGGGCTGACGACGCGACACCATTCCATGGATGCGGGTGAGATGGGCGCGGACTATGTGCTGTTCGGCGAGCCTGATGCAAAGGGCCAACGCCCGTCGTCCCAGGCGATCGCCGAGCGACTGGACTGGTGGGCCGAGCTGTTCGAGCCGCCCTGCGTCGGCTTTGCCACCTCGCTCGAAGAGGCGCACGACTTCGCCGCCAGCGGCGCCGATTTCGTGCTGGTCGGCGATTTCGTCTGGTCCGACCCGCGCGGTCCCAAGGCCGCGCTGATCGAGGTCGACGCTGCGATCAAGAAGGCCCATGCGGCTGCGCTTGTTGGTCAAGATCCTGCGGGCCAGGAGCACGGCTAGCGCCCGACATGAAGTTCCCGCGCATCACCATCCTGGCCACGCTGCTGCTGACGGCGCCCGCGGCCGCGCAGCTCCAGATCACGCCGCCGGTAACAACGCCGGGCGCCGTGCCTGAGAAACAGAAGCCCAAGCCGCCCCCGGCCGCCAAGAAGAAGGAGGCCGCGCCGGCGCCAAAACCTTCGGCCTCGCCCAAGCCGGCCGCTTCGCCCAAGCCGGCGCTGCCCGCAACCGTGATCCCCGCACCGGCCGCCGACAATCCCAATGTCGATCTGGTGTTCGGCGCCTATCAGCGCGGCCAGTACAAGACGGCGTTCGATCTCGCCACCGCCCGCGCACAGGCGGGCGATCCCAAGGCGATGACCATGCTCGGCGAGCTCTATTCCAACGCCATGGGCATCCGCCGCGACTACGCCAAGGCGCTGGAATGGTACAAGCGCGCCGCCGATGCCGGCGACCGCGAGGCGATGTTCGCGCTCGCCATGCTGCGAATTTCCGGCCGCGGCGGCTCGGTCGACAAAGGCGAGGCCGTGAAGCTGATGGCTTCCGCCGCCAAGCTCGGCGAGCCCAAGGCGGCCTATAACCTCGCGCTGCTCTACCTCGACGGCCAGACCCTGCCGCAGGACGTCAAGCGGTCCGCCGAGCTGCTGCGTCAGGCCGCCGACGCCGGCCTGCCCGAGGCGCAATACGCGCTGGCGACCTTCTACAAGGAAGGCACCGGCGTGCCGAAGGACCCGGAACGCGCGGTGCGCCTGCTCCAGGCGGCTTCACTGGCAGACAATGTCGATGCCGAGGTCGAATATGCCATCGCCATGTTCAACGGCACCGGCACGCCGAAGAACCAGCCGGCCGCCGTCGCGTTGCTCCGCAAGGCCTCCCGCCAGGGCAGCGCGATCGCGCAGAACCGCCTTGCCTGGGTGCTGATCAACGGCATGGGCACGTCCGTAGACAAGGTCGAGGGCTTTAAATGGCACCTGGTGGCGAAAACCGCCGGCAAGGGCGATCCGGAGCTCGACAAGCAATTGTCCGACCTGCCGGCCGAGGACCGGGGCAAGGCCGAGGCCGCCGCCAAAAAATGGCTCGGGACCAAATGACTTGACGCAAACGCCCTCGCAGGGCACCCCATCCTTCAAACAGGCGCGATTTCGCGCCATTTCCCCCGATCAAGACCAGAGCACATGCTGTATTCCGCCACTATCAACGTCATGGTCAAGGCCGCGCGCCGCGCCGGCCGCAGCCTCAAGCGCGATCTCGGCGAGATCGAGCATCTCCAGGTCTCGCTGAAGGGGCCGGCCAATTTCGTCTCGCTGGCCGACAAGCGCGCCGAGGAGATCCTCTATCAGGACCTCGCCAAGGCCCGTCCCGGCTACGGCTTCATCGGCGAGGAAGGCGGCACCCGCGAGGGCACCGACAAGAGCCACACCTGGATCGTCGACCCGCTCGACGGCACCACCAACTTCCTGCACGGCATCCCGCAATTCGCGATCTCGATCGGCCTCGTGCGCGAGGGCACGATCATTGCGGGCGTGATCTACAACCCCGCCAATGACGAGCTCTACATCGCCGAGCGCGGCAAGGGCGCCTTCCTCAACGACCAGCGCCTGCGCGTGGCCGGCCGCCGCCAGCTCAACGAATGCGTGGTGGCCTGCGGCCTGCCCCATATCGGCCGCGGCGACCACGAGGAATTCCGCCGCGAGATGACCGCGATCCAGGACCGCGTCGCGGGCCTGCGCCGTTTCGGCGCCGCCTCCCTCGACCTGGCCTTCGTCGCCGCCGGCCGCCTCGACGGCTACTGGGAGCGCAACCTGCAATCCTGGGACATCGCCGCCGGCATGATCATGGTGCGCGAGGCAGGCGGCACGGTAAGCGACATCGCAACGCCGGGCGACGCGCTGGTCACGGGCGACGTCGTGTGCGGCAATGAGTTCGTGCACGGCGAGCTGGTGAAGATCTTGCGGAAGTAGGCGTCCGACGGCTCGACCTGCAACGATTAAGAGTCGTCTTCGTCGGATTCCTCGTCCCGATATTCACCGCCAATGGTCAGGCCCTCGATCGTCGTGGCGCCTTTCGGCTTGATCACCCGGCGAAGCGGGACCGAACTCTCGCTTCGCAATGCCTCCATCAACTGCTTCGAGTGGGTGACAATCCAGATGTCCGCGCGGCGTGACGCCTTGGCGATCAGCCGGGCCAATGGCGCGAGCAGCGACGGATGCAGGCTGGTCTCCGGTTCGTTCAGCGCGATGAAGGGCGGCAGCCGATAGCCCATGAATACCGCGAGCAGGCAGATATATTTCAGCGTTCCATCGGACAATTCGTGGGCCTTGAACGGCCGCGGCATATCCGCCAGTTGCAAATCAAATTCGCACCAACCATTTTCTTCCCATGCGCGGAGCTCAGCGCCCGGGAATGCATCCTGGATCGCGTCCTGCAAGTCGATGGCATCTTCCCGAATGAAATAAAGTGTTGCCAGGGCCGCGGCCAAATCGCTTCCGTCGGCGCTGAGCGAGGGCGTCGTGATCGCCAGGCAAGGCTTTCGTATCGGTGATGCCGGATCGGTGCGAAAGTCGTGGTAGAAGCGCCAGCCCAGCATTGCGTTTCTGATCAAATCGATTTCGGGGCATTCCTTGCCATCGGAAAAGCCCGCGAGCGCCGTCTCGGACGGCAGCACCGCGTCCTTGTGGCTGCTCCATGCGCCGCTCTCGCCGCGGATGCTGACGAGCGAATTCTTCCGTTCCATCAGTTGAATCGTTCGTTTGCCCTGTGCCGTCTCGATACTTTCGGTCTTGATCATCGGCTCGCTGGAAAACGCCGCCTCAAGCGGGCCAGGAAATCCGATCTCAATGGAATATTTGATACGGTCGAATTTGGCCGACAACCGCAGTCGCCCATCTTCGCCGCGTTTGCGGATGCCGGACCAGCAGACTGAATTCAATCCGCCTTCGTCGGCGATCGTGCGCGTGATCCGCCCGCTTGCCGCATCGCGCAAGAGCGACAAGGACTTGTAGAGATTGGATTTGCCGACACCATTCTCGCCCACAAACACGGACAGGGGGTGGATTGGTATGGAGAGCCGCCGAATGGAGCGATAGTTCGAGATCGCAATTTCGGTCGGACGCATCACATGCTCTCAATCGGCAGGTGTGCATTGGCGGCGTAGCGCGAACACACCTGCTTTCAATCCAGGGATGCAGTCTGGATCGACGCTCCCGCGAAAGCAAGCCGAACGCCTTCTTGACGTCGCGCGACGTGGAGGCCGCTAAATCGCGGCCTCCGGTCTCGCGTCATACCCAGCCGATTACCACGCCACCCATTTGCGGCCGTGCCAATAGCCGCGGCCCTCGTGCTCGCGGAAGGCAAACTTTTCGCGCGGGCCCCAGTGCCAATTGTCCTCATGGACGACTACGCCCGCTTCGTGAGGAAAGTCGTAGGCCTCATGCGTGTGCCAGCAGGTGTGGCCCTTACACACGATCGCCGCCGACGCGGTGAAGGTCGACATCATCAGCACGCCGGTGCCGACAGCGGCTGCGGCAAGGATCTTCTTCAACATTTGGACGTCATCTCCGTGGAACCCCTAACCCCGCGGGCAAACAGATTTGCCGACGTCCGGTTCCATGAGAGAACGTGAAGGTTTCGTAAGGATCGGAGTGCGCCTTAGCCTATGGCTTCACCCGCGCCGGCGGGCCGTACGCTTCGCTTTCCTTCGCGGCCTTCGGCTCCCGATCCCCCGCCAGCACGCGCTGCACCGAGACGAAGAACACCGGCACCATCAGCAGCGCCAGGATCACCACCGCGATCATGCCGCCCATCACGATGCTGCCGAGCGCCTGCTGGCTGGCGCCGCCAGCGCCGTGCGCAATCGCCATCGGCAGCACGCCGCAGATGAAGGCAAGGCCGGTCATCAGGATCGGGCGGAAGCGCAGGCGGCAGGCCTCGATGGTGGCGTCCACCAGCGGCTTGCCCTCTTTGCGCAGATCCTTGGCGAACTCGATGATCAGGATCGCGTCCTTTGCGGCGAGGCCGATGATGGTGATCAGGCCGACGGTGAAATAGACGTCGTTGGGCAGGCTGCGCAGCATCGCCGCGGCCACCGCGCCGACGATGCCGAGCGGGACCGTGAGCAGCACCGCGAGCGGAATGGTCCAGCTCTCGTAGAGCGCGGCAAGACACAGGAACACCACGAACACCGACAGCGCCAGCAGGAACGGCGCCTGGGAGCCCGACAGTTTCTCCTGGAGCGACTGTCCGGTCCATTCATAGCCGAAGCCGCGCGGCAGTCTGCCGGCGAGCCGCTCCATCTCGGCGATCGCGTCGCCCGAGGTGAAGCCGGGCCTGGCTTCGCCGGAGATGCGCACAGCGGGATAATAATTGAAGCCCGCGATCTGCGTCGGGCCGCGCGCCCATTCGACCGTGGCGAAGGAGGAGAACGGCACGAGCTGGCCACGGCTGTTCTTGACGTTGTAGTTGAGGATGTCCTCGGTCCGCATACGGTCGCGGGCATCCGCCTGCACCACCACGCGCTGCATGCGGCCGCGGTTCGGGAAGTCGTTGATGTAGTTCGAGCCGAGATTGGTCGAGATCGTGTTGTTGATGTCCTCGAAGGTGACGCCGAAGGCGCCGGCCTTCTCGCGGTCGATCACGAGATTGACCACGCCGGCTTCGGGCAGGCCCTCGATATAGACCTTCTGAAGCACGGGGCTGGCATTGGCCTCCGCGATCAGCTGGTCGGCGGCGCGCATCAATGCCGGATAGCCTTTCTGGCCGCGGTCCTGGAGGCGGAACGAGAAGCCCGAGGAATTGCCGAGATTGTCGATTGGCGGCGGCTGGAGCGCGGAGATCTTTGCATCGCGGATCGACGACGACAGATCGCGGTTGATGTCGTTGACGATCGCGGCGGCGGAGTCCTTTGGCCCGCGCTCCGACCAGTCCTTCAGCGTGATGAAGGCCTGCGCGGTGTTCATGCCCTGGCCGGAGAAGCTGAAGCCGGTGAGGAAGGTGACATCCTTCACACCCGGGCGCTCGGCGAGATATTTCTCGACCTTCTCGATGACGGCCTCGGTGCGGGGATACGACGAATCCGACGGCGTCTGCACGTCGGTGGTGACGAAGCCCTGGTCGTCGATCGGCAGGAAGCCGCCGGGCAGGCTGACGAAGGCCCAGGAGAGACCAACCAGCAGCGCGACATAGACCAGCATCAGGCGGCCGGTCCGCTTCAGCGAGAAGCCGACGGTGCGGGAATAGCCCTCCTTGCCGCCTTCGAGCATGCGGTTGAACCAGCCGAACACGCCCCGCTTCGCATGGCCGTGGCCGGCCGCAACGGGCTTGAGCAGGGTCGCGCACAGCGCCGGCGTCAGTGACAGCGCGAGGAAGGCGGAGAAGCCGATCGCGGCGACCATGGTCACCGAGAACTGGCGGTAGATGATGCCGACCGAGCCGGGGAAGAACGCCATCGGCACGAACACGGCCATCAGCACCAGCGTGATGCCGATGATGGCGCCCGATATCTGCGACATCGCCTTCCGCGTCGCTTCCTTCGGCGGCAGGCCCTCCTCGGACATGATGCGTTCGACGTTCTCGACCACGACGATGGCATCGTCGACGAGGATGCCGACCGCGAGCACCATGCCGAACATCGAGAGCATGTTGATGGAATAGCCGGCGAGCAGCAGCGTGGTGCACGCGCCCAGCAGCGCCACGGGCACCACGATCGTCGGGATGATGGTGTAGCGGATGTTCTGCAGGAACAGGAACATCACCACGAACACCAGCACCACGGCCTCGACCAGCGTGGTCAGCACCTTCTTGATCGAGGCCTCGACCACGGGCGTGATGTTGTAGGGGATCTCGTAGGAGATGTTGGCCGGGAAGAAGCGCGACAGCTCCTTCATCTTCTCCTCGACCGCGCTCGCGGTCGCCAGCGCGTTGCCGGTCGGCGACATCAGCACGGAGAGGCCCGCGGTCGGCTTGCCGTTCAGGCGCGTGTTGAACTGGTAGCTGAGGCCGCCGACCTCGATGCGCGCGACGTCGCGCAGCCGCACGGTCGAACCGTCGGCATTGGCGCGCAGGATGATGGAACCGAATTCGTCCGGGGACGAGAGCTGGCCCTTGACCAGCACCAGCGAGGAGGTGCGCTGGCTCGCGGTCGACGGCTCGGCGCCGATGCTGCCCGAAGCGACCTGTGCGTTCTGCGCGGCGATCGCCTTGTTGACGTCGTCCGCGGTCAGCCCGTAGCCGACGAGCTTCGCCGGATCGACCCAGACGCGCAAGCTGCGTTCGGTCGAATAAAGCGTGGCGCGGCCGACGCCGGGGATGCGGCGGATCTCGCCGAGCACGTTGCGGATCATGAAGTCGCCGAGGCCGACTTCGTCGAGGCTGCCGTCGGTCGAGTTCAGCGTGATGATCTGGAGCACGGCGCTCGAGGCTTCCTCGATCAGGATGCCCTGCTGGATCACCGCGCGCGGCAGCCGCGCTTCGACGCGCTTGATGCGGTTCTGCACCTCGACGGAGGCGGCGCTGGTATCGGTGCCCGGCTGGAAATTGGCGATGATCTCGACCTGGCCGAGCGAGTCGCTGGTCGATTCGAAATTGAGGATGCCGGAGGCGCCGTTGAGCTCCTCCTCGATCAGCCGGGTGACGCTGTTGTAGAGGTTTTCGGGCGAGGCGCCGGGATAGCTGGTCGAGATCGAGATCGAGGGCGGCGCGATGATCGGATATTGTGCGATCGGCAGCAGCGGGACCGCGATCGCGCCGATCAAGCAGATGAACAGCGCGACCACCCAGGCGAAGATCGGCCTGTCGATGAAGAAACTCGCCATGGCGCGTTACCGCGTCAGCTTCTGGGCGTGCCGATTGTCCGCGGTGGCCTCCGCTTCCGACCAGGATTGCGGCTTCACCTTGTCGCCGGCCGCGAACTTCTGGAAGCCTTCGACCACGACCTTGTCGCCGGCCTTCAGGCCCTCGGTCACGAACCAGAGTCCGTCCTGCACCGACCCCGTGCGGACCGGTTGCACGGCGATGCGATTGTCGTCCTTGACGACGAACACCTCGCTGCCGCCGCCGCCGTTGCGCTGGATCGCCTGCTGCGGCACCGCGATCGCATCGCTGTCGAGACCCTGGTCGATCCGGACGCGGACATACATGCCCGGCAGCAGCTCGCGCTTGGGATTGCGGAACTCGCCACGCAAGGTCACCTGGCCGGTATGGGCATCGACCTTGGCATCCGAGAACAGCAGCTTGCCGTCGAGCGAATAAAGGGTGTTGTCGTCGAGCACGAGGCGCACCTTGGCGGCATCGGCCGCGATGCGCTCGAGGTCGCCGCTCTCGAAGGCGCGGCGGAGCTGGTTGAGCTCGGTCACCGACTGGGTGAAGTCGGCATAAATCGGATCGAGCTGCTGGATGCTGGCGAGGTTGGTCTCGTTCTGCACCGCGAGCGCACCCTCGCTGACCAGCGCCGCACCGACGACGCCGTCGATCGGCGCGCGCACGGTGGCATAGTCGAGATTGAGTTTTGCGCGCGCGAGTTCAGCGTTGCGGCCTTCGACCTCGGCATGGGCCTGACGCTCGGCCGCGATCGCCTTCTCGTTCTCGGCTTCCGGGGCAGCGCGATCCTTGGTGAGGGTGGCGATGCGGTGCGCCTGCTGTCTCGCCTGCATCAGCGCGGCCTCGGCCTTGGCGACGGCGGCCTCGTTGGCCATCACCTCGACCTCGAACGGACGCGGATCGATGCGGTAGAGCGCATCGCCCGCCTTCACCTCGCTGCCCTGACGGAACAGGCGCTCGACCACGATGCCGGAGACACGCGGCCGCACGTCGGAGACGCGCGTCGGCGCGATGCGGCCCGGCAGCTCGCGCACCACGGCGCGCGGCTGCGGCTTGACGATGACGACGCTGACGTCAGGGTCGGCGGGCTGGGCAGCGGACACCGCAGAGACGGATTCGTCGCAGCCCGCGAGCAGCGGCGTAAAGGCCGCGAGCATTATTGCAACGCATGCCGATCGCGCGCGAAGTCCTGACATGAAGTTGAGTGCCCCGGTGTTGTTGAAACTGAAATCACGCTCCGCACGAGCCCGTTCTGGGCGATTCCACGCGGCTGATGCCGTCAAAATAGAACGTACTTGCTGCGACGCAACGCATTACGTGGGCGGCTCAATGCCACATGACCTATCCTGCTGAGTTCAGGGCGTTTTTCGGGACTCACCGGATTGTGAATCGGGTTCCATCGCGGCGTGCTGCGACAGAAGAACGCAATTACCCGGGGGCCTTCATCCGGTAGTGGCTGACGCCCCATTCGCTGCCATCGGCGTAGCCGAACAGCCCTGATGTCGCGAGGAAGAACCAGCGCCAGCGTCGCATCCACAAAGCGGTCTCCTCGCCATGGACGGTGCGCAGGGACGCTTCGATCGTGTCGCGATGCGCATCGAAATTGGCGAGCCAGTCGTTCGCCGTGCGCTGATAGTGCGTTCCGCTCCAGCACCATTCTTTCTCGATCCTGAAGACGTCGCCGAATTGCCTGACGAGGTGATGGCTCGGCATCAATCCATCCATGAAGACATGCTGCGCGATCCAGTCCTCGCGATTGGCGCGGTCGAACAGATGAGAGCCGGAACGATGGGTGACGATGTGCATGAAGAAGCGCCCGTCAGGCGCGAGCCAGGACCGCACGCGCGTCATCAGCTTGCGCCAGTTCATCATCTGCTCGAACATCTCGACCGAGACGATGCGGTCGAACTGCCCATCGGGCGCGAACACGTTCATGTCGGCGGCGACCACACGCAGGTTCAACAGCCCGCGCAGCCGCGCCTGCTCCTCGACATAGGCGCGCTGGGCCTGCGAGTTCGACACCGCCGTCACCTTCGCGTGCGGGAACCGCCGCGCCATCCACAGCGACAGCGAGCCCCAGCCGCAGCCGAGCTCGAGGATGGTCTGGCCGTCGGCGAGACCGGCGTGCTCGACGGTCTGGCGCAGCGCCTCCTCCTCCGCCTCCTGCAGCGTGCTCGCATCGGACTTGTAGAAGCAGGACGAGTAGTTGCGGTTGGGGCCGAGCACTTGCGCAAAGAAGGCCGCGGGCACCTCGTCATGCCCGGCATTGACGGCATCCGCGTCCCCGGCGATCGGCCGCAGGATCATCCGCCCGGCGAAGGCGGCATCGTCGGCCGCGCCCAGCGCGGACATGCGTGTCGCCGCGCGCGAGCACAGGCGCTGGATCGCGGCGCGGATCACGACGTCCGGCAACGGCACGCGTTCGGCAGTCCCGAAGATCGCGGAAACGACGCTCATGCGACCACTCCGTTGATCAGGTCTCGTTGTGGCGGCGGCGAAAGGAACGGACAGGTTCGGGCGTTGCCACCCGCCCGGCGGGCTCCGAGGTCCAGACGGGTTCGACCGCGCGGCTGCTGCTGCCGCGCCACCCGGGCGAGCGCCATCCAGACCGCGAGCAAGAGCGCGATGACGGCCAGCCCCCCAGGATTCGTCACCATGCAAAAAATCCGACCTAAGCCTGCGGAATGCCGAAGTTTTGCAAATTGCGCCTCTATCAAAGCGCGGTTTCGGCTTTGGGTTCCGAGAGCTCTCCACGAAATCGGCACATCCGGCGCTTTTTTTGGGCTGCCGCTGTGCCATAGTGCGCCCCGCAAGCAAGTTCCTAACGGATGATACCGGCCATGCCGCCTGGCGCCTCGCCCCGCTCTCCCATCGATATCGAATATACCAAGCTATCCTCACCCAGCGTTTTCCTGGTGCGGATGCTGGTCTTTCTGGTGCTGTGCACCCTGGTCGGCGTGGTGCTCTACAAGCAGATCATCCTGGCCTTCTTCGCCAATCCCGGCCTCAATGCCCTGATCGGCGGCGTGCTGTTCATCGGCATCATCCTGGCCTTCCGCCAGGTGATCCGGCTCTACCCCGAAGTCTCCTGGGTCAACAATTTCCGCATCGCCGATCCCGGCCTGGCGCCGTCCCGGCACCCGAAACTGCTGGCACCGATGGCCATGATCCTCGGCGGCGAGCGCACCGGGCGGATGACGATCACCCAGACCACCATGCGGCACCTGCTCGATTCGATCGCGACCCGCCTGGACGAGGCCCGGGACATCTCCCGCTACATGACCGGCCTGCTGGTCTTCCTCGGTCTGCTCGGCACCTTCTGGGGCCTGATCGAGACGGTCGGCTCGGTCGGCAAGGTGATCGACGGGCTCAAGGTCGGAGGCGATTCCGGCGCCCTGTTCGACACGCTGAAGGAGGGCCTCGCCGCCCCGCTCGGCGGCATGGGCATCTCGTTCTCGAGCTCGCTGTTCGGCCTCGCCGGCTCGCTGATCCTCGGCTTCCTCGATCTGCAATCGAGCCAGGCGCAGAACCGCTTCTACACCGACCTCGAAGACTGGCTCGCCACCACCGTGCGCGAATATGGCCACGGCGAGGTTGCGGTCGCAGCCGCTGGCGGCGGCGGCGTTGCCAGCGGTGAGCTCCAGGCCGCCGTCGAGCGGTTGCGCTCCGTGCTCGAGGAAGGCAGTGCCAGCCGCGGCACCACGGCGGCAATGGCGAGCCTTGCCGAGGCCATCCAGGCGCTGGTCTCGCACATGCGGACCGAGCAGCAGATGATCCGCGAATGGGCCGACGGCCAGGGCGAGCAGAACCGCGAGATCCGCCGCCTGCTGGAGCGCATCGCGCGCCAGCCCGAGAAGGGTTAGCGACAACGAAGATATCGCGCCCCGGACGCGGCGCAGCACGAAGTGTTGCGCTGCTGAGCCGGGGCCCAGAGAAACGAAGGAATGGGTCCCGGCTCTGCGCGGCAGCGTTTCACGCTGCAGCGCGTCCGGGACACGAGAGTGGAGATCGACGACAATGGCTCTAGCCCGCGGCCGCCGCAGCGAAACCGGCTTCAACTACTGGCCCGGATTCGTCGACGCGCTGTCGACGCTGGTGCTGTCGATCGTGTTCCTGCTGTCAGTATTTTTGGTCGTGCAGTTCTTCCTATCGCAGGAGGTCACCGGCAAGGACAAGGCGCTGGAGCAGCTCAACGCCAAGATCGCCCAGCTCAACGAGCTCCTGTCGCTGGAGAAGCTCGGCAAGCTCACGCTCGACGACCAGGTCTCGCAATTGAAAGCGGGCCTCGCCTCGGCCGAGACCGAGCGCGATCGCATCAAGGGTCTCTATGACGGCCTCGCCGCCGCCGGCAACGACGCCCAGGGCAAGACCACCGAGCTCGGCAAGGCGCTGGACTCGGAGAAGGCGGTCTCGGCGCGGGCACTGGCGCAGATCGAGGTGCTGAACCAGCAGATCAGCGCGCTGCGGCGGCAACTGGCGGCGCTGGAGGAGGCGCTCGACGCCAGCGAGAAGCGCGACAAGGAATCGCAGAACCGCATCGCCGATCTCGGGTCTCGCCTGAATGTTGCCTTGGCGCAGCGCGTGCAGGAATTGTCGCGTTATCGCTCGGAGTTCTTCGGCCGCCTGCGCGCCATCCTCGGCAACCGCCCTGACATCCGCATCGTCGGCGACCGCTTCGTGTTCCAGTCCGAAGTGTTCTTCGACACCGGACAGGCGACCTTGCTGCCCGAGGGCCGCGCCGAGCTCGACACATTGGCGACCGCGCTGATCGATCTCGACAAGAAGATCCCGAGCGAAATCCCCTGGGTGCTGCGCGTCGACGGCCACACCGATTTGCGCCCGGTCAGCGGCGCGAACTTCAAGTCGAACTGGGACCTGTCCGCGGCGCGCTCGATCTCGGTGGTGCAATACCTGATCTCGCTCGGCGTGCCCGCCCAGCGCCTGGTCGCCGCCGGCTTCGGCGAATTCCAGCCGCTCGACACCGCCAACACGGAAGAGGCCTACAAGCGCAACCGCCGCATCGAGCTGAAGCTGACGGAGCGGTAGTGAGCGCCGCCCTCCACCTCCGCCCCTACCGCCCCGAGGACGAAGCCGCCGCGATCGACCTCTGGCATCGCACCTGGCAGCAGGCCTATCCGCAGATCGATTTCGCCGCGCGGCTGGACTGGTGGCGCGAGCGCTGGCGCAAGGATCTGGTGCCGAACGCCTCGATCGTGGTCGCGGAAGCGGACGGCGTGCTGACCGGCTTCGTCACCATCGACGGCGAAGGCTATCTCGACCAGCTCGTGGTCGATCCCGCGCATTGGGGCTCGGATGCGGCCAGGCTGCTGGTGGATGAGGCCAAGCGCCTGTCACCGTCGGGCGTCACGCTGCTCGTCAACAAGGACAATGCCCGCGCCATCCGATTCTACGAGCGCAACGGCTTTGCCCATGCCGGCGAGGATTTGAACCCGACCTCGGGACGGCCGGTGCTGCGGATGGCATGGAAGCCGTGACGAGGTTTGCTGCCGACCCCACCCTCCGCTGTCATGCCCCGGCTTGACCCGCGGCCAAGCCGTCAGTGATGTATCCGAACAGGCGTCAGCTACGTCTCCGGCCTAAACATTTCGCGGGCGATGACACCGTGAATGAGGCAGCAGGCAGCCCGCCTCACGCGCCCTCGAACTGCAGCCTCGCGAGCCTCGCATAGAGCCCGTTCTTGGCGACGAGCTCGGCGTGCGTGCCCTGCTCGACGATCTTGCCATGGTCCATCACCAGGATGCGGTCGCAGGACAGCACGGTGGCGAGCCGGTGCGCGATCACCAGCGTGGTGCGGTGGCTCATCAGCTCCTCGAGTGCGGTCTGCACCAGTGTCTCGCTTTCGGCGTCGAGCGCGGAGGTCGCTTCATCGAGCAGCAAGAGCGGCGCATCGCGAAGGATGGCGCGGGCGATGGCGATGCGCTGGCGCTGGCCGCCGGAGAGCGTGACGCCGCGTTCGCCGAGCGGGGTCTCGAAACCTTCCGGCAGGCGGCGGATGAACTCGGCGGCATGCGCGAGCTCGGCGGCGCGCTCGACCTCGGCATCGGTCGCATCGGGCCGGCCGAAGCGGATGTTCTCGCGGGCGCTCGCGGCAAACACGTTGGATTCCTGCGGCACCAGTGCGATGCGCAAGCGGAAATCGCGCGGGTCCGCGGATTTGACCGGCACGCCGTCGAGGGAGATCGCGCCGCCCCGCGGGTCGTAGAAGCGCAGCAGGAGATGAAAGATCGTGCTCTTGCCGGCGCCCGAGGGGCCGACGATCGCGACCTTCTCGCCGGGGCGCACGGTGAACGACACGGCATCGAGCACATTGACGTGGGGCCGCGCCGGATAAGCGAAGCTGACCTGGTCGAAGCCGACCTCGCCGCGCGCCGGCATCGGCAGCGCGCGCGGTGACGCCGGCGCGGTGATCTCGGGCTGCACATGCAGGATCTCGAACAGGCGCTCGGCGGCGCCGGAGGCGGCCGAGACCTCGCCCCAAACCTCGCTGAGCTGGCCGAGGCCGGCCGCGGCGAAGGCCGCATAGAGCACGAACTGGCCGAGCCGGCCCGGCGAGATCGCGCCGATCAGGACGTCATGCGAGCCGATCCAGAGGATCGCGACCACGCTTGCGAACACGATGAAGATGATGATCGCGGTGAGCACGGCGCGGGCCTGCGTGGAGGTGCGCGCGGCCTCATAGGCCTGCTCGACCTCGCCGCCGAAACGTTTCTCGGCGAGCCCTTCGCTGGTATAGGCCTGCACGGTGCGGATGGCACCGACCAGCTCGCCCGCATAGGCGGAGGCGTCGGCGAGCGTGTCCTGCGCGTTGCGCGACAGACGCCGCACCCAGCGCCCGAACGCGACCAGCGGCAGCACGATCAGGGGAATGGCGAGCAGCACGAAGCCGGACAGGCGCGGGCTGGTGATCACCATCATCGCCGCCGCGCCGAAGAACATCATGAGATTGCGCAGCGCGATCGAGACGGAGGCGCCGACCGCGGACTTGATCTGGGTGGTGTCGGCCGTGAGCCGCGACACCAGCTCACCACTGCGCGCGGAATCGAAGAAGGCCGGCGAGAGCGAGAGCAGATGGGCGAAGACGTCGCGCCGGAGGTCGGCGACGATGCGCTCGCCGATCGTCATCACGAGGTAGTATCGCGAGGCGCTGGCAAGCGCGAGCACGGCGACCACCGCGATCATCACCGAGAAGTAGCTGTTGATCAGCGCGATGCCTTCCGGCGTCAGGCCGAAATCGATCATCCTGCGCACAGCGACCGGCACCAGCAGCGTGGTCAGCGCTGCGACCGTGAGCGCGACGAAGGCGAGTGCCGCGCGGCCGCGATAGCGGGCCACATAGGGCGCGAGCGCCAGCAGCGGCCGCAGCTTCGCGCGGCCCTTGGCCGGCGTCTCGATCAACTCGGCTTCGATCGACGGGGCCTCAGGCGCGGCATGCTTGTCGCGGTACTGGTCGTCAAGCCGTTCCACAGCGCTCATGAGATCGGACCCAAGGAGACAGATGAACTCCACATAGGCCGCTGCGGGGGGAGTGGCAAATCCGGGATGTCCCTTAGGGAGCGGCCCGGTTCTCCTTTGCCCACAATGGCTTGTTTTAAGGGGGCCTGTGGGGTATAGACCCCGCCAAATCCGTCATTCGATAGCCACTCAAGACAGGCGCCGGGCGCCGAGGAATTGCCATGAAAGCCGAAATTCATCCGAATTATCATACGATTAAGGTCGTGATGACCGACGGAACCGAGTACCTGACCCGCTCCACCTGGGGCAAGGAAGGCGACACGCTGAACCTCGACATCGACCCGAAGTCGCACCCGGCCTGGACCGGCGGCAACGCCCAGATGCTGGATCGCGGCGGCCGCGTCTCGCGCTTCCAGAAGAAGTTTTCGGGCTTTCTCAAAAAGGATTGATCCCGCCCTCAAGGCTGGAGACGAAAAACGCCCCCGGGAGACCGGGGGCGTTTTTGTTTTGGGGGCGTCATCTTCAGATCAGTAGGGTGGGCAAAGCGAAGCTTGCCCACCATTCTTTCTACGATCCGGAAAGCAAAATGGTGGGCACGGCGCTTTGCGCCTTTGCCCACCCTACGAGACCTGTGACTACGGCACCTGGGTGCTTACCGCTCGAACGCGGCCTTCAGCGCGTTGAGCTGCGGCACCAGCGGATTGCCGATCGCCACGTATTCGACCGGCGGGGTGTGGATGGTGGTGTCGAGGCGGCGCACGCGGGTCTGAAGGCTCATCGAGCGATGGATCAGGTCCTGGAGCTGCGAGGGCAGCTTCTCGACGGTGTCGGACGGGCCGGGATCGGCGGCGGTGAGCTTGACCTTGGTCTTCTCGCGATTGGCCTGGCTCAGCGTCATCTCGCCTTCCTTCACCGCGCGGTGCAGCAGCAGCCAGGAGGCAAGCTGCATCAGGCGGGTGGTCAGGCGCATGCTCTCGGTCGCATAGGTGAGGCTGACGGCGCGGTCGAGCGCCTTGGCCTCGGCGCGGCCGGCGCCATCGAGATAGGCGGCGGTCTCTTCCACCAGGTCCATGCCTTCACGGAACAGGACGCTGAACGCCGCGGAATTGGTGAACCGCTCGCTGAGTTGAACGAGAGCACCCTCGGCTTGCAAACGTTCCATGGTTAACGCCCCTTACGCAACTGTCTGACTGTCCGGCTTTGGCGCCGGCTTATGATGAACAAATCATTGCGCGGGCGGGACGCGGAGTCCAGCGACAAGCGCGGATATGGTTTCCGCGCGTCTTTCCTCGGAATTCAACCGGAACGAGACCCAAAAAGAAAAAAAGAGCCGCCGGAGACCGGCGGCTTTGAAAGTTGATAACAGGGAGGCGTCAAACAGAGTGGACAGGAGCCACTCGGTGTCCAAACGAGGACAGTTCCAGTCATAAACCCGAAAGCTTAATTGGAAGTAAACGAGCTAATTTTTAGAGAGTTCGTTAGCCATGTCGGTCACTGGCCGAGTGCGCTGCGGAACAAACTCTCCACTCGTCATTCCGGGGCGCGACGAAGTCGCGCTGCGCGCCGCCCCGGAATGACGAGACGCGAGATAGTTTTGCGCGAAGCATGGGTCCCGGCTCTGCGGAGCAGCGCCATAGCGCGTCGAAGACGCGCGTGAACGCGCTTTTGGCGCTGCACCACGTCCGGGACCCGAGAGGTGAGCACCAGGCCCTACTTCTTGAAAAACTATCCGCCGCATCGCGCGAGGCGCGCTTCTTGGTGGCGGCTTCCTCGAGCCTTGCGATCTCGGTGTTGAGCAGCGCCACGCGCTCGGTCAGTTCCTCGACGGACAGGAGCGAGAGATCCTGTCCGATCTCATGGCTGACCTTCTTGCGCGGCTTGTCGTCGTCCTCGATGGCCATGTGTCCTCCCGGGCAGTCCTGTCCTGAACGACGCCGATCTGGCGCTTTCCGAGCCGAAATGGTATCGCTTCTCCACAAGGAGAATTTGCAGTGACTTTCGCGAGCGCGCAACACCTGACGCGAATGCCCCGGCCCAACCGCAAGGAGGTTGACCGGACGGGATAAGCGCGCGTCCACGCGCGTGAGGCATGAGCCGACCCCAAGCCCTTCCGATCATGCGGGAGGGCTTTTGATTTTTCGTCGGTCGGCATCACCAAACGCGAAAGACCGCAGTCATGACCAAAATTCTGATCACCAGCGCCCTTCCCTACGTGAACGGCGTCAAGCATCTCGGCAATCTCATAGGCTCGCTCCTCCCCGCCGATGTCCATGCCCGCTTCAGGCGGCAGATCGGCGACGACGTGCTCTTCATCTGCGCCACCGACGAGCACGGCACGCCGGCTGAGCTCGGCGCCGTTCGCGCCGGACAGGATGTCCGCACTTTCTGCGACGCGCAGCACGCAATCCAGGCCGACATCTACCGCCGGTTCGGCCTTTCCTTCGACCATTTCGGGCGAACCAGTTCGCCACAGAACAGCGCTCTGACGCAGCACTTCTATCGCAGGCTCGACGATGCCGGATTGATCGAGGAACGTAAGTTGCCGCAGGTCTGGTCACCCACGGACGGCCGCTTCCTGCCGGACCGCTACGTGCTCGGCACCTGCCCGCATTGTGGCGACCCGTCCGCGCGCGGTGATCAATGTGACCAGTGTGGCGTGCTGCTCGATCCGCCCGAACTGATCGACCCGCGATCCGCGCTGTCGGGCGACCGCGCGCTGGAGGTCCGCGAAAGCCGCCATCTGTTCCTGCGCCAGTCGCAGTTGGTCGGGGCGTTGAGCGCGTGGATCGACAGCCGCTCCGGCTGGCCCTCCTTCGTGGTATCGACCGCGAAAGGCTGGCTGACAGCCGAGCTGCGCGATCGCTGCATCACGCGCGATCTGGCCTGGGGCATCCCGGTTCCACGACAGGGATTCGCCGACAAGGTCTTCTATGTCTGGTTCGACGCGCCGATCGGTTACATCGCCGCCACCCAGGAATGGGCCGCCGCCGCGCCGGGCCGCGACTGGCGAAAATGGTGGTGGCAGGCCGATGACGTCCGCTACGTCCAGTTCCTCGGCAAGGACAACATCCCATTCCACACCGTGAGCTTCCCGGCGACGCTGATCGGCTCGAACGAGCCCTGGAAGAGCGTGGACGTGATCAAGGGATTCCACTGGCTCAATTACGAGGGCGGCAAGTTCTCGACCAGCCGCAATCGGGGCATCTTTACCGACCAGGCCCTGGAGGAATTGCCCGCCGATCTCTGGCGCTGGTGGCTGATCGCCAACGCGCCCGAAAGCGCCGACACCGATTTCAACGTTGCCAGGTTCGTCGCCGACGTGAACAAGGATCTCGCCGACATCTTCGGCAACCTCGTCAATCGCATTGTCAGCTTCGCCCATCGGGCCTTCGACGGCCGGATTCCGGAAGGCGGCGCTCCTGACGAGGCCGAGCACCTGCTCGCACGGGAACTGGAGCAGCGCATCGCGACGCTGCGACGCCATCACGAGGCGCTCGAGTTTCGTGCAGCGGCCGCCGCGACGCGTGCGATCTGGGATGTAGCGAACGCGTACCTGCAGCATGCCGCGCCGTGGACAGCCATCAAGTCCGATCGGCTTCGCGCGGCGATCGTGACGCGAACAGCCCTCAATCTGGTCCGCGCCTGCGCCGTGCTGGCGTGGAGCATCGTGCCCAGCCTGTCGGAAAATGTGCTGCACGCCTTCGGCGGCGAAGATGCCGCGCCACGCTGGCCCCGCGGCCCAATCGCGGACCTGCTCGACGGCGGCGCCGGCACAGCGATCGCGCCGATCGGTCCACTGGTCGAAAGAATCTCTCCCGAAAGAGCAGGCCATCTGGCGGCGCGGTTCGGGCCTTAATGTCGTTTCACTTCGGCGGAAAAAGGCGATATGCCATCCGCCGAATTCATTCATCCAAGGACACATCATGGACAAGCTGCCCGCGCAAATGACCGTGGTCGCCATCTCCAAGCCCGGCGGACCGGAGGTGCTGGTGCCGGAACAACGTGCCGTTCCGCAGCCCGGTCCCGACGAGATCCTGGTCAAGGTGCAGGCCGCGGGCGTCAACCGGCCCGACGTGGCGCAGCGCTCCGGCGCCTATCCGCCGCCGCCCGGCGCCAGCGATCTGCCGGGGCTCGAGATCGCCGGCGAGGTGGTGGCGGTCGGCAGCAAAGCCAAACGCCACAAGATCGGCGACAAGGTGATGTCGCTGGTCGCCGGCGGCGGCTATGCGCAGTACTGCATCGCGCAGGACGCCCAGGCGATGAGCGTGCCGCCGGCACTGTCGATCAAGGAGGCCGGCGCGCTGCCGGAAACCCTGATGACGGTCTGGCACAACGTGTTCGAGCGCGGCGGGCTGAAGGCCGGCGAGACACTGCTGATCCATGGCGGCTCCTCCGGCATCGGCACCATGGCGATCCAGCTTGCGAAAGCCTTCGGTGCGAAGGTGTTCGTCACCGTGGGATCGCAGGACAAGATCGATGCCTGCCTCAAGCTCGGGGCCGACCGCGCCATCAACTACAAGACCGAGGACTTCGTCGCCGTGGTCAAGGCGGAGACCAACAATACCGGCGCCAACCTGATCCTCGACATGGTCGCCGGCGAGTATGTCGACCGCAACTATGATGCCGCGGCGGTCGACGGCCGCATCGTGCAGATCGCAACCCTCAACGGCCCCAAGGTCAGCGTCAACATCGCCAAGGTAATGGTGAAGCGCCTGACCCATACCGGCTCGACGCTGCGCCCCCGTAGTAATGCGGACAAGGCGGCCATGGTGGCCGCAATCGAGGCGAAAGTGATGCCGCTGTTGCGCGAAGGCCGCGTCAAGCCGCTGATGGACAGCAGTTTCCCGCTGGAAAAGGCATCCGACGCGCACCGGCGCATGGAGACCTCGGCACATATTGGCAAAATTGTGTTGGAGGTCTAGGCCAACGGCCCATCAGGCAAGGCGGAAACCCTTTGATTTTCCTCGCTTTCGTGGCATCTATCGCGACGCGCCGAACCATCTTGTTCCGTTCGGAAAACGCCTTGCACTGACCACCTTGCACTGAAGAGTTTGCGTCGAACGCGGAGAACCGACCTTGCGTCTGATCAGGTGCCTCGCGCCCATAGCGCTGGGCCTCATGATTCTCGTCGGCGCGTCCCCGGCGCGCGCCCTGGATGCCGTCAGCGTCCGCGGCGACGCGCCCGCGATCGACCTCACCGGCGTGCTCGAGCATCAGCGCAGTGACGCCGACCGCATCCAGGTCTCCACTGCGCCCGGCACCGACGGCATCGTCCGCCGCATCGAGGTGCGCGCCCGCGAGGGCGGCCAGAACTGGGTGGTGTTCGCGCTCGCCAACAACACCGACGACCAGCTCGACCGCCTGATCGTCGCCCCGCATTACCGCATCGTCTCGTCGGGCCTGCTCTGGCCCGACCTCGGGCTGTCGCGCATCGCGACCATCACGCCGTCGATCGGCGACCGCCCGGAGCGCCAGGAGAGCGCGACGGCCGACGTGTTCCGCATCACGCTCGATCCCGGCGCCGTCGTCACCTTTGTCGCGGAGTTGCGCACCGACAAGCTGCCGCAGCTCTATCTGTGGGAGCCCGAGTCCTACAAGGACAAGGTCAACTCCTTCACGCTCTACCAGGGCATCGTGATCGGCATCTCCGGGCTTTTGGCGCTCGTTCTCACCATCCTGTTCGTGGTGAAGGGCAGCATCATGTTCCCGGCCGCCGCGGCGCTGGCGTGGGCGGTGCTGGTCTATATCGGCGTCGATTTCGGCTTCTGGGGCAAGGTGCTCGACATGTCGAACAACGCCGAGCGCATCTGGCGCGCGGCGGGCGAAGCGATTTTGGCAGCGACGCTGCTGGTGTTCCTGTTCGCCTATCTCAACCTCAGTCGATGGCACGTGCGCTATTCGCACATCACCGTCGGCTGGCTCGCATTCCTTGGCTCCCTGGTCGCGCTGGCCCTGTTCGATCCGGCCGTGGCGTCCGGCATCGCGCGCATCTCGCTGGTGCTGATCGCT
This sequence comes from Bradyrhizobium japonicum USDA 6, assembly GCF_000284375.1. NCBI lineage: Bacteria > Pseudomonadati > Pseudomonadota > Alphaproteobacteria > Hyphomicrobiales > Nitrobacteraceae > Bradyrhizobium > Bradyrhizobium japonicum. The sequence continues at coordinate 8,647,131 of NC_017249.1, forward strand.
TTCGCGGGCTTCGCGCTGATCGTCTATCTCTCGACCCACGGCTTCGACCGCGCGGTGCTGCTGATCCCGACCTGGTTCCTGCTGGTGGTCTGGGTGGTCGCGGCCGGCATGACGGTCGCGGGCTCCGTCACCAACGACATCGTCGGCCCGGCGCTGCTCGGCGGCCTCGTGCTGATCGTGATGCTGATCGGCTTCACGGTGATGCAGCACGCCTTTGCCGGCGGCGGCGCCAGCACCGGCGTCGTCTCCGACATCGAGCGGCGAGCGCTGGCGCTGGCCGGCTCCGGCGATCTGATCTGGGACTGGGACGTCTCCGCCGACAAGGTGTTCACCAGCCCCGAGACCGAAGCCCTGCTCGGCCTCAAGCGCGGCACGCTGGAAGGCCCGGCGGCGTCGTGGCTCGAGGTGCTGCATCCGCTCGACCAGGACCGGTTCCGCGCCGCGCTCGACAGCGTGCTCGACCAGCGCCGCGGCCGCCTGGTCCAGGATTTCCGGCTGCGCACGCCGGACGGTCATTTCATGTGGTTCGCGCTGAAGGCGCGCCCGGTAGTCGGCTCGGACGGCGAGGTCTCGCGCGTCGTCGGCACGCTCACCGACGTCACCGAGCTGCGCAACGCCGAGGAGCGCCTGCTGCACGATTCCGTGCATGACAACCTCACCGGCCTGCCCAACCGCAAACTGTTCATGGACCGGCTCGGCGCGGTCGCGCATTTCGCCAAGACCATGCCGACGCTGCGGCCGACGCTGATGGTGATCGACCTCGACCGCTTCAAGCAGGTCAACGATTCCGTCGGCATCGCGGTCGGCGACTCGATCCTGCTGACGCTGGCCCGCCGCCTCACCCGCATCCTGAAGCCGCAGGACACGCTGGCGCGGCTTGCCGGCGACCAGTTCGGCCTGATCCTGCTCTCGGAGCAGGACCCCGCCCGCATCACCGCCTTCGCCGAGACCATCCGCAAGACCATCCGCGCCCCGATCGCCTTCAACGACCGCGAGATTTTTCTCACCGCCTCGATCGGGCTCGCGCTCTCCGATCCGCAGACCCAGTTGACGGACGAGATCATCAAGGACGCCGAGCTTGCGATGTATCATTCCAAGCGGATCGGCGGGGACCGCATCGACGTCTACAAGCCGGCGATGCGCGCGCGAAAGACCGACCGCCTGACGCTGGAGAGCGAGCTGCGCCGCGCCATCGAGCGGCAGGAGCTCACGATCCTGTACCAGCCGATCGTGCGGCTGGAGGATCGTTCGATCGCCGGCTTCGAGGCGCTGGTGCGCTGGGATCATCCGAAGCTCGGACGCATGGCGCCGTCGGAATTCATCAGCATCGCGGAAGAGACCGGCCTGATCGTCGACCTCGGCATGTTCGTGCTCGACCAGACCGCAAAGCAGCTTTCGGTGTGGCAACGCGCGATGCGCTCGCGCGAGCCGATCTTCGCCTCCGTCAACGTCTCCTCGCGGCAATTGCTGCGCCACGATCTGATCCACGACATCCGCACCGTGCTGTCGCGCTCCTCGGTGGCGCGCGGCACGCTGAAGCTGGAATTGACGGAATCGCTGGTGATGGAGAACCCGGAGCACGCAGCCCAGATGCTGACGCGCATCCGCGAGCTCGGCACCGGGCTGTCGCTCGACGATTTCGGCACCGGCCATTCCTCGCTGGCCTATCTCCAGCGCTTCCCGTTCGACACCATCAAGATCGACCAGTCCTTCGTGCGCACCACCAACCGCGGCACCCGTCCGGTGATCCTGAAGTCGATCATCGCGCTCGCGCATGATCTCGGCATGGACGTGGTCGCGGAAGGCGCCGAGACCGATTCCGACGCGGTCGAGCTCTACCAGATGGGCTGCGAATACGCGCAGGGCTTCGCCTTTGGCGAGCCGATGGACGCGGACGCGGCGATGCGCCTGCTCACGGAAGTGCGGCTGGAAGCGGCGAGCTAACGCTAATCGTCTTCCGCTCTCCTCCCGGAAAGGGTCGCTCGCAAAGTGAGCGGGGTGCCGCACCGGTGCGCTGATGCCGGGCTTGATCCAGATCAATGGGCCCTGCTCGACCGTTCTCAGGATGAGCAGACCACGCGCGTCTTTCTCAGGAGTCACGGATGAGCCGACACCTTTTCTACGCGATCACCCTCATCGGCACTGGAGTGTTCCTCGCCTCATCGGCCGAAGCAGTGACAGCCGCACGATGCGAGGATCGAGGCGCAAATTGCCTCGGCACATGTGCCAACTACACCGGCGGGGCCGGTGACGTTCGAGGACGCCAGAACACATGCGTCCGCACCTGCGACCGGCAGACGGCCAGCTGCCTGATACGAGCCCATGCCGCTGACGAACGCTGGCCCGGTAATCGCCAATGAAGGCCGTGGTTCTGCACTTGGGCTAAACATTTGGGTTAAGCACTTGCGCTAAACACTTGGGCTAAACACTTGGGCTGACGCCCCCGTCTCGCGCTTGCGGCGCAGCGCGTCCAGCTGGCCTACCCTGGCTTGCGTCGTAGCCCCGCGACCAAACAGAACCCTACCAGCAGCGAGATCGCGGCGAGGCTGCCCCAGACCAAACCGGCCTGTTCGAGATGGACATCCTGCGAGATCGGGTCGTAGCAGCGGCCGAGCTCGTTGAAGCAGTCGCGCCAGCGCCAGTAGCGGGCCTCGAAGGCGAGCGCGAACAGCACGCCTGTTGCAATCAGGGCTGCGCCAAAAATCCCCCTTAGCCAGCGCAGAATCATGCGGCGTCAGCTCACCTGCGCTGCTTCTTCCTGGTGAACCGCACGCTCTGGCCGTCCGGCATCCGCGTCGCGACGAATCCCGCGGCGAGGCAGGCTTCGCGCTGGGGCATCTGGATGTCGGGGCTGCGGAGGCTGTCCCACCACGAGGCGCGATTCGCCGCACGCGGCAGGGCCGCGCCGATGATCTCCTCGATCTGCTCGAAGCTCAGCACGAATTCCGTTTGCTTCTGCCGCATCAGATAATCCCGCAGCGCGTCGTAATCGTTCACAATCGTCCTCTCGTCCCAGCTCCGCTGCCCAAAAGCGATGCTTGCGGAAACCAATTCTTAACTCATTGCGGTCGCGCCGTCCCGGCTTAAACACTACGCAAGATTTCGGGCGCATCCACTAGTGTCGGGAGCAATCGATGCTATCTGGATGGCGCGACGTCATGACCCGGCAGCCGTGGCGGATTTCGGCGAAGCTGCTGATCATATCGTCCGTCGTGACGGTGATCGGCTTTTCCGCCATTTGCGTCAACGTCATGCTGGACATGCGCCGCGGCGAGGAGGCCCTCGCGCGCCAGACGCTGGACAATCTGGCCACCTCCATCGAAGCAGACATCAGCCGCAACATCGAGATCTACGATCTCTCCCTGAAGGCGGTCGCCAGCAACATGCTGCTGCCTGAGATCAACGCGGTCTCGAAGCCGATCCGTCACCTGATCCTGTTCGACCACGCCACCACGGCGCGGCACTTCGGCGCCATCCAGGTGTTCGATGCCGAAGGCAGGCTGACCATCGACGCCTCCACGCTCGATCCCCCGCCGGAGAACCGGAGCGAGGAGGATTACTTCAGGGTTCATCGCGACGATCCCGACGCCGGCCTCTTCATCAGCCGTCCGATGCTGTTCCGCGGCGCCTATTCCATCGTGCTGAGCCGGCGCATCAGCGATACCGACGGCGGCTTCCTGGGGGTCGTCACCGGCTCGATCCGCTTCAGCTATTTCCACGAATTGTTCGAGCGCCTGAACCTCGATCCCGATGATACCATCACCGTGCTGAGGCGCGATCGCACCATCATGATGCGGCGGCCGTTCGATCTCGACGTCATCGGCAAGAATCTGGGGACACAGCAGAGCTGGAAGGCCGACAATCTCAAGGCCGGCGGGTCCTACGCGGGCCAGGGCCCGGTGGACGCGACGCCGCGCCTCTACGTCCGCAGCACCGGCCCGGGTCCGCTCTTCGTGGTGGCAGGCAAGCCGCTCGCCGCCGTGTTCGAGCTCTGGCAGAAGGAAGCCTACCGCATCGGCGCGGTGGTCCTGGCGCTCATCCTGTTCATGCTGGCCTCGACGCTGGTGCTCGCCCGCGAGATCAGCCGGCGCGCCGAAGCCGAGCGCAAGCTCGAGGAGATGGCGACGACGGACGCGCTCACCGGCCTGAAGAACCGCCGCAAGTTCGACCAGGTCATCGACGCCGAATGGCGCCGCGCGATGCGCCAGAAGACGCCGGTCGCACTGCTGATGATCGATGCCGATCACTTCAAGGCCTACAACGACACGTTCGGCCATCAGGCCGGCGACCAGGTGCTGGTCGGCATCGCGATCTGCATTTCCGATTCGGTGCGGCGGTCCGGCGACTGCGCCGCGCGCTATGGCGGCGAGGAATTCGCGGTGCTGCTGCCGAACACGTCGGCCGCCGAGGCCTTCAATATCGCCGAGACGATCCGCGGCAAGGTGCAGGGCTGGTCCGACGACCAGGCGACGTCGACGGTCTCCTGCGGCATTGCAGGCTTGGTTCCGACCACCGGCCTGGACTGGCCGGTCCTGGTCGCCGCCGCCGACAAGGCGCTCTATGCGGCGAAAGCCGGCGGCCGCAACCAGTCCGTGGTCGCCAGCCTTCCGAAGCTGTCGCTGGTGGCGTGAGGCCTCAGTGTCGTCCCCGCGAACGCGGGGACCCATACCGCGGAATCTATCGATCGTTGCCGGCAGCAGTACCGAACGGCGAGTCTTCGCCAAACTACTCCCTGTGATGATGGGTCCCGGATCTGCGCTTCGCTTGTCCGGGACGACACCGAGAGTGTGGCTATTACTGCCCCAGATACTTCTTCATCTCCGCAATCAGCCCATCACGCAGTTCCGGCCGCTTCAGGCCGTAGGCGATGTTGGCGCGGAGGAAGCCGGGCTTGGAGCCGCAATCATGGCGCTCGCCCTCGAACTCGACGCCGTAGAATTTCTGCGACTTGGCGAGGCCGATCATGGCGTCGGTGAGCTGGATCTCGCCGCCGGCGCCGCGCTCCTGGGTCTCCAGGATCTTGAAGATCTCCGGCTGGAGGATATAGCGGCCGGTGATGGAGAGGTTGGAGGGCGCGGTACCCTTGGCCGGCTTCTCGACCATACCGTCGACCTCGAACATCTTGCCGGTGCGCTTGCCGACGCCGCAGATGCCGTATTGATGGGTGAGATGGTCGGGCACCGCCTCGACCGCGATGACGTTGGATTTTTCGCCGAGCGTTGAAGCCGTCTCGATCATCTGCTTCAGGCAGCCGGTCGTGTTGAGCACGAGCTCGTCGGGCAGCACGACCGCGAACGGCTCGTTGCCGACGATGTCGCGCGCGCACCAGACCGCGTGGCCGAGGCCGAGCGGCGCCTGCTGGCGGGTGAAGCTGACGGCGCCGGCCTCCGGCTGGTTCTGCGCCAGGATGTCCTGCTCGGCCTTCTTGCCGCGCGCGGCGAGCGTCGCGTCGAGCTCGAACATCTTGTCGAAATGATCTTCGATGACGTTTTTGTTGCGGCCGGTGACGAAGATGAAATGCTCGATGCCGGCTTCCCTCGCCTCGTCATAGACGTACTGGATCAGCGGCTTGTCGACGATGGTCAGCATTTCCTTCGGCATCGCCTTGGTGGCGGGCAGGACGCGGGTGCCGAGGCCGGCGACGGGGAATACGGCTTTGCGAATTTTCATGGGACAGATCGAATACCTGAGGACGTGAAGGGAGCAATGGTATCTTGCTAGCTTGTTTGCAGCCGCTAACAAAGGCGGATGTGGGGCCTCGCGCTCACAGAGTTGAGAAAAAGGCCGACACCAAAATTTCACCTTTGTTAAGCTATTGGCAACCGGTACCGGGCCTCCTGAAGGCGGGGATTTTCGGCCGGACAGGTAGGGTATGATGCAATCAGTGGCAGCGCCGGCGAAACGTGCTGGATTTGTGACCGGCGCAATGATGCTTGCGACCGCTGTGCTGCTGCCTGTCAGCGCGAACGCCCAGGCGCAGAACGGCTTGTCGAACCTGTTCGGCGGCATTTTCTCCGGCCCGAATCCGGCGCCCTCGCAAGCCCCGCCCGGCCCCGGCGGCGCGCTGCCCTGGACCGGCGAGGACGGCGCCTCCGGTCATCCGCTGATGACGGCCGCCGCGATCCGCGAGGCGGCCGCCAACTTCAACAATTGCGTCGCGGGGATGTGGCCCGATGCCGCACGCCGCAACATCACGCAGGAGAATTTCCAGCGCTTCACGGCCGGGCTCACACCCGATCTACGCATCATGGACCTGATGGATTCGCAGCCGGAGTTCACCAAGTCGATCTGGGATTATCTCGACATCCTCGTGAACGACAACCGCCTCGCCAAGGGTCGCGAGGTCCTCGCCAAATACAAGGCGCAGTTCGACGCCACCGAAAAGGCCACCGGCGTCGACCGCTATATTATCGCCTCGATCTGGGGCATCGAGTCCAATTACTCGACGCAGATGGGCGACCGCAGCGTGCTGCAGTCGACCGCGACGCTCGCCTGCATCGGCCGCCGCCAGGCCTATTTCAAGGACGAGTTTCTCTCCGCGCTGGAGATCCTCAACCGCGGCGATCTCAGGCCTGAGCAGATGCGCGGCTCCTGGGCCGGTGCCTTCGGCCCGACCCAGTTCATGCCGACCGCGTTCAAGCGCTTTGCCGTGGATGGCGATGGCGACGGACGGCGCGACGTCGTCGACAATCCCAGTGATCTGATCGCCTCGACCGCCAACAATCTGAAGAAGGACGGCTGGCAGGCCGGCCAGACCTGGGGCTACGAGGTCGTGGTGCCCCAGGGCTTCAACTACATGCTGGCCGATCGCGCCAAGGCGATGACGATGGCGCAGTGGGAGAAGCTCGGGCTCAAGCGCCCGGCCAACCAGCCCTTCCCGCATCCGGCCGAGAAAGCCTATCTGCTGGCGCCCGCCGGGGCGCAGGGCCCGGGCTTCCTGATGCTGCAGAATTACCGCGTCATCATGAAGTACAACCCGGCCGAGGCCTATGCGCTGGCGATCGGCCATTTCGCCGACCGCCTGCGCGGCGGCCAGCCCTTCGTGCAGCCCTGGCCGCGGCAGGAGCGCGAGCTGTCCCGCACCGAGCGGCTGGAACTCCAGCAGCTGCTGGCCCAGCGCGGCTTCTACAAGGGCACCCCGGACGGCCAGTTCGGCGGCCAGACCCGGGAGGCGCTGCGCAATTTCCAGGCCTCGATCGGGGTCCCCGCCGACGGATTTGCCTCCTCCGACGTGCTGGATCGGCTCCGAGGACGGTAAAACCGCCCCGAAAGTAGCCCTGAACAGGGATTTTGCCCGATCGCCTTGACCGGGACGGCTGTTCCCCGGTGTATGGCAGAAGAATCTGCAAAGAGAATCTGCCCGTTGGGCGCCCAATTCCGTTATTATATCGAGCCTGTCCCAATTCCCCATTGCGCGTGCCTGAGATCGCATGTCGAAGCCAAAGTCTTTCTTCAAGGCGCTGACCGAGACCGGCCCGTTGATCGCGCTGGGGACGGCGCTTGCGATCCTGGTCTCGGTCGCGGGACCCGCCTCGGCGCAGTTCTTCAACTTCCCCGGCTTCGGCGGCCCGCCGCAGCGGCAGGCCCCGCCACCGCGGAACGGCGGAGGCGGCGGCTGGTTCGGCGGCGACTTCTTCGCGCCATTCCAGCAGCAACAGCCGCAGGCGCCGCGCCAGGATTTTTCGCGCGCGCCGGCACCTAGCAAGCGCGACACCACGCCCGACAAGAATGTGCTGGTGATCGGCGACGCCATGGCCGACTGGCTCGCCTACGGCCTCGAAGACGCCTACACCGAGCAGCCCGACATGGGCGTGATCCGCAAGCACAAGACCACGTCCGGGCTGATCAAGTACCAGCCGAAGGGTGAGCCCGCGGACTGGGCAGCGGCAGCGAAGGGCATCCTCGAGACCGAGAAGCCCGACGTCATCGTCGTCATGCTCGGCCTCAACGACCGCATCTCGATCCGCGAGGCCGCGCCCGACAAGGCGACGGACAAGGACAAGAAGAACGATAAGGGCGCGCGCGCCAAGCCGCAAGGCAAGCCAGGCGACAAGGCCGGCGACGCCAAACCTGATTCCGCCGCCAAGCCGGATGACAAGCCCGCCGACGCCGACCTGCCGCAGGACGACGCCGACAACGCCGACACCCCGGCGGCCGCAGCGCCCGAGAAGACCGCGCGCAACCCGAACGGCCTCTACGAATTCCGCGACGAGCGCTGGGTCGAGCTCTACGGCAAGAAGATCGAGGAGCTGGCCAACGTCCTTAAATCCAAGGGCGTGCCGGTGCTCTGGGTCGGCCTGCCCGCGATCCGCGGCCCCAAGGGCACGGCGGACATGCTGTTCCTGGATTCGCTCTATCGCGAAGGCGCGGCCAAGGCCGGCATCACCTATGTCGATGTCTGGGACGGCTTTGTCGACGAAGCCGGCCGCTTCCTCCAGAAGGGCCCGGACTTCGAAGGCCAGATCCGCCAGCTCCGCAGCTATGACGGCGTCTATTTCACAAAGGCCGGCGCACGCAAGCTCGCCCACTATGTCGAGCGTGAGATCACGCGCCTGCTCGCCGGACGCTCCGGCCCGATTGCGTTGCCGAGCGAGCCTGCGACCCCCGACACCAGCGCCGAGCCCGGCAAGCCCGCGCCGCGGCCGCTGGCGGGACCGATCGTGCCGCTGGTGGCAGCTTCGATCTCGACCGATCAATTGCTGGGCGGACCGGGTTCGCGTCCCGCCGCGGTCGATGCGCTCGCCGCGAAGACGATGGTGAAGGGTGAGCCACTGGCCGCGCCCGCCGGCCGTGCCGATGATTATGCCTGGCCGCGCCGCGAAGTCGGCCGCGAGCAGGCCAAGGGCGATACGCCGATGGCTACGACGACGCCGGATGGTGGTGCTGCTGCTCCCGGTGTGCCAAGCGCTGCCGCCGCGATCGCGCCGCCCAGACTCGCGCCGAAGAAGCCGCCGGTGGTGCAGCAGCCGCAGCAGCCGGCCCAGGCATCGCCGTCGTTCCGCGATTTCTTCGGCTTCGGCTCTCCGCAGCCGCCGCCGCGTCAATTCGCGCCGGCGCCGCGCAATCCGTATCCCAATCCCGCGATCCCGCGCCCGCCTGGTAACGTCGGGCGATCGGCGGAGATGTTCAGGTAGTTTTTCTGAATTGAGATCTCGTGTCCCGGACGCGCTGCAGCGTGTAACGCTGCTGCGCAGAGCCGGGATCGAGCATTGCAACACTCACAAAAGCGGGCCCCGGCTCAGCAAAGCGGCGTTACCGGACGATGCTACGCATCGCCCAGGCTGCATTGCGTCCGGGGCACGAGAGACGGGAGCTTTGGCTCAGCCGTAATAGCGCCAGCGCGGCGGCGGGCGACGGGCCGGACGCGACATCAGAAGCGCGAGTGCGAAGCCGATCCCGCCGGCGATCAGCAGCGCACCGAGCGGATTGTCCTGTACCTTCTTGGCAAGCGCCTGCGAACCGTCACGCAAGGTCTCGGCCGGCTTATCGTAGGCATCCTTGGCGTAGCCCGCCGCCGTCTCGCCGGCGTCGCGCACGGCATCCTTGGCCTGGCCGTAGAGGTTCTGCACGGTGCCGGCGGCTTCCCGCGCCTTTCCTGACGCCTGTGTCTGCGCATCGCCAGCGAGATCACCGACGGCGCTTTCTGCGCGCCCAGCGAATTCCTTGGCCGATCCGACGATCCGATCCTTGTCCATGTTGCTCCTCCTCGGGGGTCAGCCCAAGTAACCGATCAGGAGCAGCGCGGTTCCAAGCTTCTGCGAAAGTGTGTAGGCCGGATTGCGCTCCCGCCTGCGCTCTTCGGGCTACGGCGGGCCGGTCGCGGCATCCGGGCTACAGGATGAGCCCGCCATCGACCACCAGCGTCTGGCCAATGATGTAGGACGACAGCGGCGAGGCCAGGAACAGCGCCGCGCCCGCCATGTCAGCCGGCGTGCCCAATCGCCGCAGCGGAATGCGTGACAACGCACCTTCGAGCCGCTTGGGATTGTCGGTGGTCACCTTCGTCATCTTGGTGTCGACGAGGCCGGGCGCGATACCGTTGACGCGGATGCCATCCTCGGCCCAGGCCTCGCCCAGCGTCCGCGTCAATCCGACTGCGCCGGTCTTCGAGGCGTTGTAGGCGGGATTGCCCATGGTGGAATGATAGGCTGCGGTCGAGGACACCATGATCAGCGCGCCCTTGCTATCGCGCAGCATGGAGTGAAACCGCGTCGCGCAGGCCATCAGGCTCATCAGATTGACCTCGACGACCTTGCGGAAGCCGGCCATCTCGAACTCACCGCGGCGATAGAGCACCGCGCCCTGCGCGAGCACGAGCACATCGAGATGATCGAAGGACGGTGTGAACGCTTCCACCGCGCCGGCGTTGCCGACGTCGAGCTGTGCATAGGAAAGACCCGTGAGATCGGAGCCTTCTTGCGCCGAATATTCCGCGGGATGAGCACGCGTGCCGCAGACCGCAACAGCGGCACCCCTGGCACGAAAGGCTTGCGCGATGCCGTTGCCGATGCCGCTGGACCCGCCGACCACCAGCACCTGCTTGCCTGAGAAATCGAGCTCGTTCGCCATCGCGGCCTCCCCTTTTGTTTTGCTTGTTTGACCTGTCTGCGGATCGATGCCAGCCTTGTCCATCTCATAACAAGAAACAAGAGACGCGAGGAAACGGCATGTCCGAATTCAAGGAGCTCAGCCGGTCGGTGAAGGGCCTGACCGTTCTCGTCACGGGCGCGGCGAGCGGCATGGGGCGCGCGACCGCGCGCGTGTTCGCCGCTGAAGGCGCGAACGTCGCCGTCACCGACTTTGATGAACAGGGCGCGCTGTCCGTTGCCAAGGAGATTGCCGCGAACGCCGGATCAGCGAAGGCGTGGAAGCTCGATGTCGCCGATGGCGGCGAGATCAAGCGCGTGGTTGGCGAGGTCGCGGCGCATTTCGGCGGGCTCGACATCATCGTCAACAATGCCGGCATCTCCGTGCGCGTCGCGATCGACGACGAGGCTTACGAAGATGCCTGGGCCAGGGGCATCGCGGTCATGCTGACGGCGCATCCGCGCATCATCCGCGCTGCGCTGCCACACCTGCGCAAGTCGAAGAGCCCGCGCATCGTCAACATCGCCTCGACCGAGGCGCTCGGCGCCACCGCATTGCACAGCCCCTATTCGGCAGCGAAGGGCGGTGTGGCGAGCCTCACGCGCTCGCTCGCCGTCGAGCTCGGCCGCGAGGGCATCACGGTCAACTGCATCTGCCCGGGCCCGATCCGCACCGCCATCACCGACCGCATCTCCGAAGAGCACAAGACCATCTACGCCAAGCGCCGCACCGCACTCGGCCGTTACGGCGACCCCGAGGAGGTCGCGCATATGACGCTGAGCCTGTGCCTGCCGGCGGCGTCTTTCCTCACCGGCGCGGTGATCCCTGTCGACGGAGGCCTGATGGCGCGCAACGCGTGAGAGCCATAACGCTTGAGAGATATGCGCGCCGAGCGTTGACAACGCCGGTCGCGGGAGTAGCTTTTTCACCGGCAGAGCGGGACCAACCGCTCGCGGTTCGCGGGAGAAACACCATGACGATCGCCATCCGGCAGCTTCAGAAACATTTTGTCGGCGAGGTTTCCGGCCTCGACCTGCAAAAGCCTCTCACCGAGGCCGAGGCGCGCGAGGTCGAGGCTGCCATGGACAAATATGCGGTGCTGGTCTTCCACGACCAGGACATCACCGACGAGCAGCAGATGGCCTTCGCGCTGAATTTCGGCCAGCGCGAGGACGCGCGCGGCGGCACCGTGACCAAGGAGAAGGACTACCGGCTCCAATCGGGCCTCAACGACGTCTCCAATCTCGGCAAGGATGGCAAGCCGCTGGCGAAGGACAGCCGCGCGCATCTGTTCAATCTCGGCAACTGCCTGTGGCATTCCGACAGCTCGTTTCGCCCGATCCCCGCGAAATTCTCGCTGCTGTCGGCGCGGGTGGTGAACCCGAAGGGCGGCAATACCGAGTTCGCCGACATGCGCGCGGCCTATGACGCGCTCGATGACGACACCAAGGCGGAGATCGAGGATCTCGTCTGCGAGCACTCGCTGATGTATTCGCGGGGATCGCTCGGCTTCACCGAGTACACCGACGACGAAAAGCAGATGTTCAAGCCGGTGCTGCAACGGCTGGTGCGGACGCACCCAGTGCATCGCCGCAAGTCGCTCTATCTTTCATCGCATGCCGGCAGAATCGTCAGCATGAGCGTCCCCGAAGGCCGGCTGCTGCTGCGCGATCTGAACGAGCATGCGACGAACGCAGAGTTCGTCTACGTCCACAAATGGAAGCTGCATGATCTCGTGATGTGGGACAACCGCCAGACCATGCATCGCGTCCGCCGCTACGACCAGTCCCAGCCCCGCGACATGCGCCGCGCGACGGTGGCGGGGACAGAGCCGACGGTACAGCAGCAGGCGGCGGAATAGGCGTCACACCCCGTCGGACGTGGTCATCGCCCGGTTTGACCGGGCGATCCAGTACTCCGAGACGGTTGTGATGGAATCGATAGGCCGCGGCGTACTGGATGCCCCGGTCCCGGCTCCGCCAAGGCTACGCCGGGCCACAAGCTCGCTGGGCCGCCGAAGCTTCAGCGAAGGCGGCAAGCCGGGGCACGACAGCGGAGGGTGGCGCAGGACACCGCAAACCGTCGCAGCAGCTGCTATACGGCTACGCGTGTCCCGCCTCGTTGGAAAGCATCCCGGGATCGATGCCGATCTTGCGCAGCGCGCGGCCGTACTTCTCGTCGACATCGTCGCCGAAGATCAAATCCGAATCCGCATCGCAATGCAGCCAGCCATTGCTCTGGATTTCGGTCTCGAGCTGGCCCGGCGCCCAGCCGGCATAACCAAGCGCGAGGATGGCGTGCTTCGGGCCGGAGCCGTTGGCGATCGCCCGCAGGATGTCGACGGTCGCAGTGAGGCAGACGCCGTCGTCGATCCGGAGCGTCGCGTTCTCGATGTAGAAATCGCTGGAATGCAGCACGAAGCCGCGGCCGGTATCGACCGGCCCGCCGCGCAGCACCTTCATGCTTTCGGCGTTCTCCGGCAGCTTGATGTGCTCGCCCTTCTTGATGATGCCGAGCTGCTGCAGGAGCTCGGGGAAGTCGATGCTGCCGGCGGGATGATTGACGATGATGCCCATCGCGCCCTCGGCGGAATGCGCACAAAGATAGATCACCGAGCGCTCGAAGCGCTCATCACCCATCACGGGCATCGCGATCAGGAGCCGGCCGTCGAGATAACCGGCCGAGCTGGGGAGCGCGGGGGCCGCGCTGCGGGTGCTTTCGCCCGTCCTTTTGCCTGTGGGAGCCATCGGTGAAGCACTCCGGTTTCAATTCCTATCCTGATGTCGGGCCGGGCCGCTGTCAAATCAAGGCTTGCATGGACTTGATTCAGGTGCATCCATCACAAGCAATTCAATGGTTTGCCCAGGGGCGACCCTGTAAAGACGTGCCATGCTGACAAGAGTTCCCCTGCATGCGGCGATTGGCGTCGCAACAACCCTGCTTGCGTCGTCGATGGCGCTTGCAGCCCGCGCCGACGACGCTTCGCCCTGGCAGCGCGACGGCCATTCCGCAGTGCGATTGCTGGCGGGATCGCGCAGCGGCGCCGTCCTGCTCGGCGGTATCGCCTTCCAGCTCCAGCAGGGATGGAAGACCTACTGGCGCATCCCCGGCGATTCCGGCGTTCCGCCGCGGTTCGATTTCTCCAAATCGGACAATGTCGAAGCGGTGACGGTGATGTGGCCGGCGCCGCTGAAATTCGATGACGGCGCGGGCGGGCATTCGATCGGCTATCACGGCCAGATCGTGCTGCCTCTGCGCATCGTGCCCAAGGCGCCCGACAAGCCGGTGACGCTGCGCGCCGAGATCAACTATGCCGTGTGCGAGAAGCTCTGCGTTCCCGTCGAGGCCAATGTCGAGCTCGGCTTCAACAACGTCGCCTCGACCGAGGACGCCAATCTGCGTGCCGCGCTCGACACCGTGCCGAAGCCTGCCACGATCGGTGATCCCAATCCGCTGACCATCCGCGACGTCAAGCGTGACGGGCCCAAGAATGTCGTGGTCGATGTGGTCGTGCCCGATAGCCGCGGCGTCAATTTGTTCGTGGAAGGGCCGACGCCCGATTGGGCGTTGCCGATTCCGGCGCCGGTCGAGCGCGGCGGCCCACCCGGCGTGCAACGATTTTCCTTCGAGCTCGACGGACTGCCGCCGGGCGCCAAGCCCGACGGAGCGGCGCTGAAGTTTACGCTCGTCGCGCCCGAGAAATCGTACGAGTTCAATACGAATTTGGAGTGAGCCGGAGCTGAGTTGCGCTGTCAGCGCCACATATAGCTGTCGTCCCGGGGCGCGCAGCGCGAGCCCGGGACCCATAGCCACAGTGGTTTGGCGAAGACTCGGAGTTACCAGCCAGCCCATTAATTTCTCCCTGATGGGTCCCCGCCCCCCGTGCGCAATTGCGCACCAGGCGGCGACGACGCCGGTGGCTGGAGCGACAGCATGCCTCACCCAACCCAATCTTAACGAATGGTTGCTAATCCCCAAGGGCTACCGCATCAGGCCCGCCGCAGCATGCGGGACGCCTGATACGGACGCCCTGGGGATCTCGAATTGGCCGTGATGGATGCAGAACCCGCAACGACCGGACCTGCCGGCCTCATCGCGCGGCTGCGCGCGAAGCTGACGGGCGGGTCGAACGAAGCGTCGCTGACGCGGCGGTTGGCCGGCACCATCTTCATCATCCGGGTGATCAGCGCGGGCCTTGCCTATTTCTCGCAGGTTCTGCTCGCCCGCTGGATGGGGACGTCCGACTACGGCATCTATGTCTATGTCTGGACCTGGGTGCTGCTGCTCGGCAGCATGATGGATTTCGGCATCTCCGCTTCCGCGCAAAAGATCATTCCCGAGTATCGCACCAGCGGCGAGCATGCGCTGCTGCGCGGCTTTCTCTCCGGCAGCCGCTGGCTGACCTTTGCCGCGTCCACGCTGGTGTCGCTGGGGCTCGCCGGAATCGTCAAGCTGCTGTCGCCCTGGATCGATCCGGCCGAGGTGCTGCCGCTCTATATCGGCTGCATGACGCTGCCCGCCTTCGTCGTCGCCAACACCCAGGACGGCATCGCGCGCTCGCATGACTGGATGCGGCTCGGCCTGATGCCGCAATTCATCATCCGCCAGGCAGTGATCATCGGTATCACCGCCGCTGCCTTCCTGCTCGGCTATCATCTCGGCGCGGTCGCCGCGATGGTCGCGAGCGCCGGCGCGGTGTGGATCGCGATGACCGGGCAGATGGTGGTGCTGAACCGCAAGCTCGCCGATCACATCGAGCCGGGCCCCAAGACCTACGACATCGGCGGCTGGCTCGCCGTCTCGCTGCCGATCCTGCTGGTCGAGAGCTTCTACCTGCTGCTGTCCTATACCGACGTGCTGGTGCTTCAGCAGTTCCGCCCGTCGGACGAGGTCGGTGTCTATTTCGCTGTGGTGAAGACGCTCGCTTTGGTCTCGTTCATCCACTACGCGATGTCGGCGACCACGGCGCATCGCTTCGCCGAGTACAACGCGCTCGGCGACAAGGCGCGCCTGTCGGCCTATGTCGCGCATGCCATCAACTGGACGTTCTGGCCGTCGCTGGCAGCGACCATCGTGCTGCTTGCGCTCGGCAAACCGCTGCTCTGGCTGTTCGGCCCGCAATTCACGGTCGGCTACGACATCATGTTCGTCGCCGCGATCGGCCTCGTCGTGCGCGCCGCGATCGGACCGGTCGAGCGCCTGCTCAACATGCTCGGCCAGCAGAAGATCTGTGCGCTGGCCTACGCACTGGCCTTCGTGATGAACCTCGTGCTCTGCATCGCGCTGGTGCCACGCTTCGGCGGTCACGGCGCCGCGGCCGCGACCTCGATCTCGCTGACATTCGAGACGGTGCTGCTGTTCTGGATCGTGCGCCGACGGCTCGGCCTGCACGTGCTGGCGTTTGGCAAATAGGCGCTGCCACCCGGGTCGCCGGCCTGGAGAATGGCTGTTTCGCGCCTGGCGCCGCGGCGACTGAAACCAACTCCCCGCCCACCGTCCGTAGCAAGATTTTTCTTATTCAACCCAGGCGGTTGCACTTCAGGGAAATTTTATTCTACGTCATATTGCTCAACCGACGAGATAAACCTAAGATTCCCCAGACATGATTGATCCGCTCTATGTCGCCTCCGGATTTGGCGTGGGCCTGCTTGTCGGGATGACCGGCGTGGGTGGCGGCTCGCTGATGACGCCGCTGCTGATCCTGCTGTTCGGCATCCACCCCTCCACCGCCGTCGGCACCGACCTGCTCTATGCAGCCGCCACCAAGACCGGCGGCAGCTTGGTGCATGGCTGGTCGCGGAGCGTGCACTGGCCCGCCGTGCTGCGGCTCGCCTGCGGCAGCATCCCGGCGAGCGCGCTGACGCTGCTCGTGCTGTGGAAGCTCGACCTCAGGAGCGATTCCGAGCGCAGCCTGGTCAATCTGGTGCTGTGCTTTGCACTGCTGCTGACCGCGACCTCGCTGATCTTCCGCAAGGCCCTCATGGAGCGCTACCGCGGCCGGCTGGAACGTGTCGACGATCGTGCCACGGCGAT
This sequence comes from Bradyrhizobium japonicum USDA 6, assembly GCF_000284375.1. Lineage (NCBI taxonomy): Bacteria > Pseudomonadati > Pseudomonadota > Alphaproteobacteria > Hyphomicrobiales > Nitrobacteraceae > Bradyrhizobium > Bradyrhizobium japonicum. Next base: position 8,663,751 of record NC_017249.1, read on the forward strand.
CGCGACCGTCGTCACCGGCATCGTGCTCGGCGTGCTGGTGTCGATCTCGTCCGTCGGTGCCGGCGCGGTCGGCGTCACCGTGCTGCTGCTGCTCTATCCGCGCCTGCCGATGGCGACCATCGTCGGCTCGGACATCGCGCATGCGGTGCCGCTAACGCTGGTGGCCGGGGCCGGACATTGGGCGCTCGGCGACGTCGATTGGGCCCTGATGGGCGTGCTGCTGCTGGGCTCGTTGCCCGGCATCATCGTCGGCAGCCTCAGTGCGACGCGCGTCCCCGAGACGGTGCTGCGCCTGACGCTTGCCTGCGTGCTGTTCGTGGTCGCCGGCAAGATCATGTTTGCGGAGCTGAACCTCTCGTCCGCGATCGTGACGGCGCTGGCCTGGACGCATTAGGCCAAGGGTCCACCCCACTCTCACTGTCATCGCCCGGCTTGACCGGGCGATCCAGTATTCCAGAGCCTAACGTTGGCGAACGCGCTCTTGCAACTTCCGCCGCGGCGTACTGGATGCCCCGCTTTCGCGGGGCATGACCGAGCGTGGTTGAAGCGAACTACTCCGCCGTCCAGCCGCCGTCGATCGACAGGTTGGTGCCGGTGATCTGCGCGGCATCGTCGCCGCACAGGAACAGGGCGAGGGCTGCGACCTGCTCGGAGGTGACGAACTCCTTGGTCGGCTGCGCATCGAGCAGCACGTCGTTGATGACCTGCTCGCGCGTGAGGTTGCGCGCCTTCATCGTGTCGGGGATCTGCTTCTCCACCAGCGGCGTCCAGACATAGCCGGGGCTGATGCAGTTGCAGGTGATCTTGTGGGTCGCGACCTCGAGCGCCACGGTCTTGGTCAGGCCGGCGATGCCGTGCTTGGCCGACACATAGGCGGACTTGAAGGGCGAGGCGACCAGCGAATGCGCCGACGCCGTGTTGATGATGCGGCCCCAGCCCTTCTTCTTCATGCCGGGCACCGCCGCGCGGATGGCATGGAAAGCCGAGGACAGGTTGATCGCGATGATCTGGTCCCACTTCTCGACCGGGAATTCCTCGATCGGCGAGACGAACTGGATGCCGGCATTGTTGACGAGGATGTCGACGGAGCCGAACGACTTCTCGCCGAGCGCGATCATCCCGGCGATCTCGGCGGGCTCGGTCATGTCGGCCGGCGAATACACCGCCTTCACGCCGAAGTCGGACTCGATCTTGGCGCGCTCCTTCTCGATGTCCTCCGGCGAGCCGAAGCCGTTGATGACGACATTGGCGCCGGCGGCGGCGAAGGCGCGCGCATAGGCGAGCCCGATGCCGCTGGTCGAACCGGTCACGACGGCGTTCTTGCCTGACAGACTACCCATGTTATTCGCTCCTTTTTGGCGGGGGCGCGGTGACGTCCCCCGTGAGATCGTAGGTCACCATGGTCTCGCCGGACTGCGGCCGCTCGAGCCAGTCCTTGTGGCGCATCGACAGATGCACGTCGCGCACGCCGGCTTCCCAATGCTCGACCATGGCGACATGCGAGAAGTCGTAATCCTTCGACGAGGATTCGTAGTTCTTGCTGCGATAGATCAGGTGCACCACGGTGACGGTGCTTTCGCGCGACACCTTCGCGAGGAATTCGACGGACGGGTCGTTCTTCAGATAGTCCGGCAATTTGCCGATCAGGTCGCGCACGGCCCGGCGCGCATTATGAATCTGCTTGTTCTTGTCGGTGTTCATCCGCGTGCGGCTGGAAAAGCGGATGTCCTTCTCGCGCTCGGTCGCCTCGAGCAGCGAATTCGGCAGATCGCCGCGGGCGCTGAACAGATCGACCTGGAAGATCAGCATGTCGCGAGCGACCTCGGCATCGAGCACGTAGTCCAGCGGCGTGTTGGAGGCGATGCCGCCGTCCCAGTAGTGCTCGCCGTCGATCACGACGGACGGAAAGCCCGGCGGCAGCGCGCCGGAGGCCATGATGTGCTCGGGGCCGATGGTCTTGCCGAGCTTCTTGAACTCGTAATTGTCGAAATATTTGAAGTTGCCCGAGGTGACGCCGACGGCGCCGACCGACAGGCGCGTCTTCAGATCGTTGATGCGGTCGAAATCGACCAGGCGCTCCAGCGTCTTCTTCAGCGGCGCGGTGTCGTAATAGCTCTCGGCCTGCTTGCTGCCGGGCGGCCAGAGCGGCGCGGGCGGAATGCGCGGCGTGAAGAAACCGGGCACGCCGAAGGTCGCGATCAATGCGGCGCTGGTCGAATTGAACAGCTCGCGGCTGTGATCGCTCTTGCCGATCGGCTTCCACGGCACCGGCGCCGACACCATCTCCCAGAATTCCTTGAGCCGGGTGATGCGGGTGTGTCCCTCATTGCCGGCGATGATGGCGGCGTTGACCGCGCCGATCGAGATGCCGGCGACCCATTCCGGCTCGAAGTCGAAATGGCACAGCGCCTGATAGGCGCCGGCCTGATAGGAGCCGAGCGCCCCACCGCCCTGGAGGACCAGGACGCGCTGCGCCTTCGCGGGGACTGTTGCGACTTCCGGGCTATGATCGGTCATGTGGGAACAATAGCAAAAGGCGAGCCACCGTGGCGACAGTCCGCCGCGGCGTCAATGCATCCCGGGATCAAGTCTGGCTTATCGAGGGTCGGTCGAGGCCAGGATCATGGTCCAGAACACCTTGTACTTGGTGCCGGGAGCATAGCCCGCCGCGATGCCCAGTTTTGTGACACCGCTCTTGAGCATGTTGGCGCGGTGCGGAGGCGAGTCGCGCCAGCCGGAAAACGCTTCCGCCAGCGTATGATAGCCCGCCGAGACGTTCTCGACCGCCACCGTCGCCGGATAGCCGCCCGCGCTGAGGCGCTTGGCCAGCGGCGCGCGGACGTCATGGTCCATCTTGTTGGCCGCCGCCATGGCCTGGGACTGGGATTCGGCGAGCCGCATCAGATCGGGGTCGATCACGACGGTGCCGAGGGCGTTGTTCTGGCGGTATTGAGAGATCATGATCGCTGCCGCCTGCGCGTCGAGCTTGGCGCCCGGGACCGACATGTCGGCATACATGGTCGGCTGCTGGACCGGTGCTTCGTTGCCGGCGCAGCCGGCGAGAAGCAAAGTGATTGATATCGCGGCCGCGGCGCGCATTTTCAGGAGCCCCCAATGAGGGGCCGTTGTTGCATACCAACCGTGGCTGAAAGGTGAATATTGAGGAAGATTTGAGCTTTTGGCCGCGGCGCCTAGCCCGCAAATATCCGGTAGCGGCGCGGTTCGAGGCCGATCGTGTCGCCGGCGCGAAGTTCCCTGTCGCGGGGGGCGTCGATCTCGATGGTCTCGCCGCCGGACAGGGCCACCTCGGCCCGCTGCACGGGGCCGAAATTCCGGACGTGCTGCACGGCGCCCTCGAAGGCACCGCTTCCGGGCGGGCCGACCAGCATGTCATGTCGCCGCACGAACAGTTTTGACGCGCCAGACACCAAGCCGTCTGCTGCAAGATTGAGTGGGCGGTCGCCGAGCCTGATGACGCCGCCTTCAACCTGGACCGGCAGCTCGATGGATTCGCCGATGAAGCCGTGGACGAACGCGGTCGCCGGGCTTTCATAGACGTCGTCGGGCGAGCCGATCTGCTCGATCCTGCCCTTGTCCATCACGACCACGCGGTTGGCGACTTCGAGCGCCTCCTCCTGGTCGTGGGTGACGAAGATCGAGGTGACGTTGATCTCCTGGTGCAGCGAGCGCAGCCATCGGCGCAGCTCCTTGCGCACCTTGGCATCGAGCGCGCCGAAAGGCTCGTCGAGCAGGAGGATGCGCGGCTCGATCGCGAGCGCGCGAGCGAGTGCGATGCGCTGGCGCTGGCCGCCGGAGAGCTGGCTCGGATAGCGGTCGGCGAGCCAGTCGAGCTGCACGAGATCGAGCAGCTCCTTGACGCGCGCACGAATGGTGGACTCATCCTTGCGGCTGGCGCGCGGCTGCACGCGCAGGCCGAAGGCAACGTTCTCGAACACCGTCATGTGGCGGAACAGCGCGTAGTGCTGGAACACGAAGCCGACGTTCCGTTCGCGCGCGCCCTGCGCCAGCGCATCCTCGCCATTGAAGGAGACCTCGCCGGAATCGGGCCAGTCGAGGCCGGCGATGATGCGCAGCAGCGTGGTCTTGCCGGAGCCGGAAGGACCGAGCAGCGCCAGCAGCTCGCCATTGTCGACCTTGAGATCGACGCCGTCGAGCGCTTTGAAGCTGCCGAACTGCTTGACGAGATTCCTGACTTCAATGGTCACTTGCGTCGTGTCCTTCGTCGAGGTGACGTTCGAGAACGGTCTTGGCGATCAGCGTGATCAGGGCCAGCATCGCCAGCAGCGAGGCGATCGCAAAGGCAGCGACGAACTGGTACTCGTTGTAGAGAATCTCGACCAGCAGCGGCATGGTGTTGGTCTCGCCGCGGATGTGCCCTGATACCACCGACACGGCGCCGAATTCGCCCATCGCGCGCGCGTTGCAGAGCAGGACGCCGTAAAGCACACCCCATTTGATGTTGGGCAGGGTGACGCGGAAGAAGGTCTGCAGGCCCGAGGCGCCGAGCGAGATCGCGGCCTCCTCTTCCTGCGTGCCCTGCTCCTGCATCAGGGGGATCAGCGCGCGCGCCACGAACGGGAAAGTCACGAAGGTGGTGGCGAGCACGATGCCGGGCACCGCGAACAGGATCTGGATATCGTGATCCCTAAGCCAGCTGCCAAAATAGCCCTGCGCGCCGAACAGCAGCACGAAGACGAGGCCCGAGATCACCGGGCTCACCGAGAACGGCAGGTCGATCAGCGTGATCAGGAAGGTCTTGCCGCTAAACTCGAACTTGGCGATGGCCCATGCCGCGACGAGGCCGAATACGAGATTGAGGCCGACCGAGATCGCCGCCACGATCAACGTCAGCTTGATTGCGGCCAGCGCTTCCGGCTCGGCAAGCGCGGAGAAATAGGCGAGAACGCCTCTCGAAAAGGCCTGCGCGAGCACCAGAACCAGGGGCAGCACGACGAAGACGCTGAGGAAGGTCACCGCCAGCGCGATGATGGCGACACGTATTGCGGGCGGCTCGGTGCGGAGGCTGTCGCGCGCCGCAGCGGCGTGCGCACGTGCGCGCGCATCGGTCGAAGGCAGCGAGACGGAATCGGCGATCTGCATCGTCATGATCTGCCCTCAGCGCGCCGGGATCCGGCTCTGCGCCCAGCGCTGAAGCCGGTTGACGGCGAAGATGATGACGAAGGAGACGACGAGCATGACCACGGCGATCGCGGTCGCGTCGGCATAGCGGAATTCGGACAGCCGGATCACGATCAGGAGCGGCGCGATCTCGGACACGTTCGGCAGATTGCCGGCGATGAAGATCACCGAGCCGTATTCGCCGACCGCGCGGGCGAAGGCGAGCGCGAGGCCGGTGAGCAGCGCCGGTCCGAGCGAGGGCAGGATCACGCGGATGATGGTCTGCCAGCGGCTGGCGCCCAGGCTGCCCGCGGCCTCTTCGATCTCGGGGTCGAGGTCCTGGAGCACCGGCTGCACGGTGCGCACCACGAAGGGGATGCCGATGAAGATCATGGCGACGAAGATGCCGATCGGCGTGAACGCCACCTTGATGCCGAGCGCGGCGAGCGGCGCACCCAGCCAGCCCTTCTCGGCAAACAGCGCGGTCAGTGCGACGCCGGCGACCGCCGTCGGCAGCGCGAACGGCACGTCGACGATGGCGTCGAACAGCCGGCGTCCGGGGAAGCGGTAACGCACCAGCGCCCAGACGATGATGCTGCCCATGACGAGATTGACGCAGGCCGCCGCAAAGGCGAGGCCGAAGGAGACGCGCAAGGCGTTGAGGGTGCGGCGGCTGGACAGGATGTTCCAGAATTGCTCGGGGCTAAGCTCCAGCGATTTCAGGAACAGCCCGGCAAGCGGAATCAGGATGATGATGGAGAGCCAGGAAAGCGTCAGTCCCATCGTGAGACCGAAGCCCGGCAAAGTCCGTCGTCGTGCTGCAACTGCGCTCACCAGGCCCCCTGCTATAGCCTCCTAAGACGGCGCCCGATCAGTTCTTGTAGATCTGATCAAAGACGCCGCCGTCGGCAAAATGTTCCTTCTGCGCCTTGGTCCAGCCGCCGAAAACGTCGTCGATCGTGAACAGTGCGACCTTGGCGAAGGAGTTTTCGTACTTCTTGGCGATCTCTGCGTCGCGCGGACGGTAGAAATTGCGCGCGGCGATTTCTTGGCCTTCCTTGGTATACCAATACTGGAGGTAGGCATCGGCCGCGTTGCGGGTGCCTTTTTTATCGGCAACCTTGTCGACGATCGCGACCGGCGGCTCGGCGAGGATCGATTGCGGCGGCGCCACGATCTCGAACTTCTCCGGACCGAATTCCTTCAGCGCGAGGTAGGCCTCGTTCTCCCAGGCCAGCAGCACGTCGCCGACGCCGCGCTCGACGAAGGTCACGGTGGCGCCGCGCGCACCAGTGTCGAGCACCGGCACCTGCTGGTAGAGCTTTCCGATGAAGTCCTTGGCCTTGTCGGCCGAGCCGTATTTCTTTTGGGCAAAGCCCCAGGCCGCGAGATAATTCCAGCGCGCCCCGCCGGAGGTCTTCGGGTTCGGCGTGATCACCGCGACACCGGTCTTAAGCAGATCGTCCCAATCCTTGATGCCCTTCGGATTGCCCTTGCGCACCAGAAACACGATGGTCGAGGTATAGGGCGATGAATTCTGCGGCAGACGCTTCTGCCAGTCGGTCGCGGTGAGGCCCTTGTTCGCGACGGCGTCGATGTCATAGGCAAGCGCGAGCGTCACCACATCGGCCTGCAATCCGTCGATCACGGCACGCGCCTGCGAGCCGCTGCCGCCATGCGACTGCTTGATCTCGACGCTCTTGCCGGTTTCCTTCTGATAGGCATTCGCGAACGCCTTGTTGAACTCGGCATAGAGCTCACGCGTCGGATCGTACGACACGTTCAAGAGATTGATGTCAGCAGCGAGAGCCGAGCTTGCCAACAATCCAGTCAAGAGCAGCCCTGCCGCGAGCGGAACGATACGGCGCATCATGTCCATCTCCATTCACCTCGACGACCTCATCGTCATCGAAGGCACGCGGGCATAACTCGGGGCGAAACGCTCTCAAGTCAACGGAACCGGATTTTCTTGTTCGTAGCCGGACAGCTCGACTGTGCTACGAAGTCTTCATCGTGTGGATGCCGCATTCTGTCTTGGCTCGGCCGCGCCAGCGACCGGCGCGCGCATCCTCGCCCTCGGCCGTTCTGCTGGTGCAAGGCATACACCCAACCGACCGGAAACCGGACTCCACCAGCGGATGACGCGGCAATTTGGCGCGGACGAAAATGGCTTCGAGTTCCTCGCGCGAGACATTGGCGAAGGGGTTGAACTTCAACCGCGCGCCGTCGTCCTCGACCACCGGAATGTCGGTGCGCGCATTGCCCTGAAAGCGCTTGCGGCCATTGAGCCACGCATCGAACGGCTTCAGCGCACGCGCCAGCGGCTCGACCTTGCGGATGCGGCAGCAGGCGTCTGGATCGGAGAACCAGAGGTCGCGGTCGGGATCTTCGCGCGACAGCGTCTCCTCGGCAGGCTTGATCGAGCGGACGTCCTTCAAGCCGAGTTCCGCGATCAGCGTGTCGCGATAGGCCAGCGTCTCCTCGAACAGCCAGCCGGTGTCGAGGAAGATCACGGGGATCGCCGGATCGACGTCGGCCATGACCTTCAGCAGCGTCGCCGATTCCGTGCCGAAGGACGACACCAGTGCAAGCTTCTCGCGCCCAACCGCCTTCAACGCCGCGGCGATGACTTCCGCAGGCGAAGCATCGCGCAGCGCGCGATCGAGCTCCTCCGCCGAAGGCAGCGCGGACGCGGACACCGATGCGACTTGGGACGCGATTGCGTTCACGTGCCGACACCTTCGGAGTGACGCAGCTGCATCCGCCGGTGCAGCGCGGTGATGCGGCCGTCGCCGGTCGGCTGATAGAACACCGAATAGCGCTTCGCGGTCTGCATGAAGGCTTCCGCGTCGGCCTGCTTCTTGACCTCGAAGGAATCGAAGCCGGCACGCAGCATGAACACGAACTGGTCGCGCAGGATCTGACCCGTCGCACGCAGTTCGCCACGGTAATCATATCGCTCGCGCAGCAACCGCGCCTGGCTGTAGGCACGTCCGTCGCGGAAGGTCGGGAATACCAGCGCCACCACTGCGATCCTGCCGAGATAGGGCACCAGTTCGGCGATGTCGCGGTTGTTCGGCCAGATCACCCCGACCTTGCCGGCGCGCGCGAGCAGCGATTCCGCATCGCTCAGGAAGCGCTCGGCCGGCACCAGGATGTCGCCGCCCTCGGGCAGCGGCGTGTCGACGGCCAGCTTGGCGAAACTGTCGTCGGCGATTTTTCCGCCGTTAACGAGTGGCATAGACGCGCTCCTTGAAGGGTTCGACGCCGAGGCGCTTCACCGTGTCCATGAACAGCTCTTCCGGCCGCTCGCGCAGCGCCAGGTAGGCTTCCACGATGTCCTCGACGACGTCGGCGACCTCGTCGAACTTGACGCCGGGACCGATCAGGGTCCCGAGCGCGGCTCCCTCGTCGGCGCGGCCGCCGATGGTGATCTGATAGACCTCCTCGCCGTTCTTCTCGACGCCGAGAATGCCGATATGGCCGACATGGTGATGGCCGCAGGCGTTGATGCAGCCGGAAATGTTGATGTGCAGACGGCCGATCAGGTTGGCGAGCTCGTGATTGGCGAAGCGCCGTGTCAGCTCCTGCGCGATCGGGATCGAGCGCGCGTTCGCCAGCGAGCAATAATCCAGACCGGGGCAGGCGATGATGTCGGTGATCAAATTGACGTTCGGCGTCGCCAGCCCGAGCCTGTCGAGCGCCTTCCACAAGGCCGGCAGGTCGCGCTTGGCGACGTGCGGCAGTGCGAGGTTCTGCTCGTGACCGACGCGGATCTCGCCGAAGGAGTATCGGTCGGCGAGATCGGCGAGCGCGTCCATCTGCTCGGCGGTGGCATCGCCCGGAGGCGCGCCGATCGGCTTCAGCGAGATCGTGACGATGGAATAGCCCTGCACCTTGTGCGGGGCCACCGAGTTCTTGCGCCACGCCTCGAAATCAGGATCGGCCGCGGCCTGGCGCAACTCGTCCGGATTGTGCGGCAGCTTCTCGTAGGACGGATAGGTGAAGCGCGAGCGGATGTCCTCGATCACCTCGTCGTCGATCTGGAGCGAGGAGTTGCGAATGTGCTGCCACTCCTCCTCGACCTCGCGCGAGAACTTCTCGATGCCGAGCTCGTGCACCAGGATCTTGATGCGCGCCTTGTAGATGTTGTCGCGGCGGCCGTACTGGTTGTAGACGCGGAGGATCGCCTCGATGTAGCTGAGGATATCGCGGCCATGGACGAAGTGCTTGATGGTCTTGCCGATGAACGGCGTGCGGCCGAGACCGCCGCCGACCAGCACCTCGAAGCCGGTCTCGCCCTTCTCGTTCTTGATCAGCTTCAGGCCGATATCGTGGATCTTGATCGCGGCGCGATCGTGGTCCGACGCGGTGATCGCGATCTTGAACTTGCGCGGGAGGAACGAGAATTCCGGATGCAGCGTGGTGTGCTGGCGGATCAGCTCCGACCAGATCCGGGGATCCTCGATCTCGCCGGGCGCGACGCCGGCCCACTGGTCCGACGTGACGTTGCGCATGTTGTTGCCGGAGGTCTGCATCGCATGGATGCCGACCTCGGCGAGATCGGCGAGTGCATCCGGCAATTCGGCGAGCTTGATCCAGTTGAATTGGATGTTCTGCCGCGTGGTGAAATGGCCGTAGCCGCGGTCGTATTTGCGCGCGACATGGGCGAGCGCCCGCAACTGGTTCGATGCCAGCGTGCCATAGGGAATCGCGACGCGGAACATGTAGGCGTGCAGTTGCAGATAAACGCCGTTCTGAAGCCGCAGGATCTTGAATTCGTCCTCGGTGAGCTCGCCGGACAAGCGCCGCTTCACCTGGTCGCGGAACTCCGAGACGCGCTCGTTGACGAGCGTGCGGTCGATTTCATCGTAAGCATACATAAGAGAGTGCCTTAAGCCTGGACCGACGACCCGATAGTCACGCCGGTGCGGCGGATCTGTTCGCGCAGATTGCCGGGTTCGATCTTGCCGTCGGCGCCGACCTGCACCGGTGCGATATAGGGACCGATCGCGCCGACGTCATCGGCAACGGACTCCGCAAGCAACGCTTTGGCCTCGTCCGAGTTGCGCACGATCGCGGCTTCCGACAGGTCCGCGGACCAGCTCTTGGCGGCAGTGCGGTAAACCACGATGCCATCCCAGGTGCGGTTGGCGGTCACGACCGACGGGCCGGCGATTTTGATCTTCTTCTGTTCAAGCGGGGAGGTCATTCGGCTGCATCCAATAGGTCAGAGATGATGTGTTGAGGTGTCTGGCGGCGAAGCGAACCGGCATGCCGGACCACGTCGCCGATGATGAGGATGGCGGGACCGCCATGGGTCCGCCGCACGAGCTCGGGCAGGTCGCGCAGCGTGCCGATCGCGCCTTGTGCGTCCGGCCGCGTGACGCGGGCGAACACGCCGACCGGCGTTTCCGGCGAACGGCCGGCCGCGAACAGGCCTTCGCGGATCGCTGGGGCAGCGGTCATGCCCATGTAAACCACGACGGTCATCTTGGTGTCGGTCAGCGTCGACCAGTCCACGTTCTCGGCATCGCGCGCCTTGTGCGCGGTGAGGAAGGTGATGCGGGTCGCTTCATGACGATAGGTGAGCGGCACCTCGAAATCGGCGGCGCCGCCGAGCCCGGCGGTGATGCCGGGAATGATCGAATAGGCGATACCGGCCGCGCGTAGCGCTTCGACCTCTTCGCCGCCGCGGCCGAACACGAAGGGGTCGCCGCCCTTCAGCCGCACCACGCGCTGGCCGGATTGCGCGGCCTCGATCATGCGCTTGTTGATGGCGTCCTGGCCGATGCCCGGCTTGCCGACGCGGCGGCCGACCGGAACGCGCGTGGTGTCGCGGCGGATGCGGTCGAGAATTTCGCCCGAGACCAGTTCGTCATGAAAGACGATGTCGGCATCCTGGAGCGCGCGTAGCGCCTTGATGGTGAGAAGGTCGGGGTCGCCGGGCCCGGCGCCGACCAGCGCGACCGAGCCTTCCGGCTTGTCGGCACGCGCGAACGCGGACGGATCGGAGATCGCCTTGATCGCGCCGTCGGCCTCGCCCTTGCGGCCCGCGAGCACGGACGCGCCGATCGGACCGTCGATGACGCGCTCCCAGAAGCGGCGGCGCAGCGGAAACTCGATGATGCGTTCGTTGATGGATTTGCGGAAGCCGCCGATGAACTCGGCGAGCTCGCCGATGCGGGCCGGCAGCAGCGCCTCGATCTTCTCGCGCACGCGCCGCGCCACCACCGGCGAGGTGCCGCCGGTGCCGACCGCGACCACGACATCGCCGCGATCGACGATCGCCGGGAAGATGAAGCTGGAATGTTCGAGATCGTCCATGACGTTGACGGGCAGGCCGAGCGCCTTGGCGCGGACCGACATGGCCACGCCGACATCGCCCGCGCCTGCGCAAACGATGGCAATGACGCCCGAGAGATCGGCGGTGAGCGGATCGCCCGTCGCGATTTCGATCCGCGCCGCGTCGCCGGAGCCAAGGCTCAGGTCCTGATTGCCGTCGACCGCATGCACGCGGATGCGCGCACCGGCAGCGGCGAGCACGCGCAGCTTGGCGCGCAAAAGCTCCCCCGCGCCGATGAGGACCACCGGACCGGCCTTGAGATCGAGGAACACCGGCAAGAACCGCATGCGATACTCGCTTCCCCCACATCTGGGGTTGACTGGAATTATTTTCTATATATGTGTCGTTTCGAGCGCGCAAAGAGAAAATTTTTTCTTCTCTTCTGCACCGCAACTATAGAAAATTCGCCTCCAAACGCAAAGTGGCAGAGATGCATCTTCTCAGGACCGATTCCGGTGCAGATGGACGGGACTCCGTCCCCCTCGTTTCCGAGCAAATTCCCGTCGGGCTGACCGCCCCCAGCATGGACCATTTGGACCAGCTCGAGGCGCAGAGCATCTACATTTTCCGCGAGGCCTTTGGCCGCCTGAAGAAGATCGCCCTGCTGTGGTCGCTCGGCAAGGACTCCAACGTCATGATCTGGCTGGCGCGCAAGGCGTTCTTCGGCCGGCTGCCGTTCCCGGCCCTCCATGTCGACACCGGCAAGAAGTTTCCGGAGATGTACCGTTTCCGCGATCATTACGGCAAGGAGTGGGATCTCGATTTGCGCGTCGAGCCCTGCCCGCCGATCGATGCCGTCGATCCAACGCTGCCGCCGGCGGCCCGTTCCGCCGCGCGCAAGACCGAGGGCCTCAAGATGGCACTCGGCAAATACGGTTTTGACGGCCTGATCGCCGGCATCCGCCGCGACGAGGAAGCCACCCGCGCCAAGGAGCGCGTGTTCTCGCCCCGCGGGCTCGAAGGCAATTGGGACGTCCGCGACCAGCCGCCGGAGTTCTGGGATCATTTCAATGCGTCGCCGCCGCAGGGCGCGCATTTGCGCATCCATCCGATCCTGCATTGGACCGAGGCCGACATCTGGGCCTACACCAAGCGCGAGAACATTCCGATCATCCCGCTTTATCTGTCGCAGAACGGCAAGCGCTATCGCTCGCTGGGCGATCAGGACATCACCAATCCGGTCGCGTCGACCGCGTCGACCATCGACGAGATCCTGGCCGAGCTCGAGCAGACCAAGGTGCCGGAGCGTGCCGGCCGTGCGCTCGACCACGAGACCGAGGACGCCTTCGAGCGTCTGCGCGTCGCCGGCTATCTCTGATTCAAGGACGCAACGCGGCTATGAACATGATCGTCACCCCCGCTTCGCCCGCCACTCCGAACGGCACCACGCGTCCGCAGGTTCGCATCGTCATCGTCGGCCATGTCGACCACGGCAAGTCGACGCTGGTCGGCCGCCTGCTGCACGAGACCGGCAGCCTGCCCGACGGCAAGCTCGAGATGCTGAAGGCCGTCAGCGCGCGGCGCGGCATGCCGTTCGAATGGTCGTTCCTGCTCGACGCGCTCCAGACCGAGCGCGACCAGGGCATCACCATCGACACCACGCAGATCCGCTTCCGCACCAATTCGCGCGACATCGTGTTGATCGACGCGCCGGGCCATGCCGAATTCCTGCGCAACATGATCACCGGCGCCTCGCAGGCGGACGGCGCGGTGCTGATCATCGACGCGCTCGAAGGCGTGCGTGACCAGACCAGGCGGCACGGCTATCTCCTGCACCTGCTCGGCGTGAAGCAGGTTGCGGTCGTCGTCAACAAGATGGACCGCGTCGATTTCAGCGCCGAGCGCTTCAAGGAAATCAGCGACGAAATCTCGGCGCATTTGCAGGGCCTCGGCGTGACGCCGACGGCGGTGATCCCGATCTCGGCCCGCGACGGCGACGGCGTCGCGGAGTGCACCGACCGCATCGGCTGGTACAAGGGCCCGACCGTGGTCGAGGCGCTGGACCGGCTCGAGCCGGCGCGTCCGCTGGAAGCCCTCGCCCTGCGCCTGCCGGTGCAGGCGATCTACAAGTTCGACGATCGCCGCATCGTGGCGGGCCGCATCGAATCCGGCAGCCTCATTGCCGGCGACGAGATCGTGATCATGCCGGCCGGCAAGATCGCCAGGATCAAGACCGTCGAAAGCTGGCCGGTAACGCCGGTCGCGGGACGGCAGGGCGCGGGGCGCTCGGTCGGCATCACGCTCGACCGCGAATTGTTCATCGAGCGCGGCGACATCGTCGCGCATGTCGGCTCTGCGCCGCGCGAGACGCGCCGTCTGCGCGCGCGGATCTTCTGGCTGCACGACAAGCCGCTCGCCAAGGGCGACCAGCTCCTGGTCCGCTGCGGCCCGAAGGAAAGCCGCGCCACCGTCGTCGCCATCGAGAAGGCGGTCGATCCCGGCGAGCTGTCGAGCGTCGAGAACAAGGCGATCGGCCGCAACCATGTCGGCGAGATCGACATTTCACTTTCGAGCCCGATTGCCGCCGATCCCTACACCGAGAATCCGCGCACCGGCCGTCTCGTGATCGAGGTTTCGGGGCGCATCGCCGGCGGTGGTCTCGTGCTGTCGGTCGATGCCGGCCAGCGCGCTGTGCCAGTCGACATCGTGCCGGTGGAATCGGCGCTGCGGCCCGACGAACGCTCCGCGCGCTACCGCCACAACGGCGCCGTGGTCTGGCTCACCGGCCTGCCGGCATCCGGCAAGTCGACGCTGGCGAAGGCGCTGGAGCGGCGGCTGTTCACCAATGGCGGCTCGCCGATCCTGCTCGACGGCGACACGTTGCGCGCCGGGCTCAACAACGATCTCGGCTTCTCCGCCGCCGACCGCAGCGAGAATATCCGCCGCCTCGCGGAGGTCGCGACCCATCTCGCCCGCAACGGCCACATCGCGATCGTCGCCGCCGTCTCGCCGGCCCGCGAGGACCGCGCGACCGCGCGCCGCATCGCCGACACCGCGTTCCGCGAGATCCATGTCGCGACACCGGCAGAGGTCTGCGAGGATCGCGATCCCAAGGGCCATTACAAGAAGGCCCGCGCCGGCGCGCTCGCGTCGTTCACCGGCATCGGCAACGACTACGAAGCGCCGCAGGCTGCCGAGCTCGTGATCGACACGTCGGCCCGCACGGTTGCGGATGCCGCGGACGAGATCGAACGGATGCTGAAGACCACCGGCGTGCTGTTCGACGAACTCGTGGACCTCGCCGCGAACATTTGAGTCTGTCCTATTCCCCGCTGTCCTCGCCCGGCTTGACGGGGCGACCCAGTATTCCAGAGACAGCGTGAGGATATGGAGAAGCCGCCGCGTACTGGATTCCCCGCTTTCGCGGGGAATGACACCGGTGTGTGGGGTCTCGCACACCTCGCCTTGACATTTTGACAAACCTTTGGGGGTCTTCTCACGGCCTCCTTTTTGGGGCTAATAGGCCCTGAAAGCCGCCCCCTATGGGCGCATTTTGCTGCTGTCGGGTCAAAAGCAGCCAAAAAACAGCCATTTCCAACAAGAAAGCCCATCATGAAACGCGTCGACGCCCACGGATTGAAGATCGCTCCCGTCCTTTTCGATTTCATCGCCAAGGAAGCCGCCCCGAAAACGGGGATCGCGCCGGACGCGTTCTGGGCCGGGGTCGCCGCCATCGTCAAGGAGCTGGGGCCGAAGAACCGCGCGCTGCTGGCGGTGCGGGACACGCTGCAGGCCAAGATCGACGACTGGCACCGCGCCAACAAGGGCAAGGCGTTCGACCTCGACGCCTATACCGCCTTCCTGAAGGAGATCGGCTATCTCGTCCCCGAGCCGGCGACGCAGAAGGTCGAGACCGCCAATGTCGATGAGGAAATCGGCAAGATCTGCGGCCCGCAGCTCGTCGTCCCCCTCACCAATGCGCGCTACGCACTGAACGCGGCGAATGCGCGCTGGGGCTCGCTCTACGACGCCTTCTACGGTACCGACGCGATCCCGCACGACGCTGCCGAGAGCGGCAAGGGCTACAACAAGGCGCGCGGCGACAAGGTGATCGCGAAGGCCAAGGCATTCCTCGATGCCGCCGTGCCGCTCGCGACCGGCAGCCACACCGACGTCACCGCCTATGGCGTGGTCGCAGGCCAGCTCGCGGTGAAGCTGAAGAGCGGCAACGCCACCGCGCTGAAGAACGCGGATCAATTCGCGGGCTTCCAGGGTGATGCGGCCGCGCCGAGCGCCGTGCTGCTCGCCAACAACGGCTTGCACGTCGAGGTCAAGATCGACCGCAGCAGCACGATCGGCAAGGACGATCCCGCCGGCGTCGCCGACATGGTCATGGAGGCCGCGGTCTCGACCATCCTCGACATGGAGGACTCGGTCGCCGCGGTCGACGCCGAGGACAAGGTGCTGGTCTATCGCAACACGCTCGGCCTGATGAACGGTACGCTCTCGGCCGATTTCGAGAAGGGCGGCAAGACGCTGACCCGTTCGCTCAACGCCGACCGCAGCTACAAGACGCCTGACGGCAAGGGCGAGGTCAAGCTGCACGGCCGCAGCCTGCTCTTGATGCGCAATTGCGGTCACCACATGTTCACCGACGCGGTGCTGGACGACAAGGGCGAGGAAGTCCCGGAAGGCCTGCTCGACGCCGCCGTCTCCGGCCTGCTTGCGATCCACGACCTCAAGGGCAACGCCAAGGTCAAGAACAGCCGCACCGGATCTGCCTATATCGTCAAGCCGAAGATGCACGGTCCGGACGAGGTCTCGCTGGCCTGCGAGATCTTTGACCGCGTCGAGAAGATGCTGGGCCTGCCGGAGAATACGCTCAAGGTCGGCATCATGGACGAGGAGCGGCGCACCACCGTCAACCTCAAGGCCTGCATCCAGCGCGCCTCCAAGCGCATCATGTTCATCAACACCGGCTTCCTCGATCGCACCGGCGACGAGATCCACACCTCGATGGAAGCGGGCCCGATGATCCGCAAGAACGAGATGAAGGCGCAGGCCTGGATCAAGGCCTATGAGGACTGGAACGTCGACATGGGCCTGATCGACGGCCTGCCCGGCCATGCCCAGATCGGCAAGGGCATGTGGGCGGCGCCCGACAAGATGGCGGACATGCTGCAACAGAAGCTCGCGCATCCGCAGGCCGGCGCCACCACCGCCTGGGTGCCCTCGCCGACCGCTGCGACGCTGCACGCCCTGCACTATCACCAGGTCAACGTCACCGCGCGCCAGCAGGAGCTCACCAAGGGCGGCCCGCGCGCAAAGCTCTCCGACATCCTCACCATCCCGGTGTCGAAGTCGAACTGGGCGCCCGACGACGTCAAGCAAGAGATCGACAACAACTGCCAGGGCATTCTGGGCTATGTCGTGCGCTGGATCGACCAGGGCGTCGGCTGCTCCAAGGTGCCCGATATCCACGATGTCGGCCTGATGGAAGACCGCGCCACCTTGCGCATCTCCAGCCAGCATCTCGCCAACTGGCTGCACCAGGGCGTGATCACCGAGGCGCAGGTGATGGAATCGCTCAAGCGCATGGCCGTCGTGGTCGACAAGCAGAACGCCGGCGATGCGATCTACAAGCCGATGGCGCCCGCCTTCGACGGTGTCGCGTTCAAGGCGGCCTGCGACCTGATCTTCAAGGGACGCGAACAGCCGAACGGCTACACCGAGTACATCCTCACTGCCCGCCGCCGCGAGGCCAAGGCTGTGGGCTAAAGCCCGATCATTCAAACACCAAAGCCCCGGCTCGCGCCGGGGCTTTTTGTTTTCGGGCCGTAGCCCGGATGGAGCGAAGCGCAATCCGGCGTTGCTTGGGGCAGGCCCCCGGATTTCGCTGCGCTTCATCCGGGCTACGCGTCCCACCCCGCTAAAACACCGTCAGATATTTCAGCAGCGACACCACGCCGATGATGATGACGACCACACGCGCGATCTGCTTGGCGCGACCGTCCATGGGCAGCATGTTGATGAGATAGAGCACGAGAATGACGACGAGAAAGGTGACGAGTACGCCGACCAGCATCGCAGGGACCCCCTTCAGGCAAATTGTCTGACGGTGTTCTAACGCCCATCTCCCGCGCAGGTTCCATTACGGCAACTCACTGCAACTTCTAGTAAATACGTACTTCTACGATCAGGCGGCCTGCCTAAAACTTTACCCTTTTCGTTTCAGATGCAGAAACCGTTTGGGTCATGCGCCGCAGACGGCATGCGATTGCCGATCTGCGTGCCCCTCCGTTTTCGATGTTGCCGGGGCGTCTCGACGAACTTTGCAATGGAAATTTAGGGGGGCTTCGATGCTGAATCGTCTGACCGTGTCCGCGCTGCTGAAGGCGGTGATCGCCATCACGTCGGTCTGTGTGGTGATTGCGCTCTCGCTCACCGCCTACGCCTCCTGGGACCGCCTCAAGACCGCCAACCGCATCTCGCAGATTGCCGACGCCTCCGCCGATCTGTTCAAGGCGATGCACAATCTGCGCACCGACCGCTCGACCACGTCGCGGCTGCTGAACGCGACCGAGCCGATGGATTCCGAGATCGAGAGATACCTGCGCGCGCTGCGTGATGCGCAGATGCCGGCAATGGCCCGCGCGCTCGAGCTGCTGCCGAGCATCGACTTCCCGCAATCCGGCTCGCTGATTCCGGAACTCGCGCGCCTCAACAAACTCCTGATCGAAGAGCAGAAGCAGTTCTGGGAGGACGTGGCCAAGCCCAAGGATCAGCGCCGCGCCGGCCTGACCAAGGAATACATGGAGACGACGCAGGGCCTGCTCGATACGCTCGACAAGCTGTCGAACACGCTGGCTGCCACCGTCAACCATCAGGACGCCGTGATCGACCAGCTGCTGTCGGTCAAGCAGAATGCCTGGCTGTTGCGCAACACCGCAGGCGAGGCCTCACTGATCGTCTCGACCGGGCTTGCGGCCGGCAAGATCACGCCGGAGGGCCGCTACAACTATACCCAATTTGTCGGCGGTACGGCCGCGATGTGGAAAGCGCTGGAATTGTCGACCTCGGGCATGCAATTGCCGCCCGCGCTCGCATCCGCCATGACGGCGGCCAAGACCGCTTACTTCGAGCCGCAATATCTCACCTTGCGCGACCGTCTCGCGGACACGCTCGCCAAGGGCGAAAAGGCCGAGATGACCGCCAACCAGTGGAGCCCGCTCACGGTCGGCCGCATGGCCAGCGCGGTCGCGGTGGCGGAAGCCGCCCTCGACGCCGCCCGGGCCTATACGCTGGATCAGCGCGGCGCAGCGCAGCGCGCGCTGATCGTGCAGCTCACATTGCTGGCGCTCGCCATTGGCCTCGCCGCCGGCGCGGTCACGCTGGTCAGCCGCCGCGTCATCCATCCCCTCAACACCATCCGCGACGCCATGCTCAAGGTCGCCGGCGGCGACCTCGCCGTCGACACCGGCTATCTCGACCGCCAGGACGAGATCGGCGCGCTTGCCGGCGCGCTGGAAACCTTCAAGAAGCAGGCGACCGAGAAGCTCAAGATCGAGGCGCAGGAGCGCGAGCGCAATGTCGGCGCGGCCGCGCGCCAGCGCGCGGTCGAGACCTATGTCGGCGAGTTCGAGGGGGCGGTGCGCAAGACGCTGGGCGAACTGAGCGAAGCGTCCGGCGAGATGCGCAAGACCTCGGGCGACCTGTCCGCCGTGTCGCGCCAGACCAACGACCGCGTCCAGGTCGCCGGCAAGGCCTCCAACGATGCCTCCATGAGCGTCGACAGCGTCGCCGCCGCGGCCGAGGAGCTCTCCGCCTCGATCAACGACATCAGCCAGCAGGCGGCGCACGCCGCAGGCATTGCCAGCCGCGCCGTCAACCAGGCCCGCGAAACCGACGGCACGGTGCAAGGGCTGGCGCAGTCCGCAGGACGCATCGGCGAGGTCGTCGGCCTGATCAACACCATCGCGGCGCAGACCAACCTGCTCGCGCTCAACGCCACGATCGAGGCCGCACGTGCGGGCGAAGCCGGGCGCGGTTTCGCGGTCGTCGCCTCCGAGGTGAAATCGCTGGCCAGCCAGACCGCAAAAGCCACCGAGGAAATCTCCGGGCAGATCGCCGACATCCAGAGGGTGGCGAGCGACGCCATCAACGCGATCCAGACCATCGGCGGCATCATCGGCGAGGTCAACGAGGTCGCCACCGCGATCGCCGCCGCCGTGCAGGAACAGGGCGCGGCGACCCAGGAGATCACGCGCAGCACGCAATTTGCGGCGCAGGGCACCAGGAACGTGTCGGACAACATCACCGGCGTGAAGGCCGACGCGGATGCTGCCGCCGGTGCGGCGGACAACGTCAAGCAGGCCTCGGAAACGCTGGAGACGCAGAGCCGCCAGCTCGGCCAGCAGGTCAGCGACTTCCTGGGGAAGATCCGCGCGGCTTAACGCTGCTGCGGGTTGGGAAGAAAGCCGCCACTACAAATCCAGTGTCGTCCCCGCGAACGCGGGGACCTCTACTCCTTCGCGACCACCGGCACTTGGCGGAATCTGGCGCGCACCGATTCCGGCAGCGGCGAAAAATTCATCGCGACGCCGCGGCGGTCATTGGCGTTGCGGTTGGCGACCACCAGGCCATCGCTGCCCGCGACGATGTCACCCTTGCGCAAGGTCGGATCGTCCTCGACCTTGACCTGGGCGAGTCCCACCGGATCCTTGCCGTTGCACGTGCAGCCCGCAACGATCTCGTTGCGGAAGCGGAACGCATTGGGCAGGTCGGAATAGGATTTTCCCTTGTCCGTGGTGGCGTCGTCGATATTGCTGCCATAGACCAGCGAGGTTTCGGACGTCGGGCAGAAGCTCTTGCAGGACTGCGCCTTGCTTTCGGCGTCGTTTCCTTGCGCCGGGAAATAGCGGCCATCGCAACCGCGCACGCAATAGGCAGTGCCGCCGCCATACGAGGCCCGCTGGCGCGGCGTGTCGTAGCGCGGCATGTCATCGGTCGGGAACGGCATGCGGATCTCCGGCGCGGAGCGCACGCGGAAGCCGCCGAACAGCGCCGAGAAGAAATCTTCCGCATGCGCCGACGGCGTCAACGCGAGGCCGAGCACGGCGACGGCGAAGCACGCCGCCGCGCCACCGACCAGTTTGCCGATCGAACGTCTCTTCATATGACCTCGCTCAACTCTCAGTTCACTGCCGACGTCGCGATGTTCAGCGCCTGCCGTCCCGAAGGCAGCGTCGTCACCGGCGGGCGCTTGCGTACGGCGTCGCCGCCCTTGTCGTACCCCTTCGCCATCAGCGGGGCGTTCTTCGGCAGCACCACCACCTTGGCGCCGACATTGACGCGACTGAACAGGTCCGTGACGTCCTCGTTGGTCATGCGAATGCAACCGGAGGACACGAACTTGCCGATCGTGGTGGGATCGTTGGTTCCGTGGATGCGGTATTCGCTCGAGCCGAGATACATCGCGCGTGCACCGAGCGGATTGCCGGGTCCGCCGGCGACGAAGCGCGGCAAATAAGGCTGACGCGCGATCATCTCGGCCGGCGGATGCCAGTCCGGCCATTCGGCCTTCCGGCTGACGCTCTGGACGCCGGCCCAGGTGAAACCTTCGCGGCCGACGCCGACGCCGTAACGGATCGCGCGGCCATTGCCGAGCACGTAATAGAGATAGGTGTTGCCGGTATCGATGACGATGGTCCCGGCCGGCTCGTTCCTGTCGAAGCTGACGATCTGCTTGCGCAGCCGGTCGGGCAAGGCGGCATCCTCGTCGGCGGCCTGCGGCGCTGCGTTGACGTAACCCCGCGAATAGGTCGGGTCCTGCGGATATCCCTGCGGCTGCATCGGCGCGTAGCCGAGCATCTGGGCCTGTGCCGCGAAGGGCACGGTCAGCAATGCTGTCGCGAAGCCAATGGCGGTGGCGGCGCGCAGCGAGAAGCGGCGACGGACTGGAGAGAACCTTGTCATGTGCTGCCCCGTTCGATGTGTGCATCAGGGTGATGCGGCTTCCCAACAAACGCAGCTGGACCGACTCAAGTTCCACCGCTCGCTGCGGCGGCGACGTCACAGTCAAGCGAGCAAAACTTCACGAAACCGCGATGGAACCGGAAGGTCCGCCCGGACGTTTTACTGCCAACAATGGGCGCGCGGAGGCTTCCGTGCGGGAGAGAGATCGTGCGCGTCCTTCCCACCGAACGTCTGATTTCCGGCAACAACGAGGGCGACCCGCTTCCCGACAGCCGTGTCGAGCTGCCGCCGGTGATCCGCCGCACCGAGTTCGTCGCCTTTGCGCTCGCCGGGCTGTTTCTGATTGCCGTCGTCGCGGTGCTCTATGTCGCCAGGGCGTTCTTCCTCCCGGTCGTGATGGCTGTCGTTGCCGGCACCATGTTGTCGCCGGCCGCCAGCTTTCTCGAGCGGCGGCATGTGCCGCGCGCCCTCGGCGCCGTGCTGATCGTGATCGCGGTGACGACGGTGGTCGCCTTCGTCGTCGCGCTGATTGCCGTGCCAGCGATGGAGTGGAGCTCGCGCCTGCCGGAATTGGGCGCGCAGTTGAAGGAGAAGATGCACGTCTTCGACCGGCCGCTGGCGCTGTGGAAGGAGTTGCAGACAATGGTGGGCGGCTCAGAGGGGCTGCCAAGCCTTCCGCTGCCGAAAGCCGAATGGGTGCAACCGACGCTGGAATTCCTGTCGCCGACCTTCGCCGAATTTCTGCTGTTCTTCGCCACGCTGATCCTGTTCATCGCAAGCTGGCGGGACCTGCGGCGGGCGCTGATCATGAATTTCGGCGATCGCGACGCGCGGCTGCGCACGCTGCGGATCCTCAACGAGATCGAGGTCCATCTCGGCAACTATCTTTTGACGGTGACGCTGATCAATGTCGGCGTGGGCATCGCAACCGGGATCATCTGCGCCATCACCGGCATGCCCAATCCGGCCGGGCTCGGCGCGCTTGCGGCTGCACTCAACTTCATCCCGATCATCGGGCCGGTCGCGATGTTCGTCATTCTGGTCGTGGTGGGGCTCGTCGCCTTTCCGACGATCGGCGGCGGACTGATGGCGGGGCTCGCCTTCGGCGGCATCACCTTCCTGGAAGGACACTTCGTCACGCCGACCATCATCGGGCGCAGGCTTTCCCTGAACGCGCTTGCCGTCTTCATCGCGCTGGCCTTCTGGACCTGGCTGTGGGGGCCGATGGGCGCATTCCTGTCGTCGCCGCTTCTGATCGTCGGGCTGATCCTGAAGGAGCACCTGCTGCCGGAGAATTCGCCGCAGCTGCCGCAGGCATGACCGGTTTCCCCGAACGGAACTTACCCGGGCACGAAACGTTTTCCGCCTATCTCAGCCGCCAACAGCTTTGGAGCTCCTGATGTCAATGACCAATGGCGAAACCGGGATGAGAGACTGGACCGACAAAGCCACCAGAGAACGCCTCGAGAAGGATGTAGCAGCCGTGAAAAGCGATATCGCCGCCCTCACCGATCAGATCACCGACGCGCTCAACACCTTTGCCAATTCCACCAGCAAGCAGGCCCGCCGCGGCTATCGCCAAGCCCGCGAGAGCGTGGATTCCGCGGTCGACGACATGTCGGATCGCGGCAGCGCCATGATGGAAGCTGCGCAAGACGCCTACGGCTCGATCGAGGAAACGCTGGAAGACGCCATCACGCAGCGGCCGCTCGCGACCGTCGGGCTCGCGCTCGGCATCGGCTTCCTGATCGGCGTCGCCTGGCGCCGGTAGCGTGGGCGCAGGACCTTGACGTTACGGCGGCGCCGTCGCGCCGTCGCTGCCGGCTTGCGGGGATCTGAGGAGCAAGGCCATGTTACAGCGCATCATCGACGGCATCAGCGCATCGACGGGCACGACCGTCCGCCTGACATCGCTCGCCGCGGGCGCGGCACTCGCGCTCTTCATCACCACGGGCTTTCTCTGCGCCGCCGCCTTCATCTCGGTCCTTCAGACCTACGGACCGGTGCAGGCCTGCCTCGCCGGCGCCGGCATCTTCTTCCTGCTGACGCTTGCCGCGGCGGGGAGCTATTGGGGCTACAAGCGGGAGATGCGGAAGCGCGCCCGGATCGCCGCCGAGCGCGCCGCGAAGTCGGCCGCTTCGAGCATGCTCGCCGACCCCATGCTGCTCGCGACGGGCCTCCAGATCGCTCGCGCTATCGGAATCAAGCGGCTACTGCCGATCCTGGCAATCGGCGGCGTCGCCCTTGGAATCATGGCGAGCCGTGCCGGCGCATCCGACGAGGCCTCGGCCGAACCGGCCGAATAATGGTCGAATATCCCGGACTTGCTGCATCAGTCCCGGTTGCGGACGATGCAGAGTGCTGCGACCGCGAGCGGAATGGTCAACGCGCTCCAGGACAGGGGTAGCCAGATCCCGGTCTGGCCAATCAAGGCCGCCAGCAGGCCGAATACGCTCAGGACAGCAAGCAGTGCCGGCCAGCGCCAGATCAAGGCGAGCGAGCGGCGACCGGTCATTCGGCACCGCCCGGCGATGGCAGCGGCATCGCCGCCGGGCTCAGCTTCGCGGCCGGCGATCGCGCAAACCAGAGATACAAGCCGCTGCCGAGCACGAAAATCGTCACGAGGTCCAGCAACACCCAGATGATCTTCAGCGGCATGCCGCCATAGTCGCCGAAATGCAGGGGGCGCGAAAGCTCCAGCGCACGGAGATACCAGGGCATGGTCACCGCCGAGATCAGAGCGCCGCTTCTGGCGTCGACCAGCACCGGGCTGAACAACCGCGATGTCAGCGGTTCCTTGCCCTTGGTCCAGACCACGTAATGATGGGGCGAGCCGAACGGCGCGCCAGGAAATACGACGCTGGTCGTGGTCATCTCGGGGAAAGCCGCCTTCACCGTGTCATAGGCAGTCTGCGGCGAGGACAGTTCGGAGGTCTGCGGCACCGGTTTGCCTTGCAGCGGCGCCAGCATCGCGCGCACGTCGGTCTGCTGCCACAACGCGAATAATGGCGTCGAGAGCTCGTTGATCACTCCGGTAGCGCCGACCACCAGTGCCCAGCCGAGCGTGACCACGCCGAGCAGATTGTGCAGGTCGAGCCATTTCAGCCGACGTGATCGGGCCGCACGCACGGTGCCGAAATCCAGCTTGCGCATGAACGGCCCGTAGATAGCGATCCCCGATACGATCGCCGCGATGAACAGCAGAGCCATCGCACCGAGGAACAGTTCGCCCGCAAGTCCTGCGAACAGATCCCGGTGCAGCGACAGCATCAATTGCAGGAAGGTGAGCCCGTCCTCGCCGAACGGCTTGGTCTGCTTCAGCACGTCGCCAGTGTGGGCGTCGAACCGGATCGAGTGAATCGCCCGGCGGTTGGCCTTGAACGCCTCCCAGGAGCTCGCCATGAACACCATGATCTTGGGTTCGTCGTCGTCGACGAACACCGAGATGATGGTCTCGCCGGGATACATCTTCCGGCTGGCCTCGACGACCCGGTCGAGACTAACATTCGGCGTGCCTTCTGCTACCCGCGCATAGGGCAGGGCGTCGTCGAGCAGGCCGTCGATCTCGTCCCGCAACACCAGCGGCAGGCCGGTGATGCAGATCAGGAGCAGGAACAGCGTGCAGATCAGGCTCGACCATTTGTGCACGAAGAGCCAGCGCCGCAGCGCGGGCTTTCCTGGAGATCGCCCGCTCGCTCATCCCCGCTCCTCTACCAGTGGTAGCGCAGCGTCGCAATCACGTTGCGGCGGAGGCCGTAGTAGCAGCCGATGTCTTGGCAAAGCGTGACGTAAGTCTTGTCGAAGATGTTCGTGGCATTGATCTGCGCCGAATAGCCCTTGAACATCGGCCCCAACGCGGAGAAGTCATAGTGAATCGCCGCATCGAACAGCGTGACGTCGGGGACATAGAACGTGTTCGCAGTGTTACCCGCGGTCTCGCCGATATAGCGCACGCCGCCGGACAGACCAAAGCCGTCGAGCGGGCCGCCATGAAAAGTGTAATCGGCCCAAGCTGATGCCGAATTCATCGGGGCAATGACCGGGTGTTTGCCGAGCTGGCTTGGCGTGTTGGTCCGCGTCACGATGTTGTCGAGATAGGTGTAGGACGCCAGCACGGTCAGCTCACGGCTGATCTCGGTCTTGGCCTCCAGCTCGATGCCGCGCGAACGGATTTCGCCGGTCTGCACGCGCGAGCCCGGAGGATGGGTCGGATCCGTGTCCGGGGTCAGCACGTTCTGCTGGATCAGGTTGAACGCGGCGAGCGTGTAGAGCGAGTTTGCGCTGGGCTGGTACTTGATGCCCACTTCTTCCTGCTGGCCGGTTGTCGGCGCAAAGGGGCGAAGAAGGGCATCCGTGCCGGCGGTCGGCTGGAACGACTCGGTGTACTGGATGTAGGGCGCGATCCCGTTGTCGAACTTGTAGAGCAGTGCGCCGCGCTTGGTGACCGCCGCGTCGGACTTTGGTGCGGTCGAGGTGGTCCCGCTCGCGTAAGTCAGCGTATCCGTGCTGGACTGCGCCCGATCATGACGGATACCGAGCAGCGCGACCCAGCGATCGAATTTGATCTGATCCTGCGCATAGACGCCGAGTTGCTCGATCGTCTGCCGGACATTCGTCGTATTGGGCACCGGACCGAACGGCACGCCATAGACCGGATTGAACGCGTTGATCGGCGGCGCGACCAGGAGCTGGCCGTTGAGCCGCTTGTCGACGGCGTTGGTGTAATCAAGACCCGCGAGCACGGTGTGCTCGAACGGACCGGCGTTGAATCTGGTCTCGAGCTGGTTGTCGACGTTGATCGAGCGGATGGATTCCAGCGTCGTGAAGGCAGCGCGCTTGAGGTTGGTCGGATCTGTCTGGCTGCCGTTGGGGGACACCACCGCGAAATCGGTGCTGAGGTCCATGTAACGCAGGTTCTGTCGCACCTTGACGTTATTGTTGAAGCTGTGTTCGAGCAAATAGCCGACTGTGCCGACTGTGCGGTCGGTCTTGTCGAAATTCGGCTCGCCCGAATAGAAACTCGTCGGGATATAGCTGCCCTTGTAGGGCGTGATGGTGCCGATGCCGCTCGGCAGGAGCTGGTTGTAGAAGCCGGCCTTGGGATCGCGTTGATAGGTGCCGAGCACCGTCAGCGTGGTCTGGTTGTCCGGCCGCCAGGTCAGCGACGGCGCGATCGAGATGCGCTGGTAGTCGGCGTGATCGACCTGGCTGCCCACATCGAAGCCGGACGCGGTGAAGCGGTAGAGAAACTCCTTGTTCTTGTCGATTGGACCGGAAAGGTCGACGCCCGCCTGGACGCGGCCATAGCTGCCGGTCGACACGAACATCTCGTGATAGGGCTCCAGCGTCGGACGCTTGGAGACGAGATCGACGATGCCGCCCGGCGACGACTGACCGTAGAGAACGGAGGCCGGGCCATGCAGGATCTCGATACGTTCGAGATTGAAAGGCTCGACGATCGGATAGGCGAAGACGCCAAAATTTAGCAGCCGAAGCGAGTCTAGGTATTGGTCGGCCAGGAAGCCGCGAATGTAGATATTGTCGAAGCGCGCGTCGGCCCCCAGATTTTCGCTCCTCACACCCGACGTATAGCGCACCGCCTGCGCGATGCTTTGCGCGCCCTGGGCCTGGATCTGGTCCTGCGTCACGACGGAGATCGCAATCGGCGTTTCGATCAACGGCGCGTCGGTCTTGGTGCCGGTCGCGCTCCTCGTCGCGACCATCCCGTCGACATGGCCGAATGCCGATTCCTTATGGCCTCCCGCCGCTCCAGCCCCGACTGCGGGCGTTGCAGCGGCGCCGGCAGGTGCATTCGCGCGCGAGACCGCTCGCGCGCGCGCCGCGCTGCGGCTGCGCGCGGATGATGCATTGACGCGCTTCGGCGATGCACTGCTCTGGACGATCACCGGCGCGAGCTCGGTGCCCGCCCCGGCGGCCGAACCCGCCGTCGATGATTGGGCCGCCGCCCCTCCCGCAGTAACGATCAAAACAACTGAGCTGACGGCCCCCAAGAGCCGCCAGCGCCCCACTTCCAAAACGCCCACCGCAACTTCCCCAACTTCCAGCGACTGCGAATGGTTGCAGCCGGAACAAGGAGTTACCGCAGCGGTTCAAGGATCCGTGCTAGAAGTTTTGAAGTCTGGAGGTTTTCCATTTCCAAACTGGAAAAGCTCTGCAGCCGGGAGCAGATCGGTGCAGCAGCAACCGTGACCGATGGCGCAACGCGGTCACGGAGGTACCAGACCGAGAATTTCCGACCCGCGATCGCTGACCGCGGAGGCGCCGATTGCGAGCGCAAGACAGTCGTCTGCCTTTGCAGAAGTTGCGTCGTGGACGAGGCAAGCGAAGGCAAGCAAATGCAGCGGCCCGCCCTGCGCAACTTTACGCCAGTCGGGACAAACCGGTCTTGCTCACGCAAATGCTACTCGGATAGGCAAGCGGTTGCCGGTAAAAGCATCATCCTGATTCTCAAAGCTATTTTACTCAATGAAACCGTCCGTCAAGGCGAACCTCGCCGCATTCCATCACGATGCCAGATTGTATTTGACGCTCGGCATTGCCAACTGGTCGGTGTTCGTCGACCACATCCCGAACAACGTCGTCAATCTGCTGACGCTGCGAAATTTCGGCTTTAGCGGCGCCGCGGACCTGTTCGTGTTCGTGGTGGGTTATGGCGTCGCCATCATTCACGGCAGGATGGCGCTGGAGCGCGGCTACGTCGTCGCGGCGACGCGCATCTTTCGCCGCGTCTGGCGGCTCTACGCCGCCTATGTCGTGCTCTTCGTGATCTATATCGACACCATCGCCTATGTCGCCTCGCAATCGATGGCGCCGGAGATCATCCACGAATACAACATCTCCGGCATTCTCGAGCATCCGCTACGCATCCTGGTCCGCGGCCTCGTGCTCCAGGAGGAGCCGCTGAACCTCGACCTCCTGCAACTGATGATCCCGCTGATGGCGTTCTTTCCATTTGCGCTGTGGGGTTTGTTGCGGCGGCCGAACCTGACGCTGGCGGCATCGGTCGCGCTGTACGTTGCGGCGCGCTGGTTCGACTGGAATTTCCGGGTCTATCCGGACCAGGACTGGACCTTCAATCCGCTGTGCTGGCAGATGCTGATGGTCCTGGGCGGCTGGTTCGCCGTGACAGGCGCCTCCGGACGCGCGTTGCACAGCATGTCCTGGCTGCGGATCCTCGCGGGTGCCTATCTCATCTTCGCGATGGCCGTCACCTTGATGCGGCATTCGCCCGCGCTGTCCGTCTATTTGCCGGACGTCTTCGTCAACAGCATCGCGCCGACAGACAAGGAAAACCTCGCACCCTATCGCGTGGTTCATTTCCTCGCGCTCGCCTTCCTCGCGACCCACCTCATTCCAGCCGACCACCCCGGCTTGAAGTGGCGGCCGCTTCAGGCGGTGATCACATGCGGCGAGGAATGGCTCGCGGTGTTCTGCATTGCCGTGTTCCTGTCCTTCGCCGGCCATCTCATCCTGATCACTGGACCGAACCTCGTGGTGATGCAGATCGCGGTAAGCCTCGTCGGCTTCGCGGCGATGACGGCAGTGGCCTATTACATCTCCTGGTCGAGGCGGCAGGACCTGCCGGCCGCCCTGCGGCAGCAGGCCTAGAGCTCCGTTCCGATCTAATCGGAACGGGGTTCTAGATTCCTGTTTTGACGCGTTTTCTTCACGCGAACCGGTATCCACCTCGCTCGAAAACGCTCTAGCCAAATAATCGTGCGATTCTGCTAGGCCGAGACCTGTGGCTGCGCTAAGCGGGGAGCCTCTGCGTGAGGGGACCGGGCGTGGCGATGGCAAAGGGCGGGGGTGATGAGGCTGACAGCGCGCCCCGGCGCGGCCGGCCGCGATCGATCGAGACCACCAACGCCATTCTCGAAAGCGCCTATGCGCTGATGGCCGCCACCGGCCTTGCCGCCACCTCCATCGACGCCGTCGCACGACACTCCAGCGTCTCCAAGATGACGATCTACAAATGGTGGCCGTCGCGGGAAGCGCTGCTGATCGACGCCTTCCTTCATCATGCCGCGCAGATGCTGCCGTTGCCGCCTGCGAGCTCCGGCAGCCCCGCGGCGCGCGCACGCCGCCATGCCGCGGCCTATGCCGAGGCGCTCCAGGGCGAGTTCGGCAAGGTGCAACTCGCCGTCGTCTCCGAATGCATTTCCAAGACCGGCTCGGCGGAGCTGTTCTATGCCCGCTACCTGCAATTCCGCCGCGACGCACTGGTCGAGATGATCGCCGCGGGCCAGACGGATGGCAGCATCCTGGCGGAGGGAGCGCCCGAGGATCTCTACGACGCCATCTATGGCAGCCTGTTCTACCGCTACGTCTTCGGCATCGCACCGATCACGCCGGCCTACGCGCGCAATCTGGTCGACCTGGTGCTGCGGCCGAAGGGTTAGGGCATCATCCGGAAAAGTGCGAAGCGGTTTTCCGAAAAGATCATGCTCAAAACAACCATCTGAAGCGCGACCTCTATCGCACCGGCCTGACCGGCGCCGAGATCTTGTCGGTGCGGTCGCGCTCGGACATGTCGACCACCGTCTCCATCGGCGCCGTCAATTCATAGACGTAGGAGGCGTCGGTGAAGTAGCGCTTGGCGGTGCCGCCGAGCGCTTCGGGCGCAACACGGTCGAGCAGGATCAGACCGAAATCGGAATCCGGTCGGCGCGTCGCCTCGCTGGTGTTGAACTCCTCCCAGCGGAAATGGAAGACCTCATCGGTCCCCTCGCCCGTCACCGTCCAATTCGCGGTGATGTGCGGATGCTTTCCGACCAGCGACAGACCTTCGTCGGAGTGCGAGGCGAGCTCGAAGAACAGGAGCGACAGGCTCTGCGCGGCGCGTGCGCTGACCGCGATGTCAGGGCCGGTGACGGCGATGCGGTCGGCATGCGGGATGGCGCGCGCCTCGAACAGGCCCTTCAGCTTGACGCCCTGCCACTGGCTCTCGCTGAGCAGCGAGACCACGTTGGACATGGCGTGGATGCGGCCGATCAGCAGTTCACGCGCGACGTCGATGTCCGAGCCGTGGCGCAGCGTGCGCGTCACGATCGACTGGATCACCGCCAGGATGTTCTTGACCCGGTGGTTGAGCTCGTCGATGACGGCGGTCAGCCGGCGCTCGAAGCCGATCCGCACCTGGATTTCCCGGCTGAGCCGCAGATTGTTGTAGGCGACATAGCCGAACAGGCCGCACACCATCGCGGTGATGGCAAAACCGATCGCCGCCACGATGATCGCCGTCTGCTCGGCGCGCCGCGCCGAATTGGTCTTGGCGTAGTAGCCGAGATGCCAGTCGCGCCCGCCGAAGCTCACCGTTCGCGTCGCCGACGGCGCCGGCCCGTCCGCTGCCGTCATGCGTGACGAGACCACGCCCTGGTCGTTGGCAACGAGCTCGCCACCTTCCCTGCGCGGATCCTTCAGCGCGACCGAGAACAACGACATGTCGTCATTGGTCAGCATCAGGGAGGCGAGCTCGTAGGAAAATGTGACGAAGCCGGCCGGCTCGGTCGCGCCCTCGGGAATGACGGGCGCGGCCACGATGATGCCGATGGGCCCGCCGCCCCGCAGCAACTGAACCGGGTCTGAGGCGACCGACCTCTTCTCGACACGCGCACGCGTCAGCATGGCGCTGCGCACCTGATCCTGCTCGTAGCTGCGGCCGGGCAGCGCCTTGGTCTCGTTGCTGCGCGGCTCGAGGTCCATCAGCACGTCGATCGGCTGGGTGACCTTCGCAAGATCGATCGGCTTGTCGTCATAGGAGCGGATCTGCGGATTGGGGAAGCCGGCGCTCGCGATCGCGTCTTCCGCCGGCAGAAGCTCGTTCGGCTTCAGCCGGGCGACCCACCCGGCGACCACGAAATCGGTCTTGAAGGCGTAGATGGCCGAGCGCAGCGGCTCCAGCATGTTCGGCTTGATGACCGACGGGGCACGGAACAAGCCTGAGGCGACACGCGCGAGCAGCTCGCGCTCGGTCAGCCGGTCCTGGACCAGGCTCGCGTGGACGTCGATCGCGCGCGCCAGCGCGATCCGGTCCAGTGCCAGCTCCTGGTCGTGGACGCGATAGGCCGCGAGCCCGGAGAGCAGGGCTCCGAGCAGGGCGATGAAACCGATGATAAAACCCAGCCGGACCACTTCGACTACTCAGGCGAAAACAGCAGGTCGGCAACAAACACGGAGCATATCAACGCCGCTCGAACGGCCATGTGCCGAAACAGAGTGGACCCCAGTAACGGAGATAATGAAGGAGGAGGCATCAGTACGCAACTTCGGTCGCCTGAAAAGCTTAATTCGCCCGGCCGATGGTCTGGCCATGAAGGCTTTGCTCCAGGCACCGGAGGTAGTTAATCGCCGTGTCCGAAATTTGTTCCGCAGATGCGGCTTTTGCCCCAGAGGTTAACGCCGGAGAACGCCTGCGCCACGTCGTCGCGCCGTCAGCTTGCCCGTTTCAGGCCGCCTTTGGCCTCGATGAAGCCGACGATCTGGTCGAGCCCCTCGCTCTTTTTCAGGTTGGTCATGACGAAGGGGCGCGCGCCGCGCATGCGCCTGGCGTCCGTCTCCATCTTCTCCAGGGAGGCGCCGACATGGGGCGCGAGGTCGATCTTGTTGATGACCAGGAGGTCGGAGCGGGTGATGCCGGGGCCGCCCTTGGAGGGGATCTTGTCGCCGGCCGCCACGTCGATGACGTAGATGGTGAGGTCGGCGAGCTCCGGGGAGAAAGTGGCAGCCAGATTGTCGCCGCCGGACTCGATCAGCACGAGGTCGAGCCCGGGGAATTTTGCGCGCATGTCGGCGACCGCGGCCAGGTTCATCGAAGCGTCCTCGCGGATCGCGGTGTGCGGGCAGCCGCCGGTCTCGACGCCGGCGATGCGGTCCGGCGTCAGCGAGCCCGAGCGCACCAGGAATTCCGCATCCCATTTGGTGTAGATGTCGTTGGTGATCGCCGCGATGTCATAGCGCTCGCGCATGGTCTTGCAGAGCAGGTCCATCAGCGCGGTCTTGCCCGATCCGACCGGGCCGCCTATTCCGACGCGCAAGGGGCCGTGAGATTTCGACATGTCACTCGCTCTCTCTTGATGGGTTAGAGGCCGCACCGCTCACGAGCGAAACAGCCGCGTATATTGCGTCTCGTGCCGCAGGCTGGCGAGATCGGCGCGAAACGTCGCGCTGCCGAGATCGTCCAAGGTGGCATTCAACGCACGATTGGCGGTCGCGGCAACGGCGGCTTCCAGCTTCACCAGCACCCGCTGGCTGTCGGTCTGGCCGAGCGGAATGAGGCGGCTCGCCGCCGAAATCCAGTTCGAGACCAGCGCATGCAGAAAGGCGTGCAGCGTCGGCGCCAGCGGCACACCGTGCACCGCCGCGACCACGCCGACGGCGACAGGATAGATCAGTGCCGTGCGACATGCCGCAACCATGGCATCAAGCCCGTCGGCATCCCACGCGGCGCGGGAGATGTCGATGAAGGCGCGCCCCTGCGAGGTCGTCTCGAGCTGCCGCTCGCGCGACGGCACAAAGGCGGCGGCGAGCTCCGCGATATCGGCCAACGTGGTATCCTCGCCCAATTCAGTGGCGCGATGGGCGTGGACCAGGAACGTCGCATCGCAAAAGCCGGAGCCGTCGCCCAGCATGGCGTCGAGCCAGTCGGCCAGCGTCGCGATGTCGGTGATGTCGCCCGCCTCGACCGCCCATTCGATGCCGCTGGAATAGGAGAAGCCGCCGACCGGAAAGGCCGGCGACAGCCACGTCATCAGCCGGTACAGCGCCGCCGCCTCGCACTCGGCGAGGTCACCGGCACTCACCGGCTCATTTGTGGTCATGAGCATGCTTGTGGCCGTGGTGGTGGTCGGGGTGGTCGCAATGCTCGTCGTGGTGATGGTGGTGGCCATGATCATGCGCGGCATGATCGTGGTGGTCGTGACCATGATCATGGTGATGATGGTCGTGATCGTGATGCCCGTGATCGTGATGCCCGTGATTATCGTGACCATGCGCGTGGCCGCCGTCGGCGTAAGCGCCGCCCTCGGGATCGAACGGCGCCTCGATCTCGACGACGCGCGCACCGAGGCCTTTTACCATGGCCTCGATGACATGGTCGCGGCGGATGCGCAGGCTCTTGGCCATGATCTGCGTCGGCAAATGGCGATTGCCGAGGTGCCAGCCGACGCGAATGAGGTGGTGCGGATCGCGGCCGCGGATCTCCAGCAGCGGCTCGGGCGCCGCGACCACTTCGACCAGCCGGCCGTCCTCCAGCACCAACGCGTCACCGCCGCGCAGCGCGACGGCATTCTCCAGGTCGAGCAGGAATTCGAGGCCCCGCGTCCCCGTCATCGCCATGCGGCGGCGGTGCCGGTCGTCGAAATCGAGCACCACCGTATCCGCCGGCGTCTCCGTGAAGCCGTGCTGTCCCTTAACCTGCGTCGCCCGGATCATGCTTTTACCCCGTTACCGTGTCTCGACCTTCTCGGGCGTGATCACTTCAATCTTTGGCGGCGCCGTAAAACACTTCACCGCGACGCGGCCGAACGTCTTCATATGCTCCATGGCGCGATGCGGCACCAGCGCCTCGGCGCTCTCCCACTGCTCGACGAACACCATCTTGGCGGGATCGGTGACGCTCTCGTGCAAATCATAGGCGATATTGCCGGGCTCCTTCCGCGTCTCCTTGATGCAGGCGGTGGCGGCCGCAATGAATTCGGCGCGCGTCTCGGGCTTGATGGTCAAGGTGGCAACGACGTAAATCACGAGAAATCCTCCCGGCTTTTCTTCTAAGGTAAGATACCGGGCGGGACCTTAGACCAGGCGGGGTCGAACGCAAAACCGGAAAACCCGCCCCCCGGGCCTGCGCCGGGGGCATGCGTCCAGACGCTATTT
Organism: Bradyrhizobium japonicum USDA 6; assembly: GCF_000284375.1. NCBI lineage: Bacteria > Pseudomonadati > Pseudomonadota > Alphaproteobacteria > Hyphomicrobiales > Nitrobacteraceae > Bradyrhizobium > Bradyrhizobium japonicum. Next base: position 8,698,042 of record NC_017249.1, read on the forward strand.
CAGTACATGAAATATCGCTGCGCCATCGGCAGTACCTCGGCGGGCGCGCAGGTCAGCAGTTCGCCGTCGGCGCGCACCTCGTAGGTCTCGGGATCGACCTCGATATTGGGCGTGGCGTCGTTGTGGATCATGCTCTTCTTCGAGATCTTTCCGCGGGTGTTCTGCACCGCATAGAGCTTCTTGTCGATGCCGAGCTTTCGCGCGAGGCCGCCGGTGACGGCCGCCTTCGAGGTGAACACCACGGACGACGCGGTGCGCGCCTTGCCGAAGGCACCGAACATCGGCTGATAGTGCACCGGCTGCGGCGTCGGGATCGAGGCGTTGGGATCGCCCATGGGGGCGGCGACGATCGAGCCGCCCTTGATGATACAGTCCGGCTTGACGCCGAAGAAGGCCGGCGACCACAGCACGAGATCGGCGAGCTTGCCCTTCTCGACCGAGCCGATCAGTTTCGACACGCCGTGGGCGATCGCGGGATTGATCGTGTACTTGGCGATGTAGCGCTTGACGCGGAAATTGTCGTTGTCCTTGCCCTTGTCCTGGTCGAGCGACCCGCGCTGCTTCTTCATCTTGTCCGCGGTCTGCCAGGTCCGGATGATGACTTCACCAAGGCGGCCCATGGCCTGGGAGTCCGAGGAGATCATCGAGAGCGCGCCGAGATCGTGCAGGATATCCTCGGCCGCGATGGTCTCTTTGCGGATGCGGCTCTCGGCGAAGGCGAGGTCCTCGGCGATCGAGGGATCGAGGTGATGGCACACCATCAGCATGTCCAGATGCTCGTCGAGGGTGTTGCGGGTGAACGGCCGCGTCGGATTGGTCGAGGAAGGCAGCACGTTCTTCAGCCCCGCGACCTTGATGATATCAGGCGCATGCCCGCCGCCGGCGCCCTCGGTGTGAAAGGCATGGATGGTGCGGCCCTTGAATGCCTTGACCGTGTCCTCGACGAAGCCGGATTCGTTCAGCGTGTCGGTGTGGATCATCACCTGAATGTCGTAGTCGTCAGCCACCGACAGGCAGGTATCGATCGCCGCCGGCGTCGTGCCCCAGTCCTCGTGCAGCTTCAGCGCACAGGCGCCGGCCTTGATCATTTCGACCAGCGCGGCGGGGCGCGACGCGTTGCCCTTGCCGGAGATGCCGAGATTGACCGGGAACGCGTCGAACGACTGGATCATCCGCCCCATGTGCCACGGCCCCGGCGTGCAGGTGGTGGCGAACGTGCCGTGCGAGGGACCGGTGCCGCCACCGAGCATCGAGGTGACGCCGGACATCAGCGCGTGCTCGATCTGCTGCGGACAGATGAAATGGATGTGGCTGTCGAAGCCGCCGGCGGTCAGGATTTTCCCTTCGCCCGCGATCACGTCGGTGCCGGGGCCGACGATGATGGTGACGCCCGGCTGGATGTCGGGATTGCCGGCCTTGCCGATCGCGGAGATCATGCCGTCCTTGATCGCGACGTCGGCCTTCACGATGCCCCAGTGATCGACGATCAGCGCATTGGTGATGACGGTGTCGGCCGCGCCCTGCTTGTTGGTGACCTGCGACTGGCCCATGCCGTCACGGATCACCTTGCCGCCGCCGAACTTCACCTCCTCGCCATAGGTGGTGAAATCCTTCTCGACCTCGATGATGAGATCTGTATCTGCCAATCGCACCTTGTCGCCGGTGGTCGGGCCGAACATGTCGGCATAGACGGAACGCTTTATTTTGACGGACATCACAAGCCCCGTTTGCGTTTGAATTTTTTGTCGATGCTCACAGCGAGGCTCTCGCTCGTCGCACCACGTCGTCAAACATTTCGTCGAGATAGGCATTGCCGCCGCGGCAGCCCGCGACGACCTGCTCCGCCCAATCGGTGTACTCGATCAGATCGGCACGCTGCTCAGCTGTCGGGTTGGAACGAATGCGAGCCCCAATATTGCTGATCTTGTCGGCAATCTTGATTAGCTTGGCGTCGGCCGACTTTTTCGGCGCGTCGGCCACCTGTCGTCGCCAACGCTCGGCCTTTGGCAGACTCATATCGTCCGTGCATTCGATGACGAGTGAGGCGACACGATCAGAGAACCTCAACGAGAGCTCGTCAGTAGTCGTCTCAGTGTCCTCGAGCGCATCGTGCAGCCAGCCGGCTGCGACAAGTTCGGCATCCGCACCATTCGTTGCGACAGCAAGGAAGTTCGCGACTTCGGCAAGATGATTTGCGTAGGGCTCGTTGTCGCGCCCTTTACGCATCATGCTCTTATGCCGACGAGCAGCCACTTCGGCAGCTTCGGAAATGAACCGGACGGGCGGCCACATGCCTCACAGCTTCCCCATCACGTCGCCGCGGAAACCGTAGATCGTCTTCTTCCCGGCCACGGCGACGAGCTGGACGTCGCGGGTCTGGCCGGGTTCGAAGCGGACGGCGGTGCCGGCGGCGATGTCGAGGCGCATGCCACGGGCCTTCTTGCGATCGAATTTCAGCGCCGGGTTGGTCTCGAAGAAATGGTAGTGCGAGCCGACCTGGATCGGGCGGTCGCCGGTGTTGGCGACCGTCAGCGTCACGGTCTTGCGGCCGGCATTGAGCTCGATCTCGCCGTCCAGGATGAAGAGTTCGCCGGGGATCATGCTCTCGCTCCTATCTGATCGGCTCATGAACGGTGACGAGCTTGGTGCCGTCCGGAAAGGTCGCCTCGACCTGGATGTCGTGGATCATCTCGGGGATGCCTGGCATCACTTGATCGCGGGTGAGGACCTGCGCGCCGGATTGCATCAGCTCGGCGACGGTGCGGCCGTCGCGCGCGCCTTCGAGGATGAAGTCGGAGATGATCGCGATCGCCTCGGGATGGTTGAGCTTGACGCCGCGATCCAGCCGGCGGCGGGCGACGATCGCCGCCATCGAGATCAGGAGCTTGTCCTTTTCGCGGGGAGACAGGTTCATGCAGCATCTCTTCCGTTCAATGCATCAATTCAGCAGCCATCAACTCAGCCACAGCCGCGGCAACGCCGCGCCGGTCCGCGCCAGCACCGCCATCATGTCGGCACGCAAGCGCGCCGCATCTTGGGCACAGAACCGAGCCATTGCAAAGCCATTCCAGGCGGAGATTCCGACCTCGCCGGCGAATGGCTCCGTGGCCTCGCGGATACGCTCGATCAGCGGCTCGTCGCCGGGAACGATCAGCGCCGTGCCGATCGCGGCACCGCCCTTGGCCACCGCCGATCGCCCAAGTTTTGCACCGACATTGCCGTCGAGCCGGACGGTTTCGGCGAACACCAGCTTGCCACCACGACGCAGTCGCCAGCGATCAATGAACTCGCCCTGCTCCATCCGCTCGCCCATGGCGGTGCGGCCGAACACGACGATCTCGCAAAGCAGAAGCGAGGCGGCCTCGTCGAGCTCGATGTCGAAACGACGATGGACCCGGGCGCGATCGAACAGGATCGTCTCCTGGGGCAACCAGCCGAGATGCGCGCCTGCGGCGACCTTCAAGGCGATATTGAGCCGCGCCGCCGCTCCTGGCGCCCGATAGACCTTCTCGGCCGCCGCCGTGGTCAATGTCAGGCGCGCCCCCTGGCCTGCCGCGATCTCGATGTCAAAACGATCTCCGCCGGCAACGCCGCCGGCCGTGTTGACGAACACGCCGGAGAGCCCCTCGCCCTCCGGCGAGGGAAAGCGCACGCGCAGGGAGCCGGACTCATGCAAGACGCCCCGCCGCGTCACGCCATCGCGCGCATGGACGTCGAAGCGCACCGCGCCGCGGGCGCGGTTCGCCTCGAATACCGAAGATGTCGTCAAAGCGTCGCTGCGCATCCGCCTCCCCAGCCGGCCGCGGCAGAAATTTTTGGATTACAGCGCCATCTGGCGGCTGATTTCGGCCGGATCGAGATTGGATCGGTCGCAGGAGAATTTCACCGCGCCGCGATCCATCACGGCGAAACTGTCGCCGAGTTCGCAGGCAAAGTCGAGATATTGTTCGACCAGCACGATGGCGATGTTGCCGAGGTTACGCAGATACGAGATGGCGCGACCGATGTCCTTGATGATCGACGGCTGGATGCCCTCGGTCGGCTCGTCGAGCAGCAGCAATTTCGGCCGCATCACCAGCGCGCGGCCGATCGCGAGCTGCTGCTGCTGGCCGCCGGAGAGGTCGCCGCCGCGCCGGCCAAGCATGGATTGCAGCACCGGGAACAGCGAGAACACGTCGTCCGGGATGTGCCTGTCCTCGCGCTTGAGCGGACCGAAGCCGGTCTTGAGGTTCTCCTCGACCGTCAGAAGAGGAAATATCTCGCGGCCCTGCGGCACGAAGCCGATGCCTTTTCGCGCCCGCTCATAGGGTTTGAGCCCGGTAATGTCGCTGCCGTCGAGCACGATCGCGCCCGAGGAGATCGGATACTGGCCGACCATGGCGCGCAGGAGCGAGGTCTTGCCGACGCCGTTGCGCCCGAGCACGCAGGTGACCTTGCCAGGCTCTGCGGCGATGGAGACGCCGCGCAGCGCCTGCGCCGCGCCGTAGAACAGGTTGATGTCCTTGACCTCAAGCATCGCTCAGCGCCCCAGATAGACTTCGATGACCCGTTCGTTGGACGAGACCTGGTCGATGGTTCCTTCCGCAAGCACCGTGCCTTCATGCAGGCAGGTGACCTTGACACCGAGCTCGCGCACGAACGTCATGTCGTGCTCGACGACCATCACGGTATGGGTCTTGTTGATCTCTTTCAGCAGCTCGGCGGTGAGATGGGTCTCGACGTCGGTCATGCCCGCGACGGGCTCGTCGACGAGCAGCAGCTTCGGATCCTGCGCCAGCAGCATGCCGATCTCGAGCCACTGCTTCTGACCGTGGCTGAGGCTGCCGGCGAGGCGGTTGCGGGCATCGGTGAGGCGGATCGTCTCCAGCACCTTGTCGATGCGCTCAGACTCCGCCCTGCTACCGCGCCAGAACAGCGTGCCTTTGACGCTGTGGTCGACATTGAGCGCGAGCAGGAGGTTGTCCTGCACGGTCTGGCTCTCGAACACGGTCGGCTTCTGGAATTTCCTACCGATGCCGAGCTCAGCGATGCGGGTCTCGTCCAGACGCGTCAAATCGGTGACGCCGTCGAACAGCACCGTGCCCTCGTCGGGCTTGGTCTTGCCGGTGATGATGTCCATCATCGTGGTCTTGCCGGCGCCGTTCGGGCCGATGATGGCGCGCATCTCGCCGGGCGCGAGCGTCAGCGACAAATTGTTGATGGCGTGGAAGCCGTCGAACGAGACGTGCACGCCGTCGAGATAGAGCATCGCGGAGGTCGCGCGGGTATCCATCACGTTCATTGCGCCTACTCCGCCATCTTGGGTTCGGTGACGCCATCTTCGGCCGCAGCGCTCACGCTGGTCGCCGCGGTGCGTTTCTCTTTTGACGACTCCCACCAGGCGTTGAAGGTGCCGACGATGCCCTTCGGCAACAGCAGCGTCACCAGGATGAACAGCGCGCCCAACATGAACAGCCAGTAGGGCGCGAGCATGCCCGAGGTGAAGAACGTTTTTGCGTAGTTGACGACGACGGCGCCGAGTGCCGCGCCGATCAGCGTACCGCGGCCGCCGACCGCGACCCAGATCACCGCCTCGATCGAATTGCCGGGTGCGAATTCGCTCGGGTTGATGATGCCGACCTGGGGCACGTAGAGCGCACCGGCAACGCCGGCCATGCAGGCTGACAACGTGAACACGAACAGCTTGTAGGATTCGACGCGGTAGCCGAGGAACCGGCTGCGCGATTCCGCGTCGCGGATTGCGATCAGAACCTTGCCGAGCTTGGAGGACACGACGGAGCGGCAGATCAGGAAGCTCAGGATCAGCGCCAGGCAGCTCAGCGCAAACAGCGCGGCACGGGTGCCCTCGGCCTGCACGTTGAAGCCGAGGATGTCCTTGAAGTCGGTCAGGCCGTTGTTGCCGCCGAAGCCGAAATCGTTGCGGAAGAAGGCCAGCAGCAGCGCATAGGTCATCGCCTGCGTGATGATCGACAGGTACACGCCGGTGACGCGGGAGCGGAAGGCGAGCCAGCCGAAGCAGAACGCAAGCAGGCCGGGCACGACCAGCACCATCAGTGCCGCGAACCAGAACATGTCGAAGCCGTACCAGTACCAGGGCAGCTTCGAATAGTTCAGGAACACCATGAAATCGGGCAGGATCGGGTTGCCGTAGACGCCGCGGGTGCCGATCTGCCGCATCAGGTACATGCCCATCGCGTAGCCGCCGAGCGCGAAGAAGGCGCCGTGGCCGAGCGAGAGGATGCCGCAATAGCCCCAGATCAGGTCGATCGAGAGCGCGAGGATCGCGTAGCAGACATATTTGCCCCAGAGCGCGACCAGATAGGTCGGCACCTGCAGGACCGAGCCCGCGGGCAGCAGCAGGTTGGAGAGCGGGATGAGGATGCCGCAGGCCGCGACGATGGCGAGAAAGATCGTCGCGCCGCGGTCGAGCGACCTGGTCAGCATGTGGGGGTCATGCTTCCACCGCACGGCCCTTGAGCGCGAACAGGCCGCGCGGCCGCTTTTGAATGAACAGGATGATGAGGACGAGGATCGCGATCTTGCCGAGCACGGCGCCTGCGACCGGCTCCAGGAACTTGTTGGCGATGCCGAGCGTGAAGGCGCCGACCAGCGTGCCCCAGAGATTGCCGACGCCGCCGAACACCACGACCATGAAGCTGTCGATGATGTAGCTCTGGCCGAGATTGGGGCTGACATTGTCGATCTGCGACAGCGCCACGCCCGCGATGCCGGCAATGCCGGAGCCGAGACCGAAGGTCAGCGCGTCGACGCGCGAGGTGGCGATGCCCATCGAGGCCGCCATGCGGCGGTTCTGCGTCACCGCACGCATCTCGAGGCCGAGCGCGGTGTAGCGCAGCATCGCGAGCAGGATGACGAAGACGGCCAGCGTGAAGCAGAGGATCCAGAGCCGGTTATAGGTGATGGTGATCTGGCCGAGCTCGAACGCGCCGCTCATCCAGGAGGGATTGCCGACCTCGCGGTTGGTCGGGCCGAACATGGTTCGAACCGCCTGCTGCAGCACCAGCGACAAGCCCCAGGTCGCCAGCAGCGTCTCCAGCGGACGGCCATAGAGGAAACGGATGATGCTGCGCTCGATCAGCACGCCGATGCCGCCGGCGACGAGGAAGGCGAGCGGCACGGCGATCAAGAGCGAATAATCGAAGAGTACGGGATAGCGGGTGCGGATCACCTCCTGTACCACGAAGGTGGTGTAGGCGCCGATCATCACCATCTCGCCATGGGCCATGTTGATGACGCCCATCACGCCGAAGGTAATGGCGAGCCCGATCGCGGCGAGCAGCAGCACCGAGCCGAGCGAGAGGCCGTACCAGGCATTCTGCACCGTGGACCAGACCGCGAGCGAAGACTGGATCGAGCCGATCGCGCTCGCGGCGGCCTTGGTCACCGAGGCCGGCTGGTCGCCCATGCCTGTCAGCAGCGCCATCGCCTCCTGGTCGCCGCGCGCCTTGAGGGTCGCCACCGCCTCGAGCTTCTCGACCTCGGTGGCGTCCGGCTTGAACAGCAGGATAGCCGCGCGGGCTTCGCCGAGCGCAGCCTTGACCGATTTGTTGGTTTCCTTGGCGAGCGCGCCATCGACTGCCTCGAGCGCGGTCTCCTCATGCGACTTGAAAACGGATTGCGCGGCCTGGAGGCGCGTTCCGACATCCGGCGACTGGAGCGTCAGGCTGCCAAGCGCGGCGTCGACGCTGCGGCGCAGGCGGTTGTTGAGGCGGACCGCACTCGCGCTGTCGGGAACGTTGGCGACGGGCTCGCCGGTCGCGGCATCGATCGACTTGCCGTCGGCACCGGTGACGTAAACCTTCTTGCTGTCAGGGTCGGCCATGAGACGGCCGTCCTGGAGCGCGTTGATGATGGGGAAAGCCAGCTTGTTGCCGCTGCTCGCGACCGCGCCGATTGCCTCTTCCGTATCGGAGTAATCGTCGTTGGCGAATTTGGCGACCGCGTCCTCGAACGGACCGGCAAAGGCCGGCAGTGCGAACGCGATCAGGAATAACGAGAGGACAAAGGTCGAGAGACGAGCGGATAAATTGGTTGGCACTGTGGATCACCCCGGCAGAAGTGGGGAGAAGGCGGCGGAATAGCCGTCTTCTCCCGTCGTGCAATCAAACGTCAGATCCGGATCAGGAGCCGGAGCCGAGGCACTTGTTGGTCTTGGTGTTGAAGTTGCCGCACTTCTTGCCGACCCAGTCGCCGACCAGGTCCTTGGAGCCGTCGAGCTCCTTCGACCAGGCGTCGCCGGCAACGAGGCTCGGGGTCTTCCAGACCACGTCGAACTGGCCGTTACCCTTGATCTCGCCGATGAACACCGGCTTGGTGATGTGGTGGTTCGGCAGCATCTTCGACACGCCGCCGGTCAGGTTCGGCGCCTCGATGCCGGGGAGCGCGTCGATCACCTTGTCCGGATCCGTCGACTTCACCTTCTCGACGGCCTTCACCCACATGTTGAAGCCGATCACGTGCGCCTCCATCGGATCGTTGGTCACGCGCTTCGGGTTCTTGGTGTAGGCCTGCCAATCCTTGATGAACTTCTCGTTCGCCGGGTTCTTGATCGACTCGAAGTAGTTCCAGGCGGCGAGATGGCCGACCAGCGGCTTGGTGTCGATACCGGCGAGCTCTTCCTCACCCACCGAGAACGCGACCACCGGGATGTCCTTGGCCTTGATGCCCTGGTTGCCGAGCTCCTTGTAGAAGGGGACGTTGGCGTCGCCGTTGATGGTCGAGACCACCGCCGTCTTCTTGCCGGCCGAGCCGAACTTCTTGATGTCGGCCACGATCGTCTGCCAGTCGGAATGACCGAACGGCGTGTAGTTGATCATGATGTCTTCCTGGGCGACACCCTTCGACTTCAGGTAGGCTTCCAGGATCTTGTTGGTGGTGCGCGGATAGACGTAGTCGGTGCCCGCGAGCACCCAGCGCTTCACCTTCTCGTCCTTCATCAGATAGTCGACGGCGGGGATCGCCTGCTGGTTCGGCGCAGCACCCGTGTAGAACACGTTGCGCTCGCTCTCCTCGCCCTCGTACTGCACGGGGTAGAACAGGATGTTGTTCAGCTCCTTGAACACCGGGAGCACCGACTTGCGCGACACCGAGGTCCAGCAGCCGAACACGACCGCAACCTTGTCCTTGGTGATCAGCTCGCGAGCCTTTTCGGCGAACAGCGGCCAGTTCGAAGCGGGATCGACGACGACGGCTTCGAGCTTCTTGCCGAGCACGCCGCCCTTCTTGTTCTGCTCGTCGATCAGGAAGAGGACGGTGTCCTTCAGCGTGGTTTCGCTGATGGCCATGGTGCCGGAGAGAGAATGAAGGACGCCGACCTTGATGGTGTCGTCCGCGGCCTTTGCGCCGGTCAATGAAGCCAGACCCATCATCAGTCCGGCGGTCGCGGCGAGAACGCCACGGCGGCTAAATGACGCCGCTATATCGTGAGTGGATTTGTTAAGCATGAGTGTATCATCTCCCTGACGCAGACGTGAAAAAAGACGCTGCGAACGGCCCCACGGCCGCCTGCGATTAACGGAATCGCAAGAACCATGCCATGGGCTGAGCACATGCCAACCTATTGGTCAGGCTAGGTAATTTTGCTGCAATCCAACTTTCGCCGCAGTCCAGCTGCTCAAATCTTGGGCGAACAAAATGTATGCCAATGCGGCAGACAGTTTATTTTTAAGCAAAACAGCAACTCTGTCTAAATTTCCGGCATAACTATTTCTGCACTGCAATCGCGGTTTGAGGCCGCGTTGCCTTGAAACCGCCCCCTGAATGTTCCATATGGACGTTCGAGACCTCTTTCGAATCAAGGGGTCGTAGCGAGCCGCGTGTTCTTAAGCCCTTTCGGGCCTCTGGCTTGCCCCATCCCATCAAGCCATCCGACACCCCAAACACGCAGGTGTCTATTCGACACCCTTATTGCGCGTGCCCCGCTGATTGCGCCGGGCGCCCGCTTTCGACATGGAAAGAACCCATCTTTTGACTTCCTTTCAGGACTTCGGCCTTGCCGAACCCATCGCGCGTGCTCTCGCCGAAGAGAATTACGTCACTCCCACCCCCATCCAGGCCCAGACGATTCCCACGGCGCTGACCGGCCGCGACGTCGTCGGCATCGCCCAGACCGGCACCGGCAAGACCGCGTCCTTCGCGCTGCCGATCCTGCACCGCCTGCTGGAGAACCGCATCAAGCCGCAGCCGAAGACCTGCCGGGTGCTGGTGCTCTCGCCCACCCGCGAGCTGTCCGGCCAGATCCTCGATAGCTTCAACGCCTACGGCCGCCACATCCGCCTGTCCTCGACACTGGCCATCGGCGGCGTGCCGATGGGCCGCCAGGTTCGCGCGCTGATGCCTGGCCTCGATGTCTTGGTGGCGACCCCCGGGCGGCTGCTGGACCTCGTGCAGAGCAACGGGCTGAAGCTTGGAAGCGTCGAATTCCTCGTGCTCGACGAGGCCGACCGCATGCTCGACATGGGCTTCATCAACGACATCCGCAAAATCGTCGCCAAGCTGCCGATCAAGCGGCAGACGCTGTTCTTCTCGGCCACCATGCCGAAGGACATCGCCGAGCTCGCCGACGCGATGCTGCGGGACCCCGCCCGCGTTGCGGTCACCCCGGTGTCCTCGACCGCCGAGCGGATCAACCAGCGCATCATCCAGGTCGATTTCTCCGCCAAGCCCGCCTTCCTGACCAAGCTCCTGAAGGACGAGCCGGTCAATCGCGCGCTGGTCTTCACCCGCACCAAGCATGGTGCCGACAAGGTCGTGAAGACACTCGAGAAGGCTGGCATCGCCGCCAGCGCCATCCATGGCAACAAGTCACAGAACCATCGCGAGCGGACGCTCGCCCAGTTCCGTTCCGGCGAGATCCGCACCCTGGTCGCCACCGACATCGCCGCCCGCGGTATCGATGTCGACGGCATCAGCCACGTCATCAATTTCGACCTGCCGAACGTACCCGAGACCTATGTGCACCGTATCGGTCGCACCGCGCGCGCCGGTGCCGACGGTACCGCGATCTCGCTGGTCGCCGGCGGCGAGGAACTCAGCTATCTCCGCGACATCGAGCGACTGATCAAGGTGGCGCTGCCGCGCGAGGATCTCCGCACCGATGCGGGGCGCCGCGATGCGGGTCCGCCCCCGCCGCAGCAACGACAGGGCCGGCCGGGCCGCCCGGGCCAGCGTCCGCACGGCGCAAGGCATGGTGAGGGACGTCACACTGACGGACGACGCACCGACGAAAGGCATGCCGACGGACGCCACCATAGCGCCGCCAAGCAGGGCGATGGACGGCCCGGTGAAGGCCGGCACGGCGACGGACGGCATGTTGAGGGAAGGCATGCTGAAGGAAGGCCCGGCAACGGCCCGAAGGCCTCGAAAGGGTCTCGTCGCCGCCGCTCCGGTGGCAAGATGCATTCTTCCCCAACCGACCGGTCGGAACAGCGTCCTGCGCATAGCGCCGGCAAGCCCGATGGGATACAAGGCGTGGCCTTTTTACGCCGCGAGAGTCGGCCGAACGGCCAACCGACCCGCAAACCCTTTTCGCACTAGCCGTCCACGACCTGGAGAAATTCATGGCTAAGGAAGAGCTGATCCAGTTCGAAGGACTGGTCACCGAAATCCTCCCCGACGCGCGCTACCGCGTGCAACTCGACGCCGGGCACGAGATCGTCGCCTACACCGCCGGCAAGATGAAGAAGAACCGCATCAAGACGCTGGCGGGTGACCGCGTGACCGTGGAAATGTCGCCCTACGACCTCGAGAAGGGCCGGCTGATTTTCCGCCACAAGGACGAACGTCCGAGTGGCGTGGGCGGGCCTCCCCGTCCCGGACAGCGCGGTGGCCAGTTCCGCCGCCGCTGATCCGCTTCCAGCATCTCGGCTGCGAAAGTAAAATTCTGACCTGTATGCTGATCCGCCGTGTCGATCGCGGCGGATCAAAAAATCGTGCACGTCAGGATTGTTTTGGTGCCTTAATTCCAATAAAATCAGCCCATCGATTTTCGGCCGGACGACATTGGCATCCACCGGTACAGCCGGTTCAGACACGCTGACGACCCTTCCAGAAACTCGATCTAACCCGCCTGCGAAAGTAGGCTTCGACACTGCACATCTGAGAAGGAACTACCCCGTGAGCATGGGAACCGTGAAGTGGTTTAACGCGACCAAGGGCTTTGGCTTCATCCAGCCCGACGATGGCGGCCAGGACGTCTTCGTGCACATCAGCGCCGTCGAGCGCGCCGGTCTCGGCACGCTGCGTGAAGGTCAGAAGGTCTCTTACGAGATCGTGGCCGACCGTCGTTCCGGCAAGTCGGCAGCGGACAACCTCCGCTCCGCCGGTTGAGCCCACGGGCCTTTGGCCCGGACGGCTCCAGCGAGCAAGCAAAAGGAAAAGGCCGTGCGCAACGCACGGCCTTTTTTCATGTCCGAAAGAACGGATGGACTCAGCAGGTCGTCCCCGCCGCATCCGCGCTGTCGTAGACGCAACTGACAACACGTCGGTCTTGCCAGTTCGTCCTGCGATCTCGTCTTGCTAGTTCGTTTTGGCGGCAGCGCCTGCGTTGCCGCTGGCGTTGTTGCTCAACGAACCGGCCTGGCTCATCGTGTTGTTGAAGTAGTTGTCGCTGTCGCCGAGCGTCACGCGGCGCTGGCACAGCGGCATGCAGCTGTAGGACTCGCGCTCGACCCCGCGATAGACGGTGACGAGCCGGTCGCTCGGACCTTCGACCTGGATCTGACGGTCGACCAGGATCTCACCGCCCCGGTCGAGCGCGATGAAATTGGTGGCACCATAGCCCTTCCCAGTCACGACGATCATGCCGCCGGGCTGGAGCGTGACGTCGGCGATCAGCGGATTGCCGACCACGATGGTCGCCACCTTGCCGGGCAGCCGGACCAGCTTGGCCTGGTCGACACTGACGGCGATGGTGTCCGCAGTCGCCTCGGCAAGGCTGGCGGCCGGCGATGCCAGCACCGCAGCCGCAACCAGAAGACAAACGCGCGCATGACGGCGCAGCAACTCTTTACGCATACTCTTACCCCCGGGACGTCACAAACCGGCAGAAGCGATTCGATACACAGCGGAGCCGGTGCCCGACCCGGCTAACCTGCCCTTAATTCGTGAACGTTCCGCAAACTCGCCGACTATTGTTTGAACGGACTGTGCGTTTTGCTGCCTCGGAAGATCCCTTACTGGCGGAACGGATAGGCGAGCTGGCCCCCGATCTCCTTCGGCATGGTCGCTTCGTCCTTGCCGTAGTCCTGCGGCAGTTTCCCCTCCGGCATGCGGAAGGTGCCGAACAGCACGTCCCAGATCGGAAACGTCCCGGCAAAATTGGTGTCGCCGCCCTCTTCGAGCGCGGTGTGGTGCCAGCGGTGGAACACCGGCGTCGCCAGCACATATTTGAACGGCCCGAAGGTCCAGTTCAGGTTGGCGTGCACGAAGGCCGAGTGAAAGGTGGTGAACGGACCGAGCCAGATCATGACGTTCGGGGAGATGCCGGCCATCAGCAGCACGACGTCGACGCCGATCGTCCCGAGCATGAGATTGACGGGATGGAAGCGGGCCGCGGAAATCCACCCGATCTCCTCTGACGAATGATGGATGGCGTGGTACTTCCAGAATCCGCCGTCGTGGAACAGCCGGTGCAGCCAGTACAGCATGAAGTCAGACAGCACCAGGAACAGTATCGCCTGTACCCACAGCGGCAACTGCGCCAGCGGGCCATGGCCATTGTCGTAGAAGGCGATCAGGTCGTCGGCGTCGTGGATGTTGAAGACGGCACCGGCACCGACGATCAGAAGTCCGATCCGCATGGTGCGGGCGAACACCGGAACGAAGAACCAGTAGCAGATGTCGGTGAGGATCTCGCGCTTGCGCCACCACGGCGCGCCGGGATTGCAGGCCCAGAAATGCTCGAGCACGGTGAAGACCGCCGCGAGCACGAAGGTGACGGGGACCATCTTCTGGATGGTCTCGCCGAGCATCAAGGCGACTTGCATGGGCAGGCTCGACATCGTCGCCTCTCTTCCAAACTTCTGATCCCGCTTAGGCCTACTCCCCGAAATTTAAGGGAGGGTGAAGTCCACGGCGCGCTTGGGACGCATTTGGAACAGGAAGAATTTCGATTGCGTCCTTAAGGCCAAATTCACTCTGGGCAAAAGCATCGGGCTGGAAGCCGGTTTGCCCGATCGAATTAACTCTACCGAAAGAGCTCGGATCTCATGTTTATCGCGTCAAGCACAGCGCCGAACGAGGCGATCACACCCCAGACGGAGTTTAGTTCATGAAGAACCTGATTGCGCGTTTCGCGAAGGATGAATCCGGCGCCACCGCCATCGAATACGGCCTGATTGCCGCCGGCATCGCGCTGGCCATCATCACCGTCGTCAACAACCTCGGCAGCTCGCTGAACACCAAGTTCGGCTCGATCAGCTCCTCGCTGAAGTAAGCAACCGACCAACGACGGCAAAAGCCCCGGACCTCCGGGGCCTTTGTTTTTCTGAATGCGGCGAGTTCCAGTGGCGTTACGCGAGTACAGAACCGAAGCCGCGGTTGCGGCGAGCGAGGCGGAGGCGGCCTGGACCTCTTCGCCGGCGTACTGGGTTTGCCTTGCACTGCTGCTCGCGACGGCCGTCCTCGCCGCGCGCATCGCCAGCATCTGGTGAGTGCGCCTCCGGCAGGTCCCCGCTCGCGGCGTCGCTGCCGCCGTTGTCGGTTTGTTTAGCACTGCCGGCTAGCATGCGGCGACACTCCGATCCCGCGATGAACCCAAGCTCAAGACGCCGCCCATGATCCTCGACCTTGCGCGCCTTCTGCTCTTCCCGGCCCTGATGGCCTTCGCCGCCGCGAGCGATCTCTTCACGATGACCATCTCGAACCGCGTGTCGCTGGCGCTGATCGCGGGCTTCTTCGTGCTCGCGTTCGCCGGTGGCATGGCACCTTACGAGATGCTGAGCCATGTCGGCGCCGGCGCACTGCTCCTCGTCGTGGCCTTCGGCTGCTTTGCGATGGGCTGGATGGGCGGCGGTGACGCCAAGGTCGCGGCTTCGGTCGCGCTCTGGTTCGGCTTCGCGCAATTGATGGATTTCCTGCTCTACGCCTCGCTGTTCGGCGGAGCGCTGACGCTGCTCCTGCTCCAGTTCCGGCAATGGCCATTGCCGTACGGGCTGGCGGGCCAGGCCTGGCTGGCACGGCTGCACGACAAGGAGAGCGGCATTCCTTACGGCATCGCGCTCACGCTCGGCGCGCTGATGGTCTATCCGGAGACCGAATGGGTGAAGGCGATCGACCTCGCTCACCTCGCACTGCGCTGAACGCACCGGGTAAGCTGGCGTTAAGCCGATTTAGATACGCCTCATTAACCATGCTTTGACGAATAGCTGGTCAACTGCCGATTACGGCGGCGGCTGCGTCGCGGCGTTTTGTGGAAAGTGAAGCGTATGAATAGGGCACGCATTGTCGTCCTGACGGTCGCCATCTGCGCCGGCGGTGTCGCCGCGTACCTGGCGAGCGGCTCGGACTCTGCGCCGCCACCGGCGGCTCCGGTCGCACAGCTTCCGACCGTCGACGTCCTGGTCGCCAAGAACGACATCGGCCTCGGCCAGACCGTGAAGCCGGAAGACGTGCAATGGCAGACCTGGCCGGCTGCGACCGCGAGCTCCACCTTCATCCGCCGCAACGAGCGCCCCGAGGGCGCAACCCAGGTCATCGGCGCGATCGCCCGCGCGCCCTTCATCCAGGGCGAGCCGATCCGCGACCAGAAGCTGGTCAGGGCCGAGGGCTCCGGCTTCATGGCGGCGATCCTGCCGACCGGCATGCGCGCGATCTCGACCGAGATCTCGCCGGAGACCGGCGCGGGCGGCTTCATCCTGCCCAACGACCGCGTCGACGTGCTGCTGACGCGCCGTCTCAAGAACGCCGACCAGGGCGCCGGCGCCCAGGACATCGTCACGTCCGAGATCATCCTGGCCAATATCCGCGTGCTGGCCATCGACCAGGCGCCGAAGGAAAAGGACGGCCAGAACACCGTGGTGGGCAGGACCGTCACGCTCGAGCTCAATCCCGCGCAGACGGCGACGCTCTCCGCGGCCCGGCAGAGCGGCACGCTGTCGCTGGCGCTGCGCAGCATCGCCGACGTCAAGATGAGCGAGATCACGCTCGATGATTCCGCGAAGCGCGATGGCGTTTCGATCATTCGCTACGGCATTCCAAGCGCGACGGCGAAGGCACGATGAGGACTGTCGATATGAAATGCAGGGCAGATTTGGCGACGATGCGAACCTCGATGGTCCGTGCCCTGTCGTTTTCGGCCGCCTTCGCGCTGACGCTCAACCCGGTGCTCACCCCGGCGATCGCCGCCGACTACCGCCCCGTGGCGCAGGTCGCGGCCGACGGCCAGATGAACGCACGCTTCCTCTCTCTCGGCGTCGGCAAGTCGATCGTGATCGACCTGCCGCGCGACATCAAGGACGTGCTCGTCGCCGATCCCAAGATCGCCAATGCGGTGGTCCGCTCGTCGCAGCGCGCCTACATCATCGGCGCCTCGGTCGGCCAGACCAACATCGTGTTCTTCGATTCCGCTGGTCAGCAGATCGCGGCCTATGACATCGCGGTCAAGCGCGACCTCAACGGCCTGCGTGCCGCGCTCAAGCAGATCCTGCCGAACTCCGACATCCAGATCGACGGCCTCGGCGACGGTGTCGTCCTGACCGGCTCGGCGGCGAACCCGCTGGAAGCGCAGCAGGCCAATGATCTCGCCGCGCGCCTCGCCGGCGGCGCCGACAAGGTGGTGAACTCGATCGTGGTCCGCGGCCGCGACCAGGTCATGCTGAAGGTGACCGTCGCCGAAGTCGCGCGCACCATCGTCAAGCAGCTTGGCATCGATCTCACCGCGAACCTGAACTACGGCACCTCGGTGGTGAGCTTCACCAACTCCAACCCCTTCACGGCTCTCGGCAAGAATCTGGTCGACGGCAACGCTCTGACCACGAAGTTCGGCGCGACGCCGTCGGTGCAGGCCACCCTGCGCGCGATGGAGAGCGCCGGCGTGATCCGGACGCTGGCCGAGCCGAACCTGACCGCGATCTCCGGTGAGTCCGCGACCTTCATCGCCGGCGGCGAATTCCCGGTGCCGGCGGGTTATGCGTGCGATCCCACCACGCATGTCTGTACCACCCAGATCAGCTTCAAGAAGTTCGGTATCTCGCTCAACTTCACCCCCATCGTGCTGAGCGAGGGCAAGATCAGCCTGCGTGTAATGACCGAGGTCTCGGAACTGTCGAACGAAAATTCGATCACGCTGTCGCAGGCCGTGACCTCGAACTCGGTGAACTCGCTGACGGTGCCCTCGATCAAGACCCGCCGCGCCGAGACCTCGCTGGAAATTCCCTCCGGCGGCGCGATGGCCATGGCCGGCCTGATCCAGCAGCAGACCAAGCAGGCGATCAGCGGGTTGCCGGGACTGATGCAGCTCCCGATCCTCGGCACGCTGTTCCGCAGCCGCGACTTCGTCAACAACGCGACCGAGCTGGTGGTGATCGTGACACCTTATGTCGTCCGCGCGGCGTCGCCAAAGGACCTGTCGCGGCCGGATGACGGCTTCGCCGCGCCCGCGGATCCGCAGGCCGAGCTGATCGGCAATATCAACCGCATCTACGGCGTGCCCGGCCGGACCGAACCGGCCAAGAACTACCGCGGCACCTACGGCTTCATTACCGACTGAGGCGGAACGGGGATTTCACGATGATCACAGCACCACCCCAGATTCGCAAACGCGCCATCCGTTTCGGTGGCGCGCTCGTCGGCATGGCGCTCGTCCTCGGCGGCTGCCAGCATAACGAAGCAGTCACGGCCTCCATCCCCGACGATTACAAGCAGCGCCATCCGATCGCGATCGAGGAGCAGAACCGCTCGATCGTCGTCTTCGTCGGCCATGCCCGCGGCGGATTGACCGCCGCCCAGCGCGCCGACGTGATGGGCGTCGCCTCGGCCTGGCTGCACGAAGGCACCGGCGCCATCCGCATCGACGTGCCGTCCGGTACGCCCAACGCGCGTCCGGTCGCGGACACGATGCGCGAGATCCAGGCGATGCTGGCGGGCGCGGGCGTTCCGCCGCGCGGTGTCAACGTTCGCCCCTACCAGCCGGAAGACAGGCGCTTCCTGCCGCCGATCCGGCTCACCTATTCCAAGATCGCCGCGATCGCCGGTCCCTGCGGCCTGTGGCCGGACGACATCGGCCCCTCGATGAAGAACAAGAGCTGGTTCGAGAACAAGGACTATTACAATTACGGCTGCGCCTATCAGCGCAACATGGCGGCGATGATCGACAATCCGTCGGACCTCGAGCAGCCGCGGCCTGAAACTCCGTCCTATACGGCGCGTCGCATCACGGCGTTCGAGAAGTATCGCAAGGGAACGACGACGGCGACCATCTATCCTGAGGCCGAAAAGGCCAAACTCAGCGACACCGGCAAATGATCAGCTACGCTCGCCAAACTCAAGAAGAGCAGCCCGAGGCGCCGACGCCGGTCGAGGAACATATTGCTCCCTCGCCGCGCGTGTCGGTCCAGGCTTTCTGCGAGACCGTCGAGACCGCTGCCGCGGTGCAGTCGGCCGGCGAAGACCGTCGTCTCGGCAAGGCCCATCTGAAGATCCAGATGGGTGGCATGGCGGCGGCGATCGAAGCCTACCGCTCGGCGCCGACGCCGAACGTGATCGTGCTCGAGAGCGACGGCCGCAACGATCTCCTGACCGGCCTCGACCATCTCGCCACGGTCTGCGACGCCGGCACCCGCGTGGTCGTGATCGGCCGCATCAACGACGTCACGCTCTACCGCGAGCTGGTGCGCCGCGGCGTCAGCGACTACGTGCTCGCGCCGGTCGGCGCGATCGACGTCGTGCGCTCGATCTGCAACCTGTTCTCGGCGCCCGAAGCCAAGGCGGTCGGCCGCATCATTGCCGTGGTCGGTGCCAAGGGCGGCGTCGGCGCGTCCACCATCTCCCACAACGTCGCCTGGGCGATTGCGCGCGACCTCGCAATGGACTCGGTCGTCGCCGATCTCGACCTCGCCTTCGGCACCGCCGGGCTCGACTACAACCAGGACCCGCCGCAAGGCATTGCCGATGCCGTGTTCTCGCCGGATCGCGTCGACACCGCCTTCATCGACCGCCTGCTGTCGAAATGCACCGACCATCTCAGCCTGCTGGCGGCGCCGGCGACGCTCGACCGGGTCTATGATTTTGGCACCGACGCCTTCGATGCCGTGTTCGACACGCTGCGCTCCACCATGCCCTGCATCGTGCTCGACGTTCCGCATCAATGGTCGGGCTGGACCAAGCGCGCCCTGATCGGGGCGGACGACATCCTGATCGTGGCGGCGCCTGACCTCGCCAATCTGCGCAACACCAAGAACCTGTTCGATCTGCTGAAGGCCTCGCGCCCCAACGATCGGCCCCCGCTCTACTGCCTGAACCAGGTCGGCGTCCCGAAACGGCCCGAAATCGCCGCCGCCGAGTTCGCCAAGGCGATCGAGAGCCAGCCGGTCGTCTCGATCCCGTTCGAACCGCAGATCTTCGGCTCGGCCGCCAACAACGGCCAGATGATCGCGGAGATCTCCGCCAACCACAAATCGATCGAGATGTTCCTTCAGATCGCCCAGCGCCTGACCGGCCGCAGCGAGACGAAGAAGCAAAAGTCGTCCTTGCTTTCACCCCTGATTGACAAGTTGCGGGGAAAATAAGCCGCCGCATGGAGTTGTTAAGTGTTCGGTAAGCGTAGCGGAACAGACACCGATACTCGGGCTCCCAAGCCCGGCGCCGTGTCGCCAGAGCCTGCCCAGGCTCCGGCGCCCGCGGTGTCGCGCGCGCCGCCCCCGCCGGCCGTCGCCTCGCCGCCGCTCGCCCCCGCGCGGCCGGCGCCGGCCATGGAATCCCGCCGCTCGGACAATTACTACGAGGTCAAGGCGACGATCTTCGGTGCGCTGATCGAGGCCATCGACCTCGCCCAGCTCGCCAAGCTCGACTCCGAGTCCGCGCGCGAGGAAATCCGCGACATCGTCAACGAGATCATCGCGATCAAGAACATCGTGATGTCGATCGCCGAGCAGGAAGAGCTGCTCGACGATATCTGCAACGACGTTCTCGGCTACGGCCCGCTGGAGCCTCTGCTGTCGCGCGACGACATCGCCGACATCATGGTCAACGGCGCGGACACCGTCTACATCGAGGTCGCCGGCAAGATCCAGCGCACCGGCATCCGCTTCCGCGACAACCAGCAGCTCCTCAACATCTGCCAGCGCATCGTCAGCCAGGTCGGCCGGCGCGTCGACGAATCCTCGCCGATCTGCGACGCGCGCCTCGCCGACGGCTCCCGCGTCAACGCCATCGTGCCGCCGCTGTCGATCGACGGGCCCACGCTCACCATCCGAAAATTCAAGAAGGACAAGCTGACGCTGGATCAGCTGGTCAGGTTCGGCGCGATCTCGCCGGAGGGCGCGGAAATCCTCCAGATCATCGGCCGCGTCCGCTGCAACGTGCTGATCTCCGGCGGCACCGGCTCCGGCAAGACCACGCTGCTCAACTGCCTGACCAACTACATCGAGCACGACGAGCGCATCATCACCTGCGAGGACGCGGCCGAGCTCCAGCTCCAGCAGCCGCACGTGGTGCGTCTAGAAACCCGCCCGCCCAACATCGAGGGCGAAGGCCAGGTCACCATGCGCGAATTGGTGCGCAACTGCCTGCGTATGCGCCCCGAACGCATCATCGTCGGCGAAGTCCGCGGACCCGAGGCGTTCGACCTGCTCCAGGCGATGAACACCGGCCATGACGGCTCGATGGGCACGCTCCACGCCAACAATCCGCGCGAAGCGCTATCGCGCTGCGAATCCATGATCACGATGGGCGGCTTCTCGCTGCCCTCGCGCACCATCCGCGAGATGATCTGCGCTTCGATCGACGTCATCGTCCAGGCCGCGCGCCTGCGCGACGGCTCGCGCCGCATCACGCACATCACCGAGGTGATGGGCATGGAAGGCGACACCATCATCACCCAGGACATCTTCCTCTACGACATGGTCGGCGAGGACGCCAACGGCAAGATCATCGGTCGGCACCGCTCGACCGGCATCGGCCGCCCGAAATTCTGGGAGCGTGCGCGCTATTACGGCGACGAGAAGCGCCTTGCCGCTGCGCTCGATGCGGCGGAAGTCGCGCCGAAGACATGAGCAGATCGGCGCAGCCATGAACATGCAGGTCCTTGCCCTCGCTTTCCTCGCCACCGCCGCCGTCGGCGGCATCGCCTGGGTGTTCCTTTATCCGCTCCTGTCGGGAGAACGGAAGGCGGAAAACCGCCGCGCCTCGATCGCGCGCGCCGATGCGCCCGCGGCCAAGCAGACCGAAAAGAGCCAGCGGTCGCGCCGCGAGCAGGTCGAGACGTCGCTCAAGGATCTCGAGGCGCGGCGCCAGCAGGAGAAGAGCGTTCCGCTCGGTGTTCGCCTGTCGCAGGCAGGGCTCGACTGGACGCCACAGAAATTCTGGATCGTGTCCGCCGTCGTGGCGGGAATGCTGTTCGCGATCGCCCTGTTCGTCGGCGGCGGCCTGCTTGGCGCCGCCGGTCTTGCCTTTGCCGGCGGCTTCGGCCTGCCACGCTGGGCGCTGGGCTTCCTGAAGAAGCGACGCGAAAACAAGTTCCTGGCGGCGCTGCCCGATGCGGTCGACGTGATCGTTCGCGGCATCAAGGCGGGCCTGCCACTGTTCGAATCGATCAAGGTCGTCGCCGCCGACTCGCCTGAGCCGCTGCGCAGCGAGTTCCTGGCCATCATCGAGACGCAGGCGATCGGCATGCCGCTCGGCGAGGCCTGCTCGCGTCTCTACGAGCGCATGCCGCTGCCGGAAGCCAACTTCTTCGGCATCGTCATCTCGATCCAGCAAAAATCGGGCGGCAACCTCTCCGAAGCGCTCGGCAACCTCTCCAAGGTGCTGCGCGACCGCAAGAAGATGAAGGAAAAGATCCAGGCGATGTCGATGGAGGCCAAGGCCTCGGCCGGCATCATCGGTTCGCTGCCGCCGATCGTGATGTTCCTCGTCTATCTCACGACTCCGCACTACATCTCGCTGCTTTGGACCCATCCGACCGGCCAGCTCATGCTGGTCGGCTGCGTCGTCTGGATGTCGATCGGCATCATGGTGATGAAGAAGATGATCAATTTCGATTTCTGACGGTGCCGTATGGTCGAATTCCTCGTTTCGAAACTGCATGATGTCCGCTTCATGACCATGCTGCTGGCGGCCATCGCCGCCAGCGCCACCGTCTATACGCTGGTGATGCCGCTTTTCGCCGGCGAAGGCCTCGCCAAGCGCATGAAGGCGGTGGCGAGCGAGCGCGAGCGCATCCGCCAGCGCGAGCGCGACCGCCTCAACAAGAGCGAGAAGGTCTCGCTGCGCCAAACGCCGAAGCAGGTCGTCTCCCGGGTCGTCGAGGACTTCAACCTCACCAAATGGCTTGCGCAGGAAGCCGCGCGCGACAAGCTCATCATGGCGGGCTATCGCGGCCAGGCGCCCTACATCACCTTCCTTTTCGCCCGCGCGGTGGCTCCGCTCGTGCTGTTCATCGGCTCGATCATCTACGTGTTTCTGATCGCGCATATGCAGCAGGCGATGCCGATCAAGATCGGCATCTGCATCGGTGCGGCCTATCTCGGCCTTCAGGCGCCCATGCTGTTCCTCAAGAATGCGATTTCCAAGCGCCAGCTATCGATCAAGCGCGCCTTCCCCGATGCGCTCGACCTGCTCCTGATCTGCATCGAATCCGGCATGTCGGTCGAAATGGCGTTCCGGAAGGTCGCCACCGAGATCGTGGGTCAGTCGATCGCGCTGTCCGAGGAGTTCACGCTGACCACGGCCGAGCTGTCCTATTTGCAGGATCGCAAGGTCGCCTATGAGAACCTGGCGCGGCGCACCGGGCTCGAGGGCGTCAAGTCGGTGTGTCTCGCGCTTCAGCAGGCGGAGCGCTACGGCACCCCGCTCGGGCATTCCTTGCGCGTCATGGCGCAGGAAAACCGCGACATGCGCATGAACGAGGCCGAGAAGAAGGCCGCCGCGCTGCCGCCGAAGTTGACGGTGCCGATGATCCTGTTCTTCCTGCCGGTGCTGTTCGTCGTCATTCTCGGACCGACCGGCATCAAGATCAGCGAGCTGCATTGACGGTCAAGACGCGGACCGTGCGCGGTCCGCCGGCAGCTTCAGGATTGCAAGATCAGGGTCTGATCAGTCGGGCTGGCTGAGCGAGGCGACCGGCGTCCGCTTCGGTGCGCCGCGCGGAGCGTCGCTGCGGCTCAGCATTTCCTTCAGGTAAGCGACATTGGCCGCGGCCTGGTCCGGCGGCAGGTCGGCCTTCACGATCGTCTCGGCTTCGGCGAAGCGGCCCTGGAGACCGACGACGAGGCCGAGATTCTGCCGCGCTCGAGTACTGGCGCGCGGCGAGGCGTAGGCCTGCCGCAACGCCTCTTCGGCCTTCGGCAGGTCCTTCGACAACATGTAGGACAGGCCGAGATTGGAGAGCACGCCGGGATCGCCCGGCGCGATCCTCAGCGCGCTCGCATAATAGGAACGCGCCTCGTCGTGGCGGCCCATCTGATCGAGCGCGGTGCCCTGCACCGAGAGCAGGCGCCAGTCCGGATTGTCGGGCGAGTGCGCCTTCGACAGCACGTCAAAGGCCTGCTGAAAATTGCCGTTGTCTGCGAGCGCGCGGCCATACTGCGCGAGCAGCGCCTTGTTGCCGGGATTGGCGATGGTCGCCTGCTCGAGCACGGCGGCGGCCTGGGCGCGCTGGCCGTTGGCGCGCAAGGCCTGGCCGTAGCCGAGCGCCGCGTCGGCGTCCTTGGGATTGGCGCGGTAGCGCTCGCCATAGACCTCGACGGCGCGCGCGGGATCGGCGGTCGCGGCTTCCGTCCGCGGCCCGACAGAGCCGGTGACGTCGGAGAGTTTCGACACGGCCGTGCAGCCGCCGAGGCTCATCGCCACTGCCGCCACCAGCGAAGTGGACGCGAGAAGCCGGGCAAGACTGAACCGTTGACGCATGACGCTTTTGACTCACGAGCGATTGATCGAGCCGAACGTGCCAGCAATAGTCTGTTAACCCTAACAGCGGGTTAACGTCAGCCTGGCTGCCCCTCACGGCGGTGTCTGCGGCGGCGGCTCGCCACCGAGGGCCAGATCGAGACCGAGCACCTTCACCGGCTCGTTCAGGCCGTGCAGCAGCAATTGCAGTCGCCGCCGCGCCTGAGCAACATCGACGCCCGCGCTCGGCATCCCGGGCCATTCGCGCCGGAAGTCGTCGCGGTTGACCAGCCGCTTCGCAAGCAGCTCGTCGAGCTGAACATCGTCAATGCCGAGCACGTCGGCGCAGTGCTCGATCAGGCGGCGCAGCAGCAACTTCACCGCGGCCAGCGCCTCGGCGTCATCCCTGCGCTCCGATCTTGCGAACTTGCCCTCGATATCGGCCCAAGCCCATGAGGTGACGAGATAGGCGTGGAGCGCGCTCGGCCAGTCCACCTCGGCGCCGGCATAGAAAGCGCGGCGCATCAGCAGCCGGCGAGCCTGTGCGGCAACTTGATCACGCTTCAACATCGCACATGAGGCGATCTCGATGGCCGACTGGACCGCGGGATCACGAGAAAAATCCCGTCCTGCCGGCAACCTGATGACGCCGTCCGGCAGGTTCGAGTCGAGCAGCCCGAAGGTGCCGTCGTTGCGCGGCCGCGAATAGCGCGTGATCGCGAACTCGTGCTCCGCGCGGCCGGCCTGGGACGAGGCGCCAAAATGAATGATGTTGAAGCCGGCATCGTCACCGGCCTGCCCGGTCGAGGACGGACAGGAGAGCACGTAGATCGTACGCCAGAAGGCTTCGCCGCTCTCGCTCCGTGTGGCACGCGGATCCGGGATCGAATAACGGGTGAGCCCCTCGACATGCCGGTGTCCGTGCAGGACCAGATTGACGTTGAGCGACGTCGCCGCTTCGAGGAAAGTTGCAGGCGCCGCGAGATACATCAGCGGTTCGTCGGGCACGCCGAGAAACCGCTTTCCTTCGCCGGTCGCCTGCGGCAGCGGATGATGATGCAACGCCAGCACGCGCACCAGGTTTTCCGCCGGCTCGGCATAGTCGGCACGTCCCACGGATCCCATGCTGCCCGCGAGCTCGACGCTCAGCCGGGCGGAACCCGCGACAAGCGCGCTGTAGGCGCTCTCGTCGATATTGCCGCTCGCGAGCGTTGAGAGGCTCGCGCGGTTGGAGTCCAGCAGCACCAGATCGAGGCCGGCCTGGCGGTAATAGACGCTCTTCGAGCTCCGCGGCAGATGCAAATAATCATAGACGTCGTGGCGGCCCGCGCGCTGGCTCGGGCGCTTGACGTCGTGATTGCCCGCGAGCGCCTGGATGTCGGTGAACAGTCCTGTCTGCCGGAAGGACGCGATGACAGCGAGCGCTTCGTCCAGCGCGCGCGGCGTCGGGTCGTCCACGAGATCACCCGTGATCAGCAGAATGCGATCGGGAACGTCCGTAAATTCCGCCATCGCCTCGCGGATTGCGGCACCGAGCGCCTCGGTCGTCGCCAGCAGTCGGCCTGCCCCATCCAGGTGAAGGTCGGAAATCTGCGCAATAACAAACGCTCTATCCATTTTGCGCCGCTCATTTGCGAATGCTGCGCCGCCCAAACGATGAGAAGAATGCTTTCGACGAACAGGTTTGGCCGAATATCAAGCCGGCCCGCCGCGGCTCGATGCCAGCAGAGCCGCACGGCACAATCTAAAATATTCGTCAATAATGCCACAACCGCGGCGCTAGTAAAGCCCCGCGGCCGCGCTCTCGTGAACGGCAGTTCTCAGCATGAGATACGAGATCTGCCCGGCGATTGTTTCGCTCACCCGATCAGTATTCGATGGCAAGCCGCTTGCGGATTTCGTCGATGCGCTTGTCGAGCGCATCGAACCGCGCGTGGACGGAGCGGTCGTGGAGATAGAAGACGTAACCGCCGGCAAGGAATGCGAAGATCCAGTGATGATGCTCGACATAACCGAAAATCGCCTCGACGGCATGGCCGATGAATGTGACCACACTCCACACAAATTCCATTGCAATTTCCTCCCGGCAGGCCTCGTCTTCGGCCGCCGGTCATCTCCTGCACACTTTTCCCAGTCGATCCGGCAGCCGTTGCCGGAACCTAGCATGGGCCCCTTGCGGCGAGTAGCGGGTCGCTGAACGGTGACATCGAAGCCGATTGCAGCCGCGGCGAAACTCTGCGAAGTCTCGTCTATTCGCATGACCCGCTTGATCTGACGACCCGGACCCGCCAATGCCTTCTGTCTTCGAGACATCGCCCACCGCCATCCCGATCACCTTCGTCACCAAGTCGAGCTGGGATCAGATCGCCGAGACGCTGCCGCCGGTGCAGCGCCAGTTCGCCACCGCGAGCGCCTTTGCCGCCAAGCCGGGCAGCTATCTCGCGCTGCCTGCCCCGGACGGCGCGATCGCGCAAGTGCTGTTCGGACTCGAGGACGAGGGCGCGAGGTCACGCGACCTGTTCCGGCCGGGCGCCCTGCCCGGCCTGCTGCCGCCGGGCATCTATCGCTTTGCCAACGCACCGCACGATGCGCGGCTGGCGTCGCTCGCCTTTGCACTCGGCAGCTACCGCTTCGCCCGCTACCGCAAGGCGGACCGCCCCGCAGCCCGGCTCGTACCGCCCGATGGCGTCGACGCGGCCGAGATCGATCGTGTGGCGGATGCCACGATGCTCGCGCGCGACCTCATCAACACGCCGTCCAACGACATGGGGCCGGAGGAGCTGGCCGCTGCCGCCCACGACCTCGCCGCCGAGTTCGGTGCGAGCTTTGCCTGCACCATCGGTGAGGATCTGAAGATGAATTTTCCACTGATCCACGCCGTCGGCATGGCCTCGGACCGCGCGCCGCGGCTGATCGACATCGGCTGGGGCGATCCTGATCATCCCAAGGTGACGCTGGTCGGCAAGGGCGTCTGCTTCGACACCGGCGGGCTCGACCTCAAGCCGTCGAGCGGCATGCTGATCATGAAGAAGGACATGGGCGGCGCCGCCAACGTGCTGGCGCTCGCGCGCATGGTGATGGATGCGAAGCTCAAGGTCCGCCTGCGCGTGTTGATTCCGGCGGTCGAGAATGCCGTCTCCAGCAATGCCTTCCGGCCGCTCGACATCTTCACCTCGCGCAAGGGCATCACGGTCGAGATCGGCAACACCGACGCGGAGGGCCGGCTCGTGCTCGCCGACGCGCTGGCGCTGGCCGACGAGGAAAAGCCGGACCTTCTGATCGATCTGGGAACGCTGACCGGCGCGGCGCGCGTCGCGCTGGGGCCGGATTTACCGCCCTTTTACACCAATGATGAGACGCTGGCCGCGGACGTCGCGCGGTGCGCGGCGAAGGAGAACGACCCGTTGTGGCGCATGCCGCTCTGGCCACCTTACGATGCGTGGCTGGACTCCAAGACGGCCACGATCACCAACGCGCCTTCGGGCGGCTTTGCCGGCTCGATCACCTGCGCGCTGTTCCTGCAACGGTTCGTCGAGCAGGCGAAGAGCTGGCTTCACGTGGATATTTACGGCTGGACCCCGTCGGCGAAGCCGGCGCGGCCCGAAGGCGGCGAATGTCAGGCCGCGCGCGCCATCTACACTTTGCTGAGCGAGCGCTATGGATGATCCAGGACACGATCCAAGGCACGACCCAAGGCTGACACCGGCGCGCGGAGACCTCGCCGCGAAATATCTCGAAGGCAAGGTGCAAGCCGACCGCTTCGTCACGGGCGAGGAATTCGAGGTCTTCGAGGCGATCGCGCCGGTGCGCGAGCAGCCATCGTCGAACGCGATGCTGATGACGGAGGCGCTGCGCGGCGAGCGCGTCACGGTCTACGATCGCAACGGCGAAGGCTGGGCCTGGGGCCAGCTTGGCGGCGATGGTTATGTCGGCTGGCTCCCCGACGCAGCCCTGATGAAGCCGGCCGCCGCGCCGACCCACCAGGTCAGCGCGCTCCGGACATTCGCCTTCCCCGGTCCCTCGATCAAGCTGCCGCCGGCCGGCACGCTCGCGCTGGGCTCGAAGATCGCGGTGGTGCGCGAGGACGGCAGCTTCGCCGTGACGCGCGACGGACAATATCTGCCTAAGGCCCATCTCGCCCGGCTCGATCATCGCGAGCCGGACTTCGTCGCGGTCGCCGAACGCTTCGTCGGCACGCCCTACCTCTGGGGCGGCAAGAGCAGCCTCGGCATCGACTGCTCCGGCCTCGTGCAGGTCTCGCTGACAGCAGCGGGCATCGGCTGCCCGCGCGACAGCGACATGCAGCAGGCAGGGCTCGGCCGCGCGCTGGAGCCGCATGAGCGGAGCAAGCTGCAACGCGGCGATCTGATCTTCTGGAAGGGCCATGTCGCCATCGTCCGCGATGGCGGCACCATGGTTCATGCCAACGCGCATCACATGGCAACCGTGATCGAGGCAACCGAGCCGGCGATCGCGCGGATCAAGGCGGCGGGCAGCGAAATCGTCGCGATCAAGCGGCTCTAGCGCGACTTGGTAGGACGGGTAGAGCATAGCGAAACCCATCATTCTCACCATGCGCCGCGATGCGATGGGTTTCGCTTCGCTCTACCCACTGAAGACTAGGTCGCCACCGCCCCGTTCCCCGCCGTCTCCAGCCGGAACGCCGCCGCGAACAGCGCGCGCGTGTAATCCGTCTTCGGGCTCTTGAACAGTTCGGCGGCCTGTCCCTCCTCGACCACCTTGCCGCCGCGCATCACGATGAGATGGCTGGCGAGCGAGGCGACGACGCGCAAATCGTGCGAGATGAACATGTAGGTGAGATCGCGCCTGCGCTGGAGTTCCCGCAACAGGTCGACCATCTGCGCTTGAATCAGCATGTCGAGTGCGCTGGTCGGCTCGTCCAGCACGACGAAATCCGGCTCCAGCACCACCGCCCGCGCAATACTGATGCGCTGGCGCTGGCCGCCGGAGAATTCATGCGGATAGCGATAGCGGGTGTCAGCGTTCAGCCCGACGTCCTCGAGCGCCTTGACGACGCGCACCTCGCGCTCCTCGCGCGACAGTTTTGGCTGATGCACGGTGAGGCCCTCGGCAACGATGTCGGCAACGGACATGCGCGGGCTGAGCGAGCCGAACGGATCCTGGAACACGATCTGCATGTCGCGCCGGAACGGTCGCATCTCCTTGAAACGCAGCCCCTGGATGTCCTTGCCGAGGAACACGATGCGGCCGTTCGAGGAGATCAGCCGCATCAGCGCCAGCCCGAGCGTGGTCTTGCCCGAGCCGGACTCGCCGACGACACCGAGCGTCTCGCCCTTGCGCACGGCAATGCTGACGCCGTCGACCGCCTTGATGTGGCCGACCGTCTTGCGCATCAAGCCGCGCTTGATCGGAAACCAGACCTTCAAATCATCGGCGGACATCACCACCGGTGCATTCGGCTGTGGCGGCGCCGGATCGGGCTTCGGCTCCGCCGCGAGCAGGTCGCGCGTATAGGGATGGCTCGGGGTCCTGAAGACCTGCTCGACCGGCCCCTGCTCGACGATCTCGCCGCCCTTCATGACACAGACATGGTCGGCGATGCGGCGCACGATGCCGAGATCGTGGGTGATGAACAGCAGGCTCATGCCGAGCCGGGAGCGGATCTCTGCGAGCAGCGCCAGGATTTGCGCCTGCACGGTGACGTCGAGCGCCGTGGTCGGCTCGTCCGCGATCAAGAGGTCCGGTTCGTTGGCAAGCGCCATCGCGATCATGACGCGCTGGCGCTGTCCGCCGGAGAGCTGGTGGGGATAGCTGTTGAGCCGCGTTTCGGGCTCGGGGATGCCGACTTGCGTCAGCAGTTCCAGCGTCCGCTTGCGCGCCTCGGCATTGCTGGTCGGATTGTGGAGCTGGATGATCTCGCCGATCTGCGCCTCGATCGTGTGCAGCGGATTGAGCGAGGTCATCGGCTCCTGGAAGATGATGGAGATATCGCTGCCGCGAATCTCCCGCATCTGCTGCTCGGACTGGTCGATCAGCTCCCGCCCCTTGAAGCGGATGCTGCCCGAGGGATGCGAGGCGTTCGGATAGGGCAGGAGCTTCAGGATCGAGAGCGCGCTGACAGACTTGCCGGAACCGGACTCGCCGACCAGCGCGACGCATTCGCCGCGCTTGATCTGGAACGAGACCTTGTCGACCGCAAGCGTGGTGGCCCCGCCCTGGTGGAAGGCCACCGAGAGGTCGCGGACGGCAAGCAGGGGCTGGTTGATCGCGTCCATCACGCCCTCACTTGAACGTCTTGCGCGGATCGAAGGCATCGCGCACGGCTTCGCCGATGAAGATCAAGAGCGACAGCATGATCGCGACCGAGAAGAAGCCGGAAAAGCCCAGCCAGGGCGCCTGCACGTTGGACTTGCCCTGCGACAGCAGTTCGCCGAGCGACGGCGAGCCGGGCGGCAGCCCGAAGCCGAGGAAGTCGAGGGCCGTGAGCGTCATGACCGACGAGGAGACGATGAACGGAAGGAACGTCATCGTCGCGACCATCGCGTTCGGCAGCAGATGCTTGAACATGATCACGGCGTTCGACACCCCGAGGGCCCGCGCGGCCTGGATGTACTCGAAATTGCGCCCGCGCAGGAATTCCGCGCGCACGAGCCCGACCAGCGACACCCAGGAAAACAGGAGCAGGATGCCGAGCAGCACGAAGAATCCGGGCACGAGCACCGACGAGAGGATCAGCAAGAGGTAGAGCGAAGGGATCGCAGTCCATATCTCGATGAAACGCTGGAACAACAGATCGACCCAGCCGCCGAAATAGCCCTGCACCGCGCCGGCGGCGATGCCGACGACGGAGGAGACAATGGTCAGGCACAGGCCGAACAGCACCGAGATGCGGAAGCCGTAGATCAGGCGCGCAACCACGTCGCGGCCCTGATCGTCGGTGCCGAGCCAGTTGTATTCGAGGTCGCGGCAGCTCTTGAGGCCCTTCTTCTCGACGACAGGCTTGCACTGCGCCTCGGTCAACATCCAGGTCGGCGGCGACGGCGCCGGCGTCGGCAGGTCGAGATTGTGGGTGTCGTAGGAGTAGCGGATCAGCGGCCAGACGATGCTGCCGCCCTTGTCCTTGATCAGCTTCTGCAAATAGGGATCGCGGTAGTCGGCCGCCGTTTCGAAGTCGCCGCCGAAGGTCGTCTCGGAATAGGTGACGAAGGCCGGCCAGTAGAGATGGCCGTCGTACTTGATCAGAAACGGCCGGTCATTGGCGATCAGTTCGGCAAACAGCGACACCACGAACAGGATCATGAAGATCCAGAACGACCAGTAGCCGCGCCGGTTCGCCTTGAAATTCTGCCAGCGCCGCCGGTTGAGCGGCGATGGCACGAACGGCTTGCGCGTGATCGGCACAGCATCGCCGAGCGGCGACTTTGCGGTGGTTTCGATCGGGGTCGGGGCGGCCAGTGTCATCAGACCTCCCGTGCCTCGAAATCGATCCGCGGATCGATCCACATGTAGGTGAGGTCAGAGATCAGGTTGATCACGAGGCCGACGAGCGAAAAGATGAAGAGCGTGCCGAACACCACGGGATAGTCGCGGTTGAGAACGCTCTCGAAACTGAGCAGTCCGAGCCCATCCAGCGAGAAGATGGTCTCGATCAGAAGCGAGCCCGAGAAGAAAGCGTGAATGAAGGTGCTGGGAAAGCCCGCGATGACGATGAGCATCGCGTTGCGGAAGACGTGGCCATAAAGCACCCGATTTTCGCCGCAGCCCTTCGCGCGCGCAGTCATCACGTATTGCTTGCGGATCTCGTCCAGGAACGAGTTCTTGGTCAGGAACGTCATGGTGGTGAACGCACCGAGCCCCATGGCGATCAGCGGCAGCGTCAAATGCCAGAAGTAATCGATGATCTTCCAGTACCAGGGAAATTGCGACCAGCCGTCCGACGTCAGTCCGCGCAATGGGAACCAGTTGAAGAACGAGCCCCCGGCGAACAGGATGATCAGGAGGATCGCGAACAGGAAGCCGGGAATCGCGTAGCCGAGCACGAGTACGCTGGACGTCCAGGTATCGAAGCGCGTTCCGTCCTGGACCGCCTTGCGGATGCCGAGCGGAATCGAGATCAGGTAAGTCAGCAGCGTCAGCCAGATGCCAAGCGAGATCGAGACCGGCAGCTTTTCCTTGACCAGCTGGAGCACGCTGACATCGCGAAAATAGCTGTTGCCGAAATCGAAGCGGGCGAAATTCCACACCATCAGCGCGAAGCGTTCGGGGGCCGGCTTGTCGAAGCCGAATTGCTTCTCCAGCTTCTTGATGAAGTCGGGGTCCAGGCCCTGCGCGCCGCGATATTTCGAATTGATGGCATCGCCACCAGCGCCCAGCTGACCGGGCGCGCGCTGAGCGAAATCACCGCCGCCCGAGATGCGCGAGCTGCCGCCGGTGTCGGCGCCCGAGAGCTGCGCGATCACGCGCTCGACCGGACCGCCCGGCGCGAACTGCACGACGACGAAGGAGACGAAGAGAATCCCGAGCAGCGTCGGGATCATCAAGAGGATGCGGCGGGCGATATAGGCGCTCATGATTATTTCGCCTGCTCGAGCTTGGCCGCCTTGGCATTATCATGCCACCAGATTTCGGGAGCGCCGACGCCGTTGGCGTAACGCGGCAGCTTCTGCGGATGAGCGAATTGGTCCCAATAAGCGAGCCGGTGCGTCTTGTTATACCATTGCGGCACCCAGTAACGGCCGGCGCGGAACAGGCGGTCGAAGGCGCGGCAGGCGACGGTCAAATCCTCGCGGTTGTCGGCCGCCATGATCTTCTCGATCATGGCATCGATCGCCGGGCTGGCGACGCCCGCAAGATTGTACGAGCCCTTGGTCGCCGCGACCTGCGAGGAGAAGAACGATCGCATGGCGTCGCCGGGCGTCGCCGACATGCTGAAACGCTGGATCGTCATGTCAAAGTCAAAATCTTCCTGGCGCGCCTTGTGTTGCACGGCATCGACGAGACGCACGCTCGCTTCGATACCGAGCGTGCCCAGGTTCTTGATGTAGGGCGCGTGGTGCGGCTGGAAAGAAGGCTCGTCCAGCAGGAACTCGATCCTGAAGACGTCGCCATTCGGCAGCACCCGCTTGCCGTCCTTGATCGGCATGCCGGCCTCGGTCAGCAGTTGCTGGGCCTTGCGCAACAGGCTGCGATCTTGGCCGGAGCCGTCCGAGATCGGAGGCGTGAACGGCGAGGCGAACACTTCGTCGGGCACCTGGCCGCGAAACGGCTCCAGCAGCTTCAGCTCTTCCGGCGACGGAGGCCCATTGCTTGCCATGAGGTCCGAGTTCTGGAACGGTGACACCGTGCGGGCATAGGCGCCGTACATGATGGTCTTGTTGGTCCATTCGAAGTCGAAGGCATTGATCAAGGCCTCGCGCACGCGCGGGTCTTTGAACTTGTCGCGTCGCGTGTTGATGAACCAACCCTGCGCACCGGACGGCGTGTCGTCGGGGACCACCTCCATCTTGACGCGCCCGTCCTTCACCGCCGGAAAGTCGTAGCGCGTCGCCCAGATGCGCGAGGTGAATTCCTCCCGATAGAGATAGTTCTTGCCGGTGAACCCCTCGAACGCGACATCGCGATCTCGATAGAATTCATAGCGCACGACGTCGAAATTGTAGCTGCCGCGGCAAGCCGGCAGGTCGGCAGCCCACCAGTCCTTGACGCGCTCAAATTCGATATAGCGGTTGACCTCGAACTTGCCGACCTTGTACGGGCCAGAGCCGAGCGGGATATCGAGTGACGTTTCGTCGAAGGCGCGCGACGCGTAATACGTTTTCGAGAAGATCGGCAGGCTCGCGACATAAAGCGGCACGTCGCGGGCGCGCCCATTGGCGAAGGTCACAACGAGCGTCGCATCGTCGATCGCTTCCGCGGTCACCATGTCACGCATCTGCAGGATGATCAGCGGATGTCCCTTGGTCTTCAACGCCATCAACGAAAACGCCGCGTCTTGCGCGGAGAGCTTGCTGCCGTCGTGGAATTTCGCCTCCGGCCGCATGGTGAAGCGATAGACCA
This sequence comes from Bradyrhizobium japonicum USDA 6, assembly GCF_000284375.1. Classification (NCBI taxonomy): domain Bacteria; kingdom Pseudomonadati; phylum Pseudomonadota; class Alphaproteobacteria; order Hyphomicrobiales; family Nitrobacteraceae; genus Bradyrhizobium; species Bradyrhizobium japonicum. The sequence goes on from NC_017249.1 coordinate 8,732,143, forward strand.
GTCTGTCCGGTGATATCTGCACGGATTTGGCGGCAAGTCCGTACATTGCATCAGGTTCGTCGTTTGCGCGCACCATCAGTGGCACAAACGTCATGTCCATGCCTTGCGCGCCGTCACCCTTCAGGATGAAGGCGTTGAGCGAATTGAAGGTCTGATAGGACTGGTTGTAGGCCCGCACCGAGGGAATGAGCGAGAACGTGCCGCCCTTCGGCGCATCGAGATTGACGTAGTCGAAGTGGCGGAAGTCGGCGGGATATTTGAGATCGCCGAACGCCGAGATGCCATGCACCTCAGGCGGCAGTTCCGACGCCACAGCGCCGCGCGACAGAGCGGCGCTGAGCGCACCGCCGGCACCCAGGGCCAGCACATGCCGGCGTGAAAGCTGCGCCATGCGGAGAGTATCCTTCACGACTTCTTTGCGATCCGCGCCGCCTTGTCAGCGTCGTACCACCAGATGAACGGGAAGCCGGACTGACCGTATCTGGGCAATTCCGTCGGCCGGCCGAAGCGATCCCAGCGCGCGGTGCGTACCTTCGTGTAGGTCCACTGCGGCACGACATAGTGATTCCACAGCAGCACGCGGTCGAGCGCTTTGGTTGCAGCGACGAGATCGTCGCGATCCCTCGCATAGATCAACCGCTCGATCAGCTTGTCGATCGCCGGATTCTTGATGCCGGTAATGTTGCGCGACCCGGGGATATCGGCGGTCTTGGACGACCAGAACTCGCGCTGCTCGTTGCCCGGCGACTGCGACTCGCCCCATGAGTTGGTGACGACGTCGAAATCCCACTCACGAGTCCTGTTCTCGTATTGCGTCGGATCGACCGTCCTGACGCTGACGGCAATGCCGAGCCGCTCCAGCGAGGGCTTGTAAAACAGAGTAACCCGCTCGAAGCTCGGATCCGAGTTCAGCAATTCGAGAGCGAACTGGGCACCGGTCTTTACGTCGATCAGCTTGCGATCGCGCACCTCGTAGCCCGCCTCCTTGAACAGGCGCAGCGCCTCGCGCAGATTGTCGCGCACGGCTTCCGGACTGCCGCCGACCGGATTGGTGTAGGCCGTTGTGAAGACTTCGGGCGGGACTTCGGCGCGAACGGTCTCGAGGATTTCGAGCTCTTTGCCCTGCGGCAATCCGGTCGCCATGAGCTCGTCGATGCCGTCGAAATAGCTGCTGATGCGCTTGTACTGACCGTAGAAGATCTGCTTGTTCATCTCCTCGAAGTCGAACGCGTAGTTGAGCGCACGGCGCACGCGGGGATCGCTGAACTTGGCGCGGCGCAAATTTGGCACGAAAGCCTGCATGACGCCCGAGCTGCGATTGGCGAATTCCTCGAGGATCACCCGCTTTTCGGTCACGGCCGGGAAGTCGTAGGCCGTCGCCCAGTTCTTCGCGCTGTTCTCGGTGCGCCAATCGACCTGATCGGCCTTGAAGGCCTCGATCGCCACGGTGGCGTCGCGGAAATACTCGTAGCGCAGCTCGTCGAAATTGTTGCGGCCGACATTGGCGGCGAGATCGCGGCCCCAATAGTCCTTGACGCGCTCCAGCGCGATCGAGCGGCCGGCAACGAATTCCTTGACCCTGTAGGGGCCGGAGCCTAGCGGCATTTCGAGCGTGGTCGCCGAAACATCGCGCTTGCGGCCCTGCGCGTCGGTTCCCTCCCACCAGTGCTTGGGCAGGACCGTGAGCTGTCCGACGATCTGCGGCAATTCGCGGTTACCCGGCGCGTCGAATGTGAATTTCACCTCGCGCTCGCCGACCTTCTCCGCCTTCACCACATGGCTGTAGTAGGCCGAATACATCGGGTGGTGCTTCTTGAAGGAATCCAGCGAGAAGATCACGTCATCGGTGGTAACAGGCTTGCCGTCATGCCATTTGGCCTGCGGCCGCAAGCGATAGGTGACGAAGGAGAAATCGTCCGGGTGGCTGACGGCTTCGGCCAGCGCGCCATATTCGGTCGAGACTTCGTCGAGCGCGGGCGTCAGCAGCGATTCGTAGATGAACGCGACGGCTCCGGAGACCTGCCCCTTCACTCCCGATACCACGATGTTGAAATTGTCGAAGGTGCCGACGGCAATCTGGCGCGCAACGCCGCCTTTGGGCGCTTCCGGATTGACGTAGTCGAAGCGCTTGAAGTCGGCGGGGTATTTGACCTTTCCAAACAGCGACAGAGCATGCCGCCAGGGCAACTCGCCAGCGGATTGCGCCGCGGCCGTGCCGATGACGGGAAGGCCCCCTACGGAACCGAGGGCGGGGAGCGCTACGGCTGCAGTGCCGGAGAGCAGGAGATCGCGTCGGGTAATGGCCAAATCAACATTCCTGATCTTGAAGGAGGTTACCCCTTTAAGTGCTCAATATAGGCGAGGTTTCGACGGAATATGTTGCTTTTTCCTCATGTTGGAAGCCCGGACGGCCTGCCGGATGCGGCCAAACGCCCCGATAAACTCACCGCGAGGCCCGGATAAGCAAACGGCCAGGCTTTTCAGCCTGGCCGCACTTTCCAAGATCGGTTTTTGACGGCCTTACTTCGACGCCGTCGGGATCGGTTGAGGATGCTCTGACAGCGAATTCAGATAGGCGATGACGTCGGCGCGCTCGGAGTCCTTCGGGATGCCGGCAAAGCCCATCGCGGTGCCCGGGATGAAGCCCTTGGGGTTCGCAATGAACTTGTTGAGGTCGTCGAACGACCAGGTGCCGCCCTTGGCCTTCATGGCGGCCGAGAAGTTGAAGCCGTTGCGGCCCTCGCCCCTGGCTTCGCCGACGACGCCATAGAGGTTCGGACCGACGCGATTCGGGCCGCCCTTCTCGAAGGTGTGGCAGGCGCCGCACTTCTTGGCGGCCGCCGCGCCCTTCTCGACGGAGGCGGTCTGGAGCAGCTTTTCGATCGGCTCGGAGGCAGCGGCAGCGGCGCCGCCTTCCTTGCCGTGGCCGGCGTCTTCCTTCACGACAATTTCGAAACCCGGCTTCTCGAGCGGCTTCGGCGTGAACAGCGCCTGGGCGGTGAAGCTCGTCACCAGCAGGATGAGACAGGTGCCCAACACGGCACCGAGAATCTTATTGAGTTCGAAAGAGTCCATTTCCGGCCAGGCCCCACACCACAGTAAGGAAATAGCGGCCGCGCGGCCGCCAGGACGAGCCTCGGGAGAATCAAACGTTCCTTGTTGTTTCCCCGAGTTTTGCCATTGAGATATCGGTTTGCCCGGGGTCTGGCAACCCGTATAAGCGACCCGGCTTTCAGCCCGTCCCCACCCCATTTCTCGACGCGGAAAACCTCTCGTTTCCAGGCCCTTGACCCGATGATCGATCCCCGCATCCTGGTGCTGATCCCCGCCCGCATGGCCGCCACCCGCCTGCCCGGCAAGCCGCTCGCCGACATCGCGGGCCTGCCGATGATCGTACATGTGATGCGGCGGGCAGAGGCCGCCGGCATCGGCCGGGTCGCGGTCGCAACCGATACGGACGAGATCGCCTCCGTGGTCACCGCCCATGGCGGCGAAGCCGTGATGACCCGCCCGGAGCACCCCTCTGGCTCGGACCGCATCCACGAGGCGATGCAGAAGCTCGATCCCTCGGGCAAGGCCGAGATCGTGGTCAATCTCCAGGGCGATTTCCCGACCATCACGATCGACAACATCCGCGAGGTGCTGCCGCCGCTGCAGGATCCGGCCGTGGACATCGCAACGCTGGCCTCGCAGATCCATACCGAGGAGGAGGACCTCGCGCCGAGCGTCGTAAAGGCGATCGGAACCTCGCTGGGCGGGAAACGCATGCGCGCACTTTATTTCACCCGCGCGACCGCTCCGACCGGCGACGGACCGCGCTACCACCATATCGGCCTCTACGCCTATCGCCGCGCCGCGCTGGAGCGCTACGTCTCCCTGCCGCCATCCCCGCTGGAGTTGCAGGAGAAGCTCGAGCAGCTCCGGGCGCTGGAGGCCGGGATGCGGATCGACTTCACCATCGTCGACACCGTGCCCCGCGGGGTCGACACGCCGGCGGACCTGGAGACCGCCCGCAGCATCCTTTCCAAATCCTGAGCCGCTGTTACAAGGCCGATCATGAGCAAGCTGAAAATCGCATTCCAGGGCGAGCCTGGGGCCAACTCCCACATCGCCATCGTCGAGGCCTATCCCGACGCCGAGCCGATGCCCTGCGCCACCTTCGAGGACGCGCTGTCGGCGATCTCGTCGGGCGAGGCCGATCTCGGCATGATCCCGATCGAGAATTCGGTCGCGGGCCGCGTCGCCGACATCCATCACCTGCTCCCCGCCTCCGGCCTCTTCATCATCGGCGAATGGTTTCTGCCGGTCCGCCATCAGCTGATGGCGGTGAAGGGGACGAAGCTCGAGGACATCAAGAGCGTCGAGAGCCACGTGCATGCGCTCGGCCAGTGCCGGCGCATCATCCGCAAGCTCGGCATCAAGCCGATCGTACACGCCGACACCGCCGGCAGCGCCCGCGACATTTCCGAGCGCAACGACAAGGCCGTTGCCGCGATCGCCTCGCGGCTTGCGGCAAAGATCTACGGCCTCGACATCCTGGCCGAGGACATCGAGGACGAGGCGCACAACACCACGCGCTTCGTGGTGCTGGCGCGCGAGCCGAAATGGGCGGCGCAGGGCTCGGGGCCGCTGGTCACGACTTTTGTATTTCGCGTGCGCAACTTGCCCGCCGCGCTCTACAAGGCGCTCGGCGGCTTTGCCACCAACGGCGTCAACATGACTAAGCTCGAAAGCTACATGGTCGACGGCAATTTCTTCGCCACGCAGTTTTATGCCGACGTCGACGGCCATCCCGAAGACAAGGGGCTGGCGTTCGCGATCGAGGAGCTGAAATTCTTCTCGCGCGAATTCCGCATCGTCGGCGTGTATCCGGGGCACCCGTTCCGCGCGACGTTCAGCGAGACGCAGCAGGATTGATTGGCTACCCTCCCCTGGAGGGTAAGCTACGCCGCGGCCGCTTTCAGCCCGAACGCCTCCGCCAGCAGCGAATACGATTTCTTCCGTGCGTCGTGATCGTACACGGCCGTAATCACCATCAGCTCGTCCGGCTTGCTCGCATCGATCAACGGCTGCAGCTTCTTCTGCACTGTCGCCGGATTGCCGACGAAGAGGCGCGAACGGTTGCGCGAGATCGAAATGCGCTCGGCGTCCGTATAGGGATAGGCCAGCGCCTCCTCGACACTCGGCAGCGGCAGATATTGCCCGCGGTCGCGGCGCAGGCGGTTGAGATCGAACGAGGCGGCGAGTTTTTGGGCCTCCTCATCCGTGTCGGCCGTGATGACGGCGACGGCGAGGATCGCGTGCGGGCTCGCGCTCCATGCCGAGGGCTGGAAACGGTTGCGGTAATGCACCATCGCATCGATCGCGTCATGGGATGCGAAATGATGGGCGAAGGCGAAGCCCATGCCGACCTGCGCGGCGAGCTCTGAGGAATAATCGCTGGAGCCGAGCAGCCAGATCGGCGGCAGCTTGGTGTCGTCGGGCATCGCGACGACGTTGTTGTAGGGATGCCCTGCGGGAAATTCGCGGGTCTCCCACAGAATCAGTTCGTGCAGCCGCTCCAGGAAGTCGTCGCCCTCGCGGCGATCCAGCCGGCTGCGCAGTGCGTAGGCGGTGGCGCCGTCGGTGCCGGGGGCGCGGCCGAGACCGAGATCGATGCGGCCGGGAAACAGGGCTTCCAGCATCTTGAAGCGCTCGGCCACCACGAGCGGGGCGTGGTTGGGCAGCATCACCCCGCCGGAGCCGACGCGGATGTGCTTCGTCACTGCCGCGATCTGCCCGATCATCACGTCGGGCGCCGGGCTCGCCACCGAGGCGAGGTTGTGATGCTCGGCGAGCCAGTAGCGGACATAGCCAAGCCCATCGACATGGCGCGCCAGATCGATGCTGTTGCGCAGCGCCGCGGCGGGTTTTGTACCTGTGGTGACGACGGAGAGGTCGAGGACTGAGAGCGGGATCATGGCGCGCTAAGGTAGTGAAGGCCGGCGAGGCGGCAATGGGCAGACTGCGCAGGTCTGGCGTGTGCAGACAGCGAGCCCGCACGGCAAGACCGGTTATGGCGATGGGACAATATTTGTCGTAGCCACATCATCCTCACATTGCCCACACCCCTATTTACTTCCGCCCGCCGCCAAAACCGTTACAATTAATTGATTTATCTTGTATTTTGTCATAAGTACACACTTCCCACCGTCCTTCTTACCTGTGCAATATTTCCACCGTTCCAGGTAAAAGTGGGCTACTTCCCATCCTCGATGGGCTGTCGAGTGCGACCGCTTTGGCTTATCTTGCCCACATCCAATCGAGACCCGACTGCCGGCCGCCGAAAGCCGGACGAGCCCTTGGAGTGAGTGGTGCCATGACCGATCTGACGACGCCTGCCCGGGCCGAAGGGCAAGACGGGCACCTCCAAAACGGGCACCTCTCCTCGAAGCGGCCCGCGATCTCCTTCGAGTTCTTTCCGCCAAAGACGGAAGAGATGGAGCGCAATCTCTGGGAGACCATCAACCGGCTCGCCCCGCTCGACCCGAAATTCGTGTCCGTGACCTATGGGGCCGGCGGCTCGACCCGCGAGCGCACCCATTCGACCATCACCCGCATCCTGAAGGAGACTGCGCTGCTGCCGGCCGCGCATTTGACCTGCGTCGGCGCCTCGCGCGGGGAGATCGACGAGATCGTCGACCGCTATCACGAGGTCGGCGTCCGCCACATCGTCGGCCTGCGCGGCGATCCCGCCGGCGGCATCGGCACGCCCTATTCCAGCCATCCCGACGGCTACCAGAGCTCAGCCGACCTCGTTGCGGGCATCAAGAAGCGGCACGGCGACATCGAAGTGTCCGTGTCCGCCTATCCCGAGAAGCACCCTGAAGCGCGCGACTTCGACGCCGATATCGACACGCTGAAGGCCAAGGTCGATGCGGGCGCGACGCGCGCGATCACCCAGGTGTTCTTCGATAACGACCTCTACTTCCGCTATCTCGACCGCGTCCGTGCCCGAGGCATCGACATCCCGATCGTGCCCGGCATCATGCCGATGCACAATTTCAAGCAGGCCCGCAATTTCGTCACCCGCGCCGGCACGACCGTGCCGGACTGGCTGGCGGAGAAATTCGACGGCCTCGACGACGACGCCGAGACCCGCAAGCTGGTGGCCGCGACGGTTGCCGCCGGCCAGGTGCAGAAGCTGGCGAAGCGCGGCGTCGACACCTTCCATTTCTACACCATGAACCGCGCCGATCTCGTGTTCGCGATCAGCCATTTGCTCGGCATCCGCGCCAAGAGCGCGCAGAAGGCGGCGTAAGAAGTCAATGACCGTATCCACCTCTCCCAAGCGAACTGCCCTGCTCAATGCCGCGCGCGAGCGCATCCTCGTGCTCGACGGCGCCATGGGCACGATGATCCAGAACCTGCAGTTCGACGAGGCCGCCTTCCGCGGCGAGCGCTTCAAGGATTTTCATCGCGATCTGCGCGGCAACAACGACCTGTTGATCCTGACCCAGCCGCAGGCGATCGAGGACATCCACGCCGCCTATTTGCGCGCCGGCGCCGACATCGTCGCGACCAACACCTTCTCGACGACGTCGATCGCGCAGGCCGATTACGACCTCACCGACATCGTCTACGAGATGGCGCGCGAAGGCGCCCGCCTCGCCGGCAATGCCGCTCGTCGCGTCGAGGCCGAGGACGGCAAGCCGCGCTTCGTCGCCGGTGCCATCGGCCCGACCAACCGCACCGCCTCGATCTCGCCCGACGTGTCCAATCCCGGCTACCGGGCCGTCACCTTCGACGACCTGCGCAAATCCTATGGCGAGCAGATCAACGGCATGCTCGACGGCGGTGTCGATCTGCTGCTGGTCGAGACCATCTTCGACACGCTGAACGCCAAGGCGGCGCTCTATGCGATCGCCGAGATCACCGAAGCGCGCGGCATCGACGTGCCCGTGATGGTGTCGGGCACCATCACCGACAAATCCGGCCGCCTGCTGTCGGGCCAGATGCCGGAAGCGTTCTGGAATTCGGTGCGACACGCAAAACCCGTGACCATCGGCTTCAACTGCGCGCTCGGCGCGGAAGATCTGCGCGCCCACATCGCCGACATCGGCCGCGTCGCCGACACGCTGGTGTGCGCCTATCCGAACGCCGGCCTGCCCAACGAATTCGGCCAGTACGACGAGACCCCGGAATACATGGCGCGCCTGGTCGGCGAATTCGCGCGCGATGGCCTCGTCAACATCGTCGGCGGCTGCTGCGGCACCACGCCGGACCATATCGCGGCGATTGCGGCGGCCGTCGCCCCGCACAAGCCGCGCATCGTACCGGAAATCGAACCGCGCTTAAGGCTCTCCGGCCTCGAGCCGTTCATCCTGACGGACGCGATCCCGTTTGTGAACGTCGGCGAGCGCACCAACGTCACCGGCTCCGCCCGCTTCCGCAAGCTGATCACCGCCGGCGACTACACCGCCGCGCTGCAGGTCGCCCGCGACCAGGTCGAGAACGGTGCGCAGATCATCGACGTCAACATGGACGAAGGGCTTCTGGATTCGGAAGCCGCGATGGTGACCTTCCTCAACCTCGTCGCCGCCGAGCCCGACATCGCCCGCGTCCCCGTGATGGTCGACTCCTCGAAATTCTCGGTGATCGAGTCCGGCCTGAAATGCGTGCAGGGCAAGCCGGTCGTCAATTCGATCTCGATGAAGGAAGGCGAGGAGAAGTTCATTCACGAGGCCAAGATCGCCCGCCGCCATGGCGCGGCCGTGGTGGTGATGGCGTTCGACGAGGTCGGCCAGGCCGACACGTTCGCGCGCAAGACCGAGATCTGCAAGCGCGCCTACGACATCCTGGTGGACCGTGTCGGTTTCCCGCCTGAGGACATCATCTTCGATCCGAACATCTTCGCGATCGCGACCGGCATCGAGGAGCACAACAATTACGGCGTCGACTTCATCGAGGCGACGCGCTGGATCCGCCAGAACCTGCCGGGCGCGCACATCTCGGGCGGCGTCTCGAACCTGTCGTTCTCGTTCCGCGGCAACGAGCCGGTGCGCGAGGCCATGCACTCGGTGTTCCTGTATCACGCCATCAAGGCGGGCATGGACATGGGCATCGTCAATGCCGGACAGATGATCGTCTATGACGACATCGATGCCGAGCTGCGCCAGGTGTGCGAGGACGTCATCCTCAATCGCGACCCCGGCGCGTCCGAGCGCCTGCTGGCGCTTGCGGAGAAATTCCGCGGCAACAAGACCCAGACCAAGGAAGCCGACCTCGCCTGGCGCGAATGGCCGGTGGAAAAGCGGCTGTCGCATTCGCTGGTGCATGGGATCACCGAGTTCATCGACGTGGACACCGAGGAGGCCCGCAAGGCATCCAAGCGTCCGCTCGACGTGATCGAGGGTCCGCTGATGGCCGGCATGAACGTGGTCGGCGACCTCTTCGGCGACGGCAAGATGTTCCTGCCGCAGGTGGTGAAGTCCGCGCGCGTGATGAAGCAGGCGGTGGCGTGGCTGATGCCGTTCATGGAGGAAGAGAAGGCGCGCAACCTCGCCAACGGCATCGGTACCGAAGGCTCCTCGTCTGCCGGCAAGATCGTGCTCGCGACCGTCAAGGGCGACGTCCACGACATCGGCAAGAACATCGTCGGCATCGTGCTCCAGTGCAATAATTTCGAGGTCATCGACCTCGGCGTGATGGTGCCGGCGGCCAAGATCGTCGAGACGGTGAAGGCGGAGAAGGCCGACATCGTCGGGCTGTCAGGCCTGATCACGCCCTCGCTCGACGAGATGGCGTTCTTCGCCGGCGAATTGCAGCGCGAAGGCTTGAAGCTGCCGCTCTTGATCGGTGGCGCCACCACGAGCCGCGTGCACACGGCGGTCAAGATCGACCCGAGCTATCGCGCCGGTCCCGTCGTGCATGTGAACGACGCCAGCCGCGCCGTCGGCGTCGCCTCCTCGCTGCTGAGCCCTGAGAAGCGCGAGGCCTACGCCGCCGAGGTGCGCGCCGAATACGCAAAAATCTCGGATGCGCACCTGCGCGCGCAGGCCGACAAGAAGCGCCTGAAGCTCGCGGCCGCGCGCGCCAACCGCGTGCCGGTCGATTTTGCCGCGAACAAGCCGGTGAAGCCGACCTTCCTCGGCATCCGCAGCTTCGACGATTACGATCTCGCCGAGCTCGTGCCCTATATCGACTGGACGCCGTTCTTCCAGACCTGGGAGCTCGCCGGCCGCTTCCCCGCCATCCTCGACGATTCCAAGGTCGGCGAGGTCGCGCGCTCGCTCTATGACGATGCGCGCAAAATGCTCGACCTGATCGTCAAGGAAAAATGGTTCCGGGCGCGTGCGACGGTCGGCTTCTGGCCGGCGAACGCGGAAGGCGACGACATCGTGCTCTATGCCGACGAAAGCCGGACCAGGCAGATCGCGACGCTGCACACGCTGCGCCAGCAGCTCGAGAAGCGCGAGGGCCGGTTCAACGCCGCGCTCGCCGACTTCGTCGCGCCGGCAGGTAGCGGCGTGCCCGACTATGTCGGCGGCTTCGTGGTCACGGCCGGCATCGGCGAGGACGTGGTCGCCGACCGCTTCAAGATGGCCAATGACGACTACTCCTCGATCCTGTGCAAAGCCTTGGCCGACCGCCTTGCCGAGGCCTTTGCGGAACGCATGCATGCCCGCGTGCGCCGCGAGTTCTGGGCTTATGCACCGGACGAGGCGCTCTCCAGCGAGGACCTGATCCTGGAGAAGTACCAGGGCATCCGCCCCGCCCCCGGCTATCCCGCGCAGCCCGATCACACCGAGAAGGCGACGCTGTTCGAGCTGCTCGACGCGGAAGCGACTGCCGGCGTGAAGCTGACCGAGAGCTTTGCAATGTGGCCGGGCTCTTCCGTGTCCGGGCTCTATTTCGCGAACCCCGAGAGCTATTATTTCGGCGTCGGCAAGATCGAGCGCGACCAGGTCGAGGACTATGCCGCACGCAAGGGCATGACGGTGGCCGAGACCGAGCGCTGGCTCGCGCCGGTCTTGAACTACATCCCGTCGCAGCAGACCGACAAGGCTTTCGCGGCGACGCCGGCGAACGACGAGACGTCAAAGGACCTCGCCTCGCATCCGCCCGGCTGCACCTGCGCGGTGCATCTCGTCTGGCAGAAGAAGCGCGCGGGGGCGGGGTAGGCCCGCCTTCGCTTCCCAGCCCGCTTTCGCTTCCCACGACTAAAAACGTGAAAAACAACCCCATGCACAGTAGAGCTGGGGTTGAAAGGCTTGAGGAATTTCGGTCTTACCGAAACGACTTGCTCCGTCGGGCAAAACACCGGTAATATTCCATCATCGCCCACCGCGCCCGTCTGATACTCGCCTCGACGGCTTTTCTCTCGCCGGAACCGGGCGGTGTGAACTCGTTCACTTGTCCGCTCAACCCTGATTCGATAATCTATCGGCCTACTACCTTCAAACCGATGGTTTGCTTGGGATCGAACATATGACGCAGTTCATTGCACTGTTCGTCGCCGCGATCGCCCTTGTCGTGCTGCCCACGATTGCCGCGGCTGACTGTCCGAAAGGCTACGTGCCATGCGGCGAACGAAACCAGTTGTGCTGCCCGCGAAAGTAGCAAGTCGCAAATGGCTCTGGCTTGGTAGCCTCGTCTTTGTCGCGATCGGCCTGGTGATGGTTGCAGCCTGGGTCGGATTCCCGCGAAAGAAACACACGATCACGGCCATCCTCTCCGAGACCGGATATTTCGAGGTGGTACCGCCGAGCACGTTCGGCGGTCCCGGCACCATCAACACGATCGAATATCTGAGCAATGGCCGACTGGAGTTGCATCCGACCTGCGATATCGACCCCACGCTGCTGGCCGACAAGATCCGGAAATCACCAACCATGGACCGGGACCTGAAGCAGTCGCTCGAGAAGAACCTCGACGTGTCCGCACAGGTCAGGGACAAGCTGTCGGCGGTCGCCGGAATGCAGCAAGTTGATTCAATTCACCTCAAGCTCGAGAACGCCAACATCCTCCTGATCTCCGACGAGTCGCTGATATCGACCCGCAATGCCTTGCTGAAGGCCGAATGCGAGGACGCGATCGCCATGAACATTTCGAGCGGCGGCGTGGTCTGCCAGACGCGCTCCGTGCTGGAAGCCGACGTCGTCTACGAGATCAAATATCACAACACGATTTCGATGGAGGAGCGGGCCAAGCTGACATCCGAGATCGCGGCGAAGCTCGAGCTGGACGCCCACCAGGGATCGGACGACAAGGTGTCCGGCTCTCAATTGTTCTTTGGCATCAGGCTGTCACCCAATCCGATCGTGCTGAAGACCGCGACGGGCGAGATCAAGCCCTGCAACAGGCGATAGGACGCCGCGCGCTCACCCCTTCGGCGGGGCCAGCGGCTGCAAGATCTCCCCGAACGGCGCCAGCGCCTCGCAGCGCTCGGCGTGGGCCGACAGCGCCGGATAGCGCGACGACTCGAACAGAAGCGGATGCGCTTCGCGGGTGAAGCGGACGACGCAGGCAACCGCAATGTCGGCGTGGCCGATCCGGCCGCCCAGCCAATACGGCGTCGTCACCCTCGCGCGTTCGGCCTCCAGCACGCCGAGCACATCGCCGATCTGCGCCTGGCAGCGCTCGACCCACAGCGCAAGCTGCTCCTTCCGCAGCACGCGCTCATAGAGCAGGCTGACCGCCTTGTCGCCGAGGCCGGTGGCGAGTGCGCAGATCCGCAGGTGCTTTCGCCGCTCGGCGCCGCCGCGCGGCAGCATCGCCTTCTCCGGCCCGACGAGCTCGTCGAGATAATCGAGAATGATCGTGCTCTCGATCAGTGCCTCGCCATCATCACACACCAGCGTCGGCACGCGCCGCAGTGGATTGTACGGCGCGATCTTGTCGGCATCGCCGAAGGTCGACCAAGGCTTGTGCTCGAAGGCGAACCCGTAAAGCCGGAGCGCAATCGCGACGCGGCGAACGAAGGGGGAGTCGTATTGGCCGATCAGGAACATGGTGAGCCTTCGTCATCACGGAGCTTGACCAGAGAACCGGTCGTGATTGCAGTTGCATTGAGATGGAGAATATCGCCTGCCAGCTTTTCACCGGCAAGCGCCGAATGGATGACGAGGCCGCGCGCCGCGGTCAGCGCTCCTATGGTCCGCTGTGCTCCTGATTGCGGCGCAATAGCGGACCTAATCAAAGGTCCGAGTTGGGCCAGCACCTGACGAAGAGATCTGCCAATCGGAAGAGATTTCGAAGCGTTCCGAAACCTCGACGATGCGCGAACACGTGTGCTGAACGCAGCGAAGACGTGGCAGAGTTGCTTGACCGATAGAACAACCTTTGGGATGTTTAGAAAGTGTACCTGATGCTCTAGTTGCGTTGGCTCCCATGGCACGCAGGCTCATACTGTGTATCGACGGTACTTGGAACTCGCGCGCAGAGGAGACTAGGTTCTTTGTCCACCCGACCAATGTGCAACGTATTAGCGAATTGTTGGTCAATGACGGCAAGCAACAACTCGTCTTCTACTTGCGCGGAGTTGGAACGGACAGTCTCGTTGACCGGTTTGTTGGTGGGGTTTGGGGCGCTGGAATACACGGCCGCGTTCGCGACGGATACCGCATCCTCTGTGAGAACTATAGAGAGGGCGACCAGATCGCACTAATCGGTTTCAGCCGCGGAGCCTTCGCGGTGCGGCAGATCACAGGAGTAATGGCGCTTATTGGCCTCTTGAAAGCCGACCGCCTCAATTTGTTTGATCGTGCGTTCTCGCTAGGTATGCGACGATTTGCACGCTCCATTGATAATGAAGAATCCCTATTTGTATCGACGAATTGCCATCGGCCCGTGCCGATCAGATTTCTTGGCGTTTTTGATACCGTGATCCGCTATGGGCCATTCTTGGCATTGTCCAGGATGATTCTAGAGCGCGCTATGGGGCGGCACATCGGTTTCCATGATCATGTTGCGCCATGGTTTGTTGTCCAGATAGCCCACGCTCTCGCGCTCGATGAATGCCGGATTAATTTCGAACCATGGCGTTACCTGCAGTCGGAGGATTGGCGTCAGCGGGTTGAGGAGAGGTGGTTCGCCGGCCATCATTCCGATGTTGGCGGCGGCTGTGCTGATTCGCGCGCCGCGGAAATCTCTCTGCGATGGATGGCGGAATGTGCTCAGGAGGCGGGCTTGATGTTTACCGAAATGCCGCATGTTGGAGATCGCTCGCATTGCGCCCCACTTAATCCTTCGCGAATCGGCGCTTGGCGCTTAATGCCGTTTCGTCGGCGAGTCGTTGAAATATCGGACTCCATTCACCCGTCCGTCGAGTTGAGGACGAACGCAACTGGCTATCGACCCTTTGCGAGATGCCGATTTTGACTCCAGTAGATACAGTACACGCGTAGCATTGATCGACGGGCCATCATGCCCGCTTTGGGTCATGACCTGACTCATGCACCGCAGAAAATCAGCACCTCTATTCGATCACCTCATCAGCGCGGACGAGTAGTGAGGGCTGCACGGTGAGGCCGAGCGCCTTGGCGGTCTTCATGTTGATGATGAGCTCGAATTTCGTCGGCCGCTCTACCGGCAGGTCGGCAGGCTTGGTGCCTTTGAGTATCCTATCGACGAAACTGCCTGCACGGCGGAATAGATCGGCTGTATCCGCGCCGTACACCGACAATCCGCCATTGGCGTAGACTCGAAACAAGTAGTTTGCAGGCAGACGATGCTTCGCCGCGAGTGCAATTATTCGCGGAGCCTCGACATAGGTGAGCGGATCACCGAAATCAATTATCGCATCGGCGTTTTGGGCAGAAGCCGATGCAAAGGCGATGTCCAGGTCCTCGGCCGTGGCCGCTTCAACTGTCAGCAGCACTATGCCAAGTTTCCGCGCCTTGTTGCGTGTCTCTTCCACCAAGTAGAGCATTGGATTCTTTGGATTGACCAAGATCGCGATTTTCGAGGCGCCCGGAACGAGTTCGCGAAGGATTTCGACACGTTTTCCGAAGAAATCTTCAGGTACGTTGGTCGTAATACCCGTTATGTTGCCACCCGGTCGCGATAGACTTTGCACGAGGCCAAGGCGGACGGGATCAGCCACAGCCACGAATACAATCGGAATGGTGGCAGTTGCCGATTTCAGGGCCAGGGCCGCTTGAGGTCCCGCAGCGATTAGCACATCGGGATTGAGAGCGATCAGGTCGGCGACTGAAGCTGGCAGTTGATCGGGTGGATGAGAAAAGCGGGATTCGGTAATCAGGTTTCCATCTACCCAGCCGTGGTGTCGCAGCCCATCAAGAAATGAACGCTCGGCTTGATTAAGGGCCTGCCCGCTCCCATCACCTATAGCAAGAAAGCCGATGCGCCGAGGCTTCCTCTGCGCCCACAAACGCTGAGGCGAAACGAGCAACACAGCAGCCGCTATGAACTCCCGCCGCTTCATTCGATCCTCATTGCAGTCTGAGGACGACCGGGCACAGAGTATCACATCTCTATGATCGTCGCGCTCACTGTGGCTGCAAAATCTTGCGTCGCCAAGCAATACGACGGCGTATGCCCGCAGTGGGTCATTCGCTTCCAATTAGCCGCGTTTCGACCACCTGAAATGAGAGAAGCGACCCGCCCCATTAGTCGTTCACGCACAGCTCGGCGCGACCTTAGAGCTGGCTCGTTGCTCACAACAGTTCCGACTGTGCAAAGGTCGATCTGGCTTGAGCAACACTCCTTGGTCATCTGAAGAGCAATTTTCGTCTCAAAGCTTCGGCACTGCGCAGGTTGCTGAGCTATGCCGGCGCTCGTCGATAGTGCCAGGATCATGGTCGAAGGAAAGGTTGCCTTCATCATGCCCTCGCTCTCAAATAGTGGTGCACTCTACAATTGATTGAACGGCAAAAATAGAGCGCGGCTGCTGCCAGATCGAAAGTCCGCTTAGGGTCGAATGCGGGCAATCGTCGGCCGAGGACGGAGCTTCCGCTATACACTTGAGACCAGGCATCCGCGCCAACGCACCGGCAGCGAAACCTGCTCGGCCCCTTCGACTATGGCAAGAACCGCTGCAACGCCGCCACCGGCCACATGCAGGTCTGCGTCCCGCGCTGACGCGGTCTCGCTTCGGGCCTAATACCAGCGTCCGCCTTTCTCCGCATCGCGGACCTGAGTCGGGCGTCACGCGATGGCGGCTTCACATCCCTTTTCACATCCCCTTGGCGCGCTTAACAGCTCGCTTACATTTTCCTCACTGGCAGCTTATTCTTGGGGTTGCAGAGGTGGCCCCTGAGAGGGAATGCAGCTTGCGGTTTCTTTTTGAGGATTACGAATTGGATACCGACAGGCGCGAACTGCAGCGCGCAACGGACGTGGTCGTTGTCGCCCCCCAAGTGTTCGATCTGCTTGAATACCTGATCCGAAACAGAGAGCGCGTCGTCAGCAAGGACGACCTCATCAACGCCGTTTGGAAGGGTCGCATCATTTCAGATGCTGCGCTGACGACCCGGCTGAATGCCGCCCGGAGCGCAATCGGCGACACGGGTGAGAAACAGCACTTGATCAAGACATTGCCGCGCAAAGGCTTCCGCTTCGTGGGTGCAGTGCAGGAAGCCCGGAGGCTCGCGAATGAGACGGTGGGCACAGTCGAGCGAACCGGCGACACGCCGCCGCGCCTATCCATCGTCGTGCTACCCTTCACGAACCTGAGCGGTGATCGTGAGCAGGACTATTTCGTGGATGGCGTAACCGAGAGTTTGACCACGGACTTGTCGCGCATCGCTGGTTCATTTGTAATCGCACGGAACAGCGCCGTCTCATACAAGGGTAGAGCCGTCGATGTACGGCAAGTCGGCCGCGAACTAAACGTTCGCTACGTGCTCGAAGGTTCAGTGCAACGCAGCGGCAAGCGGCTTCGGATGAACGTGCAGTTGATCGATGCTATTAGCGGCCAGCATCTTTGGGCCGAGCGCTTCGAGAAGTCTGTCGTCGACCTGTTCGACATGCAGGACGAAATCGTATCGAGGCTCGCCAATACATTAGGCGCCCAACTCGTCGAGGCTGAGGCGCGACGAGCCGAGCGTACGCTGCATCCCGATGCGATCGACTTGTGCTTCCAGGGCCGGGCCTGGTTGATGAAGGGGATTAGCCTTGAATGCGTGACGCAAGCGCGGGGCTTCTTCGAACGCTCGCTGGAGTTCGATCCCGGCAACGTCGAAGCAATGATTGGCATGGCAAATGTTGATACGGTAGTTGGAGGTAGCTTTACGACGGATGATGGGCCCACGCGGCTCGCGGCGGCCGAGGCGATGGTGAACAAGGTATTGTCGATCAGGCCGAACAGTGCCTCAGCCCACATGGCTCGGGGTTGGGTCCAGACCTTTACGAACCGGGCCGCCCAAGGCATCCGTGAGTTCGAACATGCGTTGGCGCTGGCTCCGAATTTGGTCCACGCTCATGCTGCCCTTGGTTTCGCAAAATCCTACATAGGTTGCGCTACCGAGACCGAAGGCCATATACTCGAAGCTTTACGGCTCTCTCCTCGCGACGTTTTCGCCTACCAGTGGGCGTGTTTTGCGGGCGTGGCCAAGCTGCTGCTTGGTTCAGACGTCGAAGCCGTCAGTTGGCTGCGACGAAGCACCGAGGCGAACCGTAACTTTCATCTCGCTCATATATCGCTCGCCGCTGCCTTGGCCTTGACCGGCGCGCTCGATGAGGCGCGAACTGCTGCGAGAACGGGACTTGCGCTCAACTCAGGTTTCACCATTCGTCGCTTGCTCGCAGCTCAACAAAGCGACAATCCAATTTACCTTGCCGGGCTGCAGCGCTTGTGTGAAGGCTGGCGCCTCGCTGGCGTGCCGGAGGGGTGATGTCGCCTTTGGGGTCACGGATCGCGCTGCGCGCCATCCGGGCTACGATGCCGTCGCGTCGAGGAGCGACGACGGCTGCGACACACTCCGTCATTGCGAGCGCAGCGAAGCAATCCGGCATCTTTCCGCAGAGACAGCCTGGATTGCTTCGCTGCGCTCGCAATGACGGTGAGGATGCAGCCGTGCACTACTCGATAATCGGCACATGCCTCGCCACGTCGCGCGGCGCCGTGCCGTCGAGGCGCGGATCGTCCGCAATTTCGATCTGGCGGCGGAACGGGCGGAAGCCGGAGCGCTGGTAGAACGCCACGGCCGAGGGATGGTCGAAGGTGCAGGTGTGCACCCAGACGCGGCGCAGATCGCGTGACCATGCGAGCTCCAGCGCGCGGTTCATCAGGAAGCGGGCGGCGCCCGTCCCGATCAATCCAGCGGTGACACCGAAATAGACCAGCTCGCACTGGCCGGCCTCGCGAAAATCCAGTTCCAGCAGGCCTTCGTCGCGACCGTCCACGACGAGGGCATACACCTCGACACCTGGCGCGTGGATGATCGTAGCAAGCTCCCCATCATTCAGGCGCGCACGCGAAAACCACAGCCACTCCTCGCCGACGCGGCGATGGAGATCGCGATACCAATGAAGCGCGGGCGCGTCGACCTTGCGCAAGGACCACGCGCCTGGAGGATCGTCGCGGCGCGCGGGAGGTGCGGTCATCTCCAGATGGGTGACGACCGCGGCGATCTTGCCGGGGGGGATGTCGGAATAACCGTTGGGGATGATCATGGGGCCTCTCGGAAAGACATGGCGAACAGCTCGCTTGCGGCCCATCCTTCGAGACGCCCGCCTACAGCGGGCCCTCAAGATGAGGTCGCGTTTCGCGGCGGGATATCAGACCCTCATGGCGAGGAGCCCGCCTGACCGGGCGTCTCGAACCATGCAGGCCGTGCTCTTCCGGCACTCTCCAGCCAACAAGTCGCTCATCGCGGCGTCAAAATGATCGCTTCCGCGGTCGCGGCTTCGACGGCCGGGCGGCTGTACAGCAGCGGGACGTATTGGCCCGTTGCCCAGAGCGGAGCGAGGTCGCGGTAATGGGCGCTGAAGGGATCGCCGGATTGGCCGGGCGTGTTGATGGTGCGGCTCGCATCCCAATTGCCGACGTCGAGCACCATGCGGAACGACGCGCCGGCGAACAACTGGTAATCGGCGCGGCGATAGGTGGCCGCGCGCGGCACGTTGGCGGCACCGCCATAGGCGAGCGGACCGACCGAGAGCTGCGCGGCGGTGGCCTTGTCGGCGAGCGGCATCAAGGCATGGTCGAATTTCGCGACATGCAGCCGGCCCCAGCGCCAGGTCGAGGCATCTGGCCCGAGCTTGCCCGTGACGTCGGCCACCGCGGCGCCGAGGCTGTCGCGCAGGATCTGGTCACGCGCGGCAGCGGGATCGGCGCCGAACGACGCATCCGGGGATTCCAGATAGGCGACGAGCGCCGAAATGCTCGACGCCTCCGGCGCGATCAAATCGGCGGCCTTGGGCGCGGTGGTCTTCAGCAGCACCGGCCCAAGATGATTGGCGATCCAGACCTCGAACACGGCGGCTGCCGCGCTGTCGGCGGCATCGCGCGCGTCCCATGGCTTGAGCAGATCGAGACCCTTCTTCACATTGGGATCGTCGGAGGTGAGCGGCTGCAACAGCTTGACGAGGCGCCGCCCCAGCATCGCGGTGTCGTCGTTCTGCAAATCCATGGCGTCGGCGAGCGTCACCTTGCTGTTGGCCGCGAGCACCTCGGTGATGCGTTGCCAGCGCGCGCTGTCGGACCATTCGAACCCGACCTTGCGTTCGGCTACCGGGTAATCGGCCGGCAGGTTCATCTGGTTGGCGGTGGCGAGAAAGCCCTGCTTCGGCTGATAGGCTTTCGGCAATTCGTCGAGCGAGAGAAAGCCCTGCCACTCATAGCGGCCGTCGCCCGGCACCGGCATCAGGCCGTCGAAGTTGGCGCGGCGCGGCGTCTTGCCGGCGGCAACCCAGCCGATATTGCCGCGGGTGTCGGCATAGACCTGGTTCTCCGACGGCGCGCCCCAGCGGCGCATGGCGGCGAGGAAGCCGTTCCAGTCCTTCGCGGTCATGTAATCGGACGAGCCGAAATAGGCTGACGTGCCGGGCTCGAACCAGATCGAGCGCACCGCGAAGGCGCGCTTGTTGCCATCGTCGACATAGATCACCGGACCGTGCCGGGTGAACTTCAGCTCGAGGTCGCGATCGGCCTCGCCTTTGACCTGCTCGGTCTCGTGCACGACGCGCATGTCCTCCCAGCCATTGCTGTAGCGGTACTGGTTGGGGTTTTGCGGATTGAGCTCGTAGACGTAGAGGTCTTCCTGGTCGACGTTGAAGATGGTGAGGCCGAACGCGATGGTGCCGTTGTGGCCGATCGAGATGCCGGGCAGCGCCGGCTCGCCGGCGCCGATCACGGAGAGGCCCGGCGCGTTGAGGCCGACGATGTAGCGCAGCGAGGGCACGCTGTGCTCGCGATGCGGATCGTTGGCGAGGATCGGGCGGCCCGTCGCAGTGCGCGAGGCCGCGATCACCCAATTGTTGGAGCCGATGGTGTCGCGCTGCTGGTCGGCCTCGGTGAGGTATTTGTCGGGATCGTGGGCGAGTGCGGCCTGCTTGTCCTTCGGCGCCGCGAAGGCCACCGGGCGGGTCGCGAGATCGTAGGCCGCGAGCACGGCCTTCGGCACGCCGCAGGGGTCGAGCCCATCGGGGACTTTCGTGGTCCATGCCGGTTCGAGCTTGACGCGGAAACGATCGGCATCGAGGCCGGCCGCGCAGGCGACCAGCGAGCGCTTGACCTCGGAGGCGACGTTGCGCGTCAGGCCGTGGCTGCGAATGCGGACGACGTCATCCGCCGTCCACGGATCAGGCATGGTGCCGGCGATCCTGAACTCGATCGGCAGCGGACGCTTTCCCGCCCGCACATCGGCGACATAGGCATTGACGCCGGCGACGAACGCGTCCGCATAGGTCTTCGCCTTGGGGCCGTAGGCCGCCCATTCCGCGTTCATGTCGCCGCGATAGAGAAACAGCCGCAGCGCCTTGTCCTGCTCGGCATAGGCCGGGCCGAAATCCTTTGCGAGCAGGCCGAGCCCGCGCTTGCGCCAGAGATCGATCTGCCAGAGCCGGTCGCGCGCGGCGTTGAAACCTTGCAGGAAGAACAGGTCGTGCTCGTTGCCGGCATAGATATGCGGGATGCCCCAGACGTCGACCAGGATCTGGGCGGGGGCGTCGAGGCCGGCGACATCGGTCTTGAGCTGCCGCGCACTGCCGAGCGGGTTCGGCTTGTCGCGCGCGATGGCTGTCGAGGTCAGCAGCGCGGCGCAGATGACTGCGCCGCCGAGTTTTTGGATGACCCGGTTGAGATCCGTGTTCATTGTCGTTCTCCCGTTGTTGTTATTTTAGTCCGTAGCCCGGATGGAGCGAAGCGTAATCCGGGAATCTTGCTCGTGGAGAAAACCCCGGATTACGCTGCGCTCCATCCGGGCCACAAGAATCCGACTATCCCTCCCCCTCGTCGCTCGCGAGCACGCCCTTCACCGCCCTCGCCCAACCCGCGAGCTTCCGCTCCCGCGTCGCCTGGCTCATGTTCGGCTTGAAGCGATGCTCGAGGCGCCAATTGTCGGCGAACTTCGTCGGCTCGGGATAGACGCCGGCCTGGAGGCCGGCGAGGTACGCAGCGCCCAGCGCCGTGGTCTCCTGGATCACGGGCCGATCGACCGGTGCGTCCAAGAGATCGGCGAGGCGCTGCATGGTCCAGTCGGAGGCGGTCATGCCGCCGTCGACGCGCAGCACGACGCTCGCGACTTCCGAGCTCGGCCAGTCCGCGCGCATCGCGGCCCAGAGGTCGAAGGTCTGGTAACACACGCTCTCCAGCGCGGCGTGCGCGAGCTCCGCCGGGCCGGTGTTGCGGGTGAGGCCGAACAGCGCGCCGCGCACCCGCGGATTCCAGTAGGGCGCGCCCATGCCGACGAAGGCGGGGACCAGATAGACGCTCTGCATGGAGTCCGACTGATCAGCAAGAGGTCCGGTCTCGGCAGCGTGCTTGATGATGCCGAGGCCGTCGCGCAGCCACTGCACCGCCGAGCCTGCGACGAAGATCGAGCCTTCGAGGGCGTAGGTGCGCTTGCCGTCGAGCTGATAGGCGACGGTGGTGAGCAGCTTGTTCTTGGAGACGACCGGCGTGGTCCCGGTGTTGAGCAGGGCAAAGCAGCCGGTGCCGTAGGTGGACTTCATCATGCCCGGTCGGAAACAGGCCTGGCCGATGGTCGCGGCCTGCTGGTCGCCGGCAATGCCTGAGATCGCGATCGCGCCGCCGAACAGGTCCGGCGTGCTCTCGCCGAAGCGGGCGGAGGAATCCTTCACCTCGGGCAGCATCGAGCGCGGCACGCCGATGATCTCCAAGAGCTCGTCGTCCCACTGGCCCGTGTGGATGTTGAACAGCAGCGTGCGCGAGGCGTTGGTGGCGTCGGTGGCGTGCACCTTGCCGCCGGTGAGGCGCCAGAGCAGATAGCAGTCGACGGTGCCGAACATCAATTCGCCGCGCGCGGCCCGCGCCCGTGCGCCGGGAACGTGGTCGAGGATCCAGGCGACCTTGGTGCCCGAGAAATAGGGATCGATGATCAGGCCGGTCTTCTGCGAGATCACGGGCTCGCGGCCTTCTGCTTTCAATTTCGCGCAGATGTCGGCGGTGCGGCGGTCCTGCCAGACGATGGCGCGGTGCACGGCCTGGCCCGTGGCGCGGTCCCACACCACGGTGGTCTCGCGCTGGTTGGTGATGCCGATCGCGGCGATGTCCTTTGCGGTGATGCCGGCCTGCTCGATCGCGTCGCGGCAGACCATCACGGTCGAGGTCCAGATGTCCTCCGGCTCGTGCTCGACCCAGCCCGAGGCCGGAAAATGCTGCGGAAACTCCTGCTGCGCGCGGGCGGCAATCGAGATGTCACTGCGAAAAACGATGGCGCGCGACGAGGTGGTGCCCTGGTCGATGGCGAGGACGAAAGACATGGAAGCTACCTTGGCGTTTCCCTGAGAGGGGTCATTGTGTCGCGCCAAAGGGAGCGGATTAGGGCGGGAAGGTCAAGATTGGATGCGGGGGCACGATCCCCTTACCTTCTCCCCTTGCGGGAGAAGGTGGCGCGCGAAGCGCGCCGGATGAGGGTATGTTTCGGCGAATTCAGCAGGAGGAGATTCACTCGCGGAGAGATACCCCTCACCCGTCTCGCCGCTTCGCGGCGATCCACCCTCTCCCTCAACAAGGGGGAGAGGGAAGAACCCTACACCGCGGCCGTCGTCACGCCGCCGTCGATGACGATGGTCTGGCCGGTCATGAAGCTCGAAGCGTCGGAGGCTAGGTAGGCCACTGCGCCGGCGATTTCGTCGGGTTCGCCGATGCGGCGAAGGGGCGTGGTGGCGGTGCGGCGCTTGAGGTTGGCTTCGTCTTCCCACAGCGCGCGGGCGAAATCGGTCTTGACGAGGCCGGGCGCGATGCAGTTGACGCGGACGCCTTTCGGGCCCCATTCGCCGGCGAGCGAGCGGCACAGCGCGAAGTCGGCGGCCTTGGAGATGCCGTAGGCGCCGATCACGGTCGAGCCGCGCAGCCCCCCGATCGAGGAGATGATGACGACGGAGCCGTTGCCGCGCTCGGCCATTTGCGGGATCGCCAGCGCGGAGAGCCAGATGTTGCTCTTGACGTTGCTGCCCATGATCTTGTCGAAGGCCTCGTCGGTGATGTCGAGCAGCGGGCCGTAATACGGATTCACCGCGGCGTTGCAGACGAGGATATCGATCTTGCCGTAGTGCTTGATCGTGCCCGCGATCAGCGCCTCGACCTCGGCCTTGCGCGCGATGTTGCAGGGAATGACGATCGCATCGCCACCGGCCGCGATGATGCCGTCGGCGACTTCCTTGCAGGCGTCCGCTTTCCGCGATGACACCACGACCTTGGCGCCGAGTTTTGCGAGCAGCTCCGCCGAAGAGCGGCCGATGCCGCGGCTGGAGCCGGTGACGATCGCGACCTTGCCGGTGAGATCGAACGGGGTGTTCTTCATTGTTGTTGGGCTCCGCTGATTCCATTTAATCGATGTCATCGCCCGGCCTTGTGCGCAATTGCGCACTGGATCGGGCGATCCAGTATTCCAGAGACGGCGCGGCCGGAATCGAAAGGCCGCGGCGTACTGGATCCCCCGCTTTCGCGGGGAATGACAGTCATCGTGTGGTCAGATCAACCCGCTCCCATCCGCGACGCGGCGCTGGTGGTAGTCGGTGTCGCCAAAGCTGTTCTCGATCATGGTGAGGCGCTTGAAGTAGTGGCCGATCTTCGCCTCCATGGTCATGCCGATGCCGCCGTGGAGCTGGATCGCCTGCTGTCCCACGAACTTCAGCGACTTGCCGATCTGCACCTTGGCCGCGGCGATCGCATTGGAGCGCTCCTTGGCGTCCTCGAAATCGCCGGCCATGGTCGCGAACATCGACATCGATCGCGCCTGCTCGGCGGCGACGAACATGTCGGAGGCGCGATGCTGCAACGACTGGAACGAGCCGATCGCGACACCGAACTGTTTTCGCGTCTTGATATATTCGACCGTGGTCTTCAGCGATTCGTCCATCAGGCCGACGGCCTCGGCGCAAAGCGCGATGCGGGCTTCGTCGACGACGCGCTCGATCAGCGCGAGCGAGTCGTCGGGATTGCCGAGGGCCGCATCGGCGCCGACCTCGACACCGGTGAAGGTGATGTCGGCGGCGTGCAGGCCGTCCTGGGTCGGGTAGGACTTCTTGGTCACGCCCTTGGCATTGGCCGGGACCAGGAACACGCCGATGCCGGACTTGTCGCGGCGGTCGCCCTTGGTGCGGGCGGTGACGATCAGGGTCTCGGCGTTCTCGCCGTTCAGCACGACGAACTTCTCGCCGTCGATGACCCAGCCGTCGCCCTTCTTCTTCGCCGTCGTCGAGACGTCGAAGAGATCGTAGCGCGAGTTCTTCTCGAGCTGGGCGAACGCCAGCGTCTTGCTGCCGTCGATGATCCCGGGCACATGCGCGACCTTCTGCGCATCGGAGCCGGCGTGGCGCAGGAAGCCGCCGCCGATCACGACCGTTGCCAGGTAAGGCTCGAGCACCAGCGCCTTGCCGAGCGCCTCCATCACGATCATGGTCTCGACACCGCCGCCGCCGAAGCCGCCATCGGCCTCCGCGAAGGGCAGGCCGAGCAGGCCCTGCTCGGCGAGCTTGCCCCAGACGGCCTGGCTCCAGCCGCCCTTCTCCTTCATGTACTTCTTGCGGCTCTCGAAATCATAGGAATCGGTCAGCAGGCCGTCGATGCTGTCCTTGAGAAGCTGCTGCTCCTCGTTCAGATCAAAATCCATGTCTCTCTCCAAATCGGCGGGAATTGCCCTACCGTCGCCTCACCCTCAGACGTCATCCCCGCGAAAGCGGGGATCCAGTAAACGCAGCCGCCTGCCGTACTCACGACCGCCGAGGCGTACTGGGTCCCCCGCCTTCGCGGGGGACGACACCGTCATTGTCGACTCACAGCCCCAGCACCGCCTTGGCGATGATGTTGCGCTGGATCTCGTTGGAGCCGCCGTAGATCGAGACCTTGCGGTTGTTGAAGTAGCTCGGCGCGATCTGGGCGGTCCACTCCATGGCTTCGTTCGAGCCGTCATCGCCGTGCACGTCGTAGGGTGCTGCGAACGGGCCGATCACTTCCATCAAGAGCTCGGTGGTGGTCTGCTGGATCTCGGAGCCCTTGATCTTCAGCACCGACGACGCCGGATTGGGCTTGCCCTTGCCGTGCTTGCCTTCGTCGGCGACGACGCGGAGCTGCGTCAGCTCGAGCGCCTTCAGCTCGATCTCGCAAGCCGCCAGCTTCTCGCGGAACGCGGCGTCCTGGATGATCGGCTTGCCGCCGGACTCGACCTTGCCGGCCAAGTCGCGGATGCGGCGCAGCCGCTCCTTGGAGACGCCGACCCGGGCGATGCCGGTGCGTTCATTGCCGAGCAGGAATTTGGCGTAGTCCCAGCCCTTGTTCTCCTCGCCGATCAGGTTCTCGATGGGCACCTCGACGTCGTCGAAGAACACCTCGTTGACCTCGACGCCGCCGTCGATGGTCTGGATTGGACGCACGGTGACGCCCTTCGACTTCATGCTGAAGACGATGAAGGAGATGCCCATCTGCTTCTTGGCGGAGGGGTCGGTGCGGCAGAGGCAGAAGATCATGTCGGCGTGCTGGGCGAGCGTGGTCCAGGTCTTCTGGCCGTTGATGATCCACTTGTCGCCCTTGCGCTCGGCCTTGGTCTTGAGCGAAGCGAGGTCGGAGCCGGAGCCGGGCTCGGAGAAGCCCTGGCACCACCAGTCGTCGACATTGGCGATGCGCGGCAGATACTGCTTCTTCTGCTCTTCGTTGCCGAAGGTGTAGATCACAGGACCGACCATGCTGACGCCGAAGGCGAGCGGCTGCGGCGCCGGATAGGACTGCAGCTCCTCGTTGAAGATGTAGTGCTGCACGGAGGTCCAGCCCGTCCCGCCATACTGCTTCGGCCAGTGGCTGACGCCCCAGCCCTTCTTGTTGAGGATGCGCCACCACGTCACCATCTCGTCCTTCGAGAGATGACGGCCCTCGACCAGCTTGCGCCGCGTATCCGGCGGCACGTTGTCGCGGAAGAATGAACGCACTTCCTCGCGAAACGCCTGCTCTTCCTTCGTGAATGCGAGATCCATCGGATCCTCCTGTGAAACGTTATTCCCTATTCGTCATTCCGGGGCGCGCGAAGCGCGAACCCGGAATCCAGAAGTTTGTGGCTCGAGGTTCCGGGTTCATTCGCTGGCGCGAATGCCTCGGAACGACGGAGCCCGTTACTGCAACACCTCGAAAAGTCCCGCCGCGCCCATGCCGCCGCCGACGCACATGGTGACGACCGCGTACTTGGCCTTGCGGCGGCGGCCTTCGATCAGCGCGTGACCGGTCAGGCGCGCGCCCGACATGCCGTAGGGATGGCCGACCGAGATCGCGCCGCCGTCGACGTTGATCTTCTCGGGGTCGATGCCGAGCTTGTCGCGGCAATACAGCACCTGCACCGCGAAGGCTTCGTTCAGCTCCCAGAGGCCGATGTCGTCGACGGTGAGGCCGTGGCGCTTGAGCAGGCGCGGCACGGCGAAGACCGGGCCGATGCCCATCTCGTCCGGCTCGCAGCCGGCGGAGACGAAGCCGCGGAAGATGCCGAGCGGCTTGAGGCCGCGCTTCGAGGCTTCCTTGTCGCTCATGATGACGGAGGCGCTGGCGCCGTCGGAGAGCTGGCTGGCATTGCCGGCGGTGATCGAAAAGCCTTCGCCGCGCACGGGCTTGAGGCCGGCAAGGCCTTCAGCCGTGGTCTCGGGGCGCGGGCCTTCGTCCTGCGACAAGGTCACCTCCTTGAACGAGACGGCGCCGGTCGCCTTGTCGGTGACCGCCATCTGCGTCGTGATCGGCGCCAGCTCGTCCTTGAACTTGCCGCCCTGCTGGGCCGCGGCGGTGCGGCGCTGGCTCTCCAGCGAGTACTCATCCTGCTTCTCGCGCGAGATGCCGTAGCGCTTGGCAACGACTTCGGCGGTGTCGATCATGGGCATGTAGACCTCGCCCTTGATCTTGAGCAGCGCCGGGTCCTGGGCGTGGAAGCCGTTCATCTTGTCGTTCTGCACGAGGCTGATCGACTCGCCGCCGCCGCCGACCGCGATCTCGACGCCGTCGAAGATCACCGAGCGCGCGGCCAGCGCGATCGCCTGGAGGCCCGAGGCGCATTGCCGGTCGATGGTGGTGCCGGCGACGGTCACGGGGAGACCTGCGCGGAGCAGCGCCTTGCGCGCGATGTTGCCGCCGGTCGCGCCCTGCTGCAGCGCCGCGCCCATCACGACGTCCTCGACCTCCTTCGGATCGACTTTTGCACGGGCGACGGCCTCGCCGATGGCGTGGCCGAGCAAGGTTGCGCCCTCGGTGGCGTTGAGCATGCCGCGATAGGCCTTGCCGATCGGGGTGCGGGCGGTGGAAACGATGACGGCGTCGGTCAAGAGCGACCTCCTGATGCGTGTTGGGTGGATTGTGATGGTTTCTGCTGCTGGCGCAATTCGTGGCGCGACAATTTTCCGACCGGCGTGCGCGGCAGATCGTCGACGAACTCGACCGCCGCCGGCAGCTCGTGCTTGCCGACCTTGCCGGCGAGCTGCGCGCGCAGCTCATCGAGCGAGAACGGCTTGGCGTCCGGCTTGAGCTTGATGAAAGCCTTGGCGGCCTCGCCGCGATACTGGTCGGGAATGCCGAGCACGATCACCTCGTGCACGCCTGGAATGGTGTAGATCGCCTGCTCGATCATCTGCGGATAGACGTTGAAGCCGCCGGAGATGATCATGTCCTTCTTGCGGTCGACCAGGAAGAAATAGCCGTCGGTATCGACATAGCCGATGTCGCCGGTGAGGAAGCGGCCGTCCGAAAAGGACTCCGCGGACTCCTTCGGCTTGTTCCAGTAACCCTTCGTGACGTTGGGGCCCTTGATGCGGATTTCGCCGACTTCGCCCGGCGGCAGCACTCTTGTCGGATCATCCAGCGAAACCACGTCGAGCTCGATGCCGGGCAGCATCAGGCCGATCGACCCCGGCTTGTCCGGTCCCGTCGGCGGGTGGCCGGTGCCGGGCGAGCAGGTCTCGGTCATGCCCCAGCCGCTGCGCAGCTTCTTGCCGACCTTGCGCTCGAAGAAGTTCGCGATCTCCACCGGCAGCGGCGCACCGCCGGAGCCGATGACGGCGAGCGAGGAGAAGTCGCGTTTGTCGAGATCAGGCAGCGCTGCGATCGCGATCCACATCGTCGGCACGCCCGGGAAGTACGTCGCGCGCTTGATTTCGATGTCGCGCATCACCGCCTCGACATCGAAGCGCTGATGGAGCGAGATCAGATTGCCGCGGCTGAGCGAGGACAGCAGCACGACGGTGAGCGCATAGATGTGGAACAGCGGCAGCACGCAGATCACGCGCTCGACGACGTCGCCACGTGCCGCACGCGACGGCTTGCCCCAGACATCGTAGATCGACACCGCGGAGGTGAGATTGCCGTGGGTGAGCATCGCGCCCTTGGGCAGGCCGGTGGTGCCGCCGGTATATTGCAGCAACGCGACGTCGTCCGCCGTCACGGACGGCCACTCGGCCGGCGCGGTCGCGCCCTCGGCGAAGCTCTTGAAGGTGACGATGCGGGGATCGTCGGGGATCGGTGCCTGCGGCGTGCCGACCTTGCCCCAATCGTCGTCCTCGCAGACGACGAGGCGATCGATCAGGCCCTTCTCCAGGAACTTCAGCGCGGTCGGCAGCAGCGCCGCGAGATTGGAGGTGACGAGCAGGCGCGAGCCGGAATCCGAGACCTTGTGCGTCAGCGCGATCTCGCCGTCGAGCGGGGAGAGATGCGCGACGCGGGCACCGGCCTTCAGCGCGCCGAAGAAATTGACCGGATGGTCCGGCGTGTTGCCGAGGAACAGCGCCACGGAACTGGTCTTGCCGCAGCCGGCGCGCAGGAAGGCAGCCGCGGCACGCTCCGCCATGGCGGCGAGCGCGGTATAGCTGATCGGGCGATCGCGGAATTCCAGCGCGGTGCGCGGGCCGAAATCGGCGGCGGCTTTCGACAAGAGGTCAGGCAGCGAGCCCTGGACGATGGTGTCGTCCCAACGCACGCCCTCGGGATAAAACTGTTCGCCGGGATGGGTCATTTTCTTGATTGCTTGAGCGAGCAACTAACATCGACCGTCATTCCGGGGCGCGACAAAGTCGCGAGCCCGGAATCCATAACCACCAGCTGGGGTTATGGATTCCGGGCCTGCGCCTTGCGGCGCATCCCGGAATGACGAAGGTTGAGCCGAACCGGCCATCACGCCGCCTTCGACGCCGCGGCCAGCGACGCGAACGTCTTGCCTTCGGCCGCGAGCTTCTTCAGCAGCGGCGCGGGCTCGAGGCTCGGATCGTTGGTTTCCTTGGCGTAGAAGGAGAGACGATCGGCGATGTGCTTGAGGCCGACGGTGTCGGCCCAGAACATCGGGCCACCGCGGTAGATCGGCCAGCCGTAGCCGTAGAGCCAGACCACGTCGATGTCGGAAGGACGCGCCGCGATGCCCTCTTCGAGGATCTTCGCGCCCTCGTTGATCATCGGGTACATCATGCGCTCGAGGATCTCCTCGTCGCTGACGACGCGCTTCTTGCGGCCGAGACGGAGCAGCGTCTCGTCGATCAGCTTTTCGACCTCCGGATCGGGCAGCGCCGAGCGGCTTCCTGCTTCATACTTGTAGTAGCCCTTGCCGGTCTTCTGGCCGAAGCGGCCGGCTTCGCAGAGCGCGTCCGCGATCTCCGACTTGATGCCGCGGTCCTTGCGCGAGCGCCAGCCGATGTCGAGGCCGGCGAGATCGCCCATCGCGAACGGCCCCATCGGCATGCCGAATTTGGTGACCACGGCATCGACCTGCTGCGGCAAGGCACCTTCGAACAGCAGCTTCTCGGACTGCTTGCCACGCTGCGCCAGCATGCGGTTGCCGACGAAGCCGTCGCAGACGCCGACCACGGCCGGCACCTTCGCGATCTTGCGCGCGATGGTCACGGCGGTGACCAGCGCATCCGGCGCGGTCTTGTCGGCGCGCACGATCTCGCACAGCTTCATGACGTTGGCGGGCGAGAAGAAGTGCATGCCGAGCACGTCCTGCGGCCGCTTGGTCGACTTCGCGATCTCGTCGATGTTGAGGTAGGAGGTGTTGGAGGCGAGCACGGCGCCGGGCTTGACGTATTGGTCGAGCTTGCCGAACACTTCCTTCTTCACCGCCATGGTCTCGAACACGGCCTCGATCACAAGGTCAGCATCGCCGACATTCTCGATGCCGACGACGCCGTTGATCAGCGCCATGCGCTTGGCGGGCGCGTCGGCCGGGATGCCGCCGCGCGCGGCGGTCGCTTCCCAGTTCTTCTGCATGATGCCCATGCCGCGCTTGAGCTGCTCCTCGCCGGTCTCGATCAGGGTGACGGGAACGCCGGCATTGGCAAAGGACATCGCGATACCGCCGCCCATGGTGCCGGCACCGAGGATGGCGACGCGGTTCACGGGCCGCGACTTGGTGCCCTCAGGCACGCCGGCGATCTTGCTGGCCTCGCGCTCGGCGAAGAAGGCATAACGCTGCGCCTTGGACTGGTCACTGGCGACGAGCTTGAGGAAGCCCTCGCGCTCCTTCTTCAGGCCCTCGTCGAACGGCAGGTCGATGGCGTAGCCGACGGCGTCGGCGGCCGCGAACGGCGCTTCCAGGCCGCGCGACTTCTTGGTCATGGCGGCGACCGCATTGGTGAAGATCGAGCGGTCGGCCTTGGCCGCGGCGAGCTTGGAATCGTCGTCGCGCAGGCGCCGCAGCGGACGCTTCTCGGCGAGCAGCTTGCGGACGAAGGCTTCGCCGCCGGAGGCCGGACCTTCGACGATCTCCTCGATCAGGCCGTTCTTGAGCGCCTCGGCAGCCCCGATCGGATCGCCGCCGACGATCATCTTGACCGCGAGTTCCGGCCCGACCGCGCGGGGCAGGCGCTGGGTGCCGCCGGCGCCCGGCAGCAGGCCGAGCTTCACCTCGGGCAGGCCGAGCTTGGCTTCCTTCACGGCCACGCGGAAATGACAGGCCAGCGCGACCTCGAGGCCGCCGCCGAGCGCGGTGCCATGGATCGCGGCGACGACCGGCTTGGGCGAGTTCTCGATCTCGGCGAGGACGTCGTTGAGGGCGGGCGGCTTCGGCGGCTTGCCGAATTCGGTGATGTCGGCACCGGCGATAAAGGTGCGGCCGGCGCAGGTCAGCACGACGCCCTTGATCGCGGGATCGGCGATCGCGGCCTTGATGCATTCGAGAATACCGCCGCGCACTGCGGCACTCAGCGCATTGACCGGAGGACTGTTGACCGTGACGATCCCGACTTCGTCATGACGCTCAAGCTTGACCACTTCGCTCACGGCTTCCCTCCTTGGTGGGGATTTACTTTGTTCGATTTCGCGGTGCGGAATTTAATTCCGCATCTTGACGGCAGGGTTATTTTGAAGCACGGACGTTGTCAACGACTCCGCGCAAGAAGCAGATCAGGGATGAAGCGTACAGGCAAGAAGACTGCGACCGATCGGAATTTCGTCGTCGCGCTTTCCCGCGGACTAGATGTTTTGCGCGCATTCCAACCCAGCGACGGACTTCTCGGCAACCAGGAGATCGCTGCGCGTACCAACCTGCCCAAGCCGACCGTTTCGCGCCTGACCTACACGTTGACGAAGCTCGGTTATCTGACACCGGTTCCCCGTTTCGAGAAGTATCAGCTCGCGCCCGCCGCGATGGCGCTCGGTTATGCGGCGCTATCCAATCTCGGCGTTCGGCATTTGTCCGAGCCATTTCGCGAGGAAGTGATGCGCGCGACCGGCGGCGCCGTCGCAATCGGCGGCCGCGACCGTCACAGCATGATCTATTTCGGGCAAAGTCGCGGCAGCGAGACGGTCGGCGTTCAACTGGACGTCGGCTCCCGCGTGCCGATTGCAACCAGCGCGATGGGACGTGCCTATTTCTGGGCGCTCGACGAAGAGGGCCGCGCCGAGGTCTCCCGCATTCTGCGCGAACATTACGGCAGCCGGTGGCCGAAGATGCGCGACGGACTGGAACGTTCGGGCGAAACGGTCGCGAAATACGGTTTCGCGATGTCCGTCGGCGACTGGCATGACGACATCGGCGCCGCCGGCGTCGCGCTCAAGCTCAACGACGGAACCGGACCTTACGCATTCAATTGCGGCGCGCCCGCATTCCGCTTCACGGAAGAGCGTTTGATCAACGACATTGGACCGCGTCTGCTGGCGATGGTAAGGAACATTGAAGCGGCACTCGGGGGACTGATGCCGCAATCCAAAAAAGAAGTCAGCAAAAAGCTGAAATCAGGAGGAAAAGTTGCGCGTGTGGCCGAGGGGTTCAGATAGCCTTTGTCATCACCGGGAGCGGTTCGCATCGCCCCTTCGCCCACTGACGTGTGTGGGCGAGACGAGATGACGCAGGCACAGCTCGCGCGGGGGACATCGCCCCTGCTCGCGGTTCGCGACGTCAGCGTCGTGTTCGGCGGCATCATCGCGCTCAACGGCGTGTCCTTTGACATGCACAAGGGCCAGATCCTCGGATTGATCGGCCCCAACGGCGCCGGCAAGACCACGCTCTTCAACTGCCTCTCGCGGCTCTATCAGCCGTCGTCGGGCGACATCCTGATGGAAGGCGTAAGCATCCTGTCGCGGCCTCCGCACCGGATCGCCGAGATCGGCATCGGCCGCACCTTCCAGAACGTGGCGCTGTTTCCGAACCTCTCGGTGATGGACAACGTCCGCGTCGGCGCCCATTCGAAGACCTCCAGCGACATCATCAGCGACTCCCTGAGGCTGGCCTGGGTCCGGCGCAGCGAGACCGACGTCAACAAGAAGGTGCAGGAGATCCTCGCCTATCTCAAGCTCGAGGACGTCGCCCACACCGTCGTGTCCGGCCTGCCTTTCGGCACGCAGAAGCGCGTCGAGCTGGCGCGCGCGCTCGCGGCGGACCCGAAGATCCTGCTGCTCGACGAGCCCGCCGGCGGCCTCAACCACGAGGAAGTCTACGTGCTCGGCGACCTCATCCGCCGCATCCGCGACGACCGCCACATGACCGTGCTGCTGGTCGAGCACCACATGGGCCTCGTGATGTCGATCGCCGACCACGTCGTCGCGCTGAATTTCGGCAAGAAGCTCGCGGAAGGCACGCCGGCCCAGGTGCAGGCGGACCCCAACGTCATCAAGGCCTATCTCGGGAGCAAGGACCAATGACGACGCTGCTCAACGTCAAGGACCTGCGCGCCTATTACGGCCAGGTCCAGGCGCTCCATGGCCTGTCCTTCTCGCTCAACGAAGGATCGTTGACGACGCTGCTCGGCGCCAATGGCGCCGGCAAGACCACCACCCTGCGCGCGATCTGCAACATGGTGCGTTCCACCGGTGCGATCGAGTTCGAGGGCAAGCCGCTGAGCAACCGCTCCACCGAGAGCATCGTGCGGTTCGGCATCGCCCACGTGCCGCAAGGCCGCGGCACCTTCACGACCATGACGGTCGAGGAGAACCTCCAGCTCGGGGCCATCACCCGCAAGGACAGCGCCGGCATCGTCTCCGACATCGAGCGCATGTACGCGCATTTCCCGGTGCTGAAGCAGCGCCATACCCAGCAGGCCGGCACGCTCTCCGGCGGCGAGCAGCAGATGCTCGCGGTCGCCCGCGCGCTGATGCTGCGGCCGCGCCTGATGCTGCTCGACGAGCCGTCCTTCGGACTGGCGCCGCTGGTCGTGCGCGACCTGTTCGGCATCCTCGGCAAGATCAACCGCGAGGACAAGGTGTCGATCCTGGTGGTCGAGCAGAACGCCCAGCTCGCGCTCGAACTCGCCGACCAGGCCTATGTGATCGAGACCGGACGCATCGTGATGTCGGGCAATGCCAAGGACATCGCCAACAACGAAGAAATCCGCAAATCCTATCTGGGTTACTGAGGAGCCGGCACGATGGAGCTGTTCACCAACCAAGTGCTGGCCGGCATCGCCACGGGCGCGATCTACGCCTGCATGGCGCTCGCCGTGGTCATGATCTACCAGGCTATCGACCATCTCAACTTCGCGCAGGGCGAGATGGCGATGTTCTCGACCTTCATCTCCTGGCAGCTGATGCAGTGGGGCGTGCCCTACTGGGCCGCCTTCGTCATCACGCTGGCACTCTCCTTCGTCGCCGGCATCGCGATCGAGCGCATTCTGTTCAAGCCGCTGGCGAAAGCGCCGGTGCTGACCAACGTGGCCGGCTTCATCGCGCTGTTTGCGATCATCAACTCCTCGGCCGGCCTGATCTGGGACTTCACCATCAAGCAGTACCCGACCCCGTTCGGCTCCGCACCGTTCCTGGGCAGCCAGCTGATCTCGACCCACCAGGCCGGCATGATCGGCGTCACGGTGCTGCTGCTGCTCGGCCTCTACTTCTTCTTCCAGTACACGCGCATCGGCCTGGCCATGCGCGCGGCCGCCTCGGTGCCTGAATCGGCCCGCCTCGTCGGCATCAACACGTCCTGGATGATCGCGCTCGGCTGGGGCATGGCGACCGCGATCGGCGCGATCGCCGGCATGCTGATCGCCCCCGTCGTGTTCCTCGAGCCCAACATGATGGGCGGCGTGCTGATCTACGGCTTTGCCGCCGCGGTGCTCGGCGGTCTCACGAGCCCGTTCGGCGCGGTGGTCGGCGGCTTCCTGGTCGGCATCTTCGAGAACCTCGCCGGCACCTACATCCCCGGCGTCGGCAACGAGCTGAAACTCCCGATCGCGCTCGCGCTGATCATCTCCGTCCTGGTCGTCAAACCCGCTGGCCTGTTCGGCCGGCACATCGTCAAGCGAGTTTGATCATGAGCGCTGCAGAAGAAGTCGTTGCAGAAGGCCACGAGGCGGTCGAGGCTGTTCCGAAGCGGGCCATGACGCTGGGCACCGGCACGTCGCTGGTGGTGCTCGCGGCGCTGCTGATCGCGCCCGTCTTCGTCAAGAACTTCATCATCTTCCAGATGACGATGCTCCTGATCTACGGGCTCGCGGTGCTGGCGCTGAACATCCTGACCGGCGGAAGCGGCCAGTTCTCGCTCGGCCAGAGCGCGTTCTACGCGGTCGGCGCCTATACGACCGCGGTGCTGATGGAGCACTTCAACGTCAATTACGCCCTGACGCTGCCGATCGCCGGCGTGGTCTGCTTCGGCTTCGGCTATCTGTTCGGCAAGCCGGCGCTGCGCCTCTCGGGCGTTTATCTCGCGCTGGCGACCTTCGCGCTCGCCACCGCGATGCCGCAGCTCCTCAAGCTCAACTTCCTCGAGCACTGGACCGGCGGCGTGCAGGGCCTCGTCGTCACCAAGCCGGACGCGCCATTCGGCCTGCCGATGTCGCAGGACATGTGGCTGTACTACTTCACGCTCGTCGTGACGATCGCGATCTACATCTTCTCGGTGAACCTGTTGCGCTCCCGTTCGGGGCGCGCCTTCATGGCGATCCGCGACAACGAGATCGCGGCATCCGCCATGGGCGTGGACGTCGCGCTCTACAAGACGCTGGCGTTCGGCGTCTCCGCCGCCATCACCGGCATCGCCGGCTCGCTCGGCGCCATCGCCGTGCAGTTCGTCGCGCCCGACAGCTACACCATCACCCTCGCGATCTCGCTGTTCCTCGGCATGGTCGTCGGCGGCGTCGGCTGGCTGCCCGGCTCGATCGTCGGCGCCGCCTTCATCATCTTCGTGCCGAACATCGCGGAGGGCATCTCCAAGGGCCTCTCCGGCGCGGTGTTCGGCGTGCTCCTGTTCCTCGTCATCTACCTCGTGCCGCATGGCGCAAGGCAAGTCGCGATCCTGGGCCAGCAGCTCGCCGGCCGGCTCAGGAAGAATTGAAACGTCCATCCAGACTGTTGTTTTAACCAAGGAGACCCAATTGCTTTTCGGAAGAATACTGCGAACCACCGCACTCGTAACGGCGGTCGCGACCCTCGCCTCCGGCGCAGCACTTGCCCAGAAGAAATACGACACCGGCGCGTCCGATACCGAGATCAAGATCGGCAACATCATGCCGTACAGCGGTCCGGCGTCGGCCTATGGCATCATCGGCAAGACCGAAGAAGCCTATTTCAAGATGATCAACGACAAGGGCGGCATCAACGGCCGCAAGATCAACTTCGTCACCTATGACGACGCCTATTCGCCGCCGAAGGCCGTCGAGCAGGTCCGCAAGCTGGTCGAGAGCGACGAAGTGCTGGCCGTGTACAATCCGCTCGGCACGCCCTCGAACACCGCGATCCAGAAGTACCTGAACGCCAAGAAGATCCCGCAGCTGTTCGTCGCCACCGGCGCCACCAAGTGGAACGACCCGAAGAACTTCCCCTGGACCATGGGCTGGCAGCCCTCCTACCAGAGCGAAGCGCAGATCTACGCGAAATGGCTGATGAAGGAAAAGCCGAACGCCAAGGTCGCGATCCTCTACCAGAACGACGATTTCGGCAAAGACTATCTCAAGGGCACCAAGGACGGTCTCGGCGCCAAGGGCGCGTCCATGATCATCATGGAAGAGAGCTACGAGATCTCCGAGCCGTCGATCGACGGCCACATCGTCAAGATCAAGGCGGCCAATCCCGACGTGCTGCTGATCTACGCGACGCCGAAGTTCGCGGCCCAGACTATCAAGAAGACCGCCGAGCTCAGCTGGAAGCCGCTGCAGATCCTCACCAACGTATCGATCTCGGTCGGCAGCGTGATGAAGCCGGCCGGCTTCGAGGCCTCGCAGGACGTGCTGTCGGCGGCCTATGCCAAGGACTCCACCGACCCGCAGTGGACCAACGATCCCGGCATGAAGAAGTGGAACGAGTTCGTCGACAAGTACATGCCCGGTGCCGACAAGACCGACACCGGCATGGTCTACGGCTATGGCGCAGCGTCGACCCTGGTCAAGACGCTGGAAATGTGCGGTGACGACCTCACCCGCGCCAACCTGATGAAGCAGGCCGCTTCCTTGAAGGATTTTGCACCGGACACGCTGCTGCCCGGCGTCAAGATCAACACCAGCGCCACCGACTTCGCCCCGATCTCGCAGCTCCAGATGCAGCGCTTCAAGGGCGAGAAGTGGGAACTCTTCGGCGAGATCATCAGCGGCGACGTCGCCTCCGAGTGACGCGCTGACGCGATCGTCCAAGTCTAGTCAAATCTGACAAAGCCCCCGCGGGCGACCGCGGGGGCTTTTTGTTGACGTCAGGCGTCAATCTTGTTCAATGCGGCGCCGATCCATTCCGGGTGGAGAAAGATGACTGTCGTTCGATTTCAGGTTGCGGCCGTTTCGGCCGCGCTCGCTTTGTGCACTGCGGTGAGCAGCCCGGCACTGGCGCAAAAGAAATACGACAGCGGCGCTTCCGATACCGAGATCAAGATCGGCAACATCATGCCCTATAGCGGGCCGGCCTCCGCCTATGCCGCGATCGGCAAGGCCGAGGAAGCCTATTTCAACAAGATCAATGCCGAGGGCGGCATCAACGGCCGCAAGATCAAGTTCATCTCCTACGACGACGGCTATTCGCCGCCGAAGACGGTGGAGCAGGCGCGCAAGCTGGTCGAGAGCGACGGTGTGCTGCTGATCTTCGGCTCGCTCGGCACCTCCACCAACGGCGCCATCCGCAAATACATGAACGACAAGAAGGTGCCGCAGCTGTTCGTGGCGAGCGGCGCCTCCAAATGGAACGATCCGAAGCAATATCCGTGGACCATGGGCTGGCAGCCGAGCTACGCCAGCGAGGCGCGCATCTACGCCAAATACATCATGAAGGAAAAGCCGGACGCGAAGATCGGCGTGCTCTACCAGAACGACGATTTCGGCAAGGACTATCTGAGGGGGCTGAAGGACGGCCTAGGGGCCAAGGCGTCGATGATCGTGCTCGCAGACAGCTACGACACGTCGGAGCCCGCGATCGACGAGCACGTCGTGAAGCTGAAGGCCTCGGGCGCCGACGTCTTCCTCAGCATCACCACGCCGAAATTCGCCGCGCAGGCGATCAAGAAGGCGGCCGAGATCAACTGGCATCCGGTCCACATCATCTCCAACGTCTCGGCGTCGGTCGGCGGCGTGCTCGAGCCCGCGGGCCTGGAGATCTCGCAAGGCATCCTGTCGGCGAGCTACACCAAGGACGGCTCCGACCCGCAATGGAATGCCGATGACGGCATGAAGAAATTCTATAACTTCCTCGCGCAGTACGACCCCAAGGCCAACAAGCTCGATGCCGGCGTGGTGTTCGGCTATGCCGCGGCCCAGACCATGGTGAAGGTGCTGCAGATGTGCGGCGACGAGCTCACCCATGAGAACGTCATGAAGCAGGCCGCTTCGTTGAAGGATTTCGAGCCCGACACGCTGCTGCCCGGCATCAAGATCAACACCTCCGCCGATAATTTCGCCCCGATCGAGCAGCTCCAGATGATGCGGTTCAAGGGCAGGAAATGGGAGCTGTTCGGCGACATCATCTCGAGCGAGCTCGGCCACTGAAGCCGCGCAACTCAAAATCGCCTCCGGCTGGTTAATCAACTTAGGACAGCCGTACCGTCTCGCAGTCGCACACGGGCGCGCGCCGGTCCCTGACTACTAAAGGAGCAGCCCCTGCGACACAGCCGCGGGGGCTTTCGGTTGAAGGCCCCCGGTAAATCGTATTGAATTGCGTCCGCGCCGCCAAAAATCATCAAGCCAAGAAAAGGGACGCACACACACCAAGAAAATAGGGAGATAGGAATGCCCGCTGTCACCGGCAAACTTGCGGCCGCGTCACTGGCGCTTGCGCTCATTGCGGCCTCGGCCTCCACTGCATCGGCCCAGAAGAAATACGATACCGGCGCGACCGACACCGAAATCAAGATCGGCAACATCATGCCCTACAGCGGACCGGCTTCCGCCTACGGCATCATCGGGCGGACGGAAGCCGCCTATTTCAAGAAGATCAACGACGAGGGCGGCATCAACGGCCGCAAGATCAATTACATCTCCTATGACGACGCCTACTCGCCGCCGAAGACGGTGGAGCAGGCCCGCAAGCTGGTCGAGAGCGACGAGGTGCTGTTCATCTTCAACTCGCTCGGCACGCCGCCGAACTCGGCGATCCACAAATACATGAACTCGAAGAAGGTGCCGCAGCTGTTCGTCGCGACCGGCGCCACCAAGTGGAACGATCCGCAGAACTTCCCCTGGACGATGGGCTGGCAGCCCAATTACCAGAGCGAGACGCAGATCTATGCGAAATGGCTGCTCAAGAACAAGCCGGACGCCAAGATCGCGGTGCTCTTCCAGAACGACGATTACGGCAAGGACTATCTGAAGGGCCTCAAGGATGGCCTCGGCTCGAAAGCCGCCTCGATGATCGTCATCGAAGAGAGCTACGAGACCTCCGAGCCGACCATCGACAACCACATCGTCAAGCTGAAGTCGACCGGCGCCGACGTCTTCATGAACATCACGACGCCGAAATTCGCCGCCCAGGCGATCAAGAAGAATGCCGAGATCGGCTGGAAGCCGCTGCACTTCCTCAACAACGTCTCGGCCTCCGTCGGCAGCGTGATGAAGCCGGCCGGCTTCGAGAACGGCCAGGACATCGTCTCGGCCGACTATCTCAAGGACGTGTCGGATCCCGCGTGGAACAACGATCCCGGCATGAAGGAGTTTCTGGCGTTCATGACCAAATACTTCCCCGAGGGCGACAAGCTCGATAAGGGCACGATCGTCGGCTATGCCGTGGCACAGACGCTGGTCCAGGTCTTGAAGCAGTGCGGTGACAATCTCACGCGCGAGAACATCATGAAGCAGGCGGCGAACCTGAAGGACTTCCGCACCGAGGCGCTGCTGCCGGGCGTCAAGATCAACACCTCGCCGACCGATTTCGCGCCGATCAGCCAGCTTCAGCTCGAGAAATTCAAGGGCGAGAAGTGGGAGCTGTTCGGAGACGTGATCAGCGCCGACGTCGGCGGCTAACCCCAAACGACTGAGAGCCCCCTGCGCGGCCATCGCAGGGGGCTTTTGCTTGCGCGCGGATTATGATCACGCGATTGCACAATCGAATGATGGTAAAGCCCGCTTACGCTCTGGCGCCTGATGCGGTAGGCAGGGAGCCGGCGATTTTGTCGCCATCATTTCAGTTCGCTGAAGGCCTTCGTCATGACCGACCGACGTCCCCTGCTCCGCGCGCTCTACGACGCCGCCGTTGCCGCCGCCCATCCCAGCACGATTCTGGCGCCGCATCTGCGGCCCGCGCCGAAAGGGCGCGTGATCTGCCTCGCCGCCGGCAAGGGCGCGGGTGCGATGGCCGCGGCCGCCGAGCGGCATTATCTCGATACGCTCAAGCTCGCGCCGGAGCGCCTCGTCGGCATCGCCACCACGCGCCACGGCTACGGCGTGCCGACGCGCCGCATCCGCGTGGTCGAGGCCGGTCACCCCGTGCCCGATGAGGCCGGCCTGAAGGGCGCCGCCGATACGCTTGCGCTCGCGAGCGAGGCCGGGCCGGACGATCTGCTGCTGGTGCTGCTCACCGGCGGCGGCTCGGCGAACTGGATCGCGCCGGTGGACGGCATCAGCTTCGCGCAGAAGCAGGCAGTCAACAAGGCGCTGCTCCGCTCGGGCGCGCCGATCGGCGAGATGAACACGGTCAGGAAGCATTTGTCGCGGATCAAGGGCGGCCGGCTGGCGCGCGCCGGCAAGAATGCCGCCGAAATCGTGACGCTGGCGATTTCCGACGTGCCGCACGACGATCCGTCCGCCATCGCCTCCGGCCCCACCGTGCCGGACCCGACCACGCTGGCAGATGCGCGCGCGATCGTCGCGAAGTACAAGCTCGCCATCGACGACGCCGTCCGCCGCGCGCTCGACGATCCCGCCAACGAAAGCGCCAAGCCGGGTGACGCCGCCTTTGCGCGCGCGCATTTCGAACTGATCGCGCGGCCCAAGCAATCGCTCGACGCCGCGGTGAAGCTCGCCAAGGAAGCGGGCTATGAAACCATCGATCTCGGCGCCGATCTCGAAGGCGAGGCCCGCGAGGTCGCCGCCAATCACGCCAGGCTCGCGCTTGAAGCACGCGCGCAGGGCAAGCGCCTCGCGATCCTCTCCGGCGGCGAGCTCACCGTTACCGTGCGCGGCAATGGGCGCGGCGGCCCCAACCAGGAATACGCGCTGGCGCTCGCCTCCCTGTTGAAGGACACGCCTGACATCTCCGCTCTCGCCGGCGACACCGACGGTGCCGATGGCGGCGCCGGCCATCCCACCGATCCCGCCGGCGCGCTGATCGATGCTGCAACGTTCGCGAAGATGAAGGCGCTGGCGCTTCAGCCGCAGGCGTATCTGGACAACAACGACGCGACGACGTTCTTCGAGGCGACCGGCGATCTGCTGATGCCGGGACCGACGCTGACGAACGTGAACGATATCAGGGTGATTTTGGTGGATTGAGGCACCTGCCCAGGTCTCGCTGTCATTCCCCGCGCAGGCGGGGAATCCAGTACGCCGCGGCCTGTCGGTTCGATCACAAACGTCTCGGAGTACTGGATCGCCCGGTCAAGCCGGGCGATGACAGCAGAGAACGTGAATCCCCCTCAAAACTCGTTCGCGATCTTCGAGAGCATCACGATCAGGGCTTCGCGGTTGGACTGCCCGAGCAGCTCGTTCAGCCGGGACTCGTGCTTGGTGGCGACGAGCTTTTTCGCTCGGGTCAGCACGGCCTTGCCCTTGTCGGTCAAGACCAGGATGTGCGAGCGGCGGTCGTTGGTGGAGCGGATCCGCGCGCAGAGGTCGCGGCTCTCCAAATTGTCGAGCATCGCCACGAAGTTTGGGCGCAGGATGCCTAGCGTCGAGGCGATCTCGGTCTGGTTACGGCCCGGATTCTTCTCGACCAGCAGCAGCACGGAGAACTGCGCGGGCGTGAGCTGGAGCGAGGCCATGCAGCGCAAGAAGTTCTCGAACACCTTGAGCTGCGCCCGCTTCAGCACGTAGCCGAGCTGCTCGGAGAGCTCGCCAAGCTGGAGGGCTTCGGGCTGGGCCTCGGCCGCGTCCTTGCGGCCCTTGGCCGCGTCGCCGGGCTTTTCGGAAGACTTTTCAGCGGTTTTGGAAACGGTCATCGCCTCGTGCTCGTGATCCCGCTAAATTCGGGGCGGGTCGTCCACCCACCCTTGAAGTTATATTTGATAATTGTTATGGACCATATCAAATATCGTCAGCGTTTCAATGGCTGTGAGCGGACCGTCCACCGCAATTGCGGAGGCCGGTCCCGATCTTTGAGGGGGAGCGTCCGGTCTTGAATACCACCATCATGCTGTTCCTGGTACAGGACGGCATCACCAATGGGGCGATCTATGCGCTGCTTGGCCTGGCGCTGGTGCTGGTGTTCGCCGTCACGCGGGTCATCCTCATTCCCCAGGGCGAATTCGTCACCTACGGCGCGCTGACCTATGCCTCGCTGGCCGCGGGCCAGATGCCGGGCACGGCCAAGCTCGCGCTGGCGCTGGGTATCGGCGCCTTCGTGTTCGACCTGTTCGTGGCGCGCAAGGCGCTGCACGGCCGCCTGATCGTGCGCAGCCTCGTCACCAATGTCGTGCTGCCGGCCATCGTGCTGGCGCTGACCATCACCTTCGCCGCCCAGAAGCCGCCGGTGGCGGTCTGTATCGCGCTGTCGCTGGTGATCGTGGCGATGATCGGCCTCTATCTCTACCGCATCGCCTTCCAGCCGCTGGCGCACACCTCCGTGCTGGTGCTGCTGATCGCATCGGTGGGCGTCCATCTCGCGCTCCAGGGACTGGGCCTGCTGTTCTTCGGCGCCGAAGGCCAGCGCGGACCCGCCGTGCTGTCAGGCGCGTTCACCGCCGGCGCGCTGCGCTTCACCGGCCAGAGCATCACCGTTTACGCCATCACCATCACCTTCATCGTCGGACTCTGGCTGTTCTTCGGGCTGACGCTCTACGGCAAGGCGCTGCGCGCGACCGCCGTGAACCGGCTCGGCGCCCGCCTTGCCGGCATCCGCACCACGCTGTCCGGCCAGATCGCCTTCCTGCTGGCCTCCGTCATCGGCGCGCTGTCGGGCATCATGATCGTGCCGATCACCACGCTCTACTACGACTCCGGCTTCCTGATCGGCCTGAAGGGCTTTGTCGCCGCGATCATCGGCGGCCTCGTCAGCTATCCGCTCACCGCCGTCGCGGCGCTGGTCGTCGGCATCGTCGAGGCGTTCTCGTCCTTCTACGCCTCCAACTACAAGGAAGTGATCGTCTTCATGCTGCTGATCCCCGTGCTGCTGCTGCGCTCGCTCGCCGCGCCCGCGGTCGAGGAAGAGAAGGACTGACGCGCATGCAGAGCCGGCTTCCCATCCTCATCTTCGCGCTTCTCATGGCGGCGATCCCGCATCTCCCGGGCATGCCGCCGTTCTGGATCGTGCTACTCGACAATATCGGCCTTGCCGCCCTCGTCGCGATGGGCCTCGTGCTGCTCACCGGCGTCGGCGGCTTGACCTCGTTTGGCCAGGCGGCTTTCGTCGGCTTCGGCGCCTACACCACCGCGGTGCTGTCGACGGCCTATGGCCTGTCGCCATGGCTGACCTTGCCGCTGTCGCTGCTCGTCAGCGGATCGTTGGCGGTGCTGCTTGGCCTCGTCACCGTCCGTCTCTCCGGGCACTATCTGCCGCTCGGCACGCTCGCCTGGGGGCTGGGCCTGTTCTATCTCTTCAGCAAGCTGGAATTTTTGGGAAGAAACGACGGCATCTCGGCGATCCCGCCGCTGTCGATCGGTTCGTTCAAGATGCTCTCGCCCGGCTCGATCTATTACGCGATCTGGGTTGCCGTGATCCTCTCGGCCCTGCTCACGATGAACCTGCTGGATTCCCGCACCGGCCGCGCCATCCGCGCGCTGCGGCGCGGACACGTCGCGGCCGAAGCG
This sequence comes from Bradyrhizobium japonicum USDA 6, assembly GCF_000284375.1. NCBI lineage: Bacteria > Pseudomonadati > Pseudomonadota > Alphaproteobacteria > Hyphomicrobiales > Nitrobacteraceae > Bradyrhizobium > Bradyrhizobium japonicum. The sequence continues at coordinate 8,776,516 of NC_017249.1, forward strand.
TTCGGCGTGCACACGCCGCGCGCCAAGCTCCTGGTGTTCATCCACGCCGCGGTGCTGGCCGGTCTCTCCGGCTGGCTCTACGCGCATCTTCAGCGCGCGGTGAACCCGACGCCGTTCGGCGCGCAGGCCGGCATCGAATATCTCTTCATCGCGGTGGTCGGCGGCGCCGGCTATGTCTGGGGCGGCGTACTGGGCGCGGCGATCGTCGTGGTCCTGAAGGAGGTGCTGCAGAGCTATTTGCCGCTGATCCTGCCCGGCTCCGGCCAGGTCGAGACCATCGTGTTCGGCATCATGCTGGTGGCGCTGCTCCAGCTTGCGCCCGGCGGCGTCTGGCCCTGGCTGATGTCGTTCCTGCCGGAGCGCACCAATGGCAAGAAGCCGGACACCTCGCTGAAACTGGAGCAGCGCACCCGCGCGGCCGGCCAGTCCGGCGTCCTGCTCCAGGTCGAGAAGGCGCGAAAGCAGTTCGGCGGCGTGATCGCGGTCAACAACGTCTCCTTCGACGTGCAGGCGAAAGAGATCGTCGCGTTGATCGGACCGAACGGCGCCGGCAAGAGCACGACGTTCAACCTGATCACCGGCGTGCTGTCGGCGACCTCGGGCTCGATCTCGGTCCTCGGCAAGAAGGTCGACAGGGCGCCTCCGCAGGAGATCGTCAAGCTCGGCATCTCCCGCACCTTCCAGCATGTGAAGCTCGTCCCTGACATGACCGTGCTGGAGAACGTCGCGATCGGCGCGCATCTGCGCGGCCATTCGGGACCGATCTCCTCGATGCTGCGGCTCGACCGCGCCGATGAAGCGAGGCTGCTCGCGGAGGCCGCCCGCCAGATCGAGCGCGTGGGCCTCGCCGAGCAGATGCATCAGCTCGCAGGTTCGCTCTCGCTCGGCCAGCAGCGCATCGTCGAGATCGCGCGTGCGCTGTGCGTCGATCCGATGCTGCTGCTGCTCGACGAGCCGGCCGCCGGCCTGCGCCACATGGAGAAGCAGCGCCTTGCCACGCTGCTCCGCGAACTGCGCGACGGCGGCATGAGCGTGCTTCTTGTCGAGCACGACATGGGCTTCGTGATGAACCTCGCCGACCGCATCGTGGTGCTCGATTTCGGCACCAAGATCGCGGAAGGCACGCCCGCCACGATCAAGACCAATCCCGAAGTGATCAAGGCCTATCTCGGAGTGGCGGCATGAGTGCGCTGTTGTCCGTCGCCGACGCCCATGTCGCCTATGGCAAGGTCGAGGCCGTGCGTTCGGTCTCGCTCGAGGTCGGCGCCAACCAGATCGTCACCATCGTCGGGGCCAATGGCGCCGGCAAGACCACGCTGCTCTCCGCCATCATGGGCATCTTGCCGCTGAAAGGGCGCGTCGCCTTCGCAGGGCAAGATCTGTCACGGCTCGACATCGAGGACCGCGTCGCGATGGGGCTCGGCCTCGTTCCAGAGCACCGCGAGCTGTTCGTGACCATGAATGTCGAGGACAATCTCGAGCTCGGGGCCTTCCGCATCGAGCGCAGCAAGGCGAAAGCCTCGATGGAGCGCGTCTACACGCTGTTCCCGCGGCTGAAGGAGCGGCGCAAGCAGTTGGCGGGCACCCTCTCCGGCGGCGAGCAGCAGATGCTCGCAATGGGCCGCGCGCTGATGGGCGAGCCGAAGCTCTTGATGCTGGACGAGCCGAGCCTCGGCCTCGCCCCGATCATCGTCGCCGACATCTTCCGCATCGTCACCGAGCTCCGCGCCGGCGGCGTCTCCGTGCTGCTGGTCGAGCAGAACGCGCAGGCCGCGCTGAAGATCGCGGACCAGGCCTATGTGATGGAGCTCGGCGAGTTCGTGCTCAGCGGCAAGGCCAGCGATATCGCGGCGAACGAGCGCGTGGCGGCCAGCTATCTCGGCTTCCAGCACGAAGGCGCGAGTGTGATCTGATTTCCTGGCTGGCTCCTCTTCCCTCTCCCTCGTTGGAGAAGTAAGCGCGGGTAAACGTGCCGGATGAGGGGCTCTCTCCACCAATGACGACGTGGGACCATCGCCTGCGGAGAGACACCCCTCACCCCTCTCGCGGCTATGCCGCGAGCCACCCTCTCCCGCAGGGGGAGAGGGTGTACCGTGCGAGCCGAACTAGCTTTCGCTTGAAGACAGACTCGCTTTCCCCTTCAACGCCGCGACCTCCGCTTCCAGCTCCGCGATCCGTTGGTCCCTCGCCGCCAGCGCTGCCGCGACATCCGGCGCATCGAACTTCTGCGGAATGTGCTGCGGGCAGTTGGTGTCCCACGCCGCGATCTTGAACAGGATCACCTGCTCCGGGCGCGCGCGGTAGCCCTTAGGCATCAGCGACGTCGTCAGCGCCTCGTCGTCCTCGACGACGCGCGCCTCGCCCCAGATCTTCACGCGGCGGCGATGGGCGTAGTCCATCACGAAGATATAGGCCTTGGGATTCTCGGACAGGTTTCCCTGCGTGATGTATTGCCGGTTGCCGGCATAGTCCGTGAAAGCCAGCGTCTGCTTGTCCAGCACCTTCAAAAACCCCTTCGGGCCACCGCGATGCTGGATGTAGGGCTGGCCGTCGGCCGAGGCGGTGGCGAAATAAAAGCTGTTGGCGTCAGCCAGGAACGCCGCAAGGTTCTCATCGACCTCGGTGCGCCAGCCGCGCTGCTCGGAATGGGCATAGCCTTCGCGCGATCCCTTTCGGGTCTGGATCGATTTCACCGCCGGCGTGAACGCCACGTCGCTGGCGTAGGTCTGAGCTGCCGTCATCGGAACATCTCCTGAAATCCCGGCGCATTCCTGCGTCTTTCGGGGTCTAAATTGGCCCTTCCGGCGACCAAAACAATCCGGCGGCTTGACACTTCATAATTGCGTTATATGCAATAATACCATGGACCGCCTCGAAGCCATGCACGTCTTCGTCACCGTCGCCGATCTGCGCGGCTTTGCGCCGGCGGCGCGCAAGCTCCAGCTGTCGCCTTCGGCCGTGACGCGGCTGATCGCGGCGCTGGAGGAGCATCTCGGCGCGCGGCTGCTGCAACGCACCACGCGGCAGGTGAGATTGACCGATGTCGGCACGCGCTATCTGGAGCGCGCGCGGCGAATCCTCGCCGACGTCGAGGAGGCCGACGGCTCCGCGCGGGAGGAACGCAACCGGCCGAGCGGGCGTCTCGTGGTGTCAGCGCCGATCGGCTTCGGCCGGCTCCATGTCGGGCCGGTGATGACCGCCTACCTCAAGCGCTATCCCGAGGTCGCCTGCGAACTCAGGCTATCTGACCATCTGGTCAACCTCGTCGAGGATGCCGTCGACGCCGCCGTCCGCATCGGCCATCTCGCCGACTCCTCCCTCGTCGCGCGCCAGGTCGGCGAGATGCGGCGGATCGTGGTGGCGACGCCGGGCTATCTGAAGCGCCATGGCGAGCCGAAGACGCCGGAGGCGCTGCTCGAACACCAGACCATCGCGTTCGGCCCGTCCGCGAGCTGGCGCTTCGTGCAGGACGGCCGCGACATCGAGGTCATGGTCAACCCGCGCTTCACCAGCAACAGCGCCGACGCCGCCCTGCAATATGCCGAGGCCGGCGGCGGCGTGACGCGCGTGCTGGCCTATCAGGCCGCGGAGGGCCTCAAGCGCGGGCGGCTCAAGATCGTGTTGGCGAAATACGAGCAGCCGGCGCTGCCGATCCACATCGTCTATCCGACCTCGCGCCTGCTCTCGGCCAAGGTGCGCGCCTTCATTGATTTGGTCTTGGAGATGGCCGAGTGGAAGTTTGGGTGATGGTCTCGTGTCCCTGACGCGCTGCAACGCGTAGCGTTGCTGCGCAGAGCCGGGACCCAGAAGGCCAGAGCATGGGCTGCGGATGGATGGGCCCCGGCTCTGCGCAGCGGCACTTCGCGCCGCACCGCGTCCGGGGCACGAGAGCCTTACGCCTTCTTTGGCACCACGCGGAACGTCCCGCTCGCCCGTGCGATCACAACGCCGTCGGCCTTGATCAGGCATTGCGCGAAGCAGATCGTCTTGCCGGTCTTGATCACGTCGCTCTCGATCGAACACCACTGCCCGATCTCGGCGGAGCCGACGAAATCGACCGAGAGTGAGACCGTCACGAACGAAGTGGTCCAGTTCGTCACCAGCGCGCAGCTATAGCCCATGGCGTTGTCGGCAAGCGCGGCGATGAGGCCGCCGTGGATCAAGCCACGGCCGTTGGTGTGCGGCCTTGCCAGCCGGAGGCCAATAATGACGGCCTTGTCGGTGTTCTTCGCGTAAAGCGGCTCCCAGGGTTCGGTGAGAGGGCTCTTGCGAAACAACGGCTCGAAGCCGTCGGGAATGTCGGTGTCGATCATAGCGTGCCTCGCGTTGCTGGCTGGCGCCATTGAACGCGATCTGGATGACAGTTTCACCGCCTACAAAGTTTTAAACGGAATTTGCGCAGGTGTTTGAAATGAGCGGTGCCGTCATTGCGAGGAGCGAAGCGACGAAGCAATCCAGACTGTCGCCGCGGAAAGATTCCTGGATTGCTTCGCTTCGCTCGCAATGACGATGTGGAGAGAGCACGCGATGCCGTAGGGTGGGCAAAGGCGCGAAGCGCCGTGCCCACCGTCTCGCCTGGAATAGAGAAGAAGCGGTGGGCACGCTGCGCTTTGCCCACCCTACGGCACCAACGTCACAGTCCTAAAACGGCAGCCCCACATAGTTCTCCGACAGCGACGTCATCGCAGCCTGCGACTGCGTGACGTAGTCGAGCTCGGCGAGCTGGATGCGCCCGCCGATGGTGCCGGTGTCGGGAAATTTGTGCAGCATCGAGGTCATCCACCAGGAGAAGCGCACCGCTTTCCAGACCCGCGCCAGCGCCGTGGCGGAGTAGGCGTCGATGCCGGCGTTGGATTTCTCGTCGTAGAATTCGCGGAGTGCGTTCGACAGATAATGCGCATCGCTGGCAGCTAAGTTCAGCCCCTTCGCGCCGGTCGGCGGCACGATGTGGGCGGCGTCGCCGCACAGGAACATCGTGCCGAACCGCATCGGCTCGGCGACGAAGCTGCGCAGCGGCGCAATGCTCTTCTCGATCGAGGGGCCCGTGACCAGACTGTCGGCCGCCTCCTGGTCGAGCCGGCGCTTCAATTCGTCCCAGAAGCGGTCGTCCGGCCATTGGTCGACATGGTCGTCGAGCGCGCACTGCACATAGTACCGGCTGCGCTTGGTCGAGCGCATGGTGCAGAGCGCAAAGCCGCGGGCATGGTTTGAATAGATCAGCTCGTGGCTGACAGGGGGCGTCTCCGAGAGGATGCCGAGCCAGCCGAACGGGTAGATCCGCTCGAACTCCTCGATCGCCGTGGCCGGGACGCTGGTCCGGCTGACGCCGTGAAAGCCATCGCAGCCGGCGATGAAGTCGCAATCGATCGTGTGGGTGACCCCGTCCTTGACATAGGTGACGCGAGGCCGACTGCCGTCGAAATCGTGCGGCTGCACGTCCTTGGCCTCGTAGACCGAGGTGAGGCCCGCGGCCTTGCGCGCATTCATCAGGTCGAGCGTGACCTCGGTCTGGCCATAGATCATGACCGTCTTGCCGGTCGCGGCCTTCATGTCGATGCGGTGACGGCGGCCGGAAAAGGCGAGCTCGATGCCTTCATGCACCAGGCCTTCGGCATGCGCCCGCGCGCTGGCGCCGATCTGGTCGAGCAGCGCGACGGTTCCCTCCTCGAGGAGGCCGGCACGGATGCGGCCGAGCACGTAGTCCGGGCTCTGCCGCTCCAGAATCACATTGTCGATGCCGTATTGGTGCAGCAGTTGCCCAAGCAACAATCCGGCCGGCCCGGCCCCGATGATTGCGACTTTTGTCCGCAATACTTGCTCCTCCCGATCCTGTAGGTTTTCGCCGCGGCTCGCTTGTCGCGTCGGTCCGCGCAAGATAATTATATCATATAATCGTTGGGCAAAAGGGGAGTGCGCCCGAGCAGCGACAAATCCATGCAACATGGCTGACGTAGATGACGCGGCGGCACGCCGCGCCAGTTCCGGCTTGAATGCGCCGGCAAATTAGATAACATGTTAATTAATGAGACCGGGCCATCGAAGCCCGCCGTCGAAACAGGGAGAGACGACCGATGAGGAAAGCCTGTCTGGCTTTGCTGCTGGCAGCAAGCGTGAGCCCCGCGTTCGCGCAGGACAAGACCTTCGACCTGAAAGTCTCGCACTGGGTGCCGGCGTCGCATCCGCTGCAGAAATCGCTGGAAGACTGGGTGGCCGCGGTGAACAAGGATTCCGGCGGCACGATCACCGGCAAGGTGTTTCCCGCCCAGCAGCTCGGCAAGGCGTTCGACCATTACGACATGGCACGCGACGGCATCGCCGACGTCACCTATGTCAATCCCGGCTATCAGCCCGGCCGCTTCCCGATCGTCGGCGCCGGCGAATTGCCGTTCCTGATCTCGGACGCCAAGGGCGGCTCGATGGGGCTGGACGCCTGGTACCGCAAATATGCCGAGAAGGAGATGAAGGACGTCAAATACTGCCTCGCCTTCGTCCACTCGCCCTCCTCCTTCCATTCCAAGACCAAAAAGATCGTGATGCCGGAAGACGTGAAGGGCCTGAAGATCCGTCCCGCGCACGCCACCATGGCGAATTTCGTCACCTCGCTCGGCGGCACCAACGTGCAGTCCTCCGCGCCCGAAGTGCGCGACATCATCGAGCGCGGCGTCGCCGACGGCGTCACCTTCCCCTGGGGCTCGCTGGTGCTGTTCGGCATCGACAAGGTGACCAAGTACGACATGGAGGCGCCGCTCTACACCACGACCTTCGTGTTCGTGATCAACAAGGACAAGTACAACGCGATGTCCGACAAGCAGAAGGCCGCGATCGACAAGAACTGCTCGACCGAGATGGCCGGCATGGTCGGCGAGCATTGGGGCAAGTTCGAGGATGCGGGCATCGACAAGGTCAAGGCGGAATCAAATCATGAGGTCTACAAGCTGACACCCGAGCAGACCGCCGCCTGGAAGAAGGCCGCCGAGCCGCTGGTCAAGACCTGGGGCGAAGGCGCCAAGAAGGCCGGCGCCGATCCCGACGCCGCGTTGGCGGATCTGAAGGCCTCACTGAAGAAGTACAACGCGCTGGCGGAGTAGGCGCCGCGGCGAAAGAAGCACGGTGGCGAGGACATCTCGCCGCCGTTGTTCTGCAGGCGGGTTGCACGGTGAGGAGCGCACGCCGCTTCCTCCCCCTCTCCCCGCCTGCGGGGAGAGGGTTGGGGTGAGGGGGAGTCTCCGCGGGGGCGGTGACAGTTGGACTCGCGGAGAGTCCCCTCACCCGGAATCCGCGCTTCCAGCGCGAATTCCGGCCTCTCCCCGCACGCGGGGAGAGGCAAAGTGCGCGGCGACATCTGAATCAAGAGAATGACCTCACGCGATAGGACTCTCCCATGAAGCGCTCCTGGATGGACCGCATCATCGACACGATCGAATGGATCGCGGCCGGCTTCGTCGGCATCGTCGCGCTCGACATCTTCCTGTCGGTGCTGCTGCGCAACACGCTGAACTACTCGATCCCCGATTCGTTCGATATCGGCCGCATGTTGCTCGGCATCCTCATCTTCTGGGGCATCGCCGCGACGTCCTATCGCGGCACGCACATCACGGTCGATCTCGTCTGGGGCAATGTCGGACCGCGCTACCAGCGCTGGATCGACGTGTTCGCAACGCTGGTGCTGCTGTTCGTCGTCACCGTGCAGACCTGGACGCTGTTCGACAAGGTGCGCGGCACCTACAACGACAACGTCCAGACCTTCGACATGCACATGCCGACCTGGCCGTTCTTCGCGGTCGCGTGGATCGGTGATGCCGCGGCCGTGCTGCTGATCGCGATCCGCACCTATCGCCTGATCTTCCATCCCGAAGACATGCACGATCCCAAATTGAAGGCGACGGAGTAATCATGAGCACCGATGCCGTCGCCTTAATCGGCTTCGTTTCCCTGTTCGTCCTGATGCTGCTGCGCGTGCCCGTCGGCATGGCCATGGGCCTCGTCGGCGTGTCCGGCTTCGCCTATCTCGTCAACGGGACGGCGGCGCTTAAGCTGGTCGGCCAGACCTCGATGCGCACGGTCACAGACTACACCTTCGGCGTCATCCCGATGTTCCTGCTGATGGGCTCCTTCGTCAGCAATTCTGGCATGAGCCGCGAGCTGTTCCGCGCCGCCAACGGCTTTGTCGGGCATCTGCGCGGCGGGCTCGGCATCGCCACCGTCGGCGCCTGCGGCGGCTTTGCCGCGATCTGCGGCTCCTCCGTCGCGACCGCCGCGACCTTCTCCGCCGTCGCCTATCCCGAGATGCGCCGCTTCGGCTATCCGCAGTCCTTCGCCACCGGCGTGATCGCGGCGGGCGGCACACTGGGCGCGATGCTGCCGCCCTCCACCGTGCTCGCGGTCTACGGCATCATTACCGAGCAGGACATCGGAAAGCTCTTCATCGCCGGCATCATTCCGGGTCTGCTGGCAATGACCATGTACATGATCACGATCTTCCTGATCGGTCATTTCCGCCCGGACTTCCTGCCCAAGGGCAAGGTGCTGCCGTGGCGCGAGCGCTTTGCGGGCCTGAAGGACATCTGGGCGCCGGTCTTGCTGTTCGTCTTCGTCATCGGCGGCCTCTACGGCCTGCCGTTCCTGCCGCGCTTCACGCCGACGGAGGCCGGTGGCGTCGGCGCCGCGGGCGCCTTCATCATCGGCGTGGTCACGGGGCGGCTCGACCGCGAGAAGATATTGGCCTCGCTGCTGCAGGCGACGCGCACCGCGGCCGCCGTGTTCACGGTGCTGATCGGCGCGCTGATCTTCGGCTACTTCCTCACGGTGACGCAGACGCCGCAGAAGGTCACCGAATTCCTCACTGGTCTCGGCCTCGGCCCCTACGGCGTGCTGGCGCTGATCATGGTGATGTATCTCGTGCTCGGCTGCCTGATGGACGCCATGGCGATGATCATCCTCACCGTGCCGATCATCTTTCCCGTGATCACGCATCTCGGGTTTGACCCGATCTGGTTCGGCGTCATCATCGTGATGACCGTCGAGCTCGGTCTGATCCATCCGCCGGTCGGGATGAACGTCTTTGTCATCAAAAGCGTGGTGAAGGACGTCTCCTTCTCCACGATCTTCAAGGGCGTGATTCCCTTCGTGGCGACGGATCTGGTGCGGCTGGTGATTTTGATCGCGTTCCCGCTGCTGGCGACGTGGCTGCCAACACGGATGATGGCGCAATGACGAGGTGAAGCGATGACCACACCCGCGCTCGAGACCAAATACGTCTTCACCATCACCGCAAAGATTGGCGACGTCGTCACCGTCGGCGAGACCGGCATTGGGGTCCGCCGCATCATCCCGATCATCGGCGGCGAGGTGACGGGCGCGATCACGGGCAAGGTGCTGCCGTTCGGCGCCGACTTCCAGACCATCCGCCCCAACGAGCTGATCGATCTCGAAGCGAAATACGCCTTCGAGACCGATGACGGCGCCATCGTCTATGTCGAGAACAAGGGCATGCGCTTCGGCCCGGTCGAGCTGCTGCACAAGCTGAAGCGCGGCGAGCCGGTCGATCCGAAGCTGATTTACTTCCGCACGGTCCCAAGATTCGAGACGGGGCACGACAAATATCGCTGGCTGATGCAGCACATTTTTGTGGCCTCAGCCGCACGCCATGCCGACCGCGTCGTGATCGACGTGCATCAGGTGATGTGAGGGTCACGCATGCCGCGATTGTGGCGGTGCCGAGCGCACTACTTCGCCGCAGCGATCCAGTCGGTGGCCTTTACCCGCGCGACCAGTTTTGGCTGTCCTGACGGATCGGGCTTGTAGACGAACGCCTCGCCTTCCTGCACATCGCCGGCGTCCTTGCCGAAGGCGTCGGCAAAGTTGGTCTTGTGGGTGACCAGGATTGTATCGGTTGCCCGGGACGGAGGCGTGTTGACGAGGTCGCGCACCGCGGCGCCCGCCTTGCGATTGGCGCCGCCCGGGTTCGCCATCGCCGATGCGCTGCCCCCACTGTCGGTCAATGCGTCGACCGCCTGAACGTCCCGGCTGGACAACAGTTTTCCCGTCTCGACGGCGCGGTTGAGCTTGCTGGTGAGCACAAGACCGATGGGAATGCCGAGCTTCCTGACGGCCCGGCCGACGTCCGCAGCCATCTCGCGCCCGTTCGCGCTGAGCTGACGCTGCGCCGTCATGTCGGTGACGTTGAGGGGATAGACGTCCTTTTGACTGTCGTCCGTTGCGCCATGGCGGAACATGATGACATAGCCACCGCCCCGGAGCTCGCTCACCAGCGCATCGGTATCGACCGCTCCTGCCGGATACAAAGGGGCCAGAAAGACCAGGAGAGCGATGCAGGCAATCTTCCTCATTGGACACCTCCGATGAGCCGGCCATCAGTCCACGCACCCAAATGCCCGCGGCGGCGCCGAAAAGCTTTGCCGGGCGCTTGCGGTTTCCTTGATTGTTGCTCCAGATTCGCCCTTTTCGGCGGCGAGGCCCGCGGTCAGCAACCCTGAATCCGCCTTTGACCCAGAGCTCGGCTGGTTTCAGGATGGTCCGGCGCAAGGTTATGCAGACCACGGGAGTCCCACCATGTCTCTTATGGCTTCCAGCGAACCAGCTCCCCGACACACCCTCGACTCCGCCGAAATGGGCGCCATCGCTCATCTCTACCGCGGCGAGGTCTATCGATCGACGATCTGGCGAACGCGGCTCGACAACACGACCAATTGGGCGATCGTCACGATGGGCATCGCACTGTCGACGACCTTTTCGAGCCCGGAGGCTTCGCCTCTGCCGCTCGTACTCGTCGGACTGCTCCTTGCCGTGTTCCTTGGTATGGAGGCGCGGCGTTATCGCTATTTCAATGTCTGGCGTGCCCGGGCTCGTTGGCTGGAGAGGAATTTCTATGCGCCAATCTTCACCGGTGAAGCGCACGATGACAGCTGGAAGGATGTTCTCGCGCGCGACTACACTGCGCCCCGCCATCACATTTCGTTTGTCCGCGCAGCCGGACGGCGGTTGCGTCGCAACTACGTCTGGATCCTCGCCATCCAGGCAACCGCCTATTACGGCAAGATTGCAATCCATCCGACACCTGCGTTGACCTTGACGGAACTTATTGATCGCGCCGCCGTCGGACCGATTCCCGGCTGGATCGTTCTGATCATGGGCTTTGCCTACAATTTCGGGTGGCTGGCGTTCGCGCTCGGCACGATGTGGCTCGACCAACGCGAGCACGGGACCAAGGGCGACCAGGTGGCGATGGGTTGATGACGCGGAGCGGTTAGCCGTTCCTGGGGGAGCCGAGACGAGTGTAGCAGCCCCGCCGTCAGGGAGGACTGCTCCGTCTTGACTCCCCAAAATTCGTTATACAACATAACTATTCTGACAAGGACGCAAATGACACAGGGAAACGCCGAGACCGCTGACGCGGGCGCCTCCGGGCTTTTGAGGATCGAGCGGGCGGACCGGGTTCTGACCGTGGGCCTGAACCGGCCGGCCAAGCGCAATGCGCTCAATGACGGCATTATCCTCGAAATCGGCGAGTGCTTTGCCTCCCTGCCCGAGGATATCGGCGCGGTCGTCATCCACGGCATCGGCGATCATTTCTCCAGCGGTCTCGACCTCTCCGAGCTCCAGGACCACGACGCGACCGGCGGCCTCCTCCATTCCCAGATGTGGCACCGGGTGTTCGACCGCATCCAGTACAGCCGCGTGCCTGTGATCGCCGCGCTCCGGGGCGCCGTGATCGGCGGCGGGCTGGAGCTTGCCTGCGCCGCCCATATCCGCGTCGCCGAGCCCTCGACCTATTTCGCCCTGCCGGAAGGGCAGCGCGGCATCTTCGTCGGCGGCGGCGGCTCGGTGCGGCTGCCGCGACTGATCGGCGTTGCCAGGATGATGGACATGATGCTGACCGGCCGCGTCTACAGCGCGACCGAAGGCGCCTCCTACGGCTTTACGCAATATGTGACGGAGGCCGGCAACGGGCTCGGCAAAGCTCTGGAGCTTGCGACCAAGGTTGCCGCCAACGCACCGCTGACGAACTTCGCCGTGCTCCAGGCGCTGCCGATGATCGCGGAGGCCAATCCGCAGGCCGGCCTGTTGATGGAATCGCTGATGGCAACGGTTGCGCAGAGCGACAAAGAGGCGAAACGCAGGATCCGCGAATTCCTCGAACACAAGACCGCAAAGGTGAAGCCGAAGTCATGAGCGGACAGCCGTCCTCTTCCAGCATGGAGCGCGGCGCGAGCACTTCCCCGCTGCGGCCCATTTCGTTCGGCGATCCCGTCGTCAACATCGAGCGGCGCGACGACGGCACGATTTACCTGCGGCCCAAGCAGCCGCTCGGCGACTATCCAGTCCGCCTCACTGACCGCCTGCATCACTGGGCGACGACGACGCCGGACCGCGTCTTCATGGCCGAGCGCGAAGGCGGCCGCGGCTGGCGCAAGATCACTTACGCCGAGTTGCTCGCCGCCAGCCGGCACATTGCCTCCGGCCTGATTGCGCGCGGCCTGTCGGCGGAGCGGCCGGTCGTCATCCTGTCAGGCAATTCGATCGACCACGCGCTGCTCGCGTTCGGCGCGTTCTATGCCGGAATTCCGTTCTGCCCGGTGTCGCCGGCCTATTCGCTGGTGTCGAAGGATTACGGCAAGCTCTCTTACCTGATGAAGCTGCTGACGCCCGGCCTCGTCTTCGCCGAGGACGCCGGCAAGTTCGCGGATGCGCTCGCCGCCAATGTCTCTGATGGCACCGAGATCGCCGCGTCCTGGGGCAGCGTGCCGGGCCGCGACGTCACCCTGCTCGCCGACCTCATGGCGACGCCGATCCGCAGCGATCTCGACGAGGTGCACGGCAAAATCGGCCCGGACACCATCGCAAAATTCCTGCTGACGTCGGGCTCGACCGGCAACCCCAAGGCCGTCATCAACACCCAGCGCATGATCTGCGCCAACCAGGTGATGTTGCGCGAGACGCTCGCCTTCCTCAAGGACGAGCCGCCCGTCATCATCGACTGGCTGCCCTGGAATCACACCTTTGGCGGCAACCACAATATCGGCCTGACGCTCTACAATGGCGGCTCGATGTATCTCGACGCCGGCAAGCCGGTGCCGGGCGGCATCGAGGAGACCGTGCGCAATCTCCAGGAGATTTCGCCGACGGTCTATTTCAACGTCCCCAAGGGGTATGAATCGCTGCTGCCTTATTTGCGCGACGACCAGGGCCTGCGCGCAAAGTTCTTCGACCGGCTGCACGCGATGTTCTTCTCGGGCGCAGCACTATCGCCGTTCGTCTGGAACAGCCTCGACGAGCTCGCGGTGAAGGAAAAAGGCTACCGCGTGCCGATGCTGACCGGCTTGGGCGCGACCGAGACCGCGCCGTTCTTCATGTCGGTTAATCCGCGCACCAGCCGCTCCGGCCATGTCGGGTTGCCCGTGTCGGGCAATGACGCCAAGCTGGTGCCGAACAACGGCAAGATGGAGGTGCGGGCCAAGGGGCCGAACGTGATGCCCGGCTATTGGCGCCAGCCCGACATCACCGCAAAATCCTTCGACGAGGAAGGATTTTACAAGATGGGCGACGCGCTCAAGCCCGTCGATCCCGACGATCTCAACGCCGGCTTCGATTTCGACGGCCGCGTCAGCGAAGACTTCAAGCTCGGCAGCGGCACCTGGGTCAGCGTCGGCCCGCTGCGTGCGCGCTTCGTCGCGGCCTGCGCGCCGCTGGTGCGCGACGTCGTCATCGCCGGCATCAACCGCGACGAAATCTCGGCGCTGGTGCTGCTCGATCTCGACGGCTGCCGGCTGATCAACCCGACGCTGCCGGCCGACGATCTCACCGTCACCGCCCGCGACCGGCTGGTCCGTGAAGCCTTCCGCGAGCGCCTGACGCGCTTTCTGTCTTCGGCCACCGGTTCCTCGACGCGGATCACGCGCGCGATCCTGCTGGATACGCCGCTCTCGATCGACAAGGGCGAGGTCACCGACAAGGGCTCGATCAACCAGCGCGCGGTGCTCGAGCATCGCGGCGCGCTGATCGAGGAGCTCTACGCTGCCAATCCATCAGACCGTGTGATATCGGTCGGGTAAGAAACCATCGCTACAGGAGAACGCCATGTTGTTGAAGGATCAGGCAGTCATCGTTACCGGCGGTGCATCGGGACTGGGCGCTGCGACCGCGCGAAAGCTGGCGGCGCAGGGCGCCAAGGTCGCGGTGTTCGACCTCAATGCCAAGCTTGCGGAGACCGTCGCCGCCGAGCTCAAGGGCGTCGCCGTGACCTGCGACGTCTCCGACGCCGCCTCGGCTGAGGCCGCGATCACGCAGGCGACCAAGGCGCATGGACCCGCGCGCGTGCTGGTGAACTGCGCCGGCATCGGCGTCGCCAAGCGCGTGGTCGGCCGCGACGGGCCGATGGCGCTTGCCGATTTCGACAAGGTGATCAGGGTCAACCTCATCGGTACCTTCAACATGTTGCGCCTCGCCGCAACCGAGATGTCCAAGCTCGAGCCGCAGGCGACCGGCGAGCGCGGCGTCATCATCAACACGGCGTCCGTTGCCGCCTATGACGGCCAGATCGGCCAGTCGGCCTATTCGGCCTCGAAGGGCGGCATCGTCGGCATGACGCTGCCGATCGCGCGCGAGCTCGCGCAGTTCGGCGTCCGCGTGCTGACGATCGCGCCGGGCCTGTTCCTGACGCCGCTGCTCGCCAACCTGCCGCAGGAAGCGCAGGACTCGCTCGCGGCTGCGATCCCGTTCCCGCGCCGGCTCGGCCATGCCGACGAGTTCGCCGCGCTCGCGCTGCACATGGTCGAGAATTCGTACCTGAACGGCGAAGTGGTGCGCCTCGACGGCTCGCTGCGCATGGCGCCGAAGTAAGGCGCAACGAAAGCAGGGCCATCGCATGTTCGTGAACCGGCGCGACGTCCAGATCCAGTGGGGCGATTGCGACCCCGCCAACATCGTCTATTACCCGCGCTATTTCGCGATGTTCGACGATTCGACGTCGACCCTGTTCGAGGTCGCCGGATTCTCCAAGCAGGACTTGGTCCGCAAATACGGCCTGGTGGGCATCCCCATGGTCGACACGCGGTCCAAGTTCTACATCCCTTCGACCTATGGCGACTGGATCACCATCGAGACGAAGATCGAGAGCATCAAGCGCTCGAGCTTCGAGGTGAAGCACAACGTCTACAAGGGCGAGGCGCTGGCGATCGAGGGTTTTGAGACCCGCGTCCTGGTCGGCCGCGATCCCGTTAACCCCGACAAGCTGAAATCGGCACCGTTTCCGGCGGAAATGGTCGCCAAATTCACGGGAAATTAGGTCTGGAGCTAAATCGCCGCATCGCCAAAAGAGGGGGCTGAATTACCCCCGATTTCTGCTTTCAAAGAAACACGTCAAGGGAGGAATAGATGAAACGCTTTTACCTGACCGCCGCCATCACTGCTGCGACGCTTGCCCTGCCGGCTCTGCCTGCACTGGCCCAGACCAGCGAAATCACCATCGGCATCACCACCACCACGACCGGCCCGGGCGCGGCGCTCGGCATTCCCGAGCGCAACGCACTGGAATTCGTGCCGAAGGAGATCGGCGGCGTGCCGCTGAAGGTGATCGTGCTCGACGACGGCGGCGATCCCACCACGGCAACTACCAACGCTCGACGCTTCGTGACCGAATCCAAGGCGGACATCATCATGGGCTCGGCGCTGACGCCGCCGACCATCGCGGTCTCCAACGTCGCCAACGAGGCCGGCATTCCGCATTTCGGCCTGGCGCCGTTCCCGATCACGCCTGAGCGCATGAAGTGGTCGGTGGCGATGCCGCAGCCGATCCCGATCGTCGGCAAGGTGCTGTACGACCACATGAAGTCGAAGGGCGTGAAGACCATCGGCTATATCGGCTATTCCGACTCGTACGGCGATCTCTGGTTCAACGATCTGAAGGCCCAGACCGGACCGATGGGCATGACCATCGCCGATGAGGAGCGCTTCGCCCGTCCTGATACGTCGGTGACCGGACAGGTGCTCAAGCTCGTTGCCGCCAATCCCGACGCGATCCTGGTCGGCGCCTCCGGCACCGCGGCCGCGCTGCCGCAGACCGAGCTGCGCGAGCGCGGCTATCAGGGCCTGATCTACCAGACCCATGGCGCCGCCAGCATGGACTTCATCCGCATCGCCGGCAAAGCGGCGGAAGGCGTGCTGATGGCCTCCGGTCCCGTCATGGATCCCGAGGACCAGCCGGACGAAGCCGCCACCAAGAAGCCGGGCCTCGCGCTCAACACCGCCTATGAAGCCAAGTACGGTCCGAACAGCCGCAGCCAGTTCGCCGGTCATTCCTATGATGCGTTCGAGATCCTCAAGCGCATCATTCCGACGGCGCTGAAGACGGCGAAGCCCGGCACGCCGGAATTCCGCGAAGCGATCCGCCAGGCGCTGCTGTCGGAGAAGGAGCTGGCAGCGAGCCAGGGCGTCTACAACTTCACCGAAAAGGACCGCTACGGCCTCGACGAGCGCTCACGCATCCTGCTCACGGTGAAGAACGGCAAGTACACGCTGGTGAGATAAGGCGCGACGAAAGTTTCGAGGCGACGAGAGCCGGCCTGATGGGCCGGCTCTTTTGTTTTGGCTGTAGCAACGAGCTGCGGGCCCACTGTCGCTGCGCCCCCTCTCCCGCTTGCGGGAGAGGGTTGGGGAGAGGGTGCCTCCGCAGTGGGATTGTCTGAAGCAGTCCCCCAGCGGAGAGAGCCCCCACCCGGCGCTTCGCGCCGACCTCCCCCGCAAGCGGGAGAGGTTGCACCGAGCCTGCGGATATGCCGAGCCCTAAGCCGCCTGCCGCAACGGCGTCCAGGCGAACTCCGGATAGTAATTGTCCATCATGCGATCGACATACGCCGTGAGATTGCCAAATCCCTCGGCCCTTTGCCGCAGTCCGGATTCGAAGAAGGGCGTCAGGATTCCGGCGAGTGCGCCGAAGGCGGTGGCATCGACGCCGCAGGGCTTGTTGCCCATCAGGTAGGCCTTGTCGCCGAGCTGGACCGAGAGCGCGAACAGCGAACGCACCGCGAGATCGACGTCGTCATCGGGCGCGTGGCGGCCGAGGCCGGAGAGCAGATAGTTCTCGGCGACACGGAATTGCGCATCTTCGCGCAACTTTTCGCGATTGTGCTCCGGTGCGCCGTCGAAGAAATGCGCGGGCCCCTTGGCGAAGTTGACCGGATCGACCCAGCGCGCCCCGACCAGCGCCCAGTAGACGTGATGCTCGATCATGCGCTCGAACGCCCAGGCCTGCGCCCGCTCGGCCAGCGACAGCCCGGCGTCGAAATCGAAGCCATAGCGGCGCTCGATATGGGCGCGGATGAAGGTGGAATCGGCCACAGCCTCGCCGCCGTCGTCGATGAACGGCAGCTGCCCCTTGGGCGAGGCCGGCGGCATTGCCCGCTCATTCCGGTAGGGCAGTCCCGCCATCTTGAGCTGCACCTCGGTCTTGGTGACGAAGGGGCTGATTTCCGGCAGGCCGAAGCCGGCGCCAAAGCCATAAAGCGTGATCATGCGAACTCTCTCCTGGACCTGCGAAATTTGGGTTTGCGAAATTTGGACTTGCGAAACTTTGAGGGAACCTAGTGACCGGCTGCTGCCACCATGGTGGCAGCAGCCGTGATATCTTCTGCGAAACGGGCCCCCCGCCAGGCGCGGGCCATGACATGGCGGGCCAGCGCGTCCGCAGCCCGGGTCAGCAAGCGTGCCATCACGCTTGCGAGAGCAAATCGGAGGTCGACGGCCATGAGATCGAGCGAAACGAGGCGGCCGAGCGCCCAGGCGGACCAGACCTGTGCCCGCAACATCGGAATCGCCGGGCCGAAATGGGTTGGAATGATCATGGACAAATCCTCTTCAGTCGATGTGTTGTCCCGGTATAGACACCCCCTGCTGCCAACATCCTGTCAGCAGCAGCGCGCCGTTTTCTGATCCGTCCCCCGATGAGAGAATTGCCATGAGACGCGCCGACCGGCTGTTTCAGATCATCCAGGTGCTGAGGCGCACGCGTAAGCCGCTGACCGCGGACGCGATCGCGGCCGAGCTCGAGACCTCGAAGCGCACCATCTATCGCGACATCGCAACCTTGATCGGCCAGCGCGTGCCGATCCGCGGCGAAGCCGGCATGGGCTACATCCTGGAGAAGGGTTTCGACCTGCCGCCCTTGATGCTGACACCCGACGAGATCGAGGCGGCCGTGCTGGGCGCGCAATGGGTCGCGGGCCATGCCGATTCCGCGCTGGCACGCGCGGCCGAAGATTTGATGGCCAAGATCGCCGACACCGTGCCTGAGCGCTTGCGTCCCTTCGTGCTGGAGCCGGCAAGCCGCGCGCGGCCGAGCTGGAACAGGGAGCCGGACCGCCTCGACATGGCGCGCACGCGCACCCAGATCCACGAAGGCAAGAAGATCATGCTGCGTTATCGCGACGAGCAGGGTCGCCCCAGCGAGCGCATGATCTGGCCGATCTCGGTCGGCTATCTCGAAGCCGTGCGCCTGCTTGCGGCCTGGTGCGAGCTACGCGGCGACTTCCGCAGCTTCCGCACCGACCGCGTCGTGGATGCTAGCTATCTCGACGATAAATATCCGGAGCGGCGCGATGTGCTGCGCGCAAGATGGCGGCAGAGCCTGGTCTGGGGCCCGCCAAAGGACACGTGAGCGCGATGGAAGAGATCTCCCCCGTCGACCTGTCGAGCTGGTGCCAGAGCTGCGGCGCCTGCTGTGGCTATTCGGAGAACTGGCCGCGCTTCTCGATCGAGAGCGACGAGGAGCTTGCCGCAATCCCCGAGACGCTCGTCAACGCGCGCCAATCCGGCATGCGCTGCGAGGGCGATCGCTGTTCGGCGTTGCGGGGGGAGATCGGAAAGCAGACGGCCTGCGGCATTTACGAGGTGCGGCCGGAGGTGTGCCGCACCTGCATGCCGGGAGACGCCGAATGCGCGATGGCGCGGCGGAAATTCGGACTGCCGGTAGTCGAGGCCGCTTAGGCTGGAACGGCTACAGCTGGAACGGCTTCGCTGACCTCGTCGTCGAACCCGTCCTCAAGCGGTGCAAGCACCGAGAGCGGCTTGGTCGACAGCGTGATCGGCTTGCGGCCCCCCGACAGCGACGGCGACGATTTGACCGTGCTTTCGCGCGACAGCGCGTAGAGCGTCGAGCCGACGCGGCCGCCGTTGTCGATCAGGTCACGCTCGCTGCAGCTGGCTGCGATCGCGACCGCCAGCGAGTGCAGATGGCTGCGGCGATAGCAGAACAGCGCCAGCCTGGCGCGCGCGTCAGGGGAAACACTCTCAACCAGCCTCGGCAGGCCACTCTCGCTGGCGCGATACATCTCGCCAAGGAGTTCGTCGCGGACCGGGCAGAAATCGCTTTCATAGGCGTCGCGGCTTGAAAACATTGCAGTTCTCCCTCGATGCGGAAGATGCAGCGCAATTCTCTAATGAAAGGTTAACCACGCCGCCCGGTAGTCACCCGGGGTCCTTGCGCCCCGGTCGCGAATCCGAGGCGCCCTGGTGGTTTGACAACGGGGTTGGCGACCGCCTGCGGCCATCCTTCGATACGCCCGCCGTTGGCGGGCTCCTCAGGATGAGCTCTGCTTCTGCTGAAGGGTCCTAACCCCTCATGGTGAGGAGGCGCGAAGCGCCGTCTCGAACCATGCAGGCCCGGCAGCCACTCCGGAGAGCCGCCGGCCTCAGTTCGCCGCCATGAAGATGGAAAGGCCGAAACCGGTCAAATGATGCAGGGCCTGGTCGACGCCGATCAAGGTCCAGAACCAGGGATGCGCCAGGTCGACACCGAAATTGGCGGAGACGAACCCCTTGGCGCGGTCGATGGTGATATGGATCGCGAAGTCGATGAACGCGACGAACCAGAACCGCGGTGCCACCAACAGGATCAGCGGCAGCGCAACCGCGAGATGAATCAGGCAATGCACCAGAAGCGGCAAAGCCCAGCCGTGCTTCTGGTCCTTGCCGTGCGCCATCCAGGCAGTCTGGAGCACGAAATCGGCGATGATGTGCTTGAAGGTGAGCAGCAACATCCAGCCAATGAGCGCTTCGACCGGAACCGCCGATGACATGGGTGGAAACGACAAGCTGACGCCCTCATTGACGTGACAAGAAAGATCGGAGCGTTCAGCGCAACTTCTTTTTTGGACCGGTCAAATCGCCGGGACGTGTGATTTATGACATCTCCCGCGACGGAATGCAGCCGGGGGGAACTGGAAAATCGCCAACTGTGGCTAACTAGTGATAGGATGACCAATCGCCGCGGCCAGATCGAGTAAGGTTACCTCCGGCTCGAAATTTGCTTTCCGGCATCGGCACGCTATCATTGTCGGCAGAGAAATTTCGTTCTTTTTTCAGACGTTTAGGAATTGCAGGGCGCCCGCCGCGATCGCATCCGCGAGCCGTCCGCCACTCAGAAATAGGGCCGGAGTGCTGCCATGAGTACTGAAGGCCCGACCTCGTCACCGACCGAACCGCCGCCGCGGCGCCCCAAGGTAATCAAGACCAATCAGCAGCAGGTCCTTCTCTACGTCGTGCTGACCCTGCTGCTGTCGCTCGCTACCGTCTGGGGCGGCCGCGCCATGCTGCACAATTCGGAGACGCTGACCTTTGCCGTCGGCCCCCCCAACAGCGACGAAGCGCTGTTCGCCGCCAAGCTCGCCACCTTGCTGAAGAACAACGCCTCGCGCTTCCGGATCAAGATCGTCAACAACGCAGACAATGCCAAGGCGCTCGCACAGTTCGACCGCAAGCAGGCCGACCTCGCCGTCCTTCGCACCGATACCAAGGTGCCGCTGCGGGCGCGCACGCTCGCCATCCTCGAGCACGATCTGGTGCTCCTGCTCGGTCCCGGCAACAAGAAGATCAAATCGCTCGCCGAGTTGAAGAAGAAGAAGGTTGCCGTCCTCGCCGAGAACGAATCCTCGCTCGCCTTCGTCCGTAGCATCCTCGACATTCCCGACGGTCCGGATGCCGCGAAGATCCAGATGGCGCCGCAGGGTGCAACGCTCGACAAGCTGTTCGCACCGGCGAGCGGCTTTGGCGCGGTGATCGCCATCGTCCATGCCTCCAGGGCGGTGCGGGACAAGGCCTATGAGCAGGTCGCCAGGCGCGGCGGCTTCACGCTGAACGCGATCGACGAGGCCAAGGCGCTGGCGCGCAGGATTCCTGGCATTTCCAGCGAGACGCTGACCGCGGGCACGCTGTCTGCGTCGCCGGAAATTCCCGACGACGACCTCGACACGATCGGGCTCGAATGGCTGCTGGTCGCGCAATCCAGGATGTCGGCGGGCACGGCGGGGGAGCTCGCGCGCGTCGTCTATGAGAACAAATCCGCGCTCGGGCTCGACAACGGCTTCGCCAGCCGAATCGAGCCGGCCTCCGTCGAGAAGGATGCCTACGTGATGGCGCATCAGGGGGCGGCCGACTACATCAACGACGACACCAAGTCGTTCATGGATAAGTACAGCGACCTGATGTATCTGGGCGCCGCCGCGCTCAGCGTGATCGGCTCGATCTTCGCTGCGATCTACGCCAAGATCACCCGGATCGCGCCCGAGAAGGCTGGCGAGCTTTCCACCGCCGTCCTCGACATCGGCGAACGCATCGAGCACGCCCATTCTCTGGACCAGCTCGAATGTCTCCAGGATGAGCTGGAGGGCATTCTGCGCGGCGCCGTCATAGGTCTCAGGGACGGCACGATCAGTACCGACGGGCTCGACACCTTCAAGCTCGGCTACGAGTTCGTCCGCGACGAGATCGGCATGCGCCGCGACTATCTCAAACGCCACTGCGGCGAGGCCGACAAGGTCGCCCAGGATACGGCCCCTCCCCAGCAGGACGAGAGCAAGATCGTCGTGGTCAAGACAGCTCAGAGTGCCTGACCTGTCGATTTGACGGGTCTCGCAGCGGCACCTTGCCGGCATTTCCCGTGAATCTCCCGGCCGAATCCGGGAACCGTCCCCGGTCCACAACCGTTTGCTCCCGGATACAACCGGAGCACGCGCGATGCGTACACTCCTCGTCATCATCCTTCTGGGCATGCTGGTGGCGGCTGGATATTTCGCCTATTCCGCAATGGCGGTCGAGGGCGAGCCGATCCCGACGGAAGGCTATGTGGCATTGGCGCTGGGGGCGGGTTTCGCCATCGTCGTCGGCGTCGGCCTGATGATGTTGCTTTTTTCAGCAGCCGCCGCGGCTACGACGAGCCGCCGCATTTCAGGTAGCGCCCCGGATCCACCACGGCACCGGGCTCGATGCTGCGGGCAGCCCCTGCCCGTCGTTGACGGCTCCCGCCCGGGCGGGCACTTTGGCGGTGGCGTCCCAGCCGGGACCCAGAGAGACACGATCGAGCCCGCCTTCCCGCATGTCCAAGCCGCTGATCCCCGCACTGGCCCAGTTCGTGGCCGCCACGGCCGGCCGCAACATGACCAAGGCGGCCTATGCCGCGGTCGGCCTCGGCGTGCTCAGCATGGTGCTGCTGACGGTCAACCCGGCCTATGAGACGGCGTCCCGCTGGGTCGACGCCCTGCTATGGGCCTGCCTCGTCTATTTCGTGTTCGAATGGGTGGTCCGGCTGCGCCACATGGCACAAACGGGGCGCCTGTCGCTCTACATGACCTCCTCTGCCGGAGTGGTCGATGCTCTGGGCGCGCTGGCCGTGCCGGTCGCGCTCCTGATCGGCATCGAGGCGAAGACGGCGTGGCTGCTCAGCGTGCTCTGGGTGATGAAGGTGGTGCCGGGCATTCCGGGCCTGCGGCAGCTGCGCCGGGTGCTGGTGCTGGAATCGGGGCCGCTGGTCAGCGTGCTCGTGATCTTCCTGATGGTGGTGTTCCTCGCTTCCGTCGCCGAATATTTCCTGGAACGGGACGTGCAGCCGCAGACATTCGGCAGCGTCCCCGCCGCGCTGTGGTGGGCTGTCGTCACGCTGACGACGACGGGCTATGGCGACGTGGTGCCGGTGACGCCGCTGGGGCGCATGGTGGCGGCGATGGTGATGATCTCGGGCCTCGGCGTGTTCGGGCTGTGGACCGGTATCCTGGCGACCGGCTTTGCCGCCGAGACCCGCCGCGACAACTTTCTCAAGACCTGGGAATCCGTCAGCAAGGTGCCGTTCTTCGCCGCACTCGGGCCGGCGGCGATCGCCGACGTCACCCACATGCTGCGGACCATGGAGCTGCCGGCGCGCACCATGATCATCCGCAAGGGCGCGCAGGGCGACTGCATGTATTTCATCGCCGCCGGCGAGGTCGAGGTCGACCTGCCCGGCAAGAAGGTCCAGCTCGGCGAGGGCGCGTTCTTCGGCGAGATGGCGCTGCTCGGCAACAACAAGCGCGGCGCCAACGTCTCGACCACGAAGGTGTCGCGGCTGCTGGTGCTCGACCTCGTCGACTTCCGCGTGCTGATGGCGCGGCACCCCGATCTCGCCGAGACCATCGATGCGGAAGCCAAGCGCCGCACACTCGAAAACAAATAAATGGAGACAAGAATGTCGGACACAGCCGACGCAGCCTCAGGCCCCGTGCTCGAACGTGACGGCGCACGCGCCACCATCCGCCTCAACCGGCCCAAACATCTCAACCGGCTCCAGGCCGAGGATCTCGGCGAGCTGGTCAGGCTTTTCGACCGGATCGAGGCCGATCCTGATATCCGCGTGCTGGTGCTGACCGGCACGGGGCGGGCCTTCTCGGCGGGCTATGACCTCAACTCGGTTGCCGAGCGCGCGGTCAGCGCCAACGAGCAGCAGAGCGCGGGCTCGGCGTTCGAGGTCGTCGTCAACCGGCTGGAGGATCTCGGCGTGCCGACGATCTGCCGGCTCAATGGCGGCGTCTATGGCGGGTCGACCGACCTCGCGCTCGCCTGCGATTTCCGCATCGGCGTCGACACCGCCGAGATGTTTATGCCGGCGGCGCGGCTCGGGCTGCACTACTACAGAAGCGGCATCAAGCGTTACGTGACGCGGCTCGGCCTCGACAATGCGAAGAAGCTGTTCCTCACCGCGCAGAAGATCAGCGCGCCGGAGATGCTGCGGATCGGCTATCTCACCGCCATGGTGCCGGTGGATTTCCTCGACGAGGAGGTCGACAAGCTCGCCAACATCCTCGCCGGCAACGCGCCGCGGGCAATGGCCGGCATGAAGCGCGCCATCAACGAATTCGCTCGTGGCGAATTGGACGAAGCGGCCGCCGATCAGCGCCACCGCGAGAGCATGCGCGGCGACGAGATCAAGGAGGGTATCAAGGCGTTCGCGGCAAAACGGCCGCCAAAATTCTGATCACGCCCGCTGCGACCGCATCGCGCGCACCTGTGTGAGCTTGGGATCGCGGACGAGCACCTGGTAGCGCTTGCTGTCGACGGCGTAAATCGCGATCCGGCCCTCACTGTCGGCATGAACGCCCCAGCCGAAGCGCTTGCCCAGGCTCGACGCCCTCATGCAGGCCTGCCCCCGGGAGAAGAACGCTTCACGAGCCGCACGCTTCTCCGTCTTCGTCGCCTTCGCATCGAGCTCGCGTCCCGGCGCGGACGTCGCGAAGATCACGTCGTCGGACGTGTGCTTGTAGGGTGCCTTGGTGATCATCTCGTATTGCAGGCACGCCACCGTCGGCTTTCCCGCGCGCAGCGGCGGCTCCTCGCCGGTATGCGCGGGACAGTCTTCAGCCACCCGGATGAAGGTGTTGAAGCAGTTGGTCGTGTGGATCGAGTTTGTCATCTGCAACCCTGGATCATTCAACCACCTGCAGCCGCGGCATGCTGCGCCGCCATCTCATCGTCGGCGGCATTGATCCGCTGGAACGCAGGCCGCGAGGTCATGCGTTCGGCATAACGAACGAATTCGTCTTTCTTCGGCACGATGCCGAACATCATCGTCCAGCTGAACGCGACACCCCACAAGATATCGGCGGCCGTCATCCGCTCGCCGAGCAGATACGGCCCCTTCGATAATTGCGTCTCGAGCGCGCCCAGCATGGTGTCGTAATCGGCGTAGGGCGACTGCATGATCGGCGCCGGCTCGCGCTGCATGAACTTGTCGATCAAGGCCGGCTCGAACGATGCGCCGTAATAGGCGATCCAGCGCAGGTAGGGACCGCGCAGCGGGTCGTTCAGCGCGGGCGTCAGCCCCGCCTGCGGAAACAGATCGGCGAGATAGATAGTGATCGCGACCTGCTCGGTCACCAGCGCCTCACCGTGGCGGACCGCCGGCACCTTGCCGAGCGGATTGATGGCGAGGTAGGCGCCCTGGCGCTGTTCGCCGGCCTTCATGTTGAGGACGTGGAGATCGTAGGGCGCGCCCAGCTCCTCCAGCAGCACCCGCGTGCCGGTGGCGCGGCTTTGCGGCGAATAATACAGGGTGATGCGGTTTTGATCGGTCATAACACGTCTCCATCTGGCCGGCGATGGCGCTTATAGCGGACCATACCTGACATCCTGTGTCAGGTATGGTTTAAGGGATCATGCGCGCGAGCAGAATGTTGTCGATTCTCACCACCCTTCAGGCCAGGGGGCAGGTCACTGCGCCCGAGCTCGCGGAAGCCTGCGAGGTCTCGGTGCGCACGATCTATCGCGACATCGATGCACTCGCGGCGTCCGGCGTCCCTGTCTACGCCGACCGTGGCGCGGAGGGTGGCTATCGCCTGCTCGACGGTTATCGCGTGCGTTTGAACGGCCTGTCGCAGAACGAGGCGGAGGCCCTGTTCCTTGCGGGACTGCCGGGGCCGGCCGCGGCGCTCGGGCTGGATGCGGCGATGATCGCCGCGCAGAACAAGCTCATGGCGGCACTTCCTGCCAACCTTCGCGAAGACGCCGGGCGGATGCAGGAGCGTTTTCACCTGGACGCACCCGGCTGGTTCGGCGAGACGGAAGAACCCAAACATCTTCGCTCCATCGCCGGCGCGGCTCTGCGCGGGACGCTGATCAAGATCCGCTACCAGAGCTGGCGCGCGGAGAAGCAGCGCCGCGTCGCACCGCTCGGGCTCGTGCTGAAGGGCGGCAGCTGGTATCTCGCAGGCCAAGTCGACGGCAGCGTGCGCACCTATCGTGTCGCGCGCGTGCTGGACTGCACCGCGCTCGACGACCGCTTCGATCGCCCCGCCGCGTTCGATCTCGCCGCCTATTGGCAGGCAGCGACGCTTCGCCTCGAAGCCGAGATGCATCCCAATGTCGCGATCGTGCGGCTGTCGCCGTTCGGCGTCAAACTGCTCGACGCGCTGAGCCAGCCTTACGTCAAGGCGCGCACGCAGCTTGCAGAGACCATCGATGCGGACGGCTGGCGCATCGCGCGCGTGCCGACCGGCAAGACGTCATGGCACGCCGCGGCCGAATTGTTGCGGCTCGGGCCCGAGGCCGAAGTGCTGGAGCCCGCCGATCTCCGCGAGAAGATGGCGGAGATGACGCAGGCGATGGCTGCGCGCTATCGCGCAGCGGCGCGAAAAGCCTGACAGCGGCGCATTTCGCCGAAGCCCACGAAACATTCCTGAAACACGATTCCTGCCTCGCGCCCTGAACGCGTTCGCGTCTCGGCCCGACGGAGAAGCAGGGACACAACAACGGCCTTAGCGCCACACTGGAGAATGAAAATGTTTCGTAAGCTTGCTCTTGGTCTGATCGCTGCTGGTTCGCTCGGTGCTGCCGCTCTCGCGCCCACCGCGGCTTCGGCCCACGGCTTCCATCATCACTGGGGTCCCGGCTGGGGTTTTGGCGGCGTCTACGTCAACACCGGCGTCAGCAACTGCTACCAGGAGCGCGTCGTCCGGACCCGCCATGGCCTGCGCGTCCGCGTCGTGAATGTCTGCGCCTACGGGATCTACTGATATCTGACGTCCTCGACAAAGCTCCGGTCGCAGTGCGGCCGGAGCTTTGCATTGGGTTAACCAATCTGCCGATGCCGGCGAAACCAGGCCCAGGTCTCGCGCGTCGTCCTGATATAGCCACGGCCGCGATGGACGATCTCGCCGTCGACGATCTCGTTCAGCTTCGGCAGCGCGTGGAACGGGATCGAGGGATAGGCGTGGTGCTCGACATGGTAGGGCATGTTCCACGCGAACCATTTGACGATCGCGCTGGTGTAGGTGGTGCGCGTGTTCTGGAAGGCGCTGCGGGTGCGGTCGCAGCCGGTGTGCTCGGCATAGAGATAGGGCCGCAGGAAGGACTGCCCGATCATCAGCGGAACGATCCAGACCCAGAGCAGCAGCGCGGAGGAAAACCAAAGCGAGAGCGCGAGCAGCAACGCATAGAGCCCGGCGTAGGCGCGCGCCTCGCGCGCGATGGTGGCGCGCTTGTTTTCGGGAATCCAGGGCACGGTGACCTTGCCGGTGACGGCGTGGCCGAGCATCAACCGGAGGCGGCCGGCGACCTGAAGCAGGCCACTATAGGCGAGCGCGAGTTGCGTGTCGGATGTCGGCTTCACGCCGACGATCAGCTCCGGGTCCTTGTCCGGATCCTGGGTGTAGCGGTGATGGTCCCAGTGAAACAGGCAGTAATATTCGTAAGGTTGTCCGATGATGAAGGCCGAGGGATAGCCGACCGCAAGGTTGAGGCCACGGCTCCTGAACGCGGTCTTGTGCGCGGTCTCGTGCAGCGCCATGAACAGGAAGGCGACGAAATAGCCCTGCACCGCCATCAGCGGCAGCGCCCACAACACGCCCCAGGCTGAAGAGACCTTCCAGACCAGCGCGCCGACCAGCACGACCAGGCCGTAATGGCTGAGACTTTTCGCGGCCCCCCTGAGATTGGATCGCACCGACAATTCACGCAGCATCGCCGGTGTCAGCGGCTTCAGGCGATGGCCGGGCTCTGAAACGGTCGCGTCAGTCATCATCGAAGGCTCGTCCTATTTGCTGAGAAGCTCTGCGACCTCGGCCTTGAGGAAGGCCTGGTCGCGCGGATTGTTGACGGGGTTGCCGGCGCGATGGCCGTGCTGCGACGGAATCGGATGCAGTACCGCCGATTTTGCGTTGATCAGCCTGCCGAGCTCGTCCTCGTTGTCGCGAGCGTCGAAATAGCGGTCGGTCGCACCCGGCATCAGCAGCATATGCGCCTTGATCGCGGCCAGCGCCCGACCGAGGTCGCCATCGAATGACGCGCAACGACTGATGTCACCGCGCTGCCAGATTCCGGCTTGCGCGAGGAGATCATTGGCGTCACGCCGGGCAAAGGTCGCGTCCCAGTTCCGGACCAGATAATCCTCGAGCGAGGTGAAGCCCGCCTCGCGCCACAGCTCGTCGCGGTAGAAGCCGTGCGACATCGCCCAGCCGGCATAGACGCGTCCCATGGCGCGATAGCCGGCAACGGGCTTCTCGACGAAGCGACCGTCGCGGAAGGCGGGATCACCGGTCAGCGCGGCCTTCACGCTTTCGAGGAAGACGTAATTATAGGGCGCACATCGCGCACTGCCGCAGACCACCGCGGCCCGCACGACCATGTCGGGGTGCAGCGCCGCCCAGTGATAGGTCTGCATGCCGCCCATCGACCAGCCATAGACCAGCGCGAGCTTTGTGATGCCGAAGCGCTCGGTCAGCAGCCGGTGCTGGATCGCAATGGCGTCGTGATAGGTGATTTGCGGGAATGGCGCCTCGCCAGAATTCGACGGCGAGGACGACAGGCCGTTGCCGAACAGGTTCGGGATGATGATGAAGTAGCGCGTAGGGTCGAGCACGCCATCGGGCCCGATCAGCCATTCCGTGTCGTAGTGTTGGGCGCTGAACGAGGTCGGGTAGAGGATAACGTTGTCCCTGGCGGGACTGAGGGTGCCGTAGGTCTTGTAGGCGAGCTTCATCGCGGGGGAGACGGCGCCGGACTGAAGCGTGACGTCGCCGGCCTCGAATATCTCGTAGTCGCGCTGCCCGGTCATGCGTCCAACTCCCGCTCACGCGGCCGCTGCATGCGCCCGCCGAGACAACGATGCATCGTTCGTGCCGGACCAGCAAACGCATCGTTGCGCCGCGCTTAATATCTGTACTTATAGTACAGTTATTAGGTCAGAACAAGGGGGTTTTGGTCGTCCCGCGTCAGGCGATGGCCGCGATGTATCGCTGCACGGACGCTGCGAATGCGGCCTTGGCGCCGGAGGCGATGTTGCGGCCCCACCAGGCGCCGTAGATGCGGTCAAAGGCGAGCGGCTCCACAGCGGCTGCGATCCGCCGCACCGCGGCGGCGTTGAGCGGCATGTAGTTCGGATAGGAGTACATGAAGCTGACGAAGCGGCGGTCCATCGTCACCTGCGCGATATCGCCGGTGAGCAGCGCGCCCTTGCCCTCCGCGCCGCGCAACCAATGCATCATGGTGGCGCCGGCGAAATGACCGCCGGTGCGGAGCAACAGCACGTCACCGGAGATGCGATGCTGATCGCCGGTCCAGTGCACGATGGCGGGATGCGGACGCGTCACCCATTGGCGATCATCGGCATGCAGATAGACCGGTACGCCGCCGAACGCCTCGCTCCAGTCGGCAAGCGCGCCATAGTAATGCGGATGCGAGATCGCGATCGCCTTCAGCCCGCCGAGCGAGCGCACATGCGCGACAGCTTCCGACGTCGCTAGCGGGACGCAGTCCCACATCAAACAGCCGTCACCGAGCGGCACCAACAGCGCGCGCTGGCCGATGGCGAAGCTCGGCTCGGACCCGATGCCGGTGAGGCCGAGATCGTCGCGCCAGGCGAGGCGGTGCCGTTCCGCCAACGCTTCGCGTGTGAGGAAGGTTTGGCCCCTCCAGTTCACGAATTGCCGCTCGTCCTCGCAGATCGGACAGGATGCGGGCGGTTTTTCACTTTCAGGAAATTGGGCGCCGCAGGTTTCGCAGGTCCAGAGAGGCATGGCCATGATCCAGAAGAAGGAGGGGACACCCACGAGATGACGCCGTAGCCCTCCCATCGCAAGTGCGGAGGAACCAACCCGGCTAGCACATGTTACTTTCCGGTCCGCCCCGGCGCCAGTTGGCCGGTCATGTGAGCCCGTCTTGTCAGCCCTGCTTGTGCAAGACCATTTCCGCCGGCAGTCGCTCAACGTCCCGATGGCATCGCGCTCCCCTCCCCGCCTCTGGCCCCTCTACGCAGTCAACTTCTTCATGGCCGACATGCAGTCGGGCATCGGACCGTTCGTCGGCGTGTTTCTCCAGGAGCGCGGCTGGGGGACCGGATTGATCGGCAGCGCGCTGACGATCGGCAATGTCGCGGGCATGCTGGCCACGACGCCGATCGGCGGCTTCATCGATTCCAGCCGCAACAAGCGCCTGTGGGTCGTCATTCCCGGCATCTGCGTGGTGCTCGCGTCCGCAATCATCCTGATCTCGCAAAATTTCTGGGCGGTCACGTTTTCGCAAGTTGCGCAATCGCTGGCGAGCGCCGCGATCGTGCCGGCGGTCACAGGCATTACCTCGGCATCGCCAGGCAAAAGGGCTTCAATGCGCTGAACGGCCGCAACCAGGCCTTCAACCATGCCGGCAACATGGTGGGCGCAGCGCTGTCGGGCTATCTCGGCTACAAGTTCGGCTATGTCGCCGTGTTCGTGCTGGCGGCGATGTTCGGCGCCATCGCGATCGCCTGCGTGCTGATGATCCCCGCAAAGGCGATCGACGATCGCGCCTCGCGCGGCTCCAAGGAGGATGATCCCGACAGCGCGCCGGATGCGTTCACCATGCTGCTCAAGCACCGGGCGCTGCTCGTGCTGGCGCTCGCGCTCGCGCTGTTTCATCTCGGCAACGCCGCGATCGTACCGCTCTATGGACTTGCCGCGGTGGCCGAAGGCCAGGCCAACGGCCCGACCTTCGTCGCGACCACCGTCGTAATCGCGCAGGGCGTGATGGTCGTGACGTCGCTGATCGCGATGAAGGCGGCGAGCAAGCGCAACTACTGGCCGGTGATCCTGGTCTCTTTCATGTTCCTGCCCATCCGCGGCGTGCTCGCCTTCTTCGTCACGGGATGGTGGGGCGTCGTGCCGATGCAGGTGCTCGACGGCATCGGCACCGGGCTGCAGACGGTGGCCGTCCCCGGCATGGTCGCGCGCTCACTCAACGGCACCGGCCGCATCAATCTCGGCCAGGGCGCGGTCATCACCGTGCAGGGCGTCGGCGCGAGCCTCAGCCCCGCGCTCGGCGGCTGGATCGCGCAATGGATCGGCTACGGCCCGACCTTCCTGCTGCTCGGCGGCTTCGGGCTCGCATCGATGGGGCTGTGGCTGGCGTTCGGTGCCGCGGTGAAGACGTATTGAGGCAAGCGGCCGCCCGGACATCGCGGCGCAAACTACCTTTACGATCGGGGCCTACCGGGCTGCGGCACCAGGTCGCGGTCACAGCGCGTCATCGCGAGTGACTTATCACGCAATCCAGCGCTTTTGCGGTTGCGGAGCATCGCCCTGACGATACAACCTGCCGTAATTCGCCAATCAATCTGCCCTTCCCGATCGATGATCCAGCCTCAACTCTCATTCGATGGCGACCCGAATGGCCAGGCCTATGAACGATGGCGCGAGCAGTTCTGCCGCCAGGTCGCCGACGTCGATTTCGTTCCGATCGGGGAAGGACGGGTTCACCGGACCATTTCGCCGGCCATCCTTCCGCGCCTCCGGCTCTCGGCCTCGTTCGGCACGCCGATGTCCTTCGTATCGCTGGGGACGAACGACGAATTGGTGATCACAATGTCGCCGAATTCGGCGCTGAGCGGGGCCATGGGACGACGTCCGCTGGAGGTCGCCGCCGGCGACGTCACGATCGGCGACCCCTCGATCAAGGGCGCCCATATCACTCAGACGACACACGGCAACTTCCAGACCGCGCTGCTGCCGCGCAAGGCGCTGCTGCGCGCGTGCCCGGATGCCGAGGATCTGATCGCGCAGTCGATCCCCGGCGCCAATCCGATCACGTCGATGTTCCTGCGATATTATGACCTCGCGCACACTTATGCCGACAAGCTCGCGCCCGCAGAGCTCGATGCGGTCTCGCAGCATCTGTTCGACCTCTCCGTGCTGATGATCGGAGCGCGCGGCGATGTCGCCGAGCAAGCTCGCATGCGCGGCCTTGCGGCGGCGCGTCTCGAAACCCTCAAATCCGACATCCTGGCGCAGCTCGACAGCCCCGCGCTGTCGCTCACCGTCCTTTCAGCCGCGCACCGGATCAGCCCGCGCACGATCCAGTTGATGTTCGAGCAGGCCGGCATCACCTACAGCGGCTTCGTGCTGGAGCAGCGGCTGCTGCGCGCCGAGCGGCTGCTTCGAAATCCAAACCTGCGCACGCGCAAGATCATCGAGGTCGCGCACCTCGCCGGCTTTCACGACGTTTCCTACTTCCATCGCGCGTTTCGTCGCCGCTTCGGACGGACGCCCGACGACGTCAGGAAGCTCTCCGGCGAGATGGGCTAAGGAAACTCAACCACGATCTTGCCGAAGTGACCGCCCTGCTGCATCAGCCGCAACGCGTCCGGCACGGCATCGAACCCGAGCGCACGGTCAATGACCGGCTTCATGCTGTTGCGGCCGATCGCGGCCGTCATCCCCTCGAACATGCGGCGGCTGCCGACCGACAGGCCGATGACGTGCAGGTTCTTGGAAAACAGGCTCGGAATCGCGATCTGCTGCGAGAAGCCGGTGAGCACGCCGATCACCAGGATGTTGCCACCGACCCTGATAGCCTCGAGCGACTGCGCAAAGGTATCCTTACCGCCGACCTCGACGACGTGATCGACGCCGCCGCCGGTCCAGTCGGCCGCGGCCTTGCCCCAATCCGGCACGGAACGATAATTGATGGTGTGGTCGGCGCCGAGCGCCTTGGCGCGCGCGAGCTTCTCGTCGCTCGACGACGTCACGATCACGCTCGCGCCGGCGAGCTTTGCGAATTGCAGCGCGAAGATCGAGACACCGCCGGTGCCCTGCACCAGCACGGTGTCACCGGGTTTCACCCTGGCCTCTTCGAACAGCGCGCGCCATGCCGTGAGGCCGGCGCAGGGCAGCGTCGCCGCTTCCACGAATGAAAGGTGCGATGGAATGCGGCTGACGCCCTCGGCATCGAGCAGCATCACCTCCTGCAACACGCCCGGCCGCGTACCGCCGAGCGCATAGCGGCGGCTGGTCGCCGACACCTTCCCGTCGATCCAGGACTGGAAGAACATCGGACAGACGCGATCGCCAACCGCGACGCGGGCAACGCCGTCACCGACCGCGACGACTTCGCCGGCACCGTCCGAGAACGGGATCAGCGGCAATCGTGATACGCCGCCCTTGCCCTGCACCGTGAGCAGATCACGGTAGTTGAGCGATGCCGCCTTCATCCGCACCGCGATCTGGCCGGTGCCAGGCGTCGGTTCCGGCAGATCGACCAGCTCCAACCCCTCGATCGACCAGTCGCGCGCGACCTGCCAGACCTTCATGGCGACCGCTCCGTGCCTACGTTCCAAAATTCTTCTGGATCGCCTTGTCGAGCGTCTCGCCGCCGACGAAGCGCTGGCGCAGCTCGCGCTTGAGCAGCTTGCCGCTCGGGTTCTTCGGCAGACTGTCGACGAAGATGACGCGCTTGGGCACCTTGAAATGCGCCATCTGGCCGGCGCAGTGCTTGATGACGGCATCCTCGTCGAGCTTCTCGCCGGTCTTGACCACGACGATCGCCGTGACCGCCTCGATCCAGCGCGGATCGGGCAGGCCGACCACGGCAACCTCGGAGACCGCAGGGATGCGGTAGACCATCTCCTCGACCTCGCGGCTCGCGACATTCTCGCCGCCGGTCTTGATCATGTCCTTGACGCGGTCGACCACGGTGATGTGGCCCTCGGTATCGACGGTGGCGAGATCGCCGGAGTGAAACCAGCCGCCGGTGAAGGCCGCCGCGGTCTTGACGGGGTCATTGTAATAGCCGGAGAGCAGATGCGGCGAGCGGTGCACGATCTCGCCGACCTCGCCGACCTTCACGTCCTCCATCGCCGTGTTGACCACGCGCGTCTCGACGTTGAGGACGGGCTTGCCGGCCGAGCCGGCCTTGCGCAGCTGGTCCTCCGGCCGCAGCACGGTCGCGAGTGGCGCGATCTCGGTCTGGCCGTAAAAATTCCAGAATTTTACGGCGGGCAGTCGGCGCTGGAGTTCGAGCAAGACTTCCACCGGCATGATCGAAGCGCCGTAATAGCCCTTCTGCAAGGTCGACAGATCGGTCTTGTCGAAATTCGGCGAGCGCAGCATCGCGATCCAGATCGTCGGCGGCGCGAAGAAGGACGTGATCTTGTGTGCCTGGATCAGCGCCAGGATGTTGTCGGCGGTCGGCTTGCCCGTGATCACGCCGGAGGCGCCGAGATAGATCTGCGGCCCCAGGAAGACGTCGAGCTGGGCGCAATGATAGAGCGGC
Source organism: Bradyrhizobium japonicum USDA 6 (assembly GCF_000284375.1). Lineage (NCBI taxonomy): Bacteria > Pseudomonadati > Pseudomonadota > Alphaproteobacteria > Hyphomicrobiales > Nitrobacteraceae > Bradyrhizobium > Bradyrhizobium japonicum. The sequence continues at coordinate 8,810,845 of NC_017249.1, forward strand.
AGCGCGTGCAGGAACTTGTCGTCCGCGCTCATGCCGCCGTCGATGATGCAGCTCACGTACTGCCACATCACGGCTTCATGGGTCAGCATCGCGCCCTTGGGCAGCGATTCCGTGCCGCTGGTGTAGACGATCTGTGCGAGATCGCGGCTGTCGACGGATGCCTCCAGGAACGAGCCGTCAGGGCCGAGGAGATCGTCGAAAGTGGCGATGTCCGCGGGCGCCGTGGCCGGATCCTCGCCCGGCAGCCAGATCATCTTTTCGACCGCGCAGTCCTTGGCCGAAGCGGCGCGCGCGGGCTCGACGAAATCGGGACCGGTCGCGAGCAGCTTTGCGCCGGAACTCTTCAGGATGAAATTGATCTCGTCCGGATTGAGCATGAAGTTGATCGGCACCAGCACCGCACCGATCCGCGCCAGCGCGAAGCGCAACGCCGCAAACGCGTGCGAATTGCGCGAGAGCACGGCGACGCGATCGCCCTTGCTGACGCCGAGCCCGAGCAGACCGCGGCCGAGCCGGTTGCAGATCGCGTCCATCTCGGCAAACGTCCAGTTCACATCGCCGCAGCTCACTGCAAGCTTGTTCGGCTCGCGGCCTGCCGAGCGGCGAAGCAGGTCGCCGATGGAGTGCTCACGCGCTTTCGAGATGGTGGCCGCGATGTCGCCGGTCATGTGTTCCTCCATGTGATGTCTTATTTGTTGGATTTCTTTGCTGAAATCTTGCGTCTTCATCAGGCGCCTATCTGCGCCGGGCCGCCTGGGCGTGCTCCATGTACATGTGCTCGACCGACCGATCGAGCGAGGCGATCTTCTCGAAACCGCGCCGCCAGTCCTGCAAGTGCCGGCGCGTCCAGAGCACGCCGGCCTCGCGGTCGCGGCGGCGGATCGCGTCGATCAGATGGCGGTGCGCGGCGACGAGGCGTGGGCCACCTTCGGCAACGCCGGTCACGATCATCTCGGTGGTCGGATAGAACAGCTGCGCCGCCGGCTCGCGTGCGAGCTGGAGCACGCGGTTCTGCGAGGCCTTGGCGACCAGCACGTGGAATTCGGCATCGCATTCGGCAAGCGCGGCGGGATCGCCGACTACGGCCTCGCTGCGCACGAGATTGTTGGTGAGCTCGGCGAGGTTCTCTTCGGTCGCGCGCTCCACCGCGCCTTCGATGCTCGCCACCTCCAGCGTCATCGAGGCCTCGTAGAGCTCGCGGAACGTCACCTCATGCAGCACCAGTGCGCGGCTGAGGCGGCTTGCAAGCTTGGTGTAGCGCGGCAGGCAGGCGTGCAGACGGCGCGAGGAATCGCGGCTGATCAAGCCGCCCTCCTCCAGCACGCGGATGCCTTCGCGAATGGTCGAGCGGTTGACACCGAACTGGCGCACCAGATCATGCTCGGTGCCGATGGGATCGCCGGGCTTGATGCGCCCATTGACGATCTCGCGCTCGATGGCGTCGGCGACTTTCTGATAGGCCGGCGCGACATCGATCGGACGGAAGAGCGGCGAAATCGGCACGGTAGCCCCCAATGGCGATTGTCCGACAAACTATAGGGTCGCCCCGGAGACGCGTCAAACTGCGTCATTCGCACCGCAGATGCAGCAAATTGACTCCTGGGGAACCTCGCTCTAACTTTGTCGGACAAAGGGACAGAATAGTCCCGTACAAGAGGAAACGTATCCATGAGACCTATCGCAGCACTCGTGTCTGCGGCCGGCTTGCTGTCGGCTGCCCTGATCGTCCCCGCCTCCGCCCAGCAGACCCCGCTCAAGATCGGCGTGCTCTCCGACTTCTCCTCGGTCTATTCCGACATCGGAGGCCAGGGGAATGTCGAAGCCACCAAGATGGCGATCGAGGATTTTGGCGGCCAGATGTTCGGCAAGCCGATCGAGATGGTCGCGGCCGACGTGCTCAACAAGCCCGACGTCGCCTCCACCATCGCGCGAAAGTGGTGGGAGACCGAGGGCGTCGACATGATCATCGACCTGCCCACTTCCGCCACTGCACTCGCGGTGATGGAGCTGTCGAAGCAGTACGAGAAGGTGATGATCGTGACCGATGCGGCAAGCTCCGACATCACCGGAAAATCCTGCTCGCCCTACACCGCGCACTGGACCTACGACACCTATTCCAACGCCCACACCGTCGGCAGCGCGATCGTCAAGAACGGCGGCGACAGCTGGTTCTTCCTTACCGCCGACTACGTGTTCGGTCATTCGATCGAGCGCGACACCGGCGACGTGGTAAAGGCAGCCGGCGGCAAGGTGCTCGGCAGCGTCAAGCATCCGCTCAACACGGCCGATTTCTCGTCATTCCTGCTTCAGGCCCAGGCCTCCAAGGCCAAGATCATCGGACTCGCCAATGGCGGCGGCGACACCATCAACGCGATCAAGCAGGCCGGCGAGTTCGGCATCGTCGCCGGCGGCCAGAACCTGGCTGCGATCGTGATGTTCATCTCCGACGTGCACAGCCTCGGGCTCAAGCTCGCGCAGGGCCTGATCATCACCGAGGCCTATTACTGGGACCTCAATGACAAGACCCGCGCCTTCGGCAAGCGTTTCCAGGAGCGCATCAAGCGCATGCCGACCATGAACCAGGCCGCGACCTACAGCGCCACGCTGCACTACCTCAAGGCCGTGCGGGCCGCCGGCACCAAGGACACCAAGACCGTGATGGCCAAGATGCGCGAGCTGCCGGTGAAGGATGCCTTCACCGACAACGGCATCCTGCGCGAGGACGGCCGCATGGTGCACAGCATGTTCCTGTTCCAGGTGAAGAAGCCCGAGGAATCCAAGGGCCCGTGGGACTATTACAAGCTGCTCGCCGAAGTGCCGGCCGACCAGGCCTTCCGGCCGCTGAAGGACGGCGGCTGCCCGCTGGTGAAGTAACGTCGACAACGACGGACCTGCATCGCCGCGCGCGGTGCAGGTTCTCTAGCGCCGTCGCAGGTCGGACGGGCTGTGGCCGAACTTCCTGCGGAACACCGTGCTGAAATAGGACGAACTGCTGAAGCCCAGCTGATAGGCGACCTCGGTGATCGACAGCGACCGTAGCTCTGGGCGCGTCAGCACGTCGTAGCAGCGCTGCAGCCGGCGATCCAAAATCCATTCGGACACCGAGACATCGGTGAGCCGAAAGAGATAGTGCAGATGCCTGAGCGAGACGCCATTGCTCTTCGCGATCTTCTCCAGCGACAGATCCGCATCGGTGAGGTGCGCCTCGATCCAGGCCTTGACCGAGCGCAGGCGGGCCTGCTGCGCGCTCGCATCCTCCGAGAATTCGTCCCGCTCGCCCATGTCGAGCGCGAGCGCCAGCACGTCCATCAGCTCACCGCCCAATCGCGTGCGCGCGGTCTCGTCGAGCGGCGCGCCTTCCGCGGCGAGCGTCGCGCAGAACTCGGCGGCGATCCGGCCAAGTCCGCGGCTCGTCGCCATCGTCGTCACGACCGGCAGCCGTCCCTCGCTGAAGCGCGCCGAGAATTCCGCGCGCGGAATCTCGAGATAGAGCGATCGTACCTTGCCGACGCATTCGAGATCATAGGCCTCGGAGGCCGAGAAGATCGCGCTCACGCCGGGATTCGAAAGCAGGGTCTGGCCGGCCTGAAGCACGTTGACCCGGCCCTGCTGGACGAATTCGACGTAGTAGCAATCCTTGTCGAGCTTTGCGATATGCCGTTCGCGGCGCGAGATGCGCTGCTCCGACAGCAGGACGTCGGTCATCGTCACCGCGCCGAACCGTGCCTCGCGAACGAAGCCGTGATAGTCGGATCGCTCCTCGGCGTTCACGTCGACATGGACGTAGACGTCGCAGATCGCGCCTTGCCACGCGGCGTAGCGTTTGGACGGCTCCAGATCGTCTGTCGAAAACACCAGGTTCATCGTCCGCCCATCCGTTGCGCCGCCATGATGAACGTCGTTTGTGCATCGCACAAACTGGCCACGCATCGAGATTCTAGAGGGCCGCCGCCTACACGCAAGACCGTTTGCGCGGAGAAGCAAAAGCTTTGCGCTCCGGAGCAAGCCGCGCTCCGGCATGTGGCCTATGAAGAACAAAAAACGGTCAATGAGATAGGCGGGAAACGTTCGCTTGCATCAGCTCGGATCAGCCGCAGCACGATCTGCCGTGCCGCCCGAATGGCGGTGCTCGTGAGCAGCGCTTTGCCATCACCCATCACGACGCGGTTCACGCAGCCGGTCAAGACCATCGCCGATATCGAGGCGCTGGAGCAGCGGCCTTACGACTCGCTCATCCCCGCCCGCAATCTTCACCATCTCTTCGAAGCCACGGCGCGCCTGCATCCCGACCGGCCTGCACTAACCATTCTGACCAGGGGCTCGCGCGAGCCCGGGGATGTCACGCTGACTCACCGGCAATTGCTCGCGGCGATCGCCCGCGCGGCCAATTTGTTCAGATCGCACGGGATCGAACAAAAAGCGGGACTGTCGCGTTTCTCTGTCCGATCCTGCCGCAACTATTTCCGGCGCTGCTCGGTGCCCAGGTCGCGGGAGTCGCCAGTTCGATCAACCATCTCCTGAACGAAGACGCGATCGCCGACCTGCTCCAGGCGCAGAATGCAACTGTTCTGGTCGTGGCCTCCGAAGCTGCCGATGCCGCGATCTGGATCAAGGCAAACAACGTCGCGCAACGCGTCCCGTCGCTGAAGACCATTTTTGCGATAGGCGCGAACGGTCCGCTGCCTGGAGGTTTTCTAAACTTCAATGAGGCGGTCGGGAGCACGCGCGGCACGCTGGATTTCGCACCTTCGACCGATCGCAATGCGATCTGCGCCCTCTTCCACACCGGCGGGACCACCGGGCGGCCAAAGCTGGTTCGGCTGACACACGGCAACCAGATCCATGCGGCCTGGAGCTTTGCGCAGGTCCACGGACTGGATGAGCTGGACGCCGCCGTGAACGGTTTTCCGCTGTTTCACGTCGGCGGCACCATGACGCTCGGCCTGTCGATTCTCGCTGCCGGCGGTCATGTGATCATTCCATCGCCGTACAGCCTCAGAAGTCCCGAAGCGATTCGCGACTACTGGCACACGGTGGAGCGGTTTCGCGCGACCATCGTGAGCGGAGTGCCGACTTCGATTGCCGCTCTTGCCGAGGTGCCGATCGGGTCCTCCGATGTCAGCACCGTTCGCATGGCGCTCACGGGCGGGGCCGTGGCTCCCAAGGCTGTCAGCGACAGGTTTCAGGCGCGGACCGGGATTACCTTGTTCGAGACCTACGGGATGACAGAAACCGCGGCCGCGATCGCTTTCAATCCCGGCCGTGGCACTCCCGTGCAAGGCAGCGTCGGCTTCAGGGCACCGTTCGCAGAGACCAAAATCGTCGCTCTGGCTGATGCCGAACTGAAGACAGAGTGTCCGCCTCTCACGAGCGGTCTTGTCCTCGTGAGGGGACCGCAGGTGTTTCCCGGATACGTCGATCCCCAGCACGACAAGGGCGTGCTCACCGACGACCACTGGATCGTCACCGGCGACGTCGGCTATCTCACCCCGGATCAACGCCTCGTGCTGACGGGGCGCGAGAAGGACCTCATCGTACGAAGCGGCCACAATATCGACCCTGCCGCAATCGAGGACGTCGCGAACGCCTTCCCCGGTGTCCAGATGAGCTCGGCCGTCGGCATGCCCGACGCCTACGCGGGAGAGGTCCCAGTTCTCTTCGTGGTGCCCTCCCCCGGAGAGACAATCGATCTGGCGCAATTGCGCGAGCATCTCGAACACAACGTCAATGAGCCTCCTGCGAGGCCAAAGCGCGTCGTCCTGCTCGAAGCTCTTCCGGCTACCGCCGTCGGGAAGATCTTCAAGCCCGCGCTTCGCGATCTCGCGGTCCGGGAAAAGGTCAGGACCGAGATCGATCGCATCTTCGGCCCCGACACGGCGGCAGATATCCTCGTCGAGAAAGACGAGAAGCTCAACACGGTCGTCAGCATCTCGGTCCATTCCGGTGACCTGGATCGAACAAAGATGCTCGTCGAAAGCCTTGCAACGCTTCCACAAACCTATCGCATTGAGAACCGATCGTCCTGACGGTCGCGCAACAGCCGGGTCGAAGAAAGGCAAGACGGGGATGAAGCGCTTTCGTTTCAATCAGCAAGAGATCGTCTTCGCAGTCTTCGCGCTGCTGTTCCTTGTGTTTTCGATCTTCCTGCGCGGCTTTCTGACGCCGGACAACATGCTGACGCTGCTCCAGAACGTGGCAGTGCTCGGCATCCTCGGCCTTGCCATGGCAATCGTCGTAATCGGACGCGGCATCGACATCTCGCTGATCGCAGCCCTTGCGGTGCCGCCGGGACTGGTGCTCCAGATGGTGCAGAACGGTCATTCGCTACCGGCCTCGCTGCTGACCGCCGTCCTGCTCACGATCGCGTTCGGCCTCGTCAACGGCTGGCTGATCGCCTATGCCGAAGTCCCTTCGCTGTTTGCAACGCTGGCAACCGGCCTGTTGCTGGCCGGGCTCGGGCAGACCGCGCTGTTCCAACTCGACGTCGTGCAATGGAGCCCGGGCATGGACGGCTTCGAGCGGCTCGGACAAGGCACCATTCTCGGCATTCCGACGTCGATCTGGATGTTCGCAATCGCCTGCATCGTGGTCGCGTTCCTGCTGCGCCAGACCCGCTGGGGCGCCTATATCTATGCGATCGGCGACAACCCCTACGCCGCGCGTGTCACCGGCATTCCCTCTCGCCCGATCATCGTCCTGCAATATGTGATCACCGCCCTGATCGGCTGCTTTGCTGGCCTCGTGATGGCGGCATCCGTCAACTCGATGCCGACCCGCATCTTCAACTCGACGCTCATCTATGACGTCATCCTGGTCGTCGTGCTTGGCGGCATCGGGCTATCAGGCGGCCGTGGCGGCGTGCTCAACGTCGTCATCGGCACGCTCGTTATCGGAACGATGCTGAACGGCATGACCATCATGGACATCTCCTACGCCGGGCAGAATCTCATCAAGGGCGTGGTGCTGCTGCTCGCCGTCATCACGGATTCCTTCCTGAATCCGCGCAACGAGGAAACGGCACAACAAGGCGACATCTGAGCGATCCGACAATAACGACAACCACAACCAAGGAGGAAGCAATGAAGCATTTCGGCAACCCGACAAGGGCAATTGTTGCCGCACTGGGTCTTGCGGCAATGACCGCGCCGGCCCTCGCCCAGCAGGGCCTGGACGAGCCGTTCCAGAAGCCGTTCAAGGAGGCACTGGCCGGCAAGACCGTGGCCTATGTGCCGGTCGCCATGAATTTCGACCTCACCGAGGGCTGGTATGCCGGACTGAAGAAGGAGCTCGAGCCGTTCGGCGTCAAGTTCGTGATCCGCGACGCCAACTGGAACACCAACGCCGGCGCGCAGGCCGTCACCTCGCTGATCTCGGAGAAGCCGGCGGTGATGGTGGTTCATAATCCGGACGTGCAGACCTACGCCAAGCTGCTGCAGCGCGCCGAGAACGAAGGCATCTACGTCATCCAGATCAACATGGGCTCTGCCTATCGCAGCTCGGCCTTCGTCGGCGCCAATTGGGTCGAGATCGGCGAACGCCAGACCGAAGGCGTGGTCAAGGCCTGCGAGGGCAAGTCCAACAAGATCGCGATCATCCAGGGGGCGCTGTCGGCCGCCGCGAGCGCCTATACGCTGAAGGGCGTCGAGAACGTGCTCGCCAAGCATCCTGAAATCAAGGTGGTGTCGAGCCAGGCCGCCGATTGGGACGCCGCCAAGGCCAAGGCGATCACCCAGACGGTGCTGAAGCAGAATCCCGATCTCTGCGGCATCGTCGGCTTCTGGGATGGCATGGACATCGGCACGGCAGCGGCCGTCAAGGAGGCCGGCCTCACCGGCAAGGTGTTCGTGGCAACTTCCGGCGGCGGCGAGCGCAAGGGCGCGTGCGAACTGGTCAAGTCCGGCGCGTTCGATCTCAACATGAGCTACGACGTGCCGACCCAGGCCGCGCAGATGGCCGGCACCATCAAATGGCTGCTGTCGTCGGGCATCAAGCCCGGCTCCGTCAAGGGCTCGGAATACACCACGCTGATTCCGATCACCAAGGAGAACGCCGATAGCCAGATGGCCTGCTGGAATCTCAGCGACCTCAAGAAATAATTGTCGCGACGCAAGACCCTGGCGTCCCGGACGATCTCACGTCCGGGACGCGGTCTCGAAACTTGCAAGGTCCCGGAATGCCGATGCGCGACACCCTGACAAGCCTGCGTTACCGCTACTGGCCCGATCATCTCCTCGGTGAAATCCTGTCCAAGCGATGGACCGAGACAGCGATCCCGGTCATCCTCCTCCTGATCGTCGGCCTCGCGCTCAGCCGGTCCATCGACAATTTCCTGTCACCAGCGAGCCTTGCCGACACCGCGCGCCAGGCCGGAGAGATCGGCTTCATCGCGCTCGGGCTGGCGCTGGTCGTCATCGTCGGCGGCATCGACCTCTCCGTCGGTTCGATCTTCGCACTGACCGATTTCTGTGCCCTCTATCTTCTCGACGTGCTCGGCTGGCCGGTCCCGGCGGTGGTGGTGGCCACCCTGCTTTGCGGTGCGCTGCTCGGCGCCGTCAACGGCATCCTGATCGGATATTTGCGACTGCGGGCCTTCATCACCACGCTGATCACCCTGATCATCTACCGCTCGGCCTACGATCTCCTGATCCAGCGCTACTCCAACGCGATCGCGTCGGCCTTCCCCGACATTCCGTCCTGGGATTTCATCGGCGGCGGCAGCGTCTTCGGCATTCCGACTGTGGCGCTCGTCTATATCGTCATCGCCATCTTCGGCCATATCTTCATGACCCGGCTGCGCCCGGGCTGGCACATCACCGCGATCGGCGGCTCGCGTCGTTCGGCGTACAATTCCGGCATTCCCGTCCGCCGCACCATCGCGCTCTGCTACGTCGCAAGCGGCGTGCTGACCAGCATCGGCGCGCTGTTCTTCGCGTCGCGGCTTGGCACCGTCGGTGGCGACATCGGCGTCGGACTAGAGGTGATCGTGCTGACCGCGACGGTGCTGGGCGGCATCACGCTCGGCGGCGGCAAGGGCTCGGTCGCCAAATCGGCTGTCGGGGTGCTGATCGTGCTCCTGATCACCAACGGCCTGACGACCATGAATGCACGTGGCGGCGTCAACCGGATGGCGCTTGCCGGCATCCTGCTCGTTGCTGCCATGGTCGACATCCGCTGGCAGAAGAACCGAACCCGCATCATCAGCAAGGTCTACGTTGCGCCAACCTATCACGCGCTACCTCCGCCTCCGCCGACCGAGATCGGGCAAGGCGGCCCGTTCGAGCAGAACGACAAGCTGCGCAACGTCGAGTCGATCGGCCTCGGCCGCATCGAGGCACCGGAGGACGTCATCCTCGATCGCCACGACAATCTCTACGCGGGATCGCGCCATGGCGACATCATGCGCTTCCTCGCGCCCGACTATCAGAAGATGGAGGTGTTCGCCCATATCGGCGGCCAGCCGCTCGGTATGGCCTTCGACCGCGAGGACAATCTCTACGTCTGCATCGGCGGCATGGGGCTCTACCGGATCAAGCCTGACGGCACGGTGGAAAAGGCCACCGACGAGACCAATCGCAGCATGCGCTCTGTCAACGACGACAGCCGCCTGCGGCTCGCCGACGATCTCGACATCACCGACGACGGGCTGATCTTCTTCTCCGAGGCCACCGTGCGTTACGAGATGGACGAGTGGCCGATCGACGGCCTCGAGGCGCGCGGCAATGGCCGCATCATCTGCTACGACACCAAGACCGGCGTGACGCGCACCGAGCTGCGCGGCCTCAAATTCCCCAACGGCATCTGCGTCGCCAGCGACGGCCAGTCAATTCTATTCGCCGAAACCTTCGGCTGCTCGATCAAGCGCTACTACTTCGCAGGGTCAAAGAAGGGCAAGGTCGAGGTTGTCATGGACAATCTGCCGGGCTACCCGGATAACATCAACCTCGCCTCCGACGGCAATTACTGGCTGGCGCTGGTCGGTATGCGTAGCCCCTCGCTCGACCTCGCCTGGAAGATGCCCGGCTTCCGCCGCCGCATGGGCAAGCGCGTGCCGGTGGACGAATGGCTGTTCCCCAACATCAACACCGGCTGCGTGGTCAAGTTCAACGAGCAGGGCAAGATCGTCGAATCGTTCTGGGACTTGCGCGGCGAGAACCATCCGATGATCACCTCGATGCGCGAGCATCGCGGCTATCTCTATCTCGGTGGCATCCTCAACAACCGGATCGGCCGCTACAAGCTCGACAACGCCGATCCGAACTTCGTCCAGTACGACAAGCGGTGGGGGAAGCAATCGTGATCGCGGCCGTCAGGGAGTTCGCCAACCGCTTTCTCGGGCGCGGCGACGCCACCATCACCGTACCGTCTTTCGACGGCGCATTGAAACCCAACCAGAAGCTGGAATCCGCCGAGACCTTGCTGATATGCGAGGCGCCGGAGGATCTTGCCACCGACGGCAGCAATCTCTTCATCGCGGCCGGCCAGCGGTTGATGTCTCTGAATGACGGCACGGCATCGGAGGTCCGCAGCTTCGAGCGGCCAATCTCGGCGCTGTGTGCCCTGCCCGGCGGCGGCCTTGCGGTCGCGCTCGGAGGGCGCGAGGTGCGTCTCTACGCAAATCCCTCGGCCGAGCAGCCGAGCGCGACCTTTGCAGATAGCGCGTTCAATGCCGTCAACGCGCTGACACTCGCGGGGGACAACACGCTGATCGCGACGGACGGTTCGGCGACATGCGGCGTCGATGACTGGGCACGCGACCTGATGGAGCTCAACCGGAGCGGCCGGGTGTTCAGGCTCGATCCCGCCGGCAAGACCGTGACACCGCTGGCCCAGGGACTGGGCCATGCCTTCGGTGCCTGCGCGCATGGCAACGGCGTGCTGGTCAGCGAGAGCTGGCGTCACCGCCTCGTGCTCGTGGCACCGGGTAGATCGCAGCAAACCGTCCTTGCTCACTTGCCCGTCTATCCGTCGCGGCTGTCAAAAGCCTCGGGCGGCGGCTACTGGCTCACCGCCTTCACGGCGCGCACCCAGCTGATCGAGTTCGTGTTGCGCGAGCCTGCCTACCGGCGCCGCATGATGGCAGAGATCGATCCGGCGTATTGGGTTGCCCCACGCCTGCGCTCGGGCTTCTCGTTCAAGGAGCCGATGCAGGGCGCGCACATCAAGACCATGGGCGTGATCAAGCCGTGGGCGCCGCCGCGCTCCTATGGCCTCGTCATCCGGCTCGATGCAGATGGCCAACCGCTCTATTCGCTGCACAGCCGGGTCGACGGCGCCAATCACGGTATCGTTGCGGCGATCGAGATGGGCGGCGATCTCGTCCTGATCGCCAAGGGACCGGGCCGCGTGCTGCGACTGCCGCTGTCCGGTCTTGCTGAGGAGTTCCGCTCATGAGCGACATCGCACTCTCGCTGCGCAAGGCCACAAAACTTTACGCCGGCGTGCCCGCCATCGACGGGGTCGACTTCGATCTGCGCCGCGGCGAGATCCACGCGCTGGTCGGCGAGAACGGCGCCGGCAAATCGACACTGACCAAGGTGATGGCCGGCGTGGTGACACTGACCTCGGGGACCATGACGATCGACGGCGCCGACGTCGCACCACGCACACCGCTGGAGGCGCGCAATCTCGGCATCGCCATGGTGTTCCAGGAAAACAGCCTGGTGCCGACCATGACTGTCGCGCAGAATCTGTTTCTCGGGCAGGAGAAATTCTATAACCGCCTGCGCGGCATCTACATCGCTGCGCAACAGTTCCTGCAATCGCTCAATTTCGACGTCACGCCGACCGCCACCGTCGGCGGCCTCGGCGCCGCCAAGAAGCAGATGGTGGAGATCGCGCGCGCGGTTTTGCACCGCGCCAAGGTCATCATTTTCGACGAGCCGACGGCGTCGCTGACGCCCGAAGAGAAGAAATACTTCTTTGACCTCGTCCGCGATCTCAAGAAGCGCGGGGTCTCGATCGTCTTCATCTCGCACGCCCTGGAAGAAGCTTTGCTGCTGGCCGACCGCATCACGGTCCTGCGCGACGGCAAGCACGTCGTCACCGACGATGCCGCCAAGTTCGACCGCGCGGCGATCGTGCAGGCCATGGTCGGGCGCGACCTCTCCAACACGCTCTACGGCGCGCGGAAGAGCAACGTGCGGCTGCCCGGCGCGCGCGTGCTCACGGTGCAGAACCTGAAGATGGCGCCGATGGTGAAGAACAATTCGCTATCGGTGTTCGCAGGCCAGATCACCGGCGTATTCGGCCTCGTCGGGGCCGGCCGCACCGAGACGTTCAAGATCGTCTCAGGGGTGCTCAAGCGCGACTTCTTCCATGGCGGCGAGATCCTGCTGCACGACAAGCCGGTCCGCTACCGGGTGCCGGCGCCGGCGGTCAAGGCAGGCATCGCCTATGTCACCGAGGACCGCAAGGTCGAGGGCTTCTTCGAGACGTCCTCGATCGCACGCAACATCTATCTCGGCCTTCTGTCGAAATTTCCCAAGGGCCGCATGATGCTGTCGCAGCGAGAGAACGAGGCGATCGGCAGGACCTGGATCGAACGGCTCAAGGTTCGCGCGATCGGCAACGACGGCAAGGTGGTCGAGCTTTCCGGCGGCAATCAGCAGAAGGTCGTGATCGCCAAGTCGCTGGTGCAGGAACCGGACCTGATCATCTTCGACGAGCCGACCCGCGGCGTCGACGTCGGTGCCATCGTCGAGATCCACGAGCTGATCAACCAGCTCGCCGACGAGGGCAAGGCGGTGGTGGTCATCTCATCCTACCTGCCCGAGATCATGGCGCTCTCCGACCGGATCCTGGTCTCACGGCAGGGCAAGGTCGTGGAGGAATTCTCCGCGCTCGACGCGACGGAGGAGAGGATCATGTACGCGGCGATCCACTGAGCATGACGGTCTACGGCTTGTGCGCTTTCTGGCGCAGCGCCTCGATGAGGCGCAGCTTCAGTTCGTCGGCGGCCTTCTGGCTGACGTCCTGGCCGATCTGCGCGCTCGCCTGCGCCAGCGCATCGGACTTTTCCATAAACTTCCGGCCAGCAGGCTGGGCATAGAACGCCTCGATCTGGCGCAGCTCGTCGACGGTGAAGTTTTTGGCATAGAGAGCGGCGATCTGGTCGATCATCGAGGCAAAGAACGGCGCGTAAATGTCGGAGCCCGGCGCCGTCATTGCGTCATAATCGTGCTCGATCTCAGGCCGGTCCTGTGCGACCACGGGTCTCAGCTTGAGCAGGAGTTGCGGGAGCGCCGCGCGATACTGATCTGCGATCTTCAGCGTGGCGACGAGTTTTCGCGCAGCATCCATCGCCTCGGGCGACGGCCCTTGCGCCGACGCGTTGCAGACGAGGAGCAGGAGGGCGCCGGCAATCGTCAACAAAAATCTCGACATGCATCTCTCCCGAAAAATCGTCCCGGCGACGCGATGTGTTCTCAGCGGCGAGCCGGAGCCGCGCCGATGACCGTTACCGGCACGCCTTCGGCGGCGGCCTCCCGCTCGTCGTCGACATCCGTCACCTTGACGAAGAGGCTGGGCACCCGCTCGGCGCGGTCGAGCAGCCACGCCGCCCCGAACATGATGACGAAGCCGGCGAACGAGACGGCGAGTTGCTCCCAGACGCCCCTCGTGTATTGCATCAGGATCCAGTGCGCCGAGAACGACAGGAACACGCTGAGGCAAAAGATCGGCAGCGAATGCTGGCCGCAGAGGATGACCGGGTGCACCCATTTCAAACGCAACGCTTTCCAGTGGCGCGGGATGAAATAGGTCATCCAGATCGCCAGCGCCAGAAAGTGCGTGAAGCGCAGCATGTCGAGGTCGGTCTTGTCGATCGGATAGATCGCCTTGATCATCCATTTCGGGATCAGCGCCTCGAGCGCAGGGATGTGCCAGGTCATCACGATCAGAAACGCGAAGGCGAGCCACGCCGCCGCCAGTCCCATCACCGCCTTCGACCACACCCATGTCGCGATCTTGTCGATCTGGCCGACGCCACACCAGGCGGCGAACACGAACATCAGCTGCCAGCAGAACGGGTTGAAGTACCAGGTCGTGCCGGGCGGATAGGAGGCGATGTTCCAGTCGAACCTGCGCGCCAACACATACAGCACGACGGAGGCGGCCAGCGTCAGGTTCGGCCGGCGCACCAGGCCCCACACGATGAAGGGTGCGGCGAGCACCAGCGTGATGTAGAGCGGCAACACGTCGAGATTGACCGGCTTGTAGCGCAGCGAGAGCGCCTGACCTATCAGGATGTCCGGGTGGTCGAGAAAATTGTGAACGTTGAACTCGTCCGCATACATCGGGTTGTCGAACCTCCTGACCGTGCGGGCGATCTGCGCCGTGAACAGCAGGAACAGCATGATGTGGGCAACGTACATCTCGCCCGCGCGCCGCCACAGCCGCTTCAGCGCGGCGAGAAACCAGCCGCCGGCGACGATCGGCCCGTAGATCCAGCCGACCAGATAGCCGGAGATGAAGACGAAGAACTCGGCGGCGTCACTGAAGCCGTAGTTGCGCAAGGTCAGCCAGGCCACGACGTCGTGCGGGATGTGATCGAGGAAGATCATCCACAACCCGACGCCGCGGAAGAGATCGAGCCGCAAATCGCGCTCGACCGGCGCCAACAAAGCCGACTGGTCCCGTGTGATCATGGCCCCGCCTCGTCCGGATGGGCGTCGCGCCGTCGCGGCGCCGAAAGATCGGATGCTAAAAAATTCAGATCAAAAGTCACCTCGCCCCGCGGCTAGTGCCGACGGTAGCCGACCTTGGCGTCCGTGCAAGGGGCTTCGTCATCGGGGCGCGCAGACCGCGTCCGGCAAATCATGAGACCGTGAACGGCGCCGGCAGGAGGTGGTGGTCTTCCCTGTAAAATATCGAAAACAACCCCATGCACAGTAGAGACGGCCTCTTAAGTCCTTGCCTTGCCTGCGAAACTCAAACGACCCGTCGGGCAAAAAAACAGCCCGACGGTACGATCGCACGCCAGGGAGGGAGCAGGGTCAGGTCAGCTCGCCGCCCCGGGCGAGCATCTCGGTCAGCATCGCCTCGGCCTTGTGCTGGAGCGGCAGCGCGCCGCTCTCGGAGGCGATCACGATGGTCGCGCGCAGGGCGGCGAGGATGGCTGCCTTGTTCTCCTCGCCGGAGGATGGCGTCACCATGGCCTCGCCGAACAGGGCCTCGGCCTCGAGGCCGGAAAACCCCTGCTGGCGGGCGGTGTTGCGCGCCTCGCGCAGCATGTTCTGCGCGGCCTGGACGTCGCCGAGGCGGAAGGTTGCGAGCGCAAGGTAGATCGAGCTGCGCAGCACCGCCGAGGTATAGCCGACCGCCTTCGCCTCCTCGCGCGCCTCGGCCAGCATGCCGCGCGCGCGGTCGAACAGCCCCTGCTCCAGATAGGCGATGCCGAGGTGACAGGCGAGCACCGGCACGAACAGCCGGATGCCGTGCTTCTGCGCCAGCACGAACCCGTCTTCGAGAATGGCAGCGGCCGCGGCCGGCTCGTTGCGCCCGAGCATCAGCCAGCCGCCGCTATAGGCGGCGGCAACGCGGTCGTAGGGACGGTTGGTCTCTTCCGCGATCGCGGCGGCCTGTCGCTGGAGCTGGCCGGCGGCGTCGAGCTCGCCCATGACGGTATGGGTGATGCTGTTCATCATGCAGCACAGCAGGAGCAAAGATCGTGCAGTCGTGCCGATCGGGGCACTCGCAGCGGGCGCGGCGAGATGGGCGCGGGCGGCGGCCAGCATTTCCTCTGCACCATGGTAGCGGCCGGCAAGAAAGTAGGCCTGCCCGAGGCCATACTGCGCGAGATTGCGCCAGGCGGGATTGCCCGAGGTCTCCGCCAGATGCACGACGTCTTCGCCGATCGCGACGGCTTCGACGGGCGTTCCATAGAAATTCTGCGCCCCCGCTCTCATCGTCATGGCCGCGACCTTGCGCCCAATGTCGTTGATCGCATCGGCTCGGCGTTCTGCTTCCCTTCCCAAATCCAGGGCTTCGGCGACACGCGCCGATCCGGCAAAGGCCAAACGCGCCTCCATCCGGAGATCGATGGCGTCCACCTCTCGCGCGTGCGTCACTGGTGTCTTGTCGAGAGATCCCATCGCGATCTCGAAATAGTCGACCGCGTCGGCATAGGCCGAGCGAACCAGACATTTTCGAGCGGCGCTCCTGCCGTGTTGAAACGCCTTCTGCCAATCCTTTGCCCTCGTCGCGTGATAGCAGAGCGTGTCCGGACCATCGGCCCATGCCTCGTCGTCCTCAAGGGCTGCGAGTATGCTGGCATGGATGCCGTCCCGCACCTTTTCGACCATCGAATCGTAGGTCACCTGCCGAACCATCTCATGCCGAAACTCGAGCGAGTCCTCCAATTCACTGTCGATCCTGACGAGCAGTTCGGCGCGATCGAGCGCGGTAAGGCAATCCTGCAGGACGTCTTCCGGCAAGGCCGCCACCTTCCGCAGCATGGCCTGGTTTGCGCGATGTCCAAGCGCCGCGGCGATCTGGAGGAGTGACCGTTCTTGTCGTGACACGCGATCAAGGCGCGCCGCGATGACGCCCTGGATGCTGCTGGGGATTCCCAGCTCATCAACAGGACGCGCGAGGGAAAGATCACCCCACTGACCAAGAAGCATGCCGCTGTCCTTCAGATTGCGGCAGACTTCCTCGATGAACAGCGGAACGTTGGACGTATGAGAAATGATCCGGTTCTTCAGATCTGCGTTGGTCGTGGCGGGGCCAAGCATGTCCGCGAGCATGGCCAGGCCCGAATCGTCGTCGAGAGGCCGCATCGCCACGATTTCCGGGCGACAGCGCGCGATCCACACCGGCATTCCATTGGGCCGCGTCGTCAGCAGCACAAGCAAATCGGGGCATTGCAGCCCGGAGAGGGTGGCCACAACGGCATCGCTGGCCCGGTCGATCCAGTGCAGGTCCTCGATCAGAAGAATCGTGCGCTGGCGACGGGCGACGCTCTCGACGATCGCACAGCTTGCATCTGAAATCGCGCGACCACGCGCGTGAGGCTCCAGCTCGTCCCATTGCGAATCGGAAATCGGCAGGTCGAGGACCGCGTCGACCGCTCGCTGCTGTACTGTTGGCAACGCGTCCCTGAGATCGTCCGCCTTGGTCTGATCAAGGATCGACAGCAGCAGACGCTTGAGGGCGCTGTACGGCGCACCCTGGAGATTGGGGCTGCACTCGGCATCGATCAGCCGCCAGCCACTGGCGCGGAGGTCCTGCGCGAACTCATGCGCAAGCCGCGACTTGCCAATGCCGGCGTCGCCCATCAGCAGAACCGTCTGCCGGCCGCCGCCGACCCTTTCCGCAGCGCGCCACAGCAAGGCCCGCTCCGTCGTGCGATCGACGAAACGGGAAATACTGCGCGCTCGCCGGACCCGCCAGCTCGAAAGATCGCTCGCACCCATGACCCGGTACACGGGCTGGGGTTCACCAAAGCCGCGGAGCACCTTGCGGCCGAGGAATTCAAAGCGGACGTGCCCGTCGGCAAGCTCCTGGCAGGCCTCGGAGACGTAGATCTGGTTCGCCTCCGCTGCTGCCTCAAGCCGCGCGGCCAGATGCTGGGCTGCTCCGCCGATCTCGTAGACCTTGGAGAATTCGCTCGCGACCATGTAGGCCACGACATGGCCCGAGTGGAGGCCAACCCGGACCTGAAGTCCGGGATCGCCCAGGCTGCCGACACGCCGGACCAGCTCAATGGCCGCGTGGCAGGCCAGCGGCGCGTGGTTGTCGTCGGCAATCGGGGCGCCGAATACGGCGGCCAACCCGTCGCCCAACTCCTTGCTGACGATGCCACCGAACTGGCGCACCGCGCCTCTCATTGCCGCGAGCGCCGGTTCAAGGCGCAACACCGCCGCCTCCGGCTCCAGCTCGGCAACAAGTCCTGTGGAATCGACGACGTCGGCGCGCAGAATCGTCACAAACCGCCGTTCGCTGTCGGGGTCGATGCGCTGACGGACCGCCGCCCCGCATTTGGAGCACCAGCTGTCGCCCGGACCAATCGCCGACTGACACGCGAAGCAATGCATTCCAGCGCCTTCAACGACTGCCTCGGCAGTCCCGCTCCAACGCCCGCGAGGCGTTTGACGTACATTACCCATAGTGGAATGCATGGCAATTGGGCTTGCGGGATACGTGATGTTACAGGATGGTAGCCCGCTGGGCGCAGTACAGTCCTGAGTGGTGGCGTAACTGCGCACAACAAATTGCGTGATCGGCCGCAGCGTGACGCGTATTTTCGGCCAGTCCCGCTACAGGTTTTGACAAACAGACATATCGAGGAAAGAGGCGATGGCCGGACTGGTATATAGCGGCAAGGCATTTCGAGACTTGATGAACAGCAATTACTTTCCTTTGGCGAATATGAAAAAGAGCGTCGCGAAGCTCAAGGCATCGGACGACATCGACCTTCCGACTTTGGAATACGGCCAGTACCACCTGATTTTGAACCCGGCATCGAATTGGCCGCAGGGAAGCGCCAAGTATTGGCACAAGGAGAAGGGCCGGGCCCGCGTCGACCTCAGCACCCAGCCGAACACGGTCCCCCTGTCCAAGGATGAGCCGGGCGTCATTCCCCTGACCCGATGCGATCTGCTCGATGCCTGTGTCCGGAAATGCTTCAACTCCGAGCCGCCGATTCCGATGAAGACGAAGATCATCACCCACGCGGCAAGCGATGCTTTCGCGCATCGGCACGAGATCCGGCTGGAGTGGGAGTACAAGAAGGGCGAGGACAAGGCTCCGACACTGCTCTATCTGACGATGGTCTGCCCGCACAGGTCCTGATCTCCAGAAACGTTCTGCTTCGTTCAAGAAGTTGCCGTCGCCCGCGCGCTCCAGGCGCGCGGGCGCATGTTTTTGCCGACTGCTCATGCCACTGGCCACTGGCCCACAGTCAGCCCATCCCCCTTTCGAGCGATCCATCACGAGAGCGCCATGGTCCGCATCGGCCGAGAGCCATTGCCGAAGCCGTAACGTGTCGCGCCTGTCCCATCTCTCGTCATGGGCCTGTCGCACGAAAATGATTCGCTGCCCCTCGGAGTGCATGCGAGTTGCCTCTGTGAGGCGATCGTCCTGCGCGATGACAGGAGCGCCCGATGCCCGTTGGACTGCTGGAGATCGTAGGCACCATCGATGTCGGCCAGTTCTGGCCGGAAGGCCGGTCGGACGCCGACACCACCAAGGTGATGGTGAATGTCGCCCCTGACGCGATCCGCTTCCGCAAGAACGACTCGGTGCCGTTCCAGCCGACCCATGTCTTCGAGGACGCCAAGGTCAAGGGCCGGACCGCGACGGCGCCGATCAAGAACGGCAAGCTCACCATTCGCCTTCAGGGCATCGACGCGCCGGAGCTGCATTATCAGCCCTCGCCGCTCTCGGCCGCCGAGAAGAAGGGCCTGAGCGACGCCAAGCGGCAGGCCTATCACGAGGTCACACACCCATACCGGCAGTTTCTTGGCGCGACGACAAGCAAGGCGCTGCATGACTTCCTCAGCAGCGCCGGCGGGCCGACCCTCGCCTGCCGCGTGTTCACCCATGTCGATGCGCCGAACGAGGTGTTCGACACCTATGGCCGGCTGGTCGGCGACATCGAGGTCACGGTCGCCGGCAAGACCATCGACATCAACCACTGGCTGGTCGAGCAGGGCTTTGCCTATCCAACCTTCTACTCTTCGATGAACGACGACGAGATCAAGGCCTTCCTCGCGCTCGCGAAGCCCGCACGCGCGCAGAAGCTGCCGGTCTGGAAGCATCTCGCCAAGACGATTCCCGCCTTCGACTTCGACCTGCGCGAACCCAGGAAGAACGAGACCGACGTGCTCGCGACCGACAAGGGCCCGGTGATCCTGCCAAAACTCTATCGCCGCTACACCAACTGGTCGGCGCGCAAGAAGGCGAAGGTGACGAGCCAGACCTTCCAGAAATTCTTGGGCGAAGGCTCCGGCGGCAAGCCCGACACCTGCTACGAGATCGACGACTTCCTGACCAACGGCGTGCACTCGGCCACGCCGCGCAATTTCGCCGACTTCGTCGAGGGCGGCAAGACGATCAAGTTTCAGCCGGAAGGGCTGGTGTTCGGCGAAGCGCCGTCGAGCCTCGTGGGGGCGGACGGCAAGCCGATCACGGCGTTCTGAGGATGCGCGCGCGGCCGACCGGGATCGACGGCGTTTTGTCGCAGATTGCTGCCGGCCGTGAGCTCGCATCTTCATGCGCCGCTATTCTCCTGTCGTTGCAGGCATTTCCGGCGGCCGACGCCGGCCGATCAAAGACCACTCGCGCTGACGGTTAGAATCCGCCACTACACAACCATAGATTTTTCGTCTATTTTCCTAGTCGCGGCGATTGCAAGCGTCCTCGGCAGAAGTCCGAGTGACCCAGGATGCCGGCTCTCGAGCTGGTGGATGAGAGGAAGATCAATCCGGCGGAGCCGCCTGCCCGTTCTCTCGGCGGGCCGGCGCCGCAGTCAAGCGACAAGGAGAACGGCATGCTGGTTCGACAGAACGTGTGGGAGCTTGGCGGCGACTGGGCAGATCCGATTCTCTGGTACGCGCGCGCGGTTGGCGCGCTGAGACCGAAGCCGCTCAACGATCGGACCAGCTGGCGCTTCTGGGCCGGCATGCACGGCTATCATCAGGGCCTGTGGGAGTTCTACGGCTACAAGGCGGCCGGCGAGCAGGTTCCTGCCCAGGCCGACTTCGACGAGTTCTGGCAACAATGTCAGCACGGCAGCTGGTATTTTCTGCCGTGGCACCGCGGCTATCTGATCGGGTTTGAGAAGCTCGTTCGCTCGACCGTCGTGACGCTCGGTGGGCCGCCTGACTGGACCTTGCCTTACTGGAACTACTTCAAACCCGGTCAGGATGGCTTGCCGCCGGCATTCGGCAGCCCGGACTGGCCGGACGGCACAGGCAACAATCCCCTCTTCATCGAACAGCGGTGGGGACCCGGCGATCCCTCGCAGCCCGGCAAGGTCTTCGTCCCGCTCGATGCCGTGAACCTGGATGCGATGGACGTTCACGAGTTCACCGGCGTGGCAAGTGGCGGCGACCGCGGCTTCGGTGGCATCGACACCGGCTTCGAGCACGGCGGTACCAAGCATGGCGACATCGAAAGTCAACCGCACGATCAGGTTCACGGCCTTGTCGGCGGCGAGAAGATGTTCCCGGAAGCGAGCCCAAGGCCATTGCCGGGGCTGATGTCATCACCGGTGACGGCCGGTCTGGATCCCATCTTCTGGCTGCACCACGCGAATATCGATCGGCTGTGGCAAAGCTGGAGGCAGAGCGATTCCCGAAACACGGATCCGGAAGAAGCCAGTTGGAAGAAGGGACCTGCCAGCCTCGGCCAGCACAAATTTGTCGTTCCTCTCCCCGACGGCTCGCCGTGGGAGTACACGCCGGAACAGATGTCGGACTTTGCCGGGGTGGGCTATACTTACAGCGATTTCTCGCCGGCAGGCGCGCCATTGGGGGCCGTTGCCGGCAGGACGGCGACACCACCCGGAGCGGTCGCGATGGCGAGATCGACTGGAGCAGCAGTTGAGGTGCTTGGCGCCAATGCCCAATCGCTTCCCGTCGCAGGGAAAGGTGCCGAGACCTCCGTGCAACTCGACGCGCGTACGCATTCAAAAGTTGCCGCCAGGCTGGCTGCCGGCCCCGCGCCCGGGGCACGCGCGGAGCAGGTGTTTCTCAATCTGGAGAATGTGCGCGGATATTCCGACGCTACCGTGTTGCAGGTCTATCTGCAGTTTGCGGGGAAGGACGGCGCGCCGTCCTTCGAGCGGCAGGTCGGGAGCATCGGGCTGTTCGGCGTCACCAAGGCGACGGAGAGCGATACCGGGCACGCGGGAGACGGCTTGTCGTACGCGCTGAACATTACCAAGCCCTATTCGGAGTTCGCCGGTTCGGGCAATGCCGATCCCGCAAAGGTCGGCGTTCGCCTCCAGGCCGTCGCGCCGGTGCAGCAGTCGGCCGACGTGAGTGTCGGCCGCATCAGCATCGTCCGACAGGGCGATTGACGGCCGCTGATGACGCCCGCGGCCTACGAGCGTCTGCAAATCCGTATTCCGCTCACCGTCGCGGCTGCCGCCGCGTGGGTGGCCGTCGTGACGTTGTCGGACCAGCGCAGGCTCGTCGCCTTCTGCAGCAGCGATGTCTGGCCGGCACTGTCGCTCGACCAGCTCGCCCTTGCCATGACGTTCTATTCGCCGGCAAGACTCGCCGGCGAATGGATGCTGATGGTCGCGGCGATGATGACGCCGATGCTCGCGGGCGCTGTCGGGCACGTTCGTGCGCGAAGCCTGCCGCGTCGACGCATGCGGTCGATGGCGCTCTTCATGATCGGATATTGCGCCATCTGGGCTGCCTGTGGGATTCCCATCGTCCTGGTCGTGCTGGCGCTGCAACTGATGCAATCATCATCGATCGTCACGATCGCATTGGCGGGATCGCTCGTCCTGGTCTGGCAATTCTCCCCCGGGAAGCAGATCTGCCTGAACCACTGCCACGACCAGCCGCCGCTGGCGGCTTATGGGATCAGGGCCGACCTGGCTGCTCTCGGATATGGCGTCGCCCAGGGTATCTGGTGTTGCGGCGCCTGCTGGGCGCTGATGCTCGTTCCATTGGCGACGCAAGGCGGGCATTTGCCGGCGATGGCCGTGACCAGTGCATTCCTGATCGCCGAGCGCCTGGACAAGCCGCGGCGCCCGGCCTGGGAGGTGCGATGGCCATCGACCGCTGCCAGGCTGCTATGGTTCAGGCTTGTACGGTTCAGGCTTATACGGTTCAGGCTTGGCCTTTGGCGACGCTCGGAGAGCGCCGGAGTGAAAGCAACCTGATCGGTGCCGACGGCAGGAGCGACGACGCGATTTCCGCGGGCGACCGGGCAAACTTTGCCGGCGACACCGCCGAGCCGGCAATTTTTTCAAGCCACCGATGAGCGCGAGCCCGGAAACATCGGTAAATCCAACGAAAGGATCTGGCACGCACGTTGCTTGCCCTTCGCGATCGTCTTTGGGGGGCCGAACATGCAAGTCACGGCAGGAGCATCAATCTTCGGCTACCAGCCTGCGAAGGCCGGCTCATCGACCGGTGCATCGAAGCCGTCGGTGACCGACAATGGTGGGCTTCCGCAAGCCAACGAGGATAGTGCATCGGGCGACAGCAGCGTCGTGCAGGAGTTCCTGAAATACGCGAAGATGAATCCCTTCGATCGTATGCGGGCTGCCATTCTGAAGAGCATGAATCTCAGCGAGGCCGACCTCGCCAACATGACCCCGGACCAGAGAGCGGCGGTGGAGCAGAAGATCCGGGACGCCATCGAAAAGCAGCTGGAGAAGAAGGACAAGCAGCCCGGCAGTCTGGTCGACCAGTCCGCGTAACGACCGCGCGTCACCAGTGGAATGTCGCGCCTTTTCCAATCTCGCAATCGAATGCCGTATCCTTGAGAACGGCGTCATTGACGGCGTCCAGGATCATCGTGCGCGCCTCGATCCTGCCGTTTGGGTGCCCCCTGAACGACAGGAATTCCTTGACCGCCTTGTCCGGTCTCACCGTGAAATGGGTCGTTGCAAAAGCGATCGTCCCGTCAGGCTGGATCATGTATCCGTCAAATCGCATGCTCGCCTTGACCAGAGGTCCCGCCGCGCCCGTGCCGTGAACTTGACAGGCTGAAAGGTCGACGAGCATGCGAAATTCCTTGCCATCGACGATCGCCTTGTTCAGCGCCGCATAGTCGGCGTTTCCGGGGTCGTCCGCGATCGCGGGGTGCGTCCAGAAGCTCGCCACGATCGCCAGAGCGGCGGCGCAGCTGCGCAGATCATTCGACAAATGTGACTCCCAGGGTTGGCGGCTCTCGGCTGGACCTCGTTTCGCCGGAGCAGGCGTGCGATGACATTGGTTGCCCTAGCCGGCTCCCGACTCGAACTTCACCGCCTCATGATTGGTGATGACTTCTCGAACGACCAGGGCATGCAGCTTCCGGGTGAAATCCGGATCGAGCCCGCTCTGTGCGGCGAGCATGCGAAGCCGCTTCAATTGCGCCGCTTCACGCCTGGGATCCCGGGACTCCAGTCCATGTCTGGCCTTGAGCTCCCCGATCGCATCGGTACAGCGAAAGCGTTCTGCGAGCAGGTGCACCATCGCCGCATCCAGATTGTCGATGCTGCGGCGCAGCCTGGCGAGATCGCTGGCAAACTCCTGGTCATCATCCGTCATCGATCGGCACCTCCGGGCAGCGCCGCGGCGGACAATCCGCCCTTCTGCAGAATGAAACCCGCGATCTCATCGACACCCTGGCCACTCTTCAGATTGGAGAAGATGAACGGTCGCGCGCCTCGCATCCGCCGCGCGTCCGCTTCCATGATCTCCAGGTTCGCGCCCACCATGGGAGCCAGATCGATCTTGTTGATCACCAGCAGATCGGATCGCATGATCCCCGGCCCTCCCTTGCGCGGGATCTTCTCTCCTGCGGCGACGTCGATCACGTAGACGGTCAGGTCCGCAAGCTCCGGGCTGAAGGTGGCGGCGAGGTTGTCGCCGCCCGACTCGACGAAGCAAAGCTCCGCGTCCGGAAACTTCAGGTTCATGTCGTGGATCGCGGCCAGGTTCATCGAGGCGTCCTCCCGTATGGCCGTATGCGGACAGCCACCCGTCTCCACCCCCATGATGCGCTCTGCCGCCAATGCCTGCGCGCGGGTCAGAATGAGCTGATCCTCCTTGGTGTAGATGTCGTTGGTGATGACGTAGATCTCGTAGAAGTCGCGCAGGTGCTTGCACAGCGCCTCCACCAGCGCCGTCCCGGAACCGACGGGACCGCCGATGCCGACGCGCAACGGCCCGTTGGTCGCCGCAATGCCGGGTCTGCGGAGAGACCTGCTCTCGCGTTCAATCGTCTTCATGACCGAAACAACCTCGTATACTGGAGCTCATGTGCGATGGACGCGAGCTCGACCATCAGGCCCGCCGAACCGAGATCGTCGACCGTCTCGCGGCTTGCGATTTCACTGCGCGACAGGATCGGCAGCTCGAGCGCCGCGATGGCGAGCTGACCATCGGTCTGACCGAGAGGCACCAATCGCACCCCCGCGCTCACCAGATTGGCGACATAGCTGTGCAGGAACGCCGGCAGCGCGATGTCGACGGCAATCCGCTCGCGCGCCGCTCGCGCTCCGAGCAGGACGGCCAGCACCGGCGGACATTTCGGATCCGAGAACATGTCCAGAATTCGATCCGGCCAGACACTGCGAAGGGTGGTAAGGCACGCAGACGATTGCTGAGCGGATTCGAGCACGAATTCGGATGTGCCGCGGGAAGCGGCTGCGAGTTCGGCCAGCTCCGGGAGCTGGTCCTCGGCGCCCTCGGCCACACATCGGTAGGCTTCGCTGAAGAAGATGGCTTCGTTTCGGCCGGAGCCGTAGCAAAGGTCGGCCTCGAGCCAATCGATCAGGCTGCGCCGATCGGAGACATAGCCGGCCTCCACGGCCCACTCCAGCCCGTGCGAGTAGCTGTAGGCCCCGTTCGGGAACGACGGCGAGAGCCAGCTCTGCAGCCTCAGGAACGCCAGCGCCGTTTGTCCATAACTCTGGTCTGTCATCGCACCACCATGCCGGCAACGCGTCAGTACATGAAATAGCGCTGCGCCATCGGGACCACATTCACCGGCGGACACGTGAGGAGCCGTCCGTCGGCCCGCACCTCGTAGGTCTCGGGATCGACCTCCATGCGAGGCAGCGCGTCGTTGAGGATCATGGAATGCTTGCCGATCGATCGCGTGTTCGAGACCGGCAGGAGTTGCTTGGCCAGGCCCAGCTGTCTCGTCGTTTCGAGCGAGGCCTGACTGACGAAGGTCACCGAATTTCTTCCGGGAGAACGGCCGAAGGCACCGAACATCGGCCGGTAATATTCCGGCTGAGGCGTCGGTATCGATGCATTGGGGTCGCCCATGATCGCGGCGACGATCATGCCGGACTTCAAGACCATGTCGGGCTTGATCCCGAAGAACGCCGGATCCCAGACGACGATGTCCGCGAGCTTTCCGACCTCGAGCGAACCGACATGGCCTGACATTCCCTGCACGATGGCCGGATTGATCGTGTATTTCGCGACGTAGCGCCGCGCCCTGTAATTGTCGTTCTGCCCGGTCTCCTCCGGCAACCGCCCGAACTGCTTCTTCATCTTGTCGGCGGTCTGCCACGTCCGGGTGATCACCTCGCCGACGCGCCCCATCGCCTGGCTATCCGACGACACGATCGAGAACGCGCCGAGATCGTGCAGGATGTCCTCCGCGGCGATCGTCTCCTTCCGTATGCGGCTCTCCGCGAAGGCGACATCCTCCGGAATGCGCCGGTCCAGATGGTGGGTCACCATCAGCATGTCGAGCGCTTCGTCGAGCGTGTTCGCGGTGTAGGGGCGCGTGGGGTTTGTCGAGGCTGGAATGACGTTGCTCTCGCCGCAGACCTTGATGATGTCAGGCGCATGCCCGCCGCCGGCCCCTTCGGTGTGAGCCGCATGGATCGTCCTGCCCTTGAACGCGGCGATCGTGCGCTCGACGAACCCGCCTTCGTTCAGGGAATCGGTGTGGATCATGACCTGCACGTCCATGTCGTCGGCGACAGAGAGACAGCAGTCGATCGATGCGGGCGTTGCACCCCAATCTTCGTGCAGCTTCAGGCCACATGCGCCGGCTTCGATCTGCTCGACCAGGCCCGCAGGGACGCTCGCATTGCCCTTGCCGAAAATGCCGAAGTTCATCGGGAATCCATCCAGCGCCTCGAGCATCCGATGGATGTGCCATGGCCCCGGCGTACAGGTCGTCGCCGTCGTTCCGGCGGCAGGTCCGGTGCCGCCACCCATCATGGTCGTGACGCCCGAGAAAAGCGCCTCGTCGATCTGCTGCGGGCAGATGAAATGAATGTGCGTATCCATTCCGCCGGCGGTGATGATCTTGCCCTCGCCCGCGATGATTTCCGTCCCCGGCCCGATGATGATCGAGACACCCGGCTGTGTGTCGGGATTGCCCGCCTTGCCGATGGCGGCAATGAGCCCGTCCCTGATCGCGATGTCGGCCTTGACGATTCCCCAGTGATCGAGGATCAGCGCGTTGGTAATGACGGTATCGACCGCTCCCTGCGCGCGCGTGAGCTGCGATTGTCCCATGCCGTCGCGAATGACCTTGCCGCCGCCGAACTTGACCTCCTCGCCATAAATCGTGAGGTCCCTCTCGGGCTCGATGAACAGGTCGGTGTCCGCCAGGCGCACCCTGTCGCCGACCGTGGGGCCGAACATCTGCGCATAGGCCGCGCGGCTCATCGTGTGGGACATGTCTTCCTCACCTTATTCGTTGGCGCCGGACGCACCGGTCCCTGATTCCAGAGGTCCCATCACGCCGCCGCTGAAACCGTAGATGCGCCGCGCTCCGGCAAACGGGATCAGCGAGACCTCGCGCGACTGGCCCGGCTCGAACCGCACGGCCGTCCCGGCCGGGATATCGAGGCGGCATCCACGAGCGGCTGAGCGATCGAACACGAGTGCGGCGTTCACTTCGGCAAAGTGATAATGGCTGCCCACCTGGACCGGCCGGTCGCCGGTGTTGGCTACGGCAATCGATGGTCCGGTCCTGTCCCCGTTCAGGACGACGTCGCCGTCAGCCGGAATGACCTCCCCCGGAATCATGCCACGCCTCCGAGCAGCAGCAGCCCGACAAGCCCGGCGCATACGCCCGCCGCGCGAAGCAAACTTCTTCTGGCCGCGTTTCCTCCTGAAAACCCGATGACCATGCCGGTCAGGAGAAGAGTGGCGGTCGCCGTCGTGAAGCCGATCACGTAGGGAACGAGCATCGAGGCGGCTTCAGTTCCGTGAGCGTGACCATGGAAGAACGCGAACAGGCCGACGGCCGCCGCGCCCAGCATGACGGGCATCCTGAATTCGAACGCAACGAACGCTCCCAGCGCCACCACCGAGAGGCTGATCGCCGCCTCCACAAAGCCCATCTGAAGTCCGGCGCTTGCCGCGGCGAAGCCGCCCAGCATCGCGATCAGAAAGGTCAGCGGCCACACCGCTCTCGCGGATCCGCCCACGAGCGCGCTCCACGTTCCCACCAAGGTGATCGCAATCAGATGATCGGCACGGCTGAACGGATGGACGAGGCCGGCGTCGAACGAACTGCCCGCGCCCGGAATGGGATGAGCGAGCGCCGGCGCGGCAAGCAGACTCAACGCGGCGACGCAAATCGGAATGATGCGCATCATCAGCTCCTATCGGATCGGGTTGTGCACCGGGACAAGCTTGGTCCCGTCCGGAAACGTTGCCTCCACCTGAATCTCGCGGATCATTTCCGGGATGCCCTCCATGACCTGGTCGCGGCGCAGCAGCCGGCCGCCCTCGGACATCAGATCCGCGACCGATCGCCCGTCGCGGGCGCCTTCCATGATGGCATCCGAAATCAGCGCGATGCTCTCGGGGTAATTCAGCTTGACGCCGCGCGCGAGCCGGCCGCGCGCAACGATCGCGGCGAGGGCGATCATCAGCTTGTCTCGTTCCCGTGGCGTCAGATTCAAGATGCTCCTCCCACTTGGCCGCGCTGCTAACAGGACCACATCTTCGGCACTCCGAAGAGACCGGATCCGAGCTCATGGTTGAGTTGATCGAGGAAGCGGCGCAGACCTCGCCTGAGATCCACGCTCGCAATCGCGGCGACCCGGACCACGATGATCGCGCCCACGATCGTGACGCCGCACGCGCATTCCAGCGACGCACCGATCTCGCGCAATCTCTCGAGCCGGGCCTCGAGACCCGGACCGAAATAGATCATGGTCGCGATCGCCTTCCAGTTCGAGAGCAGCGCCGTCTTCCGAAGCTGCAGGAGCGCCTGGTCGGAGGCGAGGAAACCATCTGCCCATACCAGGCGGCCGTCGACCCTGACGCGCCAACTGTCCAGGATATGTCCGGCGAGAACCTCCTCGCCGCTCTCGATGCGGCCGAGAACCAGCCACTCGAGGGCGATCAATTCGGCGCCCGAGCTCAGATCGATCTCGGTCTGCCGCGCGATGCGCGCCTGGTTGAAGACGATCGTCTCTTGCGGAAGCCACGCAAGCCGGGCATTTCCCTCAGCCCTTAGCCGCGTCCGGATTCGGGCAGGCCGATCCAGCGCCCGATAGACCTTCTCCGCGGCCTGCGTGGTCACCGCGACCGACGCATTGCCTTGAGCGACCACCTCGATCCTGATCTCGTCGCCGCCTGCGACGCCGCCCGAGGTATTGATGAGGACCGCCTCCTTGCGCCGACGATCATCGACATTCGGGAAGGCAACGGCCATCGGAAACTTCTGATAGACGTCGATGATCTCCGTGCCGTTCGCGGCGCCGGAGAACACCACGCGAGCTTCCCCGACGGCGCGCTGCAGATCGAATTTTCCGTGGCGCCCTGCCCTTCTCCCGGATGGCCGGGATGAGTCGCGGATGGACCGCGAGAGCGCTCGTGAATTGCCTCAAACATCCGTCTCGGGGCTCATGATTGACCGTGTGTGTCTCGCATGCCGGCGAGGGAGAGGCCGGACGCGGAGCGGCAATGCCGGCCACGCCCGGACCTCGTGTCACGAAACCGGGATCAGAAACCCGCAAGACCCTGGGAGCCGTTGTACGGGATCTTGACGCTGCCGATCTCCTTCAGCGAACCGTCCGGCTGGGTGCCGTAGCTGACCAGCTTCGAGGCGTTGCCATAGATCTGATAGAGATAGGCGCCGTCGGGCGAGATCCAGCTATCGCTGGGACCGCTCGTGACGGTTCCGTTCAATCCCCTCGCGGTGCCGTCGCCGGGGACCTTCGGACACGCCGGATCGCACGCAATCTCCAGACCGCTGCCATTGATGCGGTAGCTGCTGATGTTGCTGTAGCCGAAGTTCGTCGCGTAGATCGTGCGATCATCGGGCGCGATGGCCAGCCAGCACAGCTCGGACGGCAGGCCCGCGCTGGTGTCGATCTTGACGAGCGGGCCGATCTTGATCGAGCCGTTCTTCTCGATGGTGCAGATGGAGCATCCGTCGCCGACGGCATAGCCGATCACGAACGTATTCGGACGCTGATTCAGGAACGCGATGTAGAACGGAGAACCGCCCTTCGCATCGTAGAACCTGGCCGTGCCGAGAGAGCCGTCCTTTTGCAGAGCGAACACGGCGAGGCCGTCCGGATCCGGTGCATTCGACGCGATCGAGTGCA
The DNA here is from genome assembly GCF_000284375.1 of Bradyrhizobium japonicum USDA 6. Lineage (NCBI taxonomy): Bacteria > Pseudomonadati > Pseudomonadota > Alphaproteobacteria > Hyphomicrobiales > Nitrobacteraceae > Bradyrhizobium > Bradyrhizobium japonicum. Next base: position 8,841,062 of record NC_017249.1, read on the forward strand.
ACGCGCCGCCGGCGCGCTGGACCCAGAGAATCGGCGAGCCGTCGGGATACAAGCCGGTGAGCGCGATCGGCTCATCGAAAGTGGTGCCTACAAGCACAAGCTCCTCGTTGGGCGAGACCACGACCATGGTGGAGACGCGGTTCCGCTTGCTGTACGTGTTCACCGTGTATCGCTCGGGCCGCGTCTTGAGCATGCCCTCGGCATCGACCGACATCAGCCGAAGATGATCCGGTCCGAACGCGTGCAGCACGAAGAGGGTGCGCGTCGACGGAGCGAAAGCCAGCGATTTGGCCGTGCCGCTCCTGCCCTCGACCGGGTTACCGGTCGACTTCACGTCGAGCAGCGTGAGACGACCGTCGCTCTCCAGGCGGAAGCTCGAAACGGAATTGTCGCCGCCATTGGTTGCAAACAAGAAGCGCCGATCGGATGTAATGATGACGCTTCCCGCACCCTCGTAGGAGTTGGGCGCGCTTTCCTGGCCGCTGATCGGCTTGAATTCACCGGAGCCGGCGCCGCCCGTCTTGATACGCGCGACCTCGGCCAGCTTGCCGTCCGCCTGCCGCTTGTAGTGAATAATGGCGTTATCGATCTCGTTGGTCTGGATATAGAGATGGCCGGTCTGCCCCTTCGACATTCCCATCTCGCTCGTCGTCGCCTCTTTAGCCATCTCTCGCTCCTTTGATGATTGGCTTTGGTAAATCGAATGACTTTCGGTGACCTGCACCATCGCTATGGCTTCAACGGAGGGTATCCATCGATGTAAACCCAGTCGGACGCCCGCACGGGCACATGGCATGCCTGGCATTGGGCCCTGTAATTCGTCGTCGTCGTTTTCGAGCGATCGCCCGCGTCGAACCAGGACCATCCCCAGCCGTCGCCCCATAACGCGCTCTCCGGGTGACGGTTCGCGGTGTCCTTCACCATCACGAACCATCCCTTCAAAGCATCGGCGCGGCTGACGGTGCCGGTCGTCATTTCAGAGGTTGCCGCCTTGAACACTTCCTTGACCAGCACCGCACCGTCCGGGAAGCGCTTGTCCTTCCGATAGGCGTCGATCACTCCAGGCGAGGCGTACACGACGTGAAGCTCCTTCGAACCGTGAGTGTCGCCTGCCGCAATCGCCCAGCTTCCGAGGAGCTGATAGGTCGTACGATAATCATCGGGTACGTGCAGATGTCCGTCGCGGTCGGCGACACTCGCACCGGTCGAAACACCATCCGCCGCGTTCGCCCGCAGCTGTGACTGCGTGACCGCGGCCGCGATCCCAAGGATCACGATGATGGCGACGCAAGCGGCTTTGAGGATTTTCATGCCGATCTTCCGCCGATTACGCGGTCACCGCGCGTCCTTGTTGTCCAGCAGCGGATAGAACTGGGTCCAGACCTCATCCTTCTTGGCGTTGGCGATATGGCAGTAGGCGCACTCGTCCTTCGACTTCACCTTGGCCATCGGCGCCTTCGGTTCGTGGTGATTGAAGTTGAAATAGCCCCACCCGTTGGTGTCGGCGAAGCGCTTCGAGTCCTTGACGGTCACGTCGGCGCCGTTCCACTTGCCCGGGAAGTAGCCACGCCCCGACGCTTCCGTTCGCGAGCCGTCGGCGTTCTCCTGCGGCAACGTCAACTGCAGCTCCTTGAACAGGATCGTCCCCTCGGGGAATTCGCCGGTCTTCTTGTAGATCGCGTACGAGCCCGGCTCGATATAGACGTTGTGGAATTCCGGGAAGTTCGCCTGTCCGCCGTTGAGGGCATTCGGCGTCAGCGGCGAGCCGACATAGACCCACTCGTGGAAATTCTTCGGCAGGAGCAACTGCCCGTCCGCGGTGTATTCCGGCAGATAGCGCGTATTGCTCTGGGCATTGCTATCCTTGAGCGATCCGAAGAACAGGATCGTTGCGACCGCGCTGCCTACGATGACCGCCGCTGCTGCCTGGACTCTCACGCGCATTGTCTTCTCCCGCGACTGCGGCCGAACGCGCGAGGCGCCGGCACGATTGACCTGTCGAGAGAGGACTTAGCCAGTCGTGGAAGATCCTGCGCGCTGGGGATTGCTTCCGCTTTGGCCATCTTGATGCATTCCGTTCCAAACTCGCGATCGGTGTAGGCATTCATGCTCGAAGCAGGACACGCAGCCCTATCGGCACCGCGATCGCGGCGCGGACGGCGAAGGAGACGACCGAGTGGGTGCGAGGTCAGCGGGTGAGGTCTGAAAGCGGGGCTGCTCTCAGCGGACGCTCGCGACAGATCCGGTAATTGTCCTGCCAGGGGCGAAGCCGCTCGAAAGCCGCGCTCGCGGCCAGCACGTCGAAGTCGGCGTTTCGCCGACCTATGATTTGCATCCCGACCGGAAGCCCGTCGGACAGACCTGCCGGAATCGAGGCCGCCGGATGGCCGGTAAAGTTGACGAAGTAGGTCAGGGCCCATCCGATCAGAGGATCTATCTCGACACCATTGATCGACTTCGGTCCGACCGTGTTGCCGTCGCTGGCGTTGTCGACCGGCGGGCACGCGACGGTCGGCGTGACCAACAGATCGAATCCTTCAAGGACGTTCTGAAAGGCATCGTAGACCTCCGACCGGACGGCCTGGTCGCGGAAGAAATCGAGCCCCGACATGCGATTGGTCTTCTCGACCCAATCCATGTATTCAGGTGGAAAGTCGTCGCGATGCTTGCCGAACAGATCGATGCCGTCGCGCTTCATGTTCTCGATCGCCTGCAGGTTCAGAAGCATGTAGAGACGCGACCAGACGTCGCTCAGCTCCCGTTGCGAGCGGACGATGCCGAGCTTCACCTCCTCCACGTGAGCGCCGGCTTCCTCGAACGCCTGTACCGCGCGGCGGACCGTCGCCGCGACTTTTCCGTCGACCGGAAAGACGTCCAGGTCCGGACTATAGGCAATCTTGAGGCCCCGGATCGAACGACGGGTCGCCGCGGTGAAATCGACGGGCGGCTCGATCAGGCTGAAGGGATCTCGCGGATCAGGACCGGCGAGTACGTTCAGGGCGATGGCGGCATCTTCGACCGTCCGCGTGATGGGTCCTTCGAACAGGAACGGAGAGTCGGCCACGCCGAACGCGTTGGGACGCACGAGAAACGGCACGCGTCCGAACGACGCCTTGTAGCCATACACTCCACACCAGGCGGAGGGGATTCGTATCGAGCCGCCGGCATCCGTACCTTCTGCAATGGGTAGCAGTCCATCGGCGACCGCCGCGGCGCTTCCTCCGGACGAGCCGCCCGTGTTCTTGGCAAGATTGAACGGGTTGCGCGTGGGACCGAACAGGTAATTGTCGCAAGTGCCTCGGAATCCCATCAGAGGGCTGTTGGTCTTCCCAAGGAACACCGCGCCCCCACGCTTTTCCATGCGCTCGCAGAACACGCAGTACCCGTTCACGACGTGGTGCTTGAGCGCGCGGATGCCGCCCAGGCTCGCAGGCCAGCCCGGCTTGAAGTCGAACAGATCCTTGAGCGCCGACGGGATGCCATGCAGCGGTCCCCACTGCTCGCCGGCGACCAATGCGCGCTCGGCCTCCTTCGCTCTCGTGCGGGCGCCGTCGAAATCGAGATAAACCAGCGCATTCAGGCTCGGGTTGCGCGCTTCGATCCGCCGGATGAACGCATCGACCACGTCAACCGGCGACAGATCGCGCCGCCGGATGCGAGCTGCCAGTTCCTGCGCGGTGAGGTACGCGAGTTCGTCGGAATGCAAGGGCAGGCTCACGCTCGACATCGTCTCCTCCTTCTGAACCACTTCAGAACGAAGCCGCATTTGACATTGAAACAGTTCCTGCCTGCGCAGCCGTGATTGCTTCGTCTTTCGCAATCTTGATGCATTCGCCGCGACGGCCATCGACAACGCATCGCTCAAGGTTCATGTGCGCTGACGTGGGCTGCAGGTTACGCCGACGCGCGTTGGGACATCCTGCGCGTCACCGCACAAGGGCACGCTTCCATGGACCGACCTCCCGTTTCTCGCGGCTTCAAATCCAAGCGACAGGCACCCGAAGCCGTGCGGCTGCCGCCGGGCCAGTATCTGACGACCGACTTCCCGGTGCTGTCCGCCGGCCCCACGCCGGATATCCGTGTCGCCGACTGGAAGATTGCGCTTCAACTCGGCGGGTCGTTGCTGGGGAAATGGACCTGGGACGAATTCGAGGCACTGCCCCAGACCACGATCACGGTCGACATTCACTGCGTCACCAAATGGACGAAGCTCAGCACGGTCTGGCAGGGCGTCAGCTTCGACAATCTTCTCAAGGTGGTCGGGCTGAGCGAGCCGCCGGACGCCTATGTCATGGCGCATTGCGACGGCGGATACACGACGAACCTTCCGGTGGCCGACCTGGTCGCGGGAAAGGCGATGATCGCGACCCGCTACGAGGGTCTGCCGCTCGCCCCGGCGCACGGCGGCCCCGCGCGACTTCTGGTGCCGCATCTTTACTTCTGGAAGAGCGCAAAGTGGCTGCGAAGGCTCCGCTTCATGCCCAAGGACGAGCCCGGGTTCTGGGAATCGCGTGGTTATCACAACTATGGCGATCCCTGGCGGGAGCAACGTTATGACGGCGACTGATACGCCTCTGCAGCAGCGCAAGATCGCGTGGCAGACCGGTCGCGTACAGGCCATCGTCGCCGAAACAAGCCGGGTGAAGAGCATCATCCTGCAGCCGGCCAACTGGTCCGGGCACTGGCCCGGCCAGCACGTCGACATACGTCTCACCGCCGATGACGGCTATCAGGCCGAACGAAGCTACTCGATCGCATCGCCTCCGGAAGAAGAACTGCTCACTCTCACGGTGGAACGGGTCGAGGACGGCGAGGTGTCGTCCTATCTCCTCGACGAATTGCGGGTTGGCGACGCTCTCGAATTTCGGGGGCCCATTGGACGGCATTTCATCTGGAGCCAAACGCGCGGCGGACCGATCTGCCTGGTCGCGGGCGGCACCGGGATTACCCCGCTGATGGCCATGTTGCGCCACCGCAGGAGGTCGCTCGCACCCATACCGGCATCATTGATCTATTCGGCACGCAGCCTTGCCGACGTCGTGTACCGGGATGAACTCGATACGATGGCTCACGGCGATCGCGACCTGCGACTGGTCTATGCGCTCACCCGCGAGCATCCGAGCGACTGGAACGGACATCGGGGACGGGTCAACGAGGCTCTGCTCGCAGAGAGCAGCTTTACGCGCGAGCAGAATCCCACGTTCTTCATCTGCGGTCCCACCGGGTTTGTCGAAGGCATCTCGAGCATGCTCGTGAAGCTCGGCTTCGACCCTCTCGCCATAAGAACCGAGCGTTTCGGACCAACAGGAGCATGATCGCCATGGCAGACAACATCGCCGACCTCATTCTTGGCGGTGATCCCGGTACACACTTGCTTCAAGAAGCCTTTGCCTTCGACATCACCTTGACAAAGATTCGATGTGCGGCATGCAACACCGTGTCCTGCCTTGGCGCTCTGGCCGTCGACGGCGGGCACGTGGAGGCGCTCGTCAAGTGCGCGGATTGCGGAAGCGATCTGATGAGGGCGACGCGCACTCAGAGGGGATGTGTCCTTGAAATGCACGGTGCCCGGCACCTGTACTTCTGAATGCCGCGCCCGACCGCCCGCCAAACTCCGAAATCAAAGACCCGCCATGCACGGTGAAGACATCCACCTCGCTGAGATCGAGTGCCAGATTGCCGCCACGGCGGCGAAGCTTCGCGAGCTGATTGAACAGTCCGCCTCACATGTCGTCGCGATGAGCGAAGAGCTTGTCGGCCAGCGAATTGACGATCAGGCCGCGCGGCTCGAGATTCTGATCAGGCGCCGCGACGAGCTCCTCAGAGCCAGATCAGGCAAAGACTGAAACGGCCGGCCGGGGCAGATCGGGAAGCGTCAGCTGTGAAACTTCAATCCGTCGACGATCTTGTCGATCACCTTGCGCTCGGCGCGCATGGAAATCCCAACCAGATTCAGCTCTGTGCGGGAAACTGCCTTCACGACTTCGCGGTTGGCGGCGTCGTGAGCGGTCTTGAACATGTCCTCGGTATAGAGCCCCGGCGTCACTCCGCGCGTCAGCGCGCGATCGAGCGCGCGTGACAGCGCCGCGCGGTCGGCGCCATAGATCAGGATGGGCTGGCCGATCAACGGCAGATATTTCGTCCCCGAGCCGTCTTCGTAGGGATCGCCGATGCAAGCCGGGAAAGCCGCCGCGATCCCGCTGGCGAGGAAAGAGGCCACATTCAGCTTCTGCCACGGCTCAAGGTCGGTGCGGACCACGACCGCGATCTTGGTGTCAAATTGCATGACGGTTTGGTCGCTATTCCTCGGCGCTCGCGAAGAGCGAAAGAGCCCTTACTCCATGCTTGCGCGCATCGAACGCTTTTGCAAGTGGCTCACTTCCGCGGGTGGCCTTCGGGTGAAAACCGATTATATCGACTTCACCTCGCCGCCGTCCATCCGCAACGCCGAGCCGGTCATCCAGCGCGCGCCGGGCGATACGAGGAAGGCCATCAACTCGGCAATCTCTTCCGGCTCGCCGTAACGCGTGATCCCTGCGTCCTTGGGAAATTTCGCCGTAGCTTCCGTGACGGTCATGTTGTGCAGGGGCGCCCAGTGCTCGAGATAGGTGCGGCGGCGGCCCGTCATCACCGGCCCCGGCAGGACGCTGTTGACCTGGACGCCATCGCTGATTCCCTTGTCGGAGAACGCCTTTGCCAAGGCGACGATTGCAGCGTTGATCGTGCCGACCGCGGCATAGGGCGCCTTGGGGAAAGAGGCCGAGTTTCCCGACATCAACACCACCGCCCCCTTCGCGGCCATGAGCGACGGCCAGGCGGCGATCGTGAGCCGCCGGGCGCCATGCAGCTTCAACGCCAGTCCGGCGTCCCACTGTGCCTCTGTCGTCTCGAACAGATCGACCTGAGGTACCGCGCCTGCGATATTGAGCAGGGCATCGATCCGGCCGAACGCCGCCAAGGTCTGGTCGACGACCGATTGAGCAGCACGCGGTTCGGCCAGATCGGCATCGATCACCAGCACCTCGGCGCCGGCGGCCCTGACCGCCTTTGCGGTGTCTTCGAGATTGGCGCGGTTTCGCGCGACCAGGGCAAGCGCCGAGAAATCGCGCGCCAGGCGTACTGCGGTCGCCCTGCCGATCCCCTGGCTCGCCCCCGTCACGATCGCGACTGATTTCGACATGTGACCCCTCCCAAATACCAAGCTTGTAAGTATCAGTCGCGAACGACGACCATCTTTCCGACCGCCTCGTTCGCCTCCATGATGCCGTGCGCCTCACGAATTTCGTCGAAGCGAAAGACCCGCGCTGGCTTGACGTCCAGCCGGCCGGTCGCGGCGTCGGCGGCGATTTCCCGCAGCGGCACGTCGGAGAGCGGAAACCCGGGCGTGCCGAACACGAAGCTGCCGAAGAAGGTCAGATAGACGCCGCTCGGCATCTGCAGCAGCGGATTGAAATCCGGAATCGGATCAAGCCCGCCGAGCCAGCCGGCGAGACAGGAGCGGCCGCCCCGGCGAAGCATGGCGAGGGAGTCGAGCACGACGCTGTTGCCGACGAGGTCCAGAACCGCGTCGACCTGCTTCGCCTCGGGCAGATGCTTTGAGAGATCGCGCCGTTCGATTTCGCACCGCGCGGCTCCGAGCTTCTCCAGCATGGCAAAGCGCTCCCGGCTGCGCGTCGTCGCGATGACGCGCGCGCCGGCATTGACCGCGAGCTTGAGCGCGGCCTGACCGAACGAGGAGGTCGCCCCCCGGATGACGAGAAGCTGACCTTTCTCGAGGTCGAGATTTCGAAAGAGACAGGTCCATGCCGTCGCGAAGGTTTCGGGTATCGCTGCGAGCTCGGCCCAGGGCAAATCCGCATCGACCGATGCGACGTTCGAGACCGGCGCGCGCGTGTATTCGGCATAGCTGCCGTTGATGGTCCGGCCGAGACCGCCCATCAATGCGGCCACCTTGGCGCCCACGGGAAATTCTCCGCCCGGGCACGACTTGACGAGACCGACGCATTCGATACCGCTGATCGGCGCCGCTTCGGCCCATTCGCCCCGGCGCATGTGCATTTCCGCATGATTGATACCGAATCCCTTGACCTCGATGACGGCATGACCAGGCTGCGGCTCCGGCTCCGGAACGTCCCGATAGACGAGGCTGTCCAAACCGCCGAATTTTTCAAGAACGATAGCGCGCATGACGGCTCTCCTGATGTTTTTCGCGGCGAGGGAAGTGACCGTTACCCATTCGAATTCAGCTGGCCAAGAAAATCGCCGATCGCCGCCGCGATCTCCCGCGCATGAGTCTCGAGCGCAAAGTGCCCTGTGTCGAAGAAGCGCACTTCGGCACCCAGCATGTCGCGCTGAAACGCCTTCGCGCCCGCCGGCAGGAAAAAGGGATCGTTCTCGCCCCAGACCGCCAGGAAGGGCGGCTTGTGCTTGCGGAAGTAGGCCTGGAATTCCGGATACATGGCGACGTTCGTCCTGTAGTCGCCGAAGAGATCGAGCTGGATCTCGTCCGCGCCAGGACGCTCGAGATAATGGTTGTCGAGCGTGTATCCGTCAGGGGAGATCAGGGAGGCGTCAGGCACCCCGTGGGTGTATTGCCAGACCGTCGTCTCCGGCGAAAGGAACGATCGCAGCACTGCGCGATTCGCTTGCGATGCATCTTGCCAGTAAGCCCGGATCGGGCTCCAGCCTTCGCTCAATCCCTCCTCATAGGCGTTGCCATTCTGCGAGATGATGGAAACGATGCGTTCAGGATGTCGAAGGGCCATCCGAAAGCCCGTCGGCGCGCCATAGTCGAAGACGTAGAGCGAGAAACGAGCAAGTCCGATGACTTCCGTAAATCGTTCGATCACCTGCGCCAACGCGGCGAACGTATAGGCAAAGCTCTCGCGAGCCGGCATGTCGGACTGGCCGAACCCGGGCAAATCCGGCGCCACCAGTCGGAAGCGATCCGAGAGCACCGGGATCAAATCGCGGAACATGTGGCCAGCCGTCGGAAATCCGTGCAGCAGCAGCAAGGCGGGCGCGTCAGCACGGCCGGCCTCCCGGTAAAATACGTTGAGTCCGTCCACGTCCGCCTTGCGGTATCGAATGCTCGTCATCTGTGGTCCCTCCCTCGACACCTGTTGCGCCCGGTGAAATCAATGATCCGATGGCGGCCGATCCGAGGCGGTCTCGCCTGGACATTTCGTGGCTCGGGGCGATCCGGTTACAGGTTCCCCGGGGATTTCTGCCCGTACGAGACTGCCTGTCGCCTGCTCTGCCCGATCTATCGCCCCTCGGATCTATTCATTCGAACTCCCTGCGATAGTCCGTAGGAGTCCAACCCGTCGCCTTGCGAAAGGCGGAGCTGAAGGAGCTCGTTTGCGCATAGCCCAGGCTGAGTGCGATGTCCGTAATCGATACCGCGCGATCCGCCAGCCGCAGCTTGGCGAACTCCATGCGTCGCTGCACCTGATACTGGTAGGCGGGAATTCCGAACGACTTCTTGAAAGCACGGCAGAAGTGGTGAACGCTGAGCCTGGCGAGCTCGGCGAGCTTCAGGAGGCAGACCTGTTCTCCCAGATGCCCCTCGACGTACTCGACCACGACACGCTTCTGCCAACCTGCGAGACCTCCACGACTGACCGCTGCCGGCTCGCGAACAAGATCGTGATCAGATCTGGAAAGCTCGTGGGCGAGCACGCCGCAGAGCGCTTCGAGGTAGGGCGCGCAATTCGTCTCCGCGCTCTCGATCGCCTTCTTCAATTTGGAGGCGGTCTCCCAGACCAGCGGATCCTCGAAGTATATTCTCGGCGCGAGCCCGGCAGCGCCCTCGTCGGACTTGTGAAGCGCGGCGGGATCGAAATAGAGGAAGGTCACCTGCGCAGACGAGGCAGCCTCATGCCATTCCCGATAGGCGCGTCCCGCCGGGACGAAGGTCAGCCTGTGCTCGGAACCTCGCAGCTTCGACGAGCAGAGGCCATCGATGGAGGTCTCACCGCTTTTCCGTGCCCCCTCGTTGTACAGCGCCAGGAGATGTCTCGATCCCTGAAAGCGAAATTCAATCCGGTTGCCGACCGGGAGGTGAACGCTCTCCGAAAACCACCAGCGCCAGCCGATCCCAAGGCGCTTCACCGGCTCGGAAGGCGTTATGCTGACCGTCGGATGAAGCGCCGCGTCTGACGGCCTGGACGACAGCGTCTCGTCGACCGGCCGGATTGGCGAAGCGGAGACCGCCATCCTTGGCGTGCTCTCACTCGAATTTGATACGTACATCCCCATCGTCGTCGCCCTGTTCTGTGCTCCGGATGGCCGCGTCCGATCGTCAACGAATTTCTGCACGGAGGAGATGCCCTGGTCGCCTGGATACGGGCGTTGAAGCCGCAAGCTGCACGTGGCGTTACCTCTCCGGTCAAGGCGCGCTGCCATCGCCGGCTGGCAGCACCGCACAGGGACAACATGCTTTTCATCGCCCTGCCGAGCAATCTCACGCTTGTGCTGTTCCGGCCCATACTTAGGTATGGGTCGCGTACAGGGACGGCGCCGAAGTGATTCAGCACGAGATGCCAGTCCCCGAGGCGAAGCCTCAGCCCTGGAGTTGGAGCGCTTCTGCCATTCGAACGAGCATTGCCGCGGTCTTTGCCCCGAGCTTCCGCATCACGCTGCCACGATGCATCTTGACTGTCGCTTCGCTGATCGAAAGCTCGCTGGCGACCTGCTTGTTCATCAGACCGGATGCCACCAGCGTCATCACTTGCCGCTCGCGCGTGGTCAGGAGTGCGAACCTCTCCTGCAACTGCGCAAGGTGCGCGTTGTCGTCGCGCCGATCGATGTCCTTTCGGATCGCGGCAGTGATCGCATCGAGAAGATCCTGATCCCGTATCGGCTTGGTGAGAAAATCGACCGCCCCAGCTTCATGCCTCTGACCGACATGGGAATGTCGCCAAAGGCGGTCATCAGGATCACCGGGATTCCGACATTGATTTTCGTCAGGTACTCCTGCAGCTCCAGGCCGCTCGTGCCGGGCAATCTGACATCGAGCACCAGACACGCAGGCGCGTCCGACAGTTCAACCTTGAGGAAATCCGAAGCAGATCCGTACAAGGCGACTTTGTAGTGCAGGGACTCGAGCAGGTCGCCAAGGGACTCGCGAACCGCGCGGTCATCGTCGACGATATGAACAACGCCGGAGGGAGGCATGTCTACCGGCTTTCCGACGTCTGAACCGCCTGGCGAAGCGGGAGAGCGAAGGTGAACTTCGCTCCGCACCTCCCGTTTTCTTCCACCCATAGCTGTCCTCCGTGGAGTTTCACTATCTTGCGGCAGATCGACAGTCCCAGACCGAGTCCCGCTCCCTTCGTCGTATAGAGCGTCTCGAAGACCCGCTCTCTATCGGCCGGGCTGATGCCGCCCCCGTATCCGCGATTGCCACGGAAATCATACCATCGGCGACCCCCGAAGAGAGGGCCAAAATGCGGTTCCCGTCCTCGACCCCCGCCATGGCCTCGATCGCGTTGCGCACGAGATTGAGGGCGACCTGCTGGACCTGGACACGGTCTGCTTCGACACGCGGCGATGATCGATCGAAGTCGGTACGGACGACGACCCCCGCGCGCTCGATTTCCCTTTTCGACAGAAGCAGAACCTCCGCAACCGCATCGTTGATATCGAACTCGGCAAAATGGACCTGCGTGCCCCGCACGAGAGAGCGGACCCCGGTCACAACCTCCGCGGCTCGACGTGCCTGCCTGATGATGCGCGCGGCCGATTTCCGGGCCTCCGCGGCTTGAACGGGATCCCTGGCGAGCCACCGGAGGCAAGCTTCCGCGCTCATGATCATGCCCGTCAGCGGCTGATCGATCTCGTGAATGATCGAGCCGGCGAGCTCGCCAAGGGACGTCAGCCCCGTCGCCCGCGCAAGCTCGTTTCGTGCGTCGGCGAGAGCCTGCTCCGCCGCCTTCCGTTGCGAGACGTCCGTGATGATGCCTTCCAGCTCAAGGTCTCCCGTGGGCCCCTCATCGAATTGCCCAACGGCCACGACATGCAACGTCTTGCCGTCCCGGTGGACCACGCGGTACTCGTGGGTGAAGGGCGACTTCGTGCTGATCGCCTCGGTGAGGGCCTGCTCCAGCGCGGGATAATCCTCGGGGTGGACCCGGCTCCTGAACACCTCGAAGGGCACCGGGTTCACGTCCAGGTCGATATCCAGAATACGGTAACATTCGCGCGATCCGCGCGAGAGCAGCGTGCGCGTGTTCCAGCGATAGCTGCCCATCCCGCCGATCTGCTGACCTCTGACCATCCACATATTGGTCTCGCGCAGCGCTTCGAAAAGGCGGACGGATTCGAATGAGACGGCGGCCTGATTGGCCAGCATGGATGTCACCCAGACGCATCGCGGCGTGAAGATCTCCGCATCCCCATCCGCTTCGAGATAGAGAACGCCGATCGCCCAGTGCTGGTGAATCAACGGCAGGCACAGCTGCGCTATCTTTCCAGACGGCGCGTTCGCGGGATCGATCAGTGCCGAGCTCTCCGCGCCGGCTTGCCTCACGACCGTTTGCTTTCGATCGAGCACCTGTTCGGCAAGGTCGCCCGGCAGGCGAAATTCGGCATGCGGCGGGAAGGAGGCAAGGAAGTTCGCCCTCTCGCGCGGGAAGCTCGCATCGGCCTTGGCAAGCAGCTCTCTTTGCCCGCTGAGCAGGATCGCCCCCGACTGGCCCCGGAGTAGCTCAGCGCCTCCATGAGGAGAGCCTTGGCCAATCCCTGATAGCTGATTTCTCTCGAGATAATCTGAAACGCCTTTGCGACCAGATCGAGTTCGTGCGTCTCGTTATCAAGCCTCATACCGAGATGTCTCGTCGTGACAATCATTTCCGGACGTCTCGACGCATCACCCCGCCGCTTGCGTATCGAGGAGTGGGACGAGAGCGCGTTCAGTACGCCGCAACATGTAACGGTACTTGCGAACGTTGCCAAGTTTGGTTGCAGAGAGCCACGGTTCACGAGCCCGCGCCATGCACGTCGTTGCGCATTGCCACGATTCTTTTCGAAGCAGATGTAACCGATGCGACGGTTGCTCCGAATGTCCACGAAAGTGCGGAGCGGCGGCATCGCGCCCCGCTGGCCGTTGGCATGACGCGCTTGCTGTTCAGGCCCAGTCGGAGCGTCGAGACACTGCCGCGCAGGCCTGCATCGGCAAGGAAATAGGAATGATGACCGCGGACTCTCCGAAGACAGAACGCCTGAATGCCCTCTCGGATGCCGTTTTTGCAGTCGTTATTACAATTCTCGCCCTGGACCTGCGCCCGCCGCATGCTCCGAGCCTCGATGCTCTGTTCGAACTCTGGCCGACCGTCATCGGCTACGCAGTCAGCTATCTCTTCATCGCCATCGTCTGGGTGAACCATCACCATCTTCTGCACTATGCAAGCGCGGCGACGCCCCGACTGATCTGGGGAAACTTCGCCCATCTGTTTTCCGTATCGCTGCTGCCGTTCTCGACGGCCTGGATCGCGAGCTCAAGGCTCGCGCCGCTGCCCGTAACTGTCTATGCCGGCGTATTCGCCCTGGTGAACGCGACCTATCTGTTGCTGTGCTGGGAATCCGTCGACCGGCCGGCGATCGAGGCGATCCCGGGCCAGGCGCGCATGGTGATGCGCATGCGATCCTTGACCACCCTGCTCGGCTTCCTCGCCGCGGCGGCCGTCTCGTTGCACTATCCCATGCTCGCGCTGGCCATGATCTGCATCTGCCTTGCAGTGTATCTCAAGCCCCAAGTCGCAGGACACGCGCCGCGTCCTGCTTCAGAAGATACAACGATACCGCAAGCAGCACGACATCCTTCATCAGGAACGGAACGTTGCCCGTCATCGCCGGAAAGCCACCCGCAGCGGCGTCCCAACCGTCCGGCATGAACGGAATGATCGTGACTGTTGCGATGAAGGTGCCGGTAGATCCAAGGGCGCCCAGAATGCCGAGCCGCTTGCTCCAGAAGCCCGCGAATATCAGGGCACCAAAGGTCCATTCGGCGACGCCGAGGAACCAGCTGGCACCTTGATGGCCGAAAGCGGGATAGAGCCACCAGATCAGCGGACCGTTGCTGATGAACGGGTCCAGGCGATCCGCCTCGTACGCCCACCATTTCTGGTAGCCGAAGAAGAAAAACAGGATCACCATCGACGCCCGGACGATGTGGTAATCCAGGTCTCCCGCAAGCAGTCCCGATATCCTGCTTGCGAACGATTTGCGCTGCTCACTCGCCAATGTACTCATGGTGTCGATCCTCCTGGTCCTAACTGACAGGCCCTTGCGTGGTCGGCGTCTGACCGAGATCGATTAGAAGCCGGCACACAAGACCGTCGCGTGCGAAGTCGAGATCGACCTGTGCGCCCGGCAGGGCCCTTGCGATCAGTTGCGTGCCAAAGCCTCGGCGTTCGGGCTTGGTCACAATCGGCCCGCCGCGCTCGCGCCACTGGATCGCAAGACCTTGTCCGCCGAAATAGGGCGAGCTCTCCCAGATCACATCGACGGCTCCTGCCGTCGATGTCAGCGCGCCGTACTTGCTCGCGTTGGTCGCCAGCTCGTGAATGATGACGTGCAGCGCCAAGGCGATGTGCGGTTCCAACGTGAGGTCCGGCCCCGCGAGCAGAATGCGGCCCTTGTGAAACATCGCATGCGGCTTGAGCGTTCGCTCCAGCATCGCCGCGAGAGACACGCGCTGCTCTCCCGCGGATTCGATCATCCTGTAGGCGTCGGACAGGGTCGCGATCCGTGCCGAAAGCGCCTCGCGAAAATCGGCGGTCGTATTCGCATCGGTGTTGTTCACGAAGCACAGAACGACGCTGAGGATATTGCGCATGCGATGCTGCAATTCTCTAACGACAAGCTCGACCTCGTCATCCCGGATCGGGGCGATCCGCTCAAAGTGCGCGCACCCGCTTCCGTCGTCGTGGAACGAACCGGTGACAGTGTGCCTCATGTGCGGACCTATCGCTGTTTGTTGAAACGGATATCGATCAACACCCGCGGCAGATTTTCAGCTTCTTGTCGAGATCTGCGTCCAGACCTTCCAGTTTCCGGTTGAAGTCGGTAATGCGCTTCTGCAACGCATCCTCAGCAAGTGAATTCGGCATGAATTCATTGCCGCGCGGCTGCACCTGGACGCTCTCGGCCGGGCTCGGCGCTTTCGGCGACGGCGCCGGGAGCGGATCTGCCAGGGCGGTTAGAGGAATGGCGGCGAAGCTCAGGATGAGGGATGAACGGAGTTGCATGGTCGCGCCTCAACGCAGTTGATTGCCGTGATGACGCGCACATTATGCAGCATATGTACGGGCCTCGCTGTTCGTGGATTGCGCCGATTGAGGCGATATTGTTGGAATGATTCCGTCTGCGCGCCGATTCATCCTAGGGTGCCGCCGGCGCGGGCCTTTGCTCCGCGAGAATGACCGAGAAGAGCCCTCTGTCGTCGGTCCAATCGGCGACGGGATTCCACCCACCGGCCTGCAGCAGGACGAAGGCATCCCTCCGCCCGTATTTGAGGCTGTTCTCCGTGTGGATGGTCTCGCCCTTCGACAACGAGAAGACGCGACCGACGACCTCGAAGCGGACGTCGCGCGTGGCTTCCAAATGCATCTCGATACGCGCCTCCGCATCATTCCAGCGCGCCAAATGGCGAAACGCGCCCAGGGGAATCGAGCCGCCCAGCTCGCGGTTGATCCGATGCAGGAGGTTGAGATTGAATGCGGCCGTCAGCCCTTGCGTGTCGTCATATGCCGGCAGCAGAACCTCCTGATCCTTGATACGATCGATGCCGATCAGCAGCATCGATCCGGCACCCAGCGTCGCCGCCATGGCCCGCAACAGGTCGACCGCCGCAGGCACCGTCAGGTTTCCGATCGTCGACCCCGGAAAGAAGCCGAGGCGAGCAGTTGAGGCAATCTCGTCCGGCAGCGCAAAGGGACAGGTGAAATCGGCCTCGGTTGGATAGATCGGCAGCCCCGGGAATGCATGCGACAAGCCTGCCGCAACCTCCCGGAGGAACTCGCCCGAGATGTCGATCGGCACATAGGCGGAAGGCTCCGTCTCCGCCAGCAACAGTCGCGTCTTTGCCGATGAGCCTGAGCCGAATTCTATGACTGCGCGGCCCGGCCCCGCGAGCGCGGCGATTTCCGATACTGCGGACGCAAGGATCGATCGCTCGGTTCGAGTCGGGTAGTATTCGGGCAGCAGCGTGATGGCTTCAAACAGAGCCGATCCGCGGCGGTCATAAAGCCATCTCGCCGGAATTGCCTTTGGCGCGAGGCTCAGCCCTTCCATGATGTCATAGCGGAACGCCGCCGTCAGGTCCGCCACCGCGGATCGCATTTCGTTCTGGAGTTGAAGCAATTTCGGCTTTCCTTCGCACGACGTCTCGGTCGGCCCGGCCGGCGGCCGCAATGACATCAGGAGACCAATGTCGACAATTTCTTCAGGCCGCGATGGATATTGATCTTGACCAGGGCCGCCGACTGTCCGGTCGCACCGGCCGCTCGCGCGATGCTCAGACCGTTGAGCTTCACGAGGCGGATCACGCTCTCCTGCGCAGGCTTCAACCGGCCAAGCAGCTGGTCCAGCGCAGCAGCGCTGATCGCGGCACCTTCGTGATCCTCGATCGCGATGTCTTCGTCGAGCGCGAGCGCGCTGTAGCGAGACGCATCGCGCACGCGATCGACCCATTTGTAGCGGGCAATCGCCGTGACCCAGGCGCCGAAGGGCTTCGAGGCCGCAAACGTGTGGCGTTTCGCGTGAATGGCCAGGAGCACCTCCTGCCTCGCATCGTCGGCGGCGGGATAGGGAAGCCGGCGCGCGTAGTAGGCCCGAAGCCACAGATCCAGCTCCCGCAGCAATCGCTCATATGCGTCTTCATCCCCTGCCCGCGCCGCAAGCAAGAGCCGGCCCCATCGCTCCGAACAATCGTTCCATCTCTCCCAACGGGCCGCCTTCCGGCGATCATGTCGCGGCGAAACCGTATTCCCGCGGGGGCGTGCACGCGCGGGCTCGTCGCCGCCAGACGATTGCGGCGCGCTAGAGGACGTGATGTCGTCACCCGAGAGCGCTTTCATCTTCGAAGGCTCCTGTCGAGACACTCAAGCAGAGCGCTCGTTTCGAACGGCTTTCTGAGAAGGCAGAATGCGCCGATCGAGGCCGCTTCGGCGTCCAGCTGCCTGTGAGGAAGCGCGGTAATGAGAATCACCGGCGCCCCGACCTTCTGCTGCTGGAGCTCGCGAACGAGGTTCAGCCCGCCCATTCCAGGCATGTGAACGTCGGCAATGATGCAGTCGAAGCTGAACCGGTCGACGTAGCTCAGCAGCGCTTCGGCCCTGTCAAACGGCTCGGAGCGGTAGCCGATCGATCGCATCAGATCCACCAAAGACAGGCACAGGGCCTCGTCGTCATCGACGACTCCTACGAAAGGGACCTTCACCTGACTTACCCTCGCAAGACGCGATCATCATCGAAACGCGATCGCAACAGAGGCGATTGAAGCGCAAGCCGCTCCCCGGTTGACCAGACGGCTGCTGTCATGACGTTCGATGCTTGTTCGCGAGAGGCACATGTTCGGTCTCCCCAACTGAGGAAAATCCAGTAGCTGCGCCATGATCGGTTGCGCATGTCGGCCTCGAGCATGCGTTCGGCGGGTGCCTCCTACAATCTCGCGATTGTGATGCACAGACCCATACTTTGGTATGGGTTTGCGACGCCAAGGGCGAGCCACCAACGGCGACGCGATGTCAGGCCACGCCGATCCCCGCCGCCTGCGGCTGAACAGCGCAAGTTTGAAAAATGCACGATAATCCGCGCACAGCGCACCCCTCGAAGCTTGGCTACCGTTCGGATCACGACAGACGTCGACGCCGCCTTGCCGCCAATCCGCGACCTCGAGGATGAAACGACATCAGATGGACCATCTCATAAAGAAACTGTCCGAGCTCGATCTGGTCAGAGGCGATTTTGACTACCATGCAACGCGTGTGGCGATGATCATCGTCTTCTTCGTCTTCAGCTGCCAGAAATGGTTCGACTACGAGGCGCACGCGTTGATCCCGTTCATCAGCAATGGTCCGCTGATCTTCTGGCTGTATCCGGTGTTTGGCGTGCGCGGCGCGGCCTACTTCCTGGGTTCAGCGGAATTGCTGTTTGGATTTCTTCTTCTGCTCGGCTTCTGGAGCAGGAGACTGGCGGTCCTGGGGTCGCTGGGCTCATGCGCGACCTATGTCGCCACCGTGACGATCATTCCGTTTTTCCCCGATGCCTGGGCCGCGCCGGCCGGCGGCTTTCCTGCGGCCACGTTGCCATTCCTCTTCCTCATGAAGGATGTCGTACTGCTCGCGGCTTCCGTCTATCTGCTCAAGCGGGACCTTCTCCGGGCAGCAGCCGACGTATCACCGGCTCAGAACGGGATTGTTCGACAGGAAGCGATGTAATAGCGCCGGTCGGCACTGGAAGAGCAGGATCAACGTCGCCCCCTTGTGACGGCGGTGGCTGCTCGGCTACATCGGCGAGGTCGTTGCCGATGATCTGCGTGAGCGTAGGTTTGCGACGACGGCTTATGGACCCTTGACGCTGTCCACGCTGAGCGACCTTTGGAAGACTCCCGCGATTCCTTCCGCTCAAGCCAGGGAATCTGCGGCTCACGGAAGAGTTCCCGGCACCCGGAGTTCCCGATCAAAATCAAATCTGCCTGTAACCATTGTGGCGGCCTCTTCGAATATTGGGGGCCAGAGGAGCGAGCAGCGTGAAGCCGGCGGGTTCGTTCTGATGAGTGCTGTTGTGGGGGACCTTTTCGAGGATTAGGGTGATGAGGGGGCGATTGGACGGTGGCGTGCCTTCTCCACAGGGCGGCCGGTCAGTTCCGGAGTCCGGCAGATGAATGTGTCCTCGCCGATCCCCACGAACGGAGATGCCGGTCTCGAGATCCTGTGGGACGACGGCGAGCGCGTCTTTTGCCGCGAATGGCGCCGGGGCGCCGATGGCAATTTCAACAATGTCTTGACCGTAAGAGCCGCGGCGGAACATCCGCCCGCGCTCCACGACCGGTTCGCTCACGAATACGCCTTGCGCAACGAGCTCGATCGAACCTGGGCCGTACGGCCGCTGGAGCTGATCCGCGATGGCGATCGTGCCTTGCTGATATTGGAAGACCCCGACAGCGAGCCGCTCGAGCGGCTGCTCGGAGCGCCGATGAAGCTAGACCACTTTTTGCGATTGGCTCCTGCCATTGCCGGAACGATCGCCCAGCTCCACCATCGTGGCCTGATCCACAAGGATCTGAAACCGGCGAACATCCTGGTCGACGCAGCGGGCGCGATCAGGATCACCGGGTTCGGGCTCGCATCTCGCCTGCCGCGCGAACGACAGCAGCTCGAGCCACCGGAGACCATCGCGGGCACGCTGGCCTATATGGCACCCGAGCAGACCGGCCGCATGAACCGGTCCGTCGATTCCCGCAGCGATCTGTACGCACTCGGCGTGACGTTCTACCGGATGCTGACGGGCGCACTGCCGTTCACCGCGGCCAATCCGATGGAATGGGTGCACAGCCACATCGCGAGACGAGCCATTCCGCCAGCCAAACGGGTCGATGGCGTGCCTCGTGCCGTGTCGGCGATCATCATGAAGCTTCTCGCCAAGGCGGCTGAGGACCGCTACCAGACCGCCGCCGGCCTCAAGACCGACCTTGAGCACTGCCTTGCCGAATGGCTGGCGCAAGGCCGGATTGACGGCTTTACGCCCGGTGAGGCGGACCAACCGGACCGCCTCCTCATTCCCGAGCGGCTCTACGGCAGGGAATATGAGATCGAGGCCTTGCTCGACGCATTCGACCGCGTCGCCCGGAGCGGAAAGCCGGAGCTCGTCTTGATCTCGGGCTATGCCGGTATCGGCAAGTCCGCCGTAGTCCACGAATTGCACAGGGTCCTGGTCCCGCTCGGTGGCCTTTTCGCCTCGGGCAAATTCGATCAGTACAAGCGCGACATCCCTTATGCGACGCTCGCACAGGCCTTTCAAAACATCGTCCGTCGCCTCCTCGCCAAGAATGACGCCGAACTTGCATCGTGGCGCGAAGCGATCTGCGAAGCATTGACGCCCAACGGCCAGCTCATGGTCGATCTGGTTCCAGAATTGAAACTGATCATCGGCAATCAGCCGCCGGTCCCGGATGCTTCACCGCAAGACGCCCTGCGACGATTTAAACTCGTCCTGCAGCGCTTCATCGGCGTCTTCGCGCAATCGGATCGGCCGCTTGTGCTGTTCCTCGACGATTTGCAGTGGCTGGATGCTGCGACGCTCGACCTGCTCGAGGAGCTGCTGACCCGATCGGACCTGCAACACCTCTTGCTGATCGGCGCTTATCGCAGCAATGAGATCGATGCCAACCATCCGCTGAGGCGCAAGCTCGCCGCAATTCACGATTCGGGCGCGCGTGTCCGGACGCTCAGCCTGGCCCCCTCATTCGAGCCGACGTCGAGCGTTTCATCGTGGATGCGCTTCGCTCCGAGCCGGCCCGCGCCGCGCCATTGGCGCAACTGATACATGAGAAGACCGGCGGCAATCCGTTCTTCCTGATCCAGTTCCTGCACGCACTCTCGGAAGAACGGTTGCTGGCCTTCGATCATGCGGCAGGCCAATGGCAGTGGGACCTCGCGCGCATCCATGCCAAAGGCTATACCGAAAACGTCGTTGACTTGATGGTCCACAAGCTGAGCCGCCTGCCGGAAGAAACGCGGACGGCTTTGCAGACGCTTGCATGCCTCGGCAGCAGCGCCGAGATCGCAACTCTGTCATTGATGCTCGGCGCGTCGGAACAGCAGGTCGATCTGGATCTCTTCGACGCGGTGCGTCTCGAGCTGGTCGAGCGTCAGGACCGGCACTGCAGGTTCGTGCACGACCGCGTCCAGGAAGCCGCCTACGCACTTATTCCCGAGTCCGAGAAGCCTGCGTCGCACTTGCGAATCGGCCGGCTCCTGGTGGCACGCACACCGCCGGGGCAGCGCGAATTGGCGATCTTCGATATCGTCAATCAGCTCAACCGCGGCCTGTCCCTCGTGGGCTCGCCGAGCGAGCGGGAGCAACTCGCCGAGCTCAACTTGATTGCCGGCCAACGCGCCAAGGCATCCTCGGCGTATAGCTCGGCGCTTGCCTATCTCTCCACCGGAAGCGAGCTCTTGAGCGCCGATTGCTGGGTGCGGCGGCACGAGCTTGCCTTCGCACTGGAAATCAATCGGGCCGCATGCGAGTTCCTGACCGGCCAACCCGATGTCGCGGACGATCGCCTCACTGCACTGGCGACGCGCGCGACCAACCCGCTCGAACAGGCCGCCGTCGCATGCCTGCGCATGGATGTCTATACAACGCTCGGTCAATCCAGCCGCGCTGTCGACGTCGGCCTGGGGTACCTGCGGCAGCTAGGCGTGCACTGGTCTCCCAACCCGACTGATGCGGAGGCGCGCCGCGAGTACGATCTTATCTGGACGGGCATTGGGGAGCGCAGCATCGAAGACCTCGTCAAGCTGCCCTTGATGAGCGACCCTGCCTCGCTTGCGACGATGGATGTCCTGACAAAGTTGCTGCCGCCCGCCCTCTTCACGGATATGAACCTGCTTTCCCTCACGATCTGCAGGGCCGTCAATCTTGGGCTCGAGTGGGGCCACAGCGACGGGTCGTGCGTTGCTTATGTGCAGCTCGGAATGGTGGCCGGCCTGCAATTCGGCGACTACAAATCCGGCTTCCGCTTCGGAGAGCTCGGTTATGAATTGGTCGAGCAGCGCGGAATAAGCCGCTTCCAGGCTGCGACCTATCTGATATTCGGCGCGCACGTGGTGCCGTGGACCAGACACTTCAGGGCCGCGCGCGATCTCCTTCGCCGCGCTTTCGAAAGCGCGCACAGGAGCGGCGATCTTACCTATGCGGCCTACAGCTGCAGCAATCTGAACGGCAATCTTTTCGAGGCCGGCGATCCACTCGTCGAGATTCTGAACGAGGCCGAGACTGGCCTCGCCTTCGTCCGGAAGATGGGGTTCGGGTTCATCGAAGACATCATCGCCGCGCAACGCGGGCTGTTCCGGACGCTTCGCGGGTTGACCCCGACATTCGGTTGCTTCGACGACGAGCAGTTCGACGAGCTTCGGATCGAACAGCACTTTGCCGCCAATCCGAATTTGTGGCGCGCAGAGTGCATTTACTGGATCCTCAAGCTTCGGGCGCGCTTTCTTGCGGGCGACTACGCAACGGCGGTCGGCATCCTGTCGAAGCTGCAGCGGCGGCGATGGACGCCGCTCACTCCGGCGGAGGCCGCTTCGTATTACTTCTATAGTGCGCTTTCTCTGGCTGCAGTGCCGGAAGCGATCGCCGCCGGGCAAGGGCAAATCGACACGATTGTCGGGCATCATCGGCAACTCCAGGCCTGGGCGGAGAATTGTCCGGACAATTTCGCGCACTGCGCGGCGTTGGTCGGCGCCGAAATCGCCCGGCTGGAGGGCCGCGACTCCGATGCAATGCGCCTTTACGAATGCGCAGTTCGCTCGGCCCGCGCAAACGGACTCATTGCCGATGAGGGTCTCGCCTACGAACTGGCTGCGAACTTCTATGCGGCTCGCGATTATGGCGAGTTCGCCGACATATATCGTCGGAACGCGCGCGACGCCTATTCCCGGTGGGGAGCCGATGGCAAGGTACGCCAGATCGACGACATGTATCCGCAGCTTGCGGAGAATGCACCCGTGGTCGCTGCAACTGATACGATCGGCGCACCGATCGAACATCTGGACCTCGTGGCGGCTCTGAAAGTCTCGGAGGCCGTGTCCGGAGAGATCGTCCTCGATAAGCTGATCGACATTCTGATGCGCACGACCATCGAGCATGCCGGTGCGGAACGAGGAATACTGATTTTGCAGCGAGATGCGGCGCTACGGATTCGGGCGGAGGCGACGACCCAGGGAGCTTCGATCAACGTCGATCTGTGCGATCGCCCGATCTCCCGGATGGAAATCCCGGAGTCGCTCGTCCTGTACGCGGCTCGCACGCAAGAGAGCGTTATTCTCGACGATGCCGCTGAAAGTGGAACGTTCAGAGGGGACCCGTACATTCAGCTCGAGAGTGCCCGGTCGGTCCTGATCATTCCGCTCACGAAGCAAGGCGGCCTGGTCGCTCTGCTGTATCTCGAGAACAATCTTGCGAAGGGTGTCTTCACGCCCGCAAAGGTCGCCCTTCTCAAATTTATCGCATCCGAGGCCGCGACGTCGCTCGACAACGCTCGTCTGTACCGGGAGCTTCAGGAGCGCGAGCAGCGTTACCGTGAGGCTCAGATGGAGCTCGCCCACGCCAACCGCGTGGCGGTGATGGGACACCTGACGGCGTCGATCGCCCACGAGGTCAATCAGCCGAACACTGCCGTCATCGCCAGCGCGCAAGCGGCCTTGAGCTGGCTCGATCACCAACCGCCGGCACTGGAGCAGACGCGCAGGGCGCTGACACGCGCCATCGAGAACGGCATCCGCTCCAGCGAGGTCATTGAGCGAATCCGGGATCTCGTGAAGAAATCACCGCCCAAACGGGATTCCCTGGCGATCAACAGCGTCATCGGACAAGTCATCGAACTCACGCAGGCTGAAGCGGCACGGAACGATGTCGCGATCCAAACGGTATTCGCGGATCGTCTGCCCAAGGTCATCGGCGATCGCGTCGAGCTGCAGCAGGTCGCGCTCAACCTGATCCTGAACGCCATCGAAGCGATGAGCGGGACCACGGAGGGCAAGCGCGAGCTGTTGATCCAGACCGCGAGAGCAGATGCCGAGAGCATACGCGTATCGATCACGGATTCGGGACCAGGCTTGTCTGCGGAGGGCCTCGCGCGGCTGTTCGAACCCTTCTACACGACCAAGTCGGGCGGCCTTGGTGTCGGACTGTCGATATGCCGTTCGATCATCGGGACGCATGGCGGCAGGCTGTGGGCGGCTGCAAACGAACCGCGCGGAGCCGTCTTCCAGTTCACCGTGCCGATCGATGACGGCTTTGCAGTTGGTTGAGCCACGCCCCGAAATCGGAATGTGGCTCATATCGTGGCTCCGATCCCGGCTATTGTTGGGGATTGGCGTTGGGAGTACGTTCCCGAGCGGGACAGGTGAACACCTTTCCCTCCCTTTCAATCGACTGGCCGGCTAATTCCGGAGTCCGGCAGATGCACGTATCCTCGCGGGTATCCACGAATGGCAATACCGGTCTTGAGGCGTCATGGGACGACGGCGAGCGCGTCTTTTGCCGCGAATGGCGCCGGGGCGCCGATGGCGACCTCAACAGTGTCCTGACCGTAAGAGCGGCTACCGAACATCCGCCGGCCGCGGTCCTCGACCGGCTCGCCCATGAATACGCCTTGCGCGACGAGCTCGATGGGACCTGGGCCGTGCGGCCGCTGGAGCTGATCCGCGACGGTGGTCGAACCTTGCTGATATTGGAAGATCCCGGCAGCGAGCCGCTCGAGCAACTGCTCGGCGCGCCGATGAAGCTGACCCACTTTCTGCGATTGGCGCTCGGTATCACCACCGCCGTCGACCAGCTGCATCGGCAGGGCCTGGTCCACAAGGATTTGAAGCCGGCCAATCTTCTGGTGACCGGGGCAGACGAGGTCAGGATCACCGGATTTGGCCTCGCATCTCGCCTGCCGCGCGAGCGACAGCAGCTCGAACCACCGGAGACCATGGCGGGCACGCTGGCCTACATGGCGCCCGAGCAGACCGGCCGCATGAACCGGTCCGTGGATTCCCGCAGCGATCTGTACGCACTCGGCGTGACGTTCTACCGTATGCTGACGGGCGCACTGCCGTTTACTGCGTCCAGTCCGATGGAGTGGGTGCACAGCCACATCGCGAGACGTGCCGTTCCGCCCGCCGAACGAGTCGATGGTGTGCCTTACGCCGTGTCGGCGATCATCATGAAGCTCCTCGCCAAGACGGCCGAGGACCGCTACCAGACCGCAGCGGGCCTCAAGAGCGACCTCGAACGATCACTCGCCGAATGGGAAGCGCAGGGACGGATCGATGATTTCGTCCTGGCGCAAACCGATATACCGGATCGCCTGCTGATTCCCGAACGGCTCTACGGCAGGGAGCACGAGATCGAGGCGTTGCTCACCTCGTTCGATCGCGTCACCCGGAGCGGCACGCCCGAGTTGATCCTGGTGTCCGGTCCCTCCGGTATCGGCAAGTCTGCTATGGTCGACGAAATGCAGAAGGCCTTGGTCCCGTTGGGCGGGTTCTTCGCTTCCGGCAAGTTCGATCAGCACAAGCGCGATATGCCTTACGCGACGCTCGCGCATGCGCTTCAGGGCCTTATCCGAGGCCTCCTCGCCAAGAGCGATGCCGATCTGGCACCCTGGCGTAGCGCACTGCACGACGCGCTGGGCCAGCTCGGTCAACTGATGGTGGATCTCGTACCGGAGCTGCGGCTGGTGATCGGGGATCCATCACCTGTCCCGGAGGCACCCCGCAAGACGCACAGCGACGCTTCCAACTCGTCGTTCGACGCTTCATTGGCGTCTTCGCCAAGGCGCACCATCCCCTCGTGCTGTTCCTCGACGACCTGCAGTGGCTCGACCTGGCCACCTTGGATCTGATCGAGTTTCTTCTGAACAGATCCGACCTGCAAAATCTGCTTCTCATCGTCGCCTATCGACGCAACGATGCCGACGTCAAGCATCTGCTGGCACAACGGCTCGTCGAAATCCGGGCCTCCCGTAAGCGGGTGCGGGAAATCGACCTGGCCTCCCTCACCCGCGATGCCGTCCTGGAATTCACCGCGGATGCACTTCATTGCGAGCCGGCACACGCCATGCCCATGGCGCAGCTGATATACGAGAAGACGCACGGGAATCCGTTCTTTCTCACGCAGTTTCTCCGGGCACTGGCCGAAGAAGAACTGCTGACCTTC
This sequence comes from Bradyrhizobium japonicum USDA 6, assembly GCF_000284375.1. Lineage (NCBI taxonomy): Bacteria > Pseudomonadati > Pseudomonadota > Alphaproteobacteria > Hyphomicrobiales > Nitrobacteraceae > Bradyrhizobium > Bradyrhizobium japonicum. Next base: position 8,867,000 of record NC_017249.1, read on the forward strand.
GATCATGACAAGCGACAGTGGCGCTGGGATCTCGAACGCATCAAGGAAAAAGCTACGCTGAAAACGTCGCCGATCTCATGGTCGGCAAGCTGAGCGGTTTGCGCGAGGAGACACGTCAGGCCCTGCTGGAGCTGGCCTGCCTGGGCAACAGCGCCGAGACCGCGATGCTCTGCCTCGTGCACGGAACATCGGAGCAGACGCTGCACGCGGATTTGAAAGACGCGACGCGTCTCGAACTGGTCCGACGCCTCAAGAGCTCTTACGCGTTCGTGCACGATCGCGTGCAAGAGGCCGCTTATGCGCTTCAACCGGACCAGGACAGGCGAACGGCCTTGCACCTTCGAATCGGTCTGGTCCTGGCAGCGCAGCTGACGCCTGACGAAACCAACGAGCGCGTCTATGTCGTTGCCAACCAGCTGAACCGCGGCATCGCCGCTTTGACGAACGGCGCGGAACGCGAACAGGTCATTGCCGTCAATCTAGCCGCGGGCCGGCGCGCGCGAAATGCAACGGCCTACCACGCGGCAGCAACCTACCTTGAAATCGCCCGCGAACTGCTCGGGGAGGAAGGGCATCCGCGGTTCAGCCGGGACGCCTTCGCGATCGGCCTCCTCCACGCCGAATGCAAATTCCTGCTCGGCGAGCTGACCACGGCGGAAGCGGAATTGACGGTCCTGTCGCAGAGCTGTTCGGACATTCAGGCGAGCGCCGAGGTCGCCAGGCTCCAGGCGCAGCTATACACCACTGCGGGACAGCTCGAGCGGGCGGTCGACGTTTGCCTCGCATTCTTGCGCAGAACCGGGATTGACTGGTCTCCTCATCCCAGCCGCAGAGAGGTGGATGAGGATCGGCGACGCCTGCGGAACTTGACTGAAAAACTGTCCGACGAGCAGCTTCATGCGCTACCGCCGATGACCGATCCGGATCATCGTGCGACCATGGGCATTTTGGCCGACCTCCTCACACCTGCGTTTCTCACCGATCGCAACCTGTCCGACACCATGCTCATGGAGGCCACTCGACTGACGCTCGAGCACGGGACCAGCCCTGAAGCATGCTACCCGCTGACCGCCATATTCGGCGTGCTCGCCAGCAATTCAATCGATGCCGAACTTGGATTCCGGCTATCACAATTTGGCGCAACCCTTGCCGACAGGCAGCCGCAGACAGGGCTGAGCGGCCGGGCACTTCTGGTTTTCGGCCTTCACGTGACCCCATGGATTCTCCCGATCCGATCGGGACGGCCGTTCATTCGGCGCGCTCTCGCAATCTGTTTGACGACCGGAGATCTGGCATTCGCGGCGTATTCGCATCGCGGACTGATATCGGTGGATCTCTTCTGCGGCGATTCGCTCATGGACGTCTGCTCGAGTACCGAGCGGTCCCTGGCATTCGCCGAGGGTCTGGGCGTCCGATTGGCTGCGGTGGGCCTCATCAGGCAACGAGATCTGGCGCTGAGCCTTATGGGGCGCGACGGGCGGAACGACTTCGAGAGCCCCGGGGCGCTTCAGCCCTCGGACGTGAGCGAACCGCTAGGCGTCTTCTTCTACTACGCGACGCGAATTCAGATCGAAGTCATTGCCGGACGTGACGATGTCGCGATTGCCCTGGCCGCACGCGCAGAAGCGCTCTCATGGTGCGTCCGGTCTTATTCGGACTTCACCGAATACCGGTTCTACACGGCGCTCGCTCATGCCGGGGCTTATCACGCATCACGCCCCGAGGAACGCGAGCGGCGCCTCGGCGACCTCCGCGAACACCACCGCAAGCTGACAGTCTGGTCCAACCGCTGCCCCGCAAACTTCGCCGCCCGGCAGAAGCTCGTCACGGCGGAGCTTGCGCGCATCGAAGGTCGCGAACTCGAGGCGGAGCAGCTGTACGAGGAATCGATCCGATTGGCGCAAGAATCCGGCTTCGCCCAGATCGAAGCGATCGCTGCGGAACGTGCGGCAGGGTTCTACGAGGCGCGCGGCATTCGAACGGTCGTCCTGTCCTACCTGACAAAAGCGCGCGATTGCTACGCACGCTGGGGCGCCGAGGCGAAGGTGAGCCAGCTCGAGAAACTCCATCCGAACCTGCGGGAGCGAGGATCCGCGCTCGGCGCCGCAGGGACGATCGGAGCACCCGTCGAACAGCTGGACCTTGCGACGGTTCTCAAGGTGTCGGAGGCTGTCTCAGGCGAGATCGTGCTGGAGAAGCTCACGGAGACCCTGCTTCGCTCGGCCATCGAGCACGCGGGTGCGGAACGTGGCGTGCTGATTTTGCCGAGGGGTTCCGAGCTGAGAATTCGGGCGGATGCGGTGACAGGCGGCGGTTCGATTGCTCTCGATCTCGCGGATTCGCCGATCTCCGCCGCTGAAGTCCCGATGTCGATCGTGCTTTACACGGCTCGCACCCTGGAAAGCGTCGTGCTCGACGATGCTTCGACGAGCAGCGCGTTCGGCGGCGACGAATACATCCAGAAGAAGCACGTCCGATCAGCCTTGTGCGTGCCGCTCGTCAAGCAAGGCAGGGCGGTGGCATTTCTGTATCTGGAGAACAATCTCGCATCGCGCGTCTTCACACCCGCCCGGATCGCGATCCTCAAATTTCTCGCATCCGAGGCCGCGACCTCGCTCGACAATGCCCGCCTGTACCGGGAGCTTCAGGAACGGGAGTCGCGGATCCGCCGGCTGGTCGAGGCCAACATCATCGGGATCTTCATCTTCGATCAAACCCCCGACATTCTCGATGCCAATGACGCATTCCTGAAGACCATGGGATATGATCGCGAGGATCTCGCCGCAGGCCGGTTGCGCTGGGCAGATCTGACGCCGCCCGAATGGCAGGAGCGCACCGACCGCGCCCGGGCCGAATTGAAGGCGACGCGGGTTGTCCACCCGTTCGAGAAGGCGTTCTTCCGCAAAGACGGCAGCCGGGTGCCGGTGCTGACCGGCGGAGCCTTGTTCGACGACGAGCAGGAGCAAGGCGTTGCCTTCGTGCTGGATCTCAGCGAGCGCAAGCGCGCCGAAACCGAGGCACGCGAGAACGAGCAGCGTTACCGCGAGGCTCAGATGGAGCTCGCCCACGCCAACCGCGTGGCGGTGATGGGACAGCTGACGGCGTCGATCGCCCACGAGGTCAACCAGCCGAACACCGCCGTCATCGCCAGCGCGCAAGCGGCCTTGAGCTGGCTCGATCACCAACCGCCGGCACTGGAGCAGACGCGCAGGGCGCTGACACGCGCCATCGAGAACGGCATCCGCTCCAGCGAGGTCATTGAGCGAATCCGGGATCTCGTCAAGAAATCACCGCCCAAACGGGATTCCCTGGCGATCAACAGCGTCATCGGACAAGTCATCGAACTCACGCAGGCTGAAGCGGCACGGAACGATGTCGCGATCCAAACGGTATTCGCGGATCGTCTGCCCAAGGTCATCGGCGATCGCGTCGAGCTGCAGCAGGTCGCGCTCAACCTGATCCTGAACGCCATCGAGGCCATGAGCGAGACCACGGGGGGCAAGCGCGAGCTGTTGATCCAGACCGCAAGAGCGGATGCCGAGAGCATACGCGTATCGATCACGGATTCGGGACCGGGCTTGTCTGCGGAGGGCCTCGCGCGGCTGTTCGAACCCTTCTACACGACCAAGTCTGGCGGCCTCGGTGTCGGACTGTCGATATGCCGCTCGATCATCGTGGCGCATGGCGGCAGGCTCTGGGCGACTGCAAACCAACCGCGCGGAGCCGTCTTCCAGTTCACTGTTCCGATCGATGACGGCTTTTCGGTTGGCTGAAGCATCTCGGCTGGCGTCATCACACCGCAAAATTGGTGGGATGACCTGTAACCAGGGCCGGGCCGCGAACGAAATATAGCCATCGGATCGCGCCGGCGAAGCCAAGCGCGGGCCGGAACAGGTCCGCCACCGACCGACGGTGCGCTGCAGGGAGAGATCAGTTGGGACTGTCCTGGCAACAAGGCCCGCTTTCAACGGGAGCAATCGGCCGCTTTCTCGTCCCCGAGCCGCTGCCAAAGCGCCTCTTGTACGTCGAACCGTTACGCCGCCGCCTCCGCGTGCGCTTTGGGGGAAGCTGGGTCGCGGATAGCGAGCGGGTGCTGCTGCTTTTCGAACCGGGCCGTTATCCCGTGGCCTATTTCCCGGAGGCCGATGTTTCCCCACATGTGCTGGAACCTACCGAGCACATCACGCAACACGCCGATCTTGGGCCGACGTCCTGGTACAGCGTTCGGGTCGACGAGCAACATATCGCGGCGCGAGGAGCCTGGCGGCACGCCAACCCGCCCGCCCATGCAGGCGATTTGCAGGGTCTGATCGCCTTTGCCTGGCGGGCCATGGATGCCTTCTACGAGGAAGACGAACGCATCGTGGGCCATGCCGCCGATCCCTATCACCGCATCGACATCCGCCAGACCTCTCGTAACCTCGTCGTCAACCACCAGGGCCGGGTCATCGCCGATACAAAGCGGCCGCTGGTTCTTTACGAGTCCGGCTTTGCACCCCGCTGGTATGTTCCACGTGCCGACATCGATGAGTCTGCCCTCATTCCGGTCAAGCTCCAGACCTTCTGTCCGTACAAGGGCCTCTGCAGCTACTACTCCATCGGAGACGCGCGCCAGGCGGCATGGTCGTATCCCGACGCCTATCCCGAAGTTCGCCGCATCTCCGATTTTGTATCGTTCGAGCCGGACATCGTGACGGTCCATCTCGATGGCACGCAGCTGCGTCTCGAACCCGGCCAATTGGTGGTTCCACACGGCCCCGATCGCAATCTTGACATCGCCGAGGTGGTCCCCGAGCCAACGCCTGGTGGCCGGCCAGCTGAAGCTGCAACCAGTCCCCTCCATCGACGCTCGTGAGACGAACGAGCATATCTTCGAGATCGCGCAGCATTCAGCCTTTCGTATCCACGACTATTGTGGCCCTCAACGGAGCCGCTCATCCCGAGCCTCCACTACGGGAGCGCCACAATGTCCCATCGTTCGAACCAGACACGCTCGATCCGCTCCGCTTTTGCGGGCCTTCTCCTGATCGCCTTGCTGTCGCCCGCACATGCCTCCGACCGGAACAGCTCTCTCGACGCCCTCCCCGATCTGCCGTCGCGGGCCGCCGCGCGTTTCGCCTCAGCCGAGCCGACGTCGCGCCTGCCCTGGCTCGCTCCGGTCGGCCACCGTCAGCCAAGCCGGGCCGATGCGCCTCATTCGGATGCTCTGTCGGCCTGGGAGCGTGAGCAGCAGCAGCGCGATCAGATGCTGGATCGCAAGCTCATCATCTGCCGCGGATGCTGAGATAGCCCGGCCACCTCACGCGCGCCAGCCTAGGCATTCTCGACACCCGATGCCGCCTCTGCGCTCTTCGCCAGCTCCAGCTCGTCAATCGTCGCAGGCGTCTGCGCAGACTTTCGCCATTGCGCGGGGTGATGCCCATGTGGCTCTTGAACGCCCGCTGGAACGCCGCTTCGGACAGATATCCGACCGCTTCGGCCACCGCTCCGGTCGAGAGCGAGGATTTCCTCAATTCGTTCGTTGCCAGCGTCATGCGGATGTCGGTCAGCAGTTCGCTCGGCGAACGTCCGACCTTCTCTTGGAATTGACGGGCGAGCGTCGCACGCGACATGTTGGCGAGCTGCGCGAGCTCGGGCAGCGTCCATGCGCGCGCGGGCGCATTGAACATGGCCGCGACGACTGGCGCGAGGCGCGGGTGACCTGCAAGCGCAAGCAGCCCGCGTGGCGCATCCCCGGTCTCGCTGGCGAGGCGCAGCACGAGCGCGAACATCGCCGTAGACAGCGCATTCAGCATCGCGCGGCCGCCCAGCTGATCGTCTGCGGTCTCGCCGCGCATCAAGGCAACGAGGCCTGCGAGTTGTCCCGCCGTGTCCCGCTCTCCGGCCTGCGCGCCGGCCCTCACGATCAGCACCGGCGGCAGATAGTTGCGCAGCAGCCGGTCGTGCGGCGGGGCGATCGAAAAATGTCCGCACAGCAGATCGAGCCGGGCGTCCGAGCCGGGATTCTCGCTGATCGTGAAGTTGAGTGACGCGCGGTTGCGGGCCTTCAGCGGCGCAGCTCCGCTGCCGTCGTGCATGACGTGCCGCGGGTTGCGCGGCAGCAGCAGAATGTCGCCGGCCTCCAGTAGCAGCGGCCGGCCTCCCGCCGGATCGTCCAGCATCGCCGAGCCGGCGAGCACCGCGTGGTACGGGATTTCGTTGGCCTCGCCAGGCCCCTGCTCGATGCGCCACGGCGCGCCGTAGGAGCAGCGCAGGTCCAGACGGCCGCGCACCGGCATCATCTCGAACAGCCGGCTCAGCCAATCCATCCTATTCCTCTCTCGGTCGTCGATTGAGACGATTGAGCATATATACAAGCCTATCAAGCATTCAACATCTCATGTCGCGACCCTACTGTCACTCCGCAATCGTTCACCACCCAATCACGGAGTGCCATCATGTCCCGTCTTCCCGTCCCGAACCTCGAAGCTGACGCCGGCCCCTCCGGCCAGGTCTATGCCCAGATCAAGAAGGCCATCGGCAGCGTGCCGAACACCTTTGCGGCCATCGCCGCCCATGGCCCCGCTGCGCTCAAGGCCGTGCTCGCTGCCGACACTGTGCTCGCCTCCGGCGGACTGACCAAGTCCGACAAGGAGATCATCAAGCTCGTCATCAGCGAAGCCGCCGGCTGTGACTATTGTGTCGCCGCCCACAGCCATCTCGCAAAGCTCGTCGGCCTGGCGCCGGAGGTCCTGAAGCAGATCCGCGATGGCCAGCCCACCGGTGATGCGCAGCGCGATGCGCTGGTCGCTTTCGTCGACAAGCTAGCGCGCACCAGCGGCACCATCAGCCACAAGGATTTCGTCGCGATCAAGGCCGCCGGCTACAGCGACGCGCAGCTCGTCGACATCAGCCTCGCCTTTGCCACCACCGTGTTCACCAACGTCTTCAACCGCATCAACGATACCGAGATCGACTTCCCGGCGGTCGCCTAACGCGACGACCGCCACGTCGCTCATCTCACATCAGGGATCACGACCATGACCATGCTTGCCAACACCCACACTGCCCAAAATCCTCTCGTCCGCGCCCTGCAGGGATCCGGCCTGCTCGCGGAAGATCTCGACTACCATGTCGTCCGCGCCTCGATGGTGATCATGTTCTTCTTCTTCGGTTACCAGAAGTGGTTTCCGTACGAATTCGAACGGCTGGTCCCGTTCATCAGCAACGGCCCGTTGATCTGGTGGCTCTATCCCGTGTTCGGCCATGCCGGCGCCAGCTATTTCCTCGGCGTTTCCGAATGGACCTTCGGCGCGCTGCTGCTCGCGGGCTTCTGGAGCCACCGGCTTGGTGTGCTCGGCGCCCTCGGCTCGACCGGCACCTTCATCGCGACCGTCACCATCATTCCCTTCATGCCGGAGGGTTGGGACCTCGCCGCGGGAGGCTTCCCCGCGATGACGGGCAACGTGCCCTTCCTGATGAAGGACGTCGTGCTGCTCGCAGTCTCCTTCTATCTGCTCAGGCAGGATCTGGTTCGCCTGACGCGGTAACAGGTTGCATTCTGCCCAAGGCGATGCGTCGCCGGCGAGCTTTACCGCTCGCCGGCGATTGCGCGTCGCGACGATCACGGCAGTGTGCCCGCAAGCAGCCGTTTTCGCAGAGCATCAATGAACGCTCTTACCCGGACGGGCATTTGCGCGCGGGTCAGGAAAACCGCCCATATCCCAAGCTCAACCGGCGCGGCATCCGCCAGAACGATACGCTTCAACTCTCCGCGTTCAATCTGCTCGTACACGTCCCAATAGGTCATCATGGCGACCCCCACGCCCGCAAGACAGGCCGCTCGAACAGCGTCGACCGTGCTGGCCGACAGCGGGCCGGCGATCCGGATCTGCTCCAATTGGCCTCCACGTACGAACGGCCAGGTCTCCATCGCATGAAGCTTGATGCAGGGGTGGCTCACCAGATCGCCCAGGGTTGCCGGTTCGCCGAAGCGAGCGATGTAGGCCGGCGATGCGCAGAGGATGTAGGGATTGTCGGCGAGCCTTGTCGCGATCATGTCGGAAGGCTTCATCGGCGCCACGCGGATCGCAACGTCGAGACCCATCGAAGCGATGTCGACGCGATCGTCGCTCAGGACCAGATTGACCCGAAGCGCCGGGTTGTCCGCGATCAGCCCGGCCACGACGGGTACGATGACGGCATGGCCGATGACGTTTGGCGCTGTGACCTTGAGCACACCTGAGAGGCCCGAGCCGGCGGACGACACGGACTCGAATGCTGAATCGCGGGCGGCTATCAGGGCCGCGGCGTGAGGCAAAAAGGCCTCGCCCTCAGGGGTGAGCGACAGCGAGCGCGTCGTCCGATGAAACAGGCGCGCGCCGAGCTCGGCTTCGAGCGCTGCAAGCCTTCGACTGACCAACATCGGCGTTGTGCCCATCTCTCGCGCCGCAGCGGACAGGCTGCCGGCGGTCACGATGCTGCGAAACAGGGCGACATCCGCGAAATCCATTTTATAACGATAATCGATAAAGTGCTTAGCTTCCAGCTGGACTTCTGTCGGCTCACGGCAAGCTCTAAATCGCTCTCCAGCAAGGGAGGCCCCTCCCGAAGATAAAGCCCCTGGAGATTCAAAAATGATGGACAGCGAAGCGAAGGCGCTTTTCACGCCAATCGATATAAACGGCCGTACCGCGAAGAACCGTCTTGCTGTTGCGCCAATGACGCGCATCACGGCGACCCAGGACGGCCGGGCCACCGAAACGATGACGCGATACTACGAGCGGTTCGCGCGAGGCGGGTTTGGAACGGTCATCACCGAAGGCATCTACACAGACCAGGCGTTCTCGCAGGGCTATGTCTATCAGCCCGGCATGACCGACGAAATGCAGGCCAAGGCCTGGAAGCCGGTCGTCAACGGCATCAAGTCGCACGGAGCGGTGGCCATCGCCCAGATGATGCATGCCGGAGCGATCAGTCAGGGCAATCGCTTTCGCGACAGCACGGTGGGGCCGTCTGCCATTCAGCCCAAGGGCGAGCAGATGACATTCTACCACGGAAAGGACCGCTACGTGATGCCGGCGGCCATCACCGAAGAGCAGATCGCCGACGCTATTGCCGGCTTCGCAGCCTCGGCTGCGCGAGCGATCCACGTCGCCGGGTTCGACGCCATCGAGATTCACGGCGCCAACGGCTACCTGCTCGACCAGTTTCTGACCGACTACGCCAACCACAGAACCGATCGCTGGGGCGGCGCCACGGAGAACCGCGTGCGGCTAATCGTGGAAACCTTCAAGGCAGTGCGTGCGAAGGTCGGGAGCGCGGTGCCGGTCGGCGTCCGCGTCTCGCAAGGCAAGGTGAACGACTATCATCACAAATGGGCAGGTGCGGAGCGTGACGCGGAAATCATCTTCGGTAGCCTCGCCGATGCCGGCGCCGACTTCGTCCATGTGACCGAGTTTGAGGCGTGGAAGCCCGCTTTCGCCAAGGACGGCCCGTCATTGATGCGCCTCGCCAAGCGCTACGCCCCCAAAGCGACGATTTTCGCCAATGGCAGCCTGCACAACATCGAGCAGGCGGTGGCTGCGCTCGACGATGGCGCCGATGTCGTCACGATAGGCCGCGGGGCGTTGGCGAACCCCGACCTGCCCAAGCGTCTGCTGGACCGCAGCTCCCTGGATGAATTTGACCCTGCGATCCTCGGGCCCATCGCCGACATCAAGGACACCGAACTGATGATGTGAGCGCGTCCCGCGACGTCGATGCCAAGGGCCGACGCTCTGAAGATAGTGCACGCATCAAAAGGAACGATCATGACGGACGCGATCTCCGATGCCTCGGTGGCGTTGTCGCTCATGCTGGAAGCATTGCGCGTGCTCGATGGGCCCGAGCATTCGAAGGCTGCGGCCCACCTTCGAGCAGCCATCGAGGCGCTATCGCCTCACATCGCGCAACAGTTGCTTCCACCTCTCGGTGAGGCTCCGAGCAGGTCCTAAGTGGTAACCGGGCGCGTGACCGCGACGACCTCATTCATCGTTTCGGGACCGCTCATCTCACCGCACGATCCGCGAAGACGATAGGGCCGCGATGATCTAGGCCACCTGTGATTTCATAAAAAGACGCCCAATATGACGCCTATGAATTTTGATACCGATTCTGGATCACGACTCGCAATCGAAGATATGAATCATCATAAGTAACTGAAATAATGGGCATATATTATCTATATCGATCACGACAAAGCGAACCAACACCACACGTTCTTTGATGCGTTTTTATAAAAACGCATTTTATATAGAGACGCGCAAAAGTCGGATGAAACCGAAAGGATCATGGCATGGCCAAGTTCGCCTTCTTCGTCGAGTTGAAAGCCAATCGGGGCAAGGAAGCGGAGGTCGAAGCTTTCCTGAAGCAGGGCGCCGTGATGGCGAAGGCAGAGGCCGGAATAGTGGCGTGGTACGGGCTCAAGGAAGAGGAGCCGGGACGTTACGGAATCATCGACACGTTCAATGACGAAGTCGGGCGAGATGCGCATTTGAACGGCGAACTTGCAAAGGCGCTGTTCGCGAGGGCAGGCGAGCTGTTTTCCGAAGCTCCCAAGGTGCACCGGCTTCACGTCATCGCCCAGAAATAGAGCGTCTTACCGGGGCTCTTCGTTGCAAGGCAGATGATGAGCTTGGGCGGTGCGACTTAACGAGCACTTCAGCGAAGCCACTTCTTCCGCAATTCTCCTGAAAAGGACTCACGATGAACCAGGAATCGCCCAAGCCCACTGTCGTCCTTGTGCACGGGGCCTTCGAAGACGCGTCGATCTGGAATGGAGTGATTGAGAGGCTCCAGCGCGACGGCTACCCGGTCGTCGGCTTCGGCAATCCGCTGCTCGGCCCGGCAATCGACACCGCGTACCTGCGCAGCCTGTTGGACAAGATCCAGGGGCCCGTGATCCTGGCGGCCCACTCCTACGGCGGGGCCGTCATCACGCAGGCCGGGGACGACCCCAAGGTCAAGGGCCTTGTCTACGCGGCCTCCATCATGCCCGCGGTCGGGGAGGCCGCAACCCATTTGCTCGAACGGTACCCCGGCAGCACATTCCCCACGTCCGTCGAGCCGACCACGTACACACTGCCCGACGGTACCAGCGGCACGTATCTCCTCTACCAGCTCGACAAGTTCCACAGCAACGTTGCCGCCGACGTGCCCGCGAGCGTGGCCGCCCTGATGCTTGCCGGCCAACGCCCCATGAACCTGGCGGCCCTGACCGAACCGCTGACATCCGCGTCATGGACGAGCAAGCCGAGCTGGCAAGTCAGGCCCCTGCAGGATCGCGCCATTCCGGTCGACGAATACAAGTTCGAAGCCGATCGCGCCCATTCCACCGTCATCGAGGTCAACGCTTCGCACGCCGTCCCCGTCTCCAACCCGGACGTCGTGGCCGACGCCATCGAACAGGCCGGCCGCGCAGCAGCAAGGTAACGGCCTCCGCAAAACGCGGTTGTTTGCATCATTCAAACAGGGAGGACCCATCCGATGACGCAGGACGGTGAGCAAGAAGCAACGCCGCCCTGGGATGCGGCTCGGGTGAACCTCACATCGAACGAACTGGCCCCCGGCGTTTTCGCGGTCATGCCTGACGACGTGTTCGAGAAAGACCACGTCGCCACCACGGCCGGCTTCGTGATCGGCGAACGCAGCGTACTCGTCGTCGAGTCAATGCTGAATGGCGATCTCGCCTCGCAGCTTATCGGGCTCGTACGTCAGGTGACGTCGAAGCCGATCCGCTTCCTCGTCAACACCAGCTATCACGGTGACCATGCCTACGGGAATTACCTGTTTCCCGACAGCACTGTCGTTATTCAGCATCCGGCGACCAAGCGCTACATGGAAGAAAGCTTCGAGGATGATCGCTGTTTCATGATCAGCCTCATGGGCAAGGGGAAGGGTATTGAACGCGTGCAGGCGCGCGCGGCCGACATCACCGTCCCCGACATGATCAGCGTCGATCTTGGCAGCCGCGTCGTCGAGGTCCGTCACTTCGGGTTCGCGCAGACGCCAGGCGATTTGGTCATATGGGCGCCAGACGCGAAGGTGCTTTGGGTCGGCAACATGATCCAAGCACCGTCTCCGGCGCTTCCGTGGCTCCTCGAAGGGCGGCACAAGGAGACGATCACGACCCTTGCCCGCGTACGCGACTTCCTGCCGGAAGACGCAACCATCATTCCCGGCCACGGCCGGCCGATGCGTCCCGCTGACATCGAGTTTCCGCTTCGCTATCTTCGCGAGCTCGACAGCGCCGTGCGCACGGCGATAGCAGAAGGTCGATCGATCGAGGCCACGCTCGAGGCGGTCGCCATGGCGCACTACGGCGAGTACAGCCTGTTCGATTGGGCGCACAACTCCGTCAACGTGCCCGCGGCCTTCCGCCACCTGCAAGGGCCGGGCGGCGGATTGGCCTAGGGGAACACGCATCGGTGTCGACCGCGGGCCTGGAGCATCTCGTCGTGTTCGCGACCCATCGATCTAGCTGATATTACGTCAATTTTCTCTTGCATCGCCGCGAGAACGTCGATGCCGCCGACGTGTGAATGCAGCTGCGATCGAAGCGCTTGCTGTACAAGTCACCTCATTGTCGGCTCGCAAGGCAACCCCTTTCGCTGATAGACACAGGGTCGGAGGCAGCTTTCGTCATGGAGCAGTTCGACTCGCTCCGAGTCTTCCGGACCGCAAGGCGGAAAGCGACTGCGGATTGGTAAGTGCAAGGAAGTCTGCCCCCGTTGTGGTCTTCGCCCCTTGGGCGATCAATTTGCGGGAGCGACCCTTGGCGAAAGGGTTACAGGAAGGGGAAATCAAGCAGGAGCTGCAAAATGGCGGGCATCTGCGCAATGTCCTCATCATCACCAAGATGATTGAGGGTATGGCCGAGCACCTGGCCTATGTTCGGCCGAGCTGGCGACGCGAATTCCTGCCGCTGCGAACCTGGGGCGACAAGGAAGATCGCACCTACAAGGATCTGGATCGGCTGCTCGTGCTTCTCCGTGACGACTTCGGCTATCGGGGCTTCATTGGGCTCTACATGGATGGTGATCCCGATCTCGTGCGCTACCGGGCGCTTTCGGAAAGCGAAGAGGCCGACGACAAGCCGTAAAGCTCATATCTGACGGCGCCGCTGGCTCACTGCGTGGCTCGCGGTAACATCAGGACTCTCACCCGCAGAAAAAATGGCTCGCTTGATGCGAGCCATTTTCTCATCGAGGACCGGTCAGGTTCGAACCTGGCTGCGGGATACACCACCGACAATGCCGGGACGACGTCCTTCGGCGATTCCGGGCCGCCAGGGCGCGTCACACGTCAGCGAAGGCCGCCGGTGACGTGAAGTGTCTCGCCCGTGACGTAGGACGCTTCGTCCGAAGCGAAGAAGGCCACCGCGGCAGCGATCTCCTCGACCTTGCCGATGCGGCCAAGCGGGGTGGTGGATTCGATCCAGTTGCGCATGTCGCCCTCGTGCAGGCCGGCAGACACGACGCCTTCGGTGGCGATCATGCCCGGATTGACGGCGTTGACGCGGATCTTGCGCGGCGCGAGCTCCTTCGACAGCACGGAGGAGATCGCATCCACCGATGCCTTCGTCGCGGTGTAGACGGCGGTGTTCGCCGGCGCGATGGTCGACACGCCGGAGCTGATGTTGATGATGCTGCCCCCGTTGGGATTGAAGTGCTGCACCGCCTCCCCCGAGATCAAGAGAAGGCCGAGCACATTGAGGTCGAAATGCTTGTGAAAATGCTCAGGCGTGATGGCCTCGAGCGCCGCGAACTCGTAAATGCCCGCGTTGTTGACGAGGATGTCGATCGCACCGAACGCCTTCACGGTCTCCGCGACGACGCTTTTCACGTTTTTGGCATCGGCCAGGTTGCCGTGCACGGCGACAGCTTTGCCACCCTTGGCGATGATGGCGGCGACCACGCGGTCGGCGGCCTCTTTGCTGGCGCTGTAGTTGACGGCAACCGCCGCACCCTCGGCCGCGAGCCGGGCGGAGATTTCGGCACCAATGCCTTTGGATGCGCCGGTCACGAGCGCAACTTTGCCTTCGAGTCTCTTGGTCATCGCATGTCTTCCGTTGTTTGGCGGGATGCCGATATTCAATAGTTCAATACTAGTGAACTATTGAATGAGTTCAAGGGGCATGCTATATTTTGGGCATGGTGCAGTTCGTTCACCCATCGCGGGACGAGATTACACTCGCCGGGGTGCTTGGAGCTCTCGCGGATCCGATGCGGCTGCGCATCGTCAAAAGCCTGGCCGCGCAAAACGATTGCATGTCGTGCACCGAAGCCGCGCCTTGCCCTGACATGGCGAAGTCGACCCTGTCGAACCACTTTCGGATCCTGCGGGAAGCCGGCCTGATCCGGACGTCAAAGCAAGGCGTCCAGCACCGCAACATTTTGCGCGAAGAGGACATCAACGCGCGGTTTCCGAAACTGTTGAAAATGATCCTGAGCTATCCGGACTGAGGGCATTCGCGCGCGACAGATTTGTGGAGCGCGCAAGGGATCGGCTGATGTTGCCACCCGGCGTATCCCAAAACAAAAATGGCCCGCGCTTCCGTCCCGACGCCGTGTGCTGCCCGGCGTTCGCGCCATGATCGATTTTCCGGCGACAGTGCTGAACGCCCGGGTCTAGCGCGCCGTCTCTGCGCCGACCTGCCAAGGCTGCAAGACATGTTGCTCCGCGCGCGTGACGGAGCCTCCAAGCAGGCAACCCACAGGCCTGCTGTCGGCGAAGCCGAGCCGCACCCGGATCTCGGACAACGCCCCCATCGCCCGGCCCTGCATGATGGTGATCGGCGCGCTGTTGCGCTCGACCAGGCCGTTCCTGAGCAGTCCGAACGCGAGCGCCGCGGCGGCAATGCCGGTGGCAGCATCTTCCGGGTAGCCTGATGACTTCGGAAACTGCCGCGCCTCGAAGCGCCGTTCGCCCTGATGGTCCACGGCGTAGGGATAAAGACCGGTGGACCCGATCCGCCCGCAACACGCCTCGATCTGCGCCGGGTCCGGCACCAGCTCATTGAGTTCGCGGACGCCCTTGATCGGGATCAGCGTCTTCACCCGCGACGTGACGGCGTTCTGCACCGGCATATCAAGCAGATCGCGGCGCGACAGCTTGAGCGTCGACAGAACGTCCTCCTCTTCGGCACGCGAGAGATCAACGACCTTGCCGACAGGCTGGCTGATCTCGACGGACGGTTCGCCCGAGTCCACACGATCGACATAGCCCGTCACCGACCCGCTGCGCGTCTCGACGCGGACCTGTTCGCCCGGCAGGCGCCCCTTGGTCGCGAGGACCCAGAGCGCGCCGATGGTCGCGTGACCGCACATCTCCATCTCGTGCCGCGGAACCCAGAACCGGAAGGCATAGTCGGCGTCGCCGCTGGGAGCCGGCAGGACGAAGCCCGACTCATGCCCGAAGTGCCGGGCCACCGATTGCATCCCCTCAGCAGTCAGGTTCGATGCATCGATGACAATTGGACATGGGTTGCCGCCGCGCCCCGTGTGGGTGAACACGTTGACAAGCTCGACCTCGGTCATCGGATAGCTCACTTCATGGAAGGCAGGATGGTGAAGGCGCGACGGCGGCGACGACGGCGATGGTATAGTTATTGGGGTGACATCTGAGAGAGCCGATTTGGCCGAGGGGCTCTGCGCGACTGAGGCGGCTCCCGCAGGTCGCAAAACAAAAATGGCCCGCGTGATGCGGGCCATTTTCGTATCGGAACCGGTAAAGTCCGAACTTGGTTGCGGGGATAGGATTTGAACCTATGACCTTCAGGTTATGAGCCTGACGAGCTACCGGGCTGCTCCACCCCGCGTTAAACCGTTGCGCGCCTTCGCCGAAATGCCGGGGACGATAAATGAGGGCCGGCGCTATTCGCGTGGCTTGCTCTCGCGTCCCAAAGGCTTCCTTGGAAGGCAACCCCGGGGCAAAGCCCCTCGGGTGCAAGGCGTATGTACCAACCCGGGCTGCCTTTGGAAAGGGCCGCGGGGACGTTTTTTTCGACTTTATGACAGTGAGTTGGGCCGATTTCCGGCCCGTTTGGTGCGCTCTTGCCAGAAGTTCCACAAAGGGCCAGCTTGCGGGCAACAAAACCGGGGGCAAACGTCGTTTTCAGGGGAGACCACCCATGGACCACACCTTGGACCGACCCTCGGACCAACCCTTGGCGAGCGCGCCACTCCCGGCGCTGAAGGATGCCTTCGAGGCCATGGTTGCGCGGGCGCGCGCCGAGCCTGCACCTGACCTGGCCGAGCGGCTCGACCGGCTGGCGCGGCTGCGTGCCGTGGTCGCGGACAATGAAGAGCGTTTCCGGCAAGCGATCTCGGCCGATTTCGGCCACCGCTCGGCCGTCGAGACCACCATCGCCGAGACGATGCTGGTGTTCTCCGAGATCCGGCATGCGACCAAGCATTTGAAGAGCTGGATGGCGCCGCAGCGCGTGGCCACCGCGCTGCAATTCCTGCCCGCACGCAACCGGCTGATCCCGCAGCCGCTCGGCGTCGTCGGCATCATCGCGCCCTGGAATTATCCGCTCCAGCTCACGCTTGCGCCCGCGATCGGCGCGCTCGCCGCTGGCAACCGCGTCATCATCAAGCCGAGCGAGCTGTCGCCACACTTCTCAGTGCTGCTGAAGGAGACGGTGGCCGCGAAATTCGATGCCACCGAGCTATTGGTGACAGGCGTCGAGGACGACATCGCAAAAGCCTTCGCACACCTCCCCTTCGACCATCTCGTCTTCACCGGCTCGACTCGGGTCGGGCGGCTGGTCGCGGAGGCCGCCGGGCGCAATCTCACGCCCGTGACGCTCGAGCTCGGCGGCAAGTCGCCTGTTATCATCGACGCCTCCGCCGATCTCGAGGAGGCGGCCGAGCGCATCGCCTACGGAAAGCTGCTCAATGCCGGGCAGACCTGCATCGCGCCGGACTATGTGCTGGTGCCCGAGCGCTCGTTGCAGGCCTTCGCCGAAAAAGTGCGCGCGCAGATGCGGCGCATGTTCGGCACCGATCCCGCCAACAAGGACTACACCTCCGTCATCTCCGACCGGCACTATGCGCGGCTGGAAAATCTCGTCGCGGATGCCGCCCGGCGCGGCGCAAAGATCCTGCAACCGGCGAAGGCGGACGATCCGAACTGGAAAGCACACCGCAAATTCCCGCCGACGCTGATCATGGGCGCGACCGAGGCGATGGCGGTGATGCAGGAGGAGATTTTCGGCCCCGTTTTGCCGGTGCTGGGCTATCGCGATCCGGCGGAGGCGATCGCCTTCGTCAACGCCCGCGACCGGCCGCTGGCGCTCTACTGGTTCGGCAAAGATCGCGCCGCCCGCGACGAGGTGCTGTCGCGCACGATCTCCGGCGGCGTCACCGTCAACGACTGCCTGTTCCACTTCGCGCAAGCCAACCAGCCGATGGGCGGCGTCGGCGCGTCCGGCACCGGCGCCTATCACGGCGAATGGGGTTTTCGCACGTTCAGCAAGCTGAAGCCGGTGTTTTATCGCTCCAAGTTCAACCGCCTCGCCGACCTCTATCCGCCCTATGGCGGCAAGATCGCGCGGCTGGAGAAGTTGATGCGGTTCATGTCGTAGCTTTCAGTCATTGCGCGCGAAGCGAAGCAATCCAGACTGTCTCCGCGGCGAGATTCTGGATTGCTTCGCTACGCTCGCAATGACGAGAAGAAAATGCAGAGGGGGAAACATCAGTGACTGACACATTCGACTTCGTCGTTGTGGGCGCGGGCTCCGGCGGCTGCACGGTGGCCGGGCGGCTGTCGGAGGATGCGGCGACATCCGTGGCGCTGCTCGATGCCGGCGGACGGAACGACAATTGGCGGATCACCACGCCATTCGGGCTCGCTTTGCCGTACAGCGCGGCCAACTGGGCCTTCGATACCGTGCCGCAGAAGGGATTGAACGGCCGCATCGGCTATCAACCGCGCGGCAAAGGCCTCGGCGGCTCCTCGGCGATCAACGCCATGGTCTACATCCGCGGCCACAAATCGGACTACGACCACTGGGCCTCGCTCGGCAATGCCGGCTGGTCGTACGCCGACGTGCTGCCCTATTTCAAACGCTCGGAGAACAATTCCGATTTCGACGGCGAGTATCACGGCAAGGGCGGCCCGCTGCATGTCAACAGACTGCGCTCGGACAATCCGATCCATGACGTCTTCCACCAGGCCGCGCGCGAAGCGCAGTTCCGCATCCGCGAGGACTTCAATGGTGAGGACCAAGAAGGGCTCGGCAGCTACCAGGTGACGCAGCGCCGTGGCGAGCGCTGGAGCGCGGCGCGCGCCTATCTGCAGCCCCACATGGACAAGCGCGCGAAGCTGCGCGTCGAGACGGGGGCGCAGGCCACGAAAATCCTGTTCGAGGGCGGGCGCGCGGTCGGCATCGAATATGTGCAGGGCAAGCAGACCAAGCAGCTGCGTGCCCGCCGCGAGGTGATCCTCGCCGGCGGCGCCTTCCAGTCGCCGCAGCTATTGATGCTGTCGGGCATCGGCGACGGCGAGGCGCTTCGTACGCACGGCCTCGGCGTCACGCATCATCTGCCGGGCGTCGGGCGCAATTTGCAGGACCATCCGGATTTCGTGTTCGTCTATGCTTCCGACTATCCGCACTTCGTTCACGCGTCACTGGGACGGCTGCCATCCCTGCTCCGCGCGATCCAGCGATACCGCAGGGAGCGACGCGGCCTGATGACCACCAATTTCGCGGAGTGTGGCGGCTTTCTGAAGACCAGCCCCGACCTCGATGTGCCGGACATCCAGCTGCACTTCGTCATCGCGATGCTCGACGACCACGGCCGCAAGAAGCACAAGGAGGCGGGCTTCTCGTGCCATGTCTGCCTGCTCAGACCAAAGAGCCGCGGCAGCGTATGGCTGAAAAGCGCCGATCCGCTCGCTGCCCCCATGATCGATCCGAACTTTCTGGGCGAGGCGGAAGATCTCGAGTCGATGGTCGCGGGCTTCAAGACCACGCGGCGGCTGATGGAGACGCCCGCGCTGCGCGCGTTGCAGAAGAAGGACATGTTCACGTCGGATGTGAGAACGGACGACGACATCCGCGCCATCCTGCGCAATCGCGTCGACACCGTCTATCACCCCGTCGGCACCTGCAAGATGGGCACCGATGCGATGGCCGTGGTCGATCCGAAGCTGAAGGTGCACGGCATCGAAGGCTTGCGCGTCGTCGACGCCTCGATCATGCCGACGCTGATCGGCGGCAACACCAACGCGCCGACGATCATGATCGGGGAGAAGGCGGCGGATATGATCGGTGCGGAGATGCGGGCGAACTAAAGCATGATCCGGAAAAGTGCGCAGCGGTTTTCCGAAAAGATCATGCTCAAACAACAACCTAAAGCGCGATGACGATTCGTCCCAATCTCATCGCGCTTTAGCGAACGGACTTTTCGAGCGACAACAGGCCGGGATAGACTGCTGATCCAGCCCGGAGACATCGATGCGCGCCGTAGCCCTGGAGCTTGCCTGACATGACGCGTGGACGACGGGTCGGACTTGCGGCGGCGATCGCGCTGGCGCTTTTCGTTGCCTATGAGGTGATATCGTCGTTCGTCGCCTTCACCGACGACGCCTATGTGCAGTCCGACCTGATCGCGCTCGCGCCTCAGGTGACGGGGCGCATCATTGCCGTGGACGTCGCCGACAATCAGGACGTCGCAGAAGGCGACCTGCTCGCCAGCATCGATCCGGTACCTTTCCAGCTCGCCGTCGATCAGCGGCGCGCCGATCTTGCCGAGGCCCGCGCGCAGATCGCCTCCGACCAGCACCGCATCGCCTCGACACGGGACGCGCTGGCGGCCGCGAGCTCGGCTGCGGATTTTGCGCGCGAGAACGAAAAGCGCCTGACGACCCTGGCCTCGGCCCAGGATGTGTCCCGCGTCGCGCTCGACCAGGCCAGCGATACGTTGCGACGGGCCGATGCAGCACGCGACGCTGCGCAGGAGTCGGTCGCGGCAGCAGAGGCCACTCTGTCCATGCATCAGGCGACCGAAGCCCGCGCGGTCGCGGCACTCGCGCTCGCGGAGTGGCAGCTCGCCCGCACCAAGCTGGCGGCGCCGACCAGCGGCACGGTCACATCCCTCAGCCTGCGCGTCGGCGACACCGCACAGGCCGACGTGCCCCTGATCGGCATCGTCGATGCCCGAGCCTGGCGCATCGTCGCCAATTTCAAGGAGAGCTACATTCGCGGCTTCACCGTGGGCAGCACGGCCTGGGTATCGCTCGACTCGAATCCCTGGCATCTGCGGCGCGCCAGGGTGGCGGGAATCGCCCGTGGCATCAGCCGTGAAGCCGTACCCAATCGGCTCCTGAACTATGTGGCGCCGACCACCGACTGGATCCGCCTCAAGCGCCGCTTCCCCGTGACACTGACATTGGTCGATCCACCGTCCGACCTGAAGCTCTATATGGGAGCCGACGCAAGGGTGGTCGTGCTGCCATGAGCGGAGCCGCCGCACGAGCGATCTCTGCATTGCGGCAGGAGTTGCTGGAGATCGATCTGGCCGGCTCACGCAGCCATCATTGCAACCGGGTTGCACTCGCTGTCACGCTCGCTGTGGCCGTCGCGCTCGCGCTGCGGGTGGACGCACCATGGTGGGCAGCGATCAGTGCCTTCGTCTCGACCCAGGTGACAGCGCCTGCGTCCTTGCGACGCGGCGCCCTACGCATTATCGGCACGGCGATCGGTGCTGCCGCAGGCCTGCTCCTCAGCCCGTGGCTGATCGAGGACCAGGTCGCGCTCAGCCTCGCGCTGTTCGTCGCGAGCAGCATCGGCGTGCTCGGCCTGCAAGTCAGCCTCCATGGTTATGCCTGGCTTCTTGGCGCCGTCACCTGCGACATGGTGCTGCTTGCAACGCTCGACGATCCAACCTCGGCGCTATCGGTTGCCTGCAACCGCACGGCCGAGGTGACGATCGGCACGCTCGCTGCCATTCTCGTCTCGCACCTTCTGTCGCCGCGCGAGGATCATGCGCCGCCGCGTCCGCAAGCACCCGGCTGGTCCGATCTCCTCGGCGCGCAATGGGCTTCGACCCAGCATGCCATGCGCGCGGGGCTCGGCGTGATGCTGGTGCCACTGGCCTGGAGCTGGCTGCAATTGCCGAGCTTCTCGCAGGCTGCGATCACAGTCGCGGCCGTGATGGCCGTGCCGGTGCTGTCCGACGACAATGCCGCAAATCGCGAAAGCATCACTGCGCGCGGCACGCATCGCATTCTCGGCTGCCTGATCGGCGGCCTCGCCGGCCTCGCGGTGCTGGTCGTCTCGTTCGAGAACTTTCTGCCCTGGCTTGCTGCGCTTGCCATCGGCGTCTGGATCGGCGCGCATGTGCAGGCGAGCGCGCGCGATATCGGCTATGTCGGCACGCAGGGCGCGGTCGTGTTCATCATGACAATGGTGCAGGGATCGGGGCCGCCGTCGAGCATCATTCCCGGCATCGAGCGCCTCGCCGGCATCACCGGCGGATTGCTCATCGTCCAGATCGTGGCCATCCTGCTGGCCCCTCGGCTGCACGCGTCGCCGCGCGCTAGCCTCAATTCAGCAGGAAGCCGCCATCGACGGTGATCACGCTCCCCGTCATATACCGCGACGCCTGTGACGCCGGCAGCAGGATCGCGCCATCGAGATCGGACTCTGCGCCGACGCGGCGCTGCGGGATGCGTTTGGCCAATCTCTCGCCCGCGGGCGTCGACCAGAAGGCGTGATTCATTTCGGTATCGATATAACCTGGCGCCAGCGCGTTGATCCGGATGTTCTGGCCTGCGAGCTCCAGCGCCATCGCCCTGGTCGCCTGGAGGATGCCGGCCTTGGAGATCGCATAGGGCGACACCGCCTTCAGCACGCCGGTGCCGAGCACGGAAGCGATGTTGACGATGTTGCCTTCCTGCTTGCGCGCGATCATGCGGCGCGCGACTTCGGTCGCGAGGAAATAAGCGCCTTTCAAATTGGCGCCGATCACGGCGTCCCAATCGGATTCGGTCTGTTCGGTCGCGAGCTTCTCGATGGCGATGCCGGCATTGTTGATCAGCACGGTGATCGGACCGAGCGCGGCTTCCGTGGCATCCACGGCCTTGGCGATCGATGACATGTCGGTGACGTCGAGCGCGACCGCGGCAGCGCGGCCACCCTTGCCGCGGATCTCCTCCTCCAGGCTCTTCAGCTTGTCGGTCTGCCGCGCGGCGAGCGCGACGGCTGCGCCATGGGCCGCCAGAACCCGGGCAAATTGCCGCCCCAGCCCCTGGCTCGCGCCCGTCACAAGGATGGTTTCTTGACTGACGTCGAATAAGTCTGACATGACGCTTGCCTTGAGCGATTTCCCTGAGCTTTGGAGCCATCAATACAGACGATTTTAACGATCTGAAACCGGAATGATCGGTCCGGCGTTCATTCGTTCCATCGACGCTAGCGTTCCATCGAGGCAGGCCTGACGCTCATGAACAGTTTCGATCTCGCGGTCTATGCGGCACTCGCCGTCGCGATCGGCTTCGGTTTCAGGACCGGCCTGCTCGGCAGCGCCATGACCATCCTCGCCTATCTCCTGGCCGCTCCCATCGCCGTCGGGCTGATGCCGCTGATCGTGCCGCAGGTTGCGGCCAATCCGAACGCGCCGCTGCTGCAAAACTGGATCTGGTTCTTCTGCATCTTCGTGGTCGTCGGCATGCTCCTTGGATATATCGGCCGCCTCGCGCTGAACGACACGATACGCGAAGCCGGAATCGGCGACCGGCTCGCCGGCGCCGCACTCGGCGCCGTCAGGGTCGGCCTCGTCGCTACCACGCTGGTGCTGGTGTTCGACCAGATCGTGCCGGCCAACCGGCAGCCGCCATTCCTCGCCGGTTCGCATCTGCGGCCGCTGTTCTCGGCGGCCGGCAAGATGGGCTTCAAGACATTGCCGCCGGAGGCCGCCGCGGCGATCGACCGCCTCAAGCAGGAACGGCGCATCTAGCTTATTGTCTCGGCATGATCTTTTCGGATAACCGCGGCACACTTTTCCGGATCATGCCCGCACATTTGCATCGCCGCGCGACCGCGCCATGCATTTTGACGCGGCCCCCTCCCTTATCAGCGGCGCCACGATTGGCTAGAGTGCGACCCGTCCAAAACCTGCCTGACATTACGGGAGTGAAACAGTGGATCTTGGGATCAAAGGTCGCCGCGCCATCGTCTGCGCATCCAGCAAGGGCCTCGGCCGCGCCTGCGCCATCTCGCTGGCGGAAGCCGGCGTTGACGTCACGCTGACCGCACGCGGCGCCGAAGCCCTGAAGAAGACGGCCGACGACATCCGCAAGGCCTATCCGGGCGTGAAAGTCACCGAGATCGTCGGCGACATCACGACGCCTGCCGGCCGCGAGGCCGTGCTGAAGGCCTGCCCCGAGCCGGATATCCTCATCAACAATGCCGGCGGCCCGCCGCCCGGCGATTTCCGCAACTGGACCCGCGACGACTGGATCAAGGCAATCGACGCCAACATGCTCACGCCGATCGAGCTGATCAAGTCGACCGTCGACGGCATGATGGCGCGCAAGTTCGGCCGCATCGTCAACATCACCTCGGCCGCGGTGAAGGCGCCGATCGACATCCTCGGTCTCTCCAACGGCGCGCGCGCCGGCCTCACCGGGTTCATCGCCGGCCTGTCGCGCAAGACCGTGATCAACAACGTCACCATCAACGGCCTGTTGCCGGGCCCGTTCGAGACCGACCGCCTGACCGGCACCGCAAAGGCCGAGGCCGACAAGCGCGGCACGACGCCGGAGCAGATCCTGGCCGAGCGCGCCAAGCTCAACCCCGCCGGCCGCTTCGGCCAGCCCGACGAGTTCGGCTATGCCTGCGCCTTCCTCTGCGGCGCCAAGGCCGGCTTCATCACGGGCCAGAACATTTTGCTCGATGGTGGTGCCTTCCCCGGCACGCTGTGAGGGCGGTCTGGTACGAGCAAACGGGACCGGCGGCGGACGTCCTCACCTATGGTGAGATGGCGACGCCGGTCGCAGGCCCAGGCGAGGTTCGCATTCGCCTGGAGGCCTCCGGCGCGAATCCGGCCGATGTGGGCCGGCGCGGCGGCAGCTATCGCGCCATGGAATATGAGCGCGTCATTCCGAATAGCGACGGCGCGGGTTTCGTCGACCAGATCGGCGACGGCGTGACGCGCTTCAAGGTCGGCGACCGGGTCTGGCTGTTCAACGGCCAGCGCAACGGCCGCGCCTTCGGCACGGCGGCCGAATATATCGCGCTCGCCGAGCGGCTGGTGACGCCGCTGCCGGATCATCTTTCCTTTGCGGAAGGTGCAACGCTCGGCATCCCCGCGATGACCGCGTGGTGCAGCCTGTTTGCGGATGGGCCGATCGTCGGCAAGACCGTGCTTGTCACCGGCGGCGCCGGCGCGGTTGGCCACTATGCCGTGCAGTTCGCCAAATGGGGCGGCGCGCAGGTGATCGCGACGGTCAGCTCGGCGATGAAGGGCGAGCAGGCCCGGCGCGCGGGCGCCGACCTCGTGGTCAATTACAGGGACGAGGACGTCGTCGCCAAGGCGATGGCGTTGACCGGCGGACGTGGCGTCGATCGCGTGGTCGATATCGATTTCGGCGGCAACATCGCGACCACCTTGAGGTTGATGGCGGTCAATTCGACGATCGCGGTCTACGCCACCAACGGCAACCGCACGCCGGTTGTCCCGATGCGCGAGCTGATGGAAAAGTGCATCACGCTACGCACGCTGGTGCTGTTCGCGCTGCCGCCGGCGCTGCTTTCGGCGGCGCAGGCCGACATCACGAAATGGCTGGCGGCGGGACCGCGCATTCACAACGTCGCGGCGCAGTTCGCGCTGTCGGATACGGCGCAGGCCCATCTCGCGGTCGAGAAGGGCGACAAGCTCGGCACCGTGATCGTCGACTGCGCGCGGTGACGACTTAGGATACCGGCGTGGTCCGCTCGTCGGTCCAATCTATGCCGAGCTCGTCCATGCCATCGGCGAGCAGATCGCCCAGCATCGGCTCGCCCAGCAGGTATTGCACCGTTTCGCGACGCGGGTTCTTGTATTCACCGCGGGCCTCGGCGGCGCGGGCACGCAGATCGTCCCACTCCTCCAATTCGCCATCGCCGCGGCCAAGCCACATCAGCGTGACGAGGTCGAGCTGCTCGTCCTCGTTCAGCGCGCGGATGAACCCGGACAGCTCGGCTGCGACCGGGTCGGAATTCGTGTCCTCGAGCACGTCGATCTCATCATCATCAGAGGGATTGGAGCCCGAGTCAGGGGCGGACGCCGCCTCCTTGACGTCGAATTCGCGGGCCTTCTCGATGATGAAGGCGACCTTCTCGGCGGAAATGGCAAGCTCTGGCATCGTCGCTCTCTCTGGCTGTCTCGGGGTTCCCCCGATAACGCAACATCGCGACAGATGATCCATTGCGTTCGACGGCGGAAGGCCGCATCTTTCGCGAAAGCAAGAAAATTGGGATCGCCGCATGCCGTGGACCGTGGGCAAGGTCAAAATCACCAAGATCGTGGAAATGGAGACGGTCGGCTCGACCCGCTTCATCCTGCCGGCCGCGACCAATGACGAGATCCAGAAGCTGCCCTGGCTGATCCCGCATTTCGCCACCGAGGAGGGCCGGCTGAAAATGTCGATCCACTCGCTGGTGGTGGAGACGCCGACGCGCCGCATCGTGGTCGACACCGGCCTTGGCAACGACAAGCAGGGCCGCGGCGTCCCGGTCTGGAATAACCGCAGCACGCCGTTTCTGGAGACCATGACGGAAGCGGGCTTTCCGCCTGACAGCATCGACACCGTGCTGTGCACGCATCTTCATGTCGATCATGTCGGCTGGAACACGAAGCTGGTCGATGGCAAATGGGTGCCGACTTTCCCCAACGCGCGCTACCTGTTTGGCAAGACCGAGTATGACTATTGGCGTGACTATACGGCCGAGCCGGACAAGATCGCGGTGTTCAACGATTCCGTGAAGCCGGTCGTCGATGCGGGCCTGGCCGAGTTGATCCCGAGCGATCATCGGCTCTGCGAGGAGATCAGCGTGATCCCGACCCCCGGCCACAGCCCCGGGCATATGAGCGTCCTGATCGAATCCGGCGGCGAACAAGGGTTGCTCAGCGGCGACGTCGCCCATCACCCCTGCCAGATGGCGCATCTCGACTGGTGCTCGGTCGTCGACACCGATACCGCCCAATCGGCGGCAACCCGCCACAAGGTGTTCTCGCGCTTTGCCGATACCCCGACGCTGGTGATCGGCGGCCATTTCTCGGCCGGGCACATCAAGCGGGACGGGGACGCGTTCAAATTTGTGGCACTGCAATCGTAGGGTGGGCAAAGCCACCGGGTCGCGCGAATGCGCGCCCGATGACAGGCTCCGCGTGCCCACCATACCGGGCCATCAAAAAGAATTCGTGGGCACGGCGCTCCGCACCTTTGCCCACCCTACAAAGGAAGGGCTGCAATGCGCCCCGTTTTGAGCGGTTGAATTTCCCGCCGCCCTGTTCCATGAAGCTATTTAACCGACCGGTCAATCTCCAGGGAGAAACGAGAATGAAGCTTGTTCGTTATGGCGAAAAGGGTGCGGAAAAGCCCGGCCTGATCGACAAATCCGGCCAATTGCGCGACCTGTCGGCGCATGTGAAGGACCTGACCGGCGAGGCCTATTCCCCGGAATCCCTGAAGAAGCTGGCGGGCCTTGACCCGGCCTCCCTGCCTGTCGTCTCCGGCAAGCCGCGCTTCGGCGCGCCTGTCACCGGTATCTCGAAATTCGTCGCCATCGGCCTCAACTACAGCGACCACGCCAAGGAAACCGGCGCCGCGATCCCGACCGAGCCGATCATCTTCATGAAGGCCAACACCTCGCTGTCCGGCCCGAACGATGCGGTCGAGAAGCCGCGTGGCTCGACCAAGCTCGACTGGGAAGTCGAGATCGCCGCCATCATCGGCACCCGCGCCAAGTATGTCTCGGAAGCCGATGCGCTGAACTACGTCGCCGGCTATTGCGTCTGCAACGACGTCTCCGAGCGCCACTTCCAGACCGAGCGCCTGGGCCAGTGGACCAAGGGCAAGTCGCACGACACCTTCGGCCCGGTCGGGCCGTGGCTCGCGACCAAGGACGAGATCAAGGACGTGCAGAACCTGTCGATGTGGCTCGACGTCAACGGCCAGCGCCGCCAGACCGGCTCGACCCAGACCATGATCTTCTCCATGGCCAAATGCGTCTCCTACGTATCGCAGTTCATGACCTTGCTGCCGGGCGACATCATCACCACCGGCACCCCGCCCGGCGTCGGCCTCGGCATGAAGCCGCCGACCTTCCTCAATGTCGGCGACGTCGTCACGCTCGGCATCGAAGGCCTCGGCGAGCAGCGCCAGGAGATCGTGGCGGCGTAAGGCCTCCGCTCTCCCCCGTCATTGCGAGGAGCAAAGCGACGAAGCAATCCAGACTATTTCCACGGAGACAGACTGGATTGCTTCGCTTCGCTCGCAATGACGATAGCCAACTGCCGGTCACCGCGTAGGACATTTTCCATGAAACTCTCCTTCTCCGCCGCCTCGCCCTTCGCCCGCAAGGTGCGCATCGCCGCGATCGAGCTCGGGCTGATCGACAAGATCGAGCTGACACCCGCGACCGTCGCGCCGGGCACGGTCAATGAGGACTATTCGCGCATCACGCCGCTGAAGAAGCTGCCGGTGCTGATCACCAATGACGGCGACGTCATTCTGGATTCCTACGTGATCGTCGAATATCTCAACGAGATGGCCGGCGGCAGCCTGATCCCCGATTACGGCCCGCGGCGCTGGAAGGCCAAGACCAATCACTCGCTGATCAACGGCATGCTCGATTCCATGCTGCTGTGCCGCTACGAGAAGATGGTGCGGCCGCAGGGCCTGCAATGGCAGGCGTGGTCGGAAGACCACTGGAACCGGGCCTGGACCGGCATGGCGCGCTTCGAGAACATGCCCGAAGTTTTGAACGGCCCGTTCGACATCTCGCAGATCGGCCTCGTTTGCGTGCTCGGCTATGCCGACTTCCGCTTCGCCGATTGCGGCTGGCGCAAGGCCTATCCGAAACTCGACGCCTTCCACCAGAAGATGCTGGAGCGCCCGTCCGTCAAGATCTCGGTGCCTCCAGCCGCCTAAAGCACGATGAAGATCATCGCGCTTTAGGGTTGTTGTTTGAGCATGATCTTGTCGGAAAACCGCTGCACACTTTTCCGGATCATGCGGTACAGCGGGAGTTCTCATGAGCCTGAAATACGCGGTCGGCGATCTCACCATCCATCGCGTCATCGAGCAGGAGACTTCATTTGTCCCGGCCCTGGAGATGCTGCCGGGACTGACGCCCGAGGTCCTGGCCGAAAACCGGGACTGGATGCGGCAGGCCAAGGCACTGGACGAGCAGGATGTGCTGCTCCTGTGCTTCCAGTCCTATGTGGTGAAGACGCCGCACCACACCATTCTGATCGATAGCTGCATCGGCAACGACAAGCCGCGCCCCAATCGTCCGAAATGGAACATGAAGTCCGACGACACCTATATGCGCGGACTCAACGCCGCCGGATTCTCTGTCGACGACATCGACTTCGTGATGTGCACGCATCTGCATGTCGATCACGTCGGCTGGAACACGCGGCTGGAGAACGGCCGCTGGGTGCCGACCTTCCCGAGGGCGCGCTACGTCATCGCCAGGCAGGAATACGACCACTGGTTCGCGGAGAATGCCAAGACGGAGATCCCCCCCTTCGCCGACAGCGTGCTGCCGGTGGTCGAGGCCAGGCGCCACGAGCTGGTCGGCAATGATCACCAGATCGGCGACCACGTCCGCATCGTGCCGACGCCGGGCCACACGCCCGGCCATATCGCCATCGCGATGGGCCGCGGCAAGGACGACGCTGTGTTCTCCGGCGACCTCATGCATTCGCCATTGCAGACGCTCTATCCGGAGCTGTCGATCAAGTTCGACGCCGACCCGGCCGCGGCGGCGAAAACGCGCCGCGGCTTTCTGGAGCGCTATTGCGACACCGACACGCTGTGCTGCACCGCGCATTTCCCCTCGCCGTCGATCGGGAAGATCAGGCGCAGGGGCAGCGCGTTCGTGTGTGCGGCGGTTTGATTTAGCCGCGATGCCGTAGGGCGGGCAAAGGCGCGCGCTTCGCGCGCCGTGCCCACCATTCCTTAACGTGTTTGGCATGGTGGGCACGCTCCGCTTTGCCCACCCTACGATTCCACCCGTGTGGAGAAAGCAATGACAACGCTCCCCGACGTCCCTCTCCCCGCCGGCATCCGCTCGCGTTATGTCGACGGCATCAATGGCTTGCGCATGCATGTGCTGGAAGCCGGGTTCGAGACCAAGGGCCGGCCCTGCATCCTCTTGCTGCACGGCTTTCCGGAGCTCGCCTTCTCCTGGCGCAAGGTGATGCCGGCGCTGGCCGCGGCCGGCTATCACGTGATCGCGCCGGACCAGCGCGGCTATGGCCGCACCACGGGATGGACCGCCGATTACGACGGCGATCTCACGCCGTTCTCGCTCCTCAACCTGGTGCGCGACGCGCTCGCCCTGGTGTCGGCGTTCGGCTACCGGCAGGTCGATCTCGCCGGGCATGATTTCGGCAGCCCGGTCGCGGCCTGGTGCGCCCTGATCCGGCCCGACGTGTTTCGCTCGGTGACGCTGATGAGCGCGCCGTTCGGCGGAGCGCCGCCGCTACCGTTTGGCACGGTCGACAGTCCGGCAAAGCCGCCCGCGGAAGACCCCGTGCATCGCGAACTCGGCGCGCTGCCGCGCCCGCGCAAACACTATCAATGGTATTACGCGACGCGCCCGGCCAACGCCGACATGCAGCACGCCCCGCAGGGCGTGCACGATTTCCTGCGCGCCTACTATCACCACAAGAGTGCGGACTGGACCGACAACAAGCCTTATCCGCTGACGTCGTGGTCCGCGGGCGAGCTCGCAAAACTGCCGACCTACTACGTGATGGACGCCGGCGAGACCATGGCGGAGACGGTTGCGAAGGAGATGCCCTCGCCCGCCGCAATCGCCGCCAACCAATGGCTGCCGGACAGCGACCTCGCCTATTACAGCGCCGAGTACGGCCGCACCGGATTCCAGGGGGGCTTGCAATGGTACCGCTACGGGACGTCCGGCATGCTCAACAGCGAAATGCAGCTGTTTGCGGGCCGCAGCATCGACGTGCCCTCTTGCTTCATCTCGGGCAAACAGGATTGGGGCACCTATCAGCGCCCCGGCGTGTTCGAAGCGATGCAGGGGCGCGGCTGCACGAAGATGCTCGGCTGCCATCTCGTCGACGGCGCAGGTCATTGGGTGCAGCAGGAACAGCCGGTCGAGGTGAACCGCTTGCTGCTCGAGTTCCTTGCAAAAGCCGCCTGATTTGACCCGGGAACCGGCGCGCCCTATATAGTTTAGAATAATTCTAAACTATCGAACAGGGTCGCCGTGAAGAGTTTTGCCGAACTGACCGAGCGCGAGGTGCTTGCGGTCGCGATTTCCTCCGAGGAGCAGGACAGTCGCATCTACATGACCTTCGCCGAGGATCTGAGGGAACGTTACCCGGACACGGCAAAAATCTTCGAGGAGATGGCCGAGGAGGAACGCGGCCACCGGCATCGCCTGCTAAAACTTTACGAGGAGCGTTTCGGGGCGCATCTGCCGCCGATCCGTCGCGAGGACGTCAAAGGCTTTTTGCGCCGCCGCCCGATCTGGCTGACCAAGAACCTACCGCTCGATACAATCCGCAAAGAGGTCGAGACCATGGAGCTTGAGGCCGAGCGCTTCTACGCGCGGGCCGCCGAGCAGGCCGAGGATGTCGGCGTGCGCCGCCTGCTCGGCGATCTCGCCGAGGAGGAAAAGCATCACGAGAACCGCGCCGTCGCGCTCACCGACGAAATCCTGAAGCCGGACGTGCGCGCCGAGGAAGACCGCACGCGACGGCGGATGTTCGTGCTGCAATATGTGCAGCCGGGCCTTGCCGGCCTGATGGACGGATCGGTCTCGACGCTGGCGCCGCTGTTCGCCGCAGCTTTCGCCACCCACCAGAACTGGCAGACGTTTCTGGTCGGCCTCGCCGCCTCGATCGGCGCCGGCATCAGCATGGGCTTTGCGGAGGCGCTGTCCGACGACGGCTCGCTCACCGGGCGCGGCTCGCCATGGCTGCGCGGCATCACCTGCGGCGCGATGACGACGCTCGGCGGGCTCGGCCACACCCTGCCCTATCTCGTCCCAGACAGCTGGCCGAACGCATTCTGGATCGCGACGGGAGTAGCCGGCGTCGTCGTCTTCTTCGAATTGTGGGCAATCGCCTTCATCCGCGCGCGCTACATGGACACCCCGTTCCTCCAGGCCGTGTTCCAGATCGTGCTCGGCGGCGCGATCGTGCTGGCGGTGGGGATATTGATCGGGGCGGCGTAGGCAGCCAGCCTCACACTCCGTGTCGTAGCCTCACCCTCGGTGTCATCGCCCGCGAAGGTGGGCGATCCAGTACATCGCGGCCCATCGCTTCAATCACAACCCTCTCGGAGTACTGGATCGCCCGGTCAAGCCGGGCGATGACACCGACTTTTTGGCGTCCGCCCGACGAGCCTCACCGGCATATCAATCGCGATCAAACGGCGGTTGCGGCTTTCGGCCAAACTGCGCATCATCCTTTCAGGGAAGCGCAGGAGCATGTCGTGGCGAAATCGGAATGGAGTTTCAAGAGCGCGGTCGAGCTGTCGGCCGCGTTGACGGCGAA
Organism: Bradyrhizobium japonicum USDA 6; assembly: GCF_000284375.1. Taxonomy (NCBI): domain Bacteria; kingdom Pseudomonadati; phylum Pseudomonadota; class Alphaproteobacteria; order Hyphomicrobiales; family Nitrobacteraceae; genus Bradyrhizobium; species Bradyrhizobium japonicum. The sequence continues at coordinate 8,898,772 of NC_017249.1, forward strand.
GAAGGTCTCCGCGGTCGAGCTCACGCAGGATGCGATCGACCGCATCGAACGTCACGACGGCAAGGTCAACGCGATCTGCGTCCGGGATTTCGACCGCGCGCTGAGCGCTGCGCGTGACGCGGATGCAGCGTTGGCACGCGGCGAAAGAAAGCCGCTGCTCGGCCTGCCCATGACGGTGAAGGAATCCTACAACATTGCCGGCCTGCCGACGACCTGGGGGATTCCTGCGCAAAAAAACTTCATTGCCAAGGAAGATTCGCTGCCGGTCACGCGGGTGAAGGACGCCGGCACCGTCATCGTCGGCAAGACCAACGTGCCGCTCGGGCTCGGCGACTGGCAGAGCTATAACGACATCTACGGCACCACCAACAATCCCTACGATCTCGGCCGCACGCCGGGCGGCTCGTCCGGCGGCTCCTCGGCTGCGCTCGCCGCGGGCTATGGCCCGCTGTCGATCGGCTCCGACATCGGCGGCTCGCTGCGCGTGCCGGCGTTCCATTGCGGCATCTATGCGCACAAGCCGACCTTCAATCTCGTCGCGATGCGCGGCCATACGCCGCCGCCGTTGCCGCCTTTGCCGTTCGAGCGCGATCTCTCGGTGATCGGCCCGATGGCGCGCAGCGCCGCCGACCTTTCGCTGGTGCTCGACGTGATGGCCGGGCCCGATCCGATCGACGCCGGCCTCGCCTACCGGCTCGAGCTGCCGGCGGCGCGACACACGGCATTCGGGGATTTCCGCGTGCTGGTGATCGACACCGATCCGGTGATGCCGACCGACACGGCGGTACGCGGCACCATCAACCGGCTGGCCGACAATCTCGCCAAGGCCGGCGTCAAGATCGAGCGCAGCAGCCCGCTGCTGCCGGATTTCGCGGCCTCCTCGCGGCTTTATATGCGCATGCTGATGTCGTTCCTCGGCTCGACCTTCGCGCCGGACATCTATGCCGGCGCGAAAGCGGCCGCAGCGTCGTTGTCAGAGGGCGACAACAGTCTGGCCGCGGAACGGCTCCGCGGCATCGCGCTGAGCCACCGCGACTGGGTGGCGGCAAATGCCGGACGCACGCGGCTACGGGCGCAATGGCGGGAGCTGTTCAAAACGTACGACGCTGTGATCTGCCCCGTCATGCCCACAGCAGCCTATCCGCACGACCATTCGCCGGACCAGGAAACCCGCCGCATCAAGATCGACGGCAAGGAGCACGTCTATCCCGACCAACTCGCCTGGCCCGGCATCGCGACGCTCCCTGGTCTGCCCTCCACCGCGATCCCGACGGGCTTTGCGGCTGATGGACTGCCCATCGGCGTGCAGATCGTCGGCCCGTGGCTGGAGGACCGCACGCCGCTCAAGCTCGCCGAACTGATCGAGCGCGAGTTCGGCGGGTTCGTGCCACCGAAGATGTTTGATGATTAATGCCGCCGCGTCATTGCGAGCGACTTGTCCGCCATAGCTCGAAGAGCGACGGCGGAAGCGAAGCAATCCAGTCTGTCCCCGCGGGGAGATTCTGGATTGCTTCGTCGCTTCGCTCCTCGCAATGACGGAGTAAGAAAATATCGGGATTCCGGGGCCACGCTCGGCGCGCCCGAAATGACGGGGAGGGAAATGCCATGAGCCAGGACCTCGAGCAGCTCACCGCACTCAACCACGACTATGTCGCCTCCGTACAGAACTGCGACGTCAAACGCTTCGACGAAATCCTCGCGCCGGAGTTCTTCTGCTCCAATCCCGACAAGACATTGGTCGACCGCGCAGCCTTCCTGGAGCAGACGGCACGGCCGATCGCAATCCGCAATCTGCATGCGCATGATGTCATCATCCGCATCATGGACGATTTTGCCATCATCCACGCAGCCACCAGCTACACCACCGCCGACGGCCAGCAGGCGACGGGGCGGTACACCGATTGCTGGACGAAGAAGAACGGGACGTGGCTCGCAGTATCAGCGCACGTGTCGCGGTGAGGCTTTTGTTGTAGCCCGTTTTTGTTGTAGCCCGTTTTTGTTGTAGCCCGGATGGAGCGAAGCGAAATCCGGGCTACAAACTCCACTGTCATGCCCCGCCTAGTGCGCTATTGCGCACGGGGGCGGGGCATCCAGTACTCCGGGACGACAGTTGGCTCACGCAACTCCTGCTGCGGAGTACTGGATCGCCCGGTCAAGCCGGGCGATGACACCGTCATTGGCGTTCAACTGTCAAACACAATCACGCTGCGCAGCGTCTTGCCGGCCTTCATGTTGGCAAAACCCTCGTTGATCTCCGACAGTTTCAGCTTGGCCGAGATCCAGTCCTCGAGGTGCAGCCTGCCGCGCAGGTAGAAATCGACCAGCCTCGGCATGTCCACGCGAAAATGGTTGGAGCCCATCGATGACCCCTGGATCCTGCGCTCGCGCAGGAAGTCGAAGCCGTGCAGCTCGATCTTCTGGCCGAACGGGATCATGCCGACGATGGTGGCCGTGCCGCCGGACGCCAGCATGCCAAAAGCCTGCTCCGCGGTCTCCTTGCGGCCGAGCACCTCGAAAGAATGATGCACGCCGCCATTGGTGCGGTCGCGGACCTGCTTCACCACGTCGCCGTCGGCGGGATTGATGATGTCGGTCGCGCCCAGCTTGGTCGCGAGCTGGAGCTTTGCCGGATTGGTGTCGATGGCGATGATGCGTCCGGCGCCTGCGATCTGCGCGCCGTTGATCGCGGCCATGCCGACACCGCCACAGCCGATCACGGCCACGGTCTCGCCGGCCGTCACCTTCGCAGTGTTCACGACCGCGCCGTAGCCGGTGATGACGCCGCAGCCGATCAGCGCGGCGAGATCGAGCGGCATTTCTTTCCGGATTTTGACGATCGCATTCTCGTGCACCAGCATCTGCTCGGCGAAGGACGAGAGGTTGAGGAACTGATGCAGCTTCTCGGACTTCGACCATTGCATCCGGTTCGAGGCGCCCGGCAGCATCTTCACCGTGGTGTCGGTGCAGAGCACGGTGCGGCCCGTGGTACAGTTGTCGCAGGTGCCGCAAAAAACCGACAAGCACGTCACGACGTGATCGCCCGGCTTCACATAGGTGACATCGGAGCCGACCTGCTCGACGATGCCGGCGGACTCGTGCCCGAGCACCGCGGGCAGCGGATGCGGATACAGGCCCTCCATGAAGTGCAGGTCGGAGTGGCAGAGGCCCGCGACCGCCGTGCGGATCAAAACCTCGCGCGGGCCCGGCTTCGGCAGGCTGACATCCTCGATGACCAGCGGCTGATTGACTTCATAGAGGACGGCGGCCTTCATCGAGCACTCCCTATCGCTTCTTTTGGTTTGAGCGTGGCGTACAGCCTACGCTGCCAGAACCAGTTCGCCAACCTCGCTCATGCCGGCGTCGCGATCCCCGAGCAGCAGCGCTGCGATCTTCGCTTGCGCGGCATTTTCCGTCAGCCGGAACGGATCGCTCGGCGCCACGCGATGGTCGATCACCAGCCGCGACAGCAGCAGCCGGCGCGCATCGCCGCGCATCTCGTGGATGCGATGCGCTTCCCAGGCGAGCGCGACCGCGCTTGCCACGTGATAAAGCAGGCTGGTCGCACGCCGCGCATCGGCCTCATTCTCGGATTTCCCCGCGACCTCGCGCGCGAAGCCGACGGCGCGATCGACGAGACCGCGCAAATTGTCGCGCCAGGCTTGCGGGACCGACACGCTATCATCGAGCCGCGCGTGCAGATCGGCTGATAGCGCGGATTCGGCGCCATGGCGGCCGACCGCGCGACGGAGCGCATCGATCGCGACGATGTTGCCGGTGCCCTCCCAGACCGAGCCGAGATGCGCATCGCGCAGCAGGCGGGGCGTGGCGAATTCCTCGATATAGCCGATGCCGCCGCGCATCTCGAGCGCGTCGCCGCAAACCTTGCGCGCATCGCGCGTGGCACGGAATTTCAGCGTCGGCGTGAGGATGCGCAGCAGCGCCGCAGCATCCTGGCTGCCGGCCTCGGCGCGGTCGAGCGCGTCGGCGGTCAGAAAGCTCATCGACAGCGCCTGCTCGACCGGCAGCATGATCTTCAGCATCTGCCGGCGCCCGAGCGGCAGATCGATGATGCGCTTGCCGAACACCACGCGGTTCTTGGCCACCGTCATCGCATCATGATAGGCGCGGCGCATCAGCGCGGTGGATTTGACGCCGTTGGAGAGCCGCGACGAATTGACCATCTCGGCCATCTGCACGAAGCCGCGGTCGAGCTTGCCGACCGCATAGGCGATCGCGCCTTCGAGCTTGATCTCGCCCGAGGCCATCGAGCGGGTGCCGAGCTTGTCCTTCAGGCGCACGATCCGGTAATGGTTCTGCGAACCGTCGTCGAGGAAGCGCGGCATCAGGAACAGGCCGACGCCGCGCGTGCCGGGGCCAGCGCCTTCGGGGCGCGCCAGCAGCATCACGACCTTGGCATCCGCGTTCGAGCAGAACCATTTTTCGCCATGGAGGCGCCAATGGTCGCCCTCCTGCACCGCGCGCGTGGTCAGCGTACCGACATCGGAGCCGCCCTCCTTTTCGGTCATGAATTGGCCGCCCTGGGTCAGCTTGCTCATGTCGGTCTGGGTCAGGCCGTCGAGATATTGCGCCTTCAGCGCCTCGCTGCCGAAATTCGCCAAGAGCTTTGCGCAGCCGTCGGTGACGTTGATCGGGCAGCCCATGCCGAATTCGGTCTGGTTGAACAGGAACGTGAAGGCGTGCTTGGCCACGACGGGATATTTATCCGGCCAGCCCATGATGCCCTTGCGGATCGAAAGCGCGTGGATGCCGAACTCGCCGAACGCGGAGTTCTCCAATTCGCGATAGGCCGGGTGATATTCGATCCACTGCACGTCGCGGCCGAACTTGTCGCGCTGGTGCAGCACCGGCGTGTGCCGGTCGGCGAGCCGCGCGCAATCGTCGAGCCGGCCACCTGCCAATTCGCCGAGGCGATCGAGATGCGGCTCGATGTGACGGAACAGAGTCTCTGGCAGATGAATGCGCAGGAGATCCGTCAGCGCCTGATCGGCGCGATAAAAGTTCATGCCAGACGTATCGGGCGCCAGCAGGCCCGGCTGCTCGGCCGCGACATGTTTCGGCTGCGCTGTGACCGGCTTGTACATGATCGTCCTCTTCGTTTCCGCCCGACGGCAATTCTTATCGCTTGCCGCTTGAGATGATGTCGATCATGCTCCAGTCGCAAAGGCGGATAAAGCCGCAAATTGTCAGGGAGGCATGATCGCCGTGAAGGAGCAATTCGCTCTGCGGAATTGTGACCGCCCCCGGCTGGTTGTCCGCACGGCGGATGCATAGATCAGCGACTTCCCGTCCCCGAGAGATCACACCATGGAACATCCGAAATACAAGATCGCCCTCATCGTCGGCGCCGGCGAAGGCCTGAGCGCTTCGCTGGCGCGGCTGCTGTCAGCGCAAGGCATCCGCGTCGCGCTGGCCGCGCGCAAGATCGAGAAATTAGGCGCGCTCTGTCGCGAGACCGGCGCCAAGGCCTATGCCTGCAACGCCACCGAGCCTGAGGAGGTCGAGCGGCTGTTCGGCCTGGTCGAACGCGAGATCGGCACGCCCGATCTCGTCGTCTACAACGCCAGCGGCCGCACGCGCGGGCCGTTCGTCGATCTCGTTCCGGCCGATGTCGCGCAGGCGATCGCGATCAGCGCCTATGGCGGCTTCCTGGTGGCGCAGCAGGCGGCCAAGCGCATGCTGCCGAACAAGCACGGCGCGATCCTGTTCACCGGCGCCTCGGCGAGCGTCAAGGGCTATGCGCAATCGGCCTCGTTCGCGATGGGCAAGTTCGCGCTGCGAGGGTTGGCGCAGAGCCTGGCGCGCGAACTCTCGCCGCAGGGCATCCACATCGCGCATTTCGTGATCGACGGCGGCATCCGCAGCGCGGCGCATGCGGAGCCGGCCGACAAGCCGGATTCGATGCTCGATCCCGATGCGATCGCGCTGAGCTATTGGAACGTGCTGCAGCAGCCGCGCAGCGCCTGGACCTGGGAGCTCGAGCTGCGGCCCTGGGTGGAGAAGTTTTGAGGCAAGCCAATAACCACACCCGTCATTGCGAGGAGCGAAGCGACGAAGCAATCCAGACTGTCCCGCGGAAAGTATCTGGATTGCTTCGCTTCGCTCGCAATGACGAAAGAAAAAGGGAGCGACATGACCACGGAAACCACCGTCGATACCGGCACCAATGAACTCCTTTGCGTCATCCGCGACCGCGTCGCAGTGATCACGCTGAACCGGCCGGAGGCGCGCAACGCGCTGTCGGATACCTTGACGCCGGCACTGCGGACGATGATCCGCACCTGCGGCGAGAGCCCCGATGTCGGCGCGCTTCTGATCACCGGCGCGGGCGCGGCCTTCTGTGCCGGCGGCAACGTCAAGGGCATGGGCGCGCATCGCGACCCGAAGAAGCTTGAAATGTCCTTCGACGACAAGGTCGCCGACCTCCAGGAACGGCAGCGGCTGCTCACCGGCGCGCTGGCGTCGGTACGCAAGCCGACCATCGCGGCGCTACCGGGGCCTGCGGTCGGCGCCGGGCTCGCCATTGCCATGGCCTGCGACATCCGCATCGCCGCGCAATCGGCCTTCGTCGCCACCGGCTACGCCCGCATCGCGCTGAGCGGCGACTACGGCATCGCCTGGCTGCTCACCCGGCTGGTCGGCACGGCGCGGGCCCGCGAGTTGCTGTTCACCGGTGATCGCGTCGACGCCGCGCGCGCCGAGACAATCGGCCTCGTCAACCGCGTCGTTCCCGACGACAAATTGCAGGCTGAAGCCTTTGCGCTGGCCAAGTCGCTCGCCGAGGGCCCGCGTCTGGCTCTGCGCTACATGAAGGACAATCTCGACGAGGCCGTGCTGTTCGATTTCGAGACCGCCCGTGACCACGAAGCCGGACGGCTGATCCGCCTGACCACGACCGCCGATCACAAGGAAGCCGTGCAGGCCTTCATCGAGAAGCGAAAAGCCGTGTTTACGGGGAAGTAACAGGATTCGACAATCTCTGACCATCACCCTGAGGTGGCCGCGCCTTCGCGGCCCTCGAAGGGCGACGGCCCGGCTGTGGTTGCGAGTCGCGTTTCATGAGTATCGGGGCCGTTCATCCTTCGAGGCTCCCCATGAGACGCCTTGCGTCCCATGCATCGCACCTCAGGATGACGGGATACACGTCGCTCGATCCGGGTCACTTGGCGGGCGCCCGCGCGAAATCCACGAACGCGCGCAGCGCTGCCGGCAATTGACGGCGGCTTGGATAGTACAGGAAGAAGCCGGGATAGGCCGGGCACCAGTCGGCGAGCACGCGAACCAGCTTGCGCTTGACGAGCAGCGCTTCGACCTGCGCTTCGAACACATAGGCAAGCCCAGCGCCGTCGAGCGCCGCATCGACCATCAGATCCTGGTCGTTCATCGTCAGCGGTCCAGCGACGTCGATCGCGAGCTCGATGCCGCCGCGCTCGAACTCCAAATGATAGAGCGCGCCGGAGGTGAAGCGGTAGCGGATGCAGGGCAGGCCTTTCAGGTCGCGCGGCGTGGTTGGCGGCTTGTGCGATTTGAAGAACGCGGGCGTGCCGACCACGGCAAATCGGTGCCGCGGGCCGATCGGCACCGCGATCATGTCGGCGGCGATGGTCTCGCCGAAGCGCACGCCGGCATCGAAGCCGGCCGCGACCATGTCGATCAGGGCGTCATTGATGACGATCTCGACGCTGACATCGGGGAATGATTTCAGGAAGCGCGTCACGATCGGCAGCAGCACCAGCTGCGCGGACTGGCGCGCGGCGGTGAAGCGCAGCGTCCCGGCGGGCTTGCCGCGGAAATTGTTGAGGTCCTCGAGCGCGTCGTCGATGTCGCGAAAGGCCGGCGTGATGCGGGCAAACAGCCGCTCGCCGGCCTCGGTGAGCGCGACGCTGCGGGTGGTGCGGTTGACGAGGCGCAGGCCGAGCCGCTCTTCGACATTGCGCAAAGCGTGGGACAGCGCCGATGGCGTGACGCCGAGTTCGGTCGCCGCCGCGCGAAAACTGCGGTGGCGGGCGATGGCGAGGAAGGTCGCGAGGTCGGACGGGTCGATCCGCATTGATGAATTTTTCTCAGTAGCTTGCAAAGTATATAGCGGATTATCTCAGCTATGGCGAGCCGCTACACCTTGCCCATCGGCTCGGCACATCGTCGGACCAAAATGGAAAGGGCAACATCATGCGTGTCTGGTTCATCACAGGAGCATCCCGCGGATTTGGCGCCTTGATCGCCGAAGCCGCCTTGAAGGCCGGGGATGCGGTGGTCGCGACGGCGCGCGATCCGTCCACTGTCACCGCGCGCCTCGGCAGCCACGAGCGCCTGCTCGCGACCCGGCTCGACGTCACCAGCGAGGCCGAGGCGCATGAGGCGGCGGGCCAGGCCGCGAAGCGCTTCGGGCGCATCGATATCCTGGTCAACAATGCCGGCTACGGCCTGCTCGGCGCGATCGAGGAGGCCAGCGGCGCGGAGACGCAAAAGCTGTTCGGCACGAATGTGTTCGGCCTGCTCGGTGTCACCCGCGCGGTGTTGCCGCATATGCGCCGCCAGCGCTCGGGCCACGTCATCAACATCTCGTCGGTCGGTGGCTACACCGGCTATCCCGGCTGGGGCGTCTATGGCGCGACCAAATTCGCGGTCGAAGGGATCAGCGAAGCGCTGGCCGGCGAAGTCGCGCCGCTCGGCATCAAGGTCACCGTGGTCGAGCCGGGCTTCTTCCGCACCGACTTCCTCGACGACACCTCGCTGTCGCGCACCGCGCAGGTGATCGACGATTATCACGAGAGTGTCGGCAAGACCCGCGCTCACGCCGCCGAATTCAACCACGGCCAGCGCGGCGATCCGCGCAAGCTGGCGCAGGCCTTCCTGACGCTGGTCGATGCCAAGACCCCGCCGCTGCGGTTGCCGCTCGGCAGCGACACGGTGGAGCGGATCGAGGCGAAGAACGCATTCGTTGCGCGGGAGCTGGCGGGATGGCGATCCGTCGCAACCTCGACCGACTTCACCAATGACGGCGCTTGAGCGAGGGCAAAAAAAGGCCCGGCTCTGGATGACCAGGCCGGGCTCGGAGTGGTGTCAGGCCGAGGCTGAGGGGCTGTCGGCCTGACGGGAAAGGGCGGCGAGGCGCCAGCTCGCGCAGGGAATGTCTTTCGGCGCGACGGCGATCTCCTTGTCGAAGCGCACCAGCCTCCAGTCGTCGGGATGATTGACGAAAGCGAAACCGGATTTGCGGGCGAGCGAAATCATGGTCTCGTTGGAGCGCAGCGTGTCGCCGAACATGTGCTCGGCACCGAGAGCTGCCGCGCGGCATTCGAGATTCTTCATCAGCGCGGTGGCGATGCCGTGGCCCTGCCAGCGGTCGTCGACCGACAGGCCGAACTCGAGTGTCGAGGTCTCGGCATGGAAGGCGTAGCGCGCTTCGGCGACGATGGTCTCGAAGCCGTCGACCATCTTGGTCGCGACGACAGTGAACCGCTCGCGCGCTCCAACGTCGAGGAATTCGCTCAGCAGGCCCTTCGGCAATTCGCTGATCGCACCGAAGAAGCGGTTGTAGCGGGAGCGGGTCGAGAGCGAGCGGAAATAGTGCTGAAGCTCCTCGGTGTCGCGCGGCTCGACGAAGCGAACGTTGATCGCCTCACCCTGCCGGGTACGCAGCGTGTCCGAATATTGCTTCAGATCTTCCAGGCGAAGAGTGCTCATGACACGAGCCCTGCGGAAAGAGGGACCGCCGGCGCCCCTGTGATCAGGCGGCGCCGGCCTGGCGGCCAATCAGGCCCGCCAGAAGGGTTTGTCAGCCTCGTAGGCGATATCGGTCCAGGACAGGCCGACGTCGTGGAGATCGCGGGCCGTCCAGTTGGTCAGTTCGCGGCGGGTCCGGTAGCGCTCGTGCCAGACGTGAAGCGTCTCGCCGATCTGCTGGATGAGGCCGGGCGCATGATGATTTGTCATCGAATTGTGGGTCAAAGTAGACATTTTCAGCTCCTTGAGCTAACTTGACCGCTAATATCTGCTTGCCACCGCGCTGCGACAAACGACAATTTGTACCCCTTCGCATGAAATAACGTCATGCATGCTGCTGCCAGATGACTGCCAGATTGCCCTCCCTGAACGGATTGCGGGCCTTTGAGGCTGCCGCGCGCCATCTCAGCTTCACGCTGGCCGCGTCCGAGCTGAACGTGACCCAGACCGCGATCAGCCATCAGATCCGGCGGCTCGAGGAGGAGCTCGGCATCCGCCTGTTCGTCCGGCAGAACCGCGCGCTGGCGCTGACGCCGGAGGCGCGCGACTATTTGCCGGGCGTCCGCGCCGCCTTCAACGACCTCCGCCTCGCCACCGACCGGCTGCTGCGCAAGGACGACGACAAGGTACTGACCGTCTCGACGTTGGCATCGCTCGCCGCGAAATGGCTGCTGCCGCGGCTGACCGATTTCCAGGAGCAGCATCCCGGCATCGACGTCCGCATTACCACCTCGACCAGCCTCGTCGATTTCCAGCGCGACAATGTCGATGCCGCGATTCGCTATGGCCGCGGTCAATGGCCGGGCCTGCGCGCCGACTGGCTGATGGCGGACGAGCTGTTTCCGGTGTGCAGTCCGTCGCTGCTGCGCGGCGACAAGCCGCTGCGCCAGCCTGAGGATCTCCGGGGCTATCCGCTGCTGCACACCTCCAATGCCAACAGCGATGACTGGCGGCTATGGCTGACGGCGGCCGGCCTTCCCGGCGACATCGCCAGGCAGCCCGGCATCACCTTCGACATGATCTTCATGACCATCCAGGCCGCAATCGACGGCATCGGCGTGGCGATGGGCCGGACCTCCTACGTCCAGGACGACATCGCCAAGGGCCGGCTCGTGGTGCCCTTCAAGATCGCGCTGCCGGCCGATGCCGGCTTCTACCTGGTCGCGCCGGAGGGCCGGCGCGAGCCGCCGAAGCTGGCCGCGTTCCGCGAGTGGATGATCGCTGCAACGCAGAATAAAGCGTGAAAAATCATCAGCTTCCCCGGTGAAATCGATTGACTCGCCGCGCGCCGCGCGAGAGGGGTAGGACAGATTGTCGCAGCCGACAATCGGCTGCGTTGCCGTGAAATGAGTTCCGGTCCGGCCGCGCCTTCCAGGGGAGTAACGACATGGCTGGACCAGCAACCAATCCGCCCGAGATCAAGTCGCGCATCGGCGCGATCCTGCGCGCCACCTCCGGCAATTTTCTCGAGCAGTTCGATTTCTTCCTGTTCGGCTTCTATGCCGCCGCGATCGGCAAGGCGTTCTTCCCCTCGACCAACGAGACGGCGTCGCTGCTCAATACTTTCGGCGTGTTCTGGCTCGGCGCTTTGATGCGCCCCGTCGGCGCGATCGTGCTCGGCGCCTACATCGACCGCATCGGCCGCCGCCAGGGCCTGATCGTCACGCTCGGCATCATGGCCATCGGCACCGTCGTGATCGCGTTCTGCCCGAGCTATGCGACCATCGGCATCGCGGCGCCCGTCATCGTGCTGATCGGCCGCCTGCTGCAGGGCTTCTCCGCCGGCGTCGAACTCGGCGGCGTCTCGGTTTATCTCGCGGAAATCTCCACGCCCGGCAATCGCGGCTTCTACACCTCGTTCCAGTCGTCGAGCCAGCAGGTCGCGATCTTCGTCGCCTCGATCCTCGGCTTCATCCTGTCCGAGGTGATGCCGGCCGACACCGTGGCCGCCTGGGGCTGGCGAATTCCCTTCTTCGTCGGCTGCCTGATCATTCCGTTGATCTTCTTCCTGCGGCGGACGCTCGAGGAGACACCGGCCTTCCTCGCCATGAAGAAGCATCCGACCGCAAGCGAAGTGTTCGCCTCCGCGTTCGCCAATTGGCGCATCGTCATCCTCGGCATGATGATCGCGGTCCTGACCACGACGACGTTCTACTTCGTCACCGTGTACACCCCGACCTTCGGCAAGACGGTGCTGAAGCTCTCGACGCAGGACGCACTGCTCGTGACGCTGCTCGTCGCCGTGACCAACTTCTTCTGGAATCCGGTCGGCGGCGCGCTGTCCGACCGCATCGGCCGCAAGCCGGTGCTGATCGGCATCGCCTGCCTCGCGCTCGTCACCGCCTACCCGGCGCTGTCCTGGCTGGTGGCCGCGCCGACGTTTGGCAAGTTGCTCGCCGTCGAGATGATGTTCTCGTTCTATTTCGGCATGTACAGCGGCACCATGCTCGGCGCGCTGGTCGAGATCGTGCCCGCGCATGTGCGGACCACCTGCTTCTCGCTCGCCTTCGCGCTCGCCGCCGCGCTGTTCGGCACGTTCACGCCGTTCGCCTCGACCTTGCTGATCGACTACACCGGCAACAAGGCCGCCCCCGGTCTCTGGCTGATGTTCGCGGCGGCGCTCGGCATCATCGCCGCGCTGGTCGTGTATCGCGGCGGCGGCAAGGTTGTGCCGACGTACGATACGGCGGCGGAGCCGGTTGCGGGGCATTGATAGTCACTTCGATCATCATCGCCTCTTACCCTCCCTAGAGGGGGAGGGTCGGCTCACATTGAGCGGAGCGAAAATGTGAGACGGGGTGGGGTGAAGGTCCCTTCGCGTCGAACGCTGCCCGTGGGGAGAGATCACCCCACCCCGCTCGCGCTGCGCGCGATCGACCCTGCCCCTCCAGGGGAGGGTAAGCGGAGCTAGAGCTCCACCACCACGTAGTCGCTCTCGATCTTCACCGTGACAGTCTCGGCGACATACGGCCCCTTCACCACGCTCGCGCCCGGCTCGACATGGGCCTGATAGGCCTTCACGCGGAAGCGGCGGGGGTCGCAATAGGACTGTCCGGTGCGGATGTCGAACTCCCAACCGTGCCAGGGGCAGCGGATGATCTCGCCGAGCTTGGTGTACTCGATCTCGCCGGGATCCTTTGACTGCGCGAGCCCGATCAGCGGGCCCTCGCACAGCGCCGCGCCCTGATGCGGGCAGCGGTTCATCAGGCCGAAATACTCGCCCTTGATGTTGAAGACCGCGATCGGCCGTCCGTCGATCTCCAGAAATTTTCGCGTGCCCGGCGGAAGCTCGTCCACCGCCGCAATCACGTGCCGCGCCATGCTTATGTCTTCCGCATAATCTCCGCGCAAACGCGTTCCGCGCTTGTCGCGAGGGAAAACCGCTTCACACTTTTCCGGATCATGCGGCAATCCCATAGAGCTTGCGCGCATTGCCGAGATAGAACGCTTCGCGGTTGGTGTCGCTGACGCCCGCCGGCAGCACGCGCGACGGATCGTCGTAGTCCCAATGCGGATAGTCGGTTGCGAACAGCAGACGGTCCCAGCCGATCCATTTGATGACGTCGAACAGGTCCTCGCGCCGCTCCGGGTCCTCCATCGGCTGCGTGGTCCACCACACCTGCTCGCGGATATATTCCGAGGGCGGCCGCTTCACATGCGGCACTTCGCTGCGCAGCCGGTGCCAGACCTTGTCGAGCCGCCAGGCGAGCGACGGGGCCCATCCGAAGCCGGCCTCGATCATCACCATCTTCAGCTTCGGAAAGCGCTCGAACACGCCTTCCAAGACAAGGCTCGCCAGCGCCGATTGCTGACACTGCGAGTGGCCCACCATCTCCTCGATGTAATAGGAAGGCCAGCCGGACGGCGTGATCGGATTGCCGCCGAAGCCGAAAGCGTGCACGCCGACGGGAAGGCCAGCCTCTTCCGCGGCCTGATAGATCGGCCAGTAACGGCGCTGGCCGAGCGGCTCGACGTTGCGGCTGAGCAGCAGCACCTGCACGAAATTCTTGTCGCCGGCGCGCTCGCGGATTTCGGCGGCGGCCGACAGGCCGTCCTCATTGCCGACGACAATGGACGCCTTCAGACGCCTGTCCTTGCTGGTCCATTTGTCGATCTGCCAGTCGTTGATCGCCGAGCACAGCGCCGCCGAGAGCTCGTGATTGCGGATGCCCTGCCCGGTGTTGAGCGGATTGAGCACGCCGAGTTCCACGTTGTTGGGATCGAGCAGCTGCTTCTGCATGAAGGACAACGAAGAGCCCTGCGGTCCGCCTTCCGGCGGATAGGCGTCGCGGCGCGATGCGTTGGGCTGGGCCTTCGGATAGGGCGGGCCTTCCATCATGCCCTGATAGGCATGGACGCCGTAGACTTCGAGATGATGCTGCCAGCGTTTGGCCAGATAAGGATAAAGCTCAGTCCGGGTTGCGCGTGCCGGATGGATGTCGCAGTCCGCGATTGCGGTTTTGACGGTCAGTGGGGAAGCGGCTTCGGTGCTCTCGCGGAATTGGACATTCATCGCCTTGCCTCCTTTGGCAGCGGGCTAAGTCAGGCGGGGATAGGTCGCATGCGGATTTTCGATCATGATCTTGCGCACGAGATCGGGGGTGAGGCCCTCGGGCAGCGCGTCCTGGCCGTTGAATTGCCAGTGCGGATAGTCCGTGGAGAATAGAACCAATTCGTCGGACTGCATATGATCAAACAGGCGAATTAATGTCTCAGGTTCCGGCGGCGCATCAAATGGCTGTAGAGAGAACCGGATGTTGCTGCGCACAATGTCGAGCGGCGCGCGATCGACCCATGGCGTCTCCATTCGCACTCCGCGCCAGAACTTGTGCAGGCGCCAGAGAAAGGGGGAGATCCAGGAGACGCCGGATTCGAGCATCACCATTTTCAGCCGCGGATATTTGGCGAACACGCCCTCGACGATCAGGCTGGTGAGTTGGGTCTGGAACGCCTGGGCCTGACCGACATAATCCTCGATGTGATAGGAACCCCAGCCCACGGCAGTCGGTGGATTGTGATAGGCGGAACCGGCGTGAATCCCGACGGGCAGTTGGAGCCGTTCCGCCGCCTCGTAGATCGGCCACAGCGCGCGCTTGCCGAGCGGCGTGTCGCCCATGACCAGCATCAGCACCTGCACGAAGCGGCGATCCTGCGCGCAACGCTCGATCTCGGCGACGGCTTTCTCGACACTTTGCGTGGGGATCACGATCGAGCCACGCAGCCGTGAATCGCGATCGAGCCATTCCTTCACCAGCCACTCGTTCAACGCGCGGCAGAAGGCGGCCTGCAAATCTTCCGAAAACACCATCTGCACGCCGTAGAGAGGATTGCAGATGGCGTATGTGAGCTGGAACGGATCGAGCAGATGGCGCTGCATGTCATCCAGGCTTGCGCCGGGCTTGCCCGTTTCCGGCCGCCAATCAGGACGCGCCACGATCGGCGAATTCTGCGGATAGGATTGCGAGACAAGATCGACCATGCCGCGCGTCGTCACCTGATCGCGCCAATAGTCATTCAGGTACGGCAGCAGGCTGGTCAGATGCGGCACGGCCGGATGCACGTCGCAATCCACCCCGCCGGCGATCAGGGACGCCATCACGTCTCCTTCACGTTTCCTCGTCACGTTTTGTCTTGTCCACCATTCAAGCAGGCCTGCCCGTCGCCCGCAACTCGGCCAAGGCCGCTGTCATATGCTAGGAAGGCACAGCTCCGTTGCGAGGACTGAGAGGTTAAAGGGATGAAAGAGCTCGTCGGCATTGCGGAACAGGTCGCGGCCCGACTAATCGCGCGCAAACAGACCATTGCGGTGGCTGAATCCTCGACCGGCGGCCTGATCTCGGCCAGCCTGCTCGCGGTGCCCGGCGCCTCCGCCTATTTCCTCGGCGGCACCGTGGTCTACACCCGCGATGCCAGGCGCGTGCTGATGGATATTTCGGACGAAGGAATGAAGGGCTTTCGCTCCTCGTCGGAGCCTTATGCGAGCCTCCTCGCCGAACGGATGCGCAGCCGCTTCGGCTGCGACTGGGGCCTGTCCGAAACCGGCGCCGCGGGCCCCACCGGCAACCGCTACGGCGACGCCGCCGGGCACAGTTGCATGGCCGTCGCCGGCCCCGCGGCGGAAGTGATCACGCTGGAGACGGGCAGCAACGACCGGCTTGCGAACATGCAGGTGTTTGCTGCCACAGCGCTGAAGCTGTTGTTGCGGAAACTGGAGGGGTGAACGCTGCCGCCGGTTAAGTGAATCGGACGGTCTTGCCACATCGTTGCTGTCATGCCCCGCGAAGGCGGGGCATGACAGCGGAATATGGGGCGACACTACCTCCCCAAATTCCGCATGAAAATCCGCACGACATATCCCTGCACCCGCGGCGCCTCATCATAGAGGTCCGATGCGATCCGCTCGATGGTTTCGCGTAGGGACAGAAACTGCGCCTGGCGCGCGCTGCTTTCGGTGCCTTGCATCCCCGCGAGCTCGTCCATCGCGGCGTCGCTGATCTGGCACTGCACGGCGCCGCCTTCACCGGTCATGGTGAAGCGAAAGGCCAGCCGTTCAAGGTCATGGCCGATTATCTTGTCGCGCGTCAGCGGCATCCAATTGTTCCGTTCGCGCCCCCGAACCGGACAATGCTGAAAATCTGACGCCTTGTCACCATCCGCGCTGAAGAACATGGCCGCCATACGGCGCCTGTCGACGGCTGCTCCCCAACGTCAGTAGGCGAGCGCCGTGCCGGTCGGCTTGTCGAGTGCCGCGGCCAGCGATCGATACTCCTCACAATCCGTCCCGCAGATGGCAGCAATCCGGCTGAGATGATAGAGCGCCTGCTCGCGGTTGCCCCGCTCGAGCTGCCACAATCCGTAATACTGCCACGTCAATACGTGGTTCGGATCTGCCTTCAATGCGCGCTCGTACCAGACCCGCGACTGCTCGTAGTCGCCAAGCTTGCGGTAGGAATAGCCGATGAGATTGGCGACGTTCGGATGGTCGTCATGGCCAAGCGACTTCAATTGCGCGATCGCAGCCGCATAGTCGTTGCGTTCGTAGATGGTGTCATAGGCGACGCGGTAGCCGGCCGCGAATGCGGGATCGCCGATGCTGGACTGGTTGTTCGGCTTCTTGCCTTTCTGGGTTGCCTTGGTGCCCGGGCGCTTCGGATAGGTTGGCTGCGGCCTCTGATCCGAATAGGCGCCGGCATAGGGATCGGTGGAGCCGTTACCGCCGCCTCCCCCGCCTCCGCCTCCGCCCGCGGCAAACGCCGGCGAGCCCAGCAGCGCTGCCGCAAATGTACCCAGCGTGACGAGTTTGATCATCTTCGCGAACATCTCCGTCTCCTGTGCTGTTCAAGCGGCCCCTGACAACGTAACCCTGCCTTGGCGGCGATATTCCGGGGCGCTGCGCTCACGGAGACGTCAGCGTTCGAACGGCAGTTCTGTTGTCCTTACTGGAACGCGACTTCGGCGAAGCTGCGGAGCTTTCGCGAATGCAGCCGTTCTGATTCCTGCTGCTTGAGCCGCTCCAGCGCCTTCAGGCCGATCTCGAGATGCTGGCCGACGCGGCGGCGGTAGAATTCGCTGGCCATGCCCGCGAGCTTGATCTCGCCATGCAGCGGCTTGTCGGAGACGCACAGCAGCGTGCCATAGGGAACGCGAAAGCGGTAGCCGTTGGCGGCGATCGCGGCCGATTCCATGTCGAGCGCGACCGCGCGCGACTGCGACATGCGGCGGATCACCTCGGGCCCCGAGATCTCCCAGTTGCGGTTGTCGACGCTCGCAACGGTGCCCGTGCGCATCAGGCGCTTCAGCTCGAAACCTTCGAGGCCGGTGACGTCCTCGACCGCCTGTTCGAGCGCGACCTGCATCTCGGCCAGTGCCGGGATCGGCACCCAGAGCGGCAGCTCGCGGTCGAGCACGTGGTCCTCGCGCACATAGCCGTGGGCGAGCACGTAGTCGCCGAGCCGCTGCGTGTTGCGCAGGCCTGCGCAATGGCCGAGCATCAGCCAGGCATGCGGGCGCAGCACTGCGACATGGTCGGTGACGTTGCGCGCGTTCGACGGGCCGGTGCCGATGTTGATCAGGGTGATGCCGCGATAGCCAGGCGCGACCAGATGGAACGCCGGCATCTGCGGCGCGCGGGCAGGCGCCACCCCACTCGTTGCGCCGCCGCTGCCGGTGATCACGTTACCGGGCGCGACGAAGGCTTCGAGGCCGGCTTCGCCGGACTGCAGCCGCTGCTGGCAGAGCTGCGCGAAGGCATCGACATAGAACTGGTAGTTGGTGAAGATCACGAAATTCTGGAAATGCTCGGGATCGGTGCCGGTGTAGTGATAGAGCCGCCGCAGCGAATAATCGACGCGGGCAGCCCGGAACAGGGACAGCGGCTCGGGCGCGCCCGGCTGAAGCTCGAAAGTGCCGTCGGCGATCGAATCGTCCATGGTGGCGAGGTCGGGCACGTCGAACGCATCGCGCAGCGATCGCGTCACAAGGGAATTCTCGCTGGTGGTGATTGCGGCTTCGATGTTGATGTCGCGGCGGTAGGCGAAGTGGATCGGGATCGGCTCGGCGGATTCGCCGATCTCGACGGGAACGCCGTGGTTCTGGATCAACAATCCGATCTGCTCGGTGAGATAGGCGCGGAACAGATCCGGCCGCGTGACGCTGGTCTCGTGCACGCCGGGGCCGGCGACGAAGCCGTAGGCGAGACGCGAGTCCAGCCGCGCATGCGTCGCGGTGGTGAGGCGGACGAAGGGATAATAGGCCCGCACCCGCGTCGTGATCGCCTCGCCGTTGACATAGGCCTCGAACCGGTCGCGCAGGAATTTCGTGTTGCGCTCGTAGATTTCCTCGAGGCGGGCGACGGCGAGGACGACATCGGTGAAGGATTTGGTGGCGATGGAGGGTGGGGATTGCATTGTTCGACCGCCGGGTTGCTGGGCCTGAGTCGAACTATAGCAAAGAACGATGGCAATCGTCAGCGAAGGGCGGTTTGCGAACCACACGCTCCACTGTCACGCCCCGGCTTGACCGGGGCATCCAGTACGCCGCGGCGTCCCGGTTCAATCACAGCCGCCTCTGGAATACTGGATCGCCCGGTCAAGCCGGGCGATGACAGCAAGTGTGCGGCGCGCTCCGGGATGACGCGCTTTCGTGCGTCACTTCTCGCGGAATGCCCGCATCAGCTGGTCGTGCAGCGGCTTCATCAGATAGGACAGCATGGTGCGGTCGCCGGTCTGGACGAAGGCTTCCGCCGGCATGCCGGGGATCAGCTTGGAGTCGCCGAGCTTGGCGACCTCTTCCGGGGACATCGACACGCGGATGGTGTAGTAGCTCTGGCCGGTGCGCTGGTCGGTGGTGACGTCGGGTGAAACGCGGCTGACGACGCCGTTGAGCTCGGGCGTGGTGCGCTGGTTGAACGCGGACAGGCGCAGCAGCGTCTTCTGGCCGATCTGGAGCTTGTCGATATCGACAGGATTGACCTTGGCCTCGACCTGCAGATCGTCCGCCTGCGGCACGATCAGCATGAGGGCATCGCCGGCGGTGACGACGCCGCCGACGGTATGCACCGTCGATTGCAGCACCATGCCGTCCTGCGGCGCGCGGATGTCGACGCGGCGAAGCTGATCCTCGGCCGCGACCTTGCGCTCGATCAGCTCGCCGATCTTGTCGTTGGTCTCGCGCAGGTCCTTGGAGACCTCGCTCACCATGTCCTTGTCGACCTGGATGATCTGAAGCTCGGTCTCGGTGATCTTGCCCTTGGCCTGCGCGCGCGATGCGATGTATTGCGCGCGCTCGCCGTTGAGGCGGGCGCTGTCGCGCTCGAGCGTGGTCAGGCGCGAGATCTGCACCAGGTGCTTCTCGTAGAGATCGCGCACGCCGGTGAGCTCCTGCTGCACCAGGACGATTTCCCTGTCCTTGGCCTTCTCCTGCGCGGAGAGGCCCTCGATCTCCTCGTTGAGCTGCTGGATGCGCTCGCGGAGCTGCGCCTTCTGGCCGGCGCGGCCGTTGACGCGGACGTCGAACAGCTTGGTTTCGGCGGAGAGCAGCGTCTTGACGTCGGGCTCGTTGGTGCGATCGAGCAGCGGTTGCGGAAACTCGATCTTGTCGAGCGCGCGCTGCTCGGCCTGGAGCCGAGACGCGCGCGCCAGCGCGGCGTCGAGATTCTTGGTGACGATGGCGAGATTCGCCTTGGTGACGGTGTCGTCGAGCCGTACCACGATGTCGCCGGACTTGACCACGTCGCCGTCGCGGGCGCGCAGCTCGCCGACCACGCCGCCGGTCGGATGCTGCACCTTCTTGACGTTGGATTCGACCACGACCTGGCCCGGTGCGATCAGGGCCCCCGAGATCTGCACCGTCGAGGCCCAGCCGCCGAGGCCGACGACGAGGGCCGCCACGATGGCCAGTCCGAGCATCAGGTGAAACCTGATGGAATCCCGGACGGTCCTCTTCGCGGCGGGCTTTCCGCCGCCGATAGCCATCGTGCTCATGACTTGGGCACTCCGCCTTCGCTGACGATCTTGATCGGTGCCGGCGGCGTCACGCGCGGCTGAAGCACCTGGGCAAGCACCTGCTCCTTCGGCCCGAACGCCTGCATGCGGCCGTCGCGCAGCACCAGGATCTGGTCGACCGCCTCGACGCCGATCGGGCGATGCGCCACCACGATGACGATGGCGCCGCGCTCGCGCGCACTGCGGATCGCGCGGGTCAGCGCCTCGTCGCCCTCGGTGTCGAGATTGGAGTTGGGCTCGTCGAGCACGATCAGGAACGGGTTGCCGTAGAGCGCGCGCGCCAGCGCCACGCGCTGCGCCTGGCCCGCGGAGAGCGCGGTGCCCTGCTCGCCGACCTGCGTGTTGTAGCCCTCGCGCATCTTGATGATCATCTCGTGCACGCCGGCTTCCTTCGCCGCGGAAATGATGCCGTCAGAGGTGGCCTCGGGATCGAAACGGCTGATGTTCTGCGCGATGGTGCCGCCGAACAATTCGACGTCCTGCGGCAGATAGCCGATGTGGCGGCCGAGCATGTCGGAGGCCCACTGGTCGAGCGCAGCGCCGTCGAGCCGCACCTTGCCACGGACCGGATGCCAGACGCCGACCAGCGCGCGGATCAGCGACGATTTGCCGGACCCGCTCGGCCCGATCACGCCGAGGCCATTGCCGGCGGTGAGCGCGAAGCTGACGTCCTGCACGATGAGGCGCTGATCGCCGGGCGGCACCATGGAGATGCCCTCGACCGACAGACGACTGGTGGGCGCCTGCAACTGGGTCGGCATCGTCTGCGGCGGCATCTGCTCCAGCAGGCGCGTGAGGCGCTGCCAGCTCTGACGAGCCGCGACAAAGGATTTCCAGTGCGCGATGGCGAGATCGACCGGCGCGAGCGCGCGGGCGGAGAGGATCGAGCCGGCGATGATGATGCCGGCGGTCGCCTCCTGGTGGATGACGAGATAGGCGCCGACCGCGAGCACGGCCGATTGCAGCATCATGCGCAGCACTTTTGCGACCGCGCCGAGACCGCCGGCGACGTCGCTCGCACGCTGGTTGCCGTCGAGGTATTTTTCGTTGGCCTCGCTCCAGCGCTGGTTCATCCGGCCGGTCATGCCCATCGAGACCATGACTTCGGCGTTGCGCCGGCTGGAGGCGGCGAGATCGTTGCGCTGGGCGGCAAGGCCCATCGCCTCCTTCGCCGGCTGGCGGGAGAGGAATTCGGTGACCAGCGTCAGTCCGACCAGGATGATGGCGCCGACCAAGGCGGTCACGCCGATCATGACGTGGAAGGCGAAGCAGATCGCGAGATAGAGCGGCAGCCAGGGCAGGTCGAAGAACGCGCTCGGACCCATGCCACCGAGGAAGGAGCGGACATTGTCGAGGTCGCGCAGCGGCTGCAGGCCCTCGTTGCGGCTGCCGACCAGGAGCGGCAGGCGCACGATGGTGTCGAACACGCGCTTGTTGAGGGCCTCGTCCAGCGCGGTGCCGACCCGCCCCAGGATCCGGTTTCGGATCATGTCGAGCACGCCCTGCGCCATATAGAGGAAGCCAGCGAGGATGATCAGGCCGACGAGCGTCGGAACGCTCCGGCTCGGCAGAACCCGGTCGTAGACCTCCAGCATGAAGATCGACCCGGTCAGATAGAGCAGGTTGATCATGCAGCTCATCAAGCCGACGCCGACGAACGCCGTGCGACAAGCACGCAAGGCGTCACCGAGCTCTGAACGGCGGACGCCAGGTACGGCTGCCATCAGTCTGATCTCTTTCAGATGAGGGGCCAGAGCCCCCGATTTCACAGGCGGTTCAGGGGTACTCGACCCGGATTAACATCGTATTCCCCTGCAACCAGCGCAGCCGATTTAATCCAGAACCCTGATGGGCACATCAACCCCTGACGGCCTCGCACGCAAGTCCGGTATTTCACAGTCTTTGCGGCTTTTTATAGCAGACATCGCGGCCTCTCCCCAGCGGGGGAGAGGCGAAAGTTCTGGCTCACCGAGCCAATGTGACGCTAGAACCGGCCGCCGCCGCGCACCAGCCGTACCACCAGGAGCAGGATGATGGCGCCGATGGCGGAATAAATGATCTCGGACACGAGCCCGGTGCCGAGGCGGATACCCAGTTTTGGAAACAAGAGGCTCGCCACCAGCGCGCCGGCGATGCCGATCACGATGTCGCCAATGATGCCGAACCCGGCGCCCCGCACGATCTTTCCGGCCAGCCAGCCGGCGATCAGGCCGACAAACAGGATGACGAGCAGGCCTTCGTTCGAAATGTACATAAATGAGGTCCCTCTCCCAGGAATGCGGCATGGAACGGGAACCGGGATGAACGGGGTCTGAATGCTGTTCCCCGCGACCGAATTGCGGCTGCCGAAACAAAAATGTCGAAAACAACCCCATGCACAGTAGGGGTGCAGTTGGCCGGTGGTGCGAGGTGAACTGTGACAAGTCGGTGTTGTCGTAGAGGGATTCTGAAGATGTGCGCGGGGCTCTTCACCTCTCCCCGCCTGCGGGGAGAGGTCGGATCGCCCTTGCGATCCGGGTGAGGGGATACAGGTCCCTCGACAATCTCATCCGCGGAGAGAGGCCCTCACCCCAGCCCTCTCCCCGCAAGAGCGGGGCGAGGGAGCCCACCGGTTACGTCGCTCCCACCGGCTCGGCCAGCACGCATCTCGCCGCCCTACCCGGCCCTACCTCGACATTCGCAGGCAGCTGCTCCAAGCATCGCGACTCGGCGAGCTTGCAGCGGGGGGCGAAGGAGCAGTTGTTCGGCTTGTCGGCCAGCGAGGGCGGGGTGCCGGGGATGGTTTCCAGCCGGGCGCCGCGCTTGGCGCCGTGGATGGTGGAGGCGAGCAGGCCCTTGGCGTAGGGGTGAACCGGCGTGCGGACGATGTCGCGGAGCGTGCCCTGCTCCACGATCTGGCCGGCATACATCACCGCAACGCGGTCGCAGATCTCGATCGCAACACCAATGTCGTGGGTGACGAAGATGACGGACATGCCGAACTCGCGCTGCAGCTCGCGCAGCAGCAGCAGGATCTGGATCTGCACGGTGGCATCGAGCGCGGTGGTCGGCTCGTCCGCAAGCAAGATCTTGGGACGGCAGGCGAGCGCCAGGGCAATCATCGCGCGCTGGCGCATGCCGCCGGACATCTCGTGCGGATAGGCATCGAGCCTGCGCTTTGCGGAGGGAACCCGCACGACCTCGAGCATTTCGAGCGCCCTCGCCCGCCCTTCCGCAAAGCTCTTGCCTTCATGGCGCACGACGCTTTCGGCGATCTGCGCGCCGATAGTGTAGACCGGATCGAGCGCGAGCGCGGGCTCCTGAAAGATCATCGACACGGTCTGGCCGCGGAACGACGACAGCTCCTCGTCGTTCATGGCGAGCACGTCGCGGCCCATCACGTCGACCTTGCCCGTGATCTGCGTGCGCTTCTTCGGCAGCAGCCGCATCAGCGCACGCAGGGTCACGCTCTTGCCGGAACCGGACTCGCCGAGCAGGCCCAGCACCTCGCCGTCACCGAGCGAGAGACTGAGATCGTTCACGGCATAGACCGTGCGCTCCCCGGTGAAGCGGATATTGAGGCCTGAGATGTCGACGAGCTTTGTCATGACGGCAGTTTGGGTACCCGGTCGTGGTAGTCGGTGACGCGCTGGAAGGCGGCGCCGATGGTGAGCAAGGTCGCTTCATCGAAGGAGCGGCCGATCAGCTGCATGCCGACCGGCAGGCCGCTTCTGGTGAAGCCGGAGGGAATGGTGAGCGACGGCAGGCCGAGAAAATTCACCGGGCGGGTGAACAGCGTCAGCCGCTGCACCATGGCCGGCGCGTTCGGACCGCCACCGACGTCGCTCTCGTCGATCGTCGGTGCCGGCACCGGCGATGCCGGCGCGATGATCGCGTCAACACCAGCCGCGGCTGCATTGTGCGCGGCGAGTGCGGGGCCACGCCAGCGCATGGCTTCGAGATAGGTGATGGCGGGAACGGCGAGACCGTTCTGAAGCCGCATCAGGACCTGCGGGCCGTAATCCTGCGGCCGCTCGATCATCCAGCGCTTGTGGAAGGCGGCCGCTTCGGCCGCGAGCACAAGCTGGCTTGCCGCGGACAATTGCCGCTGGTCCGGCAGCTCGACGGTGACGATATCGGCGCCCTCGCGCTTGAGCACCGCGATGGTCTCGTCCAGCACGCGCGCGACCTCGCTGTCGAGATCGTCGACATAGAAGGACGCGGGCACGCCGATCTTCAGGCCCTTGAGCGACCCCTTGGTGGCGCCGACATAGTCGGACAGCGGCTCATGACTGGTGGTCGAATCCGCGGGATCGAGACCGGCCATCAGCGCCAGCAGCAGCGCACAGTCTTCCGCGGTGCGGGCGAGCGGACCGACGGTGTCGAGCGATTGCGACAGCGGCATAGCACCGGCGCGGCTGACGCGGCCGACGGTGGTCTTCAGCCCGGTGACGCCGCAGAAATGCGCGGGCATGCGGATCGAACCGCCAGTGTCGGAGCCGAGCGCCGCGAACGTCAGGCGCGCCGCGACCGACGAGCCTGAGCCGGAGGACGAGCCGCCGGTGATGTGAGCGACGTTCCAGGGATTGCGCACCGGACCGTAATGGGCGTTGTGCCCCGTCGGTCCATAGGCGAATTCGGCCAGATGCAGCGTGCCGAGGCGGACCTGGCCGGCATCCTTCAGGCGCTGCAAGGCCGTCGACGAGACGGTCGGCACGAAATCGCGCCGGATCAGCGAACCGCAGGTCGAGACGTGGCCGGCGTCGTAATACATGTCCTTGTGCGCGAGCGGCACGCCGTGCAGCGGTCCGCGGACATTGCCCTTGGCGAGCTCGGCATCGGCGGCCTCGGCGGCCTTCAACGCGGACTCGGCTTCAACCGACATGAAGGCGTTGAGATGCGGCTGCCACTGCGCGATGCGGTGCAGCAGCGCGCGCGTCACCTCATGCGAGGACACCTGCTTCATCGCGATCGCGCGCGCGACCTCGGTGAGCGTCATCAATGCAGGCTCACGGCTCATTTCGACACCTTCTGCGTCTGCGCGATCGGATAGAGCGAGGGCTCGAGATCGAACGGCAGCGTGCCGGCGATGGCTTCAAAACCTTCGAAGGCGGGCCCGATGGAGTTGGAGATGCGCGTTGCGATCTCGTCATCGACAGGAACGCCCGCGACTTGCGCGATCGGCTTGATCTCTTTCGGTGTCGGTCTTGTCATGCTGTTTCCTCTGCGGGCGCGCGGCTATGGCCTGAACCCGGAATCGCCATGTAGCACGCGGCCTCGTGGCCCATTCTATCGACGGCCGTGAGCTTTGGTGCTGCATTTGCGCAGAGCGGCTCCGCAAACGCGCAGCGGGTGTGGAAGCGGCAACCCGGGGGCGGATCGATCGGATTGGGCGGATCGCCGGTGATCGGCGGTTTTTCGGTGCGACGATCCGGGTCCGAGGACGGCATCGCGGCAAGCAGCGCGCGCGTATAGGGATGCGCAGGGTTGTCCCAGACCTGGTCGACCGGACCGAGCTCGACCACCTCGCCGAGATACATCACCAGCACACGGTCTGAGATGTAGCGGACGACGTTGAGGTCGTGGCTGATGAAGAGATAGGTCAGGCCGAACTCGCGCTTGAGGTCGGCGAGCAAATTGAGCACCTGTGCCTCGACGGATTTGTCGAGCGCGGAAACGGCTTCGTCCAAAATCACCAGTCGCGGCGACAGCGCCAGCGCACGCGCGATGTTGACGCGCTGACGCTGGCCGCCGGAGATCTCGTGCGGATAGCGGTTGGCGAAGTTTTCCGGCCGCAAGCCGACTTTGCCGAGCAGCTCGCGAGCCAGCGCCCGGGCCGTTCCATCCGCCATGCCGTGCACTTTCGGGCCGAACGCGATCGATTCCTCGATCGTCAGGCGCGGATTGAGCGAGGCATAGGAGTCCTGGAACACCATCTGCATGCCGCGGCGCAGCTCGCGCAATGACAGCGACTGGCCGACGGTCATGCCGTCATAGATGATGTCGCCGGTATCGCGCGGCATCAGATGCATCAGCAGCCGCGCGGTGGTCGACTTGCCGCAGCCGGATTCGCCGACGATGCCGACAGTCTCACCCTTCGCGACCGAGAAGGAGACGTTGTCGACCGCGCGCACGGTGCGTTTGGCCGCGAACAATCCGCCGCGAACCGGAAAATGCTTGGTCAGGCCGTTGACCTGCAGCAGCGGCTGCGCGACGCCACCAACGTCCTCGACCGGCTCCAGCATTTCGACGGATATGTTGGTCTCGCTCATGGCCTAGTTCCTGATGTCCATGGCGCTACGCAGGCCGTCCGAGAGTAGGTTGAAGCAGATCGAGACCGCGAAGATCATCGCGCCCGGCAGCGCGGCAACCCACGGATTGACGTAGATCGCAGTGCGGAGCGTGTTCAGCATCAGGCCCCATTCCGGCTCCGGCGGTTTTGTGCCGAGACCGAGGAAGGAGAGACCTGCGGCCAAAATCATCGAGACCGAAATGAGACTGGTCGCATAGACGAAGATCGCACCCAAGACATTGCCGAGGATGTGCACCCGCATGATGGTGAAGGGCCCTGCGCCGGAGGCGCGCGCGGCCTCGACGAAATCCATGTTGCGCACGCCGGTGGTGACGCTTTCGGCGACGCGGGTGATCTGCGGCACGAACACGACCGTCAGCGACACGATGGAGTTGAGGATGCCGGCACCGAGCGCACCGGAAATCGCGATCGCCAGCAGTACGGAGGGAAAGGCGTAGAACACGTCGATCGTGCGCATGATCGCGGTGTTGAGCTTGCCGCCGACATAGCCGGCGACGAGGCCGAGCGAGGTGCCGATGCAGAAGGCGAGGATCACGGGCAGGATGCCGATGACCAGCGACAGCCGCCCGCCATAGATCAGCCGCGCGAGCATGTCGCGACCGAGCTCGTCGGTGCCGAGCGGATAGCCTGCTGTGCCGATGTGGCGGAGGCGGCGGATCATCGAACCCTTGTAGGGATCTTCAAGTCCGAGCCACGGCGCGAGCACCGCGGACAGGAAGATCAGCAGCAGCACCAGCGCGCAGGCCATGCTGACCTTGTCGCGGGCGATGCGGCGACCGACGGTCGCCCAATAGCCGCGCGCCTTGGTCGCGGGCGCGGCCTGGAGCGCGGCATCGGCGGTGGCGGACAACGGAAGCTCGCTCATCGGCTAGCTCCCGGAACATGTTGGTTCGATCGGTGCCAGCCAAGGAGGCAGTGCACCGCTCCCGCTTGCGGGAGAGGTCGGCGCAACGCGCCGGGTGAGGGTTTTCTCCTCTTGGGGGTTCTCGATTGAGGAGACACCCTCTCCGATAGCCGATGCTTCGCATCGGCGTCCTTTCTAAGGACGGCGGCCGAAGGCCGCCTGTGCCTCCCCCGCCGGCGGGGGAGGGAGCGCACCGTTGGCGTGACAGCAGGGTTCATCGGCTAGCCCCGCTTGATGCGCGGGTCGATCGCGGCTTGCGCGATGTCGACCAGCAGATTGAGGAAGACAAAGAACAGCGCCAGGATCAGGATCGTGCCCTGCAGCAGCGGCAGGTCGCGCTGGAAGATCGCCGAGTTGAGCAGGAAGCCCGAGCCCGGCCAGGAGAATACGGTCTCGATCAGGATCGAGCCGCCAAGCATGTAACCCAGTTGAAGCCCCATCACCGCAAGCGCGGTCGGCGCGGCATTCTTGATGACGTGGCGAAACACGCCGGTTTCGTGCAGGCCTTTTGCACGCAGCGCCTCGACGAAATCCTGCGAGAGGATGTCGCCGGTCAGCGCGCGCACGGTGCGGGTGACGATGCCCATCGGGATTACCGAGGTCGTGATCGCCGGCAGCACCAGATATTTCAGATGCGCCCAGTCCCAGGCCCAGGAGTTGGAGCCGTTCGGGCCGGCGCCGACCGCGGGCAGCCAGTTCAGCTGCACCGAGAAGATGATGACGAGCACCATGCCGAGCCAGTAATGCGGCACCGAGACGCCGGCGATGGCGAAGGAGGTCGCGACCTTGTCGATCCAGGTCTCGCGGAAATAGCCGGCGATCAGGCCGAGCAGGATGCCCATCGTAAAGCCGATGATGGCGGCCGCAATCGCGAGCGTGACGGTGTTGCTGACCGCGCGCATGACCTCGGCGAGCACCGGGCGCCCCGTCGCGATGGAATTGCCGAGATCGCCGTGAAGGGCACGCAGCAGCCAAAGCCCGAACTGCACCGGCAGCGGACGATCGAAGCCGTAGGCGGCGCGGAGCTGTGCCGCAAGCTCCTGCGAGGCGTCGGCCGGCAGCACGGCAACCAGCGGATCGCCCGGCGTGATGTGCACGAGCAGAAAGCACACCAGCGCCACGCTGATGACGATCGGAATGACATAGACGATACGGCGAGCGATATAGGCGAGCACTGGTCTTCTTTCTTCCTTCTCCCCTTGTGGGAGAAGGTGGCGCGCGATCAGCGCGCCGGATGAGGGGTATCTATCCGCAGATACAGCGTTATCGAATGAGGGAGAGGGTCGCTCGCGGAGAGAGACCCCTCACCCGGCTTCGCTGAAGCGAAGCCACCCTCTCCCACAAGGGGAGAGGGTGCAGCGAGTACGTTGCTAGCAGCTCACTACTGCATCGACACCAGCGAGAAGTCGATGAACCAGCTCTTGGGCTGCACGACGCCCGTCACCTTCGGGCTGATGGCGCGGGGGCCGACGTCGTGGGCGACGTAGAGGAAGGCAGCATCGTCGACGGAGGCCGCGTGCAGCTCGGCGAGGGCGGCGTCACGCGCGGCGGGGTCGAAGGTCTGGCGCGCCTTCTTCACGAGATCGTCGAACTTGGGGTTGTTGATGAAACCCCAATTGTTCGAGACCGGCGGCGCCATGCCCGATTGCAGGAAGCGCACCAGCGCGAAGAACGGGTCCATCGCCGCATAGGTGACGTTGGTCGCGTTCGAGCCGTTGGCGCTGGGATCCTTGGCGCCGCGGCGCCAGTTGGTGAACAGCGTGTTCCACTCGATGACGTCGAGCTTCACGTCGAAATAGCATTCGGCGAGCGCCTGCTGGAGATACTCGTTCATCGGCAGCGGCTGCATCTGGCCCGAGCCCGACGCAGAGGTCTGGATCTTCACCGTCAGCTTCTTGTTCGGGCCGAAGCCGGCCTCCTGCATCAGCTTTTGCGCAGCCGCCTTGTCATACTTGATCTGGAAGGTCGGACTGCCGCGCCAGGGATGGCCGGGCTCGAACGTGCCGCTCGCCGGCACCATGAGCCCCGCGAGCAGGCCGTCCTTGAGGCCTTCACGGTCGACGCAGAGGTTGGCAGCCTTGCGGACGCGGATGTCGTTCCAGGGCGAGCCCTCGACGCGCGAGAACTGCCACGGCCAGACATGCGGCTGCTCGTTGGCGTAGAGCTTGAAGCCGCGCTGCTTGAGCTCGGGCAGCGCGTCCGGCGCCGGCGCCTCGACCCAATCGACCTGCCCCGAGAGCAGCGCCGCGGTGCGCGCGTTCGCCTCCGGCATCGGCAAGAGCACCATCTTGTCGACCTTGGGCACGCGATCCTTGTTCCAGTAGCTCGCGTTCTTCACCAGTTCGAGCCGCTCGCGCGGGGTGAAGCTTGCCATCTTCCACGGGCCGGTGCCCGCGGCGTCCTTGGCGAACGCGGTCCACGCAGCCTGCGACTTCGCCTTGGCATCGGCGCCTTCCGCCTTGTCGTAGAAATGCTGCCACTTCGCCGGGCTCGCCATGAACAGGTTGGTGAGGTTGATCGGCAGGAAGCTGTCCGGCTCCTTGGTGGTGAGCTCGACCGTCATGTCGTCGATCTTCCTCGCGGAGGCCAGCGTCGGCATGCGCGACGCGGTGACGCCGACCTGGCTGGCGTCGAACTGCGGCGCATCCTGCTTCAGCACCTTCTCGACGTTCCACACCACGGCGTCGGCATTGAACGGCGAGCCGTCATGGAAGGTGACGCCGGGGCGCAGCTTGAAGACCCACTTGGTCTTGTCGGCATCGTCGACCTTCCACTCGGTCGCAAGGCCCGGAATCACCACGCTCGCCTTGTCGGCCGAGGACAGGTCCCAGCCCGTGAGCGCGTCGTACATGGTGAGGCCGGTGAAGCGGTTGCCTTCAAAACCCTGATCGGGCTGGCCCAATGTGCGCGGAATATCGGCAGCGGTCATGCCGATGCGCAGCACGGTTTCCGCGCTGGCCGCACGCGGCCATGCGGCCGCGCTGCCGAGCGCCAGCAACGCGATCAGCGCCGCGCGGGTCGTGTTCTTCTTGATAAGCATTACTTCAGTCCTTTTCCGGCTTTCGATGATTAATTTTGATGCAAACGTATGCAATGGCTATGCCAATGGGGAAATTAATTCTGCCAATTGCCCCTACGACGACAAGTCCTTGTGATCAGGCGCGGACACGAGCACTGCGCTGCCTATTCTGGCATCAAGATTGCAGGTTCGGCCCCGATTTTCCCCTGGGAGCCTTAGGCCATGCGTATTCGTTTAACGACCTGTCTCGCCGTGCTCGCGCTGGCGTCATTCGCAATCCCGGCGCGCGCCGAGTCGGTGGTGCGCTACGGCATCTCGATGGCGGACATCCCGCTGACGACGGGCCAGCCCGATCGCGGTGCCGGCGCCTATCAGTTCACGGCGTACACCATCTACGATCCGCTGGTGGCCTGGGAGATGGACGTTGCCGACCGCCCCGGCAAGCTGGTGCCCGGGCTCGCCACCGAATGGAAGGTGGATGATGCCGACAAGACCAAGTGGCGCTTCACCTTGCGCAAGGGCGTGAAGTTTCACGACGGCAGCGAGTTCAATGCCGACGCGGTGATCTGGAATCTGGACAAGGTGCTCAACGACAAGGCGCCGCAATTCGACAAGCGGCAGAGCGCGCAGGTGAAGACCCGCCTGCCCTCGGTCGCGAGCTACGCAAAGATCGACGATTTCACGGTGGAGATCACGACCAAGACGGTCGATTCCTTCTTTCCCTATCAGATGCTGTGGTTCCTGGTCTCGAGCCCGGCGCAATACGAGAAGCTCGGCAAGGATTGGGACAAGTTCGCGAGCCAGCCCTCCGGCACCGGTCCGTTCAAATTGACCAAGCTCGTGCCGCGCGAGCTCGCGGAGCTCACGAAGAATCCGGACTACTGGAACAAGAAGCGCATTCCGAAGGCCGACAAGATCGTGCTGGTGCCGATGCCGGAAGCGCTGACGCGCACCAATGCGCTGCTCGCAGGCCAGGTGGACCTGATCGAGACGCCGGCGCCGGATGCCGTGCCGCAGCTGAAGGCGGCCGGCATGAAGATCGTCGACAACGTCACGCCACATGTCTGGAATTATCATCTCAGCGTGCTGCCGGGCTCACCCTGGACCGACATCCGCCTGCGCAAGGCGCTGAACCTCGCGATCGATCGCGAGGCGGTGGTGGGCCTGATGAACGGTCTCGCAAAACCGGCCAAGGGCCAGGTCGACCCGTCGAGCCCGTGGTTCGGCAAACCGAGCTTCGAGCTGAAATATGATCTGGCCGCGGCCAAGAAACTGGTCGAAGAGGCCGGCTACTCCAAGGCGAAACCGCTGAAGGCCACTTTCATCATCGCCCAGGGCGGCACCGGCCAGATGCTGTCGCTGCCGATGAACGAATTCCTGCAGCAGAGCTTCAAGGAGATCGGCATCGACATCGACTTCAAGGTGGTCGAGCTCGAGACATTATATACGCATTGGCGCAAGGGCGCGGCCGACGAGATGAACGCCGGCATCACCGCCAACAACATCGCCTATGTCACCTCGGACCCGCTCTACGCCATCGTCCGCTTCTTCGCCTCCGACCAGATCGCGCCTGTCGGCGTCAACTGGGGCGGCTACAAGAACCCGAAGGTCGACGCTCTGATCAGCGAGGCCAAGCAGACGTTCGACACCGCCAAGCAGGACGATCTGATCGCCCAGGCGCACGCGCTGATCGTCGACGATGCCGTGCTGGTCTGGGTCGTCCACGACACCAACCCGCATGCGCTGTCGCCGAAGATCAAGCAGTTCGTGCAGGCGCAGCACTGGTTCCAGGATCTGACGACGATCGGGACGGAATGAGGGGGCGGTAAACGCCGGTGTCGTAGGGTGGGCAAAGCGGAAGCGTGCCCACCACCTTAGGCCGGCGCGAGGAGATGTGGTGGGCACAGCGCTAACGCGCCTTTGCCCACCCTACGGGAGTTGATGTTTGGCGCAGGTAGCGTGGCGCCAAGCTACCGCGTCAAACACCGCTGTCGTCCCGGGGCGCGACGTAGTCGCGAGCCCGGGACCCATAACCACAGGGAGTGGTTTGGCGAAGACTCGAGGTTACCTGCTCGCGCGATAACATCTCCCTGGGGGTATGGGTCCCCGCATAGGCGGGGGCGACAGTGAGTGTGCAGCGCCGCACCGCTACTTGGTCAGCAGCGCATACGCCCCGGTCCATCCCTCCGCCGGCGGATTGACCTGGAATTCCTTGATCCGCGCCTCGTACAGCTTGAACAGCTTTTCCAGCGTGTCGGCGTCCTCGCTGCGGCGGCCGCGCTCGATCGCGTCCAGCGCGCCCTGCCAGTCGCGGCCGCGGTAGCAGCCGAGCATCTCGATGGTGACGTTGCGCAGGCGCTGGAAGGCGCCCGAATGCATCACGTCCTCGCGGCCGGCGATGGCGTAGATCACCTCGGGCTCGGTCTTGCCCTTGACCATGATGAAGTCGAGCTCGAGGATCGCGAACTTGTCCTTGGCGGCGAGCGCGGTCCTGGAGCCGACGATGATCGGGAAACCGTATTCCTTCGACTGTCCCTCCAGGCGCGAGGCGAGGTTCACGCTGTCGCCGAGCACCGAATAGTTCTTCTTCAGGTCGGAGCCCATGTTGCCGACGACGCCGATGCCGGTGTTGAGGCCGATGCCGACATTGAGCGGGATGTAGACGTGACCGCCGTCGGCGGCCTCCCGCTCGCGCTCCTTGTTGACGGCGTCGATCTGCTCCAGCATCTGGATCGCGGCCTCGCAGGCGTTGACCTCGTGATCGGCATCGTCGAGCGGCGCGTTCCAGAACGCCATGATGGCGTCGCCCATGTACTTGTCGATGTAGCCCTTCTGATCGATGATGACGTCGGTCAGCGGCGTCAGGAAGCGGTTCATCAGCGCGATCAGGCCTTGCGGATCCTGCTTGTAGCTCTCCGAGATCGTGGTGAAGCCGCGCACGTCGGAGAACATGATCGTCATCTCGCGCTCCTCGCCGCCGAGCACGAGCTTTTCGGGCGACTGCGCGAGCTGCTCGACCAGGACGGGCGACATGTATTGCGCGAACATGCCGCGGATCTGCACGCGCTGACGCTGCTCGCGCACGAAGCTGGCGAAGATCAGTGTCAGATAGATCGCGGTGGTCGAGAGCAGCGGATAGGTGAAGTCGATGAGATAGCGGCGCTGCGCATAGAAGAACCAGGACACGCCGACCAGGATGGCGGCGAACATCGCGCCCGCGAGCACCAGACGGACAGGGCCGAGATTCGGCGTGAAAATGATGACGAGCAGACCGATCACGAGCGCGGCGATCAGCTCGACGCCGAGCGCATAGTTCGGCTGCGAGATCACCGCGCCGCTGAGCACACTCTCCAGCACCTGGGCATGGATCTCGACGCCCGGCATGGTCGATGACACCGGCGTGGTCTTGAGGTCGTTCAACCCGACCGCGGACGTGCCGACCAGCACCAGCTTGCCGGCGATCCTGGCGGGCGGCACGGTGTTGTCGAGCACGTCGGCCGCCGAGATGTAGATCGAGGGATCCTGGCGGGCATAGTGCACCCAGAGCTGGCCGTTCTTGTCGGTCGGAATCTCCACGCCCTTGAGGCGCACGGCCCGCACGCCAGTCTTGTCGGTCCGGACCAGCAGCGTCGGCGTGCCGGTCACCACTCGCAAAATCTCGAGGCTGAGCGAGGGCATGATGTTGCCCTGGGCGCGCATGATCAACGGCACGCGGCGGATCATGCCGTCGCGCTCGGTCTTGATCGAGAACAGGCCCCGGCCGGTGGCGACCTTCTCGATGACGGGCACGTTGCGCAGCAGGCCGGGGAATTCGAACAGGAAGCGTTCGGCGCCCTCCTCCCCGACCGTCGCCACGCCGGTGAAGGGAAGCGTCTTGTCGATCTCGGACGAAATGGCCGGCTGTCCGGTCTCGCCAAGCACCACGCGCGAGCGCTTGATCGCTTCGGAGAGGACCTGGTCGTTGGTCGGCAGCTCGCGCAGCCTGGCGCGGGTGGCATCGTCCAGATCGCGCATCTGGCTCGCGACCAGATCGGGGTTGAGCCGGTCGGCTTCGGAGAACACCATGTCGAAGCCGATCGTCACCGCGCCGTTACTGGTGAGGTTCTGGATCAGGTCCGCGATCCGCGTGCGCGGCCACGGCCACTGGCCGAGCTTGGCGAGGCTCTTGTCGTCGATGTCGACGATGGTGACCGGCCGCGCCATCTTGTGGCGCGGATCAATCAACTGAAACATGTCGAAGGTGCGCAGCCGCAATTCCTGGATTGGCGGCGGATCCCACAGGCGCGCGCCGGCGAACAAGACCAGCAGCGCAAGGCACATCAGCCGCGCGAAGCCGAGCTTCCGCGCAAACCACCGCCGCAGGATCTTCAGACGTTTCATTCGGCTTGGATATCACGCTTTCGCGGCGAACGGCAGCGGATCTGCAGGCGGTCGCGGCGCCAGAAGCGGCCATCAGGCATGGACGATGAAGTCACTCGCCTGGACGTGGGCGACGCCCTTCAGGAGGATGCTGTCCGTCGCGTTGATCGTGATCAGGGTGTCCGCCGCCCCTGACGCGGTCACGTGCTGATTGATCCAGCTCTGAGGATCGGAAGTCGTCACCACGGCCGACAGGTCGATCTTGTCCGTACCCGAGGTGAAGTTCAGGATCGTGTCGTGGTTCGAACCGGCCGCGAATACGAACTGGTCCTGATAGCCGGTGCCGAAGAACACGTCCTTGTCGGCCGTGCCGGCGAGAGTCACCGGACCTTCCCCGGTCAGGTTGAAGATCAGGTTGACCTTGTCACTCGCGCCATGGCCGTCGGTCACCGTCACCGCAACCTGGTCCGTCGCGGGCCCGTTCGGCTCGGCATAGGCCAGCGCCTGGAGTGCCGAGTTGACGTCGGCCAACGTGTCGCCCGCCGATGGGGGATCGACACAGCTGCCGGAGGCCGCCGTCGCGGCGAGCGTGAACGTTTCATGGGCGCCGGCATCGACGTCGGTGACTGAGAGGCCGTGGACGAAGACCTTGTCGCCTTCCTGCGTGACGCTGATCTGGTCGGTGTTGATCACCGGCGCGTCGTTCGTGCCGGTGATCGTGATGGTGACTTCGGCCGTGGTCTTCTGGCCCGCGTGGTCATCGAGCGTGATGGTGGAGACGATTTTCGCGGTCTGGTCCTTGCCGAGGAAATCCAGCGCGCCGTCGGCGACCGAATAGCTCCAGCCGATCGCGCCGTTGTTCTTGTTGCCGGTCTGTGGCAGCAGTGTCAGGGCGTGCTCGAGCGCGGCTTCCTGGCCGGTCAGCGCGAGGTGAGTCGTGCCGTCGGCATCGAGCCAGGTCACGGATTGGTCCGTAATCTCCGCCGTCGGCCGGTCGGTCAGGTCGATGTCCTTGAAGTCGATCGAGCCGGTCGCGGCCGGCGACGGGTCGAGCGTCGAGGACGCGGTGGTATCGGGCTGCTCGAAGAAGCTTGCGGTCAGCTGCGCCACATCCGTGGTGGTGAAGGTCGGCGCATCGTCCTCTGCGTTGATCGTGATCAGCGTGTGGCCGGTGCCGTCATCGCTGCCGGCGAAATGCGCGTGGCTGTAATCGGCGCCGGTCAGCTTCAGGCTGATGCTCTGGCCGTCGTCACCGGTGACCGTCAGCACACCGCCGGTCGCGGGATCGGCATTGGCGACATAGACGGCGCTGGTGTCGGACCCGTACTTGATGGTGGACAGGTCGATCGTGTCGGTCGCGGACAGCGCCGCGATCGATCCGCCAAACGTCGACGTATCAATCTGAAGATGGGCGCCGTCGCCGGCGAGCGTGATCGTTTGCGAAACCGTACCCTCGAGCGTCAGCAGCGCGCCGGCATCGACGGTGACCGACCCGGTGCCCGATAGCGAGCCGAACAGCGTCAGGTCCCCGCCATGGACCTCGATGGTTCCGGTATTGGTGATGGTGCCCGAGATCGACGCCGTGCCCCAGCTACCGATGGTCGCATAATTCGCGATGCTCAGCCCGGTCCCGGAAATCGAGGCCCCGTGCAGATCGATGTCGCCGTGGTTGACGATCGAGGACGCATCGCCGAACACGCCGCTACCGGCGACTGTCCAGGTGCCGCCTGCGTTGTTATTGAACGTGGCGGTGGCGACCGAAATGTTGCCGTTGATGTGGCCGGTGTTGTTGATCGTGATCTCGCCGCCAGTCTCGACGATCGCATAGGTCGATGAGGTCACACTGCCGGCATCGGCTGTCCCGATGGTGCCGGAATTGTCGATCGTCGCAGTGCCGGTGCCGTTCTCCTGGATGGAGATCGCAGCGACGCCATCAGCGCCGGCCACGGAGCCGGTGTTGGTGATGTGCGTCGAGCCGGTCGCGCCCGCATCGTCCTGGTCGACATTGATGCCGAACGAGGTCGTGCCGGTGATGTGCCCGTTGTTGGTGACGGTGACTGCGCCGTTGCCATGGGAGACGATGTCGAGACCGACCGCGCCGGAAACGCCGCCGCCGATCGTCGCCGTGATATCGCCTGCCCCGTTCGCGCCGTCATGCAGCACGATGCCGTTGCCGGTCTGGCCGGTGATGTCGCCTGACGTCGTCAGCGAGACGTCGCCGATGCCGTTCTGAGTGACGACAATGCCGTTGGTCGCGCCGGTCAGCGTACCGCTCGGGGTCAGTATGATGTTGCCACGATGGCCGATCGTCCCGCCCGAAGCGGTGAAGTCGAGCGCGTCGCCCTTGCCCGAATTGATGTCGGCATCGCCGGTGACCGTGAAGGTTCCGCCGGTCGTCGCCTGACCGGCGATGGTGCCGGTAAAGGCATGGCTCGTCTTGTCGAGCTCGAGCGTATTGGTGCCGCCGGTGAAGGTGACGGTCTGCGCGTCCGCACCACCGAGCTCCAGCGTCGTGTTGTCGTCGATGATCAGCGTGCCCGCGCCGGTGATGCCGCCGGACAGGTTGAGCGTGCCGCTCTGGACTTCGATGGTGCCAGTGTTGGTGACGCCGCCCGTGATCGTGTTGAGGCCGGCGACGCTATAGAGATTGCCGGCATTGGTCACGCTGCCGCCGTTGATCGAAACGTCGGTCAGATAGAGTTTTGACGCGCCGTCGACCGAAATGATGCCACCGGCGTTGGCGATGGTGGCGGCCGTGAGCTTCAGCGTGCCGCCGGTCACGGCCTCGATCAGACCGTGATTGGTGATGGCGTGGAGGATGCCGGGATCGATCGTCAGCGTGCCGCTGGTGACGGAGATCGTGCCAGTATTGTCGACGTCGGCGTTGTCGATGGCGCTCGCGCCGGTCGATTCCAGCGTGCCGGCGATGGCAAGCGTGCCGCCGGCCAGGCTCGCACCGTTCAACGTCAGCGTCTTGCCCGCATCGACATTGACGGTGCCGTGATTGACGATTGCGGTGCCCGAAACGGTCGCGTCGTCGAGCGCCAGCGTGACGTCGCCCTCGACCGTGAGGGCGCTGATGCTGACCGTAGCCCCGTTGTCGATCTTGCTGGCGCCGGTGACGTCGATCGTGCCGGCACCCTTGATGGCGCCGCCGCTGATCGTGGCGTCGTCCAGCGTCAGCACCGCATTGCCGTCGACGATGACGTCGCCGGCCGAATTGTCGACGGTCGAGCCCTGATCGATCGCGAGCGCGCCGTTGGCGAGCACTTCGATGATACCGGCATTTATGACGGTCTCATTGCTGAGCGCATTGCGCGCACCGCTCGCCTTGACGACGGCGTTGTTATTCAGAATGCCGCCGCTCAGGACGGCATCGCCGGTCAGATCGATCTCGCCGTTGTTGGTAATCGTGCCTGCGCCGCGAATGCCGGCGTTGACGACGGGCCCCCCCTCGTCATCACCGCCGATGGTGCCGATCACCGCACCAGCTCCGTCGATGGTCGCATTGCTGACGATCAGCTTGCCGCTGGCATCGACCGTGATCTGGCCGTCATTGATAACGCTGGAGCCCTGATGGATCGTCAGCCAGCCGTTGGCCAGCACCTCGATCACACCGGCCGCGGTGTTGGACACGGTCTCGTGGGCGAACTCGACCGCACCCTTGACGTTGACGGTGCCGGAATTGTTCAGCGTGCCGTTCTCGATCAGGCTGGCGCCGTCGAGCTCCAGCGTGCCCAAAATGCTGACGGTGCCGCCATCGACCGTCGCGGTATCGACGATCAGCGTCGCGCCGGCATCGGCCCTCAGCAAGCCGCCGGCATTGTGGATCGTGGCGAGCGTCTTCAGCGTGCCGCCGGACAGCTCGATCGTGCCGGAATTGGTGATCGTGGTGCCGCTGGCGAAATCGCCGCCGCTCGCGAGCGTCAGATAGCCGGCATTGGTGAGCACGCTCGTGCCCAGAATCTCGGCCTTGCCGCCGACCGACATCGTTCCGGTCGCGGCGGTCGAGAGGATCGAATCGGCGCCCATGTTGAGCGCGCCTGATATCGTCAGCGAGCTCTGGACGATCACCTTCGGCGGCGGGCCGCCGAAATCGTTCATCGTCAGCGACTTGGCGTAGGCCGCGGTGTCGATCGTCACCGGATAGGACGGCGTCAGGCCGTGCAGCTGATCGGTGATGACGATGACGTCGTCATTGATGGTCGGGACCGTACCGGTTGCCCAGTTCGCCGCGTCCTTCCAGAAGCCGCCGGAGGGAGCGCCGGCCTTGTCGGTCGCGATCCACACCACCGCGGGCGCGTCGGTGCCGGTGATGGTGACGGTGATGGTCTGCTGCGAGGTCGCGCCTTGCGAATCCGTCAGCGTCACGGTGTAGACCAGCGTCAGGACCTCGCCCTTCGGGATGAAGTCGGCGAGATAGACCGGCAGATCGGCCAGCGACCAGCTGATGGTGCCGGTGCCATCCCCGGTGCTGTCGGCGCCCGCCGCGATCGCGACCGACATCGCGCTCTGGAACGCCGCGAGCGGGCCCGGCGGAACGGTGCCATCGGGCAGGGTCGCGCTGGTCAGCGCCACCGACACCGTATGCTTGTCGGTGAGATCGACGTCGTCGAAGCT
Source organism: Bradyrhizobium japonicum USDA 6 (assembly GCF_000284375.1). NCBI lineage: Bacteria > Pseudomonadati > Pseudomonadota > Alphaproteobacteria > Hyphomicrobiales > Nitrobacteraceae > Bradyrhizobium > Bradyrhizobium japonicum. Next base: position 8,938,212 of record NC_017249.1, read on the forward strand.
CAGCGTGCCCGTCGTCGGCACATCGCTGGTGAGCGGTCCGCCCGGCACGCTGGTGCCGCCTTCGAAGGTGATGGTCGGAACGCTGGTCGTGATCACCGGCTTGTCGTTGGTGCCGGTGATCGTGATGGTGATCTGGATGACGGTGGTCTCAGGACTGACCGAGAAATTGTTGTCGACGCGGACCATGTAGGTCAGCGTCAGCGTTTCGCCGGCCGCGAGGAAGTCGAAGACGTGGTCGGGGACCGTGTAGGTCCAGACCGCCGAGCCGTTGTTGTTGTTGCCAGCATCGGCGACGACGCTGATCTGGATCTGCGTCGCCGCGATATCCTGCTTCTGGAGTGCAGAGAGCGTGCCGGTGACGTCCTGGCCGGCACTCTTGTAGACGTAGTTCGGCGCTTCGGCGAGGTTTATGCTCACCGTCGGCCGATCGCCCAGGTTCTGGTCGACGAAGGTGATGCGGCCGGAGATCGTGTCGGAATGCGTCGCGTCGCCGGTCGTGTCCGCGCGCTCGGCCAGCGCGAACGCCGTCTTCACATTGCCGTTGAGATCGAGGCTCTGAGACAGAGGCTTGCCGGGGTAACGGTTGAAAGGCGCCGTGTGATCGCCGGACCCCTGCGATCCCTGCTGACTGAGGTTGACGAAGAACGCGGTCGCGACGTAGCCGGCCGGCGTCTTGATCACGAGGCCGTCGCTGGTCTGCGTGATCGTGTCGGTGAAGTTCGTGGTCAGCTTGGTGTTGGTGTTGTTGTCGGTGAACTTCAGCGTGAACACGTCCGTGATCAGCTTCTGCACGTCCGGCGACAGCAGCCCGTTGGTGATCGAGACGTTGCCGCCGCTGATCTGGATCATCTGGCCGGCCTGGTTGACCGTCGCGATCGGCAGCAACGTGACCTTGTCGAACAGGATGTAGGAGCCCGTCGTGCCGTTCGGCTCGACCAGCACCTGGAAGCTCGCCTGCGGCTGCGGATCGCCGCCGCCGGCGGGAACGACGAAGTTGATCTGGGTCAGCACCGCCGTGCCGCGGATGCCCATGGTGGCGACCGGCGTGTCGATCTTCATGTCGCCGTGCTTGGCGGTCTCGCCGGCGACGAAGGTGATGGTGCCCGCGACCAGACTCAGCAGCGAGGAATTGCTCGACCCGTTGGGGTCGTAGACCATCTCGTTCAGCACCATCCGCGCATTGGAGGACAGGCCGAACACGGTGCCGTCGATGAAGGTGATGCCGAGCGTCGAATCCGCACCGGTCGAGACCACATCGCCCTTCTCGACATTGTCGCCGTTGTTCAGGGTGACCGAGACGCCGTTGCGAACCGCGGTCGCGCTGCCGGAGAGTTTCGTGACGTGGCCGATGACCTGCGCGGCAGCGATGCCGGGCGCGGCCTGCGCATATTGCACATGGCCGGTGAGCGCGTTGACGACGTCGCCGGTGAGGTGGGCGCCATCGGGCGAGGCGATCGCTGCGCGCTTGTCGCCCTTGAAATAATCGTGAACGACGAACTCGTGCCCCTCGTGGGACAGCACGAGGTCGAGACCTGCGCGCTTGAACTCGCCATTGAAGATCAGGTTGGCATCGGGAACAACGAACGTGCCGTCGGGCACATGACCGTGTGCCTTTGCGACAAAGGGCTTGGCGATAAAGGGCTTGGCCGCAAAGGAATCGACAAGAATGTCCGCGGCCGAGCGGGAACCCTCGCCATCAAGGGGAATCGTGGCGTCAAATTTGCCAGCGTAATTCAACCGGGCACCGCAAAAAGAGTTAAAATTTAAGTAAGTAACGACCGCCTAAGCTTGAATAGCATTACCAAGTCCTTAGCGAAACCATCTATTGCTTGTGTGATTCGCATCACTTGGCCCGAGGAGTCCCCCAGTGGCGGCGCTTTCACAGAGGAGCCGAAGTAATTCTTCAAATATTCCGGGGTCGGTTTTCGGCTTCTTTTCACGCATTTCCAGTCATCCAAAGTAATCAGTCGTCTAAATCAAACGACGGATACTTGTGTCATCTTTTCTTCGTAGTGCCCCGCAGCATCCTGCGGCAAATACGGGGCAGAATCTGTGACCCAACTAACAGAACTCGTGAAATAGCGGGCTGTTAGCCATAAGCGGTAGAATCAGCCCGCCCGCAACTTCTCCCTGCAATTGGTTCCATTTCGCGGCGACGGAGCGCTCCTAGCCGGCGAATCGTAAAATTTTACGCAATTTGCACGGTCCCGTTTCAGCCTGTCCCACGGTTTTGGGGGCCCTTCCGGGCGCATTAAGCAGAACAAAACGGCCCGTCTCGCACTATCTCCGCGAAAGCAACAAAGCCCGGCACGTACAGGTCGAGGGGGACCTGGCGAAGCCGGAAGGGGATGTCAGATGGAGACCGCTGCTCGCTCGCGCGCCTGGCGCGCTGTCCTTGTGCTGTGCGGATTGATCCTGCTCGGATCGGCCGCCGAACTCCGCGCCGGCACGCTGCTGTCGCCTGGAGCCGGCGTCCTCGTGCGCAAATCCGCCGAGCCGTTCGGCGTGTTCGCCTTCGCCATCTCGTCCGGCAGCCTCCAGCAGAAATGGTTCGCGCTGAAGCAGAAGCTCGACGACGACATGGTGCAGCTCGCGCTGTGCGACGGCGACCGGGACAATTGCGCGTCGCCTGCGGCGCTCAAGCTGATCGCCATCGTCGACCAGGCCCGCAGCCGCGACGGCCGCGCGAAGCTCGGCGAGACCAATCGCGCCATCAATCTTGCCATCCGGACCGCCAATGACGGCGCCGACGACGTCTGGAGCTCGCCGCTCGCGACCTTCGCGCGGGGCGCCGGCGATTGCGAAGACTATGCCATCGCCAAGCTGGCCGCGCTGCGGCTCGCCGGCGTCGCCAATGAGGACCTCCGCATCGTCGTGGTGCATGACGTCAGGGCCGGCGAAGAGCATGCGGTTGCCGCAGCAAAGCTCGACGGCCACTGGCTGATGCTCGACAATCGCCGCATGGCGATGGTCGAGGACGACGCGGCGCAGACCTACCAGCCGCTGTTCGTGCTCTACCAGTCCGCCGTGATGAAATATGTCGACGAACCCGTGCGGTTGTCGATGGTCGCGCCCGAGGCGCACTGATTTTCTTGTAGCCCGGATGGAGCGAAGCGAAATCCGGGACCGCCATCACATCTTGCACCGGCCCCGGATTACGCTTGCGCTTCATCCGGGCTACGGGTCTCACATAGACCTTCCCCACAAAGCGGTTTCGCCGCGCGATCCGGGGCGCTAGCATGGCGCCTTTGCGGGGGCGACTGGAATGCGGTTCATCGTGTTGTCTGTGCTTGCGCTGCTGGTATTGCCGGCGGCACCAGGCTCCGCGCAATCGGGCCCATCCGACCGCTCCATCGCCGACAGGCTGCCGCTGTTTGCCCGAAACAACTGCCAGCAGATCCGCGATCCCGGCAATCAATTGATCTGCGGTGACGCCGAGCTGGCCGCCGCCGCCGAAAAGCTCGGCGCGGCGATCGAGGCACGGCTCGCCCGCCTGCCCGATCGCCTCCCCGCGATCGAGGAGAATGCGATCTGGATCCGACAGCGCAACCTCGGCTGCGGCATCGTTGGCCAGACCGCGATCCGGGCCGACGATTTCGACCGCGTGAAGGCGTGCCTTCTCAAGGTCACCGAAGAGCGCGCCGCAATCGTACGTGATCCGGATTTCGACTGTCTCGCGGCCAACACGGCCGCGGGCGCGCTTATCTGCGCGGACCCGTCGCTGGCGCTCACCGAAACCGAGCTCAACAGCCAGGTGCTGCGCCTGATCGGCAGGCTGGACCCGACCGCGGCCCGCTTTGCCTTCGCCGAATACGGCCGATGGACGAGGGAGCGCGATCGCAAGTGCAATCTCGTCGGCAAGGAGAACGTGCCGCTTGCCGAGCTTTCGTCCGCGGAAGATTGTCTCGCCGACCATCTGAAGCGCAAGACCGAGGAGATCGCCGCCGCCAAGGGCGATCCGAAGAAAGTGTTTGGCCGGCAGGTCGCGGCCCGCTCACCCGACACCGATGCCGTCGATTTCTGCGCCGCGCGGATTCACGCCGCCAATTCGTGCGGCAATTTCCTCCGCATCAACCGCGTCTACGCGGTCGACAGCCAGGTGACCGACCAGGAGGCGCAGGTCACGGGCGAGATCGAGATGGTCGTGCTGGCGCCCTTCACCATGTGCAGCAAGGTCGCTTCCACCTGCACCGGCACCTGCTGGGACCCCAGGACGGGCCGTCCGCAGCCCGGCGTCGGCAGCAAGGAGCGATCCGGCGAGGCCTTCAACGTCACGCGCCGCCTGAGAGTCCAGCGGACCTTCGCCTTCGTGAAAGCCGCCGACGGCTGGCGCTGCCGGGAAGACGAGCTCGCGCCGGTGAATTCGGGCACGGCGGGCGGGGGATCGTAGGTTCTTACCCTCCCTGCGTGTCGCTCCTTCTTCCTTCTCCCCTTGCGGGAGAAGGTGGCGCGAAGCGCCGGATGAGGGGTTCTCTCCGCTCGCTCGAGTATTCGTGAGGATAGAGACCCCTCACCCGGCTTCGCTTTCGCGAAGCCACCCTCTCCCGCAGGGGGAGAGGGTGCACCGTCAGCGCCGCGAGAGCGATCCGATCAAAACATCAGATTGTCCTTCACCAGCACCCAGCGGCCGCCCTTGACCTGCTGCACCTGGGTGATGGTGTTGGCGAGGTGGTCGGTCTTGGAGAACTTCGTCGGGGGCGAGTTGAAGATGTCGAGGAATTTCTCGCCCGACTCCAGCGAGTCCAGCATCTTCTGTCCGGTCAGATCCTTGCCCGCCTTGTCGGCATAGAAGGCGAAGGTCATCATCGCGTTGTAGCCGATGATCGCCTGCGTGTTGGCGTCGGAGTTGAACATCTTCTTGTAGTTGACCAGCCAGTCCTTCACCTTGCCCTTGGCGCTGTCTTCATAGGGAATCTCGAAGAGGCTCGCTGCATAGAGTCCTTCAACAGAGTCCTTGCCCAATGCTGGAACTTCCTGCACGTTGGTCGGCGAGGCGCCCAGGAAGGTTACGTCCCAACCGAGCTTCTTGGCTTCCGTCATCGCGCCGATGGTCTCGCGGAGGATGGTGCCGAGCAGGACGAGATCGCAGCCGTCGGACTTCATCTTGGCGACCTGCGCGCTGAAATCGGAAGCGCCACGCTTGTAGCTCGTGATCGAGGCCGGCTGCACCTTCATGGCTGTCAGTTGCTGGTTGAAGCCGTCGAGCACGTTCTTACCGTACTCGTCGTCCTGATGCATGATGCAGGGCTTCTGGAACTTCTTCCACTCCATCATGTATTTCAGCGCGGCCCGCGTGCTTTCGACATAGGGCAGCAGATTGTTGAACTTCAGCCGCTCCTGCGGCTTGGCCGGATCGAACTTGAAGGTGAACTCGGCCGCCGTCAGCGGGAAGAGCTGCAGCACTCCGGCGTCGAACAGGATGTCCTGCGCGGCGAGCACGGTCGGCGATCCCATTGGGCCCACCATCGCGAAGATCTTGTCACGCTCGATCAGCTTTTGCGAAGCCAGCACAGCCCTTTTCGGGTCGTACCCGCTGTCCTCGACGACCAGTCGAACCTTGCGGCCGTTGATGCCACCCGCCGCATTGATCTCGTCGGTCGCCATCTTCATGCCGTTCGCAACCGGCACGCCCCAGCCCTTGATCGGCCCCGACAGGTCCTGATGGGTGCCGACGACGATCTCGGATGCCGAGATGCCTTCGTTGGTGACCTTGGTTTGCGCCACGGCCGGCAGACAGGTGAGCACCACCGCACTCACAGCAAGGCCGAACGTGCTGAACGATTTCGACATTGACGTCTCCTCTCCTTTGGGCCCGTATGGCGCGAAGGGCGGGGGCCACAGCTCCTTCGCTTTCTCGAACTGGCAGGCTCGTCACGCCACCGCGCGCTGGCGATACATCGCCTCGATTTCGGCAGCGTAGCGCTTGTTCACGAAGCCGCGCTTCAGCTTCATGGTCGGCGTCAGCTCCTCGTCCTCCGGGGTCAGCTGGCGCTCGATCAGGTAAAATCTCTTGATGGTCTCGACGCGGGCGAAATTGCCGTTGACGCCTTCGATCTCGCGCCAGATCAGGTCCTGGATCTCCGCCGCGCGGCACAGGCTCGCATAGTTGGTGAAGGGGATGTCGTGGTCCTGGGCGAATTTCTCGACATTCTCCTGGTCGATCATCACGAGGCAGGTCAGATAGGGCCGCTTGTCGCCGATCACCACGGCATCCGAGATGTAGGGCGAGAATTTGAGCTGGTTCTCGATCTCGGACGGCGTCACGTTCTTTCCGCCGGAGGTGATGATGATGTCCTTCATCCGGTCGGTGATGCGGACAAAACCTTCGTTGTCGATGGTGCCGACGTCGCCGGTGTGCAGCCAGCCGCGATGGTCGATGGTCTCGGCGGTCTTCTCAGGCTGATTCAGGTAGCCCATGAACAGGAAGTCGCCCTTGATCAGGATCTCGCCATCGGGCGACAGCGCGACCTCGCCCCAGGACACGGCAGTGCCGACCGAGCCGAACTTGATGCGTTCCGCCGGCATCATGGTCGCGACGCCGCAATTCTCGGTCTGGCCATAGACCTCGTGCATGTCGATGCCGAGCGCGAGATACCAGCGGATCAGCTCCGGCGCGATCGGCGCAGCGCCGGTGAACGCGATGCGGCAGCGGTCGAGCCCCATCATGCGGCGGATGTTGCGGAACGCGAGCCGGTAGGCGATGCCGTTGGCGATGCGCAGCGAGAGCGGCGGCGCCCTGCCCTCGATCCGGCAATCGACCATGCCATAGCCGACCTTGATGGCGCGGCGATAGACCCATTGCTGCAGCGGTGTCGCGTCCTTCAGCGCGATGGTGATCGCGGAATAGAACTTCTCCCAGATGCGAGGCACCGCAAAGAAGACGGTCGGCTGCACCTCGCGCAGATTGTCCGGCACCGTCTCCGGGCTCTCGGCGAAATTCATCACCGAGCCGAGTGCGACCGAGATGTAGTAGCCGGCGACCCGCTCGGCGACGTGGCAGAGCGGAAGGAAGATCAGCCGGTCTTCGTCCTCCCGCGCCGAGATGAAATCGTTGGCATGCCGCATCTGGTGCGTGACGCTGCGGTTCGCGTGCATCGCGCCCTTGGGCGGGCCGGTGGTGCCCGAGGTGTAGACGAGGATGACAAGGTCGTCCGCGCTGCGGCTGTCGATCATCTCCTGCCACAACGCCTCACGGCCGACCATGTGGTTGCGGCCGAGCGCACGGAACTCGTCGAGCGACATCACCATGTCGTCGGAGAAGCCCCTGAGGCCCTCCATGTCGAACACGATGATCTTTTGCAGGGACGGACAGCGCGCGCGGCAGGCGAGCACCTTGTCGAGCTGCTCCTCGTCCTCGGCGAAGATCACCTTGGTCCGGGAATCGTTGACCAAATACTCGACCTGGGACGATGCATCGGTCGGATAGATTCCGGAGGAAACACCGCCGGCGCACAAAATGCCCATGTCGGCATGAACCCATTCCGGCACGGCATTGGCGATGACGGAGGCGACGTCGCCGGGCAGAAAGCCGGAGGCGCGAAGCGCGTAGGCGATCTCCTTCGAGATCTCCAGCCACTCGCGCCAGCTGGTCGGCTGCCAGATGCCGAATTTCTTCTCGCGAATAGCCGGCCTGTCGCCCCGCGTCTCGGCGGCGCGCAGAAAGCTCTTCGCGATCGTATCAGCGACCGTCAGCACCGCCGGTCGGGCCATGCGCGTCTCCTCCTTGTCGCTCTCCCCTCCGCTGCCTGCCTTGCCGGCGGTCTGTCGTTGCGGATGGGCCAATCCATTTAACGCCTTTCTCCTAGCGCCAAGTCTTCTTCTTTTTCCAGCGCCGCTCGCCTCGCGCGCCCGCCTCCTTGGCGCCAAGGTAGAATTCCTGGATGTCCTGGGAATGCATCAAGCGGTCGCAGGTGTCGTTCATCACGACGCGGCCGATCTCGAGCACGTAGCCGTAATGCGCCGTCTCCAGCGCCACCTTGGCGTTCTGCTCGACCAGCAGGATCGACATGCCCTGCTCATCGTTGACGCGGCGGATGATGGTGAAAATCTCCTTCACCAGCAGCGGCGACAGGCCAAGCGAGGGCTCGTCGAGCAGCAGCAAGGTCGGCCGGTTCATCAGCGCGCGACCGATCGCGAGCATCTGCTGCTCGCCGCCGGAAAGCTGGCCGGCCGGTTGGTTGATGCGCTCCTTCAGCCGCGGGAAATAGCCGTAGACGCGCTCCAGATCCTCCGCGACGCCATCACGATCCCGGCGCGGATACGCCCCCATCATCAGGTTCTCGCGCACCGAGAGGAACGGGAACACCTCGCGCCCCTCCGGCACATGGCTGAGACCCAACCGCACGATCCGGTCTGCCTCCATACGCTGGATCGACTTGCCCATGAATTCGATCGTGCCCTTCTGCGGATCCAGAATGCCCGAGATCGTCTTCAGCACCGTGGTCTTGCCGGCGCCGTTGGCGCCGAGCAGGGTGACGATGCGGCCGCGCGGCACCTCCAGCGAGATGCCGCGGATCGCCATGATCGGCCCGTAATAGCTCTCGATGTTGGAGAGTTTCAGGATGATGTCGGGCGTGACGGCGGCGTCCATGCGTCAGGCTCCCAGATACGCGGCGACGACATCGGGATGCTGCTGCACCTCGGCGGGCGAGCCCATCGCCAGCACCCGGCCGTAGTTCAGCGCGATGACGCGATCGGAGACGCGGTTGACCAGCGACATGTCGTGTTCGACCATCAGCACGGTGACGCCGAGCTCGTTCTTCATGTCGCGGATCCAGAAAGACATGTCGCCGGTCTCCTCGACATTCAGTCCGGAGGACGGCTCGTCGAGCAGGATCAGTTTCGGCTCCGAGCACAGTGCGCGCGCCAGCTCGATCACCTTGCGCACGCCGTAGGGCAAGCCGGAGATCAGCTTGTCGCGATAGGGTTCGAGATCGAGGAACTCGATCACCTGCTCGACCCTGCGGCGATGCACCTTCTCGTTCGCCCGCACGCTCGGCAGGAACAGCAGTTCCTGCCAGAGCCGGGTAGTCGAATGACGGTGGCGGCCGACCAGGAGGTTGGAGAGCACCGTCGCGTTCTCGAACAGCTCGATGTTCTGGAAGGTGCGGGCGATGCCGAGCCTTGCGATGTCGTAGGGCGGCTGCTCGGTGATGTCCTGGTCTTCGAAGAAGATGCGGCCCGCGGTCGGCCGGTAGATCCGCGAGATCAGGTTGAAGATCGAGCTCTTGCCGGCACCGTTCGGTCCGATGATCGAGAGGATCTCGCCCTTCTCGACCGCGAAGGACACCGCATCGACCGCCTTCAGCCCTCCGAAATGCAGCGACAGGTTCTCCGCGCGAAAATAGCTCATCGGTTGCGCTCCGACTTCACGTAGATCTTCTGACGCTTGAAGGTGGCGCGCTTGTAGAGCGGAAACAGCTGGAAGAAGAGCTTGATCTTGAGCCAGCGGCCGTAGAGCCCGAGCGGTTCGAACAGCACGAACAGCACGATGATGATGCCGTAGATCGCGCCCTTCAGCCCGTTGAGCGAGGCGAACGCCGCGACCTTGGACTGGATATTGCCCGCAGTCGCCGGGCCCGCCCCGAACGTCGCGGCAATGCCGGCGATGATGCCGGGCAAATCGTCCTTCAGATAGGTCAGGAACGGGTCGATCATCACGATGAAGATCGCGCCCAGCACCGCGCCGTGCAGGCTGAAGGTGCCGCCGATCAGGATCACGATGATGAACTCGATCGAGAGCTGGAGCGTGAACATCTCCGGCGAGATGAAGGAGAGCTTGTGCGCGAACAGCACGCCGGCAAACCCGGTGATCGCCGCCGAGATCGCAAACGACTTCACCTTGTACAGCGCGACGTTGACGCCCATGCTGCGCGCCGCGGTCTCGCTGTCGCGAATCGCGACGAAGGCGCGCCCCGTTGGCGAGCGCAGCAGGTTGAGCGTGCCGACGATGGTCAACACCAGCACGGCAAGGCAGAGGAAATAGAAGGTCGGGCTGTCGCGCGGGACGGCGACGCCGAGCAGCGACAGCGTCTTGACCCGCATGCCCTCGTTGCCGTTGGTGACACTCTCCCAGCGCGCCAGGATCTCCTCGACGATCAGGGCAAAGGAGATGGTGGCGATGACGAGGTAGATGCCGGTCAGGCGCAGGGCAGGAAAGCCGACCATCGCGCCGATCAACCCGGTCAGGGCACCGGCGGCGAGGAAATAGACCGGGAACGGCACGTTGTATTTCTGCAAGTAGGCCGCCGTGTAGGCGCCGATCGCGAGGAACGCCGCGTGGCCGAGCGAGGCTTGCCCGGTAAAGCCGGTCAGGATCAGGAGGCCGACGCCAACCGTCGCGTAGATGCAGACGAAGACGAGCTGGCTCATCAGATAGCTGGAGAGCACATAGGGTGCGATCAGCAGCAGCGCGAGCAGGATGCCGTAGGAGACGACATAGCCCGAATGCGGGAACAGCTTGATGTCGTCCTCATAGTCGGTCTTGAACAGGAAACGCATGGCGTTCAGACCTTCTTGCGGACGTGGAGGCCGAACAGGCCTTCAGGCTTCAAGAGAAGTACGGCGAGCAGCACGAGATAGGGCGCGACGTCCTTCCAGCCCTCCGCCAGATAGAAGCCGGCCATGCTCTCGATCACGCCGATCAGCACGCCGCCGACGACTGCGCCCGGGATCGAACCGAAGCCGCCGAGGACTGCGGCGGGAAACGCCTTGAGGCCGAGCACGAGGCCGACATTGGAATGGATGAAGGTGATCGGCGCCAGCAGCACGCCGGCGCAGGTCGCGACCGCCGCGCTGATCGCCCAGACGACCGACACCACGCGCTTGACCGGGATGCCCATGTAATAGGCTGCCAGCATGTTCTCGGAACTGGCGCGCATCGCGGTGCCGAGCGTGGTCTTGTTGAAGAACAGCCAGAGCAGCGCGCACAGGATCATCGTCGCGGCGATCACCGAGAGCTTGTCGTAGGCCAGCACCAGCGAACCGACGCGCAGCACGCCGTGGCTGAACGGCGTCTCGATCTTCAGATCGTCGGTGCCCCAGATCATCCCGGCGACCGAGCGCAGGAAATAGCCGAGGCCGATGGTGGCCATGATGATGGAGAATTGCGGATAGCCGAGGATCGGCCGCACCACCACGCGCTCCGCCAGCATGCCGAACAACGCCATGGCCGCCACCGCACCGGCAAAACCGATCCAGTAGTTCAGTCCCATCATGCCGATGAAGGTGAAGGCGAAGAAGCCGCCCAGCATCATCAAATCGCCCTGGGCGAAATTGACGACCTCGGTGGCCTTGTAGACGAGCACGAAGCCGAGCGCGATCAGGCCGTAGACGCAGCCGAGCGCAACACCGCTGACCAGCTGCTGAACGAAATCCAGCATCGCCGCGCTTCCTCCCGATGCAACCAGCGGTTCTTCGCGACCGCCTTGCTGCATCTTGTGTCCAGTCGCTACGCGGTCGTTTCGCCGCGTTAGCGCCATTTGTCCCGGCGGCAATTCAGCCTGAACCGTCCAGCGCTGTCAACAAACGGTGACTTGCCATTAGTAGCAGCCGGATGGCGGAATTTGTGGGCCGTAGATTCACGGTGCCGAAACATCTTGGGATCATGGTCGCGAGCGATGCAAAACCGGATGGTATGGCCGTCATGAAGCCGGACAAGTCGGCGCTGGAAGTCCTGGGGTTAACGAAGCGTTTTGACCGTCTGGCGGTCGACAGCCTCGATCTCACCATTCACGCTGGCGAATTCTATGCGCTGGTCGGCCCCAACGGCGCCGGCAAGACCACCACTTTGCGCATGGTCGCGGGCCTGTTGCGGCCCGATGCCGGCGCGGTCTCGATCTTCGGCATCGATGCGCTCGCAAATCCCGTCGCCGCCAAGCAGGTGATGGCGTGGGTCTCCGACGAGCCCATGATCTACGACAAGCTGACGCCGCTTGAGTACCTCGAATTCGTCGCCGGGCTCTGGGGCATCGCGCCGTCGGTCTCGGAACCGGTCGCACAGGACCTCCTGACCTCGCTCGGGCTCGAGCCGCACCGGCACGAACGCTGCGAAGGCTTTTCCAAGGGCATGCGCCAGAAGGTCGCTCTCGCCGGGGCGCTGGTGCACGATCCCCGGCTCATCATCCTCGACGAGCCGCTGACCGGCCTCGATGCCGTTTCCGCCCGACATGTGAAGGGGCTGCTGAGCGAGCGCGTCCGCGCCGGCTGCACCGTCATCATGACCACGCATATTCTCGAGGTTGCCGAACGCATGGCCGACCGCATCGGCGTGATCGCCTCGGGCCGTCTGGTCGCCGAGGGCACGCTGACTGAGCTGCGCCAGCAGAACGGCCATGCCGACACCAGCCTGGAGGATCTCTTCATCGCGCTGGTGACGCTTCCGGAAGCCGCATGAGCTCGGCAACCGCGCTCTCCTGGTTTGCCCGCCACGAGCTCCGGCTCGCCTGGCGCGAATGGTTCGCCATGATGACCGGCGGCCGGCGCAAGCGGGCGCGCGCCGCGGTGATCGGCCTGCTGTTCTTCGCGGCACTGCTGCACGTGCCGGCCTGGGCGGTGATCGGCCGTTTCGCCGACCTGCAGCTGCCGCTCGACAAATCCTCGCTGATCGTGATCTCGGCGACGATCTTTCTGGCCTGGACGCTGATGCTGTCGCAGGCGATCGAATCGGTGACGCGGGTGTTTTACGCCCGCGCCGATCTCGACCTGATCATGTCCTCGCCCGCGACGCTGGCCAATCTGTTCTCGGTGCGCATCGCCGCGATCGCGCTGGCCGTCACCGCAATGGCGCTGCTGTTCTCGACGCCGTTCATCGACGTGCTGGTGATCGGCGGCGGCGCGCGCTGGCTGGCGGCGTTCGGCGTCGTCGTCGCCATGGGCCTCTCGGCCGCGGCGATCGCGATCGCCGTCACCATCCTGCTGTTCCGCCTGATCGGCCCGGCGCGCACGCGCTTCGTCGCCCAGGTCCTCGCCGCGATGATCGGCGCCGGCTTCGTGATCGCGCTCCAGGTCGCCGCGATCATGTCCTATGGCACGCTGTCGCGCTTCACCATCCTGACCTCGGACAGCTTCGCCGCCTACGCGCCCGACGTCGACAGCATCTGGTGGTGGCCGGCGCGGGCGACCATGGGCGACAGCGAGGCGCTGCTGCTGCTCCTGGCGCTCGGGCTCGTGCTGCTCGGCAGCGTGATGGCGGTCTTCTCGCACCGCTTTGCCGACACTGCGATCGATGCCGCCGCTTACGGCGCCTCCGGCAGCAAGGCCGCGAAGCAGCGCCCGTTCCGCCGCGGATCGCGGCAACAGGCGCTGCGGCGCAAGGAATTTTCGCTGCTCTGGCGCGATCCCTGGCTGATCTCGCAGACGCTGATGCAGCTGCTCTACCTGGTGCCGCCGGCACTGCTGCTCTGGCGCAACTTTGCCGAGAGCTTCGCGGCGCTGACGCTGATCACACCTGTCATCGTGATGGCGGCGGGACAGCTCGCGGGCGGGCTCGCCTGGCTGACGATCTCGGGCGAGGACGCGCCCGATCTGGTTGCGACCGCGCCGCTGACGCCGTCCAGCGTCATACGCGCCAAGATCGAGGTGGTGCTGATCGCCATCGCCGCCATCTTCTGCCCGCTGGTCGCAGCACTCGCCTTCGCCTCGCCGTTCCAGGCCGCGGTCAGTGCCGGCGCTGTCATCATCAGCGCGGCGTCCGCGACTTCGATCCAGCTCTGGTTCCGGGTGCAGGCCCGGCGCAGCCAATTCCGTCGCCGCCAGACCTCGTCGCGGCTCGCGACCTTCGCCGAAGCCTTCTCCTCGATCGGCTGGGCCGCCAGCGCCGCGCTGCTGCTCGCCCTTCCCATCGCCGGCCTCATCAGCGGCCTGATCACCGCGACCCTCGTCGCCGTCACCTGGAAGTTCAGCCCAAAGCGCAACTAAAAGCCGGGAGTGAGGCTGCGACACTGACGCGCTGTTGATCGCGGCCTATTGGCCACGCGCTGCATTGCACGCTAGACTTCTTCCGAAGTCATCGGGGACGGATTCATGCGGCGACTGGTTTCAGCGGCTCTGGCGCTGTTCGGCGCATTGCTCTCTCCTGCTCTCGCCCAGCAGCCACCTCAGCGGAGCGAATGCCTGGCGATGGCAAACGCCGTGCCCCGCGCAATGCCGGCCGCCTTCCGGCAGGCCGCAGGCTCGGCTGAAGTCCAGATCACCTATGCCGGCCATTCCACCTATTTCATCGACACGCCCGGGGGTTTGCGCATCGCGACCGACTACAGCGGCGCCTACCAGGTCGGACGTCTGCCCGATGTCGTCACCATGAACCGGGCGCACAGCACCCACTACTCTTTATTTCCCGACAAGCGCATTCCCCATGTGCTGCATGGCTGGGGTGAGGACGGCAAGCCGGCCATCGTGTCGGAGCGCATCGGCGACACCTTCATCCGCAACGTCACGACCGACATCCGCCGCTATTTCGGTGACGATTCCGGCACCGACATGATCCGCGACGGCAATTCGATCTTCATCTTCGAGGTCGCCGGGCTCTGCATCGGCCATCTCGGCCATCTCCACCACAAGCTCGACGAAAGCCATTTCGCCCAGATCGGGCGGCTCGACATCGTGATGGTGCCGATCGACGGCACCTACACCATGTCGCTCGACGGCGTCTCCGAGATCACCAGGCGGCTGCGCGCCTCTGTGGTGCTGCCGATGCACCGCTTCGCCACCCCGCTCGACGAGTTCATGCACCTCATCGGCCGGCAGTTCGAGATCGATCGGCGCAGCGAGCGCTCCTTCCGGATGTCGCGGGACGCACTGCCGACGACGCCGACAGTGATCATCCTCGACGGCGTCTGACGCGCAATTTTCTCCAAGCCGATTGCCGTTCGGTCGTGCTGATCTCCTCACGACAGGAGATCGACATGACCGACTTTGCCAGACTTTTGCACGCGGACGGACCGAACCCCGAGCACGCGGCGGCGCTCCAGCTCTACGGCCGCTTCGTCGGCGACTGGGATGCCGGGATCACCGCTCATGCCCCCGATGGAACCAGGCACACCGCGCCCGGCGAAATCCATTTCGGCTGGGTGCTGGAAGGCCGCGCCGTTCAGGATGTCTGGATCATTCCCCGCCCCGCGGGTGCGCCGGCGTTTCCGATCGCCGGCAATTGGTACGGCACGACGCTGCGGGTCTACGATCCCTCCATGTCCGCGTGGCGGATTTCCTGGTTCGATCCCGGTCGTAGCGTATTCCGCCAACAGATCGGCCGCCCGCGCGGCGAGGACATCGTGCAGGAAGGTACGACCGATGCGGGCGACCTGACACGCTGGAGTTTCACAGAGATTGCCGAAGATTCCTTCCATTGGCTCGGCGAAGTGAAGCCGGCAGCCGCTGCCGATTGGCGGCTGGCGGTCGATGTGAGGGCGAAGCGGCGCAAGGGCTAACGACGGCGCCGCTGTGCTCGCGATGACGGGTGCGGTTGCGCAACACGCGCAGCTGGATGCGAGGACGAGATGCTAGGCTCCCCCCACAAAAACATGAGGGAGCGAATGCCGATGGCTGCAAGCGGTGTGCCCGCCAACACGAGCGGGCTATTCGTCGAGCCGCGCGAGGACTGGCTCGCGCAATATCAGGAGGAGATCATCGATCCGTTGCGGCCGATCGTCGATCCTCATCACCACCTCTGGAATCGCGGGCATCGCTATCTGATCGAGGAGATGGCGGCCGATATCGCCTCCGGGCACAACATCATCGCCACCGTCTATGTCGACTGCCGTTCGATGTATCGCGCGCACGGGCCCGAGGCATTCCGGCCGGTCGGCGAGGTCGAGTTCGCCAACGGCGTCGCCGCCATGAGCGCAAGCGGCGGCTACGGCACGGCCGCGATCTGCGCGGGCATCGTCAGCCACGTGAACCTGCTGCTGGGCGATGCCGCCAAGCCGGTGCTGGAAGCCGAGATCGCTGCGGGCAACGGCCGCTTCCGCGGCATCAGGCATTCCTCGGCCTGGGATGAAGACCCTGTCGTCGCCGGCATGTATGCCAACCGGCCGAAGGGGTTGTTGCAGGACTCAACCTTCCGCAAAGGCTTTGCCTGCCTCGCACCGTTGAACCTGAGCTTCGATGCCTGGCTGTTTCATCCGCAGATCGGCGAGCTGACCGAGCTCGCGCGCGCCTTTCCCGACACCAGGATCGTGCTTGACCATTGCGGCGGCCCGGCCGGCGTCGGTCGCTTTGCAGGGCGGCGCGAAGAGGTGTTTCCGCAGTGGCGCGCCTCGATCCAGGGAGCTCGCGAAGTGCGAGAACGTCTCGGTGAAACTCGGCGGGCTCGCGATGTGCCTGCTCGGCTATGACTTCCATCTGCGCGCGAAGCCCCCGTCCTCCGAGGAGCTTGCGGCGGCCTGGCGGCCCTATGTCGAGACCTGCATCGAGGCGTTCGGCCCCAGGCGCGCAATGTTCGAGAGCAATTTCCCGCCGGACAAGGGCCAGTGCAGCTACCAGGTGATCTTCAACGCGTTCAAGCGTATCGCGGCGCCCTTGAGCGAGGCTGAGAAGACGGCGCTGTTCTCGCAGACGGCGAGCGATGTCTACCGGCTCGATTTGCCTGCATGAAAGGATTTGCGTCAAGACGAGAAGAGGGGCCGGGATGTTGGTCCCGGCCCCTCTTCCGTCGTGGCCGCTGGGAAGCGTCCTTGAAACCCGGAAACTGACTAGCCGGCACCCATCAGCGAGGCCGGACGGCGTTCGCCCGTGGAGACGAACATCTTCTTGAGCTTGTTGACGACGCGGATCAGGAATCCGATCATCACGGGATTGGTCTTGCGGCAGAAGGCGATCTTCTTGACGTGGCCTTCGACATGCCATTTGGCATGCGCGCCGTCGCGGAAGAAAATGACGTCGCCCGGGCCGTAGCGCTTCGGCGGCATGCCGTCGCTTTCGAGCACGATCGATCCTTCCATGATCATGATCGTCTCGTCGATGTCGTAGTACCAGTTGAAGCGCCCTTCGGTGCAGTGCCAGATGATGGTCGAGGCGGTGCCGTCGGCGCTGGTGGACAGGATGCGCGAACGCGACACTGGATTGCCTTCGATAATCCAGGACGGCTCGATCGGCCGCAGCTCAAGATCCACGTTGCAACTACTGATTTCAATCAATGACGGCGACATCTGCTTCCCCAGGGAATATAATATGTATGGCCGGGTCTGGGCCCGGATTGTTTCGAAAGATGTTGGGAACGCTAGTAGCCGGTTTTTAATTCTTTCTTACGCAGGCGCCGACAATCAGCCGCAAGTTGCAGGCGCGACGAGGTTAACGTCGGGATTTGCCTGCAAATTCGCGAACATGAACCCATCTTTTCCGGGGTGCGACAAAGTGCGCGAAAGTGACCATCGAAGGAGTCCGCACCGATGCCCCTCACCCTGGAGGTTCTGACAACCCAAGGCGAGGTCGTCGCCTGGCTCGGCAGCCTCGATGTTTCCTTCGCAGCCGAAGAAGAGCCCTGGTTCACGATCGACGGCGTCGAAAGCCCCCGGCAGATCGGCAGCGACGGCTGCGGTGGCACCTTCGTGCTGCTGCCATCGCGGAATGTGCTCTACGTCTCATCGGAGGGCCGCGCTGGAATTATCGCCGGCACGTTCGAGGCCTTCATCCAGCTCGTTGTCGCTCGCCCCTACTGGCTGGACATCCTCAAATTCTCCGCCGGCGGCGATCTCACGGAGATGCGGCGCGCGGCGGATGCGCTGGAGGCGACACTCGACGAGGAGGATGACGTCAACGCGGCCCGCGAGGAAATTCGCGGCGGCCTCGACCTGCCCGAGGCGGACGATCCCATCGGTGCGCTTTACGAGGCGGTCGCCACGTCCGACGCCATCGTGCGGGCCACCGACGGCAGCCCGTTCACGACGCTGTTCAACCGCTTCAGCATCGACAACAACCCGATGCTGCGCAACGCGGCGGCGTGAGGGCACGTGACGCCAGCGTTCGGGCTTGAACCCTCCACCATCATCGTCATGGCCGGGCTTGTCCCGGCCATCCACGCCTAGCGGCACAAAGAACGTGGATGCCCGGGACAAGCCCGGGCATGACGAGCAGCAGCGGCCTACTTCGCCCACTCGCCCTTGCGGAACACCGGCACCTTGCTGCCGTCGGCGAGAATGCCGTCGATGTCGGTCTCGGCAGAACCGATCATCCAGTCGATATGGATCAGGCTCTGGTTGCCGCCTTGCGCGGCGATCTGCTGCGGCGTCAGCTGCGCGCCGTTGACGAAGCATTTCGAGTAGCACTGACCGAGCGCGATGTGCGAGGCCGCGTTCTCGTCGAACAGCGTGTTGTAGAACAACAGCCCGCTCTGCGAGATCGGCGAGGAATGCGGCACCAGCGCCACCTCGCCGAGGCGCCGCGCACCTTCGTCGGTGTCGAGCACCTTGTTCAGCACCTCTGCGCCGCGCGAGGCCTTTGCGTCGACGATCTTGCCGTCCTCGAAGCGCACCGCAATGTTGTCGATCAGCGTGCCCTGGTAGGATAGCGGCTTCGAGCTCACGACATGGCCAAAGACGCGTCGGCAATGCGGCGTGGTGAAAACCTCTTCGGTCGGGATATTGGCATTGCAACTGATACCGTTCTTGGACAGCGAGGCGCCGCCCTCCCACTCGTGTCCGTCGGCAAGCCCTATGGAGAGGTCGATCCCGGGACCTGAATATTGCAGCGCGCGAAAACGCTGGCCGTTGAGCCAGTTGGTGCGCTCGCGCAGCACCGCATTGTGGCTCGCCCAATTGCCCATCGCATCCTCGCGGTCGACGCGGGAGGCCGCGAAGATCGCGTCTGCCAGCTTGCCGATCGCAACGTCCTCGGGATCATCAGGGAAGACCTGCTTGGCCCATGACGGGCTCGGATAGGCGATGATGTTCCAGTTGGTGTCGAAGTTGACGATTTTTTCCAGCGCCGGCTGATAGGCCATCGAATTGGCCTTGCTGGCGCGCGCCACCTTGGACGGATCTTCGCCGGACAGCAGCATCGGATTGTCGCCGACGATGGCAAGCCGCGCGGTGTTGTCGGAGAACGCCTTGGCCATGCCCTCATAGAGCCAATTGGCGGCACGATCGAAGCTGTTGTCCTGGCCGTAACGGTAGCGCGCCAGCGTCATCTCCTCATCCGACAGGATCGGCGTCACGATGCCGGCGCCGGCCTTGTAGGCGTGCACGGCGATCCGCCGCACCAGCGGCAGTGCGATCGCGGGCGCCGTCAAGAGCAGATCCTGTCCCGGCCGCAAGCCCAGGCCCACCTTCACCGCCACCTCGGCCAGCCGGTCGAGTTTCACGGGATCGATGGGAACGGCGGAATTGCGGTGATCAATCATGCGGGGTCCTCTGCCGAAGGTCTCTCGTTCAATCTAAGTCTAGCATCGCTAGGCGCAAGTGCGCGAGCGCCTTGCGACACGGAGAAGATACGCAGTTTCACGCATCTTGGTTTTCAACGCGTTGCCGATTTCAGCACCCGATCGACCATGGCAGGCGCAAGGCCGAGGTAATTTTTCGGTGAAGTCAGCGCCTCGATGGTGGCACGGTCGATCCTGCTCGATACGCGGGCGTCGGACGAGAGCGCGTCCGCCAGCGTCAGACCCTTCTCATTGGCGAGCCGGCAGGCATCATAGACCACGTCGTGCGCCTCCTGCCGCCCGATCTGTGGCGCCAGCCCCATCATGACCGCTTCGGCCACGATCAGGCCGCGGCTGATGGCGAGATTGTCGTTCATCTTCCTTTCATCGACGATGAGGCCAGCGAGCGCGAACTTCGCCTGGTGCAGCGCGCCGGCGGTCAGCACGAAGCTTTCCGGGATCGCCATCCATTCGGCATGCCAGGGCCCGGTGGCGCGCTCGAAATCCTGCACTATCGCGTCCAGCATCAGACCGGCATGCTGGCGGACCGCCTTGGACGCCGCGAGCATCAGCTCCGAGGAGATCGGGTTGCGTTTCTGCGGCATGGTCGAGGAGGCGCCGCGGCCCTTAACGAAGGGTTCGTAGACCTCGGCGAACTCGGTCGAGGCCATGATCATGATGTCGAGCGCGATCTTGCCGAGCGAGCCTGTGACCAGCGCGAGGAAGTTCACGGCCTCGGCAAAGCCGTCGCGCGCGACGTGCCAGGTCGAGGCGGGAACGCCGAGCTCGAGCTCGGCGCAGAGCGCCTCCTGCACCTCGAACCCCTTGCCGCCGAGCGAGGCCAGCGTTCCGGCGGCGCCGGCGAACTGTCCGACCAGCACGCGCGGCTTCAATTGCACGAGCCGCTCGGCGTGGCGATCGAACATCGCGAGCCAGATCGCGGTCTTGTAGCCGAACGTCACCGGCAGCGCCTGTTGGAGATGTGTGCGCCCGGCCATCGGCGTGTCGCGGTAGCGCTTCGAGAGGTCCGCGAGGATGTTCCGCAGCCCGGCGATGTCGCGCTCGACGATCCCGAGCGCGGCGCGCAATTGCAGCACCACCGCGGTATCCATGATGTCCTGCGTGGTCGCGCCCCAATGCACGTAGCGGCCCGCCTCGCCGCATTGCTTCACCATCTGATGCACCAGCGGCAGGATCGGATAGCCGACGATGTCGGTCTCCTGTCGCAGCAGATCGAAATCGAATGCGGCGACGTCGGTCCGCGCCGCGATCTGGTCTGCGGCTTCCTGCGGGATCACGCCGCACTTCGCCTCCGCCTTCGCCAGCGCCACCTCGACTTCGGCATAGCGCGCCACCAGCGCGACATCGGAAAACACCTCGCGCATCTCGGGCGTGCCGAAGGCGTCGCGGAACAGCATGGAATCGAGCACGGTCGTCGAGGCGGGAAAAGCGGGCATGGGCGTTTCTTTATCGTTTGCGTTTGTGTGAGACCAGCTTACGCGGGCCGCGCTGTTCGGCAATGGACATTCATGGCTCGCCACACGTTCGATGCCGTACGACGACATTGCGACGGCGCATCGCTCCATCACCCCGTCATCCTTAGATGCGAGGCGTGCGATGCGCAGCGGCGCACGAAGGGCCTCGAAGTGATGGGCGGCCGCGATGCAGCCGGGCCGTCGCCCTTCGAGGGCCGCGACAAGGCGGCCACTTCAAGGGGACGGGGATAAACTGTGCGCGCAGCAAGATCGGGCTAAGTGCGCAGCCCGCGACAGTCCACCAGACCCGCCACATTCTCATTCAAGTTGTATCCCTATCCGAAAACGGCATAGCAGCCATCACGCGATCGTGGTGAACCCGGCAGGCCGCTCAGCGACACACAGTCTTAGAGTCGAAATCCATTCTGATTTCATCATTGCCTGATGTCATTGCGAGGGTTGAGTTTTCGACGTGCAATTTATGTTCCGGGACCACCTTCTCGACACCGACCGGCGCGAGCTGAGCCGCGAGCAGGTTCCCGTGGCCGTGGAGCCGCAGGTCTTCGACCTCGTCGTTCACCTCATGGAGAACCGTGACCGGGTGGTCAGCAAGGATGAGCTGATCGACAAGATCTGGCACGGGCGCAGCGTCTCCGAATCCACCCTGACCAGCCGGATCAACGCGGCGCGCAAGGCGATCGGCGACAGCGGCGCGAACCAGGCGCTGATCCGTACCATCGCGCGCAAGGGCTTTCGTTTCGTCGGCGTCGTCCAGACGCAGCGCGCCACCGCGCCGGAGCCGGGCCGTGTCGCCCAGGCGCCGCCGGCTACGCTCGCGCTGCCCGACCGTCCCGCGATCGCCGTGCTGCCCTTCACCAATATGAGCGGCGATCGCGAGCAGGACTATTTCTCCGACGGCATCAGCGAGGACATCATCACGGCGCTGTCCAAGCTGCGCTGGTTCTTCGTCGTCGCCCGCAACTCTTCCTTCGTCTACAAGGGCCGCGCCGTGCATATGCACGAAGTCGCGCGCGAGCTCGGCGTACGCTATGTGCTCGAAGGCAGCGTGCGGCGCAGCGGCGATCGCCTGCGCATCTCGGCGCAGCTCAACGACGTCTCGACCGGCAGCCATCTCTGGGCCGAGCGCTACGACCGCGAGCTCGCCGACATCTTCGCCGTGCAGGACGAGATCACCGAGGCGATCGTCGCCGCGATCGAGCCGCAGCTCTATACCGCCGAAAGCTTTCGCGCCCAGCAGAAGCCGCCGGGCAGCCTCGACGCCTGGGACCTCGTGATGCGTGCATTGTCGCATTACTGGCGCATCACGCGCGAGGACAACGCCGCCGCGCAGGGACTGCTGGAACAGGCGACCGCGATCGATCCCACCTATGGCAAGGCGCTGGGCTTGCTCGCGACCAGCCATATCTTCGGCGCGCATATGGGCTGGGCCGACATGGCCATGACCGTACCGGTCGCCGAACGCGCGGCGCTCGCGGCGGTGGAAGCCGATCGCGAGGACGCCTGGGCCCATCACGGTCTGGCTTATACTTATTTGTTCCGCCGCCGCTTCGACGACGCGCTGGCGGAGTTCGAGCTGGCGCTGCAACTCAATCCGAATTTCGCGATGGCGCACGCTTTCTACGGCGTGACGCTGTGCTACGCGGGGAGATGGCAAGACGGCGATGCCGCCGCACGCCGCGCGCTGCGGCTGAGCCCGCGCGATCCGCTCGCGGCGATCTATTGCGGCGTTGCCGCCTATGCCCAGTTCATCGGTCGCAACTATGAGGGCGCCGTGCAGATGGCGCGGGAATCGATGCGGCAGCGCGCCGATTTCGTCGGCGCCCATCGCGTGCTGACGGCCGCCGCCGGCATGTTGGGTGATCCTCAGCTCGCGGCGTCCGCGCTGCGGGGCCTGCAACGCACCCAGCCCGGCATCTCGCTGGCCTGGCTCACGCGCGAGCTGCCGATGCGGCGGGCAGAGGATCGCGAGCACTATCTGCAGGGGTTCCGGCGCGCGGGGATGAGGTAGGCCGTGCTCACCACAGTGACGGTGCACCCTCTCCCCCTGCGGGGCTGTTGCGTAATTCGTCAATTGTGATTCCCTAGGGCAAAGCCTTGGAGGGTAGCGATGGCGGTCAAGCGGACGGGACAGCCGAGCTTTGTGGAAGCGCTGATGCCGAAGGGGCCGGCGCCAATGCGGCGCTGGATCGGCTGGCTGGCCTGGTCAAGTGGTACCGGTTCGAGAAGCTGATCGGCCATTTGCGGGATGAAGGGAGCCCCGGTCGACCAGGCTATCCGGTGTTGGTGCTGTTTCGTGCTGTGCTGTTGCAGTCGCTGTATGGTCTTTCGGAGCGCGAACTCGAGGAAGCGCTGGGCGACCGGTTGTCGTTCAAGCGCTTCGTCGGTTTGAGCCTTGAGGATGCGACGCCCGACCACACGGTCCTGAACCGCTTCCGGAACCAGCTCGTTGAACAGGGCCTGCTGGAGAAGCTGTTTGGCGAATTGGATCGTCAGCTTGAGAATGCTGGCGTGATCCTCAAGCGCGGCACGATGCTGGATGCGACCTTGATCCAGGCAGTCTCGGCTCCGCCCAAGGAGGATCGCCCCTCAAACGACCCTGATGCCCGGTTTGCCAAACGGCAGGGCAAAAGCGGCTCGACCTTCGGTTACAAGGCCCATGTGGGTGTGGACGAAGGATCCGGCTTGATCCGCGCGGTGCTGACCACACCCGCTAACGTCAACGATACGACACCTGCGGACGCTTTGATCCGGGGCGATGAAGCTGCGGTGTGGGCCGATGCGGCTTACGACACCCATGCCCGACGGGCCCGGCTGAAGGCGGAGGGCAAGAAACCCCGCATCGCTCGTCGGCCCAACAGACATCATCCGGAACTGCCGCCCAGGCTCAAACGCTACAACCTCCTCATCGCGCGCCGCCGAGCCCAGGTCGAGACCACCTTCGCTACTCTCAAACGCCGCATGCGGCTGACCTGCATCCGCTACGTCGGTCTGATCAAGGCGACCGGGCAAGTCGTGCTCGCCGCGATCGCCTTCAACATGAGGCGGTGGGCCACAATCGCCGCGTGAGCCACCCTCCGAGGGCGACAACTACAGATCTTGGCAGGCAATTGCCGGGACCAAGGCCTTCGTTCCTGACGTCTTCAGCCTCAAGAGCTGATAACGCAACAGGCCCCCTGCGGGAGAGGGTGGATTCGATGCGAAGCATCGAAGCCGGGTGAGGGGTTTGTCTCCGCACGTCGAGCTATCGAATGCTTGGAGAGAACCCCTCATCCGGCGCCGTAGCCGAAGCTTCGCTTCGGCGTCCTCTATAGAACGGCGACCGAAGGTCGCCTACGCCACCTTCTCCCGCAAGGGGAGAAGAAAGAGCGGTGCGCCTCTACTCCTGCATCATCTCGCCGCTCCCGCCGAACTCAGCCGGAAAGTCCTTCAGCTTCGGCAGGCCGTCGCGCATCGGCAGCACTGTCTCGGAATAGTTGACGTGGACGCCGGGCGTGAAGGCGAGCGTGGGGATGGTGGCGGTGAAGACGTCGATCAGGTCGAGCGGCGGGTGGTTGGTCATGAGATGACCGCCGCACTTCTTGCAATATTTGCGCTGGCTGAGCGGCGTCTTGGCGAAGGTCTCGACGTTCTGGGCGCCTTCGGCGATGCGCACGGCTTCCGGCTTCCACAGGCTGAAGGCATTCACCGGTCCGCCCGACCACGAGCGGCAGGAGCGGCAATGGCAATAGCCCATCGCCGCCGGATCGCCCGTGACCTCGATCGTGACCGCGCCGCAGAAGCAGTTTCCGACATGTTTCATTGGGTCGTCTCCGTTGATGAAGGTTGAAATTCCTCTCCCCGCCCCGGCTCGCCGATAAAGCGGCAAAGGCGGGTGCGGGGAAAGGCGTCGGAGTGGAGGGAATCACCCCGAGGGACGTTGAAGGCTGGAGGCCGGCAACGTCCGTTACGCGCTTCGGTTCCGCCGCGCGTCCTCCTTTCGGTGGACGCGGCGGAAAGATGCTACGGCTATACCGATCTGCGCCAGGGAATAAGCATCGACACCCGTTGTTTGTACTGCCGGTATTCGTCGCCGAAGAGATCGACGAGGTCGTGCTCCTCCAGCGCGATGCCGACGAAGATGTAGAGCGTGGTCACGGCCGCGAACAGCAGATGGCCCGCCGTCATGACCGGCGCCGCCCAGAACGCGATGATGAAGCCGAGATAGATCGGATGACGCACGAACTTGTAGAACAACGGCGTCTTGAAGCGCGGCGGCGCCGCCTCATTGCCCACGAGATGGTTGGTCACCTGGTGCAATCCGAACAATTCGAAGTGATTGATGATGAAGGTCGAGGCGAATACCAGCACCCAGCCCGCGAGGGACAGCGTGACCATCGTCACGGCGAGATCCGGGTTTCCGACATCCCATACGACCGCAGGCATCGGACGCCACTGCCAGAACAGGAGCAGCAATGACAGGCTCGCGAACAGCACGTAGGTCGAACGCTCGACCGGCTTGGGGACGAACTGCGTCCACCACGCCTTGAACTGCTTGCGCGCCATCACGCTGTGCTGAAGGGCGAACAGCGTCATCAGGAGTAGATTGATGATGACGGCTTCGGCCGTCGGCGTGTCGGTTCCGGTGTCGATGGTCTTCGGCACCACCAGCCCCATGACGAAGCCGATGGCGTAGAGAATGGTCACGAAAAACACGAGATATGCCGCAATTCCGTACAGAAAGCCGATGAACTTGAAAATGCGTGAGCCCGCAACCTCCGGGCCGATGGAATGAAGCTGGTGATCAAGTTGGGTCATAGAACGCTCCGTTGTGCCGAGGCATCGGCACTGTTTAGTGTTCGCACCATGCCGGATCGGACACCCCCTGACTTTCGCGGACGGTTGATTTTCGCCTGAGACGACTTTGATTTTTGCTTGAGATGATAGAAACGTGCGATTTCTCTTTGAAAACAACGTGCTCGACGGCGACCTGCGGGAGCTGACCTGCAGCGGCGCGGCTGTGCCGCTGCAGCCGCAGGTGTTCGATCTGCTGCTTTATCTGGTCGCGCAACGCGCCCGTGTGGTCAGCAAGGATGACCTGATCAGCCAGATCTGGAGCGACCGCATCGTCTCGGATTCCGCCCTGAACAGCCGAATCAATGCCGCGCGCAAGGCGCTTGGCGACGACGGCGCGACGCAGCGGCTGATCAAGACGATCCCGCGCAAGGGCTTCCGCTTCGTCGGCGAAGTCCGGGAAGATGTGGCAACGACGCTTGCGCCGGTGGAACCCGGCCCTGCCCCGGTACGCGCCGTGACGGATCGCCCGGCGATCGCGGTGCTCGCCTTCGAGAACATGAGCGGCGATCCCGCGCAGGACTATTTCGGCGACGGGATCAGCGAGGACATTCTCACCGCGCTGTCGAAGCAGCGCTGGTTCATGGTGATCGCCCGCAATTCGTCCTTCACCTACAAGGGGCGCTCGGTTCATATCAGGCAGATCGCCGAAGAGCTCGGCGTGCGCTACATCGTCGAAGGCAGCGTGCGCAAGGTCGACAATCGTGTGCGGATCACCGCGCAGCTCAACGACGCCACCACCGGCAGCCATCTCTGGGCCGAGCGCTACGACCGCGAGCTTGTCGACGTCTTCGCCGTCCAGGACGACATCACCAACGCGATCGTCGCGGCGATCGAGCCGCAGATCCATGCGGCCGAGAATTTCCGCGCCGACCGCAAGCCGCCCGCGAGCCTCGATGCCTGGGACCTGCTGATGCGCGCGCTGTCACATTACTGGCGGGTGACGCAGCAGGACCACAAGGCTGCGCAGGCATTGCTCGAACGCGCCATTTCGATCGACTCGAACTACGGTCAGGCGCTGTCGGTGCTCGCGGCAAGCCACATGTTCGGCGTCCATCTCGGCTGGGCGGAGCTTGCCACGACGGTGCCGATCGCGGAGGCCGCCGCGCTCGCCGCGGTGCGCCATGACCACGAGGATGCCTGGGCGCATGCCGCGCTCGGCAGCGTCTTCTTCTCGACGCGCAGGCTTTCCGACGCGCTGTCCGAGTTCGAGCAGGCGCTCGCGCTCAACCCGAACTTCTCGCTGGCGCAGGGCTATTACGCCCTGGCGCTGTCCTACGCCGGTCGTTCCAGGGAATCGTTCGATGCGGCGCAGAGGGCGATCCGGCTCTCGCCGCGCGATCCGTCGCTGGCAATCTATTACGGCATTGCCGGCTATGCGCGCTTCACCGAACGGCATTACGACGAGGCGATCGCGCTGGCGCGCGAGGCGATCCGCCATCGCGGCGACCTCACCGGCGCCTACCGCGTGCTCGCGGTGTCCGCCGGCATGACCGGCGACGGCGCGCTGGCCGAGATGGCGCTGGGCGAGCTCCGCCGTACCCAGCCCAACATCTCGCTGCACTGGATCGCAACGCAGCTGCCCTGGGCCAGTGACGCCGATCGCGAGCACTATCTGGAGGGGTTCCGGCGCGCGGGGTTGCAGTAGAGGCCCGTCTGGCCCGCGCTACATCACGCGCTTCCGGCGCAGATGGACGACGACGTCGAGCCGCGCGATCTCGTGGCCGGGCAACGGCTGCGGCACCTTGCTGAAGGCGAGCCCGCCGGCGACGTCGACCAGCACGTCCTCGCCCTCCAGATAGAAATGCGGATGCACGGAGGTGTCGGTGTCGAAGAACGACTTGATCCCGTCGGCCGCGATCCGGCGCAGCAGGCCGGCCTCGGTGAACTGGTTCAACGTGTTGTAGACGGTTGCGAGCGACAGCCGCAGATTGGCGGCCATCGCCTCGTCATAGAGGCCTTCCGCGGTAACGTGACGGTGATCGCCCATCAGCAGCATCCGGGCGAGCGCCAGACGATGACGCGTCGGCCGCAAGCCGGCATCGCAAAGCAATTGCGCGCAACGCGCTGCAGCCTCGTCCGCGAGCTGCGCGGCGACATCGTCTGAATCCGCTTCAGGAAGGGTGGTGAGGACGTCCATCGCCGCTGCGTCTCGCGGTTGACAGGGGCGCACGTATCTTGCGCGTCCCGCCATCCAAGCGCAAATACGGCGCGTACGCCTTGATCCGGATCAAATCTGGCGATGCTGCGGTTATTTTGCTTTGGCCTGTATCGGCTTCGGTGCCGGCACGGCGGCCCATTCCTTGTCGGCACGGGGGCCGTTGAGATCGCCGGTGAGGCCGACGAGTTGGCCGGGCAGTACGTCGAGGGTCTGCTGCCAGGTCTGGATCTGGCACAGGAACTTGATCAGGCAACCCCTGAGCTTGAGGCGATCGGCTGCGTCGCGCCACAGCGAGACCGAATAGGATTTGCCGTCCTCGGCATTGTAGATCTCGCCGGCAAACTGTCCCTCCGGCGTCGCCTGCAAGCCCATGATGAGCTGATGGCCGAGCAGCGCGCGAGTGCGCTTGTCGGGATCGGGATTCTCCTTGTCGCGATAGGGCTGGCCGCGCTTGTCGGCCGGCTCCTTCATCCAGACGATGAAGCCGCAGATGCGGTCGCGCGACGGCCCGCAGCGCTCGAGCCTGATGCGCGCACGGCCGTCCTGGACGAGCCAGGTGCCGCTGGGATCGGGCGGCGCCGCGGCGCCGGCGCGGCCGCCAAACGCCATCATCAGGATCGTGATCGCAACGCGCAGCACGAAGCGAAGGACAAGGTTCATCAGCGGCATCTTTCGTTGGATGGGTCGCGGCGTCAGTTCAATTGCGCCATCAGCGCGTCGGCGCCCTTGTCGAGGCCGGCGGTGGCAGCGGCGAGCGCGCCGGCGGTGGCCTTGATGTCGTAGGCGGCAGGGTATTGCTTGGTGACGTAGGCGGAGAGCAGGCGCGCGGTGGCGGCGTCGAAGATCTCGACGCCGTAGATGACCGAGCCGGTCATGGTGCCCTCGCCGTCGCGCGCGGCCTGCACGCCGTTGTAGACGGCGCCGGCGACGTCGAAGCGGGAGAGCGTGCCGAGCACCGGCGTGTTGGCGACGGCGCCGGTGAGTGTCAGCCTGATCCGCAGCGTCTCCGGTCCACGCTCGCGCACCAGCGCGAAGCGGCCGCGCAGACCCTCGGCGAAACGGGTCTGCATGTAGGCGGCAAGCGTCGCCTTGTCCTTGTCGGACATGTCGCCGAACTGGTGATCCCTGCCGCGATAGACCACGACCGGCTCGAGGATGACCCTATGATAGGCGCGCCAGTCGACCGGCGTGGAATAGCGGTAGGGCACGCGCCCGGAGGCGTCCGACTTGTCCGGAGCCATGTACGCTGAGGACGCCATCCCGGAATACGGCACGGGCGCGACGGTCGCGCAGCCCGCGACGGCTGCGCCAAGCAGCAGCGTTCCCAGACCGCGCAGGGCGATCGAGCGATTCATTCCAGACTCCTCTCGCGGCTTGCTGCCAAGGCAGTGGCGACCGCAGCCGCGTACGGGACCAGACGCGGCTGCGGCGCTCACCAGTGCCAACCCGAGGCTTCGTCCGGGGCCATCTCGGAAGCCTCGGGCCGTCTCAGTGTGTCCATTTATAAAACCGACTGGACGGTTTGTAAAGTTCAAATACGCGAGCCTGGCACATTTGGCCGCAGGCGCGGCTTTGGGCAGCGATCGGCGGAAAATCGTTAACGATGAATCAGGCGCGCTTGCGCGGCGTTGCGGCCTTCGCCGCCGATGGCGCACCGGATTTGACGGTGCGCTTGGCGGCCGGCCGTTCGAGGCCGGTCCACTGCGCATCGTCGAGCAGACGCGCGAACAGCCGCTGATGCTCGTCCTTGCTGAGCGGCGACATGCCGAACAGCGAGCTCAGCAGCAGTCCCATCGCGCCGGCCCAGCGCAGCATCGCGAGATCAGGATCAGTGGCCTCTTCCCTGATCGCCGCCATCCTCTCCATCTCGCGCTCGCGCGGCAGCGCCATCAGGCTGGGATTCTCGACCATGGCCGCAACCAGCGCCAGCGCGGCAGAATTCGGCGAGATGGCCGCTTCGCGCACGGTCGCGAGCTGGGTCGCCAGGTTGGGATTCGCGGAGGTCGCGCTCACCTTTGCCATCGTGCTGGTGGCGAACTCCTCGAAATGCGCCATCTGCCGGTCGAGCAACGCCTTGAGCACCGCTTCCTTGGTGCGGAACTGATGCATCACGCCGCCCTTGCTCAGTCCACTCTCGCGCGCGATCGCATCCAGCGTCAGCCGGCCCGGCCCGTCGCGCGCGATGATCGCGATGGCCGCTTCGAGCGCGGCGTTACGGGATCGTTCGGAGCGGCTGGCATTATCCATGGCCGACTTGTCTCCGTGACAAGACAATGAATCAAGTGAAAACAAGACGCGCTGTACATTTTTTGTGCGAACACTGTCGAGACTTTCATCTTGCGGCCCCGAATGAGACTGTGTGAGCCTCGATATCGGATGGGGACTGGGATGGGCCGGCCGGAGCTTTGCGCGCCATGACGTGCGAAGCATTTTCGGCCGGTCTCGCTTGAGAAAGATACGACATGCCAAAACGAGTGTTGCTTGGTGCCCTCCTGGCTTGCGGCCTCACGGCCTCGGCGCTGGCGCAAGAGCCGAAAACGGGGGGTGTGATCAACGCCGTGATCCAGCCCGAGCCGCCCGGCCTGATGCTTGCGCAGGTCCAGAACGGCCCGACCCAGATGGTCTCGGGCAATATCTTCGAGGGCCTACTGCGCTACAGCCCGAAGCTCGAGCCCTTGCCGGAGCTCGCCGAAAGCTGGAGCGTCAGCGAGGACGCCAAGACCTACACCTTCAAGCTCAAGAAGGGCGTCACCTGGCATGACGGCAAGCCCTTCACCGCCGCCGACGTCCTGTTCTCGATGGAGATGCTGAAGCAGACGCATGCGCGTGCCCGCACGAACCTGGCGCAGGTCGACAAGATCGAGACACCGGACGACTACACGGTGGTCTTCACGCTGAAGCAGCCGTTCGGCCCATTCCTCGGCATCTTCGAGGTCGGCTCGATGCCGATGGTGCCGAAACATCTCTACGAAGGCACCGACTGGAAGACCAACCCCTACAACAACGCGCCCGTCGGCACCGGCCCCTTCATGTTCAAGGAATGGCAGAAGGGCTCGTTCATCCGCCTAGTCAAGAACCCGAACTACCACGAAAAAGGCAAGCCCTACATCGACGAGATCTACTGGCAGATCATCCCCGACGCCGCCGCGCGCTCGGTGGCGTACGAGACCGGCAAGGTCGACGTGCTGCCCGGTGGATCTGTCGAGAATTTCGACGTGCCGCGCCTGTCCAAGCTGAAGGACACCTGCGTCACCGGCGCCGGCTGGGAGTTCTTCTCGCCGCTGGCCTGGCTGTGGCTCAACAACCGCCAGGGTCCGCTCGCCGACAAGCGGGTGCGGCAGGCGATCATGTTCGCGATCGACCGCGACTTCGCCAAGGACGTGATCTGGAACGGGCTCGGCAAGGTCGCGACCGGCCCGTCCGCCTCGACCATCAAGTACTACACCGACGACGTGCCGAAGTACCCTTACGATCCCGCCAAGGCCAAGGCGCTGCTGAAGGAAGCCGGCTACAAGGGCGAGAAGATCCGCCTGCTGCCGCTCGCCTATGGCGAGACCTGGCAGCGCTGGGGTGAAGCGGTGAAGCAGAACCTCCAGGACGTCGGCATGAACATCGAGACCATCGCCACCGACGTCGCCGGCGGCAACCAGAAGATCGGCGACTGGGACTATGACATCGCCTTCACCTATCTCTACCAGTATGGCGATCCCGCCCTCGGCGTCGGCCGCAATTATATCTCCAGCAACATCGCGAAGGGACAGGTCTTCAACAACGTCGAGGGCTATTCCAACCCGGAGATCGACAAGCTGTTCGCCGACGGCGCGGTTGCGACGCCGGACTCGAAGCGCAAGGAGATCTACGAGAAGGCGCAGAAGATCCTGTCGAGGACGTGCCGGTGGCCTGGATGCTGGAACTGCAATTCCCGACCATCACCCGCTGCAAGGTCAAGAACCTGATCACCACGGGGATTGGCGTCAACGACGGCTTCAAGGACGCATGGCTGGACAAGTGAGGGTGCGACACCGCGGTGGCTCCCCGCTGCGGTGTCGCGTCGCGATTGATCTCCCGTGATAGCTTCAACCGAATGATATCGTCTCTCGCCGCGAACTCGCTGCACCTCTCCCGCTTGCGGGGGAGGTCGACGCGCGCCGGGCGATGCGAAGCATCGTCCCAAGCGCGGCGGGTGGGGGCTCTCTCCACTCGAAGAGCCCCTCTGCGGAAACACCCCCACCCCAATCCTCCCCCGCAAGCGGGAGAGGGGGCGGACCGTCGCCGCGGTGGCCCTCATGTTAAACAAGTGTCGCTCTAACTATGCTCTCCTTCGTCGCTCAGCGTGTCCTGAAGGGCGTGATCGTCCTGCTCGCGATCGTCGTCCTCAATTTCTTCCTGATCCGGCTTGCGCCCGGCGACCCCGCGGTCGTGATGGCGGGCGAGGCCGGCGCCAGTGACCAGGTCTTCGTCAAGCAGCTCCGGGAAAAGTTCGGCCTCGACAAGCCGCTGCCGGAGCAGCTCTTCATCTATGTCAAGGGCGTCGTCACCCTCGACCTCGGCTTCTCCTTCCGCCAGCAGGCGCCGGTCGCCAAGCTGATCGGCGAGCGGCTGCCGGCGACGCTGCTGCTGACGCTGACGGCCTTCGCGATCTCGCTCATGCTCGGCGTTCTCTTCGGCACCTTCGCCGCGCGCTTTGCCGGTACCTTCCTCGACACGGCCATCACCGTGTTCGCGCTGATCTTCTACGCCATGCCGATCTTCTGGGTGGCGTTGATGGGAATCCTGCTGTTCTCGGTCACCATGGATTGGCTGCCGAGCTTCGGCTACGAGACGGTCGGCGCCAACCTCACCGGCCTTGCCCACGCGGTCGACGTCGCAAAGCACCTGATCATGCCGGCGATGACGCTCGGCCTGTTCTTCATGGCGACCTACACCCGCATGACGCGCGCGTCGATGCTGGAAGTGAAACGCCTCGACTTCGTCAAGACCGCGCGCGCAAAGGGCCTCTCCGACGCCGTGATCCAGCGCCGACACGTGCTGCGCAACGCGCTGCTGCCGGTCGTGACGCTGGCCGGTGTGCATTCCGGCACGCTGATCGGCGGCGCCGTCATCACCGAGACCGTGTTCGCCTGGCCCGGCATCGGGCGCCTGATGTACGACGCGCTGCTCCAGCGCGACTACAACCTGCTGCTCGGCGTCTTCGTGATCTGCTCCGCCATGGTGCTGATCTTCAACCTCGTCACCGACCTCGTCTACCGCCTGGTCGACCCGCGCATCGAATTCGCCTCATGAAACAGTTCTGGAAATCGATGCTGAAGAGCCCGAGCGGCGTCATCGGGCTCGTCATCCTTGTCCTTGCGATCTCAGTCGCGGTGTTCGGGCCGATGCTGTTCCCGAATTCGCCCTGGCGCATGGTGCAGCGGCCATTCCTGCCGCCCTTCACGCTCTCGACCGTGCCGCTCGGCACCGACGCGCTCGGCCGCGACGTGTTCGCCGGCATGATCTTTGGCGCCCGCGTCTCGCTGCTGGTCGGTCTCGTCTCCACGCTGGTCGCGCTGGTCGTCGGCGTTCCCATCGGCGCCATGGCCGGCTATTTCGGCGGCAAGGTCGACGACGCCCTGATGCGCTTCACCGAATTCTTCCAGACCATTCCAAGCTTCGCGCTCGCGATCGTGCTGGTCGCGATCCTGCAGCCCTCGATCTATTCGATCGTGGCCTCGATCGCGGTGGTGAGCTGGCCACCGGTCGCCCGCCTCGTGCGCGGCGAGGTGCTGTCGCTGCGCACGCGCGAATATGTCCAGGCCGCCGTCGTCACCGGCCAGAGCAATACCTGGATCATCCTGCGCGAGATCCTGCCCAACGCGCTGTCGCCGGTGATCGTGCTGGCCTCGCTGATGGTGGCGACCGCGATCCTGCTGGAATCCTCGCTGGCGTTCCTTGGACTCGGCGATCCCAATCTGATCTCCTGGGGCTACATGGTCGGCGCCGGCCGCACGGTGATCCGCCAGGCCTGGTGGATCACCGTGTTTCCCGGCATCGCCATTCTGATCTCGGTGCTCGGGCTGAACCTGATCGGCGAAGGCCTCAACGATGCGCTCAATCCGCGGCTGTCGCGGGAGGGCCGCTGATGACCGCCCCGCCCGCCGTCTCCATCAAAAATTTGCGGATCGCGCTGCCCAAGGGCGCCGAGCGTCCGTTCGCGGTCGACGGCGTCTCGCTGGCTTTGCGGCCCGGCAAGATCGTCTGCGTCGTCGGCGAATCCGGCTCCGGCAAGTCGATGTGCGCGCACGCGCTGATGGGCCTGCTGCCTGATACGGTCACCGTCACCTCCGGCGAGATCCAGTTCGAAGGCCGCGACCTGCTCAAGCTCGATGACGACGGCTGGCGCGATCTGCGCGGCCGCCGGCTCGCGATGATTTTTCAGGAGCCGATGACCGCGCTCAATCCGTTGATGCGGATCGGCGACCAGATGGCGGAGATGTTCGAGGCCCATGGCCTGCTGACGCCGAAGGAGCGGCGCGCCAAGGCCCTGTCGCTGGCGCGCGAGGTCGGCCTGCCCGACCCCGAGCGCATTGTCCGCGCCTATCCGCACCAGCTCTCCGGCGGCCAGCGCCAGCGCGCCATGATCGCGATGGCGCTCGCGCTCGAGCCTGCGGTGCTGGTCGCGGACGAGCCCACCACCGCGCTCGACGTCACCACCCAGGCGCAGATCCTGAAACTGATCCGCAACCTCCAGCGCAACCGCAACATGGCGGTGATGTTCATCACCCATGATTTCGGCGTGGTCGCCGACATCGCCGACCAGGTCGTGGTGCTCCGGCATGGCAAGGTCGTCGAGGAAGGCCCCGCTAGCTCCGTCTTCAACAATCCGCAGCATGACTACACCAAGGCGCTGCTCGCCGCCGTACCGTCGATGGACCCGCCGGCGCGTGAGCCGCTTGACGACCAGGCGAGGGCCGTCGAGGTGATCGGGCTGGACAAGACCTATGTCACCTCAGGCGGCTGGTTTCGCGAGGACCGCCGCGTCGATGCCGCGCGCGAAGTCAACTTCAACATCCTCAAGGGCGAGACGCTCGGCCTCGTCGGCGAATCCGGCTCCGGCAAATCGTCGGTGGCGCGGCTGGTGATGCGACTGATCGAAGCCGACCGCGGCACGGTGCGGATCGGCGAGACCGATCTCACGCAGCTCTCGGGCAAGGCGCTCCGCGCCGAGCGCCATCGCATCCAGATGATCTTCCAGGACCCGTTCGCCTCGCTCAATCCGCGGCGCAAGGTCGGGCACATCATCGCCGACGGTCCGATCGCGGCCGGCATCGATCCGAAGGTGGCGTTCGACCGCGCCCGCGATCTCCTCAAGATGGTCGGGCTGGACGCCGGCGCGCTCGACCGCTACCCGCATGAATTCTCCGGCGGCCAGCGCCAGCGCATCGGCATCGCGCGCGCACTCGCGCTCGAACCGGAGATCATCGTCGCGGATGAGGCCGTCTCCGCGCTCGACGTCTCCGTGCAGGCGCAGGTGCTGCGACTGCTCGAAGACCTCAAGGCGCGCCTTGGCCTCTCGATGCTGTTCATCACCCACGACCTCCGCGTCGCAGCGCAGATCTGCGACCGCATCGCGGTGATGCAGCGCGGCGCCATCGTCGAGTTGAAGCCGACCGCGCAACTCTTCGCCGCGCCGGAGCACGCCTATACGCGCGAGCTGCTGGCGGCGGTGCCCGGGCGGAAGGAACGCGCGCCGGCGGCGTGAGGCGGCCGATCGCGGTTGCTACTTGGCCGGAGGGTTGGTGTTCTTCCAGGTGGGGACTGAGTTGGTCACGCCGACCGATGGTTGATTGGACGTTCCGATCGACGGCGCAGTGACGGTCCCGACGGTCTGCCCGGAGCTTCCATAAGTTGTGCCTTGGGTTACTGGCGCTCCGGAGCCACCGCCCGTGTTGCTTTGGGTGCCCGCCGCAGACGTCTGCGCGCCTGCAGCGAATGGCGATGCCGCAAATCCGACCGCGATAAGTACCGCAATCGAGCGTCCGATTCTTGTCATGGCTAGTCCTTTCGGGCGTGGTGTCTCAGTCGCGTCGGCCGTTCGCTCGTCGAACCACTCGTGCACTGAGCAATCTTACAACTCCACGCGCGCCAAAATGTGCCGCAACACGGTCACAATGCAGCGCCTGGCGCTCCATCACGATGGCGCGACGAGCAACTCCAGTCGAACAAGAGCGCACTCCCCGCCCCTTAGCTCGCCGCCGCGCCGCGGTGCCGGGACACGAGCAGCGCGCGCCCGCAACGTCAGGCCAGCTCATGGCTAAGGTATTCCGCTCCTCTTCGCGCAGCGGAACAGTCACGGGCTTTTTATCCCTCGTGACCGTCCGCACAGATGCGAAACAGAGGCCGACACCCCACATTCGCATGGAATGATTTCCATCATCTGATGATGGATTTCCGATCCATTGGAGCCAATATGGGCCAGGTTATTCAGTTTGTTTCGAAATCCGAGCGCGAGCGCATTCGCCTCATTCAGGAGGCACGCGCGATCTACGACAGCATTTTTCCGCCGGCTGATCCGAGCGGCGGGCATCAGGACAAGGCGACGATCGGCCGCGCGGCCAACGGCGACGCAGGAAATCTGGCGTGATCAAGATCATCGCGGTGCTCTGCAGCCTCTCCTCTCCGACAAATTGTCACGAGCAGATCGTCACCACCTCCGACTTCGCCAACGTCTCGATGCAGTCCTGCATGATGGGCGCGCCGCAGCTCGCCGAATGGATGAACCAGCATCCGGCCGAGCGCCTGGCTGGATGGCGCTGCGTGTTCGGTCAACAGACCGGCAGGGGCGCCTGAGGCCACAGGCCGTCTGATCAAGGACGGCGCCATCCAGTTGAACCGTGACGAGCATGCATCGCCAGGCTAGAATGGCGACGCTGCTGGGCAGAGGGGGACGCCGGATGGAGGTCGCCAGCCTCGTTCTTCCCGTGTTCGCAATCATCGTCACCGGCTGGCTTGCCGGCGAGCTCGGTTATCTCTCCCGCTCGCTTGCGGACGCGCTGGTGCATTTTGCCTACAACGTGGCGATGCCGGCGCTGCTGATCGTCACGATCGCCCAGGAGCCAGCGCGCAACCTGCTGGAATGGCGCTTCCTGCTCGCGTTCGGCGGCGGCTCCCTCCTCTGCTTCGCGCTGGTCTTCCTGGCGCTCCGCGCGGGCGCCAAGCGCGATCTCGCCAGCAGCACGATCCATGGCATGGCGGCGGCCATGACCAATACGGGCTTCGTGGCGCTCCCGATCCTGCACGCGATCTACGGCCAGCCCGCCGTCTTGCCCGCCGCGGTGGCGACGGTGTTCGTCGCCGGCGTGATGTTTCCGCTCACGGTCATCCTGCTGGAAAGGGACGGGCGCGGCCCTGCGCATTCGGCCGGGCTGGTGAAGCAGATCCTGCTCAATCCGATGGTGCTGTCGACGCTCATCGGTCTCGTCTGGGCGATCACGGGCTTGCCGATTCCGGCGCCGGTCGCGGCCTATCTCAACATCATTGCCGCCGCGCTCACGCCCTGCGCACTGTTTGCCATCGGGCTTGGTCTGTCGGTCGACGGTCTGCGATCCAACCTGAAAGCATCGTTCGCGCTCTCGACCGTGAAGCTGGTGGTGATGCCGCTGATCGTCTACGGACTTTGCGTGGTCACCGGCCTCAATCCGCTCTACACAGTCGCCGCCGTCATATGCGCGGCCGTGCCGACCGCGAAGACCGTCTATGTGCTGGCACACGAGCACAAGGTCGAGGAGAAGCTGGTTGCGGCCACCGTCTCGGTCACGACGATGCTTTCGGTCGCGACATTGCTGGTCGCGCTCTACCTGCTCTCCGGCCTCGCGCCCGGCGCGCGTTGACGGTCACCGGCGCGCCTGGCGACGTGTCCTTTATCTCGTGGTGTTGCTCCAGGTCGGCACCGCATTGGTCACGCCGACCGACGGCCAATTGTACGATCCGATCGAGGGCGCCGTGACCGTCCCGACCGTCTGTCCGGACGATCCGTAGGAGGCCCTGGGCTGCACGACCGGCAATGCGGCAGCGCCATAGGTGGGGGCCACCACGCCCGTGCTGTAGTGATGCCGGCTCGGCCGGGCCTTCTTCGCTTCGGCTGCGAAGGGCGCGGCAAGCAGTCCGACGGTGATGAGTGCGGCAATGGCGGGTTTGATGCTTGTCATGACTGTTCCCTTCATTGGCTGCGAGCCCATTCTGCCATGTGTTCATTCAACGCGGAATTTCCATGGGCACCCGTTCATAACTTCGTGCACGCCCGAATGGGCAACGCCGCCGTGGCTATCGTCGCTTCGGGCGACACGCCTTGCGGCCATGTCGCTCCTTGACTGTCGCGACAGAGTGCATCAGCTCCTTGAAGGCGACTATCGCCGGATCGTCAGCGAGCGCGTGGTCGGACCGCGACTCCAGATGCTCGACCACGGCCAGCAGCGCGTCCGCGATCTGTCCGATCTGCTTGCCGTAACCGGCGACATCCGACAGCACGTCCTTCTCGACATCTGGCGCCGAGGATTGCCCCACCGTGATGTTGACGAGGCCGAACTGGCCGCCGGTGGGACTGAAGAACGACGGATAAATGGACTGGACGACATCCCCCGACAGGGGCAGCTTGAACACAGGCATGCGATTTCGCCTCGCTGATGCTCGACCGGCACGGACACACTATCACGAGCACCCGCCTTCGGATGGACCCGAATCAGCGCTAGTGGATTGCCTTCGGTGACTTCCCTGGACGCAATCAGCATGACCGGCCCCGAACTGAAGCAGCTCCGCAACGACCTTTCCGACGCGCTCGAGCGCAAGCTCACCGCGGCCGACATGGCCAGGCTTTGCGGACTGCCGGCGCAGGGCGGCGCCGATACCATCCGGCGCTGGGAGGTCCGTGGCCCGACGCCGTCCGCGACCAAGGTGCTGCGCGTGCTCGCGATGGCGAGCGAGCGCTATCCGATCATGGAGAAGTTCGACGTCTTCGATCGCCACGACGTCCGCGAGGAGGACCGGCCCGCAAGGCGCGCGGCCTTCCGCTCGCAGATGCGCGATGAGGTGCGGCGGCGGCTTGGTTAACGAGAGACGTGCGCAAGTTACCCGAGACGTGCGACGTTAAGCCTTCCTTCACCACTTCTTAAGCCGGCATTAAGCACGAAAATCATTTACAGCCCAATAAGTTAGGTTGGCTGTCGTTGTGCCATGCATGTGACAGCATTTTCGTCAAAAGCGAGCTATCTGCAAAACCAACGACGGCGCGGACAGCGCGCCTGCCGGGGACCAAAGTGCTGGAGTTCAAGACGATGAAGAAGATTTTGTTTGCAACCGTTGCCCTGCTCGTGGTGAGCGCTGCCGCGCCGGCCGTCGGCGCCGATCTCGGCAACCGCAACTATTACAAGGCGCCCGCGCCGGCCTATGCCGCGCCGATCTATAACTGGACGGGCTTCTATATCGGCGGCCATGTCGGCGGCGCGTTCTCCAGCGACAACAATTTCAACGGCCTCTCCACCGGCAACAACGGCAACGGCCGTTTCCTCGGCGGCGTGCAGGTCGGTGCGGACTGGCAGTTCAACCCGAGCTTCGTGGTCGGCGTCGAAGGCCAGTACTCCTGGCTTTCCGGCAGCGTCGGCGCTGTGTTTCCGGGCGGCATCGCCTACAGCAACGACCAGCGTGGCCTCGGCTCGATCACCGGCCGCGTCGGCTACACCTGGGGTCCGGGCCTGCTCTACGTGAAGGGCGGCTACGCCTATTCCGACAACAACGAGAAGGTGACCGTCGGCGGCGTGCCGACCGCCTTCCTCATCACCGGCGATCACCGCAACGGCTACACCGTCGGCGCGGGCCTCGAATACATGTTCGCCCCGAACTGGTCGGCCAAGGCCGAGTATCAGTACTACAATTTCGGCGACGCGAGCTTCACCGGCGGTCCGCTGGCGGGCACCGGCAGCTTCACCACCGACGACCACACCATCAAGGCGGGCGTCAACTACCGCTTCAACTGGGCCAACTCGGCGGTCGCGCGCTACTGATCGCGCCTCCAAATATCTCTTCGCAATCAAGGGCCGGCAAATCTGCCGGCCCTTTCTTTTTCGCTGTGCGGAACAGGCGCAACCGATTGTGCAACTTGCGATTTTTTAACCCGGCCGAAGGATACTCCGCGGCGAAAATATAAAGATCACGCGTGGGGAATTTCGATGGCGATCCGTCTGGGTGCTGGCCGTGTCCTTGGCCGTCTCAAGCCTCGTTTCAAGATGCCAAGGTGGGGCGTGCGCGGCAGCCTGTTCGCCGCCTTCGCGTTGATCGCGGGCATGGGCCTCGTGATCGCAGCCGGCGCCGGCTTCGTCTTCAATCACCTCGGCGCGACCATGATGGATCTGAGCGGCCGCGACATCCCGCGCCTCTCCGCCAGCCTGCAGCTCGCCTCGCAAAGCGCGACACTCGCGGCGCAAGGCCCGGGCCTGCTCGCATCGCCCTCCGACGAGGCGCTGAAGGAACGCACCAAGAGCGTGAAGGACATCCAGCAGCTCGCCATGGCCAAGCTCGGCGAGATCATCGAGCTCGGCGCCGACAAGCAGATCGCAACCGCGCTGCGCGACACCGCCAAGAGCATCGACGAGGCGACCCAGAGCCTGGTGTCGGCCGCGCGCGAGCGGCTCGAGACCGGCGCGCTGCATGACAAGCAGTATGAGGCGCTACGCAAGGCGCAGCTCACCTTCGTCGGCGCGGCCGGTCCTGCGATGCTGGACGCACAGACGCGCCTGAACGCGATCCTCGGCGCGGCGGAAGTTTCCGCAGATGATGCGACTGAGGCTGCCCGCACCGTCTCCCAGGTCGCGACAATCTCCGCCAACGGCAATCTGATGGCCGCCGACATGATGGCGGCGCTGTCGGCCAACAACAGCGACACGCTGGAGGCGATCGAGAAGGAGTTCAAGGCGACGCGCGACCGCGTCAAGTCGAACCTCGAGGACCTCCCGAACATGCCCTCGATGCAGACGGTGCGCGACACCGTGCAGAAGCTGTTCGCCTTCGGCGAGGGCAAGACCGGCGTGTTCAAGATTCGCCAGAAGGAGCTCGACGCCATCGACTACGGCCAGACTATCCTGGACGAGACCCGCAAGCTCAATGTCGGTCTCGGCATCAGCGTGCAGCAGCTCGTCGACGGCGTGCAGAAGGAGACCAACGCCTCGACCTTCCAGGCGCGCCAGGAGATCTCGCTTGCCACCACCGCGATGCTCGCGCTGGGCGCGCTGATGCTGGTCGGCTCGGCGCTGTTCGTCCGGCTCTATGTCGGCCGCAACATCCTGCGGCGGATCGGCGCGCTGCATCAGTCGATGCAGCTGCTCGCGAACGGCGACCTCGAGACGGAGATCTACCGCTCGAAGCACCACAACGACGAAATCTCGGTGATGGCAAACACGCTGCAGGTGTTTCGCGAGAGCATGATCGAGGCCCGCGCGATGTCGAGCGAGCAGGACAAGGACCGTGTCGCCAAGGCCGAGCGTGCCGGGCGCATGGAAGCGAAGATCGCCGAGTTCGAGGGTGCGGTACGCAACGCGCTCGACAATCTCGCGCAGTCGGCCAATTCGATGCAGTCCACAGCGCAGAGCATGTCGAACACCGCCGACCAGTCCAACGCGCTGGTAAACGCGGTCGCCTCCGCTGCCGAGGAGACCTCGGTCAACGTGCAGACCGTGTCATCAGGCACCGAGCAGCTGTCGTCCTCGATCGAGGAGATCAGCAAGCAGGTCGTCACCTCGGCCGCGATCGCCAGGAAGGCGGTCGACGAGGCCGGCGCCACCGACACCACGGTGCAGAGCCTTGCCGACAGTGCGAGCCGCATCAGCGTCGTGGTCGACCTGATCCAGACGATCGCGTCTCAGACCAACCTGCTCGCGCTCAACGCCACCATCGAGGCGGCGCGCGCGGGCGAGGCCGGCCGCGGCTTCGCGGTGGTCGCCTCCGAGGTGAAGAGCCTCGCGAGCCAGACCGCCAAGGCGACGGAAGAGATCCGCACCCAGATCGCCAGCATGCAGCAGGTCACCACCTCGGCGGTAGGCGCCATCCAGAGCATCGGCCGGATCATCGGCGAGATCAACGACGTGACGACGACGATCGCCGCCGCGGTCGAGGAACAGGGCGCAGCGACCCGCGAAATCGCCCGCAACATCCAGCATGCCGCCGGCGGCACCAGCGAGGTCTCCAGCAACATCATCGGCGTCTCCACGGCTTCGGCGGAAGCCGGCGCGGCGGCGAGCGAAGTGCTGGGCGCCTCCGACGCGCTCCGCCGCGAAGCCGACATGCTGCGCGGAGAGATCGACGCGTTCCTCAACAACATGCGGGCGGCGTAAGCCGCCGGTCCGTAGCCCGGATGGAGCGCCGCGTAATCCGGGCTACGGAAAACTGCGGGTATGACCGCCATGCGGAGACCACGGCCCGGCCTTTTTCGGCTGGCGCCCCGCGCCCGGCGGGTTTAAGCCGGTAGCATGAACCCGAAAACCGACACCGTGCAGTCCTCGGCCGAGGCCCTGCGCTATCCCTGGGAACAGCATCCCGGCCCCAAAGAGGTCGTCGAGGTGCGTCCCGGCGTGTTGTGGGCGCGGCTGAAACTGCCGTTCCGCCTCAACCACGTGAACATCTACCTGCTCGCCGACGGCGACGGCTATGCCATGGTCGATGCCGGCTTCGGCAATGAAGAGACGATCGAGGCCTGGACCAGACTGTTCGAGGGACCGCTGAAGGGCGTCAATATCACCCGCCTGATCGTCACGCATTCGCACCCCGATCACGTCGGCCTCGCGGGCTGGATCGTCGAGCGGTTCAACTGCCCGCTGGTGATGTCGCAGGTCGAATATCTGCAATCGGTCTACCACCAGAACCGGGGCACCGAGGAGCGGCGCGAAGCCCAGCGGCTGTTCTTCCGCCGCCACGGCATGGACGAGTCGCTCACCGAAAAGCTGCTCGGCCGCGGCCAGGATTATCTCAAGCGCGTCTCGGTGCTGCCGCCGTCCTACCGCCGCATCTCGCATGGCGACGAGATCGTGATCGGCACCCGCCGCTTCAAGGTCATCACCGGCGGCGGGCACGCGCTCGACCAGGTGATGCTGTATTGCGCCGGCGACAAGCTGTTCCTCTCCGCCGACCAGGTGCTGAGCAAGATCTCGCCCAATGTCAGCGTCTGGGCCGTCGAGCCCGACCAGAACTCGCTCGGCGAATATCTGGCCTCGCTCGCGAGCCTGACCACCACCCTGCCCTACGATCTGCTGGTGCTGCCCGGCCACGGCGTGCCGTTCTATGGTCTGAAGACCCGCATCAAGCAGCTCGCCGACCACCACGAGGAGCGCTGCCGCCTGATCGCGGAAGCCTGCAGCGAGGAGCCGCAGACCTCGCGCGCCCTGGTGCCTGTCGTGTTCAACAAGCACGTGCTGGACGAGCACCAGATGGGCTTTGCCGCCGGCGAGCTCGTTGCCCACGTCAATTACATGATCGTCGAGGGCCGGCTGACGGCGGAGACGAAGGACGGCGTGTTCCAGTTCCGGACGACGTGAGCGTTCACTTCACCTCGCCCCGCTTGCGGGGAGAGGTCGGTCGCGAAGCGACCGGGTGAGGGGGACTCTCCGCGAGTCCAACTCTCACCGTGCTCGCGGAAGCAGCCCCTCACCCCAACCCTCTCCTCGTAAGAACGGGGCGAGGGAGCAGACCTCCGCCGCGGCTACCAGCTCACTTCGTATTGGCGATCGCGTGCAGCGCCGCGACGTAGCCGAACGGGCCGAGCCCGCAGATCACACCGGTCGCCACGAACGAGATCTTCGAATGCCGGTGATATTCGTCGCGGGCGTGAATGTTTGAGATGTGGACCTCCAGCACCGGGCCTTCGAAGGTCTTGATCGCGTCCATGATCGATACCGAGGTGAAGGAGAGGCCGGCCGGATTGATGATGAT
The DNA here is from genome assembly GCF_000284375.1 of Bradyrhizobium japonicum USDA 6. Taxonomy (NCBI): domain Bacteria; kingdom Pseudomonadati; phylum Pseudomonadota; class Alphaproteobacteria; order Hyphomicrobiales; family Nitrobacteraceae; genus Bradyrhizobium; species Bradyrhizobium japonicum. Next base: position 8,981,995 of record NC_017249.1, read on the forward strand.
GGCATCGGCGTCCTGCCGCGCCGACTGGATCAGATCGACCAGCACGCCTTCATGGTTGGACTGGTGGAAGGCGAGCTTGAGCCCGAGCTTGGCGGCCGCTTCCTCGCAGCTCGCATTGACCTCCGCGAGCGTGGTCGTGCCGTAGATGTGCGGCTCGCGGATGCCGAGCATGTTGAGGTTGGGACCGTTGAGGATCATCACGCGCTTCATGGACAGGTCCTTCTGGAAGTTAGCCACCGAACCACTTGGCCGGGCCGGTGACGAGAACGGGAAACAGCGTCAGCAAGGCTAGCACGACGAGCTGCGCGATCATGAAGGGCCAGACGCCGCGGATCAGATCATCCATCGAGACGCGGGCAACGCCGCAGACGACGTTGAGCACGACGCCGACGGGCGGCGTGATCAGGCCGATCGCATTGTTGATGATGAAGAGCACGCCGAAATAGACCGGGTCGATGCCGGCCTGCTTGACGATCGGCATCAGGATCGGCGTCAGGATCAGGATCGTCGGCGTCATGTCCAGCGCGGTGCCGACGATGACGACGATGATCATCAGGACGAAGGTGAGGAGGGTCTTGTTGCCCGCGAACGGCTGCACGAGCGCCACGATCTGGTCGGAGATCTCGGCAACCGTGATCAGCCAGGACGATACCAGCGCCGCAGCGACGAGGAACATCACGACAGCCGTGGTCTGCGCGGTTGAGACCAGCAGTGCCGGCACTTGTGCCGGCCTGAGCTCGCGATAGACGCCCATCGCCACCACCAGCGAGTAGACGGCGACGACGACGGCCGCTTCCGTCGGCGTGAAGATGCCGAAGCGGAGGCCGAAAATGATGATCATCGGCAGCATCAGGGCCCAGAAGCCGTCGATCAACGCGCGCCAGATCTCAGTGAGGCTCTTGCGCGGCAGGCGCGCCGGGTTCTCCTTGCGCACCACCCACCACCAGGCAAAGCACAGGCCGGCGCCGAGCAGCAGGCCCGGCACGATGCCGGCCAGGAACAGCTTCGAGATCGAGACATTGGCGGCGACGCCGAAAATGACGAAACCGATCGACGGAGGAATGACGGGCGCGATGATCCCGCCGGCAGCGACGAGGCCAGCCGCGCTGGCGCGATTGTGACCGGCGGCGGCCATCATCGGCACCAGGAGCGCACCGAGCGCAGCCGCGTCCGCGACCGCCGAGCCCGACAGCGAGGCCAGGATGCATGACGTCAGGATCGCGACATAGCCGAGGCCGCCGCGGAAATGGCCGACCAGGGCGATGGCGAAGTTGAGGATGCGGCGCGCCAGGCCACCGGTGTTCATGACCTCGCCGGCGAGAATGAAGAACGGCACCGCCATCAGCGGAAAGGAATCGACGCCATTGATGACGTTCTGCGCGATGATCTGGGAGTCGAACATCGCGAGATAGGTCATCAGTGCGATGCCGCAGATGATCAGCGCAAACGCGATCGGCATGCCGATCGCCATGGCGCCGAGCAGCGAGAAGGTGAAGACGGCGACAGTCATGCCTGCTGCTTTCCCCTCGCGGTGCCAGGAGAATGCGGGAGCTCCTCGGACTCGCTGATGGCGATCAGATCGGCATCGGCGATCTGCCCGGTCACGAGCCGATAGAGCTCATGCACGATGATCACGCAGGAGGAGGCGCCGAACACGATCCCGGCAGCGTAGAACAGGCCGACCGAGAGCCCCGAGGCGGGCGCCACCGTATCCCAGTTCAGCACCGTCTGCTTCCAGGAGCCCTCCGTCAGCAGCACGGAGGCATAGAGCATCAGCGCGTGGCTGAGGCCGTAGCAAACCTTGCGACCGAACGGCGACAGCACCTTGACGAGGCTATCGACGCCAAGATGGGCATGCTCCTTCAGGCCGATGATCGCGCCCAGAAACACCATCCACACGAACAGCCAGCGCGACAGCTCTTCCGAGATCGGTATCCCGGAATTGAAGCCGTAGCGCAGCACGACGTTGCCGAACACGAGCACCACCATGGCGGCGAGCAGCACCGCGATCACCGCGCGGAGCAGCCAGAAATAGGCGTCGACCACCGTTTTCATCACGTCCGTCCTGCTGCGCGTCGGCTTACGGCTTCAAAGCGTGCACGCGGTCGAGCTCACTATTGAACAGCTTGACGATGGCGGGGTCGTAGTCGGCCGAGAATTTTTCCGCGATCGGCTTTGTCTTCTCTCGCATGCGGTCGAGCTCGGCGGGTGCGATCTCGTTGACCGCCATGCCCTTGGCCTTGAGCTCGTCGATCGCGGCCTTGGCTTGCTCGCGGCTGACCTTGCGCTGGTAGTCGCGCGCCTCGATCGCCGCGTCCTGCAAGATCTTCTGCTCGTCAGGCGAAAGCCCGTCCCAGAATTTCTTGCTGATCAGGATGATGTTGGTCGAATAGGTGTGGTTGGTGACGCTGAGATACTTTTGCACCTCGAAGAACTTGTTCGACAGGATCACGGAGAACGGGTTCTCCTGGCCGTCGACGGTGCCCGTCTCCAGCGCGCTATAGAGCTCCGAGAAACTCATCGGCACCGGGTTGGCATTGAAGGCCTTGAAGGTCTCGAGATAGACCGGGTTCGGGATCACACGGATCTTGATGCCGCCGAGGTCCTCGCCCCTGGTGATGGCACGCTTGCTATTGGTGACGTTGCGGAAGCCGAGATCCCAATAAGCGAGACCAACCAGCCCCTTCTCAGGCAGCTTTGCCAGCAGCGCCGCGCCGAGCGGACCATCGAGCAAGGCGTCGGCCTGCTGCGGCGTCGAGACGATGAAGGGGAAATCGATCAGGCCGTAATCCTTGACGATGCCGACCAGCGACGTCGTCGCCGGCGACTGCATCTCCTGAGTGCCGGCGCGCAGCGCCGATTGCTGCTGCATCTCGCTGCCCAGCTGGTTGGCCGGATATTCGCGCACCTTGATCTTGCCGCCACTCTTCGCCGCGACGATCTCGGCGAATTTCTGCACGCCTTTGCTGACGGGATGGTCGGTGTTGTTGAGGTGCCCCCAGCGGATGGTGCGCTCCTGAATGGCCTGCGCCGAGACCGGCCCCATCGCGCCCAAGGCGACCGCGCCGATCGCCGCCACCAAAGCCAGACCTTTGAACCGAACGGGCATCGCCCCTCCCCTGTTGATCTCGTTCTTAGGGACTGGAACGTCTTATATGATGAATTACAAATCAACCTATATTTTAATTTTGTATGATATTATAAGAAACACTTGATAAAGTTACGAAATTTGGCAAAACGCACGTCCAACGCGCTAGGATGAGGCATGGACACCCTTCCCGAGACGACCGCCGAGACGGTGGGCGACAGCGCCTATCGCCGCATCCGCACCGACCTGATCTTCGGCAAGCTGACGCCGGGGCAGAAGCTGAAGCTCGAGCGGATGAGCGGCGCCTATGGCACCAGCATCTCGACGCTGCGCGAGACGCTGAACCGGCTGTGCTCGGAAGGTTTTGTCGTCGCCGAAGGCCAGCGCGGCTTCGAGGTCGCGCCGATCTCGGCGACCGAATTCCAGGAGATCGCTGAGCTGCGCGAGCTGCTCGAGGGCCACATGATCGAGAAGTCGTTTGCGGCCGGCGATCTCGACTGGGAGGCGCATATCGTCTCGGCGCATCACAAGCTCGCGGCGATGGAGCGGATGCTGCTGTCAGGCGAGCGATCCGATGCGGAGAGCTGGAAACAGTGCGATTTCCAGTTTCACCGCGCGCTCGTCGCGGCCTGCGGCTCGAAGGTGCTGCTCGATGCGCATGCCGCGGTCTATGACCGCTATCTGCGCTACCAGATGATCGCCGTGGTGTTCCGCGGCGAGATGGCGGCAGCCGAGCATCGCGAGTTGAAAGAGCTGGCGCTGAAGCGCGACGCCAAGGGCGCGAACAAGGTGCTGCACACCCACATCCATGATTGTGTGGCGCATGCCTTGCGCAATTCGGATTGGTTAAAGCCGGCGGCCGCCGTGAAGGAGGCGCGTGCCGAGCCGCGCAAGAAGGCCAAGGCCGGGTAGACCAGCACCACCGCGGATGGTGCAAAGCAACATTGCCTCTCGCGCGAACTTGATCGGGATCAAGTTTCAAATCGCACGATAGGGCATTTTGCCCAAATGCTCCCCATGCCCAAATGTGGGAAAGCGCATAGACTCTAGAGCTGGAAAAGCTCTAAGAAGATGCGCCCTTTTGGTCAGTTCCGTCTTAGGTTTTGCCGATGGATTACGCCCAGTTCTTCAATACCGCCCTCGATCGTCTCCACACCGAGCGGCGCTACCGCGTGTTCGCCGATCTCGAACGCATCGCCGGCCGGTTCCCACATGCGCTGTGGCACTCGCCCAAGGGCAAACGCGACGTCGTGATCTGGTGCTCCAACGATTATCTCGGCATGGGCCAGCACCCGAAGGTGGTCGGCGCCATGGTCGAAACCGCGACCCGCGTCGGCACCGGCGCAGGCGGCACCCGCAACATCGCCGGCACGCATCATCCGCTGGTACAGCTCGAGGCCGAGCTCGCCGATCTCCACGGCAAGGAAGCGTCGCTGCTGTTCACCTCGGGCTATGTCTCGAACCAGACCGGCATCGCGACCATCGCGAAGCTCATTCCGAACTGCCTGATCCTGTCGGACGAGCTCAACCACAATTCGATGATCGAGGGCATCCGCCAGTCCGGCTGCGAGCGCGTCGTCTTCCGCCACAACGACCTCGCCGACCTCGAAGAGAAGTTGAAGGCCGCAGGTCCGAACCGGCCGAAGCTGATCGCCTGCGAGAGCCTCTATTCGATGGACGGCGACGTCGCCCCGCTCGCCAAGATCTGCGATCTCGCCGAGAAATATGGCGCGATGACCTATGTCGACGAGGTCCACGCCGTCGGCATGTACGGCCCGCGCGGCGGCGGCATCGCCGAGCGTGACGGCGTCATGCATCGCATCGACATTCTCGAAGGCACGCTGGCCAAGGCGTTCGGCTGCCTCGGCGGCTACATCGCCGCCAACGGCCAGATCATCGACGCCGTGCGCTCCTACGCGCCGGGCTTCATCTTCACCACCGCGCTGCCGCCGGCGATCTGCTCGGCCGCGACCGCCGCGATCAGGCATCTGAAGACCTCGAACTGGGAGCGCGAGCGCCATCAGGACCGCGCCGCCCGCGTCAAGGCGATCCTCAACGCCGCCGGCCTGCCCGTGATGTCGAGCGACACCCATATCGTACCGCTGTTCATCGGCGATGCCGAGAAGTGCAAGCAGGCGTCGGACCTCCTGCTGGAACAGCACGGCATCTACATTCAGCCGATCAACTATCCGACGGTAGCCAAGGGCACCGAACGCCTGCGCATCACGCCCTCGCCCTATCACGACGACGGCTTGATCGATCAGCTCGCCGAAGCGCTCCTGCAGGTGTGGGACCGCCTGGGTCTGCCGCTCAAGCAAAAGTCGCTGGCGGCGGAGTAGGCTTCTTTTCTTCGCCTCTCCCCGCTTGCGGGGAGAGGCCGGAATGCGCGCGGAACGCGCGGGGTCCGGGTGAGGGGAAGCTTCCGCGAGTCCAACTGTCACCACCCCCGCGGAGGCTCCCCCTCACCCCACCCTCTCCCCGCAAGCGGGGCGAGGGAGCGCTGGCAGCTCGCCCTATAGCTTAACGACAACCCCAGTTCCCGCCCCGCTAGGGCATTTCGCTGTCGCTTGCGCCCGCCCAACGCGCTAGATTTGCAGGGAAAATGAGTTCGGGCGCCCTCGCGCCCAGGGAGAAGCGCGCTCGCCATGCTGCACGACTGGGGCGTGATCGCTGCCGCCTTCGGCTATATCGGCTTCCTGTTCCTGGTGGCGAGCCACGGCGACCGCCGCTCGCTGGCCGGGCGCGGCCGTGCGTCCGGGCTGATCTATCCGCTGTCACTCGCGATCTACTGCACCTCCTGGACCTTCTTCGGCTCGGTCGGCTTCGCCACGCGGGCCTCGACCGACTTCCTCGCGATCTATGTCGGCCCGATCCTGATGATCGGGCTCGGCGCCGGCGTCCTGCGCCGCGTGATCCAGCTCGCGAAAGCGCACAACATCACCTCGATCGCCGACTTCATCGGCGCGCGCTACGGCAAGAGCCAGGCGGTGGCGGCAACGGTGGCGCTGATCGCGATCATCGGCTCGGTGCCCTACATCGCGCTCCAGCTCAAGGCGGTCGCCTCCTCGCTCGAAACGATCCTGAGCGAGGACCAGGCGTTCTCCCACATCCCGATCCTCGGCGACATGGCGCTGATGGTGACGCTGGCGATGGCCGCCTTCGCCGTGCTGTTCGGCACGCGGCAGACCGACGCCACCGAGCACCAGCACGGCCTGATGCTGGCGGTCGCAACCGAATCCATCGTCAAGCTGATCGCCTTCCTCGCCGCAGGCATCTTCGTCACCTTCTGGATGTTCTCGCCGCACGAATTGATCGAGCGCGCGATGAAGACGCCGGAGGCGGTGCGCGCCATCAACTATTCGCCGTCGATCGGCAACTTCCTGACCATGACGCTGCTGTCGCTCTGCGCGATCATGCTGCTGCCGCGCCAGTTTCACGTCAGCGTGGTCGAAAACTCCTCGGATGCCGAGGTCGGCCGCGTGCGCTGGCTGTTTCCGCTCTATCTCGTCGCCATCAATCTGTTCGTGATCCCGATCGCACTCGCCGGCCTCGTTACCTTTCCGTTCGGCGCGGCCGACCCCGACATGTATGTGCTGGCGCTGCCGATGGAGGGCGGCGGGGAGCTGCTCAGCGTCGCCATTTTCGTAGGCGGCCTGTCGGCAGCGACCGCGATGGTGATCGTCGAATGCGTCGCGCTCTCCATCATGGTCTCGAACGACCTCGTGGTGCCCCTGGTGCTGCAGCGGCGGCGGGAGGGGCGCACCGGCGGCGCCGATTTCAGCGACTTCCTGCTGCGCTCGCGGCGCCTTGCGATTTTCGCCATCATGGTGTTGGCCTATTTCTACTACCGCGCGCTCGGCAACACCCAGCTTGCGGCGATCGGCCTGCTCTCCTTTGCCGCCATCGCCCAGCTCGCGCCAAGCTTCTTCGGCGGGCTGTTGTGGCGGCGCGCCACCGCGCGCGGCGCCATCGGCGGCATGCTGGTCGGCTTCGCGGTGTGGCTCTACACGCTGTTCATCCCGAGCTTCATGGATTCCTCGACGGCGGGCATCCTGCTGCTCCAGCACGGCCCGTTCGGGATCGAGGCGCTGCGGCCGCAGGCGCTGTTCGGCGCCGACCTGCCGCCGCTGATGCACGGCGTGATCTGGTCGCTGTCGCTCAACATCCTGACCTATGTGCTGCTGTCGCTGGCGCGGCGGCCGTCCTCGATCGAGCTGGTGCAGGCCGATCTGTTCGTACCCAACACGCTCGCGCCGATCTCACCGAGCTTCCGCCGCTGGCGCACCACCGTCACGGTGCAGGACATCCAGACCACGGTCGCGCAATATCTCGGACCCGACCGCGCCCGGCATTCGTTCGAGGCATTTTCGGTACGGCGCAATGTTCGCCTGGAATCCGGGGCGCCCGCCGATTTCGAGTTGCTGCAGCACGCCGAGCACCTGATCGCCTCGTCGATCGGCGCGGCCTCCTCGCGGCTCGTGATGTCGCTGCTGCTGCGCAAGCGGACGGTCTCGGCGAAAGCGGCGCTGAAACTGCTCGACGATTCCCACGCGGCGCTGCATTTCAATCGCGAGATCCTCCAGACCGCGCTCAACCATGTCCGCCAAGGCATCGCCGTGTTCGACGCCGATCTGCAGCTGATCTGCTCCAACCGGCAGTTCGGCGACCTCCTGAACGTGCCGCCGCATTTCATCCAGTTCGGCACGCCATTGCGTGAAATCCTGGAATTCATGGGTGTGAGCGAGCCGGACAATCCGGTCGAGCGCGAAGGCATGCTGGAGCGGCGGCTCGCGGCCTACACCACCGACAGCGAGCCTTATCTCGAGCGCCTGCCCGACCGCCACATGGTGATCGAGATTTTGACCAACCGGATGCCCGGCGGCGGCTTCGTCATCACCTTCACCGATGTCACGCCGACGTTCGAGGCGGCCGAAGCGCTGGAGCGCGCCAATGCGACGCTGGAAAAGCGGGTGCGCGATCGCACCGAGGAACTGACCCGGCTGAATTCCGAGCTGGCGCTGGCCAAGAGCGCGGCCGAGGACGCCAGCATCTCCAAGACGCGCTTCCTGGCGGCAGCCAGCCACGACATCCTCCAGCCCCTGAACGCGGCGCGGCTCTATGTCACCAGCCTGGTCGAGCGCCAGCATAGCGGCGAGGAAACGCGGCTGGTCGAGAACATCGACGAATCGCTCCAGGCGATCGAGGAGATCCTCGGCGCACTGCTCGACATATCGCGGCTGGATGCCGGCGCAATGACGACCTCGATCTCGAGCTTCAAGATGGCGGACCTGATGCGCTCGCTGGAGATCGAGTTTGCGCCGATCGCGCGCGCCAAGAACCTGGAGCTCGCCTTCGTGCCCTGCTCGCTGCCGGTCGAGTCCGACCGGCTCTTGCTGCGGCGCCTGCTCCAGAACCTGATCTCAAACGCGATCAAATACACCCCGCGCGGGCGCGTGCTGGTCGGCTGCCGCCGGCAGGGCCCTTCGCTGAAAATCTGCGTCTACGACACCGGCGTCGGCATTCCGCCGGTCAAGCGCGGCGAGATCTTCAAGGAGTTCCACCGCCTCGAACAGGGCGCGCGGATCGCCCGTGGCCTTGGACTCGGCCTCTCGATCGTCGAGCGTCTTGCACGCGTGCTCAAGCACGGCATCGCCATCGACGGCAACAAGAGCGGCGGCTCGGTCTTCTCCGTGACAGTGCCGACGGCGAAGGCGATCACCCACACCGCGGCCGTGACAAGCGCGACGCCGCTGGCGCGTAGGCCGATCTCGGGCGCCCTCATCGTCTGCATCGAGAACGACGCGGCGATCCTCGACGGCATGCGCACGCTGCTGAAGGCCTGGGACGCCGAGGTGATCGCGGTCGCCGACCCCGAGGGCGCGATCGCCGCGATCGAAGGCGCGGGCCGCCGCGTCACCGGTCTGCTGGTCGATTATCACCTCGACCGCGGCAACGGCATAGCCGCCATCCGCGACATTCGCCGCCGCTTCGGCGACGGCATCCCTGCGATTCTGATCACCGCCGACCGCAGCCCCGCGGTGCAGGTCGCCGCGCGCGAGGAAAAAATCGCGGTGCTCAACAAGCCGGTGAAGCCGGCCTCGCTGCGCGCCCTGCTGGGACAGTGGCGCACGCAGCAGATGGTGGCGGCGGAGTAAGACGCGGTCAGTAGTCGGTCGAGACGCTGAGCGTGCGCCACCTCTCGAGCTCGTCGAGGCGTTGCCGGTCCGTCGCCGCGATGGCGTTCACCGCGTCGCTGCCGAGCGCGATCCGCAGCGGCGGGCTGTCCATGTCGACGAGCTTCAGCACAACGGCGGCGGCCTTCGCCGGATCGCCCGGCTGGCGGCCATCGTAATCGCGCTGCATCCTGACGGCCGCGCCAACGACGGCATCGTACTCCGCCCGCCCTTCGCCGGTCGCATGCGCGGACTGCGCAAAGCCCGTACGGAAGCCGCCGGGTTCGACGATCGTCACGTGCACGCCGATCAACGCCATCTCGCGCGCCAGCGATTCAGAAAAGCCCTCGATGCCCCATTTGGCGGCCGAATAGGCCGCGCGTGCGGGGGCTCCGATCCGTCCGCCGACGGATGAGAATTGCACGATATGCCCGCGGCGCTGCCGGCGCAGCACGGGGATCGCCGCCTTGGTGACGATGATGGTGCCGAGCAGATTGACCTCGATCTGCTGCCGGAACGAGGCCAGGCTCGTGTCCTCGACCGATCCGAGATCGCCATAGCCGGCATTGTTCACGACCACATCGACGCCGCCGAATGCCGCCACGGCGAGGCCGATGGCCGCTTGCGCGGCAGCCTCGTCGGTTACGTCGAGCGTTGCGAGCCGCAGTCTCTCACCAAAGCGCTCACTCAACGGTTCGAGCGGCTTCGTGTCCCGGGCCGTAGCCACCACGCGATCTCCCGCCGCAAGTGCGGCTTCCGTGATGGCGCGTCCCAGCCCGCGCGAGCTGCCGCTGATGAACCAGATCTTTGACACGGCGGGCTCCTGACCGCTCAAGGCGCAAGCCGGGTGAAAACGTAGTCGCGGCCCTTGGCGCGGGCATCATGGCAGGCGAAGCAGGTGCGGTGCTGGGCCTCGTCGACCGGCTTGCCATTGACGAAGCGCCCGAACCCCCAGCCGCCGGTGGACGCATATTTCCTGGAATCCTTGACCATCACCTGCACCGTGGTGGCCGCGCCGGGGATCGTCGCGGATGCGAATTCCGGTGACTGTTTCCGCTTCCAGGCGCGCTTGACCAGAATCGTGCCGTCCGGGAACGGAAGTTTTCCGGCCTGATAGGCCTCGATTGCTGTCTGATTGCCGACAACTGCGCGAAGCTCGTCGAGCGGTGCCGCCTCTTCGGCGGGCGCGATCAGCTCCCACTGCTTGTAACCCGCAGGAATCGTGACGCCGAAGATCGGCGAAGCGTCTGCCGCATTGCCTTGCACCGGCCCCTCGGCGAGAGCGATTGAGACCAGGTAGGGCACGCAAGTCAGGAGGACGACGAGAAGGAGCGCGGCAACCGTGATAGCCGTGGCATAAGAGCGCTGCTTCTTTTCAGGTTCGGTGGGCGTCATGACTTTCCTTCATGCTGGGATCGCGGCATAGCCTCGGTCCAGCCGCGCTGGACCGAGGCATCGAATGAGCGCTCAGGCGCCGTCGGCGTCGATGACGGCCTTGGCGAAGGCTTGCGGCGCTTCCTGCGGCAGATTATGGCCGATGCCGCCGGTGATCAGGCGGAAGTCGTACCGGCCCGAGAACTTCTTGGCATAGGCGCTGGGGTCGGGATGCGGCGCACCGTTGGCGTCGCCCTCCATCGTGATCGTCGGGACACTGATCAGCGGAGCTGCAGCGAGCTTCTTTTCGAGCTCCTCGTATTTCGCCTCGCCCTGGGCGAGCCCAAGCCGCCAGCGGTAATTGTGGATCGTGATGGCGACATGATCCTTGTTGTCCAGCGCCGCCGCGCTCCGGTTGAAGGTCGCGTCGTCGAACTTCCATTGCGGCGAGGCGAGCTTCCAGATCAGTTTGGCGAAATCATGCGTGTACTTCTCGTATCCGGCGCGGCCGCGCTCGGTCGCGAAATAGAACTGGTACCACCATTGCAGCTCGGCCGACGGCGGCAGCGGCGCGTTGCCCGCGGCCTGGCTGGAGATCAGATAGCCGCTGACCGACACCAGCGCACGGCAGCGATCCGGCCACAACGCAGCGATGATATCGGCGGTGCGCGCGCCCCAGTCGAAGCCGGCGATGACAGCCTTCTTGATGTCGAGCTTGTCCATCAGCGCGATGATGTCGACGGCCATGGCCGCAGGCTCGCCGTTGCGCGGCGTCTCGCTGGAGAGGAAGTGCGTCGAGCCGTAGCCGCGCAGGTACGGGATGATCACGCGATAGCCGGCCTTTGCAAGGATCGGCGCGACATCGACGAAGGCGTGAATGTCGTAGGGCCAGCCGTGCAGCAGGATCGCCACGGGACCGTTCGAGGGACCTGCCTCCGCATAACCGACATTGAGGACGCCGGCGTCGATCTGCTTGATCGGACCGAACGACGCATTCGATGCAGACGACTTCGGCGCGTCCGTTTCGGCACGGGCGAGGTCGATGACGCCGAGACCGGCGGCGACGGTGCCCGCGGCGACGCCAAAGAACTTGCGGCGATGCTGGTCGATGAGCTGCTTCATATGGGGCTTCCTTGGTGATGGTTGGCGATGGTGATCAGATCAGTGCGACCGCGACGTCGATGTTGCCGCGCACGGCCTTGGAATAAGGACAGGTCTGGTGCGCTTCATCGACGATGCCGCGCGCGACCTCGCGATCGAGGCCCGGCAGGCTGACATTGAGGCGCGCCCGGAGAGCGTAAGTGCCCTCATCGAGAAGAAGGTCGATTTCCGCATCGATCGCGCATTTTCTCGGAAGCACGATTTTCCGCCTGCGCGCGGCCATCTCCATGGCGCCTTCGAAGCAGGCCGACCAGCCGGCCGCGAACAATTGCTCGGGATTGGTGCCGATGCCCGCGCCGCCCGGCGGCGACAATTTGACATCCAGGCGGCCGTCGGAGCTGCGCGATATGCCGTCCTGTCGTCCACCGCTGGTGTGGGTCTTGCCCGTGTAAAGCAGTTTTGCCGCTTGCGTCATGAAGGTCTCCTTGCCGTCGCGCAACTGACTAGCAGCGGCGTCGGCAGGACACCCGTTGGGACTTGTGAGAAGTTGTGAGGCCGGCAGGGAACTCGGTGGCGAGACCTGCAAGCGCGGTCTGAGGCCGATGCAATGCCGGCCTTGCCGGATCGCCCTCCGCTGGCTATGCGGTTTCCAAATGAGCAAGATTTCGCGATGACTGAGCCGGCCGCGCCCGCGGCATCGACATTGTCGTTCGGGCCATTCACCGTGACGCCGCGTGAAAGGCTCGTGATGCGCGACGGCGTCGCGCTGCCGCTCGGCGCGAAGGCCTTCGACACGCTGATCGCACTGATGTCGCGGCCGAACGAGGTTGTCAGCAAATGGGATCTGATGGCGCTGGTGTGGCCCGGCCTGACCGTCGAGGAAACCAATCTGCGTTTTCACGTCGCAGCCCTGCGCAAGTCGCTCGGCGACGGCAAGGACGGCGCCCGCTACATCACCACGCTCTCCGGCCGCGGTTATTGCTTCGTGGCGCCGATCTCGCGAACGGACGCTGCAGCGGAACCGCATCCCGCACCGCGGGTGAACCTGCCGCCCGTAAAACTACCTAACCGCCTGCAACGCATGGTCGGCCGCGACGATGCGGTCGCCGCCGTCTCCGACAGGCTCATCGGCTCGCGCTTCGTCACGATCGTCGGCCCGGGCGGCGTCGGCAAGACCGCTGTTGCGGTGGCGATCGCGCACGACCTGCTCGAGACTTTCTCCGACGCCGCGCATTTCGTCGACCTTGCCGCGCTCAGCGATCCCGATCTCGTGATCACCTCGATCCTGCTGATGCTGGGCTTGCCGGCGCAGACCGACGATCCCCTGCCGGCGCTGCTCGCGCATCTCGGGGACAAGCGGATGCTGCTGATCCTCGACAATTGCGAGCACGTCATCGCCGCCGCGGCGCCGCTGGCAGCAGAAATCTTTCACGCCGCGCCGCATGTCCATATCCTCGCCACGAGCCGCGAAGCCCTGCGCGTCGAGGGCGAGCAAGTCTACCGGTTGGCGCCGCTCGCCGTTCCCCCTGACAATCCCGGGCTGACCGCGGCTGCCGCACAGACTTATCCCGCGCTTCAGCTCTTCCTCGAACGTGCCATGGCCGGCGGCGCGCAGATCGCGCTCGACGATGCCAATGCCGCAATCGTCGCCGGGATCTGCCGCAAGCTCGACGGCATGGCGCTGGCGATCGAGCTCGCCGCCGGCCGGGTCGAGGCCTACGGCCTGGAGCAGACGGCCGCCCTACTCGACGAACGCCTCAATCTGCTCTGGCAGGGCCAGCGCACCGCGCCGCCGCGGCAGAAGACGTTGCAAGCGACGCTGGACTGGAGCTACGGGCTGCTGTCCGACACCGAGCGCCTCGTGCTGCGCCGGCTTGCCGTCTTCGCCGGTCACTTCACCATCGACGCCGCGCTCGAAATCGTGCCGGACAAGCGCGTCGACCGCTCGCGCCTGTTCGATGCCATCGACAGCCTGGTCGCCAAGTCGATGGTCGCGCCGCGACCGGTCGGCGCCATGATGCGCTACCGTCTGCTCGACACGACGCGCGCCTATCTGCTCGAGATCGAGCCGGACGAGACCGCGCTTGCCGCCCGCCACGCAACCTACTACCGGCGATGGCTGGAGCAGGCCGGCACGACATGGGCGACGGTGCCGAGCGCCGACGAACGCGCGATCCATTTCTCCGCGCTCCACAACGTACGCGCCGCCCTGGACTGGTGTTTTGGCGCGAACGGCGACGCGAGCATCGGCATAGCGCTCGCCGCCGCGGCGGCTCCGATCTTTCTCGCGATGTCGCTGCTGATCGAATGCCGGCGCTGGTCGGAACGGGCGCTGCTTGCGATCGATCCGCCCTCGCGCGGCAGCGCCGAGGAAATGCACATCCAGGCCGCCCTCGGATTGACCTTGATGTTCACGCGTGGCGGCAGCGAAGCTGCGCGTGCCGCCCTGAGCCGCAGCCTGGCGATCGCCGAGGCGCGCGGCGACGCGCCGAACCAGCTCCAGCTGCTCGGCCGCATGCACATCTTCCACGAGCGGATGGGACAGTTTGGCGCCGCGCTCGGTTATGCGCAGCAGAGCCTCACGGTCGCCGAGACGCTCGGCGATGCCGCCTCCATCGCCCTCGCCCATTCGCTGCTGGGTGTCTCCTTGCATCTGGCCGGCGAGCATCGCGACGCCCTGAGCATGCTGGAGGCCGCCTGGCACGGGCCGGGCACGGAGCGGATCAGCACGGTCCACGGCTTCGATCACCGCAACCGGGCCGGCATCTCGCTCGCGCGCGAGCTTTGGTTGCAGGGTCGGCCGGCGGCTGCGCGGCAACTGGCGCGGCAGACGGTCACCGAGGCCGCGCAGATGGACCATCCGATCACGCTCTGCATCGCGCTGATCTGGGCGGTCTCGATCGATCTCTGGAGCGGGGATCTCGACGGCGCGGAAGAGAACCTCGACCGCTTCATCGCACATGCCGAAACGCGCTCGATGGGCCCTTATCTCGCGGTCGGCCGCGGCGTCAAAGGCGAGCTGGCGATCCGGCGCGGCGACGCCGCTGGCGGCGTCGAGACGATACGGGCCTGTCTGCGCGAGCTCCACGACGCCGGCTACGAGCTGCTCACCACGACGTTCAACATCGCGCTCGTGCATGGCTTGCTGGCGCTTGGGCAGATCGAGCGGAGCGCGCGCCTGATCGACGACGCGATCAGCCTCGTCGAGCAAGGCGGCGATCATCTCTACATGCCCGAGCTGCTGCGCATGAAGGGCAGTGTGTTGCTGTCACTGCCGCAGCCTGCCGCCGACGAGGCCGAGAACCAGTTCAGGCGATCGCTTGACCTGAGCCGCCGCACGGATGCGAAAGCCTGGGAGTTGCGAGCGGCGATCGATCTCGCGAAATTGATCGCCGGGCGCGGCCAGCGCGCGGACGCGAAGAGGCTGCTTCGATCGGCGCTCGGAGGTTTCTCCGAGGGCTCACAGACCTCGGATATCGGGATCGCCAGCAAGTTGTTGGCGACTCTCTAGGAAGAGCACCGGCGACCAGGCGCTGACCGAAACGGTATCTCGATGTTCGAGGTTTGCGCCGCGTATCCCTGCGACATCCTCTCTCGTTGCAACTCCCGGGAAATGGACTAGCATCAACCACTGCGAGTATTTTATCGCATGTTGAACCTATTCAGTTGATTGCCTTTAGCACGTCCATTTCAATCATCCGGAGCCACGACAATGGCAGGGTCCAGCCTCGAGGATACACTGGCCGCGATTGGCTATGTCAAAGTGATTGTCACGATGAAGGACAGGGCGGCGGTCGCCGCCACATCCGAGACCGCGATGCAGGATCATTTCATCGCGCCGGACACTGCCCAGACACAGAGTCTCGTGGCGGCGGCGACGCGCTCCGCTGGCCGCCAGATCAGACGAGCGGAGAGCCTGGCCGAGCGCCGCGTGCGCATCTACCCCAACCTTGGACTCGCGGTCGGCAGCGTGGATGCCAGCGGCCTCGTTTCGCTCCAGGCTGATCCGCAGGTGGGCAAGGTCGACAAGGCTCCGGAGATAAGCCTGATCAAGCCGGTCGAAGCCCGTCCAATCAAGACCGGAGTCGGTCCGACCTGGGGCATCAAGCGCTTGAACGTGGAACGCCTTTGGCAGGCAGGATTCACCGGCCAAGGCGTGGTGGTTGGTCACCTCGATACCGGCGTCGACGGCAAGCATCCGGCATTGGCTGGAGCCATCAAGAAGTTTGCCGAGTTCGACCTGGCGGGAGATCGGGTTCCGAACGCACCGGCCCGCGACAGCGGCGTACACGGCACTCACACCGCGGGCACGATCGTCGGCCGACCGGTCAGCAAGGGGCGCTTCGGCGTCGCACCGGATGCCCAGCTCGCGAGCGCGATGGTGATCGAGGGCGGGCAGGTGATCGAACGCATCCTGGCCGGAATGGACTGGGTGATCGGCGAAGGCGCCCGAGTCCTGAGCATGTCGCTCGGACTGCGCGGCTTCACGCCGGCATTCCAGACTGTGATCGATGCGTTGCGCGCCGCCAACGTTCTGCCGGTCATTGCGTCCGGCAATGAAGGCCCCCGGACCAGCCGCTCACCGGGCAATTACGCGAACGTGTTGTCGATCGGCGCGATCGACGTGCACGACGTCGTGCCCGATTTCTCCAGCAGCCAGAGCTTCAATCGCGCGATCAGCCCATTGTGCCCGGCGATCGTCGCACCGGGGGTCGCGATCACGTCCTGCGTTCCCGGCAAAAAGTACGAGACCATGAATGGGACGTCGATGGCGACGCCCCACGTCGCGGGTCTTGCAGCCCTCCTGCTGCAAGCCAGGCCGACCGCAACGGCGGACCAGCTCGAAGCCGCCATCATCGGCTCCTGCGCGCGCCCCGAGGCGATGGAAGAGGCCCGTGCGAACCATGGGGTGCCCGATGCCGTAAGGGCTTACGAGCTTCTGACCGGATCGCAGCTCCCCGCCGCGCAGGCGAGCGTCGCGCCCCGGCGGCGCACGCCCGCGAAAAAGCGCTCTGCGAGGGGGCGCTCGTCGTCGCATCCGCCGCGTAGCGTCGCCAAGAAGATGGCACGCCGGCCGAAGGTTGCCGCATCGCGACGCGCCGCGCGCAAGAAGAGCCCTTCGAAGCGCCGGCCCGCCTGACTCCACGGCAATTCTTGTTGCGGCCAGCTAAAAGCCGGCCGCAATAAGCGCTATATTGGCCGGGCCGTCAGGGATTCCCGCACAGGAGCCGGCCATGACCGACAAGACAAAGCCTTCGCCCGAATGGGAAGGTAAGGCTGTCGTCAATCGATTGCGCCAGGCCACCAAGCCCGGCCAGCCTTCGTCAGTTCAGGTGTTCCTGAACGATGACGTTGCCGCGAGCGACCTGCAGGAGAAGGCAAGGGAAATCGTCACTGACATGAGCGCCAGCCTCGATCTGCCGGCCAATGCGATCAAGCTCGGCAAGGTGTTTCGCTTGGCCAAGTCGTTTTCGGTGTCGACCGACGTGCCCGACGTCTTCGATGCCCTCGCAAGGCATGGCGACGTCAAGAGCATCCTGGAATCGGTACAGCCGGATATCCTGCCCAAGCCGACGCGCGAAAAAGGCGACTGACCCGATCGCGGTCTACGATCCGGTCGGGGTGCCCTGCTTCCACTGGCCGCCGGCGATCTTGGCCGCGGCAATCACCGCCTGGGTGCGGCTCTCGACGCCGAGCTTTTGCAGGATCGCCGAGACATGCGCCTTGATGGTGGCTTCGGAGACGCCGAGCTCGTAGGCGATCTGCTTGTTGAGCAGCCCTTCCGACAGCATCATCAAGACTCGGACCTGTTGCGGTGTCAGCGTCACCAGGCGGTCGCGCAGGCGCGTCATGTCGGGATCGGCGGCGGCCGATAGATCGGTGTCGGTGGGAACCCAGACGTCCCCCTCCATCACCTTGAGGATAGCGTCGCGCAAGGTCTCGACGCCGAATCGCTTCGGGATGAAGCCGGAGGCGCCGAAATCGAGCGAGCGGCGAATCGTGGCGCTGTCGTCGGAGGCCGAGACGATCACCACCGGGATGGCCGGGTATTGCGCGCGCAGATAGATCAGCCCGGAAAAGCCGGAGATCCCGGGCATCGAGAGGTCGAGCAGGACCAGATCGACGTCGGATGTCTGTTCCAGCAGCTTGGTGAGATCCTCGAACGATCCCGCCTCGTCGATCCTGGCCGAGGTCAGGACGCCCGCCACCGCTTGCCGCAACGCGTCGCGGAACAGGGGATGGTCATCGGCAATGACGAGATGGGTCGAAGGAGCGCTCATCGTTCTCTTGCTGGCATTCGCACCGGGCCAGTAGGCCGGCCCGGGGCCTTGGTCAATTCTTTCCCGACCGGCCGTGGCATGCAAGTGGGCATTATCCCTTTGCGGGAACGGGGTTAACCCATGGTCGAGCGCGATCGTGCCGGATTGAAAGGTTCGCGGCGTCAGGTGCGCGTCAGTGCGCAAGGCCGAAAGTCGTATTGGGGCGGGTTTCACGCCGATGTTACCTTGGAGCCAAGACCTGGGTCGATCCGGCATGACCGGATATCCGGGGCGCGAGGAAACGCATTTCGGGGAGCGACTCAACATGTCGACAATGGCTGTGTCTCAAGCGGGCGCTGGAGGGATGACGAAGGACGAACGGTTCGTCATTCTCGCCTCCTCGCTCGGTACCGTCTTCGAGTGGTACGACTTCTACCTCTACGGTTCGCTGGCCGGTATCATCGGAGCGCAGTTCTTCTCGGCCTATCCGCCGGCAACCCGCGACATCTTTGCGCTGCTGGCCTTCGCCGCGGGCTTCCTCGTCCGTCCGTTCGGCGCCATCGTGTTCGGGCGCGTCGGCGACATCGTCGGCCGCAAATACACCTTCCTCGTCACCATCCTGATCATGGGTCTGTCGACCTTCATCGTCGGCCTGCTGCCCAATGCGGCGACCATCGGCATCGCGGCCCCGATCATCCTGATCGCGCTGCGCCTCGCCCAGGGCCTGGCGCTCGGCGGTGAATATGGCGGTGCGGCGACCTATGTCGCGGAGCATGCTCCGAACGGCAAGCGTGGCTACTACACCTCCTTCATTCAGACGACGGCGACGCTCGGCCTGTTCCTGTCGCTGCTGGTGATCCTGTTCACCCGCACCGCGACCGGCGAAGCCGACTTCGCGGCCTGGGGCTGGCGCATTCCGTTCCTGGTCTCGGTGCTGCTGCTCGGCATCTCGGTCTGGATCCGTCTCCGCCTCAACGAATCCCCGATCTTCCAGAAGATGAAGGACGAGGGGAAGAGCTCGAAGGCGCCGCTGACGGAAGCCTTCGGCAACTGGCAGAACGGCAAGCTCGTGCTGCTCGCGCTGCTCGGCGGCGTGATGGGCCAGGGCGTGGTCTGGTACACCGGCCAGTTCTACGCGCTGTTCTTCCTGCAATCGATCCTGAAGGTCGACGGCTACACCGCCAACCTGCTGATCGCATGGTCGCTGCTGCTCGGCACCGGCTTCTTCATCGTGTTCGGCGTGCTCTCCGACAAGATCGGCCGCAAGCCGATCATCCTCGGCGGCTGTCTGATCGCGGCGCTGACCTTCTTCCCGATCTTCAAGATGATCACCACCAACGCCAACCCGGCGCTGGAAAAGGCGATCGAGTCGGTCAAGGTCGACGTGGTGGCGGATCCCGCGGGCTGCGGCGACCTGTTCAACCCGGTCGGCACCCGCGTCTTCAGTGCGCCCTGCGACACCGCACGCGCCTACCTGTCGGGCGCGTCCGTCAGGTACTCGACCGTGCCCGGCCCGGCCGGCTCCGGCGTGAAGGTGGTGGTCAACGGCAAGGACGTTGCCTACGCCAACGCCAAGGACGGCAATCCGGCGCTGCTCGCCGCCGTGCAGGCAGCCGGCTATCCGAAGCCGGGCGATGCGGGCATCGTGAAGATGTCGCATCCGTTCGACATCTTCCGTCCGCAGGTGGCCGCGACCGTCGGGCTGCTGTTCATCCTGGTGATCTTCGTCACCATGGTGTACGGCCCGATCGCCGCGATGCTGGTCGAACTGTTCCCGACCCGCATCCGCTACACCTCGATGTCGCTGCCCTACCACATCGGTAACGGCTGGTTCGGCGGCCTGCTGCCCGCGACCGCCTTCGCCATCGTGGCTTCCACAGGCGATATCTATGCGGGTCTCTGGTATCCGGTCATCTTCGCATCGATTACCGTCGTGATCGGCTTCTTCTTCCTGCCCGAGACCAAGGACGTCGACATCAAGGCGACCTGATCGACAGCACCGATCGACAATACGAACCGGCCGCGGTCTCCGCGGCCGGTTTTGTTTTGGGGCCTAATGATTGCTGCCGATGAATTGCAGCACCACTTCGCGCCGGTGCGGGCGGGCGCGATGCTCGATCAGGTAGATTGCCTGCCAGGTGCCGAGCGCGAGCTTGCCGTTCAGGACCGGGACCTGAAGCGAAGTCTGCGTCAGCATGGTCTTGACGTGCGCCGGCATGTCGTCCGGTCCCTCGGTGTCATGCGTCCAGCCGGCGTTCTCAGGCGCGAGCCGCGACAGTGCCGTGGAGAGATCGACGAGCACGGACGGATCGGCGTTCTCCTGGATCGTCAGCGAGGCCGAGGTGTGCCGGATGAACAGCGTCAGCGCGCCATCGCGCGCCTGAACCTCATTGATGAACTTCGCGGTTTCGCTGGTGAGATCGGTGAAGCCGCGGCCGGGCGTCTGCACGGTCAGCAGTGACGATGCGACGGTGGTGGCTTGCACCGACGATGGCGCCGAGCGCGTGACGGATTTGCCTGATGTCATAAGAGGTCTCGATTGATCGAACACTGCCGTCGGGTGGGCAAAGGCGCGTTGCGACGCGCCCACGTCTTCTTACGTCACGGTGGAAACATGGTGGGCACGGCGTAGGAACGCCTTTGCCCACCCTACGGCAGCTCAACGCATGGATAGCGCG
Organism: Bradyrhizobium japonicum USDA 6; assembly: GCF_000284375.1. Lineage (NCBI taxonomy): Bacteria > Pseudomonadati > Pseudomonadota > Alphaproteobacteria > Hyphomicrobiales > Nitrobacteraceae > Bradyrhizobium > Bradyrhizobium japonicum. Next base: position 9,002,669 of record NC_017249.1, read on the forward strand.
AACGGGTCCTCAAATCTTCCCCGAGACATCCTTCTGCACGCGGTTGGCCATGTCGATCAGCCGGCGCCAGGCCTTTTCAAGGAACGACATCACCCGATCGACATCCTGGTCGCTCGGCAGCGGAATCTCAATCTTGCGGTCCCCCTCGGCGACCTTTGGCTCCTTCTTGAGCGGATCGGATTTCGGCAGCGCCTCGTCGATCTTGCCGGACACGGTCGGCCCCGCCGCGATCTGCCCCTTCAGCTTCTCGACCTCGGCCTGGAGCCGGCCGATCTCGGCGTCGAGCGCAGTGCGTTCGTCGGGCACCGCGTAACAGGCCCAGCCGGCGCCGTTCCTGCTGCAGGTCGATACCGTGCCGGTGCGCGTGTCGAGCCGCAGCACGCCTTCGGGGATGGGCGTCATGCTGTAGCGGCCGTTTTCGCTGTCGGGCGCGGACTGTGCGGCAACCAGGCCGCCGCCGATGGTCATCACCGCAGCGAATACCGCCGCCGCAAGCCAAGATGCTGTGGATGAATTTGATGGTCTCATCGCGCTCTCCGCCATGGCGCTTCTGCGGCTTCTCTTCAATTCTACACCCCGGCAAGGCAATCCGCCGCCCAAAACGCGCCACCGATATCAACGATCGCAGCAATCCCTTTGATCCCGCCGGCAGGACGAAATGGTGGTCGCATTCGCCGATCATGAAGAGAGCTGCTGCGGTGCGGCGTCACGCTGTGTGCAGTGTTGCCGCGCGCGCCAATATCATCAAGTAAATCAGATAGATAATAGAACGCGACGCAATCGTGACTTGGCTTGACTTGATTATGGGCCATCAGTATGGTCCGCGCGGCTTTTGAGGGTGGCGGGCGTAATTTCCATTCAGCCGCGGCGTTTCGGGTCTTCGTTGCATGACACAGGGCACGGGACACGGCGAGAATGGGGATCGCGATAAATCGTCCGAGGAAGCTGCGCTTTCCGAACGGCTCGGGAATCTTGATCAGCGGTTGTCCGAATTCCGGGACCGACGAACCAAGACCGAGCAACCCGCAGGTAACGGTGAAGACAGAGCGGCCAGAGCTTCGGCGATGGCGCTTGGTTTCCGGTTATCCTCCGAGTTGGTCGCCGGTGTCGCTGTCGGAGCGGGGATTGGCTGGGGTTTCGACCGCTTGCTGTCGACGTCGCCTTTCGGATTTATCGTGTTCCTGCTGCTGGGCTTCGTGGCCGGCGTGGTGAATGTGGTGAGAACGGCAGGCGCGGGTCAAAACAGGCGCGGTGGTTCTTAAGCGGTCCGCACCAACAGAGGAATGATCGTGCCGGCCATGCCGGTACGGGCCGGCCCGGCCGGCAGACCGAGACCCGCCGGCATTGCCCGGCAGACCAAGAGATGCCGCGCTGATGAAAATCGACCCGATCCACCAGTTCAACATCGAGCCTCTCTTCACGATCGGCCATATCGGCAGTCACACGATCGCCTTCACCAATTCATCGCTCTACATGCTGGTGGCGGTCGCGATCATCTCGATCCTGATGCTCGCCAGCGGCACGCAGCTGGTTCCCGGGCGCCTCCAGTCGGTCGCCGAAATCTCCTACGAGTTCGTGGCGTCGACCATCCGCTCGACCGCCGGCGCGGAAGGCATGAAGTTCTTCCCGCTGATCTTCTCGCTGTTCATGTTCATCTGCGTTTCGAACCTGGTCGGCATCATCCCCTACACCTTCACGATCTCGAGCCATCTGATCGTGACGGCGGCGCTCGCGCTCCTGGTCTTCTTCACCGTGCTGATCTACGGCGTCGCCAAGAACGGCCTGAAATTCTTCTCGATCTTCGTGCCCCATGGCGTCCCCGGCTACATCCTGCCGCTGGTGATGTTCATCGAGATCCTGTCGTTCTTCCTGCGGCCAGTCTCCCACAGCGTCCGTCTGTTCGCCAACATGCTGGCCGGCCACATCGCGCTGAAGGTGTTCGCGGGCTTCGTCGCCATGCTCGGCTTCTCGCTCGGCGCCCTCGGCTGGGTCGGCGGCGTGCTGCCGCTGGCGCTCACGGTCGCACTGTACGCCCTCGAGATCCTGGTCGCGTTCCTGCAAGCCTATGTGTTTGCGATCCTGACCTGCATCTACCTCAACGACGCCATTCATCCGGGACACTGAGCGGTCCGGGGAATTTCCACCCAAAACCCAATCTTTCTTCCAAGGAGTCTAAAATGGATCCGGCAGCAGCAAAACTTATCGGCGCGGGCATCGCGTGCATCGGCATGGGCGGCGCGGGCGTCGGCGTGGGCGTGATCTTCGGCAACTACCTCGCCGCCGCCGTTCGCAACCCCTCGGCCGCTCAGGGCCAGTTCGGCAACCTGATCTTCGGCTTCGCCGTGACCGAAGCGCTCGGCATTTTCTCGCTGCTGATCGCGCTGCTGCTGCTGTTCGTTCCGCTCTGAGGACGACGTTTTTCGCGCCGTTCCATTCCATTGGGACGGCGCGTGTGACTGCAACAGGAGAACTCCGTGGCTGAAAGTCATGGCGGCGCAAAAGGTCCGGCGGCGGGCGCTCACACCGAGGCTGACGGTGGTCACCACGGTGGCGGTTTTCCGCCGTTCGAGAGCAGCAACTACGCTTCACAGCTGGTGTCGCTCGCGATCTTCTTCGTCCTGCTTTACGTGATCGTGTCCAAGCTCGCTCTGCCGCGCGTCGGCGGTGCGATCGAGGCGCGTCAGAACAAGATCGAGGGTGACCTCGCCGAAGCGCAGAAGCTGAAGGACCAGTCCGACGCGGCGCTGAAGGCCTATGAAACCGAGCTCGCTTCGGCGCGCGCGCGGGCACAGGCGATCGGCAACGAATCCCGCGACAAGGCGAATGCGCAGGCGGAAGCCGAGCGCAAGGCGCTGGAAGAACAATTGGCGGCCAAGCTCGCCGGGGCGGAGAAGACCATCGCCTCGACCCGCGCCACCGCCATGAGCAACGTCCGCGGTATCGCGGCCGATGCGGCAGGCCAGATCGTGCAGCAGCTCGCCGGCGTCGCTCCTGACGCCGCGTCGGTCAATGCCGCGGTCGATGCGTCCTTGAAGGGTTAGTCGATATGTTCTTCGATCCTGAAACCTGGGTCGCCATCGCCTTCGTGATCCTGATGGTCGTGTTCGGCTATCTCGGCGTGTTCAAGTCGGCGATGACCGCTCTGGATCATCGCGCGGCCCGTATCAAGGCCGAGCTCGACGACGCGACACGCCTCAAGCAGGAAGCTGCCAAGGTGCTGGCCGACTACAAGGCGCGCAGTGCCACGGCCGAGCGCGAGGCTGCCGACATCATCGCCAACGCCAAGTCCGAAGCCGAGCGCATCGCGACCGAAGCCAAGGCGAAGATGGAAGACTTCGTCGCCCGCCGCACCAAGACCGCGGAGAGCAAGATCGCGCTCGCCGAGGCCCAGGCGCTGGCCGATGTCCGCGCCGCAGCCGCGGAAGCCGCCGTCCAGGCCGCCTCCACGATCCTGTCGCAGTCGGTCAAGGGCCAGATCGCCGACGACCTGCTCGCCAAGGGCATCAACGAGGTTCGGCAGAAGCTGAACTGAGGGTTTTGCCTTCACCAGTCAAAAAGCCGGCGCGTGAGCGCCGGCTTTTTTGTTTGACGGTGTCTGTAGCCAGAAATTGGATGTCATCACCCGCGAAAGCGGGTGATCCAGTATTCCAGAGACAGCAATCGCATACGGAGAAGCCGCGGCGTACTGGATGCCCCGCCTGCCGCCTTCGCTAAATCTTCGGCGGCCCTGCACTGTCAGTCCCGGCGAAGCCTTGGCGTAGCCGGGTCGCGGGGCATGACAGCGGAGCCCGAAGCCTACTTCTTCTTCCTTGCCTTCGGCTCGGGCGAGAGCGCCTGCGGGTCGAAGCCGACATAGAAGATGTAGGAATCGGCGACCTTGGCCGAAGGCATCGGATAGACCAGATCCTCGGCGACGAAGGTGAAGGGCACGCTGCCGCCCTCCGACATCTCGACCGTGGTCCGGTAGGCCTTCGAGGCGATCACCTTCTCACCGACGCCGCCCTGCACCACGGCGATGCGCAAGGGCACCTCGACGGTCGCGGGCGCACCGGCGGGACCTGCGATCACCCGCCCCTGGATGCCGATGCGGGCCGTGATGCCCTCGGCACTGCGGGCGCATTCGCGCGCCATCTTGGTGATCGTGGCCTGGAAGCGGATCTCATTGCCGACGGCCGGCTTGCCGGCGGCGCCGACCGCGTAGGTCGAGGCCCCGGCGCGCACCGTGACCTGCGGGCAATCGACCTCGTCCTCGGCCGGCTGGCCGGGCGCAGGCGGCGGCTTGGGCTGGGCCGCCTCGTCGGACTTGCCGCCGAACAGGCTCTTGAAGCGGTCGGTGAGCGACTGGGCCGCCACCGGCGAGACCGAGGCGAGCGCGACCGACAGCGCCAGCGCGATCCCCGTCCCCCGCCGCAACGCATTCCGCGATGACCGAAGCTCCCTCACCATCAACGCCGATACTCCATGACAATTCTCCGGCCGATCGCCGGCCCGGCCAGCGGTTTATATCGTCAAAATCGGCGAACCCAAGGCGACGCGACGAGACTTTGGTTACATGAATGGAGGGGTCAGCCGCGGAAATCCTCGTGCAGCAGGCCGAACAGCAGGTGGTCCTGCCAGACCCCGTTGATGCAGAGATAGCGGCGCGCCAGGCCCTCGCGGGAGAAGCCGCACTTCTCCAGCACCCGGATCGACGGCGCATTGGTGGGAATGCAGGCGGCCTCGACCCGGTGCAGATTGAGCTCGCCGAACAGCGTCGGCAGCAGCACCCGGAGCGCCGCCGTCATGTAGCCGCGATGGGCATGAGGCTTGCCGACCCAGTAGCCGATGGTGCCGGCCTGGACGATGCCGCGGCGGACATTGGCGAGCGTGATGCCGCCGACCATGGCGCCGTCGAGCTCACGGAAAATCAGGAAGGGATAGGAGCGGTCCGCGGCGATGTCCTCGGAATAGCGCCGCAGGCGGCGGCGGAAGCCGGACCGGGTCAGGTCGTCCGACGGCCAGATCGGCTCCCAGGGCGTGAGATAGTCGCGGCTGGACTCGCGCAAATGCGCCCACTGTATGAAGTCCGACATCTGCGGCGCGCGCAGCAACAGGCCGTTGCCGCGCGGCGCGAGGGCGGCGGGTCCACTGGACGGCAGGCGAAACAGGGCCATGGTGATGCTTCCCGGGGCAGATCAGCCCGTGCGCCGCTCCTAATGCAGCCGCGCCTTGGCACGTGCCCGGGTCAATCCTTCCGCAAAAGACACCGCCGTGTCCAGACCCCTGCCACTGCCTAATGCGACAACTGCAGGGCGGCTCCGCGAAAGCAGCGCACGCGCGGCATCCCGGGTCGATTCGACGCTGACGGCGTCGATCCGGGCCACCAGTTCCTCGACCGTCTGCGGCCGGCCGTAGGCCAGCACATGCCGGGCCAGCTGCTCGGCGCGGGACGAGCAGCTCTCCAGCGCCATCAAGAGGCCCGCCTTCATCTGCGCCTTGGCCCGCGCGATCTCGGCCTCGGTCAGCGTCTCCACCGAATCATTCATGATGTCGACCACGACCTCCATCATCTCCGGCGCGTCGGCCGGATCGGTGCCGGTGTAGAGGCCGAAGAAGCCCGTGTCGGTATAGGGCGCGTGGAACGAGTAGATGGAGTAGCAGAGGCCGCGCTTCTCGCGCACCTCCTGGAACAGCCGTGACGACATCCCGCCGCCGAGGACGTTGGTGAAGACCTGTAGCGAGAACAACGACAGATCGCTCTGCGGCACGCCTTCCAGCGCCAGCGTCAGATGCGCCTGCTCGAGTTCGCGATGCACCACCTTGGCGCCGCCCTTGCCGAACTGGGCGGCTTGCGGCTTCGGACCCGGCGTCCCTTCGAAACTCGCAAAGCGCTTCTCGACCTCGGCGACGACCTGCTTGTGATTGACCGCACCGGCTGCCGCCACCACCATGTCGGGGCCGCGATAATGCGTCGACAGATAACCGCGCAGCATGTCGCGGGTGAAGGCGCGCAAGGTCTTGGCGGTGCCGAGCAGCGAGCGGCCCATCGGCTGGTCGGGATAGCAGAGCTCGTTGAGATGCTCGAACACGACGTCGTCGGGCGTGTCCTGCGCGGCACCGATCTCCTGCACGATGACGTTCTTCTCGCGCTCGAGCTCGTCGGGCTCGAAAGCGGGATTGGCGAGGATGTCGGCGAGCACGTCGAGCGCGAGCGGCACGTCGGCCTTCAGCACCCGCGCATAATAGGACGTGGTCTCGGTCGAGGTGCCGGCATTGAGGTCGCCGCCGACCGCCTCGATCTCCTCGACGATCTCGCGCGAGGAGCGCTTGGTCGTACCCTTGAACGCCATGTGCTCAAGCAGATGCGAGATGCCGTGCTCGTTCGGCTTCTCGTCACGACCGCCGACACCGGCCCAGACGCCGAGCGCCGCGGTCTCGAGATGGGGCATCTCGTCGGTGACGACGGTCAGGCCGGAGGCAAGCTTGGACATCTCGACACTCATCCGGCAACTCCCTGTTTTGCGGCCCGGCTGACCGACAGCACGAACCGCTCGACCTCGGCCTGATCGTTCTTCATCACCTTCATGTGTTCGGATTTGGTCATGAGACCGTCGAGCCAGGCGGGCAATTGCGGCCGCTGGCCGCAGGCTGCCTCGACCGCATCGGGGAATTTGGCCGGATGGGCGGTGGAGAGCACGATGCTCGGCACCGTCGTGTCGGTGGTGTCGCGGTCGGCGACCGCGAGCGCGACCGCGGTATGGGGATCGACCAGCTCACCCGCCTCGCGCCAGGCGGCGCGGATCGCTGCCGCGGTTTCGGTCTCGTCGGCGCGGCCGGCGTCGAATTCTTCACGGATTGCGGCCAGCATCGCGTCAGGCAACACGAAGCGCCCCGACTGCTTCAGCGAGTCCATCAGACGGCGCACGCCGGCCGCATCGCGCCGGCCGGCCTCGAACAGCAGCCGCTCGAAATTCGAGGAGATCTGGATGTCCATCGATGGCGACGCGGTGGCATGCACCTCGCGCACCTCGTAGATCCCGGTCTTGAGCGTGCGCGCCAGGATGTCGTTGACGTTGGCGGCGATGCGCAGCGTGCGCACCGGCAGCCCCATGCGCTTGGCGACATAACCGGCAAAGATGTCGCCGAAATTTCCGGTCGGCACGACGAAATCCACCGTGCGCGCCGGCGCACCGGCGGCGACGGCGGAGGTGAAGTAGTAGACCACCTGGGCGACGATGCGCGCCCAGTTGATGGAGTTGACGCCGGAGAGCGAGGTCGCATCGCGGAAGCGATGGTTGTTGAACATCCCCTTCACGAGCGCCTGGCAGTCGTCGAAATTGCCCTCGATGGCGAGCGCATGGACGTTGGCCGCGCCTGTGGTCGTCATCATCCGCTGCTGCACTTCGGAGATGCGGCCGTGCGGGAACAGCACGATGAGATCGACATTCTCCAGGCCCGCGAACGCGTCGACCGCGGCGCCACCGGTGTCGCCGGAGGTCGCGACCACGATGGTGGTGCGCTGGCCGCGCTTGGCGAGCACGTGGTCCATCAGCCGCGAGATCAGCTGCATCGCCACGTCCTTGAAGGCGAGCGTCGGGCCGTGGAACAGCTCCAGCACGAATTGATGCGGCGTCATCTGGCGCAGCGGCACCACCGCCGGATGGCGGAAGGTTGCATAGGCTTCGTTCGCCATGCGGCCGAGCTCGGCATCCGAAATCTCGCCGCCGGCGAACGGACGGATCACGTCGACCGCGACCTCCCAATAGGGGCGGCCGAAGAAGCCAGCGATGGCCTCGGTCGAGAGCTGCGGCCAGGTCACCGGCACATACAGGCCGCCGTCACGGGCAAGCCCGGTCAGCATCACGTCGCAGAAGCCGAGTTCTGGGGCCTCGCCCCGGGTCGAGATATAGCGAGTCAAACTGCCCTCCAAAGGCCGGCCGGCCTTGAGCCAGATCCATAAGCCTTTGATTTCATGAAACTACTTGTTAACGGCCAGAGGCGTTGTGCCACCATAAAGTGTTTTGCGGCATCGGGAAACCGCTTCCCGTCCGTGCCCCGCTCAACGAAAAAGGGCTGCGGCGATGCCGCAGCCCTTCTCTTGGAAGGTCTGTCGTTGATTTGTGCAGACCGGTTTGCCTCCTGCGGGTTGCCGACCCGCCAAAACTGTCGGCCAAGTTTTCGGCGCCCGTCACGAAATCGTCAAGAGCCAAAACGGCGGGGGCAAGAAAATGTTCCTATTTTTCCCGGAACGGTTCGAGCTTCGCAAAGGCATCCCGGCGCGCGCTCGCGCGCCACTGCCGCTTTTTCCCGAAATTTTGGGTGTTTCAGGAACGAATATCAGTCCGGCCCATTGTGTCGGCGGATGGTGTCGGCGCGGTCCAAGCATTGCCCGGCTACGCGCCGAGACCCGATCCGCCCGGCCGGACCGGCTGCATCCTGGAGCAGCCGGTTCGGTGCCGGGCCCGGGCATCAGCTCATCCCGATTTCCACCGCGATCCTGATCAGGTCGGAATGGTTCTTGGCGCCGAGCTTCTGCTTCAGCAGGGACGTGGTGTTGGCCACCGTCTTGTAGGAGATGCCGAGCGCCTCGGCGACCTCGACGATCTTGTCGCCACGGCCGAGCAGGCGGAGAATCTCGAGCTCCCGCGGCGTCATCTGCGAGGCCGGATTGGCCTTGATCGCCGCACCGGAGAACGTGACCGCCTCCGCGAGCTGCGGCGAGATGAAATTGTCGCCGGCGACCACCTTGCGAACCGCCTTGAGCAGAATCCGGGGATCGTCGCCCTTGGAGACATACCCCTGCGCACCAAGCTCAACCGCCCGCACCACGAAGGCCGGATCGTCGTTCATGCTGAACATGATGATCTTGGCATCCGGGTCGTCCTTGCGGATCCGCCGCATCAGCTCGAAGCCGGAGACGTCGGGCAGGCTGATGTCGATGACGGTGACGTCGGGCCGCTTGCTGATATAGGCGCGATGCCCGGATTTGGCGTCGGTCGCCTCGTCGATACGGATCGAGTGGTCGGACGCGAAAAGGGTGCGGCATCCTGACAGCACCACGGGATGGTCGTCGACGATCAGAACTCGGGTCGCCGGTTTGGCGGTATCTTGCATCGCGCGCTCTCTCGTTTTTCGACTCATAGACCGGCGGGAACAAATGGAAAGAGCAAATCCCGTCAATGCGCGTTAGAATTGACCTAATGTGGCAGCGGCTCTCATTCAGAACACAATTGTTTCTCCCGCTCGGCTTGAGCTTCCTTGCCGCGCTGGTCATGGGCGGCGTGCTGCTCCAGACCTTCGCGACGGGGCAGCTTGCCGACGAGAATGAGCCGGGCCGGCGCTCGACCCGGACCGTCGCCGAGGCGCTCAACAACAGCCTGAGGGCCTCGAACGACCCGCGGAAGATACTCGATGCATTTGTCCATTCTTTGGACAGCTCCTCGGATATTCAATTCCGTTCAGTGGAAGCGGGTCCCACGCCCCCTCCAAAGGACAGCCTGCGTGATCTGCATGGCGTGCCGCATTGGTTCGTGGACCTGATCGCCATCCCGGAGATGGACGCGGCATCTCCCGTCATCATCGACGGCAGGCGCGTCGGCGACATCGTGTTCATGCCGGATCTGTCAGCCGATCTGTTCGAGAAATGGGTCGGCTTCCTGGCACTGACGAGCCTCATCGCCGTGCTGATGATCCTGACCGGGATCATTGCCTATCTCTTTGCGGGATCGGCGCTGCGTCCCCTGCAAGATCTCGGCGCGGGCCTCACGCGAATCCGGCGCGGCGACTATGCAACGCCTATCCCGGTCGCAGGACCGCAGGAGATCCGTCAGAGCTGCGAGGAAGCTAATGCGCTGGCGATGACGCTCGCGCAATTGAGTCAGGATAATCGCGACCTGCTGCACCGCCTGGTGTCGCTCCAGGACGACGAGCGGCGCGATCTCGCGCGCGAGCTGCACGACGAGCTCGGACCGCTGCTGTTCGGCATCCGCGCCGGCACGATCGCGCTGAGCGAGGCTTCGCCGGCGGGAAATCTCGGCAACCGGGCGCAGGAGGTGATGCGATCGGTCGAGGCGCTCCAGCAGACCAACCGCCGCATCCTCGACCGGCTGCGGCCACTCTACATCGAGGAATTGGGGCTCGAGACCAGCGTGCAGACGCTGCTCCAGAACTTTCGCAGACAGGCGCCGCATATCGGCCTGACGGCCGCGATCGATCCGGGTCTGAACGAGATCGACCGACCGCTGGCCCAGACCGTCTATCGCCTGATCCAGGAGGCGCTGACCAACGTGCTGCGCCACGCCGGGGCGAACAATGCCCATGTGCTGGCGACCATGGCCGGCGAGGTGCTCACGATTGAGATCTCCGACGACGGCGGCGGCTTTCCCGCCGACAACGTCTTCGGCCGCGGCCTGACGGGCATGCACGAGCGCGTGCGCGCGCTCAGCGGATCGCTGTCACTGCTGCGCGCGGACGAGCGCACCTATGTGCGCTGCCGCCTGCCGGTCGGAGCGGCGCGGGACGAGCCTGCGGCCGGCTAGCACGCACCATCGGCATGCGGGGACTGCTCCGCCGGCTCGCACAGGGTGCTGTAGATCTTGCCTTCGGGACTGAAGCGAAACGAGGCGTGGATACGCAGCGAGCCCGCGACGGAATATTCGAGATCGATGCCATGCGGCACCGGACTGATCTCCTCCAGGCCGAAGCCTGCCGACGAGAAGGTGCTGAGCCGCGGTCCCCAATAGGTTTCGAGCTCGCGCCGTCCGCGATAATGCCGCTCGCCGTTGCACATGCATTCGACCCGGGCGTCGTCCGCATAGAGATCGAGTAGCGTCGCGAGATCGCCCTTCCGGCAGGCGTCCACCCAGTCGACGACAATTCCCATCTGGTCGAAATCGCTCACACCAAAATCCTGTCTGCCGCGAAAATTTGCGTGCGGCTTAGGACCACCCTCGTGAATATGTCCTGAATAATAAACCCCGGGCGATACCGGGCTCCCTCCGGGAACCTACGGAAATTTCAGGCCGGGCGCCGTCCCCTCGCCCAGACGCCGAATGCGATCAGCACCGCGCCGGCGAGCGCGAACCAGGTGATGGCGTATTGCAGATGATCGTCCTTCAGATGCACGTCGAGCGGACCGGGACGCGGAATGCCGTTCTCGGGCACCGGCCGCTCCAGGTCGATGTAGAACGGCGCGACCGTGCCCCAGCCGAGCGCCCGGGACATGGCGAGATGATCGCGCGTGAACCACAGCCGTTTGTCACGCTCAGCGTCAGGCATCAGCACGCTGGCTGTTTCGGGGAAACGGACGTAGCCGGTCAACATCGCCGGCTTGTTGGTAATGAGCCCCGCGACCGCCCGATCCTGCAGGGCGCGGTCCTGTTGGGTGTTCGGCACGAAGCCCGCGTTGACCGCGACCATATCGCCGCCAGGCAGCCGTGCGGGAAGGAAAGCCCAGGTGCCGGGGCCAGAGATGTCGGAGCGGATGGCGGAGCCGGAACTGTAGACCATCGCATCCAGACGGGACTCGTAGGTCGCCGTAAATGTGACCCGGCGGAATTCGTCCCGCTCCGGCGTCAGCGTGCTCCATTGCGACGGCGGCGGCAACGCAACAGGTGCCGCCGCGAGACGCTCGGTCAATGCGGCGATCAACTGATGTTTCGCGACGCGGCGCTGCAATTGCCAGACGCCGAGCGCGACCAAGACGGCGGCCAGGAAAAGCGTGAACAGCGCGAAGCCGGCCACGCGGGGCTTGCGCGCGGACTCGTTCATTTCGCGCGGTCGACCAGCCGGCCCGGCGCCGCCTTGTGGTGGAATTGCAGCGCGATCAGCAGCGACTTCATCGCGCGCAACGGCAACAGCGTGGTCGCGAGGATCAGCGGCAGCCACAGCACCGCATGCAGCCAGTACGGCGGCTGGTATTTGACTTCGACGATCAGCGCGCACGCAACGACGATCCCGCCGGCCAGCATGATGATGAAGATCGCAGGACCGTCGCCGGTGTCGATGAAGGCGTAGTCGAGGCCGCAGCGGTCGCAGCTGGGCGCGAGCGTCAGGAAGCCCGCATAGAGCTTGCCCTGGCCGCAGCGCGGGCACTTGCAGGCAAGGCCGCGCAGCGCGCTTTGCAGGACGGTCGTCTCGGGCTCGGATGGGCCGGCGGTATCGTTCATGATGACGGACTCTAGAGCATTATCGGTTCTGATTGAATCAGAACTGAAGCTCCAGATTCTTGTTTTGACGCGTTTTCTTCACGCGAACCGGCGTCCATTTCGCTCAAAACGCTCTATCACGGTTTCCGCCAGAGCTTCCGGCGGCCCAAAAGCGAAAGGGCGGCCCTGCGGCCGCCCCTTCTGATCGGTCCAATGCGGCTCAGTGCGCGCCGTGGGCCATGGTCTCGGCGCCGTGTCCCCACACATAGATGCAGAGGAACAGGAACAGCCAGACCACGTCGACGAAGTGCCAGTACCAGGCGGCAAACTCGAAGCCGAGATGCTGTGTCGGCGTGAAGTGGCCGGCATAGGCGCGGAACAGGCAGACCAGCAGGAAGATGGTGCCGACCAGCACATGGAAACCGTGGAAGCCGGTCGCCATGAAGAAGGTCGCGCCATAGACGTTGCCGCCGAACGAGAACGCCGCGTGGCTGTACTCATAGGCCTGCACGCAGGTGAAGAGCGCGCCGAGCACGACGGTGAGGATCAGGCCGTATTTCAGGCCCTTGCGATCGTTCTCGAGCAACGCGTGGTGCGCCCAGGTCACGGTGGTGCCTGATGTCAGCAGGATCAGCGTGTTCAGGAGCGGCAGATGCCAGGGATCGAAGGTCTCGATGCCATGCGGCGGCCAGGTGCCGGGCACGGAGCAAGCGCCAGCCGCGGTGCCGAGACCGCAGCCGAACACGGCGTCGCGCGTGGCGTGGACGGCGTCGGCCGGGAACAGCGCCGCGTTGAAATAGGCCCAGAACCAGGCGACGAAGAACATCACCTCGGAGGCGATGAACAGGATCATGCCGTAGCGGTGATGCAGCTGCACGACGCGGGTGTGATCGCCCTTGTACTGGGCTTCCTTGATCACATCGGCCCACCAGCTCGCCATGGTGTAGATCACGCCGATGGTGCCGGCACCGAAGATGATCGGCGCGGCCGAGAACATGTGGTGCATCCAGGTGATCGCACCGACCGCCATGACGAAGGCCGAGATGGAGCCGACGACGGGCCACGGGGAGGGATCGACCAGGTGGTAGTCGTGATGCTTGGTGTGCGCCGTTGCCATTTGCGGTCTCTCTCCTCAATCCCGTGCCTGTCCGGCACTTATCCCCTTGTGTCCAACCCCCCGCGACGTGCGCCCGGCGGTCAGAGATTTCCCTTGCGTTTGTCGTCCTCGCCCGACGCCAGCGGCTTCACCACGGGATCGCGCACCGGATAGAACGTGTAGGACAACGTGATCGTGTTCAGCCCGTCGTTCTCGTGATCGTCGGCGATCGACGGATCGACGTAGAACACGACCGGCATCTCGCGCTTCTCGCCGGGCGCCATGGTCTGTTCGGTGAAGCAGAAGCAGTTGATCTTCTGGAAGTAGGAGCCGACCGTCAGGGGCGCGACGTTGTAGGCCGCCTGGCCTGCAGTGGTGCGCGCGGCCTGGTTGGTCACGGTGTAGAAGACGGTCACGACCTGGCCGATATTGACCTCGATCTCGCTCTGCTCCGGCTCGAACTTCCAGGGCAGGCCGGGCGCGACGTTTGAATCGAAGCGCACCGCGATCTTGCGCGCGATCGGACCGGTGGCGGGCGCGGACGTCGCGACCTGCGTCGTGCCGTTGAAGCCGGTGGCGCGGCAGAACCAGTTGTAGAACGGCACCGCCGCGTAGGAGGCACCGACCATCAGCGCCACCACGCCGCCGCAGATCGAGGCGACCAGCACGTCGCGGCCAAGACCCCTGGAAGGCCCACGGCCCTGCCTGGCTGTCCGGCTCTGATCCCGCGATATGGTGGGCTCTCGATCCATGTTTCCTACATCGGCCGGACGAGGACTGCCGGTCCCTTGACGATGGTGACGGCGAAGAACAGCACCACGAGCACGCCGAGCGCGAGAGCGATCGCGATCGAGCGCTGGCGGCGGCTCTTCTTCTGCGCCTCCGTGAGGACGATTCCATTCATCTCAGGTTTGTCGGCCATTCCAGCGATCATGCGCCCCCTACCATCGGAGCAAGTGCCCGGAACACGACCTCGGCCAGCAGGGTCGCAAACAGCGCGAACAGATAAAGGATGGAAAAGGCAAACAGCTTGCGGGTCGCGCGCAGCGATTGGCTGCGCTCGCGGCGCACATAGACGTTGATCGCGAGCACAAGCATGCCGGCGCCGAGGATCAGCGAGACGATGCCGTAGATGGCGTCGAAATAGCCGAGCGCCCACGGGGCGGCGGCGACCGCGATCAGCACGATGGTGTAGAGCAGGATCTGAAGCCGCGTCGCGTCAGGACCGGCGACGTTGGGCAGCATCGGAATGCCGGCACGCGCGTAGTCGTCGGAGCGGAACAGCGCCAGCGCCCAGAAGTGCGGCGGGGTCCAGAAGAAGATGATGGCGAACAGCAGCAGCGGCTCGACGTCGACGGTGCCCGTGACCGCGGCCCACGCCACCACCGGCGGCAGCGCGCCGGCGGCGCCGCCGATCACGATGTTCTGCGCGGTCCGGCGCTTCAGGATCATCGTGTAGATCACGACGTAGAAGAAGATGGTGAAGGCGAGCAGCGCGCCCGCGATCCAGTTGACGAGGATGCCGAGCGTCATCACCGAGAAGAAGGCGAGCGTCATGCCGAACGCCATCGCCTCGGGACGGGTGATGCGGCCGCGCGGAATCGGCCGGTTTGCCGTGCGCGACATCTTGGCGTCGATATCGCCTTCGAGCGCCATGTTAAGCGCTCCGGAAGCGCCGGCACCGACCGCGATGCAGAGCAGCGAGGTGATGGCCAGCACCGGATGGAAATGCCCGGGCGCCATCGCCAGTCCGACCAGCGCGGTGAAGATCACCAGCGACATCACCCGCGGCTTGAGCAGCGCAATGTAGTCGCCCACCTCCGCTTCGGAGATGCGGGGATCGATGTCGATGGCGTGGTGGTCGAGGACGGACACTAGTTTGACTCGCTTCGTTATAGAGCCGCGGCGCCCGTCACGGGCGCCGCGAGCGGTGGCTTACTGCACGCGGGGCAGCACTTCGAACTGATGGAAGGGCGGCGGCGAAGGCAGCGTCCATTCCAGCGTGGTCGCACCTGCACCCCACGGATTGTCGCCGGCCGGCACCTTCTTCATGAAGGCGTCGAGCACGCAGTAGAGGAAGATCAGCACCCCGAAGCCGGAGATGTAGGAACCGATCGAGGAAACCAGGTTCCAGCCCGCGAACGCGTCGGGATAATCGACGTAGCGGCGGGGCATGCCCGACAGGCCGAGGAAGTGCTGCGGGAAGAACACGAGGTTCACACCGATGAAGGTGACCCAGAAGTGCGCCTTCGCCAGCGTCTCGTTGTACATGTAGCCCGACATCTTCGGGAACCAGTAGTACCAGCCGGCGAAGATCGCGAACACCGCACCGAGCGACAGCACGTAGTGGAAGTGCGCGACGACATAATAGGTCTCCTGGAGCACGCGGTCGACGCCCGCGTTCGCCAGCACGACGCCGGTGACGCCACCGACCGTGAACAGGAAGATGAAGCCCACCGCCCAGATCATCGGGGCGCGGAATTCGATCGAGCCGCCCCACATCGTGGCGATCCACGAGAAGATCTTCACGCCGGTTGGAACGGCGATGACCATCGTCGCGGCGACGAAATAGGCCTGCGTCGCCGAGGACATGCCGACCGTGTACATGTGGTGCGCCCACACCACGAAGCCGATGCCGCCGATCGCGACCATGGCGTAGGCCATGCCGAGATAGCCGAACACGGGCTTGCGCGAGAAGGTGGAGATGATCTGGCTGACCATGCCGAAGCCGGGCAGGATCAGGATGTACACCTCGGGGTGACCGAAGAACCAGAACAGATGCTGGAACAGCACGGGGTCGCCGCCACCGTCAGGCGCGAAGAACGTCGTGTGGAAGTTGCGGTCGGTGAGCAGCATGGTGATCGCACCGGCGAGCACCGGCAGCGACAACAGCAGCAGGAACACCGTCACGAGGATCGACCACACGAACAGCGGCATCTTGTGCAGGGTCATGCCCGGCGCGCGCATGTTGAAGATCGTGGTGATGAAGTTGATGGCGCCGAGAATCGACGAGGCGCCTGCCAGATGGAGCGACAGGATCGCGAAGTCGACGGCCGGACCCGGGTGACCCGAGCTCGACAGCGGCACGTACATGGTCCAGCCGGCGCCGACGCCGTTGGCACCCGGCTCGCCCTCGACGAAGGTCGACATCAGCAGCAGCGCGAACGAGGCCGGCAGCAGCCAAAACGAGATGTTGTTCATGCGCGGGAACGCCATGTCCGGCGCGCCGATCATCAGCGGCACGAACCAGTTGCCGAAGCCGCCGATCATCGCGGGCATGACCATGAAGAAGATCATGATCAGGCCGTGCGAGGTCACGAACACATTGTAGGTGTGCGTCTCGTGGAAGATCTGCACGCCCGGATACATCAGCTCGGCACGGATCGCGATCGACATCGCGGCGCCGATGACGCCGGCGATTACCGCGAAGATCAGGTACATCGTGCCGATGTCCTTGTGATTGGTCGAATAGACGTAGCGACGCCATCCGGTCGGATGGGCGTGCTCGTGGTCATGCGCGTGATCGCCGTGTGCCGCTGCGCTCGTTGCCATTTTCAAATCCTGCCTTGCGTCCCGTTCGGACCTCTGAAGGTCCCGCCCTTTATGTCGCTTTCAGTCCCTCGAGCCTCGACCCGGCGCTTACTGCGTCGGGCCGGCCGCGGAGGCGAAAGTGCTGGTGCCGCCGCTCGCAAATTTCTTCTTCGCCGTCTCGACCCAGGAGGCGAATTCCTGGTCCTCCACCACGCGAATCGCGATCGGCATGAAGGCGTGGTCCTTGCCGCAGAGCTCCGAGCATTGGCCATAGAACATGCCGGTCTTGGTGGCCTTGAACCAGGTCTCGTTCAGCCGCCCCGGAATGGCGTCGATCTTGACGCCGAAAGCCGGCAGCGCGAAGGCGTGGATGACGTCTGCGCCGGTAACCTGGACACGAACCACCTTGTTCACCGGCACGACCATCTCATTGTCGACACCGAGCAGCCGGGGCTGCTTGTCCTGGGCCATCAGCGAGTCGAACTCGAACTTGCCGTTATCCGGATAGGCATAGGACCAATACCACTGCTTGCCGGTCGCCTTGATGGTGATATCCGCCTTCGGCACATCGAGCTCAAGGAACAGCAGGCGGAACGACGGCACCGAGATACCGACCAGGATCAGCACCGGAATGAGCGTCCACGCCACCTCGATCAGCGTGTTGTGGGTGGTCCGCGACGGCACCGGATTGGCCTTCGCGTTGAACTTCATGACCACGATCACCAGCAACGCCAGAACGAAAAGCGTGATCAGCGTGATCAGCACGAACAGGAAGTTGTGGAACCAGACGATGTTGTCCATCACCGGGGAGGCGGATTGCTGAAGCGTCCACTCCCACGGCGCCGGCTGCCCGAGCTCGGCGGCGAATGTCGCACCGCCCGTCGCCAGCGTCAGACCCGCCACGGCCAATCCCAGCAAGTGTCGGCCGACCCGGCCCATCGACATCCTCATGCCGTCGCGCTCCCCTTACGAAATCACCCCAAGTGCGTTCCCCTATTTTTGGGAAACGCTTATTCGATCCGCCCGTCTGACAAACCGCCGCGCAAGAATACCTCTAAGAGGAATCAGGGCCAGATCGTGAGAACGCCGAAATCAAGCCTCTCAAACCATAATTCTTGATCTATCGCAATGCAGTCTTGAGCCCCGTCTGTCAGCCATCACCCGCAAGATATTTCCTAGTAACATCAGAGAAAAATACCGTTTCCCGGGATGCCGCGGCTTGACAGCGGAATTGCCCGCGGTAGGCACTTGCAGACAGCCGCGCAGGAACCTGATTCGTGCGGGCGATGGCGGTGTGGGCGGCGCGGAATTTGCTTGCGAATCGCCTTCAAGACGCCGTCATTCCCGTATCAGTCCGCCAGGCGCGAGCGACCCAGGCGAACAGAGGGACCGACCCGATGGGGTTTTCGAGAGGCATGACAAGGCGGGCTAAAAGGCAGGCGAGCGGCCTCACGATGCTGGCTGCCCTCCTGGCCGCGGTCGTCGTCATGGCGCTGCCGGGCCTCGCCCATGCGCAGGGCGCGGTGCGCTCCGTCCATGGCGACTGGCAGATCCGCTGCGACACCCCGCCGGGCGCCCAGACCGAGCAATGCGCCCTGATCCAGAGCGTGGTGGCCGAAGACCGCTCCAATGCCGGCCTCACCGTGATCGTGCTCAAGACCGCCGACCAGAAGAGCCGGTTGATGCGGGTGGTGGCACCGCTCGGTGTGCTGCTGCCCTCCGGCCTCGGGCTGAAGCTCGACAACCAGGACGTCGGCCGCGCCGGCTTCGTCCGCTGCCTGCCCAATGGCTGCGTCGCCGAGGTCGTCATGGACGACAAGCTGCTCGGCCAGCTCCGCACCGCCAAGACCGCGACCTTCATCATCTTCGAGACCCCGGAAGAAGGCATCGGCTTCCCGCTCAGCCTGAACGGGCTCGGCGAGGGCTATGACAAGCTGCCGTAGAGCGGCAGGCGCGTCCGCGCGCCGCGAATCCTATCGTTTCGTAATGTGGCACCTGGCACCCTCGCGGAACCGCCGGGAAACCATTATCTTGCCCTAGATCTACCGATAATGGACGCACCCATGACCAATCCAGCCACCACCTCCCTGCTCGACCGCGCCAATCTCGACCGCGACCAGGTCCGCAACGAGGTCGCACGCGGGCTTGCCGGTGCCGACGACGGCGAATTGTTCCTGGAATACAGCCAGACCGAAGCGCTGATGTTCGACAATGGGCGGCTGAAGCAGGCGACCTATGACACCTCGCAGGGCTTTGGCCTGCGCGCCGTCAAGGACGACGCGGTCGGCTATGCTCATTCCTCCGACGTGTCGCTGCCGGCGCTGATTCGCGCCGCCGACGCGGTCGCTGCGGTGCGCGGCGGCTATTCGGGCAGCTTTGCGGCCCCGCCGGCGCATACCAACGTGCGGCTTTATAGTGACGACAATCCGCTGGATGCGCCGGGCTTCGAGACCAAGGTGAAGCTGCTCGCCGAGATCGACGCCTATCTGCGCGACAAGGATCCGCGGGTGCGGCAGGTCAGCGTCAGCCTGGGGGCGACCTGGCAGGTCGTCGAGATCCTGCGGCCCGACGGCGAAAGCTATCGCGACATCCGTCCGCTGGTGCGCGTCAATGTCTCCGTCGTCGCCGGTCAGGGCGACCGCCAGGAGAGCGGCAGCAAGGGTTATGGCGGCCGCGCCGGCTATGCCGAATTCATCGAGACAAAGTCCTGGCGCGATGCCGCCGACGGCGCGTTGCGCGAAGCCCTGGTCAATCTGGAATCGATCCCCGCCCCCGCCGGCGAGATGGACGTCGTGCTTGGGGCCGGCTGGCCCGGCGTGATGCTGCATGAGGCGGTCGGCCACGGCCTCGAAGGCGATTTCAACCGCAAGAAGACGTCGGCCTTTGCCGGCCTGATGGGCCAGCAGGTCGCGGCCAAGGGCGTCACCGTGGTCGACGACGGCACCATTGCCTCGCGCCGCGGCTCGCTGTCGATCGACGACGAGGGCACGCCGACCAACCGCACCGTGCTGATCGAGGACGGCATCCTCGTCGGCTACATGCAGGACCGCCAGAACGCGCGCCTGATGAACATGAAGCCGACCGGCAACGGCCGCCGCCAGGGCTACGCTCATGTGCCGATGCCGCGCATGACCAACACCTACATGCTCGCGGGCGACCGCGACCCGGCCGAGATCCTCGCGTCCGTGAAGAACGGCGTCTTCGCCGCGAATTTCGGCGGCGGCCAGGTCGACATCACCTCGGGCAAATACGTGTTCCAGTGCACCGAGGCCTACAAGATCGAGAACGGCAAGATCGGCGCGCCGCTGAAGGGCGCCATGCTGATCGGCAACGGACCGACCGATTTGCACCGCATCCGCATGATCGGCAACGATCTCGCGCTGGACACCGGCATCGGCACGTGCGGCAAGAACGGTCAGGGCGTGCCCGTCGGCGTCGGCCAGCCGTCGCTTCTGATGGAACGTATTACTGTAGGTGGAACGGGCGCATGAGCGTTGAGAAGGTAACTGTCCCCGCCAAGCGGAAGAGCGGCGGCTGGGCTGGTCAGCTGATGCAGCTCGCCGGCATCGTCGCCGCCGTGTTCATCGCCAAGGGCGCGCTCGCCGAGCCGTTCTACGTGCCGTCGGGTTCGATGGAGCCGACGCTCCTGATCGGCGATGCGCTGCTCGCCTCGAAATTCCCCTATGGCTACGGCACCTCGTCGCTGCCGATCCAGATCAACCTGCCCGAAAGCGGCCGCGTCTTCGCGGAAACGCCGAAGCAAGGCGACGTCGTCGTATTTCGCTGGCCCGGCGATCGGTCGCAGGCCTGGGTCAAGCGCGTCGTGGGCCTGCCCGGCGACCGCATCCAGATGCGGCAGGGCCAGCTCTTCATCAACGACCGTCCCGCCGAGCTGAAGCCTGATGGTGTCGGCGCCGCCGAGGACGACAATGGCGGCAGCGAGCCGGCCTACCGCTATATCGAGACCCTGCCGAACGGCGTGTCGCATCTGATCTTCAAGATGCGCGACAACGGCCCGCTCGACAACACGCCGGAAGTGACGGTGCCGCCCGGCCACCTCTTCGTGCTCGGCGACAACCGCGACAATTCCGCGGACAGCCGCGTGCCCTTGCGCTCCGGCGGCGTCGGCCTGCTGCCGATCGACAATCTGGTCGGACGCGCGGATGCCGTGCTCGGCTCCTGGGACCTCGGCATGCGCGGCCAGCCGGTGTGGACCTGGCTCTCCGGCTTCCGGCTCGCGCGGTTCTTCACCGCCGTGCACTGAGCCGGTCCCAAGGTCTTGATCAAATGACCTTCGACGACGTCAGAAAATTTGCGCTGACGTGGCCGGAGGTCGAGGACGGCACCTCCTACGGCACGCCCGCGCTGAAAGTGCGCAAGAAGATGCTGGTGCGTCTGAAGGAGGACGGCGACAGTCTCGTGATGCCTGACGTCCCCATCGACGAGCGCACCATGCTGGTCGAGAGCCCGCCAGGGATCTTCTATTTCACCGATCACTATGCCGACTATCCAATCGTGCTGATCCGCCTGTCCAGGGCGAAGCGCGCGATGGTCGAGCCGTTCCTGCGGCGGCGCTGGCGCGGCCTTGCCTCGAAAGCAGCGCGCGCCGCATTCGATGCCGGCGCGTGAGCGATGGCCGCGATGGATCGCGACCGCTTCCTCGCGCTGGCGCTGAAGAACCCGGTCAACGTTGCGATCATCGACGAGCTCGCCTCGCTCGCACTGCCCGATGCGTTGCTGGTGTCGGGATGTCTGGTGCAGACGGCGTGGAACGTGCTCACCGGCCGAGCGGTCGATCACGGCATCGCCGATTACGACGTGTTCTATTTCGACCCTGACACGTCATGGGAAGCGGAGGATGCGGTAATCCGCATGCTGCAAGCGCGGCTCGGACACCTCGGCGTGAAGATCGAGATCCGAAACCAGGCGCGCGTGCACCTGTGGTACCCCGGCAAGCACGGCCTGCCCTACCCGCCCCTGACCTGCTCGACAGACGGCATCGACCGCTTCCTCACGCAGAACACGCAAGTTGGGGTGAGACGCGCCAGCGGCGGATTTGAGGTCTACGCACCGCACGGCTTCGACGACATCGCGGGGCTGGTCGCGCGGCCCAACCCGGGGGCGAATTTCTCAGCAGCGAGTTACGCGGTGAAGGCCGCGCGATGGAAGGCGCTGTGGCCGGAGCTCACCGTGATTGCGGCGGAGTGATCACGCCGCCTTCGCCTGCACATTCTCGCAGAACTCCGCGAGCCGGTCCGCAAGCCGCAGCGTTGCCGGGCTGGCGCCGGGCGAGGCCATCAGCGCCACTTCGGTCCGGTTGATCGGCTCAAAACCGTCCTTCGCCGTCAGCACGCGGTGGTCGGACTGGATCGACATCTCCGACAGGATGCTGAGGCCCATGCCGGCGGCAACCGCCGCCTGGATGCCGGCGAGACTCGATGACGAGTAGGACATGTGCCAGGCGCGGCCCGCGCTCTCCAGCGCGTGGATGGCGCCGGCGCGGTAGAGGCAGCCAGTCGGGAATCCGATCAGCGGCACCGACGACACATTGACGTCGACCGGATGGCTCTTGCTGGTGACCCAGTGCACCCGCTCCGGCCACACCGCGATGGCACCCTTCGCGCCGGCCTCGCGCTTGAACAGCGCCAGGTCGAGCTCGCCGCGTTCGAGGTCGCGGGACAGGTTCTTGCTCTGGTCGGCGCGCACATCGAGCCGAAGGCCCGGATGCGAGCGCGAGAACGCACCCAGCAACTTTGCGAGACGATAGGCCGCAAAATCCTCGGGGATGCCGAGCCGGATCGCGCCTTCGCTGTCGGGCTCGCGCAGCACGTCGCGCGCCTCCTCGGCGAGCGTGAGCAGCCGGCGCGCATAGGACAGCAGCCGCTCGCCGGCCTCAGTGGGGCGCACGTCCTTGCCGTCGCGATGCAAGAGCACCTGACCGACGTCTTCCTCGAGCCGCTTGATCTGCTGGCTCACGGTCGACTGCGTGCGGTGGACGCGCTCGCCGGCGCGGGTGAAGCCGCCGGCCTCGACCACCGAGACGAAGCTGCGCAGGAGCTCCAGGTCGAGCATGACCGCCTCCATTCGAAAATCCACTGATCTGAAGTTAATCATTTAATTTCCAAATAGCAAGCCATCTCCCTAGATCGAGGGCTCAGGAGAATGCCCCCATGTCCCTCGCCACCTCGCTTCCCGCAGCCCCCAGCCGCTTCAACACGCTGCCGCTCGCCATCGGACTGTTTTGCCTGCTCTGGAGCTATGCCTTCGTCGCCGGCAAGATCGGCGTCACCCATTGCCCGCCGCTGATCCTGCTCGCCGCGCGCTTCTCGCTTGCCGGCATTTTGATCCTCGGCGCCACGCTGATCCGCGGTGATGGTTGGTCATTGTCCTGGCGCGATGCCGCGATCTTCGCCGTGCTCGGCATCGCCAACAACGCGCTCTATCTCGGGCTCGGCTATACCGGCCTGCAATCGGTCTCCGCCGGCCTCGGCGGCCTGATCGTATCGGCCAATCCGGTGTTCACGGCGGCGCTCGCCGCGTTGCTGCTTGGCGAAGGCATGACCTGGCGCAAGGCAGGCGGTCTCCTGCTCGGCATCATCGGCGTGACCCTGATCGTCTGGCATCGCCTGTCGGTCGGCACCGACTCCCTGCACGGCATCGTCTTCACCCTGGCCTCGCTCGCCTCCATCGTCGCCGGCACGATTCTGTTCAAGCTGCTCGCGCCGAGGGGAAGTCTGTGGATCGGCAACGGCGTGCAGAACCTCGCCGCCGGCATCGTGCTGACGCCGGTCGCGTTCACCTTTGCCGACGTCGGCGCAATCGATTTCACCCCGGGCCTGGTCGGCGCCTTCGCGTTCCTTGTGCTCGGCGGCTCGATCCTCGCCTACTGGCTCTGGTTTCATCTCCTGAAAGTGTGTGGCGCGACGGCTGCGAGTGCCTATCATTTCCTCATGCCTCCGCTCGGCATGCTGTTCGCCTACATCGTGCTCGGCGAGCATGTCGAGGCCCGCGACCTGCTCGGCATCATCCCGGTCGCGCTCGGCATTTACCTGGTGACGCGCCCCGCAAAGCCCGTCGCGTAAGAGGAGCTTTCTCATGCCCATTTCCATCACCCTGATCGGCGGCCCTACCGCGCTGATCGAGATCGACGGCTTTCGCCTGCTCACCGATCCAACCTTCGATGCGCCGGGCGCCTATCAGCTGCCGCATGTGACGCTGGAAAAGACGATCGGGCCGGCCGTGAGGGCCGACGCGATCGGCCCGATCGATGCCGTCCTGCTCAGCCACGACCAGCACTCCGACAATCTCGACAATTCCGGCCGCGCGTATCTCAAACACGCAAAGCGCGTGCTGACGACCGAGGCCGGCGCAAAACGACTGGGCGGCCATGTCGAGGGCCTCGCGCCCTGGGCGACCTCGCATCTGAAGGACCGTGACGGCAACACGCTGACGATCACCGCGACGCCCGCGCGCCACGGCCCGGCCGGCATCGAGCCGCTGTCGGGCGACGTGATCGGCTTCGTGGTGTCCTCGAGCCGGACGGATACGAGCGACGTCTACATCAGCGGCGACACCACCTGGTTCGACGGTGTCGCCGAGGTCGCGCGCCGTTTCAAATGCGGCGTGGTGCTGCCATTCGCGGGCGCGGCGCAAACGCGCGGGCCGTTCCATCTCACCATGGACACCAACGACACCATCGAGACGGCGCGCGCCTTTCCACATGCGATGATCGTGCCGGTGCACACCGAAGGCTGGGCGCATTTCCGCCAGAACAGCGAGGATCTGCGCAAGACCTTTGATGTGCTCGGCTTCGGGACCCGGTTGCGATTGCTGGTGCCGGGCGTGCCGACGGTGGTTGAGGCGCCGTGAGCCTCAGCTGTCATGCCCCGGCTTGCCGCCTTCGCTAAAGCTTCGGCGGCCGAGCACCCCTGTGGCCCCGGCGTAGCCTTGGCGGAGCCGGGACCGGGGCATCCAGTACGCCGCGGCGGCGAGAGCGAGCTATTCGACGAAGGCCTCTGGAATACTGGATCGCCCGGTCGAGTCGGGCGATGACGGGAGGAGAGAGAGGTGCTCCTCGCAATGACGGACGCTAATCCTTCCGAAACACGATCGACGCCATCCACCCCGTCATCAGGGCCATCGCGGCCGTAGCGAGACCGTAGATCAGCCCGTGCTGCCGCGCGCTCGTCGCGACGAACTGCTCGAAGCCCACCTTGACGATCTCGAACGCGGTCTCGGTCTTGGTGACCAACGCGCCGTTGGCGAACAGCTTGATTTCCACCTCATAGGTGCCGATCGGCACCTCCTCCGGCAGTGGAATGCCGGTGCGGAACAGCGTCGGTGTCAGGAACGTCACTGCGCTCGGGTCCTCGCGATAGAGACCTTTCTGGGTTCGCAGGCGGATGAAGGCCGAGCGGAACGCATCGTTCGGCACCACGTCGGCATAGTCGCCGCTGACCCGTTGGGTCAGCAGCACGTTGTTGAGCCCGATCTGCTGCCGCCGCGCGATCTCGGGCGAGGTGATGATATCGAACGGGCGGTTGGCGAACAGCGCGAGATAGCTCGGCACCGCCAGGAACTGCCGGTAGTCGGTGTTGATCCAGATTCCGAAGGTGCGCTCCTTGCGCCGCGTCACCATGTCGGCGCGCGGGCCCATCACGGTGACGACGAGGTCGTAGCTCTTGCGGTCCGCAGGCGTGGAGGCGTCCTTCTCGACCGAGCCGAACAGCACCAGTTCTTCGCCGGAATAGTTCGGCGTCACGGTGACGCGATGGTTGGAGACCGACACGATCAGTCGCTCGGCACGCGCGGCTGAGCCGAGCAGCAGGACGAGAATGACTGCGAGAGCTGCGCGCATCATCCGCTCACTCCCAATTCGCGGATGGTAAAGAGATCCTCGGGCCGGATCACCAGCTCGATGGCGAAGCGGACGCCGACCGAAAGGATCAGCAGGCCCAGCAACAGCCGCAGCTGTTCACCGCGGATCTTCTGGCCGGCGCGGGCGCCGAACTGCGCGCCGGTGACGCCGCCGACCATCAGGATCAGCGCCAGCACCGCGTCGACGAGGTGATTGGTCACCGCATGCAGCAAGGTCGCGATCAGCATCGTGACCAGCGTCAGAACCATTGAGGTCCCGATCACCGTCGAGGTCGGCACCCGCAGCAGGTAGATCATGATCGGCACCAGGATGAAGCCGCCGCCGATGCCCATGATGGCGCCGATGAAGCCGATCACGATGCCGACGATGACGACCGGAATGACCGAGAGGTAGATCTTCGAGCGCTTGAACCGCATTTTCAGCGGCAGGCCGTGGATCCAGCTGTGCGTGCGCCGTGGCGGCACCGCGCCGCGACGGGTCCGCATCAGGGCGCGCAGGCCCTCGGAGAACATCAGGCTGCCGACGGTGGTGAGCAGCACCACGTAGGACAGCGCGATCATCAGATCGAGCTGGCCGAGCGCGCGAAGCTGCGTGAAGGTCCACACCCCGAGCGCCGTGCCGGTGACGCCGCCGCATAGCAGCACGCTCGCCAGTGCCGGGTCGATCGCACGCCGCCGCCAATAAGAGAGCGCGCCGGAAAAGGAGGAAGCCGCGATGTGGCTCGCAACAGAAGCGACCGCGACCGCCGGCGTGATCCCGATGAAGATCAGGAGCGGCGTCATCAGGAAGCCGCCGCCGATCCCGAACATGCCGGAGACGAAGCCGACCGCCGCACCCATCGCCAACACCAGGAAGATGTTGACCGGCAGATCGGCGATCGGGAGATAGAGCTGCATCGAAGGACCACACTCCGGCGAAATGGATCGATTGCGCGGGAATGCTCGCCGGACGGTCGGAACGATTGCCGCGCCCCTCAATAGCGGAATTCGCGGGGGCGCGGATCAGAAATCTTGACGCGTGGTGAACGAGCGAAGCAGGATCAGACCGCTGTTTCACTGCGAGCCTGGGATTTCGCCACTTGCTCCGCTGTCATGCCCCGGCTTGACCGGGGCATCCAGTACGCCGCAGCCTCTCCCCATCAAACCGGCGTCTCTAGAATACTGGGTCGCCCGGTCCCGGCTCCGCCAAGGCTACGCCGAGGCCCACACGAGCGCTCGGCACGCCGAAGCTTCAGCCGAAGGCGGCAAGCCGGGCGACGACAAGAGCAAAGTACGTACTAGGGCGCGTACTCATAGAGGTCGGATTAGCAGCGCAAAGCGGAAGTCTGCCATCTTGAACGTGATCGGCGGCTTGTGACCCAGGCGAACTATTCCGGCCGCGATGCAGATGTTATGGGATGCGGGATGTCACCCCTTTTGTGCATGCTCGCCATTGCTCTCCTCGGCATTGCCGGATGGGGTTTCATGAACGTGATGGCGGAGCTCGCTAAGTCACATCCCTACGAGCCGTTGGACACCGTTTCTCGTAGGTTCGAGGTCGATGCTTTCATCTGGAGTCCTCGTGCTCCGCTGGCGCTGCGGAAGCAATATATCGCTACGCAAGCTTGCGTCGTCCCTGCGTTTCTCTGTTTGGCCGCGGTTGTGTGGATGAACGAGCCACGTCCCAATGTCCGCGCATTGGGAACTGTTGCCTTTTGCACCATTTCGTTTTTCGCAGCCACGCTTTTGGCTTGGAAGGCCCTTCGGCGAGGGGAATGAAGCTCTGGGAGACAGCTAGACCGCTTCTGGCCCATCAGCGAAGTGGCGACACCCCTCACTGAGGTCAGCTTGGTGGGGCGTAGCGGACGAGATTTGCTCACGCTTATTCAGACCTTGAGAAAGCATTGGCGAGGTCTGGCAGTGACCCGGTAGCTGACTCTGGATGCAAGCCTGAAGTAGACCAGGCGCTCTAGCACCCGTCGTCTCCTTCCACGACGGTCGACAGGAAGCTGGAACGAGTCAGATCACATGCAATCGGTTTCGAGAACGAGGTGCCAAACCATCTACTCGTCAACGAACCATCGTTGGTGACCCAGGGGATTGGCGGCAGTTGCGGCAGATAAGATGCATACGGCATCACTTTCGCAAGCGTCACTCTGACCAGATACTTTGCTAGAAAAGCCTCGTTCATTCCGCCGTCCAGTCCGCTATAGATCGGGGCTGCCGGCACGTTGTCATTGAGCAATCGCGTGAATTCGAGTTCGTCGGTACGTTGCTTCTCAAGCGCCCGCCGCGCAATTTTGGAATCCACGACAAACGCGGGGCATTTATCGGTGGGACTGAACACGAGAGGATACGGCGAATTTGGTGGAGCTTGCGCATCGAACACATAGCGTCGATTGCACACGTCCACCTTGGGTTCGAGATGCGTCGTCTCGAAGTGATCGTTGCCGACTTTGAGCATTTTCCAGAAGGAGAGGTTCGGGCTATTTCGATGCTGCGCCAGGTTTGCCGGCGTCAGGCGGAATGGATATGCCTGGACCTGAAAGGACGGTCGGCCGCCGAGGGAGTCCCGCGCTAGCGAATAGATCTCGCTTATCTGTTCGTCGGTCATGGCATAGCAACCGCTCGATGAGCAGTCGCCATGGATCATGAGCAAGCTGCCGTCGCGATTGTTTGCCTTGTCGAAGCTGTTGGGAAAGCCGACGTTGATCGCGAGATGGTAATCGGAGTTGGGATTCATCAGCTCGGGAGTAATCGTATAGAACCCCTCTGGAGCCTGACGGTCACCCTCCTTCCGTTTCGGCCCGAGATCCCCCGACCACCGACAGATCGGGTACACCTTGAGGATTTTGAAGAGGCCGGTGGCGTCCTGTTTCCAGACTTCGAGCTCCGCCTCTTGCTTGAAGACGCGCACAAGGATAGGCGAGTATTTTGGCATCTTCTTTTGTCGGAGCAGCGAGAGCAACTCGGGTGGTAGCTCCTTTGTAGCCTTGGCCGGCAAGCGGTTGCTGTTTTCGCCAAGGCAGGTGGCCGGCGACAACGCCGCGAAAAAAGCTGCAGTCAGCACAAGCGCACGGAGTGCCGTGGCGCCGATCATGACCTTTCCGCGGACGTGGAATCTGCTCATTTGGGTAGCGTGTAGTCAGTGGGTTCGTAAGGCAAGCCCAGATGGCCGCAGTCGCCGGAGAAGTTCGAGCTCATCGTTGGCCTTGGGGATGCCAAGACGCTCGGTCTCGTCGCTTCTGGCCCGTCTCGGAGCTAGGGTGGGGTGCGCCAACGCGCCGCTATCAGAGGCAGAGCGGACCTCACGCGAAGTGCAGCGCAGGTTTATGAGCACACGCCCTAAAACTGTTTAATGCGCGGCGGAGGCCGAGCGCTTGGTCGCGACCGGCTTCGGCGCGGGCTTTGCGTTTGCCTGCGGCGCGCTGTCCCAGCCGCCGTTCGGGGCGGGAACGTTGACGGCGTCGTCGGGCTGCGGCTCGGCGCTGAACGTCTGGATCGCGAGCTTGGCGGCGGCGAGCGACTGCGGATCGAGCCGCTTGGCGACGTCGTCGCGCTTGCCCGACGCATCCGCGTCACCCTGGGCGGCCGCGAGGGTGAACCATTTGTAGGATTCGGCGAGGTTCTGCTCCACGCCGATGCCGCGGGCATAGAGGATGCCGAGGTTGAACTGGCTGTCGGCGACGCCGCGATCGGCGGCCTTGCGGAACCACTGCGCCGCGCTCTTGTAATTGGCGCCGCGCCCGCCGCCGTCGGCGTCGAGCACCGCGAGATTGTGCATCGCCTTGGCGTTGCCGCGCTCGGCGGCCTGCGTGTAGTAGCGGCGGGCGATGTCGGCGTCCCTCTTCACCCCGAGGCCCTTCTCGTAGAGCGTGCCGAGGCGGAAGGTCGCGGGCACCACGCCGGCCTGCGCCGCGCGGTCGTACCATTTGGCGGCTTCATCGTAGTTCGCAGCGACGCCCTTGCCCTCGGCAAAGCGCACGCCGATCTCGTAGGCCGCGGTCGCATCGCCCTTCATCGCGGCGGTGCGCAGCACCGGACCGCCGATGCCGTCAGGGAGCTTCTCGCTCGGCGGCACCTGGATCATGCCAAGCTTCGCGCGGCTCGCGCCCGACAGCGCGCCGGTGACGTCGTTGCTCGCCGCAGGCGGCGGTGGCGTCGCGGGGACCGGCGGGATTTCGACCGAAGCCGAGCTGCCCGCCCCTGCCACGGGAGCCGGCGCGGGATTGTTCAGCGACTGCTTCCCGATCGGCGTCGGCGAGGTCATCGACGGCGTGACCTGCTCGGGCGTGGCGGGCTTGGTCTCGACCGGCGCCGGAGGAGCCTGCGGCGCGGGCGCGCTCGACGAATTCTCCATCGCCTGCGGTGACGGCGGCGCGCTGCCGCCATCGAGCAGGTTCATCGCCATCTTGAAGGTGCCGAGCACGATCACGACCACGCTGGCACCGACCAGCAGCGAGCGGATCTTCGAGGTGATGGTCGAGCCGCCTTCCTGGCTCTTGTCCTTGGTGCGGCCTGCGATGGCCGCCTTGGCGGCTGCCTTTGCACTTGCCTTGGCACCGCGAGCCGGCTTTTCCGGCTGCGCGGCGGCCGCCTGCGCGGCGCGGCGCGCGGCCGCTATGAAGCTCGACGACGACACCGGCTCTTTCGGCGCGGCGGGGATTTCGCTGATCGCGCTTTCGGACGCGGCAATGCGCTCCGAGGGCGTGGCGACGCGGCCGCCCGGCCGTGTGCCCGGTTCGAGCGGATGGTCCGGCGGCAATTCCGGTGCGAGCGCGGCGCGCGTGGGCACCGTGTGCGGCTCGAGGATCTCGCTGATCGCACGCGGCGGAACGGGCGGTGCCGTTGGCACCGGCGGCGGCGCGGCCGGTGCGGCGGCATGGAATTCGCGCGGCGCGGCGACGAAGGCGCCCTGTGGCGGCTGTTGCGCGGCGGCCGGGTTCTGCAGCTCCGGCTTCGGATCGTATTTCGGCTGCTGCGGCTCGCGCGCGACAGGCGCGGGCTCCATGGGCGCGGCCATCGGCATCGACATGGACGTCGAACTGGGCATCGGCTGCGGAGCGGGTGCCGGCGGCGCCGTGCGCACCGCGCGCAGATCACCCTCGATCATCGAGAGGCGATCGACGACATGGCCGAGCGCGCTGTGCACGGCCTCGAGCGAATCCTGGGTGCTGCGGTTGGTCTCGGCCTGGCTGAAGCGGATGTCGGAGAGCTCGCGCTTGACCAGATCGACCATGCCGGAATCGGCAGACGGTGCCGAATTGCGGCTCTCGGCGAGGGCGGAATAGGTCGCCTGCTGCCGCTCCAGATGCCGCAGGATGTCGTGCAGCCCGTCCTCGACGCGGCTCAAGTTGCCGTTGCGCGGATCGGAGGCGGCTTCGATCCGCTCCAGCAGATACGAGACCCGCTGTTCGAGATGCGCAAAGGTCGACGCGGAATCGTTGCCAACCTGCATGCGGTCGAAACGGTCCGACAGCGCGCGGATCGCGGCTTCGAGATGCTCGCTGCTCTCGGACGGCTGCGGCCGCTCGCGCGTTTCCAGCGCGGCGGTGAGCGCCGCGATGCGCTGCTCCAGCACGGCAAAGCTGTCGCTGGGGCCGGACGAGCGGGTGACCTGGTCGACCTTGGACGACAGCAGCTGCACGTCTTCGGAAAGACGCGCCAGGGCTTCGTTGGAGGCGACGTTGGAGACGATGCCGCGCAGCGCCGAGATCGCGCCTTCGAGCTGGCGCACCGTCGACGGATCGTCATTGGCGCGCAGGATCAGATCGAGCTTGGCGCCGAGATTGCGGATCGCCTCGTCATAGCCGGTGAGCTGCTCGGCCGGCGTCAGCGTGCGCAGTACCTGCTTGATCTCGGACAGCGCGTGCTCGATGCCCGACAGGACCTGGCCATCCGTCCCCGACGAACGGGTCTCGTCGATGCGACGGTGCAGCGAGCGGATCTCGTTCTCGATCGATTCGATCGCGCGGCGCGGCATCGCCTCGGTGATGGCGTGGCGGATCTCGGCAAGCTCGCCGCGGAAAGCGTTGATCGCCTGCTCGGTGTTGTCAGGGCGCTGGAGCGACTCGATCTGGCTCGTGATCTTGAGCAAATGGCGCTCGAGCGACGAGAAATCCGGCCCCGGCTGCGGGGGCGGCGGTGCATAGGCAGGCGCGGGCGGCGCCATCGGGGGCGCGAAAGGAGCTGCCGTCGGTGCAATCGACGGCGCGGCGCGCGGCGGCATCTGCCGCGGCGCAAAGCCGTCGAGCTCGCTCTGCCGTGCCGTGATCTCGGCGACGGCAACGTCGAACGACGCGGGGCTCAAGGGCGGTGAGTTGCGATAGACCTGGGCTGCGGCACGCTCGACCGCATCGGCCTGGCGCTGGCGCGTTTCGACGGGTGCCGGCCGCGGCGGCTGAGGCTGCTGCGGCTTCGAGATCTGCGACAGCCGCGCATCGAGCCGCGAGATCGCGTCGTTGAGCTGGCGCGCGACGCCCTGCTCGCGCGAGACGTCTGGCCGCGACGCGTCGGGCCGCGGCGCGGGCTTTGAAATCCGTTCGATCTGCTGGGTGATCGCGTCGAGCCGCTGATGGATGTCGGCGACGTCGCGGCTCTCCTGGCTCGGCATCTGTTGCGGGCGCTGATCCTGACGCTGCTCTTGACGCTGCTCTTGGCGTTGATCGTAAGGTCCGCGAAAGTTCGGCGGGGCCGTCTCGCCGAGCGTGGAGTTCAGCCAATCGTTGAGTGACATGCCGGCGCGACGCGCAGCAGCTTCGGCCCGCTCCCTGACGGATGGATCGATGCCGTCAACACTCCACGATACGCGCGAATTCATGACTCTGTCCGGTTCCGACTCCGGCGCCCCACCCGGCGCCTCCAGCCTCCCCACGCGTGCCGGTTGCAAAGACAATCGGATTTGGCGCGGGTCGTCTGCCTCGAAAACCGACTTTTTCCTGTTACGGTAAATAACGGGTTAAGGAACGCGTTGCCGGTGTCTTAAAGTTGGGCGTCGGGAACCCGATTGCCGCCGTTGGCCCCGCTCCGAAGCCGCGCCCCGACAAAGATTTCGCCACGCGCCCGATCCGCACGTCTCAAGGGATAGAGAGCGGCCCGATCCACGGGCGGGTTCTTGCCTGACTGGATTGTGGGCTGACATGAAAAGGTTGCTCGTGGCCGCGATGGCGGCCGGACTGGCATCGCATGCCGTTGCCGCCGATGCCCCGGCGGCAGCGCCTGCGGTGAAGGCAGCGGCGCCCGCGGGATACAATTGGACCAGCTGCTATGTCGGCATCCAGGGCGGCGGCAACTGGGGCAAGAGCGAGCATGTCCGGCGCGCCGGCGACGTCTCCGGGCCGACGATCACAGGGACTTTCAATCTCAGCGGCGCGGCCGTCGCGGGCGGTGTCTTCGGCTGCGATTTCCAGATCGAAAAGACCGTACTCGGCTTCGAGAACGACGCGTCATGGACCAACCAGCACGGCAAGGTGCAGGATCTGCCGCCCTTCAACGTCGGGGTGACGAGCGGCACGCGGGAAAAATGGATCGATATGTTCCGCGGCCGTGTCGGTTACGCGCTCGATCAGTTCCTGATCTATGGCACGGCCGGTATCGCCTTCGCCGGCACCGAGGTCACCGTGTCCAACCGGGTGGTGCAGGTCACCAGCTCCCAGACCCGCACCGGCCTGGCGGCCGGGCTCGGTGGCGAATGGGCGGCCTATGTCGATACCTGGGGCGCCGTGACCCTCAAGCTCGAATATGTGCACGTCGATTTTGGCAGCAAACGATATGTCGATCCGCCGATCAGCGGCGCCGTCACCCGCGACGTCAGGCTGACGGACGACATCGTCCGCACCGGCGTCAATGTCCGGTTCAACTGGGATAGGCTGGTCGTCACCAAGTACTAGGGCTGCGCAGGCTCAGCCCTTCCCCTCGCGCTTGCCGTCGTCCAGCGGCACGACGGTGCCCTTGCCGCTCATCGCCGATAGGGCCTGGAGCGCCTCCTCGCAGAAATCGGCCACCATCTGCTCGTGGCGGGCACCGAGCTGAAGCAGCAGCAGATTGCCGAGGTCGAGCACGCCCGACGCCGAGCCCTCCGGAAATCGCTTCTTGAGGATCCGCTCGTAATTCTCGTGCCGGTCGCGGTGGTGCTCCAGCCGGGCCATCAGATCGGTGCGCATGGGCTCGATGTCGATGCTGTCGAGCGCGTGCAGCCGCACCAGCAGGTCGTCCTTGATCGAGGGCGGTGTGCTCGGCCGCGCGGCCCAGTGCCGCAGCGCTGTTCGGCCCTCGGGAGTCAGCGTATAAATCAGTTTGTTTGGCTTTCCTGACTGCACGACCTCGCGGCCCTGGATGAAGCCGCGGTCGCGCAGCTTGGAGAGCTCGCGGTAGATCTGCTGGTGGTCGGCTTTCCAGAAGAAGCCGATCGAGGAATCGAATGTCTTGGCGAGCTCGTAGCCCGTCATCGGACGTTCCGTCAGGCATGCGAGGATTGCGTCGCCGAGCGCCATGGCACCAGCTCCCTTTCGAGGTCCCGACCAATTGACTTGACTTTATGCGCATCGGTGCATATGCGTCAATGTGCATATGAGACGGGCTTCAGACCCGCCCTTATCGGCCATTGCGCTACTGTGCATGGGGTTGTTTTCGCGTTTTTGCCAAGGCCTTTGACCAAGAAGGCCTTTGATCAAGGGAGGCACCTGAGAATGACCGGCCTCGATTCCTGGTACGCCTTTATGAAGTCCCACGACCGCGCCGCGCTCTAGGACCTGCTCCATCCCGATGCCGTGTTCGAAAGCCCCGTGGTGCATTCGCCGCAGCGCGGACGCGACATCACCTTCAAATATCTCGCCAGTGCCGAGAAGGTGCTCGGCGGTCCCGGCTTCACCTATGTCGGCGAGTGGAAAAGCGCCAACGGCGCCGTTCTCGAATTCAAGAATGTCATCGACGGCATCGAGATCAACGGTGTCGACATCATCACCTTCGATGCCGAGGGACGCATCACCCATTTCAAGGTGATGGTGCGTCCGCTCAAGGCGATCAACATGCTGCACCGCCTGATGGCGGAGCAGTTGGCCGCCGCTCAATCATAAGCCAACATCATCACTTCAGACCGCCTGCCGGGAGACCACCATGCCGATCTACAAAGCCCCCGTCGAAGACGTGAACTTCCTGCTCAACGACGTCTTCCAGATCGATCGCTACGACAACCTCGCCGGCTTCTCCGATGCGTCGAGCGACGTGCGCGAAGCCATTCTCGGCGAAGCCGCGAAGCTTGCGGAAGAAGTGCTGCAGCCGCTCAACCGCGTCGGCGATCTCGAAGGCTGCAAGCGCGCCGATGACGGCAGTGTCACCACGCCGAAGGGCTTCAAGGACGCTTTCAAGCAAGTGGCGGAGGGCGGCTGGCTTGGCCTGTCGGCACCAACCGAGTTCGGCGGCCAGGGCCTGCCGGTGACGCTGAGCCAGGCGGTCAACGAATTCCAGATCTCCGCCAACATGGCATTCTCGATGTATGGCGGCCTCACCATGGGCGCGACCGCGGCGCTGATCGTGCACGGCTCGCCCGAGCAGAAGCAGACCTACGTGCCGAAGATGGTGGCGGGCGAGTGGACCGGCACCATGAACCTGACCGAGCCGCATTGCGGCACCGATCTCGGCATGCTCCGCACCAAGGCGGTCCGCCAGCCCGACGGCAGCTTCAAGATCACGGGCACGAAGATCTTCATCTCGGCCGGTGAGCATGACCTCGCCCCCAACATCATCCACCTCGTGCTCGCCCGCATCGAGGGCGCACCGGCCGGCATCAAGGGCGTGTCGCTGTTCGTGGTGCCGAAATTCCTGGTCAATGCCGATGGTTCGGTCGGCGCACGCAACGGCGTGGTATGTGGCTCGATCGAGCACAAGATGGGCATTCACGGCAATTCCACCTGCGTGATGAACTACGACAGCGCCACCGGCTGGCTGATCGGCGAAGAGAACAAGGGCATGCAGGGCATGTTCGTGATGATGAACGAGGCCCGCCTCGGCGTCGCCGTTCAAGGTCTCGCGCAGTCCGAGGTCGCCTATCAGAACGCGGTCGCCTATGCCCGCGAGCGCATCCAGGGCCGCTCGCTGACAGGCGCCAAGGCGCCGGACAAGCAGGCCGACCCGATCATCGTGCATCCCGACGTGCGCCGCACGCTGCTCTCGATTCGCGCCTTCAACGAGGCCGCGCGCGCCTTCGTGATGTGGACCGCGCTGAAGAGCGACGTCGCCCATCGTTCCGAGGACCCGAAGGACCGGCAGGCCGCCGACGACCACATGGGCCTGATGACGCCAGTGCTGAAGGGCTTCCTCACCGATTACGGCTTTGCCAACGCGGTGCAGGCGCAGCAGATGTATGGCGGCCACGGCTATATCGCCGAGCAGGGCATGGAGCAGTTCGTGCGCGATGCCCGCATCGCCATGATCTATGAAGGCGCCAACGGCATCCAGGCGCTCGACCTCGTCGGCCGCAAGCTGCCGCGCGACGGCGGCCGCGCCATCATGGCCTTCTTCGGCGAGGTCATGGCCTTCGCCAAGGAGAACGGCGGCGACGAGGCGCTAAAACCCTTCATCGCGCCGCTCTCGGCCTCGCTCGGCCATCTCCAGCAGGCCACGACCTGGCTGATGCAGAACGCGATGGCGAAGCCGGACAATGCGGGTGCTGCCGCAACCGATTACCTGCATCTCTTCGGCTTCGTCGCGCTCGGCTACATGTGGGCGAAGATGGCCAAGGTGACGCAGGCGAAGATTGCCGCGAGCGGAGCGACGCCCTATCTCTCGACCAAGCTCGTCACCGGCCGCTTCTTCATGGAGCGCATGCTGCCGGAGACCGCCGCCAATCTCGCGCGCATCCAGGCCGGCTGCGCCACCATCATGGAACTGCCGGCGGAAGCTTTCTGAGGCTTCCCGCTTCGCCAATGATCCGACCGCGCCGCGGTCGTAACCAATAGCTGCAATCAGGAGGCTCCCATGGCAGATGCCTATATCTACGACCACGTCCGAACCCCGCGCGGCCGCGGCAAGGCAGACGGCGCGCTGCACGAGGTGACGGCGCTCGCGCTCGCCACCGTGCCGCTGAAGGCGCTGAAGGACCGCAACAACCTGCCCGAAGATTCCGTCGACGACGTCGTGCTTGGCGTGGTCGACCCCGTCGGCGAAGCCGGCTCCGACATCGCGCGCTTCGCCGCGCTCAAGGCCGGCCTCGGTGAAGCCGTCCCCGGCGTGCAGATCAGCCGCTTCTGTGCTTCCGGCCTCGACGCCGTGAATTTTGCCGCAGCCCAGGTGATGAGCGGCCAGCATGAGCTGGTGATCGGTGGCGGCGCCGAATCGATGAGCCGCGTCGGCATCGGCGCCTCCGGTGGCGCCTGGCCGATGGACCCCTCGATGGCGGTGCCGGCCTACTTCATGCCGCAGGGCGTCTCGGCCGATCTGATCGCCACGAAGTACGGCTTCTCGCGCGACGACGTCGACGCCTATGCGGTGCAGAGCCAGCAGCGCGCCGGCACGGCCTGGGATGAGGGCCGGTTCAACAAGTCCATCGTGCCCGTGAAGGACATCAACGGCCTCACCATCCTCGCCAAGGACGAGCACATGCGTCCCTCGACGACGATGCAGTCGCTGGCGCAGCTGCAGCCGTCGTTCACGATGATGGCGCAGATGGGCGGCTTCGACGGAGTCGCGGTGCAGTCGCACCCGGAAATCGAGCGCGTCAATTACGTGCACCACGCCGGCAACTCGTCGGGCATCGTCGACGGCGCCGGCGCCGTGCTGCTCGGCAGCAAGGAAGCAGGCAGCAAGTACGGCCTGAAGCCGCGCGCAAAGATCCGCGCCTTCGCGAACGTCGGCTCCGAGCCGGCGATGATGCTGACCGGTCCGGTCGACGTCACCGAGAAGCTGTTCGCGCGTTCGGGCATGAAGAAGTCGGACATCGACCTGTTCGAGCTCAACGAAGCCTTTGCCTCGGTGGTGCTGCGCTACATCCAGGCCTTCGACATCGACAACGCCAAGATCAACGTCAATGGCGGCGCGATCGCGCTCGGCCATCCGCTTGGCGCGACCGGCGCGATGATCCTCGGCACCGTGCTCGACGAGCTCGAGCGCACCAACAAGTCCACTGCCCTCGTCACGCTGTGCATCGGCGGCGGCATGGGCACCGCGACCATCATCGAGCGCGTCTAAGGATAGGGAGCAACCAACATGGCTTACAAGAACTTCAAGGTTGAGACCGATTCCGACGGCATCGCGCTCGTCACCTGGGACATCCCGGGCCGTTCGATGAACGTGCTAGACGAGACCTCGACCAGCGAGCTCGATGCGATCGTCAAGGAGACCACGGCCGACGCCGCCGTGAAGGGCGTCGTCATCACCTCCGCCAAGGAGGCGTTCTGCGCCGGCGCCGATTTGTCGATGCTCGAGGGCATGAACCAGGCCTACGCCAAGGTCTTGAAGGAGCAGGACGAGACCGCCGCGAACCAGATGCTGTTCGACCAGAGCCGGCGCTTCTCGCAGGTGCTGCGCTCGATCGAGACCTCCGGCAAGCCGTGGGCGGCCGCGATCAACGGCCTCGCACTCGGCGGCGGTTTCGAGATCACGCTGTGCTGCCACTATCGCGTGGCGGCGGAAAATCCCAAGACGCGCCTCGGCCTGCCCGAGGTCAAGGTCGGCCTGTTCCCCGGCGCCGGCGGCACGCAGCGCGTGCCGCGCCTGGTGCCGCCGCAGGACGCGATGACGATCCTGCTCAAGGGCGATCCGGTCACGGTCGAGAAGGCCAAGGCGCTGAACCTCATTCACGCGATCGTCCCTGCGGCAGATCTCGTCAAGGCAGCGAAGGACTGGATCAAGGGCGGCGGCAAGGCCGTCGCGCCCTGGGACGAGAAGGGCTTCAAGCTGCCGGGCGGTCCGGTGTTCTCCAAGGCCGGCATGATGATGTTCCCGGCCGGCAACGCGATCTATCGCCGCGAGACCTACGACAATTATCCGGCCGCGCGCGCGATCATGAGCTGCGTCTATGAAGGCCTGCAGCTGCCGATCGATGCGGCGCTGCGCGTCGAGTCGCGCTACTTCACCTCGGTGCTGCGTTCGAAGGAAGCAGCCGCGATGATCCGCAGCCTGTTCCTGTCGATGCAGGAGCTCAACAAGGGTGCGCGCCGTCCGAAGGACGTAGCCCCGACCAAGGTGAAGAAGATCGCCGTGATCGGCGCCGGCTTCATGGGTGCGAGCGTCGGCTACGTCTCGGCCCGTGCCGGCCTCGACGTCGTCCTGATCGACCGCGACCAAGAGAGCGCCGACAAGGGCAAGGCGCATGCGCAGAAGGTGATCGAGGAGCAGATCAAGAAGGGCCGCGCCAAGCCGGGTGATGCCGAAGCGCTGCTCGCGCGCATTACGCCGACTGCGGACTATGCGGCACTGAAGGACGTCGACCTCGTCATCGAGGCCGTGTTCGAGGATCGCAAGGTCAAGGCTGAGACGTTTGCCAAGGCGCAGGAATATCTGAAGCCGGACGTGATCTTCGCGTCGAACACCTCGACGCTGCCGATCACCTCGCTGGCCGAGGGTTTCAAGGAACAGGGCAAGTTCGTCGGTATCCACTTCTTCTCGCCGGTCGAGAAGATGATGCTGGTCGAGATCATCAAAGGCAAGAACACCGGCGACGTCGCGCTCGCGACCGCGCTCGACTACGTCCGGCAGATCGGCAAGACGCCGATCGTCGTCAACGACAGCCGCGGCTTCTTCGCCAATCGCTGCGTTGGCCGCTACGTCGCCGAAGGCAACGAGATGTTCCTGGAGGGCGTGCCGCCGGCGATGATCGAGAACTGCGCCAAGATGGCCGGCATGCCGGTCGGTCCGCTCTCGCTCTCAGACGAAGTCGCACTCGACCTCGGCCTCAAGATCATGAAGGCGACGGAAGCCGATCTCGGCCCGAACGCCATCAACCCCGATCAGAAGAAGCTGATGGTGGAGATGGTCGAGAACCAGGGCCGTCTCGGCCGCAAGAACAGCAAGGGCTTCTACGACTACCCCGAGAAGGGCAAGGGTCAGAAGAGCCTGTGGCCAGGGCTGTCAGCGCTGCAGCCGAAGCAGCTCGACCCTGACACGCTCGACATCGAGGAGCTGAAGCAGCGCTTCCTGGTGGTGCAGGCTGTGGAAGCCGCGCGCACGGTCGAGGACCACGTCATCACCGACCCGCGCGAGGCGGATGTCGGCTCGATCCTCGGCTTCGGCTTCGCGCCGTTCACCGGCGGCACGCTGTCCTACATCGACTTCATGGGCACGAAGAAATTCGTCGAGCTCTGCCACAAGCTGGAGGCGAAGTACGGCTCGCGTTTCACCCCGCCGAAGCTTCTCGAGGAGATGGCCGCGAAGGGAGAAACCTTCTACGGCCGCTTCGCGCCGAAGAAGGCCGCGGCCTGATCACCCAAGATCATTTGAGAACAAGGGGCCGGATCGTCGATCCGGCCTTTTTGTTTGGGGAGACGTCATCACGGGTGCGTCAGATTTGTTCCCGGCTTGTGGAACCAGTCACAGAATTCGCGTAGGAACCGTGTCAGAGTCCCCGCTGCCGCAGTGTCGCGCTATTGTCATAGGCACGTCAAAGCGGCGCCGTTCTTTTGCTCGGCCCTGGCACTAGTCTTGCTCAGGGTCAGGGCCACGAACCCGGTCGGGACACTTGCCGAGCCATCGGCAGGTTGAAGACGAAATAAGAAAGTATCCTTGATGAACTCTTTGGTGCTGCGGAAGACCGCGCTCGGTCGCGATCTCACCGCAAAATATGCTGTTGGACCCGCCACTCGCCGCCTCTCGCCGCAACGGAAGCCGGCGCGCCTGCGCCGCAAGGGGCCGATGCTTTGGGCCGCCTTGGCGTTACTTGTGCTGGCGGCGGATTTTATGCTGGCTTCCCTCGCCTGGCTCGCCGTCGACTTCGTCATGGGCTGAGACCCCTCGCGCGTGCAGCAGGTAGGCCGCCGCGAAGTAGGCGAGCTGGCAGACGGCAAGACAGATGGCAATGACGGTGACACCCGCCATCATGCCGAATTCGTAAGCGCGAAGAATGATCGCCGAGAAAACTGCGATCGCCGGCGCAATCAATATCAGCGCCCAGATCCTGAAAACATAACCGGTCGCTATTCCCACCAATGCACTTGCGACGATCAGGACCAAGGCAATCGTCAACTTCAACTCCGATGAAAGTACAAATAATCCTCTAACAATTCCGCCAAGCTCGCGCGCTTTACGGGTACTGACAAGACAGCACTACTTACATTCGGCGAACAGTAGTTCATAAGTCTAATGATAGGTACGATGATCCGGCGAGATGGGTTCGCGCCCACCCCGCTCGGGGCGGAATGAGAAGGGGCCGGATCGACGATCCGACCCGTTCTATTTGCGGTCTCCGAACGGCGAGAACGCCCGCCCCGAGACCGCATCGTCGGCAAGACTCGCTCGCCAGCTGCCTTCATCGCCGCGGCCAATGCGGACCTCGAAGCGCCAACCATTCTGGTTGGTGAAGGCGATGTCCGTTCCGCCCTGCTTCCTGGCGTAGCTGCACGGATATTCGGTCGGCCGATCGGGAAAGACGATTCTTCCTTCCTTGCTCTCGAACACGGCCGAGGTGACCTGCGGATGGATCATGAAGATGCAATTGCGCTGCGGCAGGTCCGGCGTCGACAAACCAAGCATCGCGAGCGGCGCGCCCGCGGCAGTCATAAGGACGATCATGTTCATGGCGGCGGCTG
Source organism: Bradyrhizobium japonicum USDA 6 (assembly GCF_000284375.1). Classification (NCBI taxonomy): domain Bacteria; kingdom Pseudomonadati; phylum Pseudomonadota; class Alphaproteobacteria; order Hyphomicrobiales; family Nitrobacteraceae; genus Bradyrhizobium; species Bradyrhizobium japonicum. Next base: position 9,044,014 of record NC_017249.1, read on the forward strand.
TCTCTTGGAGGTGCTCCGCGATTTCGACGTGGCCGCCGATCGAATGGTTCACAATGAAAAAGGCCGGATCGTCGATCCGGCCTTTCGCATGTTGCATCGTGCGATGCGCTTACTTCGCCTGCGCAAGGCCTTCCTTCTTCAGCGCCTCCTGCACCTGCGGCCGCGCTGCGACGCGAGCCTTGTAGGCGGTCAGGTTCGGCATGGCCGAGAGGTCGAACTTCATCCGGTCGCCCCAGGTCAGCATCGTGAAGAGATAGCCGTCGGCCACCGTGAACTGCTTTCCCATGAGGTAGTCGCGGCCGGCGAGCTGGCTGTCGATGTATGTCAGCTTGCCCATGACGCGGTCCTTGAAGAAGGCATCGTTCAGCGCCGGCGCGAAAAGGGGTCCGAAGCTCTTGTGCACCTCCGAGGTGAGGAAGTTCAGCCATTCGAGCAGCTTGCAGCGCTCAGAGCTGCCGTGAGCCGGCGCCAGCGCCTTGGCCGAAGCCTGGTCGGCGATCATCTGGACAATGACCGGGCCTTCGGTCACGATCTCGCCGCTGTCGAGGCCCAGCGCAGGGACCTGGCCCTTCGGGTTCAGCTTCAGATAATCCTCACCATTTTCGAGCTTCTTGGCCCGGATATCGACCTTGACCAGCTCATAGGGCAGGCCGGCTTCCAGGAGCGCGATGTGGGGGGACAGAGAGCAGGCGCCGGGCGAGTAATAGAGTTTCATGGAATTTCCTTCTCTTGACGCTTGGTTGGGCCGAAGGAACGCCTACATGCATCTGCATCCAATAGTCAAGATTGATGCAGGTGCATCGAGTGGGGTAAGAGACGGGACGACGAGCTTGAGCGGGACCATGAAACGCAAACCATCGACCGAGGCAACTTCGGCCTGGATCCGCCTGATGCGGGTGCAGAGCCGCGTGCTCGATTGCGTCGAGCAGGACTTGAAGAAGGCGGGCTTCCCGCCGCTGGCCTGGTACGACGCGCTGCTCGAATTGTCGCGGGCGCCCTCGGGTGAGCTGCGGCCGGTGGAACTCGAGCGGCAAATGCTGATCCCGCAATACTCCACCTCGCGCCTGATCGACCGCCTCGTCGACGAGGGGCTCGCCTCCCGGCGCGAATGCAAGATCGACAAGCGCGGCCAGTTCGTGGAGATCACGGAAGCCGGCCGCGAGTTGCAGAAGCGGATGTGGGGCGCCTATTCGGCCGCAATCGAAAAGTATGTCGGCTCGAAACTGTCCGATGCGGATGCCGTCAAGCTCAGCGGTCTGCTCGACCGTCTCGGCTGCTCGTGCGGCGAGATGAAACTGCCGCCCGTCCACGTCAACGAAACCACGCCGTCGCGATGATCGTGCGGCACACCAGCTCGTCCGTGCACCCCCTGGGTTCACGGACCACCCCGTCACCCGCGCGCCTTCGATCGAAGCGCCCTTTTTGATTAGAGTTTGATATGGCGCGAGACCAGATCGATATGACGCCGCTGCAGTCGCGCGACGAGCTCGTCGCGTGGTTCGAGGCCGGCTGCAAGGACCCGTCCGAATTCCGTATGGGCACCGAGCACGAGAAGACGCCGTTCACGCTCGAAGGCCACCGTCCGGTGCCTTACGAGGGCGCGCGGGGCATCGGCGCGCTGCTCGAAGGCATGAAGCTCCTGCTCGGCTGGGAGCCGATCATGGAGAAGGGCAACATCATCGGCCTCTACGACGTCACCGGCGGCGGCGCGATCTCGCTCGAGCCCGGCGGACAGTTCGAGCTCTCCGGCGCGCCGGTCGAGAACGTGCATCAGACCCAGAGCGAGCTGATGGCGCATCTGGCGCAGGTGCGCGAGATTGCGACCCCGCTCGGCATCGGCTTCCTCGGGCTCGGCATGACGCCGTCCTGGTCGCGCGCCGACATCCCGGTGATGCCCAAGGGCCGCTACAAGATCATGACCAATTACATGCCGAAGGTCGGCCAATACGGCCTCGACATGATGTACCGGACCTGCACGGTGCAGACCAATCTCGACTTCTCCTCCGAAGCCGACATGGTCAAGAAGCTGCGCGTCTCGCTCGCGCTGCAGCCGGTCGCGACCGCGCTGTTTGCCAATTCGCCGTTCACCGAGGGCAAGCCGAACGGCTTCCTGTCGTTCCGCTCCGAGATCTGGCGCGACACCGACAATGCGCGCTCGGGCATGATGCCGTGGGCATTCGAGGACGGCATGGGTTTCGAGCGCTATGTCGACTACGCGCTCGACGTGCCCATGTATTTCGTCAAGCGCGACGAGGATTACATCGACGTCTCGGGCTCCTCGTTCCGCGCCTTCTTCGACGGCCGCAACAACAATCTGCCCGGAGAACGTCCGACACTGTCGGACTGGGCCAATCATCTTTCGACGATCTTCCCGGAGGTGCGCCTCAAGCGCTATCTCGAGATGCGCGGCTCCGATGGTGGCCCGTGGGGCCGCCTGCCGGCGCTGTCGGCGTTCTGGGCCGGGCTGCTCTACGACGATGTGTCGCTCGATGCCGCATGGGACCTCGTGAAGCACTGGACCGCGCATGAGCGCCAGGCCCTGCGCGACGACGTGCCGCGGTTCGGCTTCAAGGCGCGGATCAAGGACCGCTATCTGTTCGAGGTCGCCAAGGAATGCCTCGTTCTGGCCCATGCAGGCCTGCGCCGCCGCGGCCGGATCGACCAGCTCGGCCGCGACGAAACCCGGCATCTGGAGCCGCTCGATCGCATCATCGATTCCGGCCGGACCCCGGCCGAGGAGATGTTGGAGAAGTTCAACGGCGCCTGGAACGGCTCCGTGGAACCGGCCTACGCGGAATACGCGTTCTAGGCCAGAGGCCGACGACCAGGACCTGAGCCGTTCATCGCCCATACAGGTTTGCGGCGATCAAATGACCGGCTGAAAAAACCTGAGCGCCGTCAATAACTCGAAAGCTGTTCCGATGGGGAAGGGCCGCCTGCGTGGGGCCGTCATGGCAAACGTCGTGGCCTGCGCCACGTTGCTTTTGCTCGTGTTTGCGAGCGTGCCTGCGCGCGCCCAGACCGCGTTCGACCGGCCCGGCGGTGACTATTTCAGCTCGCCGGTGACGTCAGGTGACCCCGAGGATTGTGCGCTGCTCTGCGAGCGCGACCGCCGCTGCCGCTCCTGGAGCTTCAGCTATCCCGACGTCGAAGGCGGCTCGGCGGTGTGCTGGCTCAAGAACACGGTGCCGCCGCGCGTCCCGGGCAGCTGCTGCATCTCCGGCGTGCGTGGCGCCGGCGTGATCGAGCCGCGGATCGAAGGCGTTGAAACGTCGATCGACCGCCCCGGCGGCGACTTGCGCAATTTCGAGATCAAGGACGGCGAAGGCGAAGAGGCCTGCAAGGCCGCCTGCATCGCCGACAACAAGTGCCGCGCCTTCACCTATTCCCGTCCCGGCTACACCGGACGTGAAGCGCGCTGCTTCCTGAAAAAGGAAATCAAGCCGCCGCGCCGCAAGGCGGGCTTCACGTCGGGCGTGGTCCGATAGCGCGCGGCGAATTCAGCGACCCGCTCCTCAATTCGCCGCCGACACCAGCCTGTCCCCGCACGCATTCGCGTAGAACTTGCCGCCGCATTGGCGCTTGATGGCAGCGCAACGCACTGCGGGAGACGCATTTTCCGGAACGCTGAAGCCGCAGCTCTGGCCGTCGGCACCGCGGCCCGTCTTGCCGGCGGCAAAGGCGGCACTGGAGGCAGTGATGCAGACGACGAGCAAGGCCGCGGCGGCGATTTCGATCAGCAGTCTCATGGGGCGTTTCCTCCACACTGATGGCTGAATCTGCCCCCAATCTAGCACCGAATCGGCAGCTCTCCGTACGCTTCCGGGCTCCCAAATCGGCCCGTTCCTTGCATAAATTTACGCCAGCGCAGTGCACGGCCGCGCCAGCGATGGTTCCGGTGCAGGGGCAAGACGCGTAGAGTTAGTGGTGTTCTCGCGACCAGGAAGTGACGGCCTTGCAAGATCAATCGTTCCAGCCAAGTTTGCCGGCCTCCGGCCAGCCCATCGACGAACTCGCGCTGGCTGACGTCAAGGGCGCGATCCTGGCGAAGCTGCGCCTTGCCATCGGCAAGGATGCGGGCATGGCGACCAAGCACGACTGGTACCAGGCCGCAGCGCTCGCGCTGCGCGACCGCATCGTGCATCGCTGGCTCACGGCCGAGAAGCACAGCTACGATGCGGGACGCAAGCGCGTCTATTATCTCTCGCTCGAATTCCTGATCGGCCGTCTCTTCACCGACGCGCTGAACAACATGGGGCTGCTCAAGATCTTCGAGGTCGCGCTCGGCGATCTCGGCGTATCGCTGCCTGAGCTCCGCAAATGCGAGCCGGATGCCGCGCTCGGCAATGGCGGCCTGGGGCGGCTCGCCGCCTGCTTCATGGAGAGCATGGCCACACTCTCGATCCCCGCGATCGGCTACGGCATCCGCTACGATTACGGCCTGTTCCGCCAGATCATCAATCAGGGCTGGCAGCAGGAATATCCGGACGAATGGCTGAGCTTCGGCAATCCCTGGGAATTGCAGCGGCCCGAGGTGATCTATCACGTCCATTTCGGCGGTGGCATCGAGCATGTCGACGACAAGGGCCGCGACCGCGCGATCTGGCATCCGGCCGAGACCGTGCAGGCGATCGCCTATGACACCCCGATCGTCGGCTGGCGCGGCCAGCACGTCAACGCGCTCCGCCTGTGGTCGGCACGCTCGCCCGATCCGTTGAAGCTCGACGCCTTCAACAAGGGCGACTATGTCAGCGCCAGCGCCGAGCAGTCGCGCGCGGAAGCGATCTGCAAATTCCTTTATCCGAACGACGAAAGCCCGGCGGGCCGCGAGCTGCGGCTGCGCCAGGAGTATTTCTTCGTCTCCGCCTCGCTGCAGGACCTGGTCAATCGGCACCTGACCTCGGACGGCCAGCTTCGCAGCCTCGCGATGAAGGTCGCGGTCCAGCTCAACGACACGCATCCGAGCCTCGCCGTCACCGAGCTGATGCGCATCCTGGTCGACCTGCACAATTTCCGCTGGGACGAGGCCTGGAAGATCACGGTCGCAACGCTGTCCTACACCAACCACACGCTGTTGCCCGAGGCGCTGGAGACCTGGCCGGTCGAGCTGTTCGAGCGGCTGTTGCCGCGCCATCTCGAGATCATCTACCGCATCAACGTGCAGCATCTCGCGCTGGCCGAAGCGCGCGCGCCGGGCGACATCGATTTCCGCGCCTCGGTCTCGCTGATCGACGAGAGGAGCGGACGCCGTGTGCGCATGGGCCAGCTCGCCTTCGTCGGCTCGCACCGCATCAACGGCGTCTCGGCGATGCATTCGGACCTGATGCGCGAGACCGTGTTCCACGATCTCAACCATCTCTATCCCGGCCGCATCACCAACAAGACCAACGGCATCACCTTCCGCCGCTGGCTGATGCTGGCGAACCCAAAGCTGACCGACCTCTTGCGCGAGACCTGCGGCGAAGCCGTGCTCGACGATCCGACACAGCTCTCGCTGATCGAAGCCCGCGCCAGCGACGTCGAATTCCAGAAGAAGTTCCGCAGCGTCAAGCTTCACAACAAGACCGCGCTGGCGCGCCTGATCGGCGAGCGGCTCGGCATCAAGGTCGATCCGACCGCGCTGTTCGACGTGCAGATCAAGCGCATTCACGAATACAAGCGCCAGCTCCTCAACATCATCGAGACGGTGGCGCTGTACCAGGCGATGAAGGACGATCCCAACGGCAACTGGGTGCCGCGGGTCAAGATCTTCGCCGGCAAGGCGGCGGCGAGCTACCGATACGCAAAACTGATCATCAAGCTGGTCAACGACGTCGCGGAGGTCGTCAACAACGATCCCTCGATCGGCGGCAAGCTCAAGGTCGTCTTCCTGCCGGACTACAATGTCAGCCTTGCGGAGGTGATCATTCCCGCGGCCGACCTGTCCGAGCAGATCTCGACCGCCGGCATGGAGGCCTCCGGCACCGGCAACATGAAGCTGTCACTGAACGGCGCCCTCACCATCGGCACGCTCGACGGCGCCAATATCGAGATCCGCGACCATGTCGGCGCGGAGAACATCGCGATCTTCGGCATGGAGGCCGGCGACGTGATGATCCGCCGCAAGCAGGGGCTGGATGCCTCCGACGTGATCCGCAATTCGCCAAAGCTCCAGCGCGCCATCAATGCGATCGGCACCGGCGAGTTCTCGCCCGGCGATCCCGGCCGCTTCGAATCCATCGCGCACGCGCTTCGCTATCTCGACCACTACATGGTCAGCGCCGATTTCGATTCCTATTACGAAGCGCAGCGCAGCGTCGACGCGCGCTGGCAGGTGGCGCCGGCCTGGACGCGCGCCTCCATCCTCAATGTCGCGCGCATGGCATGGTTCTCCTCGGACCGCACCATCCGCGAATATGCCGAGGAGATCTGGAACGTGCCGGTCAATCCGACCACGCCGCTGCTGCCGGATCTGCGCGACGTCGCAGGCTGATTTTCCACGACGCGAAATCGACTATCCCAGAGGTAATTGCACAAGCCGGCGGCGGACGTGGTATGACGTCCGTCATTGAAAGCCGGATCAGACAATGCACGCCAAGCTTCCGCATCCCTTCGACGACGCCACCCGCATCAGCGCCGGCGACTCCAGCTGGCAGGGACACACCAGCGACGATTACTGGGCCTTTGTCGGCCCGTTCGGCGGCGCCACGGCCGCGACCATCCTGCGTGCGCTGATCGACCATCCGCAGCGCGCCGGCGATCCTCTGGCGCTGACCGTCAATTACTGCGCGCCGATCGCGAAGGGGCCGTTCGATCTCGACGTGCGGCTGGTGAAGGCCAATCGCTCCAGCCAACATTGGAGCGTCGAACTGTCGCAGGGCGGCGGCGAGGTCGCGACGCTCGCCACCGCCGTGTTCGCCGAGCGCCGGCCGTCCTGGGAGCACAGGGTGGCGCAATATCCGGACGCGAAGCCGTTCGAGCAGACGCTGCCCTTCCCGAAAATCGCGGCGTCCTGGGCCAACCAGTATGAATTCCGCTTCGTCGAGGGCGAGATGCGGATCGGCCCACCGCAGACCGAGCTCGCTGGCACCTATTCCAAGCTCTGGATCGGCGACCGCACGCCGCGCAAGCTCGACATGCTGTCGCTGATGTCGATGTCGGACGCCTTCTTCGGCCGCATCTTCCACGCGCGGCGCGAGTTGGTGCCGTTCGGCACGGTGTCGCTGACGACGTATTTTCACACCGACAGCGAAGAGCTCGCCGCCGAGGACATCACGCGCGTGCTCGCGACGGCCGATTCGAAGATCATGCACAAGAGCTATGCCGATCAGAACGCCGAGCTGTGGTCGCCGAACGGCAGGCTGCTCGCGACCACCACACAGATTGCGTATTTCAAGGCCTGATATCTCGCTCCGGTGTCGTCCCCGCCTTCGGGGACGACACCGAGTGTGAGGTTCGCGCTACTCGCCACAAACAAAAAGGGCGGCCTCGCGGCCGCCCTTTTGCATTTCGAATGATGCGAGAGATTACTCCGCCGCGAGCTTCACGTCCGGCGCGGCCGCGCGGACTTCGGCGTCGACCTGGGCTTCGAACTTGGCAAAGTTCTTCTGGAACATGCCGACCAGCGCGCGGGCGGTCTTGTCGAACTCGTCCTTGTCCTTCCAGGTGTTCACCGGGTTCAGGATCTCGGCCGGCACGCCCGGCAGCGCGGTCGGGACCGCAAAGCCGAAATATTTGTCAGTGCGGAATTCGACGTTGCGAAGCGAGCCGTCGAGCGCGGCGGTAAGCAGCGCGCGCGTCACCTTGATCGGCATGCGCGAGCCGGTGCCATACTTGCCGCCGGTCCAGCCGGTGTTGACCAGCCAGCAATCGACATTGTGCTGGGCGATGAGGTCGCGCAGCATGTTGCCATAGACGCTCGGGTCGAGCGGCAGGAAGGGCGAACCGAAGCAGGTGGAGAATTCCGGCTGCGGCTCGTTGCCGAGACCGCGCTCGGTGCCGGCGACCTTGGCGGTGTAGCCGGACAGGAAGTGATACATCGCCTGCGCCGGCGAGAGCTTTGCGATCGGCGGCAGCACGCCGAAGGCGTCGGCGGCGAGCATCACCACGTTCTTCGGCTGCGGCGCGCGGCCGGTGCGCGAAGCGTTCGGGATGAAGTCGAGCGGGTACGCGGAGCGCGTGTTCTCGGTCTTGGAGCCGTCGTCGAAATCGACGATTCGGGTGTCCTCGTCGAGCACGCAGTTCTCGAGCACCGCGCCGAAGCGCGTCGACGCCGCGTAGATCTCCGGCTCGGCTTCCTGCGAGAGCTTGATGCACTTGGCGTAGCAGCCGCCCTCGAAGTTGAAGACGCCGTTCGGGCCCCAGCCATGCTCGTCGTCGCCGATCAGCGTGCGGTTCGGATCGGCCGACAGCGTGGTCTTGCCGGTGCCTGACAGCCCGAAGAAGATCGCGGTGTCGCCATTGGCGCCGACATTGGCCGAGCAGTGCATCGGCATCACGCCACGCTCGGGCAGATAGTAGTTCAGCGTGGTGAAGACCGACTTCTTCATCTCGCCGGCATAATAAGACCCGCCGATCAGGACGATCTTGCGGGCGAAATCGATCGCGACGACGTTCTCCGACTTGCAGCCGTGGCGCTTGGGATCGGCGCGGAAGCTCGGCATGTCGATGATGGTCAGCTCCGGCGTGAAGCTCGGCAGTTCGACCGCCTCGGGGCGAATCAGCAGAGTGCGGATGAACAGCGAGTGCCAGGCGAGCTCGGTGAACACGCGGGTCTTGATCCGGTAGGCCGGATCGGCGCCGCCATAGAGGTCCTGCGCGAACAGGCTCTTGCCTTCAGCGTGCTTGAGGAAGTCCTGGTAGAGCGTCTCGAACTGTTCGGCGGTGATCGACTGGTTGCCCGCCCACCACATCTTCTTGTCGGTGGTGGCGTCACGCACCGTGAACTTGTCCTTCGGGCTGCGACCGGTGAACTCGCCGGTGTCGGCGCAAAGCGAGCCGTCCGCCGACAGCACCGCCTCGCCCGCGGAAAGCGAGTATTGATAGAGTTGCGGCGCGCCGAGGTTCCAGTGAACCTGTTTGAGATTCTTTAAGCCGAACTTGTCGGCACCGAAGGCACCGTTGCGCACGCCCGTCTCTTGCACGAAAAATCCTCCTAGAACCCGCGACACTCAGCGCGACCAAGCTTTGGCGCCATCGCGGTCACCGTGAATTACAGGCCGTCCGGCCTCGGTTGAACGACGTAATAATGGTGAACGCTGGCGTTGCCAAGCCGATCCCGCAGGATTTGGTTTATTCAAGGACCGCGCCAAACGTCGCGCATGTCAGCCCTGTGCGGGTGCATCAAAAAATCACGAATGATCGCGCAACCAAATGCGCAATTCGGCGTTTCCTGTGGTTATTGCGACGCACAATCGCAGGACCGCCCTATCGTACCTCGCCTTGGCCGATGAGCGCGAACGGCCCCCACATCGCGGGATAGGCGTTGCGCGGTGACGAGGTGTCATCGACGTACGTCAACATCGCGCGGCGCAAGGCTTCGGCACGGCCGATTTTTGGTTCGTTCTTGAGCAGTTCGAAAGTCGACGTGGTCAAGCGGGTGGCAGCTTCCGAATCCACCGCCCAATGCGAGACCAGCAGCGCGCGTGCACCCGCGTAGAAGAACGAGCGCGCCAGTCCCGACAGGGCCTCGGCACCGGGCTTGTCGCCGGCGATGGTGTTGCAGGCCGACAGCACGACCCAATCCGCGTTGAGCTTGAGCTGAGCGACTTCACTTGCCGTGAGCAAGCCGTCATCCAGCTCCGTCGGCCGATCGGGAATCGAGAGCGCAAGCGAGGGCTCGCCCAATCCCTTGACATCGCCGGCGACGAGACCGTGGGTGGCAAAGTAGATGATGCTGTATTGAGCAAGCGCTGCACGCTTCAGCGTCGTTTCGCTGGCATCGCGGCCGAGATGGATGTCGGCTTCAGCTGCGCCGACATCCTTTGCCACCGCGTTCAACTCGTCCGCGGTATCCGGCAGTTGCGGCAGCGCCTGCGCAAGCCGCGCGCGATCGACGCCGGCACCGCGCCAAAAATCGCTATAGGCAATTGTTGCAATGTTGCGTGCAGCGACCTTGCCGCTTGCCGCTCGACGATCGGCCGGCCCTTCCAGCGCAGGATTGAACACGGGATCGCCAAAGCCGGTCATCGGCTTCACGCCCTGCTCCCGACGTGCGACGGCACGCAGCGATTTCAGGCTGACCACCGAGGGCAGCACCGACACCGCCTGACGCCGTAACAGCCATGCGGCGCTACGATAGCCTTCGAGCGTGTCCGGGATCGCAGCTTGCGGCGTCTCTGTGACGAGCAGATGAAACGGCAACGCCGTCAGCGCAGCCGACGGCACCACCAGCAGGTTGCGCTTGTCCTTCGTCAGCGCTTCGACCGGGCCGAGCAGCGCGACATAGAGCTCGTTGGCGAGCCCGAGATCGAACAAGCCTGATTTGCCGGAGGCATCGCGCGCCTTGCCGACATCGAGCCCCTTGCGGAAGGCAGTCACCTTCTGCGTCAGCGCGTCCGCGCCGAGCGGAATCTCCTTCCAGTCGACGCCTTCGCGCGTGATCGCGACGGCATAGCTTTGCTTGTCGACGACGGAGTACAGCACCATCGCTTCGTCGGGTGACAGCAAAGGCTGGATATCCTTGACCGCCAGCGGCAGGGGATTGGAGAGCGACGCGTACTCGGGGAACTCGACCGCGAGCGTCTTCTGCAGGCCCGTGCGCTCGTTCGCTATCGCCGCGATCCGCACCCGGCTGCGCTGCTCGGCCGCGACGTCGCGCTGGGCCGATTGCTTCGACACCGCGTCGATGATCGCCTTGTCGAGCGCCTCGGACTCGGCCGCAAGATCCTGGTCCCGGCGCACCAGCTCGGCCAGCCGGTCGCTGCCGGCGGCAAGGCGCACGGCCAGCTTGTTCACGGCGGATGCGGCGGAGGATTGCGTGCCGCGCTGGATCGCGGCGAGCGCCTCGTCCAGCGCCTTGTCGTCAGCCAGCAGATGTTGCTGTCGCGCGGCGAACAGAACCGGCAGCACGACGCGCAGCTGCGCGCGATTGGTCGCAAGCGTCTTTTCCGCGAGCGGCAGCGCGTCGGCGTTCCGCCCGGAGACGTAGAGGAAATAAGCGAGATTGCTGGTCGAGGTCGTAACGTCCGGATGATCGGGACCGAGCGCACGTTCGCGGATCGACAGCGCACGGCGATAGAGCGGCTCCGCATCAGCATAGCGCCGCTGGTGCTCGTAGAGACCGGCGAGATTGTTCAGCGAGCGCGCGACGTCGGGATGGTCCGGTCCCAGCACCTTTTCGCGGATCGCGAGCGAGCGCCTGATCGGCGCCTCGGCCTCCGCATCGCGGTTGAGGTCGCGGTCGAGCTGGCCGAGATTGTTCAGGAGCGTCGCGACCGCCGGATGCTCGGGACCACCGGCCTTCTGGTAGATCGCGAGCGCGCGTTGAAACAACGGCTCGGCTTCGGCCTGACGCTGCTGCTTCACATAGTATGTGGCGAGATTGTTGAGGGACTGACCAACGTCGGGATGCTCGCGCGACAGCGCCTTCTCGCGAACGGCGAGCGCACGCTTGAACAGCGGCTCGGCCTCTGCAAAGCGGCTCTGCCGCTGATAGAGCGCGGCGAGGTTGTTCAGCACCGGTGCGATCTCGACGCTGTCGAGACCGGTCCCCTTCTCCATCAGTGCGATGGCACGCTTGTAGAGCGGCTCGGCCTGGTCGTCGTGGCCCTGGTCGGCGTAGATCTGCGCGAGGTTGCTGAGCGCGCCCGCGAGATCACGATTGTTGGTGGTCTTCTCGAGAGACGCCACCATGGCCTGCGCCAGCGGCAGCGCCTCCGAATATTTGCCGGCGCTTCGGAGTGCGTTGATCCGTGCGCTCTCCGCGGCGAGACCTTTCTGGGCAAAGCAGGGCGTGGCAAGCGATGCGGTGATCGCGAGCGCCAAACCCGCAACCAGCGTCAAACGACGGCGTATCATGAACCCTCTCGCTGCCGACTTCGAACCATTACGGTCTTGGGTCGCAGCGATGGGGGCAGCGTTCAAATCGTTGCGCGCTAGTCCACCTTCGCGCGCGCTTCGCCAGCAAGGCGGACCAGCATCTTGCGCAGCGCCGTGCCGTCAGTCACCCGCTCCGGGAAGTCCAGCCGCAGCGCAGTCTGGCCATCCTGCATGTCGAGGCCCTCGGGGTCGCAGCCGGTGCAGCGCCAGTCGCCCTCCGCCGCGCCGAGGAGTTTTGTTGCATAGAGGCCCATGGCGTCGCGGTGGTCGGCATTCATGTGCGCGACCGCCCCCTCCTCCGCCGCCAGCAGATCCTCGGCACCGGTAAGGTCCGTCAGGAACTGTTCGGGCTTGAGATCGACGATGCGGCCGAAGCCGGCGACCAGATGGGTTCCCGTGGGCCGGATTCTGAAGAACGAGAAATCCTTAAACGAAACAAACGCTTCGGCGGACGGATGGGCATTGAGATACCGCCGCTGGAGCAGATCCTTGTCGGCATCGGCCTGTTCCGCCCGGCCGGACAGCATGATTCGGGCGCCTTCCAGCGGATCGCCGGCCACGCGTTCGTCCAGCATCAGGGAGACCCGGTGATCCGCCAGGATGTTCCTGGTGTGCACGGCCAGGCCCGAGATCAGCAGGATCGGCGAGCCGTCGGGGTGGCTCGCCAGATTGACCAGGGAGCAGTATGGAGCGCCGCTGCCGGCCATCAGCGTTGCCAGCGCCCCCTGGCGCGAGCGCCTGAGCAGCGATTTGGCGAGCTTTCCGGGGTCGAAATCGGGGTCGGGTGCATCGGCTTTCTCGGGTCAGGTGGTTGCAAGAGAGGTCTTTTTTCGGGTAAACGGGGGTCAGGTTATGGGTCGAAACGCGGCGAATCTGCCGCGCTTCGTGGAACTTGGTCACACTTCAGCCCAGCTTGCATTGCTCGGTGACAAGGTTCGACCGCCGACTTCGGCACCCATGTATGCGGCGCATCAGTGGATTGCTCGCCGTTTCAAGCCACGACCCAAACGGAAAGCAGAAAGCAGAGGCTCATGCCCACAATCGCTTTGGTCGACGATGACCGCAACATTCTCACATCCGTCTCGATCGCGCTGGAGGCGGAAGGCTACCGCATCATGACTTACACCGACGGCGCCTCCGCGCTCGACGGTTTCCGCACCACCCAGCCCGATCTTGCCATCCTCGACATCAAGATGCCGCGCATGGACGGCATGGAGACGCTGCGCCGTCTCAGGCAGAAATCCGACCTGCCGGTGATCTTCCTGACCTCCAAGGACGAAGAGATCGACGAACTGTTCGGCCTCAAGATGGGCGCCGACGACTTCATCCGCAAACCGTTCTCGCAGCGCCTGCTGGTCGAGCGCGTCAAGGCCGTGCTGCGCCGCTCGGCGCCGAAGGACCCGACCGTCGCGCCGAAGGAGAACGATGCCAAGGCGCTCGACCGCGGCCTGCTACGCATGGACCCCGAACGGCACACCTGCACCTGGAAGAACGAGCCGGTGACGCTGACCGTCACCGAATTCCTGATCCTCCAGGCGCTGGCGACCCGGCCCGGCGTGGTGAAGAGCCGCAACGCGCTGATGGACGCCGCCTATGACGACCAGGTCTATGTCGACGACCGCACCATCGACAGCCACATCAAGCGGCTGCGCAAGAAGTTCAAGGTGGTCGACAACGAGTTCGAAATGATCGAGACGCTCTACGGCGTCGGCTACCGCTTCAAGGAAGCCTGAGGGGCACGCGCCTTCACGAAAGACTGAGAGCATCGCTGGTCCTCGTTCCATCGGGACCGGGATGGCTCTAGGATGCGGGGACCCTTCGCACGAGATGTCCTAACGCGGGCGTAAGCATTGCTTGACCGAACGCAGCCTGACGAGAACCAGAACGCCGGGGATGTCGCGCCCGACGGCGTTCTTGAGCACGTCGCCGACGACAAGCCGGCCGCGCAAGGCTGGCGGCCGCTGTCCTGGCTGACCCGCGCCGGTCAGTATTTCTTCGCGCTCTCCTTCTCGAGCCTGACCCGCCGCATCGTCTCGCTCAACCTCGCCGGCCTCGTCGCGCTGGTCGCGAGCATTCTCTATCTCTCGCAGTTCCGCGCCGGCCTGATCGACGCGCGTGCGCAGAGCCTACTGGTGCAGGCCGAGATCATCGCCGGTGCCATCGGAGCGTCGGCGACCGTGCAGACCAACGCGATCACGGTCGATCCTGACCGCCTGCTCGATCTGAAACTCGGCGACAGCTACGGTGAATCCGACGATTATTCGGCGCTGAACTTCCCGATCAGCCCGGAGCGCGTCGCACCCGTGCTGCGCACGCTGATCTCGCCGACCAAGACCCGGGCGCGGATATTCGATCCCAACGGGACAGTGCTGCTCGACAGCCGCGACCTCGAGAACGTGCTGATCTTCCCGTTGCCGCCGCCATCGCAGAAGCCCGGCGTGATCGAGCGCGGCCTGACCTCGATACGGCTCTGGATCAACCGCGGTGACCTGCCGCTGTATCGCGAGCTTGGGCGCGAGAACGGCAATGGCTACGCGGAAGTGAGCGACGCGCTCCAGGGCCAGAAGCGTTCGATGGTGCGGGTCAATTCGCGCGGCGAGGTGATCGTCTCCGTCGCAGTCCCCGTGCTGCGCTCGCGCGCCATCCACGGCGCCCTGATGCTGTCGACGCAGGGTGACGACATCGACCAGATGGTCACCGCCGAGCGCCTGGCGATCCTGAAGGTCGGCGGCGTCGCTGCCGCGGTCATGATCATGCTGTCGCTGCTGCTCGCCAGCACGATCGCAGGCCCGGTGCGCCGGCTCGCCGACAGCGCCGAGCGCGTCCGCCGCCGCATCAAGGCCCGCATCGAGATTCCGGACTTCACCCGGCGCCGCGACGAAATCGGCCACCTTTCCGGCGCGCTGCGCGACATGACCAGCGCGCTCTACAGCCGCATCGAGGCGATCGAGATGTTCGCCGCCGATGTCGCGCATGAACTGAAGAACCCGCTGACCTCGCTGCGCTCCGCGGTCGAGACGCTGCCGCTGGCGCGCAACGAGACCAGCCGCGCGCGCCTGCTCGAGGTGATCGAGCATGACGTCAAGCGGCTCGACCGCCTCATCTCCGACATCTCCGACGCCAGCCGCCTCGACGCCGAATTGCAGCGCCAGGATGCGGTCCGGGTCGATCTCCGCCGTCTGCTGACGACGCTGGTATCCGTCGCCAATGAAACCAAGCTCGGCCATGACGTCGCGGTCGAAACGCGCTTCGAGGGCCGCGGCGCGAACGACACGTTCTCCGTGACCGGCCACGATTCGCGGCTCGGGCAGGTGGTCTCCAACCTGCTCTCCAACGCGCAGTCGTTCTCCGAGCCCGGCAGCAAGGTGCGTCTCACCTGCCGCCGCGTCCGCTCCGAGATCGAGATCGTGGTCGACGACGACGGTCCCGGCATCCGCGACGACGCGCTGGAGCGCATCTTCGAGCGCTTCTACACCGACCGTCCGCACCAGGGCTTTGGCCAGAACTCCGGCCTCGGCCTGTCGATCTCCAAGCAGATCGTCGATGCCCATGGCGGACGCATCTGGGCCGAGAACCGCCCGGGCCCGGCGGACGAGGACGGAGCGCCTACGGTTACGGGCGCGCGTTTCGTGGTGAGGCTGCCGGCGCTATGAGCGACGGCGGCCCCAGCGTTCACGCCTCCGCCGTCAAGGTCGGGACTCTGGCGGTGCTGATCCGCGGACCCTCAGGCTCCGGCAAGTCGCGCCTTGCCTTTGATTTGATCATGGCGGGACGCGCCGGCGTGGTCGAAAGGGCCGTTCTGGTCGGCGATGACCGTGTCCATCTGGCGACAGTCGGCGAGGAAATTGAAGTCCGCCCCGCGCCGCTGCTGGCCGGCCTGATCGAGATCCGGGGACTGGGAATCCGCCGCTGCGACTTCGTGGAGCATGCGACCGTCGGCCTCGTGGTCGATCTGGACGCCGACGATGCGGAACGCCTGCCTGCGGCGGAATCGCTGAAAACAAGCATTTTCGGTGTCGAAATACCGCGAATCCCCGTCGGGCGCGACTATTCGCCCCTCCCTTTGGTTGTTGCGGCCTTGACCACTACCAAGAGTTCATCTTCCGTTAACCCTTCAGGCGATTGTTTGAAGGGAAATGGTAACCATATGAACCCCACTATCGCGACCGAATAGACCGGCGCACCTCCCCTCATCCATCCGTCTAGATTCAGGGAGATACGCAACATCCCCTCTTGCGCGGGGGCTCTGGATGGTCAAAGTGGCGCGTTCGTGCGGTGCACCAAAAGCGCCCGCGAGGAGTTTTCCGATGATTGGTCTAGTACTTGTGACCCACGGGCGCCTTGCCGACGAATTCAAGGCAGCGCTTGAGCATGTCATGGGCCCACAAAAGCAAATCGAAGCGATCACGATCGGTGCAGAAGATGATTCCGATCTCTGCCGAAGCGACATCATCGAGGCGGTCAACCGCGTCGATTCCGGCGACGGCGTCGCGATCCTCACCGACATGTTCGGCGGCACGCCGTCCAACCTTGCAATATCCTGCATGAGCCGGCCGAAGGTCGAAGTGCTCGCGGGAATCAACCTTCCCATGCTGGTGAAGCTTGCCAAGGTGCGCGAGGAGCGTCCGCTGCCCGACGCGATCGCGATGGCCCAGGAAGCGGGCCGCAAATACGTCACCATTGCCAGCCGCGTGCTCGCCGGCAAATGAGCGACGACGCGCCGCAAGCCGGGACCGGCGTGCCCGCGGGCGCGATCTCTAAGGAGCTCCTGATCATCAACAAGCGCGGCCTGCATGCGCGGGCCTCCGCGAAGTTCGTCCAGGCGGTGGAGCGCTTCGACGCGCAGGTTTGGGTGACGCGCGGCGGCGAGACCGTCGGCGGCACCTCGATCATGGGCCTGATGATGCTGGCCGCGGGTCCCGGCACGACGATCACGGTCGCCGCCGCCGGCACCGAAGCGGAAGCCGCGCTCGCGGCAATCACCGAGCTCGTTGAAAGCAAGTTCAACGAGGAAGGGATTTAATCCTCGCTCACTTCGCCGGCGGCGCGATGTAGATATTCCAGCTCATCGCCGGGCCGGCCTTGCCGTGGGTGAAGCGGCGCGTCGTCATCACGATGCGCTCGGCGTTCGGCGCGATCTCCGAGACCCATTTCTCGAACGCCGGCAGGCGGCCATCGGTCGGATCGAACACGCCGATGAAGCCATACTTCCTGGCGTCCTCGCGCGACGTCAGCCCGGAATCCCAGGCCTCTAACGGCATCAACGCGGCCGGATGATCGGGGCTGTAGAACACCAGCGGCTGGATCTGTTCCATCGTGCCGGCAACGACGGCCCAGCGCGAGCCGAAGCGGGTGTGCCAGGCCTGGGTCAATTCGCGCGCGAGCTCCGAGCGCGCGCCGTAGATCTGTGCGTTGCCGGCATTGGCCGCCATCTCGCGCGCGGCGATCCAGGGCGAGGCTGCGAGCGTCGCGACGCTGAGCACGAGCCAGATCGCGGCGATATTGAACAGGGCCGCGCTCTGCACCCGCAGCGCCGGAATCGCGACCAGCGCCAAGGGCACCAGGAAGAACAGCGAGATGCCCCAATCGGTCTTCATGTAGATGCTGAAGGCCAGCGCGCCGAGCGGCGGGCCGACCGCGACGATGATCTGGATGATCCAGACGTTCCGCGCCTGCGAGACATTGACGCCGGGATTGGCGCCGCGCCCCCAGGCGCGCGTGACGATGCGTAACGGTGCGCGCAGCAGCAGCGTGAACCAATGCGGCACCAGCGCCATTGCGAGCGCGGCCAGCGCCACCGGCAGCGCCAGCAGCGCCAAATTATGCAGGGCGTAGCCCGCCACGAGCTGATGGACCTGGCGGCTGTCATCGAGGCTGTAGGTATCGCCGGCATAGGTCAGCGGCACGAAATGCACGCCCGCAAGCCAGACGAAATGCGGGATCATCGCCACCACCATCGTCGCGATCGCCACCCACGGCGCCGGCGACAGCAGGAATCGCAGCCGGTCGGGATGGATCAGCGCAGCAAGGCCGATGGCGCCGATCATGGTCAGCACCCAATATTTGGTCATCAGCGCCAGCGCGCCGGCGAGCCCGAGCCAGATGCCGGACTGCCAGGTCCGTTTCTCGAAGGCGTTGAGATAAGCGAGCACCAGCAGCGGCAGCGTGACGAGCTGGAGCAGGTCGGCGTTGTACTTGAAGCCCTTGAAATTGAAGATCGGGTAGAGCGCGATCATCACCACGACCAGGAACGCGCGCCGCGCGTCCACGACGCGCAATGCAAGCAGCCAGCAGATCACCATGCCGACGCCGACGGTCGCCATCGCCAGCGCATAGGTCGCCCAGTCCGCCGCCGGGAACACCCTGAACCAGAGGCCCGCGACCCAGCCCGACAGCGGCGGGTGCTTGCCGTAGCCCCACAGGAATTGCTGGCCCCAGCCATAGGCCTCTGCGACGTCCATGTGAACGTCCTGCGCTGCCTTGAGATTGATCAGGATGAAGGTCCAGATCACCGCATGCAGGATGGCGAGCTGGATCACCAGCCAGAGCCGCGCTTCGGGCCGGATCGCGCAGGCAACCAGCCAGGCCCGGAAGCGGTTAAAGCTCACCCGGGCTTTTGCGCGTGTTCGGGCGGAGGGGATCGAGGTCGTGGACATGAGCCTGGACATGGGCCGTTGCGTAGCGCGTTTTGGGGCCTCGTGGAATCAGCTTGGCGTGAAGAAAGGCCCTGAAAATACAGCAATATGGTTGCCGCACGGGGATGTGAGTGGTATCCCGCGCCCATGACGACCGTCCCCATTTCCAACATCCGCAATTTCTCCATCGTCGCCCATATCGACCATGGCAAGTCGACGCTGGCCGACCGGCTGATCCAGATGACCGGTGGCCTCACCGACCGCGAAATGGCGGGCAAGGAGCAGGTGCTCGATTCCATGGACATCGAGCGCGAGCGCGGCATCACCATCAAGGCGCAGACGGTCCGCCTCGCCTACCGCGCCAAGGACGGCAAGGACTACATCTTCAACCTGATGGACACGCCCGGCCATGTCGACTTCGCCTACGAAGTCTCGCGGTCGCTGGCGGCCTGCGAGGGTTCCCTGCTGGTGGTCGATGCCAGCCAGGGCGTCGAAGCGCAGACGCTTGCCAACGTCTACCAGGCGCTCGACAACAACCACGAGATCGTCCCGGTCCTGAACAAAGTCGACCTTCCCGCGGCCGAACCCGAGAAGATCAAGCAGCAGATCGAGGACGTCATCGGCATCGATGCCTCCGACGCCGTGATGATCTCGGCCAAGACCGGCCTCGGCGTCCCCGACGTGCTGGAAGCCATTGTCACCCGCCTGCCGCCGCCGAAGGGCGACCGCGACGCGACCTTGAAGGCGCTGCTGGTCGACAGCTGGTACGACGTCTATCTCGGCGTGGTCGTGCTGATCCGCGTCGTCGACGGCGTCATGAAGAAGAACCAGCGCATCCGCATGATGGGCACAGGCGCGGCCTATGACGTCGAGCGCGTCGGCTTCTTCACCCCGAAGATGGAGCAGGTCGACGAGCTCGGCCCCGGCGAGATCGGCTTCATCACCGCGGCGATCAAGGAAGTCGCCGACACCCGCGTCGGCGACACCATCACCGACGACAGGAAGCCGGTCACCGAAATGCTGCCGGGCTTCAAGCCGGCGATCCCGGTGGTGTTCTGCGGCCTGTTCCCGGCCGACGCCAATGACTTCGAAACGCTGCGCGGGGCGATGGGCAAGTTGCGCCTCAACGACGCGAGCTTCTCCTACGAGATGGAAACCTCGGCTGCGCTGGGCTTCGGCTTCCGCTGCGGCTTCCTCGGGCTGTTGCACCTCGAGATCATCCAGGAGCGGCTGTCGCGCGAGTTCGACCTCAACCTGATCGCGACCGCGCCAAGCGTGATCTACAAGATGCACCTGACCGACGGCCAGGAGATCTCGATCCACAATCCCGTCGACATGCCCGACGTGGTCAAGATCGCCGATATCGAGGAGCCCTGGATCGAGGCCACCATCCTCACTCCCGACGAATATCTCGGCAGCGTGTTGAAACTGTGCCAGGACCGCCGCGGCGCGCAGAAGGAGCTGACCTATGTCGGCTCGCGCGCCATGGTGAAGTACGACCTGCCGCTCAACGAAGTCGTGTTCGACTTCTACGACCGCCTGAAATCGGTCTCCAAGGGCTACGCCTCGTTCGACTATCACCTGACCGACTACAAGGTGGCCGATCTCGTCAAGATGCAGATCCTGGTCAACAACGAGCCGGTCGACGCGCTGTCGATGCTGGTGCATCGCACCCGCGCGGAGGGGCGCGGCCGCGCCATGGTCGAGAAGATGAAGGAGCTGATCCCGCCGCACATGTTCCAGATCCCGATCCAGGCGGCGATCGGCGGCAAGGTGATCGCCCGCGAGACGGTGCGCGCGCTGCGCAAGGACGTCACCGCGAAGTGCTACGGCGGCGACATCACGCGTAAGCGGAAACTTCTGGAGAAGCAGAAGGAAGGCAAGAAGAAGATGCGGCAGTTCGGCAAGGTCGACATCCCGCAGGAAGCCTTCATTGCCGCCCTGAAGGTCGATAGCTGAGGCGAATGCTCAGGCCGCTCCGGACCTGACTGGATTGGGGCCCGGCCCGACATGTCGGAGGCCGGCAAAACAAAATTCGCGAAAACAACCCCATGCACAGTAGCCGGGCCCTTGTCGGCATTGGGCTTTTTCGATTTTACGAAATCGATTTGACCCGTCGGGCAAAACACCGGCAGAATGTCATCATGGCAGCGGGTGTGCAGCAGGCGTCCATCAGGACGCACCATCTCGACTGCCAACCGATTGGCAACCTCTGAATTCGATATCCAGGCGCCACGCCGGTGACGGCTTGCGTCGGCTACTGGCGCGTCAACCTACCTGCCAAGCACTGCTCCTCGAAGACCGCTTTTGACCCGTGGCGGGGATGCAGGCAGAGCTTACCGTCATAGTGGGCTTCGTTGGGGTCCTGCTCGCTCTGAATGTAAACCTTAGGTGCATTGATAGGTGCAACGCAACGTCGCATAGCAGAGATTACACCGCTGGGATATTCTGGTTTGCCTCGACACGCAGGGAGGCCACCATGCACTTCGGAATCAGAGCCCTGATCGCCGGCCTCGTTCTCTGTCCTTGGCATTTGACCACAGCCATCGGAGCTGACGTCAAACAGGTAAGCGCCAACGGCGCGCAATTTGCCTATATCGAGGCTGGGCAAGGCGATCCCGTTGTTTTGGTGCACGGCGGACTTCAGGATTATCGCTTTTGGAATGCGCATCTTCCCGTGTTCGCGAAAAGCTACCGTGCCATCGCCTATAGCCGGCAGAACCATTTTCCGAACGCAACGAGTGGGGACGGTCTGCCTGATGCGGCGGCAGACGTTCACGGTGAGGATTTGGCCGCCATCCTGGCAGGGCTCGGCGTGAAACGAGCTCACATAGTTGCTCACTCGGCCGGCGCACATGCCGCGCTGTTCTTTGCCTTCAATCATCCTGAGATGGTGCAAACGCTGATCATCAATGAACCCCCGGCTACAGGCTTGCTCGCCGGAACACCCGGAGGCGCGGAGGTCTTGAACGAATGGAACGTTCGATTTGCGTCCACACGGGAGGCATTCCGAAAGGGCGAGATCGATGCCGGGCTGCGGCTCTTCGCCGAAGCCGTCGGCGGGCCCGGCACCTACGACAGGCGGCCCGAGAGTGATCGCAAGATGATGTCCGACAATGCGCTGTCTTCTGTCGCGGACGTGATAGCCACCCGCCCGCGTCCGGTGTTCACCTGTGACATGGCAAAGCGCATCTCGGCGCCGACGCTTGTGACAAATGGTGAGCGCACTCCGGAGTTCTTCCAACGCATCGTGGACGAACTGGAACGATGCCTGCCTCAACGAACTCGAGTTAAAATTCCCGGCTCATCTCACACCGTTCCGGGAGAGGCCCCTAACGCCTACGACGAGGTCGTACTGGCCTTCATCGCGAGCCACTAGCAAGGTGCGGCTGCTCGTTTGCTCACTGAGGATTCTTAGTCTCTGGTAACCGCGCGCTCCACTTCTCTCTTCCGCCCTCGCCGGTATCCACGGGCGATGAAGTGATTGAATCAAGCAGCGCGACTTCCGCTTCTGGCCTGTGTGAGACATCGCGGTGCAGTCTGACGATTTCACAGGGGTAAACCGGAAGAGAGCGGCACGCGGCCATAGTGACGCGATTGACCCAAAGGCGACGTCACTGCTCCGGCACCCCAGCCAAGCTCAGCCCCTCATACAAGTGAGCGCGTCCGGCGAGGTAGATCGGGTTGTCGCTTGGCAGGTGGGAGCGAACGCGGCGTATGGAGAAACTTGGATTGAGGGCAAGTGCCGCCCGCGACGCGCGTTTAGCTTCATCGATCGCACCGAGCCGTGCCAACGCAGCGGCCAACCAAAAATGCGCGAGCGGATGATTTCGATTGGCCTCAATGCTACGGCGTAAGCAAACTGCAGCCTCTCCGTACGCGCCAAGGTGAAACTTGGCCATCCCGACGATCATCAGCCAAATATAGGAACGCGTATCGCGAGGAGACAAACGAAGAGCCTCCTGCACATCGGCCTCCGTCTCCCCTGCACGGCCAATGTACACCTTGGCGAGGCCGATCCAAGCGTGAGCATGGGCCAAATTGCGATCCAGCACCAGGGCCCGTTCGCATTCAG
This sequence comes from Bradyrhizobium japonicum USDA 6, assembly GCF_000284375.1. Classification (NCBI taxonomy): domain Bacteria; kingdom Pseudomonadati; phylum Pseudomonadota; class Alphaproteobacteria; order Hyphomicrobiales; family Nitrobacteraceae; genus Bradyrhizobium; species Bradyrhizobium japonicum. Next base: position 9,066,742 of record NC_017249.1, read on the forward strand.
CAATACCCTCAGGTACGCGATTCGTAAGAACCTGGACGACGCCCAATCGCAAGTGCGCCAACGCATGCTGAGGGGCCAGCGACAAAACCTCATTAATAGTCGCCTCAGCCAACGCAAGACGCGGAGCTGGGTCGTCAGTTAACAATGCGGCCGCCGCTGCTTCATCCAGACCTGCGCGGGCGACCAGCGCGTCGATGCAGCCCGGGTCTAACGCCAGAGCTCCTTCGAAAAAGCCGCGCGCCTGCGTCAGGTGCTCTGGCGCAGTCCCTCTGTTCGCGATGGCGACGCCCTGGAAATAAAGATCCATCGCGTCTGGATCTACGGAGCGTTGGGCTCGCCGCGCCTCTGCCGCAATGAGCTCAGCATTTAGCGCACCGGCCAACCGAGCAACGATCTCGTCCTGCATATCGAACAGATCAGCAAGAGGTTTATCAAACCGTTCGGCCCAAAGGTGACTGCCACTTTCGCTGTCGACAAGCTGAGCATTGACCCGAAGCCGATTGCCACTTCGCTGGACAGATCCTTCAAGCACGTAGCGCACGTTCAATTCGCGCCCAATTCTTTTTAAGTCGATCGTTGCACCTTTGTACGTGAATGCGGTGTGTCGGCCGATTACAAATGCGCCGGATATGCGCGACATGTCTGTGGTTAAGGCCTCTGTGACCCCGTCCACAAAATACTCTTGCTCCGGACCACCACCGAGACTGGCAAAAGGCAGCACAACAATGGAAAGACGAGGTGGAGAGGATGAAGGCCGGAGCGCCCGCTGTGCCCACGACGATGTGCTCAGGTCGTCCCAGATTACAGCGTAGGACCGCACAGCGCGATCAATGTTCTTGAGAGGTCGCTCGCCCAGATCGATGAAGTCGACCCCAACTTTGCCGCGGACATAATCGTACGCAGAAGACGAGATACAGATGCCGCCGGGTTGCGCCAAGCTCTCAAGCCGCGCTGCGATGTTGACGCCATCTCCGAAGATGTCATGCGGCTCAACAATTACATCACTAATGTTGATACCAACCCGGAAAGCAATGCGCCGTTCTTCAACGTCATTAGAGGTCAGCTCCTTGACGCGGCTCTGGAACAGCACCGCAGCTCGAACCGCTTCGACGGCGCTCGGAAACTCGGCCAAGAACCCGTCGCCGGTATTCTTGACAATCCGGCCGCTGTGGTCGGTGATTGCTGGATCAACAGCCTCTGCCAATAGCGCTGTCAGTTTGGTGTGCGTCGCCTCTTCGTCATGATGCATGAGCCTCGAATAACCAGCAACGTCGGCGGCCAATATAGCCGCCAACCTGCGCTCGACCCGCCCTAGCCGCTCCTGCGCCATGGTCCGCGATCCGTTTTGAATGCCATTGTACGACGGATCAGATGGAATTCCCAGCCGGACCGATGTCGCCTATTGGCCCATCAGCGAAGTGGCGACACCTTTCATTGAGGTCCGCTTGGTGGGGTAGAGCGGACTGACTTTGCTCACTCTGAGTTCTTCGCATTTTGACCCCAAGCAGACTACCAAGCCCTGTTCATCGAGCGCGCGCTTGTTTCAGAAGGCCTAGCGCCAGGATGAGAAAGACCGGGACGATAACTACAAAGGAAAGAAACGCCGTCATGCTTTTATGCCAAAACAAAAAGCACGTTGCTGCGGCGATGATGGTTATCGATAGGGTCGAGCCAACCAAAGCCAAGGTCCGTTTCGTACGCTTCATAGAGGCCCCAAATACGAAGACACGTGTCAATCGCACTAACAAGCCCTAACGCCAGCCCAATTGCCAGTGCCACAAAGTCCACTCATGGGCGGCGGTCAGGACGGCGCCTGTTGATCCATTGCGGTCTTACAGCGTCAATGTTTATGCGGATTAATAGCGTCACTTCGAGAGCTTCGAGGGGGCGCGGCTGTCTCAGTTGCCGAGCCCACGGCGCACAGCAACAAGCCAGTACGCGCAGCCTGCAACGAGGCCGGCTAACACGTATGACCATATCGTGGTGTCTGGCCATGGAGTGATCAGGCGTTGGCCGAGCCAACCGATTGCCGCGCCGCATACTGCGAATACTGCGACAGACCGCACATGCAGGACTCTGGTTATCCAAATGACAGCAGCGGCAGGAATGGCCGACATCATGGTGATGAAAACCAGATGTACAAGCGCGACAAAGATGCCCGTCGCCAAGCCGGCGGGAGTAAGTCCAATCGGATGAAAAACTCCCGCGATCAGGCCAACGACAAAAAGGGTCAACGTCGCCCCACAACAGCCCGCGAGCCACCCTTTCAAAGCCCGTGTGAGAAATAGGTCGTTCATCGATTTGCAGTGAGTCCAAACGCAGAAGGATCGGGCAGGTTTGAACCGTTAAACTAGCATAGCCGCCCTAAGGATGTTTCAACCAGCTCTTTCAACGTTGAGTATTTCGAGTGCGGCTTCGGCTTTGGCCCATAGCCGACCAATCGCGACATGCTGCCCGATGGCAGCTTCTGGCCCTTTGCTGACATACCAGGGCCGTTGGCGCGGTGTCGGCTTTTGCCCCGATGCCGCCCGCGCCACGCGCCGCATGTGCAACGCAGCACCTTGCCAACGCAGCGAGCGCGACGACGAAAACGTGATACTCTTTTCCGCCAGGCCACGAGGATCGAATGAAGCGGCGGGAGTTCATTTTCCTAGTCATGGGGGCAGCGATCGGTTGCCCCATCATGGCCATGGCGCAGCAATCCAAGACCGTCCGGGTGGGCATGCTCAACCCAAGCTTTGCTGTCCAAAAGCCTTTAGATGCCTTCCGAAAGCAATTAGGCGACCTCGGCTATATTGAGGGCAAGAACCTCATCATCGACTATAGGACAGCGGAAGGACATTTCGAGCGCTTGCCTCAACTCGTAAAGGAACTCGTCGCGCTCCGACCCGATGTTCTGGTTGCGATTGCGACCCCGGCTATCGCTGCGGCCCAGCGAGCCACATCCACGATACCCATCGTGATGTCGCCTTCAACGGACCCGATTGGTTCCGGGTTCATCAAGAGCTTTGCACATCCGGGAGGCAATATAACCGGCGTGGCCAATATGTACGGCGACGTAATGGGCAAGTCAGTGGAAACGCTACACGAGCTACTGCCTGCCGCGAAAACGGTTGCCGTACTGATGTCGCTGAATACTACCCATCCTACGCAATACGAGCTAGCGCGAGCCGCGCTTCAATCTTTCGGAACGTCGGTTTTCCCAGTCGTCGCCCCTACACCGGACGACTTGCCTGATGCCTTTCACAAGATGACAGATGCACACTGTGACGCTCTGTTTGTTCTTGCCGACCCATTCCGACCGACAATCGCTTCTCTAGCGGCAAGTTCGAGAATTCCCGCGGTGTATCAATATAGAGAATTCGTGGATGCCGGTGGTTTAGCTAGCTATGGTGCAAACAACGTCGGAATGTTCAAGATGGCAGCCCGATACGTGGACAGAATTCTCAAGGGTGCAAGTCCTTCCGAAACACCAGTTGAGCAACCCACCAAGTTCGAACTGATAGTCAATCTGAAAACTGCAAAAGCACTCGGCCTCACCGTGCCGCCCTCGATACTCGCCCGCGCCGACGAGGTGATCGAGTAACCGGTAACCTGCAATCGTGCACATCGTTTTTGGTGCAATGCATGAGCCCGGAAGCGGCCCCTGACGAACCAATCGCGGCATGGTGCGCGATGGCTGCTTTTGACGCCCAAAGCGGGCCTCGGTTCGGCGCACCTTCGTTGGGACGCGTGGTAAGGTCCCCAGCATGTCGGCCGGAGGGGCGGTTCTTCGATCAAGTTGGAAGTATTCTTCTCGGGACATTCGCCGGTGATTTTGGCAAAGATTGTCCCCTGCGAAGGCCTCGGGATCATCGACCAGCCGTGGACCATAACCCTGACGACGACCGGCAAGTCGCAGACGAACGTCGCAGCCTGTTGGGGCTCGCGGCGATGGCTCTCATCGTGGGAGCCGCGACCGGATGCGTTGGGGCAATCTTCCGGCTTTTGCTCGCGCATGCCGATCATCTGCGCGATGCGATGATCGCGTGGGCCCATGGCCACGCAGTCTGGGGGTTCTTGACTGTCGTCGGCGCGTGCGCTGTCGCGACCCTGGTTGCCGCGTGGATGGTGCGGGAATTCTCGCCACACGCTTCGGGCAGCGGCATTCCGCATGTCGAAGCCGTTCTGCGCGAAGAGATCCGACCGGCGCCGTTTGGCCTGGTGCCGGTGAAATTCTTCGGCGGAATACTGGCGATCGGCTCCGGGCTGGCGCTGGGCCGTGAGGGGCCGACCGTCCAGATGGGCGCCGGTATCGCGGTTCTCGCTGCGCGCGCCTGCCGGCTCTGCTGGGCGGACTCGCGAGTGCTTCTGGCGGCCGGCGCCGGTGCCGGCCTTGCAACGGCCTTCAATGCGCCGATTGCCGGGCTCGTGTTCGTGCTGGAGGAACTAGTGCAGAAGTTCGAGCACCGTGTCGCCGTCGCCGCCCTTGCAGCGCTGGCGACGGCGATCCCGGTCGCAAGGTTGCTTCTCGGTGACGCGCCCGACTTTCACATCGGGCCGCTGAGCTATCCCGGCGCCGAATCCGCCCCGCTCTTTCTAACTCTGGGTGGCATCGCGGGACTGCTGGCTGTCGCATACAATCGCACCCTGCTTGCGACCATCGCAGTTCGCGACCGGTTTGCAGGGCTACCGATCGAGCTCCGCGCCGGACTGATTGGCGCAAGCGTCGGCATGTTGGCCTGGTTCGCGCCCGAACTGGTCGGTGGCGGAGATCAGATCACGCAGCGGGCGCTGATCGGCCACGAGAGTGTGGGAGTCCTGGTGTTCGCATTCCTGATCCGATTCGGACTCGGCGCTCTCTCATACGCGGCTGGCACGCCCGGCGGGCTGTTCGCACCCTTGCTCGTGCTCGGAGCCCAATCAGGGCTGCTGTTCGGGATGGCTTGCCACCTTGCATTCCCGGCGCTCTCCATCCAGCCGGAAGCATTTGCATTGGTGGGCATGGCCGCTCTCTTCACCGGCATTGTGCGCGCGCCGGTGACCGGCATCGTTCTCGTCGCCGAAATGACCGGTAACGTGACGATGCTGCTGCCGATGCTGGGCGCCTGCTTCATGGCGATGCTGCTGCCCATGCTGCTGGGCAATGCGCCGATTTACGATTCCCTGCGTGAGCATACGCTGCGCCTGGAGCGGAAAATCAGACAGAGGTGAGATCGATGCCATCCACCCCGACTATGCCGATGCGTGCAACGTTTTAGGCGTCCGACTTCCCCAATCGGAAATTCTGTTCTTGAGCCGTGACGGCCTACGTCAGCTTCTGGCCGGCCTGCCGGGCGCTTCTCCTCGAAGACCGCCTTTGACCCTGGCTGTGTGAAAACGCTACCGTTTTTACACCGCCAAGACCCTATGCGGACAAGCGGCTTGTAGAACTAACGATGTCCGAACCGCGCCACGACCATCTCAGACTTCGTATCCGGCCACGGGTATCTGGAGGAGCAACAATATGAAGCAACACATCTTCGAGGAACTGGCCACCAGCTCGACCGATTGGAATGCCTCGGTCATCATGGGCCACATGGCTGTGGGCGGTTTCGTCGTCGCCTCAGATGAAGCGTCTTACGTGACAGGTTCGATACTGTTGGTCGCCGGCCAGTTCACGAGGTGAGACCATGGCCGCCGCGTCAAAGCTAGCACTTGATTTCCTGCTGCGACGGGCGACAATGACGTCGCGCCAGCTTCCGGTACCGAACTTTATATAAGACGGGGAAAACCCGCTTGGCTGCGGCCATACCGTCGCTGCGCGGGAGGGATCGTTATGACGGTAGGGTTCAAGCGCTGGCTGCAGCGCCGACATGATCCAGGCCGCCGGTCGTATCGCCGTTACGATTGGGTGCGATGCAATCGCGCCGCTGCACCGCGAAGAACCCACCCTGGTTGGCGGCGAACTCGCCACCCCGGTGCTGCAAGCGGAACACCACCAAATGATCATCGAGCCGATGCATTGAGCAGGCATCAACGCGCGCAAGCGTTGAAGCACGGAGGCGCGATAGACTGAAAGAGACTCCAAGCCGGCGCAAGACTGGCCGTAGAGCATCAACTCGGACACATCGAGGGAGGGATGCATGACGACAGTAACCCGACGTAACGTCCTCAAGGGCGGTACCGCGCTTGCGGGCGGCATGGCCGGAATCCTGACGGTTGGCAGGGCGCCCGCCTATGCGCAAGCCGCCACGGTGCACTGGCTGCGCTGGACCGACTTCGTTCCGGCGTCAGATCAGCTGCTGCGCAACGAAATCGCCAAGGAGTGCGAGAAAGCGCTCGGCATAAAGCTCAATATCGAGACCATCAACGCCAACGACATCCAGGCCCGTGTCACCTCGGCGATCCAGTCCGGGTCCGGCCCCGACATCGTCTGCGTCCTCAACAATTGGGGGCAACTTTACGGCGAAAGCGTCGTAGACGTCAGCGACATCGCGGAAGCACTCGGCAAGAGCCAGGGCGGCTTCTACGAAACATCCCGCGCTGTCGCCAATGACGGCAAGAAGTGGATCGCAGTGCCGTGGTCCATCGTCGGCTTGCAGATCGCGTACCGAAAGTCCTGGTTTGCCGAGATCGGCTACACGGACGGAAAATTCCCCCAGACGTGGGAGGAGTATCGCGAGGCCGGCAAGAAGCTGAAGGCAAAGGGACGGCCAATCGGCCAAACGCTGGGTCACACCTTCGGCGATGCGCCCGCCTTCGCCTACCCCTACCTGTGGTCCTGGGGCGGCAAGGAGGTCGAGGCAGACGGCAAGACGATTGCGCTGAATAGCCCGGCAACCGTCGAGTCGGTTAAATTCATGGTGGCCTTCTGGAAGGACGCCCACGACGAAGGCGGGCTCGCCTGGGACGATTCCAACAACAACCGCGCTTTTCTGTCCGGGACATGCAGCGCCACGCTCAATGGCGCCTCGATCTACATCGAGACCCTGCGCAAGCCGGATACCTACAAGACGGAGGCCGGCGGGCCGCTGAAGGACGACATCCTGCATGCCGCGCTGCCCAAGGGCCCCGGCGGGCAATTCAGCTATCACGTCCCGTTCTCGAACCTCCTGATGGGTTATTCAAAGAACCAGGATGCGGCGAAGAAATTCCTTGGCTGGATTCACTCCAAGGACGTCTACGACAAATGGTTCGTTTCCCAGAAGGGCTTCTCGGTCGGCCCGACCACGGATTGGGAAAAGCACAAGCTATGGGGCGACGACCCGATCATGCTGCCCTACAAGCAAGCCGCGCGCACAGGGCGCTTCGCTGGCTACGAGGGACCTTCTACCCGCAGGGCAGCCGAAGTCGTGACCAAGTACGTCATCGTTGATATGTACGCAAAGGCCGTCCAAGGCATGCCCCCCGAGGATGCCGTGAAATGGGCAGAGGCTGAGCTCAGGAAGGTCTACGTCTGAGGATAAGCCGCCCTCCTCCCATTTTTCGAGGGGCAGCGGAATCTTCCGGCCGACGAGGATCGAACATGGCGATAAGCGCGGTTTCCGACACCACGCTCCGCGAGGCGCCCCCTCCCCGGCGACAGCGCTTGCTCGAGGACGAGCGCTGGCTGGCGTTCGTGCTGCTGGTGCCGACCATCGTACTGCTCGGCATGTTCATCGCCTATCCCTTCATGCGAGGGATATTGCTGTCGGTCACCAGCTCGCGCGTCGGTATTCCCGGCGACTTCGTCGGCCTCGCCAACTTCTACAAGATCTTCAACGACGGGATCTTTCGCACCGCCGTCTACAATACCTTCCTCTATACGGGCGTGACTACCGTCTTCAAGCTGGCGCTAGGGCTATGGCTGGCCATGCTGCTCAATCGTAATTTCCGCGGCAAGGCTTTTACCCGTGCTTTCATCCTGCTGCCGTTCATCATTCCGACCGTGCTCTCGACTTTCGCCTGGAAGTGGATGTTCGACCCGACGTTCAGTGTTCTCAATTGGCTCCTCTACCATTTCGGCTTGATCACCGGTCGGATCAATTGGCTGGGCGATCCCGACCTCGCCATGATCTCGATTATCATCGTCAACATCTGGCGCGGGGTGCCGTTCTTCGCCATCAGCCTGCTCGCCGGCCTGCAGACCATCAGTCCCGAACTCAACGAGGCCGCCGCCATCGACGGCGCCAAGCCGTGGCAGCGGTTCTGGCACATCACCTGGCCGCTGCTATTGCCCGTGACCATGGTCGTGATGCTGTTCTCGGTGATTCAGACCTTCGCCGACTTCCAGATTGTCTATGTGATGACGGGCGGCGGGCCGGCCAACGCAACGCACCTGTTCGCCACCTACGCCTATCAGATCGGCGTCGGCACAGGCCTCCTGAGCGAGGGCGCCGCGATCTCGCTCGCAATGTTTCCGGTCCTGTTTCTGATCGTCGTCCTCCAGCTTCTCTACATCCGCCGCGTGGAGGTCCGCTGAGCCATGATCGAAGGCGCAAGGTGGCGAAAGTGGGTGTTCTTCTACGTCCCTATGGCGTTGTTCCTGCTTTTCCTGCTGTTCCCGTTTTACTGGATGGTGATCACTTCGGTGCGGCCGGACGGCGAGCTTTACCGCCCCTGGAATTCGAGCAACTACAATCCGTTCTGGACCTGGAAACCGACCTGGGACCATGTCAGGTATCTGTTCGAGGAGACGCTGTTCGCATCGTGGCTGTGGAACACGACGTTCATCGCGCTTGCATCAACCGCCATCTCGCTCGTGTGCGGCGTGTTCGCCGGCTATGCCCTGTCGCGGCTGAACTTTCCATTTGCCGGCAGCCTGGGCACCGCCATCTTCATTACCTATCTCGTGCCTCAGACGCTGCTGTTCATTCCGCTGGCAGAGATCATACGCAACTATCGGCTCGGTGACACGCCTTGGTCACTGATCCTGACCTATCCGACCTTTCTGATTCCGTTCTGCACCTGGATCATGATGGGCTACTTCAAGGCGGTACCGAAGGAGCTCGAGGAATGCGCGCGCATTGACGGCGCCTCGCGCTGGCAGGCGATGCTCTACATCGTCATCCCGGTGGCGATCCCGGGCATCCTCTCGGCCGGCATCTTCGCTTTCACGCTGTCGTGGAATGAGTTCATCTACGCGCTCGTCTTCCTGTCCTCGCCTGAGCAGAAGACCGTGCCGGTCGGCGTCACGTCGGAGCTGATCCGCGGCGATGTATTCTACTGGGGGCCGCTGATGGCTGGGGCCCTGCTTGGATCTATACCGGTTGCTATCGCCTATTCGTTCTTCGTCGAGCACTACGTCGCGGGATTGACCGGATCAGTGAAGGGCTGACAGCACCGCGGATCGCAGGGATTCGAAAGCGCGCATAGCGACAGCGCATAATCCGCTGGAGGCAGGTGGAAGCGAATGGGCCAGGTCGTCCTCAAGGGGATCAACAAGTTCTTTGACAACGTGCACGCTGTCAAAGACGTCAATCTGCAGATCCGCGACAAGGAATTCATGGTGTTCGTCGGCCCCTCCGGCTGTGGCAAGACGACGACGCTCAGGATGATCGCCGGGCTCGAAGCGATCAGTTCCGGCGATATCTCCATCGACGGCAACGTGGTCAATGAATTGGCGCCCATGGACCGTGACATCGCCATGGTGTTCCAGAATTACGCTCTGTACCCGCACATGACCGTGTACGACAACATGGCGTTCGGCCTGAAGATGCGCAAATTCGAAAAGCCCGAGATTGACAAGCGCGTACTGGAGGCGGCTGACATCCTCGGCATCGGCGAATTGCTCACGCGCAGGCCACGCCAGCTCTCAGGCGGCCAGCGCCAGCGCGTGGCGTTGGGCCGCGCTATCGTGCGCCACCCCCGCGTGTTCCTGTTCGACGAGCCGCTGTCGAACCTCGATGCCAAGCTGCGGGTGCAGATGCGCGTTGAACTGAAGAAGCTGCATCTGCGCCTCGGGACCACAGCCATTTACGTTACCCACGATCAGGTCGAGGCCATGACGCTGGGCGACCGGGTCGTCGTCATGAAGGACGGCGTAGTGCAGCAAGTGGGGGAACCGCTCGAGCTGTACAATCAGCCCGCCAACAAGTTCGTCGCCGGCTTCATCGGCTCCCCAGCCATGAATTTCGCGGCCGTTACGGTGACCGAGGCGAACGGATCGCTGATTGCCGAGAACTCCGGCCTCCGCATCAAGCTGCCGGACGAGACCGCGCAGCGGCTGCGCGGTTGTACCGGACGCAAGGTCATGCTCGGCGTCCGGCCGGAGGACCTCACCGTGGCGGGTAGCTTTGATCTCGGCCACCCATGCTTCGATGCTGTGATTGAGGTGGTCGAGCAACTCGGCTCGGAAATCCTGCTCGATATGAAGGTCGGCGAGAGTATCATGGTGGCGAGCGTCGAGCCGACCGCGAGGGTGAAGGTGGGCGACAAGCTGCGCGTTGCCATGCGGCCTTCCAGGCTTCATGTTTTCGACGCGCAGACCGAGGCGGCCATCTAACGCCGCCAGTTGGCCAATGCCACTGGCGAGGGGAATTCGATCAGAACGCTGACATGGCGGATCAAGTCAGCAATGTCGGCTTACGAGACAAGGCGGAAATTGTGCCGGCGAGTGCGGACCCGGAAATAGCATGGGGCTCGCAATCCGCGAGCCCCGCTGCGCACTCGGCGATTTCAGGCCTTGTGATGAACAGTCTGCAGGCCGTAGACCGGCGTTGGGATGCTCTCGTAGCGCGCCTTCAACTGCAGGGAAAGGAATTGCGAGTAATGTCGCGACTGATGCAGGTTGCCGCCGTGGAACCATAGGCCTTCCTGCTGCGTCGGCTTCCACATGTTGCGCTGCTCACCTTCCCATGGGCCGGGGTCCTTTGTCGTATTCGAGCCGAGGCCCCAGACCTTGCCGACTTTGTCGGCCATTTCCGAACTCACGAGATCGGCGACAAAACCGTTCATCGAGCTGTAGCCGGTGGCATAGACGATCACGTCCGCTGGCAATTCCTTGCCGTTGTCGAGCCTGACGCCGTTGGGCGTGATTTCCTCGACCTGTCCAGCGAACAGTTTGATTTTGCCGTCAATGATAAGCTGCGAGGCGCCGACGTCGATGTAATAGCCCGAGCCGCGGCGCAGATATTTCATGAATAGCCCGGAATCGTCGTCACCGAAGTCGAGCCTGAACCCGGCCTTCTCCAGTCCGGCATAGAAAGCGGCGTCATCCTGGCGGATCTTGTCGTAGACCGGCTTCTGAAACTGATTCAATATCCGGTAGGGCAGTGAAGCGAAGATCAGATCGGCTTTTGCCGTCGTCATTCCGCCGCGGACGGCGCGTTCGGAATAGAGATCGCCGATACTCTCCATCAGCGAATCCGAGCGCACAATGTGCGTCGTTGAGCGCTGCACCATCGTTACGTCGACGCCGGCCTCGTATAGCGCAGCGCAGATGTCATGAGCCGAATTGTTCGAGCCGATCACCACCACCTTCTTGCCTTTGTACCCGCCGGAGCCGGGATGGCGTGAGGAGTGGTGTTGCTCGCCCTTAAACGAGTCCATGCCTTTGATTTTCGGCATGTTGGGCTTGGCTGACATGCCGGTCGCGAACACAAGCTGCCTGGGCCGCAGGGTAATCTCCTTGCCATCGCGTTCGACGATGACGGTCCATTCCTTCCTGGTGTCGTCCCAACTTGCGCGTTTGGCCGTGGTGTTCGACCAGTAGTTCAGCTCCATGACCCTGGTGTACATTTCCAGCCAATCGCCGATTTTGTCCTTGGGCGAGAACACAGGCCAGTTCTTGGGGAAATCGATGTAGGGTAAGTGATCGTACCAGACGGGGTCGTGCAGGCAGAGCGACTTGTAGCGGTTGCGCCAGGAATCGCCGGCGCGTGCGTTCTTTTCGACGATGATCGTCGGCACACCGAGCTGGCGCAGCCGCGCCCCGAGCGCAATGCCGCCCTGCCCGCCGCCGATGACAAGCACGTAGGGCTGGGTCTTGAAGCCGAGTTGCTCGACTTCCTCGTCACGCAGTTCCTTCCAGGTCTTGGCGCCGGGATTGACGCCGTGCCTGGCGCCGAGCGGTCGGCTGAAGCCAGCCTTTTCCTCATGGGCCTTCAGTTCGGCCATGGTCGTCAAGAGCGTCCAGATCTGACCATTCTGCAGGCGGATGAGTCCATATCCGCGCGCGACCTCGGTCTCGAACGTGATCCAAGATTCGGTCACGCCGCCGGCCTCGGTTGGCGTTTCACCCTCGGCGATTTTCCAGTTGCGCGGCTTCACATGCGCGAGGCAGTGCGCGAGCATGTCGCGGACCTGATCGCGGCCTTCCATGGTCTTGATGTTCCAGGTGAAGGCAACGAGGTCGCGCCAGTAGCATTCCTGAGCGAACATTCCTACGGCGGCGTCGAGATCGCCGGCCGCAAGCGCAGCTTCAAACTCGTCGAGGAAAACCTGAACGCGCGCACTAAGCGTGGTGTCGAGCATCACTTCCTCCCGGATGTTGTTTGCAATTTTTCTACGCAGGCAGCGTAACCTTACCCCAACCATCGCGGGAATCCAGACTCGCGCGGCAGGGTTCCCGGTCGGCTTCAGCGCGCGCGGTCTAACGATTTCCGTTCACAGGGGCAGACCGGAAGGGAGCGGCACGCGGCCATAGTGACGCGATTGACCCGAAGGTGACATGCGGCGAGCTTCAACTTCGGGACGTCAACCCTATTGGCCGATCGTAGTTCGAGATTACTGAACCTGCTTCAAGTAGGCTTCAACCTCGCGCAGGTCGTTAAGCGGAGGAAATGACAGGAGAGCCTGAGACGGACTGCACCACGGATAAGGAAGCGAAGATAGCCAGCGCATTACGCCATCGAGTTCGGCGCCCGACAAGACTTTCATAACTTCAATGGTGATCACGAGCCTGACCACTTTTCCGTGCCCATTGAAATGCCAGTCGTAACGTCCGCATCCAACGCGCAGCGGTTGCCCACTGGCCTTAGCGGACATCCCCACCAACCAATGGCACTGAAAGCGCGCTCGGTCAGTCTCGGAAGGCTGCGATAGGCAGAACGTGTAGATGTTCTCGTATTCGACACCAAAACGACGCACCAAAATTTCTTCCACGGCGTTCAAGCCGGAAGCCGTGTTGGGGAACGAAATGGCGTCGGTCTTGACCACCATTTCGAGTGCAATGTCTTCAGAAAACGCCTGCCTCATCAAGAACGGTCGGTTGCCGTCCTTGGCCAAGATGTAGGTTCTTACTGCTTCAGCAGGTGTGGGCATGGTGCCTCAGGCTAGCACACTCAGCCTACGAACGGGAATGTCGGTTCTGGACCCGTAGCAGTCATGGGACCTTCTTGCCCGCCTGCATCCGGGAGCCTTTCTCGCAACGATGCTATTCCCCGCATGGGCGATGCCGTCAACGTGCACGCCGTCGCCAATTGCTCGGGGTCTCGCCGGTCAGCTTCCTGAAGGCAGCGGCGAACGCGGTCTGGGAAGCATAGCCAAGCGCGACTGCGACCGAGATGACCGACGCGTCGGTGTCGCGCAGCATGTTTTTGGCCTCATCGAGCCGGCGCTGACGCAGCCAGGCATGCGGCGACAGCCCGGTACTTTTCTTGAAAGCGCGGCAGAAGTGGAAGCGCGACAGACCGGCATCCGAGGCGAGCGCGGCGAGGGAGACGTCCGCATCGTTGTCCGGACGCAGGCGTTCGATGGCGCGGTTGAGCACCTTCGGCGAAAGACCACCCATGGTCGGCCGGATCGTGGTTGGCGAGCCGGTGTGCGCTGCCAGGAGACGCGCGGCCGGAAGGCTTGTCAGTTGATGCCTGAATAGCGTATCCGGAGCCTCGTTGCCCTCCAGGACATCTGCCGCGGCCAAGAGCAATTGGGATGTAACGGGGTCGGGATGCGCCGTTCGCTCCGGAGGATTGACCGGTCCGGCGGTGTCGGCTTCTTCGGCCACGCGCTCGAGCGTCGCGTGCGGAAGATAGAACTCAACGACGTCAACGGATTCTGGAATGTCCCATCGGGAGCTTGATCCTTTCGGAATGATTATCACAGCCCCGGGACGGAACGTTCCGGTCGCAACTGATCGTCCCGACCGCCGTTCCACGCGCTGGACCGAGCCGTTGTAAGCCATGATGACGTGGTGGGTTTTGGGCCCGCAGACGTCGTGCGCTCGTTCATATTTCCGGTGGGCGATCGCGGCACCGGAGGTATCCAAAGCCATGCGAAATGCCGTGGCCCCGAGCACCCGCGCTATTTCCGCACCGGCGTGAGGGCGCTCGGCGTTGGCCGGAGTGACTTGGCACGCCTCAGGCGCAACTGACGCGTCCTTCAAAGAATCGCGCACGATATGCTTGTTCATGAACGTATCCTCGCATTGGAGAGACGATGCAGATGGCGGGAGAAATGCCGTGGTCCGGAGCGGCCAGATTTGTTGCTTTGATTGCGAAGCCCAGTGCGCGTCGCGTGCGGGTCGGGCCAACCATTTCTCGAACCGGGCTTGTTCCCGAAAGGTGAGAAGATGTGTTACTGTTTCGCGCCGAAAAAACCTTGCAGTCGGCCTGAATTGCGATTGAGTTTTCCTTGGCTTCTTGTCCAAGGAGGATCAGAAGTGCCGTTTCTATTCGAAGATTATTGCCTCGATGCTAACCGGCGCGAGCTCAGGCGAGGCTCCGAGCTCATCCCCATTGGACCGAAGGTGTTCGATCTGCTGCTCTTCCTGGTGCAGAACCGGGAACAGGTCGTGACAAGGGACGATCTTCTGAAGGCGGTGTGGGAGGGACGGATCGTGTCCGAATCCACGCTGACCAGCCACGTCAATGCCGTGCGCAAGGCAATCGGGGATACCGGCAAAGAGCAACGCCTGATCCGGACGGTTTCTCGCAGAGGCCTCCGATTTGTTGGCAAGATCATCGAGGAAGAGATGCCCGCGCGAGCCTTGGTCACAGACCCAGGTACGGATCTTGGCGTTCAACATGTAAAGAACATTCAGGAGCCAATCAGGGCCTTTGAGGTCGATGCGCCGACTGAAACGCGAGAGGCTGCGCCAGTTTTTGCTGCCGGGGCCGAGAGTCCGCCTCCGCTGCCGGACAGGCCTTCCATTGCAGTGCTTCCGTTCCAGAATATGTCTGGCGATGTCGAACAGGAATACTTTGCCGATGGAATGGCCGAAGACATCATCACGGCGCTGTCTCGTTTCAAGGCGCCATTTGTCATCGCCCGAAACTCCAGCTTCACCTACAAGGCGCGGGCCGTCGACGTGAAGCAGGTGGGGCGCGAGCTTGGGGTGCGCTACGTGTTGGAAGGGAGCGTTCGCAAGGCGGCAAGCCGAGTGCGCATTACGGGACAACTCGTCGACACCGCCACTGGAGCACATATTTGGGCCGATCGATTTGATGGCGAGCTCGGCGACATCTTCGATTTGCAGGACCAGGTGACTGAGAGCGTTGTCGGGGCGATCGCGCCTGCGGTGGAAAAAGCTGAGATCGAGCGCGCCAAACGCAAGCCGACCGCTAGTCTCGACGCTTATGCCCTCTATTTGCGCGGTCTGGCCCGGCTTCATCAGTTTGGTAACCGGCAAGCGAACGACGAGGCATTGCGTCTGTTCACCCGCGCGATAGAGCTCGACCCGGAATTTGCCACTGCCTACGGTCGTGCAGCCTCTTGCTACCTCTCCGCCAGGATCAATGGCTGGATTCCAGACACGGCGAACGCGATTGCCGAAGTGAAGAAGCTCACCCAACGGGCGGTTGAGTTGGGCAAGGATGACGCGATCGCGCTCTGCGCTGGCGGAAACGCCTTAGCGTTCGTTGTTGGGGATGTCGGGGTGGGCGCCGGCTTGGTCGATCGCGCGCTTGCGCTCAATTCCAATTTGGCTGAGGCATGGCATTTCGGCGGCTGGGTAAAGATCTGGCTCGGCGAGCCGGAATCCGCAATCGAACGGTTTGCTCGTGCCATTCGCCTGAGCCCGCTTGACCCGTGGCTGATGGGGATGCGAGCTGGAAATGCGTACGCACATTTCTTTTTGGACCGCTATGCCGAAGCGGCATCATGGGCGGCGATGGCATTGCAGTGCAGTCCGGACTATCGACCTGGATTACGTATCGCCGCCGCAAGCAACGCAATGGCCGGTCGGCTGGAGCAAGCACACAAGGCCGTGGCTCGGCTGCGAGAACTGAGCCCCACGCTGCGCCTTTCCAATCTCAAAGATGTGCTTGGCCCTTATCGACGTGCTGAGGACGTTGCGCGATACGAAGAAGGATTGCGGCAAGCAGGGCTGCCCGAATGACCATCTCGGCCAAGACACTCGCCTTGGCAACGAAGTAGTCGAATAAGCGCAACTTCTGCTGCTGGCCCGTCAGCGAAGGGGCGACACCTTTCATTGAGGTCCGCTTGGTGGGGTAGAGCGAACTGACTTTGCTCACTCCGAGTTCTTCGCATTTGACGCTTAGCTGATCTCGGGCGGCCGCTGTTTGGCCTAAGCGAAAGCCGCTCTGCGTGGTAGATAGACGCTGGTGTTCAAGGAAAAGGAAGCAACTCTGCGCGCTACGTGGCTAGTGAGCCCAGCGGTTCGTCACGATATGTGGGAGGCGGAGCAATGCCGAAGAGTGTCATTGAGGCTGATTATGTCGTAATCGGCGCTGGCGTTGCCGGTATGGCTTTCACCGACACGCTGCTACACCACGGCGCGTCCACGGTAGCGATCATAGACGCCGGTCACGGGCCAGGCGGTCACTGGAACCATTCCTATCCCTTCGTCAGACTTCACCTGCCTTCACGCCACTATGGCGTGGAATCCCGCGTGCTGGGGAACAACTCGATCGTTCGCGGAGGCCCAAATGATGGCCTCTCGTCCATGGCATCCGGGCCCGAGATCGTTTCGTATTATCGGGATATCATGGACCACGTGTTCCTACCTACCGGTCGGGTCGCCTACTTTCCGATGACGCGGTTCGACTGGCGTGCGCACGCCACTTCCTTGGTCACCGGAGAACGGCGTGCGGTCAAAGCACGCAAGAAACTTGTCGATGCGACATATGCCGCGGTTGAAGTGCCAAGCCTGCAAAAGCGCAAGTTTCAAACAGACGAAGGGGTGCGGTGTATCCCAGTAAACGATCTTGTCAGGATTTCCGGCGAAACGCATTGCTATTGCATCATCGGTGCGGGGAAGACCGGCGTCGACGCGTGCCTTTGGCTTCTCGAGAATGGCGCCGATCCAGACAGCATCAGGTGGATCGTCCCCCGCGATGCCTGGTGGATCAACAGATCGAAGGTTCAGTTCACCCAGGATTTCTTCGAGACGTCTTTTACGTACGTAGCGGATCTGTTGGAAGCAATTGGTGAAGCAGCGTCGATCAATGATCTTTTCCTGCAATTCGAGCGGCGTGACTTATGGCTTCGTCTTGATCGCTCGATCACTCCGACGATGTTCCATGGCGCGACGATGTCGAAGGGTGAATTGGACAAATTGCGATTGATCAAGGACGTCGTGCGAAGGGGGCACGTTCAGGTCATTCATCGAGACCGTATCGTCCTTGAAGAGGGGACAATCTCCGCAAATGATGACTGGTTATACGTGGATTGTACTGCTGCCGGTATCCCTCCGCGTAAAGCGAAGGTGATATTCGAGCCGGAAAAGATCACTTTACAATGGGTGAAATGGGGGAGATCGGCTCTTAGCGCCGCAGTGCTCGGATATGTCGAGGCGACCATTGATGGCGACGATCTCAAGAATGACCTTTGTCAGCCAATTTCACCGCCGCGAACTCCCGCTGACTGGGTGGGCACGTTCATAACGACCGCGCGAAACGAGAAACGCTGGTCGTCTCAGCAAAATCTGACCAAATGGGCGCGGTCGTTACGACTTGATGTATCAGCCAGCCTCGCTTCAGAGGTCATGCCGGATGATGCAGGGCGCATGGCTATATTACAGCGCGTAAGGAAAGCCAGCCAAACGGCCGTGGTTAGCGCAACGCGTCTCCTCGCTGATCTGTAATCACTCTAAGTTCTGGCAGGCTATCGTTGTACGCGGAAACTGCGCACCAACCTGCGGGCCAGCCGCAATATTCCGCAGGTGAAGTATGCCGTTTTGCCCGTTCACCTTGGGCGGCTTACAGGCAGAGATGCTGCGGCACATGAGTCCGATTCCGGCCCGTGTGAGACATGCCGGTGCAGTCTGACGATTTCCGTTCACAGGGGTAGACCGGAAGAGATCGGCACACGGCCATAGTGACGCGGAAGTCGGCCGGCCGGGTTTTCTCAAGCGCGCGCCCGTCACAGCGTAACCGCAAGCAGCATATAGGCAGCACAAGTCCACAGCGACTGCCAATTGTCCGGCCCTTCGCTGAGCGCCGCATAGATGGCCGCCCGCCGGTACCTACTTGACCTGTCAAAGCTGGTGCCAGATCGTTCCGTGCCGCGAGAGTCGCGTCAACATCCAACGAGAGCCTTAAGGGCTACCGCAGCGCGGGTGGAAATAATCTTCCCCATCTCCCGAGATGGCCTTCGGGGGCCGGCAGCAGAGCGGCCTTGCTCTGACGGTCGCCGTGCCGGCTGACGAACGTCACCTGTTGGCCCCCCATTGCGGCCTGCTCGTGTACAGTTCGCTAATTGTGGGTTAGGTTCGGGCGCTGTCGTATGCCGCACGTAGCTGATCCTCCAGCAGGCCTGGGAGTTGGTCATGCAGCCGATGAACGAGGTCCCCTTCGAGACGTCCCTGGCTGAATATGCCGAAGACATGCTCGACGCCTGTACGCGATGCGGGAAATGCGTCGAGGCCTGTCCGAGTGTCGAGCCGGCCGGCATCTCGCGGACGACAAAGTCCGAAGACATCATCGGCGGCATTCTCGAGTTAGTCCGTACCGGCAACGGCCCGGAAGCGTCGCGCAAATGGGCGCAATCTTGCATGCGGAGCGGGGCATGCATCAAGGCGTGCAGCTATGGCGTCAATCCGCGTTTCCTGCTGAGCATGGCGCGGCTTGGCATCGCGAAGTCGGACAATGAGCTTGCCGAACGGCGCCGCCGGGGTGTCGAGAAGTACCGCGACGGCAGTCGTGGTGTGAACATGCTTTCGCGCCTGCAACTCGATGCGGACGCGCTCGAACGACTGGGTCAGAGATCGGCGTCGGTCGCCACGCCCGTTGAGGCGCCGGATTTCGTGTTTTACACCGGCTGCAATGTGCTCAAGACGCCGCACATCGCATTGCTTGCCCTCGATATCATGGACGCGCTCGGCGTCAGTTACCAAGTGATGGGCGGGCCGAGCCATTGCTGCGGCATTCTCCAGCTCAAGTCTGGCGACGCAGAGATGGCCGGTCGTATGGGATCGAGTACGATGGAAAAGCTGTCGCACTCGAACTCGGGGCAGGTGATCTCCTGGTGCCCGTCGTGCTACGTCCAGTACACGGAGACCATCCTGCCAACGGTGGAGCGACAGCACGGGTCGCGCCCGTTCGAGATGAGCCCATTCATGCGCTTTCTCGGCGACCGGCTGGCGCAGCTCAAGCCGTACCTTCAGCGCAGGGTCGAAATGCGGGTCGCGCTGCACAAGCATCCCGGCGTGGCCGGCGTCGTGGAAGCCGCCGCTGAGATCTTGACGGCGGTACCCGGTATCGAACTCGTCGATCTGAACCAGCCGGCGGTGGGTTTGCAAAGCGTGGATGTCGGCGTGCTTCCAAAGTACAAGCGCGAATTGCAACTTATGGAGCTCGAGGCGGCGCGCGATGCAGGTGTCGATGCACTGGTCGCGGTCTATCATTCCGATCATCGCGAACTGTGCGCGCACGAGCGCGACTGGCCATTCCGTATCGTAAATATCCTTGAAGTGGTTGGCGAAAGCATGGGCCTGCATCGGCACGATCGCTACAAGGAGCTCAAGATCATGCAGGACGCCGACCAGATCGTCGCCGACTGCAGCGACCTGATCGCAAAGCACTCGCTTGATCCCGGCAATGCGCGTGACGTGGTGATGAAGGTGTTGCTTGGCGACCAGCCGCTTCCCCTGAGGCGTGGCGCGCCCCCGGAGGCGTGCGCGGGGGGCGTGGCGCCGTCGTAGCAGTTTGACGTCACCTGTTGGCCCACCGCGCCGGTGAACCCAATGCAGCGGCATGTCCGGAGCCCGGCGCAAACCGGAGGTCGCCGGCAGAGGGTATCACCCGAAGCCGGCTATTCCTCGATTGTTCAGTTTCCGTCAGGTGCTCCGCGCGGAAAGCCGACAGCGCTCGTCAGGGACATCTCCTGCCCCCCGCACGGCTTCACGACGTCTTCTGCTTCGCCTGCACGTGTCGTGCGAAATTGTCGAGGATGGCCTGCCAGCCGCCCTGCTGCTGCTCAACCGAGTGTGTCGGTTCGCCATCGAAGACGACGCGGACGACGACGCCCTTCGCCCCGGGCACGAACTCGACTTCGGCCTTGCGATCGCCGAATGAATATTCGATCAGCTTGTGTTCGACGATCGTCGTGTAGGTCCCGGCGAAGTCAAAGCCCATGCTGCCGTCCTTGGCTTCCATGCGCGACGAGAAGAGCCCGCCTTCCCGCAGGTCGACCGTAGCCTTGGTCGTATGCCAGTCGTCGGACGCGGCGTTCCACGCCATGATGTCAGCCGGTGTCGTATAGGCACGCCAGACCTGATCGATGGGGGCTGCGACGGTGGTTTCGACGGTGATCCTCATGAACATAAGCTCCTGGTTCGATTTTCTAGGTGACGGCATCACTTACGTGTGCGGGGTCGATCCAAGGACGATCGAGACTGGTCCTTCCCGACAGGGTCGAGCCGTCAAAGCGTTGAAAACACAAAAATGTCAAAACGTCTGTTGGCCACCCACCCGCGGCAGCGAACAAACTGGGGATGAGGGTCACATTTGTTCGATGCGGCTCGTGGCCGTTGAACCCGACCCGGGCTCGGCGACACTATCTCCCTGCGTCCTGAACGGCCCCGCCCATCCGTGGGCGATACGGGGGAATATCTGTCATGCGAAAGCGAAACTGGCGATTGATTGCCGTAGGCTCAGTGCTGCTGGTGCTCGCCGTCCTGTTCTTCCTCTCGATGCGGGACATGACGCCGTGGTCCAATGATCCTGCCGCCCTGATGCGCACGGTCGGAGAGGTCTCGGGCGCCGTCGGCGGCATCAGCCTCGTCATGATCGTCTTCGGTCTGATCGGCAGGAAAGCGCCGGCCTGACCAACGTCGTTCCGGAAGGCCGGACCACGGCGGCATCACGCCTGCGCGATGACAGGGAATAGCAGGTCTCCGATGCAAATCTGAATGTCTGAACCGCACATGCAGGGCGGGATGCATTTGGAGACACCTATGATCACCTCAAAGATGCTGATTGTGGTCACGATCGTATCGACGATGGGCGCAGCTTCGGCGCAACCTTTCCACCCGTCGCTGCCTGGAAAGGAAACGACCACCAGGCCCTGGACGGCGCCGGTCGGTCACCGCCAGCCGCACGCCTCCGACGTGCCCTCGGCAAGTCTGGGATCGCTGGATTTCCTCGACCAGGAGGATGCCGACGTCGATCGCAAGATCTCCGGCGTCTGCCGGGGCTGCTGATCGAACCTGCGCCAAGGCCAGATGGGATGAGACTCGACTGGCGGCCCAACGGACCGCAGTCAGTGTCCGACCTTTCGGAATTCGATCAGGCTGAACGAGCCGACACCGCTGGTGCCGACGAAGGCGAAGCCGGCCAGGACGCCGAGCCTGCGGTACTCGGCTTCCGTCCGCTCGCGGCCGCCAGGTCCCCGCAGCATATTGAGGTCGCTCATGGTGCAGGAGCGGTCCTGGGTCTCGGTCGTCGCGGGCTCCGGCATGATCCGTTCGATCACGATCAACTTTCCGCTGGCCGGCAGCGCGTCCCGGCAGTTGCGCAGAATCACCTCGCAACGATCGTCTCTCCAATTGTGCAGGATGCTCTTCATCAGGATCGTGTCGGCACCGCACGGGACCTTCTCGAAGAAGCTGCCCGCGACGAACCGGCCGCGATTGGCGATGCCAAGCCGGTCAAAATGCGCCCGCGCTCCCGGCTCGCAACGCGCCAGGTCGAAGGCGATGCCCTCAAGATGCGGGTTGTGCTGGAGCACGCCGCCGATCAATTCGCCGGTGCCCCCGCCAAGGTCCATGACGACGCGCGCGGTCGCGAAATCGTGCGCCGCGACGATCCTTGGAACGATGCTCCGCGTCAGGCTGACCATCGCGGCATTGAAGCGGCGGGTGAATTCCGGGGCATTGCTCGTCGCGGCATAGCGATCGTCGCCATCGCCGCGCAGCTCACCCGCGCTCTTGCCGGAGCGAACCGAATCGACCAGCCCGATCCAGGATTGCGCGAGTATCTCGCCCTCGAAGAGAACCCAGTCCTTGAAGGAGGGGTCGGCGCTCTCGTCGAGCTGCCGGCCGAGCTCGGTCATGGCAAACCGGTCGCGGTCGGCCTGCCTGCACAGGCCAAGTGTCGTCAGGCCAACGAGCAATCGGCGCAGCGCACTTTCATCGGCAGACACCAGCCGGGCGAGCTCGGCCACCGATCTCGCCTCATCGCCGATGGCCTCGGCGAGATTGAGCTTCGCCGCCGCATAGATCACCGCGGTGATGCGATGCGACTGCACGAGATCATGCACGGATGCCGGCCCACTCATGTGTTGCCTCCTGTCAATGCCGCTTCAATCGGTCGGGACGAACCCCGTTGCCTGCACGATCGCCTTCCACCGGTCGGATTCGGATGCGATCAGCAGGGCGAAGTCTTCCATGGCGATCGCGTCGGGCTCGACGGCCAGCTTGGCCATGCCGGCCTTGACCTCGTCGGTGCGCAAGGCCGCCTGGATCGCGGTGTTGAGCTTATCGACGATCGGCGCCGGCGTCTTGGCCGGAACGAAGAACGCAAACCATGTGAGGTCCTCGAGCGACGGATATCCGGCCTCCCGCACCGTCGGCACCGCCGGAACAAACGGACTGCGGCGCGGTCCGGTGGTCGCCAGCGCGCGAAGATCTCCGGACTGGACGAGCCCGAGCGAGCTGCCGATCGGCATGACGGTCGCGGCAATCACGCCCTTGGCCAGATCCTGAATCGCACCGCCGCCCTGATAGGGCACGTGAAGAAAATCGAAGCCGGCGGTGCGGCCCAGCATCGCACCGAGAAAATGCAGCGAGGTTCCGGCGCCCGGCGAACCAAAGGTGGCGTGCTTCGGATTGGCGCGGCACCAGGCCACGAAATCCGCCAGTGTCTTGACGTCGGCAGGCACCATCGGGCCGACCGTCAGCAATGTCGGAGTCGAGGCTACGGTCGACACCGGCGTGAAATCCCGCGGATGGTATCTCAGCGTCTTGTAGACGTGCGGAAAGAACATCATGAAGCCGAGCGGCGAGAACAGCATGGCCGATCCGTCGGCGTCGGCGTTCTTCACCGCCTCCACCGCGATGCGCCCGGCCGCGCCCGGACGGGTCTCGACCACAATGGTTTCGGCATAGCCGCTCATCTGGCCGGCCACGAGCCGCGCCAAACCATCCTGCAGCCCGGGCGTGAAGCCCGTCAGGATATGCGCGGTTCTCGCGATCGGCTGTGCGAGCGCCCGCGGTGAAATATGCGTAGCGGCGAACGCGGCAGCGGCCGCCGACAACACATCACGACGCGTGATCATCACCCGTTTCCCTGATCGAGCCCAGCCCCAATGAGATCGCGGCATGCTACCTGGCCATCGCTGCGGCCTCGGGAGCCACGGACGGACCGGGCCGCACGAACACAAAACGGGATATCGCAGATATCTGCGCGTCCTGACGGCCATCCTGGCCGATCAGGATGAGGCCTGCTCCGCCATTAGCCACCGTCAGGACGACCGCGTCACCCGCCCACGTCCCGATAGGCTCCATCCCGATGGTGAGAAACTCGCCGATCGGCTGGTCCAAATACTGGAGTCTCAGCTGCGGCGCGATTTCGGCGGGCGCCAGAGCAAGACCGAGCTGTTGTGCACGCGCATAGATTTCCCGCAGTGAAGCCTCGCCTTGAAAGCCGAGCTCGGCAACCGACACGGCAACAAGCTCAACCTCCGCCTTCTTGCGGCTGAGAGTAAAGGCCGGTCGAGCGAGTATCTCATCGGCCGCGTTTCCGACGCCGCATCCCATTGCACTCATCGCGCTGCGCAGGGCGAAAGTATCCGTGAATGTTCCTATCCGAATCGTCTTCCACACCGAGACATCCGCAACGGAGCTGATCGGAATCTCCGACCTGGGAGCCGGCGGATCGACCTTGACCGCCAGCTGTCTCCGCAAAACATCCTGCGCCGTGCATTGAGCCTCGGTGCGATCTACGGAAATCAAGCTGAACAGGTTGACGAGCAACCAGATCGCAAGCGCACTACCAATGCGCCAGGGTGCCGGACGATCGGGCCTTGCGCGGCCTTGCTGCAAGGCAATGTAGTCAATCTCGGCGCGCGTCGCGCCGATATCCAGCAACTCCCGATCGCTGAGGGCACAGAGAGCGGTTTGTACCTTCAGCCGTCTTCGGCGCTTCTGCCATGCGCTCCAGACCCGCAGGAAAAGGCTGGTCACTTGCTGCACGGGTGTGGCAGTCCGTCGCACCTGCGCAACGCCGTTGATGGTACTCATCGGCGATATCCCTTGTCGGTATCCCTTGTCGGTATCCCTTGTCGGTATCCCTTGTCGGTATCCCTTGGCGATACCTCTACCGATGGCAGGATGTCAGGACTTCGCCGGGCACGCTTGACGTGCAGCTTACATTTTCCTGACCGGCGCCTTACTTTACGCCCTAGCAGGTGCAGAGGCGGCTTCATCCACGACGGGAGTGGCAACTTGCGCTATCTCTTCGATGAATACGTGCTCGACACGGATCGGCGCGAGCTGCATCGCGGGGCCGATGCTGTTTCCGTTGCGCCACAGGTCTTCGACATTCTCGACTACTTGATCGGCAACAGGGAGCGTGTCGTCAGCAAGGACGACCTCATGAACGCGATCTGGAAGGGGCGCATCGTATCGGAGGCCGCGCTTGCGACCCGCATGAATGGCGTCCGCACGGCGGTCGGCGATTGCGGGGAAGCGCAGCGCCTGATCAAGACGATCCCGCGCAAGGGCTTCCGTTTCGTCGGAGCCGTTCGGGAAGTACGGGAGCCGAATCCTTCAACCGTCCCTCACCTGTCAGAGGCGAGAGCAGCGGCCCTCCCGCTACCGGATAAGCCCTCGATTGCCGTACTCCCTTTCGTCAGCCTCAGCTCCGATCCCGAACAGGAGTATTTCGCAGATGGCATCGTGGAGGAAATCACGATGGCCCTGGCTCATTTTCGCTGGCTGTTCGTGATCGCACGCAATTCGAGCTTTGCGTATAAGGGCCGGGTCGTTGACGTCAAGCAGGTCGGCCGCGAGCTTGGTGTCCGCTATGTCCTCGAAGGCAGCGTGCGCAAGGCCGGAAATCGCATTCGAATCGCGGGACAGCTGATCGATGCCGAAACTGGAACGCATCTCTGGGCAGACCGCTTTGAGGGCCCGATTGAAGACATGTTCGATCTGCAGGACAGTCTGACGTCCAGTGTCATAGGCGCAATCGCCCCGAAGCTGCAACGCGAGGAGATCAAGCGGGCAAGGCGGAAGCCGCCCGAAAATCTGGATGCGTATGATCATTATCTGCGCGGGCTGGCGAAATCCCGTTGGTCCAACAACGCAAACACCGAGGCGCTGCAGCTCTTTTGCAAGGCGACCGAACTCGACCCTCGGCTGGCTTGTGGCTATGCCATGGCCGCCTGGTGCTATGCCCGGCGCAAGGCGAACGGCTGGATCAGCGATCCGGCAAAGGAAATTGCGGAAGCCACCCGGCTGGCCCGGAAGGCCGTAGAACTGGGGACAAATGATCCGGTTGCGCTGTCCGTAGGTGGATATGCACTCGCCTTCATAGGCCATGAGTTCGACGACGCGGCTGCTTTCGTGGATCGAGCTTTGGCTGAAAACCCAAACTTCGCGCAAGCCTGGGCCACCAGTGCCTGGTTGAGGGTTTGGCGGGGAGAGCCGGATCTCGCCCTCGAGCACGCCGCACATGCCGTGAGACTTAGCCCGCTCGATCCGCCCATGTACTACGACGCGCAGGGGGCCATGGCGTATGCGCATTTTCTGGCGGGCCGCTATGACGCGGCGGCATCATGCGCCGAGAGCGCATTGCGTGGTCAAACGAGTTTCCTGCTCGTGACCTGCATGTCCGCAGCCAGCAACGCACTCGCCGGGCGGCATGACCAAGCGCAACGATCCCTCCTGCAAGCCCTTGAATGCAATCCGGATCTTCGTGCCAATCTCGGGAATCTGGCGCCGTTTCGCCGGGCAGATGACTTCGCGATCTTCGAGAAGGCTCTCTGCGCAGCGGGCCTTCCGGAAAAGCACGGCTCCGCTACCCCCTGACGGGGTGGACCGATGTTGGCGGCTTACATTTTCGCGACCGAAGGCTTATTGTCCACGGATAATTGCTCCCGCGCCCTCGGAGGTGAGAGGGCAGACTTGGAGAATGGTGCCATGCGCTATTTCTTCGAGGACTGTGCGTTGGACACCGAGCGGCGCGAATTGCGGCGCGGGCTCGATGTGGTGCCCACGACACCCCAGGTTCTCGATCTGCTCGAACATCTGATCCGCAGCAGAGATCGCGTCGTCAGCAAGGACGATCTCGTCAACGCGATCTGGAATGGCCGGATCGTATCCGATGCGGCGCTGACGACGCGGCTGAACGCCGTCCGGCGCGCGATCGGTGACTCCGGTCAGCAACAACGTCTTATCAAGACATTTCCACGCAAGGGCTTTCGTTTCGTGGGCGCCGTGCACGATGAGAATCGGCGACCAGGAATCACGGCAGCAGTTGCGGTCCCGGTTACCTATGCGCACGCTGTTGGCGAACGGCGATCCGCCGGCTGGCTGGAGGACCTCAGGGGCCGTCTGAAGCTCGTCGGCAGCGTGCTGGCGTCGGTCGCCGCCATCGGCGCAATTGCCGGTGGCGTCGCCGGATACTGGAATGCCTGGAAGACGGTCCGTACCGACGCACAACGGGAAGCTCAAAACATCCAGGCACAGCCGACAGTCAGGCCCGAGATCGCGCCTCGCCTCTCTCTCGTCGTGTTGCCCTTCGCCAGCCTCAACGACGGTCCGGCGCAGGACTCCTTTGCCGACTTGATCTCGACAGGCTTGACGACCGACCTCGCGCGAACGCCCGCCACTCTCGTTGTTGGACGCGACACCGCCTTGACCTACAAGAAGAAGGTGATCGATTTGCAGCAGCTCGGGACGGATCTCCGCGTCCGCTGGGCCGTGCGGGGCGCGGTGAAACGCAACGGAGACCAGGTGCGGGTCAACGTATCACTGACCGACCTCCAGACCGCCCGCGACATCTGGTCGGATCGGTTCGACGGCGACCTCGCAAACCTGGCCGTCTTGCAGGATACCATCGCGGCGCGGCTTCTCTGCGTCGCACACTTGCACCTCCGACAATATGAAGAAGCCCTCCAACAGTGCAGCCGCTCCCTGAATATGACCGGCACGGATTTCCAGGCTTACATCAGTCTGATCTCGGCTTACGGGAACGAAACTGCGGCACAAGACACATCCTAAGTCGACGTTACAGCGGCCCATCGCATTGCTGATTTGTGCTCACGCTCGCTCAAATCATGCCCTGCTGCCGTTGACGGCGAGGAAGCGCGCATTGCGAGTAACCTTGCCCTCCGCTGGCAGATAGGCCACCATCCCCGCGCGCACCATCAACAAGACCAAAAGCGCAGGGGAAACGCATGAGCAAGCCGTCAGGATTCGACTATGGCTGGGTCGTTGTCGCCGCGGGAGCGCTGATGACCTGCGTCGGCTTCGGCACGATGCTGTCGCTTGCGGTCTTCCTGCAGCCGATCTCCGAAGCGATGGGCTGGTCGCGCGCCGGCGTGTCGGCGGCGGCGACGCTGGATTTCCTCTGCATGGGCGTTGCCGCGTTCTTCTGGGGCACGCTGTCGGACCGGTTCGGCACCCGCATCGTGGTGCTTGCCGGAAGCCTGCTGCTGGGCCTCGGTCTCGTCACCGCGAGCCAGGCGACCAGCCTGTGGCAATTCCAGCTGTTCTTCGGCGTGCTGATCGGCGTCGCTGCCGGCAGCTTCTACGCGCCGATGATGGCGCTCGCGAGCGCTTGGATCGAGAAGAACCGCAGCCTGGCAGTCGCGCTGGTCTCCGCCGGCATGGGCGTGTCGCCGGTGACGATCGCGCCGACCGCAAGCTGGCTGATCACGGCCTATGACTGGCGCACCGCGATGCTGGTGATCGGCTGTGCGGCGTGGGCGCTGCTGATCCCGGCCTGCTTCCTGGTACGGCCGGCGCCGCAGGCGGCTGGCCCGGCAAGCACCGACGCGGCCCCGGAGATCGAGCTGACCGCAGCACAGGCGCTGCGCACGCCGCAATTCATCGCGCTCGCGGCCGCGCATTTCGCCTGCTGCGCGGCGCATTCCGGCCCGATCTTCCACATGGTGTCCTATGCGATGGTGTGCGGCATCGCCCCGCTCACGGCGGTGACGGTCTACAGCGTCGCCGGCATCTCCGGGCTCGGCGGACGCCTGCTGCTCGGCGCGGCCGCCGATCGCATCGGCGCCAAGCCCGTGCTGGTCGGCGGCCTGTTCGTGCAGGCGATGTGCATCGCGACCTACCTCGCGGTAGCCCAGCTCGGCGAATTCTACGCGCTCTCGGTCGTATTCGGTCTCGCCTATGGCGGGGTGATGCCGCTCTATGCGGTGCTGGTCCGCGAGTACTTCGGCGTGCGCATCATGGGCACCGTGTTCGGCGCGGTGTCGGCCTTTGCCAGCCTCGGTATGGCGCTGGGTCCCTGGGCCGGTGGGCTCGTGTTCGACAATTTCCAGCGCTACACATGGCTGCATGCCGGCTCCTTCGCGATCGGGCTCGCCGCCGTCGCGGTGGCGCTGAGCTTTCCGACCAAACGCAAGCAATCGCTCGACCTTGGCCGCGCCGCGGCCTGACGAGGCAAGGTGTGACTTCTGAGCGAGTGGAGCGACCATGGAATGCACGATCCGGTCTGCGCGCGAGGATGACGCCGGCGAGATAAGCGAGGTCATTTTGCGGGCGCTGCGCGAGACAAATGCCAAGGATTATACGGACGAGATCATCGCACGGGTCGAACGCAGCTTCAGTCCAGACGCCGTGCGGGAGCTGATCGGTAGACGCACCGTTTTCGTCGCCACCATCGGCCACCGCGTGGTTGGAACGGCAAGCCTTGACGGAAGCGTGGTCCGGACGGTCTTCGTGGCTCCCGACGTCCAGGCCCAGGGCATCGGCAAGCTGCTGATGGCCGAGATCGAGCGTACGGCGCGCGAGCGGAACACCGCTTCGCTGACCGTTCCCTCTTCGGTCACCGCTGAGACTTTTTACGCACGGCTTGGATTCACTGCCGTGCGCGACAGTTATCATGGCGACGAACGCACGATCATCATGGAGCGATCGTTGGACAACGCGTCGCCATAGTGACGTAGCCCGGATGGAGCGAAGCGCAATCCGGGTTCAACATTGCGGTTTCCAAAGTCTCCGGATTTCGCTTCGCTCCATCCGGGCTACAAGAGACGGCAAAATGGGCGAGGAGACGCTGACATGAACGCAACTCCCGGAGTTGGTCTCGTCGAACGTGCCCGCGCCATCGCGCCACTGATTGCGCGCGAGGCGGACGAAATCGAGCGCTCCCGTCGGCTGACGCCGGCTGTCGTCTCGGCGCTGATCGAGAACGGGCTCTATCGCGCGCTGCTGCCGCAGAGTCTCGGCGGTGCCGAGGCCCCCATCGACATCTTCATGCAGATGCTGGAGGAGATCGCGAAGGCGGATGCCTCGACCGCATGGTGTCTCGGCCAATGCAGCGTCTGCGCCATGATCGCGGCTTCGCTCGATCACGACACCGCGCACAAGATATTCAACGAAGGCCCCGGCATCCTCGCCTGGGGCGCGATCGCGCATGGGGCGCGTGCGACCGAGGGCGGCTATCGCGTCACGGCGCGCTGGGATTTTGCCTCGGGCTCGCGACAGGCGAGCTGGCTGGGGGCGCATGTGCGCATCGTTGATGCCGAGGGCACGCCACGCAATAACGCCGATGGCTCGCCGGAGGTGCGCACCATCCTGTTTCCGGTCGCGAGCGCGGTGCTGCATGACGTCTGGCAGGCGATCGGGCTCGCCGGCACCGGTACGGATGCCTATGAAGTGAGCGACCTCTTCATCCCCGAGCGCTTCACCGCGTTCCGCGACGTGCCGTCCGCACTGCGCGAGACGGGTCCGCTCTACAGGATCGGCACCGGCTCGACCTTCAGCCTCGGCTTTGCCGCGGTGTCGCTGGGCGTCGCGCGCGCGACGCTGGATGCCGCGATCGCCTTGTCGCGGGCAAAGCACCAGTCGCTGGCAGCGAGCGCGATGCGCGACAACCAGGCGGTCCTGGGCCTGATCGGCCGCACCGAGGGCGACTTACGCGCTGCGCGCGCCTATCTCTATGCGACGGCGAATGCGATGTGGCGCGACCTCTGCGCGACCGGCGAGTTCAGCGCGGCACATCGCAGCGCGGTGCGGCTCGCTGCGACCTGGACCATCCATCAATCGGCCAAGGTGGTCGACGCCGCCTATCACATGGCCGGCGCGACCGCGGTATTCCGCAGCAATCCGTTCGAACGGCGGTTCCGTGACATGCACGCGATCACGCAGCAGATCCAGGCGCGGGATACGCATTATGAGGATGTGGGGAAGGCGATCTTGGCGGGCAACTGACGCGGAGCGCCGGCGCGCTCCCTCGCCCCGCCCTTCGCGGGGCCGCGACGAGCTTCGCTCGCGCTGAGAGGGTTGGGGTGAGGGGCCACTCTCCACACGTGCGATCGTCGTGGGACCTGTACCCCCTCACCCGGATCGCACCGGACGATGCTTCGCATCGCCGAGACGATCCGACCTCTCCCCGCAAGCGGGGAGAGGTGAAACGCCGGTCACGCCACCAGCGCGGTCTCACCGTCCATGCCGCGCTGGGCGGCGAGCAGGCTGATGATCTCGGCATTGGGCCGGGCCTTGCTGAACAGAAAGCCTTGGCCCTCGTCGCAGCCCTCGGCGCGGAGGCAGCTCAGCTCGGCTTCGGTCTCGACGCCCTCGGCGGTGATGGTGACGCCAAGGCCTTTGCCGAGGCTGACGATGGAACGGATGATCGCCTGGGCCTCGCGATTGGCGCCGAGATCGCGCACGAAGGACTGGTCGATCTTGATCTTGTCGAACGGGAAGCTGCGCAGATAGCTGAGGCTGGAATAGCCGGTGCCGAAATCATCCATCGAGATGCGGACGCCGAGCGCGCGCAGCGCATGCAGCGTCGCCAGCACCTGCGCGCTCTTCTCCAGCAGCAGCGTCTCGGTGATCTCGAGCTCGAGCCGCCGCGCCGGCAGGCCGGAAAGTTTCAGCGCGTCCGTCACCACCGAGAGCAGATTGCCGCTGCGGAACTGGAGCGGCGACAGATTGACGGCGACGCGCACATCGTCGGGCCAGGTTGCGGCGTCCAGGCACGCCCGGCGCAGCATCAGGCCGCCGAGCGGATTGATCAGCCCGGTTTCCTCGGCGACCGGAATGAACTCGGCCGGCGAGACCATGCCGCGCTCGGCGTGCGGCCAGCGGACCAGCGCCTCGAAGCCGGTGATGCGGCCGCTCTGGAGGTCGATCAGCGGCTGGTAATAAGGGCGCAGCACGTCGTTCTGGATCGCGTCGCGCAGCTCGACCTCGATCTTGCGCCGGCTCTGCGCCTTGGCGTCGAGCGCGGCCTCGAAGAACGCAAAGGTGCCGCGGGCATCGGCCTTGGCGCGCGACAGCGCCATGTCGGCGCTCTTGAGCAGTTTTTCGGAATCATCGCCGTCGCCGGGCGCCATCGCGATGCCGATGGAGGCGCCGATCACCACGGAATGGCCGTCGAGCAGGTAGGGATCGGCGATGGCTTCCTGCAGGCGCTTGGCCAGCATCACCGCGTCCTCGGGACGCGTCAGCCCGCTCTGCACGATCGCGAACTCGTCGGAGTTCAGCCGCGCCAGCGCGTCCTCCTCGCGCAAGGTCGAGCGCAGCCGCTTGGCGACGCCGCGCAGCAGCTTGTCGCCGACCGCGTGTCCCAGCGTGTCGTTGACCGCCTTGAAATTGTCCAGCCCCAGCATCAGCAGCGCGACCTTGTCGGAGCTGCGCCGCATATGCAGCAGCATCTCGTCCACCTGCTGGCGCAGAAGATTGCGGTTCGGCAGGCCGGTCAGCCCGTCATGCTGGGCCATGAAGGCGAGCCGCGCCTCGGCGCGCTTGCGTTCGGTGATGTCCATCAGTGCGAGCAGCACCGCGGGCCGATCGGCATAGGTCAATTCGCGGGAATAGATCGCAAGGTCGATCAGCGCGCCGTTGGCCTTGACGTGCTTCCAGGTGCGTGCGGCCTGCTCCTCGCTGGAGCGATCGGTGGTCCAGGGCGGCTCGCTGTCGAAAGCCTGCAACGAGCGGATCTTCAGCTTCTCGAACTCGGCACGGCTATAGCCGTAATGGGAAATCGCGGCGTCGTTGACGCCGAGGATGCGCTCGTCATCGAGCGCACAGACGATCATGGGGACGGGATTGCCGTCGAACAGCAGGCGGAACGAGGCCTCGCGCTGCTTCAACTCGGTGATGTCGACGCGCAGGCCGACCACGCCGCCGTCGTCGGTGAGCCGCTCGTCGATCAGGATGACGCGGCCGTCCGCGAGCATCTGCTCGTGGCGCGCGCCGGGCTGATAGAGCTTTTGCAGCCGCTCGGCGATCCACTCGTCCTCGTGGCCGGCAGCCTCGGGATAGTCGCCACGCGCGACGCCGATGCGCAGCGTGTCCTCGAGGCGCGCGCCTTCCTCGAACAGATCGGCGGTCTTGCTGTAGATCTCGGCGTATTTCCTGTTCCAGAGCACGTAACGGCCCTCGGCATCGAGAAACACGATGCCCTGCGGCAGGAGGTCGATGGCCTGGCGCAGGCGCTCATGGGATTTGCGGGCCTCGGCAATCGCCGCCTCCGCCTCGGCGCGGCTGCGCAGGAGTTCGTCGCGTTCGGAAACGGGCCGAGGCGCGCGCGCGAAGCGCGGCTTGCGCGGCTGTCGGCCAGCCCGGGCGCGCACGCCTCCCTTTCGCTTTGTTGTTTTTCGAGACCCCAAACTCAACTCTTTACGTCCCAATCGCGCCCAGTGGCCGCAAGTTTTGGGGCAAGTGTCTGAAAAAAAGTAATCTTGGGCCGCTGGTCGGTCGGTCGCACGGTCTGGTGGCCGCAGCAAAGCAGCCCTTATTGCCGCTTTGCGCGGCGCGGCAGCGCCGCCGGGCGCGCCAAGCCCATCACATCGTCGTCATCGGAGAACGCGATGACGCAAAATTGCGCGCTGCCTTGAATCATTTCCGAGATCGCGCGCCAATGCATGCAGAAGGCCGTGAGCACGCATTCCACGCACGAATTTTGGTCAATGCACGAGAGGGTTATCGCACCGTTAAAAATTGGGCGGCCGCGCGCAGGGAACTGCGACTTTCGGACAATATTTCGGCCGAAGGACTGTTTCTTAACCCTGACGCCGCGTTGCGCTATAAGGATGACAGCATGAGTCCCCGCCGCCTCGCCCCTCTCCTGCTTGTCATGACGTTCCTGACCGCCGGCGCCGCGCTGGCCCAGGACAAGGGCAGCGTCAACCCAAAGCCGCTGCCGCCGCTCGCCAATCCAAACGATCCCAGCATCGGCGCCAAGGAGCTGTTCGCGCGAAAGCTACTGCCGTCGAAGGGAACGGCTCATGTCATCGGCTCCTACAGCAAGGGCTGTATCGGCGGCGCCATGCAGATGCCGCTCAACGGCGACAATTGGCAGGTGATGCGGCTGTCGCGTAACCGCAATTACGGCCATCCCGACATGATCGCGCTGATCAAGCGGCTCGCGGCCAGAGCGCACAAGGACGCGGGATGGCCGGGCATTCTGGTCGGCGACATCGGCCAGCCGCGCGGCGGGCCGGCACTGTCGGGCCATGCCAGCCATCAAATTGGCCTGGATGCCGACATCTGGCTGACGCCGATGCCGGACCGTCGTTTGGCGCGCGAGGAGCGCGAGGACATGTCGGCGGTGATGATGGTGCGCGAGGACCGGCTCGACATCGACCCCAAGGTGTTCACGCCTGGCCACGTGCTGGTGCTGCGCGACGCGGCGCAGGAGCCGGCGGTGCAGCGCATCTTCGTCAATCCCGCGATCAAGAAGGCGCTGTGCCGCGAGGCCAAGGGCGACCGCTCGTGGCTGTGGAAGATCCGGCCCTGGTGGGGCCACGACTATCACTTCCACATCCGCATGCGCTGCCCGGCGGGCTCGAGCGAATGCGAAGGCCAGTCGTCGCAATCCGAGGACGAAGGCTGCAAGCCGTCGGACCTCGCCTACTGGTTCAGTGACGACGTGCTGCATCCGAAGCCCCCGCCGGAGCCGCCGAAGCCAAAGCCGCCGATGACGCTGGCGCAGATGCCGGCAGCTTGCAAAGTCGTGCTGCACGCGGCGGATGCGAAGCCGTAGGGCAAGCTGCCGCCGCACGACCGCTGTCGTCCCCGGCGAAGCGAACCCGGGACCCATAGCCACAGGAGTGGTTGTGGCGCGAGCCGGCAACTCCGAATCGTCGTCAAATTCCTGCCTGTGGCTATGGATCCCGGGCTCGCGCTACGCGCGCCCCGGGATGACGAACTAGTTGGTTGGTTCGCGCCGCCCAAATGCGCTAGGATCGCCTTGCCGCGCGGCCGTAAGCCCGCGGCATCCCGGGATGCGCACCCCGCCGTTCGACAAGCCTGACCGCGAGCCCCGCGTCTTTCGCGTGGCCAACGATGAGATTTGACATGCGCGTCCTCACCTTCCTCGCTGCGCTTTCGCTCAGTGCGACCACCGCTCTCGCCGCCGAGGAGCCGAGCGGCTGCGACAAGTTCAAATGGCCGATCGAGCGTGAGCGCGCCGCGCTCACCGCGCCGGACCGCGCGAAGCTCGTCTCGGGGAGCGAGCAGGCGGCGTTGCCGTCGTCGGCCATCACGCTGGGGCTGGTTGCGCCCGCGGAGGCAAAGCTGCCGACGCCGCCGGAGCGGGCGCCGAAGGACGGCACCTTCGCGGGCTTCACCAGCATCAAGGCACCGAAGGCCGGGCTCTACACGGTCAGCCTGTCCTCCGGAGCCTGGGTCGACGTGGTCCAGGACGGGCATTTCCTCAAGCCCGTGGCCTTCAGCGGCGCGACCGATTGCGACGGCATCCGCAAGACCATGAAATACGAGCTGTCGGCGCAGCCCTTCGTGGTCCAGATCAGCGGCGCCAAGGACAATTCGCTGTCGATCGCGATCCTGCCGGTCCAATAAGTCGCTTGGTTGGACAAACGGCCGCCTTTGACCTGAGGGCTTAGCCTGCTATCTTCGCACCTGCGATATCCCCGCCGGCCGTAAGCCGTTGCGGGGACACGTGGAACAGCGCTTCCGCCCGTCGCACGGCCTGACCCACCCAACGCAGTTGCGCGTGCGATTTGCGCGCGAGCTCGCACGGAGCGCATCCATGATTCGTATTGCAGGACTTTTCACCGCTTTCGTCATCCTCGCGGGCGCGATCCTCTCGCCTGCCGCCGCCGAGGACAAGACCATAACCGTGTTCGCCGCCGCCTCGATGAAGAACGCGCTGGATGAGATCGACGCCGCCTATACCGCCAAGACCGGCGTCAAATTCAGCGTCAGTTATGCCGCGAGCTCGGTGCTCGCCAAGCAGATCGAGCAGGGCGCGCCGGCCGACGTGTTCGTCTCCGCCGACACCGACTGGATGGACTACGCCATCTCCAAGAAGACCATCAACGAACCGACCCGCGTCAATTTGCTCGGCAACAGCATCGTGCTGATCGCGCCGAAGGACTCCAAGATCGACAACGTCACGATCGCGCAGGGTTTTGACCTCGCCAAGCTCGCCGGCGACGGCAAGATCGCGACCGGCGACGTCAAGTCGGTGCCGGTCGGCAAATACGCCAAGGCGGCGCTGGAGAAGCTTGGCGCCTGGCAGGCCGCCGAGCCGAAATTCGCGATGGCCGAGAGCGTTCGCGCCGCGCTGACGCTGGTGGCCCGCGGCGAAGCCAATCTCGGCATCGTCTATTCCACCGACGCCAAGGTCGAGCCGGGCGTGAAGATCGTCGGCACCTTCCCGGCGGACTCGCATCCCGCGATCATCTATCCCGTCGCCGCGACCACGACCGCGAAGCCCGAGATCAACGACTATCTCGCCTTCCTGCGCTCGACCGCTGCCAAGACCATTCTTGAAAAATACGGCTTCAAGTTCCTGGTTAGCCCGACAACCTGATTTTTCGTGCTCGACATCTCTCCCGCCGAATGGACGGCGATCCTGCTCTCGCTCAGGGTCGCCGTCATCGCGACGCTGGTGGCAACCCCGTTCGGCATTGCGCTGGCATGGCTGCTCGCGCGCAAGGATTTTTGGGGCAAGTCGGTGCTCGATGCCGTCGTGCATCTGCCGCTGGTTCTTCCGCCTGTCGTCACCGGCTATCTGCTGCTGCTTACCTTCGGCCGCAAGGGACTCGTCGGTGGCTTCCTCGCCGACTACCTCGGCATCGTCTTCGCGTTCCGCTGGACCGGGGCGGCGCTCGCCTGCGGCGTGATGTCGTTTCCGCTATTGGTGCGCCCGATGCGGCTGTCGATAGAGGCGATCGACCGCCGGCTCGAGCAGGCGGCTGAGACGCTGGGCGCGGCGCCCTGGAAAGTGTTCTTCACGGTGACGCTACCGCTGGCGCTGCCCGGCGTGCTCGCCGGCATGGTGCTGGGCTTTGCCAAGGCGATCGGCGAGTTCGGCGCGACCATCACCTTCGTCTCCAACATTCCCGGCGAAACCCAGACGATTTCCTCGGCGATCTATTCGCTGATCCAGACGCCCGATGGCGACGCGGCCGCGGGGCGACTCGTGATCATCTCGATCGTGCTCGCGCTCGGCGCGCTGATCGCCGCCGAATGGTTCGCCCGCCGCGCCACACAGCGCCTGCACGGGAACTGACCATGCTGCGCGTCGACATCGAAAAGCAGCTCGGCGAATTCTCGCTCTCCGCAACCTTCACCAGCGAAGGCCGCGTCATCGGTCTGTTCGGCGCGTCGGGCGCCGGCAAGAGCTCGCTGGTCAACATGATCGCGGGCCTGCTGCGGCCCGACCGCGGCACTATCGTGATCGACGGCGAGACCGTCGACGACACCGCGGACGGCATTCATGTGCCGACCTGGCGCCGCCGCATCGGCTACGTGTTCCAGGACGCGCGGCTGTTTCCGCATCTCAACGTCGCGCAGAATCTCGACTACGGCCGGCGGATGAACGGCCTCACGCCCGATCCGGCCCAGCACAAGCGCATCATCGAGCTGCTCGACATCGGCGCGCTTCTTGATCGCCGTCCAGGAAAGCTCTCCGGCGGCGAACGCCAGCGCGTGGCGCTCGGGCGCGCGCTGCTGTCGAGGCCGCGCCTGCTGCTGCTCGACGAGCCGCTCGGGGCGCTCGACGAGGGCCGCAAGCTGGAGATCCTGCCCTATCTGGTGCGGCTGCGCGACGAGGCCAATGTCCCCATGGTCTATGTCAGCCACGACGTCGCCGAGCTGCGCCAGCTCGCGACGCAGATCGTGATGCTGAAGCAGGGGCGGGTGACGTCGTTCGGCGGGGTGAAGGTGTTGACGTAGCGGTTGTAGCCCACTCCCGTCATTGCGAGCGCAGAGCGCGGCGCTAAACCCCCGCCACCGACGTCCACAAATCCGCGAGCTTGCGCCGCAGCGCTTGCCGGCGCGTCAGCAGCGCGGGCGTTTCCTCGTCCTCCGGCAGGCGGAGGCCGACGACGTTGACGCGGCCGCCGGAGATGCTGCGCGCGACCAGCACGATCTCGTCCAGCGGCAGCTCGGCGCCCTCCTTCGGCGCGCGGTCGAGGTGGACGTCGAAATAGTCGGCGAGGGTCAGCTTGCCGTCATCCTCGCCGACTTTCACGCCGTAGATCTCGGCAAGCTCGGCCAGCGTGTGTTCGCCCGAGACCATGAAGTCGCCGAGCAAATGCGGATCCGGCGCCGAGCTCGGCTGCATGTCGACGAAGAAGCGGTCGAGCGACTCGGCCTTTTCCGGCGGGGCCAGCAGATAGATGTAGTCGCCAGGCGCGATCGGCTCGGCTTCCGTCGGGGTCAAGATGTTCTCGTTGCGGATCACCAGCGTCGGCTTGGACCAGGACGGGATCAGACCGCGGCGGAAGTACAGGCTCTTGGGCCGCACCGGATAGCCGACGAGCTGCTGCTCGAGCTGACCGGGCAGATCCAGCTCGACACGGCGCGGACCACGCTCGGCGCGCGGCAGCGCCACGTGCAGCTTGCGCGCAGCGGGCGCCAGCGTCCAGCCCTGCAGCAGGAGCGAGATGATGACGACGACGAAGGCGACGTCGAAATAGAGATAGGCCTTCGACAGGCCGACCAGCATCGGGATCGACGCCAGGAAGATCGCGACCGCGCCGCGCAGGCCGGTCCAGGCGATGAAGATCTTCTCGCGCCAGTTGAAGCGGAACGGCGCCAGGCACACGAACACCGCGACCGGCCGCGCGACCAGCATCAGGACGAATGCGACGGCGACCGCCGGCAACGCGCTGGCGCCGAGCCGGCTCGGCGAAACCAGCAGACCCAGCAGCACGAACATCACGATCTGCGCCAGCCAGGTCGCGGCATCCAGGAACGCCATCACGGAATTATGCGCGCGGGTCGGGCGGTTGCCGATGATGATGCCGGCGAGATAGACCGCGAGGAATCCGGAGGCGTGCATGATCTGCGAGCCGCCGAAGATCACGAGCGCGCCGGTGGTCACGAACGGCGCATGCAGGCCCTGCGGCAGCGCAACATGGTTGAGCGCGACGACGACGAGGCGTCCGCCGACCACGCCGACGACGGCGCCCAGCACCGCTTCCTGGATGAACTCCATCGCCACGTGGCCCGCGGAGCTCGATCCCAGCGAGATGTATTCGACCAGCATCAGGGTGAGGAAGATCGCGAAGGGATCGTTGGTGCCGGATTCGGCCTCCAGCGTCGCGCCGACGCGCGGGCGCAGACGCAGGCCCTGGGTGTGCACCAGCAGGAACACTGCCGCCGCGTCGGTCGAGGCCACGACGGCACCGACCAGCAGCGATTCCGTCCAGTTGAGGTCGAGCGCGTATTTGGCGAACGGCGCCGTGATCAGCGCGGTCAGAAGCACCCCGACGGTCGCGAGCACGACGGAGGGCGCGAGCACGGTGCGGATGCTGGCAAAGCGCGTCTTCAGGCCGCCGTCGAACAGGATCAGGGCGAGCGCCACCGAGCCGACCAGATAGGTGGTGCGGACGTCGTCGAACTGCAGCTGCCCGGGGCCGGAATCGCCCGCGAGCATGCCGATGGCGAGGAAGACGAGCAGCAGGGGCGCGCCGAAGCGCAGAGCAAGCAGGCTCGACAGGATACCGGCCATGACGAGGACGGCGCCGAGCAATATGGCGAGGCTGACAGAGTCGAGGGAAGCCATCCACCTTCCGGGTACAAATCGCTGGAATTGCATCCTTATCGTCGGCAGACTCCCACGCCAACCCATTTTCTCCCGCTCGCGGCAATCTGCCCGTATTTTGCGGCCTTAACGCGCTTCACTTGGCGGTGTATCGATGGCCCGGCGGCGCCCTTTGTGGGATTCGGCGGCGCCCTCGAATCAAATCCTCCCGCCTGCTTGCCAACGAGACCGATGGACATGGACCTCAAGGACTTCATGGAGTTCGTGCAGACCACCGCGCGCAGCGTCGGGGCGGAAATCTCCTCACCCTGGTTCTACCTGCAATTCGGCCTGATCCTGGCCGCGGCCGGCATCGCCTATGCCGCGGAAGCCGGGGTTCGCAACCGCGTCGACATGACGTCGCTGGCGATGCGCTGGCCGCTGCCGCTCCGGCACTTCGCCCGGGTGATGGTCTCCAGCGCCTCGACGGCGGTGTTCACCCTGATGGTGATCATCTCCCGCGTGGTGATGTATCACGCGACCTGGCCGAGCCGCAGCTATCTCCTGATGGTCGCCGCCAAGCTGGGCCTGGCCTGGCTTGCGATCCGGCTCGTGACCTCGGTGCTGCGCAACGCCTTCATCGTCAAGCTGGTGTCGATCACGGCGTGGTTCGTCGCGGCGCTGTCCATCATCGGACAGCTCGATGCCACGGTCGACCTGCTCGATTCCTTCGCGATCGTGCTGGGCGGCCTGCGGCTGACGCCGCTGCTGGTGATCAAGGCCGGCGCGCTGCTGCTGATCGCGCTCTGGGCCACCAACATCGCCAGCAATTTCGCCGAGAGCCGGATCAACTCGACCACCGATCTGACGCCATCGGTGCAGGTGCTGCTGGTCAAGATCATCCGCATCGGGCTGCTGGCCATCGCAATCGTGATCGCGCTCGGCGCGGTCGGCATCGATCTCTCGGCGCTCGCGGTGTTCTCCGGCGCAGTCGGCGTCGGCATCGGTATCGGCCTCCAGAAGATCGTCGCCAACTTCATCTCGGGCATCATCCTGCTCGCGGACAAGTCGGTAAAGCCGGGCGACCTCGTCACCATCGGCGACAACACCGGACGCATCAGCGCGATGAAGACGCGCTATATTTCCGTCGCCGCCGGCGACGGCCGCGAATTCCTGGTGCCGAACGAGGACCTGGTGAC
Source organism: Bradyrhizobium japonicum USDA 6 (assembly GCF_000284375.1). Taxonomy (NCBI): domain Bacteria; kingdom Pseudomonadati; phylum Pseudomonadota; class Alphaproteobacteria; order Hyphomicrobiales; family Nitrobacteraceae; genus Bradyrhizobium; species Bradyrhizobium japonicum. The sequence continues at coordinate 9,107,357 of NC_017249.1, forward strand.
GCAGAAGGTCGTCAACTGGACCTATACCGACAAGAACACGCTGGTGAAGATCGCCTTCGGCACCAACTACGACGCCGACCCGCGGCTGGTTTGCAAGCTCGCCGCGGAGACCGCGGCCGCCCATCCCCGCGCGCAGAAGGGCAAGCCGCCCAACAGCATCCTGACCGAGTTCGCGGAAGCCGGGATGAAGTTCTCGCTGACCTTCTGGATCGCGGACCCCGACGGCATGGATGGCGTCAAGAGCGACGTGATGCTGGCGCTGTGGGAGGCCTTCAAGCGCGAGGGTATCCGGGTTCCCTATCCCGTCCGCGAGATTCGCGTCCGGGGCGGCGCCCTGCCGGTGGAAACCACCGTAGAAGTCCCGAATTAGGCCCTGTTTCGGGCGCAAGAGGCACGCCCGACTTGCATGAGGGCGCGTGATCATTAGATTATGGCCTTGAAATCAAGCCCTTCCGCCGACATCGAGACCAGCCCCGCATGAGCTACGTCGAAGCCTCCGATACCTCCCTGCGCAAGACCGGACAGATCAAGCTGCACGGGCCGAGCGCCTTTGCCGGCATGCACAAGGCGGGCGCGCTGGTGGCGAAGTGCCTCGACGAGCTCACCGACATCGTCGGACCCGGCGTGCCGACCGAGCGCATCGACCAGTTCGTCCGCGACTTCGCCTTCAGCCACGGCGCCTATCCGGCGACGCTGATGTATCGCGGCTACCGCTACTCGACCTGCACCTCGCTCAACCACGTGGTCTGCCACGGCATGCCGGGCGACCGTCCGTTGAAGGAAGGCGACATCGTCAACATCGACGTCACCTTCATCGTCGACGGCTGGTACGGCGATTCCAGCCGGATGTATGCGGTCGGCCCGATCGCGCGCAAGGCCGAGCGGCTGATCGAGGTGACGTATGAGGCGATGATGCGCGGCATCGCCGCGGTCAAGCCGGGCGCCACCACCGGCGATATCGGCCACGCCATCCAGAGCTTCGTCGAGCCGCAGGGCATGAGCGTGGTGCGCGATTTCTGCGGCCATGGCCTCGGGCGCATGTTCCACGACGAGCCGAACATCATCCATATCGGCCGGCCCGGCGAAGGCGTTCAGCTCAAGCCCGGCATGTTCTTCACCATCGAGCCCATGATCAATCTCGGCAAGCCGCACGTGAAGATCCTCTCCGACGGCTGGACCGCGGTGACCCGCGACCGCTCGCTGTCGGCGCAGTTCGAGCACTCCGTCGGCGTGACCGCGACGGGCGTCGAGATCTTCACGCTGTCGAAGCGGCACGGCGAGAAGCAGATCGGGTGATGGCTTGGCAGGACCGCGACGCGATCCTGCCATCCTGTTCGCCGACGACGATCCGTCGTCAGAGGCGGGCCTCTTACAGCACGTAGCCGCCATCGATGGTGAGACTGGCCCCGGTCATATAGCCGGATTCCGGGCCCGCGAGATATGACACCAGCGCGGCGATCTCGCCGGGCTCGCCGACCCGCTTCAACGGAACGATCTCTTTCAGCCGCGACACCATCGTGGCCGTCATGTCGGTCTCGGTCGGGCCCGGCTGGACGTTGTTGACCGTGATCCGGCGAGGCGCCAGGTCGAGCGCAACGCCGCGGACCATGGAGGCAACGGCCGCCTTGGTCATGGCATAGACGCTGCCTCCCGGCGTCCCTGTCCGGATCGCGGTGTTGCTCCCGATCGTGATGATGCGGCCGCCGTCACGCATCTGCCCGGCTGCCGCCTGGATGGCCAGAAAGACGCCGCGGATATTCACATCGAGAATGAGGTCGAGGTCTTCGAGGCTGAACTGCTCCACGGGACCGAGGCGGAGAATACCCGCGTTGACGACGACCGCATCAAGCCCCCAAGCCGGTCCACGGTCTCCGCGACGGCCGCGCGGATCGCGGCGGGATCGGCGCTATCGGCCTTGATCGCGACGGCCTTGCGGCCAGCGTTTTCGATCGCGGCCACGATTTCGCCGGCACTGTCCGGTCGCGACACGTAGGTCAGCGCGATATCGAACCCGTCCCGTGCGAGACGGACCGCGATCGCGGCGCCAATGCCGCGCGCCCCGCCAAACACCAATGCGACTTTGCTGCTCATTTGAGCTCTCCTTATTTTGAACGATCGTTCCAAATTTGACCAAAAAATTACACGAGGGCGCGCAAAACCATGGCTCCGAGCGCCCGCAATTGGCGCGGCCTGGCACCACCGCGCGCGGCGATGCGAATGCCGGCAACATTCGCCAGCAGAAACTCGGCTGCGTCGTCGGCGTCGAGATCCCGCGCCACGTCGCCGTCGGCCTGCGCTTCACGCAAGCGTTGCGAAACGGCGCCCTGGAGCGCGCGGCCTGACGCCGCATGGATGCTGGTGAGGTCATCCCGCGAGCGCCCGAACTCACTGATCGAGCCGATGCCCAGGCAAGCCTCGTTCGCGTCGCGAACGACGCGGTCGATCATCGCCCTGAGGCCGTCAATGGCGCGCGGCCGCCCCCGCAGCGCGGCAAGATGGGCTTCGACCTCGCTGGCCACGTAGCGGCGCACCGCTGCGCAGTAGAGTTGCCATTTGTCGCCAAACGTATCGTAGATGCTCTGGCGGCCGATCCCCATGGCGTCGACAAGCATCGGCGTCGAGGTCCCCTCGAAACCGTGCGCGCGAAACACACCGATCGCAGCATCGAGCGCCTCGTCCTGATCGAATTCCTTGGTCCTTGCCATGACACGACAATAGTTATTCTGGAACGAATAGTCAATTATCAAATGCAGCGGCATTGCTTGCGACACCACGGCAAGCAGATCGGGTGATGCCTGGCTCGGCGTCCTAGTGGCGGCGCCGGAATGACGACGGCGGCCGCTTGTAGGTCGCGCCAAATGCATCGTTGAATCTGCGAACGCTGCCGAAACCGGCGGCGAAGGCGATCTCCGCCAATGTCATGCTGGTCTGGTCGATCAGACGCTTGGCTTCCTGCACACGGCGGGTCGCGGCGATCTCGCTCGGGCTCGCGCCGGCGTGGCGCATGAACAGGCGGAGCAGATGGCGCGGCCCGACTCCCAGGACTTCCGCAAGGTCCTTCGTCGACGCGCGATCCAGGAATCCGTCATTGATCAGGCGCATCCCGCGCGCGACGGTGGTGGCCGTTCCCATCCAGGCCGGCGATCCCGGCGCGGTTTCCGGCCGGCAGCGCAGGCATGGGCGAAATCCGGCGCGCTCGGCGGCAGCGGCGGTCGCATAAAAGGTGACGTTCTCGGAGCGAGCGGGGCGAACCGGACAGACCGGCCGGCAATAGATGCGCGTCGAGCGAACGCCGGAGAAGAACAGCCCGTCGAACGCGCGTGCCCGCGCCAGCCGCGCCCGATCGCAGGTCTCCCAATCGAGATGCGGCGGCAGCGTCTGCCGATGTGCCGAGCCTGTTGCCATGGCGGAAGAATAGTTTCAACGCAGCCCGCCGAGTAGCTGGAATCGGACTCGATCGGGCGATGAGGTCCGAATTCGGCCAGCCTGCATCACCGCGCCGGATCATGGTCCCGGTCCATCCCGGAGCAGATTCGCAATGCACACGCAGGCGCAACCAACGACGTCAGGACAAACCACGCTCACGTTAGAGATCGGGCTTCTGCTGCTGCTCTCACTGATCTGGGGCAGCTCGTTCACGCTGATCAAGGTCGCAATCCCGACAATCCCGCCATGCACGATGGTCGCCGCGCGCGTGACGATCGCGGCCATTCTCCTGATCGCGATCGCGCGCGCTCAGGGGCACACTCTTCCCGGTCGAGGACCGGTGTGGCCGGCTTTCTTCGTGCAGGGGCTGCTGCAAAGCGCGCTGCCGTTTACCCTGATCAGTTGGGGCGAGCTGCATATCGCAAGCGGTCTCGCCGGCGTGCTCAATGCGACCCCGCCGATGTTCGTGCTCGCGATCGCGATGATGACCGGACGCGGGCGGCAGGCGATCAGCACCCGGAAGATCATCGGCGTCGCGCTCGGTCTTGCGGGCGTCGCCGTCACGATCGGCGTCGATGCGCTGTCCTCCTTGGGCACGACGGCCCCGCTGGCGCAGGCCGCCGTGCTCGGCGCAAGCCTCTGCTACGCGCTCGCACCGATATGGGGGCAGCGGTTCTCCGGCTTTCCCGCCACCGTCACGGCGGCCGGCGCCATGAGCTGTGCCGCGATCCTCATGGTCCCTGCCGCACTCGTCCTCGAGCAACCCTGGACGCTGGCACCGACTTCGCAGGCGGTCGTGGCCGTCGTCGGCCTCGCGGTGGTCTGCACTGCGCTCGCGATGGTGATCTATTTCCGCTTGATCCGCACGCTCGGCCCACTCGGCACGACCAGCGGCAGCTATCTGCGCGCCGGCTTCGCGGTGGCGCTCGGCACGGCATGGCTCGGCGAACGCTTCACCTGGTCGGCCCTTACAGGCATGGCGCTCATTCTCGCCGGGGTCGTCGCCATCACGATACCCCTGCCGGCGCGGCGCCGTGGCCTCGAACCGTAAGAGCGCTCGCGGGACGATCTTTTGGACCGCCCCGCACCGCCGTTACCGATCAGGCGTGATTGACCTCGACGACCTCGCACAGGATCGTCTCGGCCTTCGACAGCGCCGCAAGGCGCTGGATGTACGGCGCAAATCTCGGATCCTTGCGAAAATTCTCGATGTCCCCTGCGCTTGCCCATTGCGAGTAGTTGATCGCGCGCCGGCCCTCCTTGCTGGCGTGGACGCTGGACGAGATGAACCCGGGCTGCTTGCTGAAGAAGGTCTCGGTGCCTTCCTTCAGGAGTTGCACCAGCTTTTGCTGGTTGTCCGGCTCGACCGTGAAAACGTTGACGAGGGTCGCAATGTCGCTGCCGGTGCGAATGGTCGCTTCCATCTTCGAGCTCCTGGTCTGGCTGTGAGATGGCGCCGCTTGCGCGGCGAGCAAGGCGCCGGCTCCGAGGCCGGTGGCAACGAAGGCACGACGCGACGGCTCAGGTCTGGTCCGGGACATTGATATTCTCCAGTTGCGGAAGATCGGCTGGCCACGCGACCGGCCGACAGCGCTGAGACGAACGAGGCAGGAGAACGAAGACAGCTGGTGTGAATTTTTTTCCGACGGCTCATTCGCCCCGACCGTGGACGGCGCCGGGACTCCGGGCCGGCAACATCCTGACCGGCTCCCGGCGTTGCCGATGCGCGCGAACCCTGCTACCCAGAGCACGCCGAAAAAGGCATGGCCGGATTGGTAAGCCCGGCCTGTTCCTGACTTGCTAGGAATTCTGCCACCGTCTCCACGGTAGGACCCACGGCCGGACAGAGTGACGCGATCGTCACGCTGCTCGGCGGGTCATGTCATCGTGTCATCTCGGCCGCCGCTCAGTGTGGAATCTCGCTCCGTCCGTTCCTTTACCTGAACGGAGACCACCTATGCGACTGCAACATCTCAACCTCGTGACCTCGGACGTCACCGCGCTTGCCGCCTTCTTCGAGCGCTTCTTCGGCTTTGCACCTTATGCCTCGCGCGGCGAGGCCCTCGTCGTCCTGCGCAACAAGGAGGATTTCATCCTGACCGTGATGCGCGGCAAGACAGGCGAGCCGGCCGACTACCCCACCAATTTCCATATCGGCTTCTACTACGACGAGGCAGAAGAGGTGGAAGCCAAGCACGCCGAGCTGAAGGCCGCAGGCGTAAACCCGAGCAGGATCGCCTCCATGGATCGTGGCGGCGGCGCCCGCGTCCCGCACTTCTATGTCACCGCGCCGGGCCATGTCCTGGTCGAGGTCTGCACCCCGCCGGGCGGGCTTTCGCCGTAGGCAGACGACGAGGCCCCGGCGGCCGCGCCAATGAGCGAGCCGCCGGCGGTCGGACACTTCCCGGTTGCAAAACGCGCGCCGTACTGCATGGTTATGCCCGATGCCCGCCAGGACAGACCACGACAAGAGCAGGCCCGAGGATGCGCCGCACTATCACGGCCATCGCGAGCGGCTGCGCGAGCGCTTCTACAGCGCCGGCGCGGATGCGCTCAGCGATTACGAGCTGCTGGAGATGGCGCTGTTTCCGGCGCTGCCGCGGCGCGACACCAAACCGCTGGCAAAGGCGCTGATCAGGATTTTCGGATCATTCGCCGAGGTGGTGCACGCGCCGGTCGCGCGGCTGCGCGAGGTCGACGGCATCGGCGAAGGCGCGATCCACCAGCTCAAGCTGATCGCGGCGGCAACGCACCGCGTCGCCAAGGGCGAGGTCAACAGCCGCAACGCGCTGTCGTCCTGGAACGAAGTGATCGACTATTGCCGCTCCAGCATGGCCTTTGCCGACAAGGAGCAATTCCGCCTGCTCTTCCTCGACAAGCGCAACCAGCTGATCGCCGACGAAGTGCAGCAGACCGGCACCGTCGATCACACCCCGGTCTATCCGCGCGAGGTCATCAAGCGCGCGCTGGAGCTGTCGGCGACCGCGCTGATCCTGGTGCACAACCACCCCACTACCCACCCTATGATCACGTTGGATCACGTTCAATACCGATGAATCATCAACGATATATCCGATTTTTTCTTCATTGCACACAGGGGGCGGCTATGGCAAATTGGGAGCGGTAAGAGGGGTTGAAAGCGGCTTTCCGATCCCAGCAAACGATCCCCGTTTCTCCTCGACCGATCCCAGTTGCGGCACAGGAGGAAACGCCATGCCAAGCCTGACCGACACCGCGATCCGACATGCGTTGAAGCGGGTGGAGCTAAGTCAGAAACAGGAAAATCTCGCCGACGGTGAAGGGCGCGGCACCGGCCGCCTCGTGCTTGTCCTCAAGCCCATGCCGAAGCGCGTCACCGCCGACTGGATGGCGCAGCAATGGCGCGATGGGAAGCGGACCAAGAAGAAGCTCGGGGCTTATCCCTCCATATCGCTCGCCCAGGCACGCGAAATATTCAAACGCGACTTCGCCGACGTCATCCAGAAGGGTCGCAGCATCAAGATCGCTACCGACACGCGCCCCGGCACCGTCGCTGATCTGTTCGAAGGCTATGTCGCCGCGCTCAAGGATGCGAGCAAGCCGTCCTGGAAGGAAACGGAAAAAGGCCTTAACAAGATCGCCGACACGCTCGGACGCAACCGCCTCGCTCGCGAGATCGAGGCCGAGGAAATCATCGAGCTGATCCGCCCGATCTACGAGCGCGGTGCCAAATCAATGGCCGACCATGTGCGCTCCTATCTCCATGCCGCCTTTAGCTGGGGCATGAAGTCTGACAACGACTATCGGCAGCAGTCTTCCAGACGCTTTCGACTCCCTTTCAATCCGGCAACCGGCATTCCTACCGAGCCTAAGATCCAGGGCACGCGCTGGCTTGACGAAGACGAGTTTGTGCAACTCTATCGCTGGCTGGAGAGCCCCGACACGCCGGTCCACCCCTCCTATCCCCGCGCGGTGCAACTCATCATGCTGACAGGGCAGCGCGTCGAGGAGATCGCGCGGTTTCATGTCAATCAATGGGACGCCAGTGAGCGAATCATCGACTGGTCGAAGACCAAGAACCTCCAGCCGCACGCTGTCCCAGTGCCATTGCTTGCCGCCGAGCTGATCGAAAAGATCAAGCCGAACGAGTATGGCTGGTTCTTCCCCTCCGCCAAGGACCCCTCGAAGCCTGTCAGCCACGGCACTCTTTATAGCTTTGTTTGGCGGCAGCGAGATCGCGGCGTGATTCCATATGCGACAAACCGCGATCTCCGGCGCACGTTCAAGACGCTCGCCGGCAAGGCAGGCGTGTCGAAGGAAATCCGCGATCGCCTCCAGAACCACGCGCTACAGGATGTCAGCTCCAAGCACTACGACCGCTGGCACTATATGATCGAGAAACGCGCTGGCATGGCGAAATGGGACAAATTCGTGCGCGCCATGCTGGCGAAGAAGCGACTGAAAGAGGCCGCATGAGCTCGCGGCCGCGAAAGCCCCCTCGCCGCAGCGATGCGCTCGGTTCCGCTGGCGAAGTGGACGCGCAAAGCTACACGGCGTTCGTCGGGGATCTGAAGCAGAAGATCGCGGCGGCACGCCACCGAGCCAGCTTGTCGATCAACCGCGAGCTAGTGACGCTCTACTGGACGATCGGGCGCGACATCCTGGAACGGCAGGAGCGCGAAGGTTGGGGTGCCCGGGTGGTCGACCGTCTGGCTGGCGATCTTCGCCTGGCTTTCCCGGAAATGACCGGTTTATCGCCCCGGAATCTGAAATACATGCGCTCGTTCGCCGAGGCCTGGCCCAACGGCGAATTTGTGCAACAGGTTGTTGCACTATTGCCATGGGGGCATAACGTCCGTTTGCTCGACGCCGTCAAAACGCAGGAAGAGCGCACCTGGTACGCGCGGCAGGCAATTGAACACGGCTGGAGTCGTAACGTTCTTGTCCATCAGATCGAAAGCAAGCTTTTTGCCCGGCAAGGAAGCGCCCTCACCAATTTCTCGCGAACCCTGCCCGCAGAGCAGTCCGAGCTTGCCCAACAAATCCTCAAAGACCCCTACACGTTCGACTTCCTCTCGCTTGGCCCAGACATGCTGGAGCGCGACCTCGAGCGTGGTTTGGTCGAGCATCTGCGTTCACTCATCCTCGAGCTCGGCAAGGGCTTCGCATTCGTCGGCAGCCAATATCACCTCGAAGTCGGCGGGCAGGATTACTACTTGGACCTTCTTTTCTATCATCTGCGTCTTCGCTGCTTCGTGGTGATCGAGCTGAAGATCGAAGACTTCAAACCCGAATTTGCGGGAAAGATGAACTTTTACCTCTCGGCCGTGGACGAGCAATTGCGCCATCCCGACGACAAACCGACCATCGGCATCATCTTGTGCAAAGGGCGCAACGAGGTGATCGTGGAATACGCGTTGCGAGACTCCAGCAAACCGATGGGGGTCGCCCAGTATCAGCTCTCGGCTGCGTTGCCGCCACAACTCGAGGATGCCCTCCCGACGGCCGCGGAGTTCGCGCGAGAATTTCCACTGATGTCCGTGGTCAAGCTACGCATCGAAATCGAGCGCGCGGTACGCGATCTCGCGGACAAGCGAGGCGTCGCTTTCGACCGGCCGACCGGCATCATGAAAATGCTCCGTGATCTGCATCGAAATGGATCGGTGCCAAGTAGCACAGAGCAGATGCTCGACGCCCTCCACACCATGAACGAAGCTACGCATGGCATGGATGTGGACCCGGAGACCGCTGAACGCGCCGTCGAAATCGGCACGATCTTCCTTGGGGAACTCCAGAAACTGAATACAGACGAGTAAGGTGCTTTTCGCGGCAAATCCGACACCGACAAAACCCCAGAAAGCACAGGACAATCTCGTGGAAGACAGCTGGCCGACGTGGCTCAAAATTATGGAGAACGGCGCCGTCGGAGAAGCGCGTACGCGTTCTTTTCTCATCGACCGGTTCTGGGTTCTCGAGCGGAGCGTAGATACCGACGGGGCCGATTTTCTCATACAGCGACGCACCACCACGCAGCGATTTACCGATAGAGTCCCGCCGCGCGTCGGAGTGATACAGGCAAAATATTTTCAGGATCGCCGCACAACGCACTACATTCCCAAAAGCTACGTGGTTGACGACAAAGGAATGCCGCTCGAAGGCTTCTTCGCGCTTCTTCACGTCGGCCGGGAGGACGACGGCGAGATGTACCTGCTGTCGGCCCGGCAAATCGTCAACACGCTATCCATCAGCAGCACCCATTCACCGGAAAGCTACGTCGTCGGCACGACTGCGCTCCAAGGCACTTTTAGAATTAATGCCCGTAAGCTCGCACTCGATCAGATCGAGCATAGCTTGAAGAGCCAGACCTACTACCAGTCGGCCGCCTTCCTGGACAAGCTCAACATTCCCTATCGGCGCTTCAGCGAAGACGACATCGACTTTCCTTGGACACTTCCGCTTCCGAACCCCGTCGGTGAAATCCCGAAGATGTTTGTTGAGCAAAAAGAGGAGCTCAGAAAGATCGTTTTCGACATGGAGGAGGTGTTGGGAGCCATCGACGCGGTCCTTACAGAAAAAGACCCGCGTCGAGCGCTCGAGCTGATGGACGCGCTGCGTTACCATGTCGATGGTTACGGCAAGATCACCTTCGGCGGCCGGGGAGACTTCAACTGGGGCGATTTTCCAGACGCCCTCGACACCCACGACCGCTGGCGCCAAGGCCTCCAGACAGACGGACTGCTAGAGCCTTACATCGCAATGGGCGATAAACTGCAAGTGGCTCTTGTATCCCATACAGCCGCTCATCCGCTAACCGATAAGGGCAGCTTCCTCCAGGCGATCATTGAATATGATCGGGATACGCTCAACGTCATTGAGCTGTCGGTCAAATCGGGCACGGCCGCCGAGAGGGAACCGGAAATCAAGACCCCCGGGCATGTCCGCATGGCAAGCTCGCTCGGCGAGTGGGTCCCACGCAAAATCAAACCGATGGACTACACGATCGAGAACGTCTGGTGGAATGTCATGCGCTACGTCATCGAAGAGCGCTATCCCGACCCACACTTCGACTAGCTTGCGGCAACTCCCTGCACGCGCAACGCCAGGGCCTTCGGCCCTGTTGTTGCTTGATCGCGAGATTGTCGCGTAGCCTCCGTGAGTCGCTTAACGGCGATCTAACCGGCGATAGTATCGCTTCTGTCCGTTACTCGGATCAACGTAGGTAAAGCAGTCCGCGAGACTATCAATGCTCTGCAACACCCCCAGCAAGGCGTAGGCGTTGAAAGGCGTCCCCGCGCCGGTCTCGTAGTGGCTGACGAAATTCCCAACGATCGATGGCACATGATGGTTTTGGAGATCGGCGATCTGCTGAGGCGTCAGCACACACCGATTGGCCGCATGATAAAGCTTCACGGCCTCGCCGATTGCGTCGATGTAGGTCGAAAGCGTCCGCTTGTCACCACGGGTGGCATAGTCCGGTGGAACAGGGATCTCCAACTTGGCGATAATCTGTCCCAGCTTGTATTCGAGATATTGCCGCAGGATCGGCGCACCAATATCGATCTGGCCAGCATTCAGGTGCTGCAACGCCTGCGCCTTGAGACGATCCGCCTCCTGGGCCGATACCATGAGCCGCCCCTTTGGAGGCATGCCTTGGAGCTTCTGGTGATGCCAATCCGCAGTGCCATTGAGCTTGTCGAAGTACTTCTCCAGGCTGGTGTCATGGCTCAGGAAAATGAACTGCAGCCCGTCCGGCACAGCGCCATAGCGTAGCAACGTCCGCACGGCGTCCATCAACGCGAACTGGTGACCAGCGTCAAAGCTCGATGTCACGTCGTCGAGCACCATGAAGCGCGGAACACCGCTGTGCTTGGTCGCGGCCGCGAAGAAAATCGCAGCCGCCACAGCGTTCCGATAGCTTTCCGAGAGTAGAGCCCGGGCACTGAGGTCCTGTAGGCCGAAGAAGTCCGCGAGCTTTAGATCAACGTTTTCGCTGTTCTGCGCGCGGCTCAGGGTCGGCTTCACATCGGGACCGCCTCGCACGAACCGGCCGAACAGATCCTGACAAGCGGTCTGAATCTCGCCAATCCGCTCGTTGGCCAGTTCGGCTTCGGCATCAGCAAAGCTTTGGCCGGCGCGCGTGATGAATGTCTTCCAGCGATTCAGAACCTTGAGCTTGTCCTGTTTCACCTTGAGCACCGGCTCGCCGCTCTCGTATTCCAGCACGGCATCGCGGAACTGCTTTGCGAAGCTGAGGATGCGGGTTACCTGCACCAATGAGGGAGGCAAGCGCGCCTGCAACGCGTCGGCCTCACCTCGCACCCGAGCAAGAGTTTCGCCACGCTGCGTTTCAAGAACCCCGAGGCGCGCCTTGATGATCTCCAGGTCGGAGGTCGCCAAATCCCCCTTCTTGGCGGCCAAATCGAACGCTACGTGCAAGCGATCACCCGTCGCGATCGCCATGGCCGGCGCCTCTTCAAGCTTGCGTAGCTTCGCGATCCCAGGCGCTGTGGCGACATCGTTGATGAGTTCGGCCCCGAGCTGAGCGGCTACATCGTATTTAGCGATCTTGCCTTCCAGCCGCGGCTTTAGAGCATCACTACCTTTCGCCTCGCAAACTGGGCATTGATTCGGGTCGTGCCAATCGGAGCCGGACACCACAGCCAGCGCATCGCGCAAAAGGGCGTGCAATGCTTCCGCGCCGACGCTGCGCACGGCCTCGTCTCTTCTTCCGGCCAACTCGAGCAGCCGATCAACGTCGGCCAATTCCTCTACCGTGACCTCAAGCCCCGCCAGCGACGTGGCGGAGGTCGTTAGCGTGTCCAGCGTCTTTCGCGCTTCGCCGCCTTCCTGTTTCTCGATCGCCAACTCTGCCGCTTCGAAATCGAGATCCATTACCGAGGCCTCGCCGATCAATGGCTTGAGCAAGGCGATGGCGGATAAGGCGGCGGTTACCGCCGCCTTCAGATCGGAGAGTTTATCGACGGCGGCGCTTCCCGCTCCGGCGACCTCGTCATGCGCCGCAATGACACGCCGCTCGATCGCACTCAACGCGCGCGCGCCTGTGGTCACCTCGGCATCAAGCGCGGAGAGGCCCAGATCACTGTTGACGTTCTGCGTTCGCTTGGCGCCGTCCAGAGCCTGACGTAGCCGGGAGTATCGGCTCAGTCCCACGAGCGATGCGAAAGAACGTCCCCGCTCCAAGGCGGAGATATCGATGAGCTTTGCGAACCGATTATAGTCGACGAGGACGAAATCCTCCTGCAGGCTCGCGAGGAACTGCTGCGGGTCGGCATGACCGCTCGGCGAAGTCACTAGGCGCGCACCGTTGGCAGCCCGCACCACCTTGATCGCCACATCTGGCGAGGCGTCATCGCTGGCGAATATCAGATCAACCGTCGCTTGCTGCCCGGGATGGAAGCGATTCACGATATAGCTGTCGCCCTGCTCGGCTTCCTGGAGCGCCTTCAGGCGCGGGACAATGCCGTGGATCGCGAAGCAAACGGCTTCGAATATGGAGCTTTTACCGACGCCGTTCGGCGCATGCACCGAGTTGACGGCGTCAGATTTGAACTTGAGGACGAGCGGGTCACCGTCATTATTGATCCCACGAAAACCCTCGATGGACAGGCTGCCCAGGAAATACCGCGTCATGCCTTGTCCTCGCCCAGAGGGATGGACATGCCATCAAGCGCATCCAGTACCGCCTTATGAAACTCGCCGATTGTTGCCCGGCTTGGCGCGGTGTCACCTCCCGAATCCAGCAGATGCAAATTGTCGAAGAGGATCTTCGCGCATTCGGGATCGATCTGTACAGCCTCGGCCCTAAACAAAGCGAGATTGTCCTCGAAAGTATTTTCCAGCTTAAACTTCATACGCTCCCCCGACTTCCGCCCAATGCACTTCTATTTGATTTCAGTGCGCGCGTGCAATTCTGCGACGATCAAGCGATTGCGTCTCATCATCAGGCTGTCTCTGTTTCGTTGTCGCTCTTGCGAAGCTTCCGCCATGCCGGAAGGATGAACGGCTGCCCATGATCGATCGGCACGCGCATGGTGGTCTCGCCATATTCACCCGGCGGCCCTAGTGCTACGACCTGACGGCTTTGATAGGAGAACGGCTCGTCCGGCGGTGCGACCGTGTAGCGCTCCGGCAATCGCCTCAGAACCGAGGTTCGATAAATCCAGATGTCGTTGCCCTTGAGAAGGACGATGAGCTGTCGCAGGCGCCGGCGAACCGCGATCTCCGTCGCGGGGGGAATGTCGACGAGAATATCTCGCTGCGACCAGGACAAGCCAACGAGGATATCGAAAAGCTCCTGCGCATAGGCTCCAGTTTCCTCATCGAGCGTTGTCTCGATAATGCAGGCCACGTCGTGCGAGCGGGCCGCCTCCGTATAGAGCGCGCCCTCGTCCGCTGTCGCACTGGCGATGTCATAGTCGTTGCGGGGGATGAGCCGGTCCTCATCTTCCATCAGCGCGGAAAGGACTTCCGGCGCACTTACGGTCGGCGTCATTTCCGAAAGCTCGGAGCCAAGGATAATGCGTTCACGATGAACTTGCAGCGCTTTTGCCAACCGTTCAGCCGTTGTCACTGCAATTGGCGCATTCTCATTCTCGATCATACGAAGCATGCGAATGCTGACACCGATTTCACTCGCCATTTCCTTTTGGGTCGACAGCCTTTCAAGCTGCTCCCTCAGGGCTTTCACCGCCTTCCCGTTCGGCACGACCTTCCTCATCTCAACCTCATCCCGTGTATTCGATGACTCAAAATTTACATGAGGGAGCCTGGCAGCGTGAGGCAGCCGACCGGAATCGGAGCGGCACACTGGCGGCAAACCAGCAAACTGGGCAATTCAACGTGCAGTACCCTTGACTAGGCATTTATGACCGGCCATTTATGACCGGTCAAGGAGACCTTTATCATGCTTCGTTACAATCCGGAGAAATTCGCCTCGCTCTCGGAGTCCGACATCGGTCAGCGGATTTGGTCGTTTCTTACGAAGCCCGCCACTATCGCTCGCTTGGAGACGGCCTCGGAGCTCGGAAAGCCTGCCGTCGAGGGCATCGAGGAGCAGCTTCTGGAGGAGTTTCGCGAAGATGTTCTGGTTGACCGCGTCAAGCAGATGGTCGGCCACATGGTCAGGCAGATATTGGAACAGCGCGATTGGGTTCTCGACCAAAGCGACGTGAAGGTTCAGTCGGTGCCCTTCAGCAAGGCGGCACGTTACAGGCGGCCCGATTGGATCACCTTCCATGCCTTCCGCAATACCAAAGACCCGCGCGACGTCGTCATCACCGACCGTCGGCAGAACGCGCCTCTGCCGAAAGACGCTCGCTGGACCTTCTACGCAACCTTTGCCAGCCCCTTGAAGGCGGCGGTTGCGTTCGGCGTCAATGACACCCCCAAACTTCGCCGACAAGTGCAGACCCACGGTTTTCACCGTGTCCACATCCCGCGAATGCTGCGACGCGCCTAATCCAGGAGAAATTGAAGGCATGATGCAGTTCAACGACAGGTGCGACAGAGCGGATACCCATCGCCGAACGCGAGCGGCCATCGCACGCTTTTATTGAGCCATAACGAGACCGCCAGATATGGAAACGTTCAACCTTGATCCCCGTCAACTTGCCCGGATCGAAGCCGTTCATCGCGGGTTCCTCTATCAGCACCTCTATGCCGCCGCGTGTCTGTTTGATGCTGCCCGGGCCGGTGTGACCCATGTCATCGTCGAGAATGATGAAGACGTCGAACTCGTCCAGCCTGACAGACGAATCTACCTACAAGTCAAAACTCGGGCATCTAACCTTATTCTAAGCGACATTGATGGCGCACTCTCAAGGTTCGCGGCTATTAGACAGGAGCACGAGGAAGGTCGACGGAGCGGTTCATGCCAGTTCGTCATAGTATCGAATAGTGCGCCTGGGCCGGAATTTGCCAAGCTTATCACAGGTAAAGAATGGCCGTCCGACACCAGGCTCCATTGGCCGCAATCACCGGCGGTAGACGAAGCCCTTCCCTTGCCGTGGAGGACCATCGCGGATGGTTTCGAGGCGTGCCGAGCGGCTGCCGAAACGCTTCCTTTTTCCGTATTGGCTCCAGAAACCCTCGTCTGGAAAATCGCTGGCCGGATGATGGCAGCAGCGGGTGGGATTGAGCCAAGCTCCAATCACACGTTCACGGTTGAGGAATTACCGGCACTCTTCGAGCAGCTTGTTGTCCAACTCCAAGATTTTCCTGCTCCGCCGCTTCGATATCGTCCGCAGGAACATGAACCAAATCTGGCAAATGGCCAACGCGTGCGGCTCGTCGTCGGCCTCTCCGGTGCAGGAAAGACGTCCTGGGTTTCTCAGACAGCTCTGCATACTTCTGACCGTCTGGCATATTACGATATTGCCGAGATATCCGGCCCTGCGCTGGCCAATGCCGTCGCACGCGAACTTGCAGCTCGCATCTTCGGATCGCGTGGCGGCAAGCTAGGCGAGATCTTGTTACCGGGCGCAAGCGGCACCGAAATCCTGTTTGCGATCGGTCGCCACCTAGCCGAGGACAAACTCACCGCGACTGTGGTGTTGGATAACGCGCATCGCATTGCAGCCGCGGATTTGGTTTCGCTGGTCGGGGCCTCCGATCAGCTGCAGTTTGTGCTTCTCGCCCAGCCCAGCGCAACGATCGCCCGAATCGAGGCAACGCTTGGCGTGAAGGCGGAGTTGCTTCTCGGCTGGTCCAATGAGACGGCCGCGGCCGAGGGAGCGTCGCTCGGATGCCGTGGGGATTTCTCAGACTATGAGCGCTTGTTGAAAATCACTGGCGGGCTGCCGCTCTACGTCCAGAATGCGCTGAAAATTGCGGCTGAAAGCTACGAGGGGGTGGTCACCCGAGTCTGCGCGGCGCTTGAGGACCGCACCCATATTGTCGAGACTGCGCAAGAACTTATTCTGTCAGATGTCTTCGACAGATTTAACGACCCTGAGCGCCGCGCTGTCGCGGCGCTCAGTCTCAGCGACGTCCCACTGACTCAATCCGAAGCCAGTGTCGTATTGAAGCGCGCCTTCGACCTCGAGCCGGAGATCGCGGCCACGGCATTCAGGCGATTGCGAACAAGCGGTACAATCCAGATTTTCGGTGTCGATCGTTTCAAGATTCACGATGCGATGAGACCGCTCGGCCGCACCTACCTGAGTGACGCCGGGGGTGAGCATCTGCAAAATGCACGCGAGGCCATTCGCGACCTCCTTATAAAGGCACTACCCAACGATCACGACCGTCAAAGAGTTTTTCTTCTCCTGAGGATGTTTGTCGCTCTTGGGAACGTGAAGCCTCTCGTTGAGATGGCCACCGACGAGATATTTCACGAACTAGTCATCTGGAACGGAAGTTCGTGACATTAGTTGATCGCTCGGATCTCTAGAGAGGAGAGCGCTCGTGGCGAATGCAGGTGTGAAAGGCCGGCCGATCGCGCCGTTGGTGCTGAGTTCGCAGGAGCGGGCGTACTTGGAGAGGCAAGTTCGTCGTCATCGTGTAGCCCGATCGCTATCTGAGCGATGCCGCGCGATCCTGCGGTGTGCAGATGGTCTGCCAAGCAAGTCTGTGGCTGCCGAACTTGGCATCCATGAACACACCGTCGGCAAGTGGCGCCGCCGATTCTTGAAGGATCGTTGTGATGGCCTGCTTGACGAAGCCCGCCCGGGCCGCCCTCGAACCATCGACGATGATCAGGTTGCCGAGGTAATCGAGCGGACATTGCGTACGACGCCGCCCGACGCAACGCACTGGTCGATCCGCTCGATGGCTGCGGATACTGGCTTTTCTCACACCACGATCCGCCGAATGTGGACGGCGTTCGGCTTGCAGCCGCACCGCAGCCAGACATTTAAACTATCGAGCGATCCGCTATTCGTCGATAAGGTGCGCGATATTGTCGGGCTTTATCTGTCGCCGCCTAACCGAGCCGTTGTCCTCAGTGTCGATGAGAAAAGCCAGATCCAGGCACTCGATCGCGAGCAGCCGGTCTTGCCGATGATGCCTGGGGTGCCGGAACGTCGCACGCATAGCTATGTGCGGCATGGTACGACCACGCTGTTTGCCGCGCTCGATGTCGCTTCCGGCTTCGTCATTGGCAAATGCTACAAGCGCCATCGGGCGCTCGAGTTCTTGAAGTTTCTCAAAGAGATCGACGCTCAAATCCCTGAGGGGCTCGCTGTCCATATCGTCATGGACAACTACGCTACCCACAAGACCCCCAAGATTAAAGCGTGGCTCGCTCGCCGGCCGCACTATCATGTCCACTTCACGCCGACTTCCGCGTCGTGGATCAATCAGATCGAGCGCTGGTTCGCTGAACTCACCAGAAAGCAGATCCGGCGAGGTGTTCACACCTCCGTCAGGCAGCTCGAAGCCGACATCCGTACCTTCATCGAATTGCACAACAACAACCCGAAGCCCTTCAAATGGACCAAGTCCGCAGACCAGATCTTGGCTTCCGTCAAACGCTTTTGCCACAAAGCCCAGCAGACTTTATGTGGCGAACTTTAGATTCATGTGACTAGGGCGCGGACTCATAACGAGCGGCGAGCCATAGCCGGATAGATGCAAGTTGGATGAAGGCAAGGTAGTTTCCAGCAAGCCTGTCGTAGCGCGTCGCCACCCGACGGCATTGTTTGATCCTGTTGAAGAACCGCTCGACGCGGTTGCGGGCGCGGTAGAGATACGGGCTGAAGCAGATCGGATCGGTCCGATTGCTTTTCGGCGGGATATTGGCCCATGCGCCCTTTTTCATGGCAAGCTCCCTGATCCAGTCAGCGTCGTAGCCGCGGTCGGCGAGCAGCATTGATCCGGATCTCAAACGAGAGAGCAGTTTACCGGCAAGTCGAACGTCGTGCGCCTCGCCAGGACTCAACGCAAGTTGTACCGGTAGACCATTGCTGTCGACCACCGCGTGGATTTTGCTCGTCAGACCGCCGCGTGACCTTCCCATCGATTGACGCCAGTTTCTTGTGATGCAGGCCCCATGTTGATGTACGCGAACAATGGAAGTGTCGATCATCTGCACGGCAGCATCATGGGCGCCGGCCAGTGCGCTCATGAGCTTGGCCCACACGCCGGCCCGTCGCCAGCGAACGAATCGATTGTAGCAAGTGGTGTACGGACCGAAGTTTTCTGGCAGGTCGCGCCATGGCGCTCCGGATCGCAAGACCCAGAAGATGCCGTTGAGGACACGACGGTCATTCACCCGCGGCACGCCGCGCGACTTATTCGGCAACATCGGCTTAATGACGGACCACTCATAGTCCGTGAGTTCGTAGCGCATGATTCGGCCCCTTCCGTTGTGTGGCTTGAATCATGGCTCGGCTGTCGGGCTCAACTGGTCGCTATGCACTCGAAAGCCGACCGATTATGCTCACCTTGAGTTTTGTCGTTCCTGACCCAATGTATGGTCCGGCCGTGCGTAGCAAGAGGTTCGTCGATCAGGTGGTGAGTGGTCTTGCATCAATGTATCCGGCCTTTGATTGGAGCATTCTCTCCGGGCCATCATGGATATCAGCGCGCGTGCGTTCTCATTAGCGGACAGGCCTCGATTGGGCCATTTGGGTCACCAGTGTTCGCATGCGCCGGGAAGACCGAACCTCCATCTCGTCTCATCCTCTCGCAGACCTTGGCTGGAACCTGTTGATGGGGTTACGTCATCGCTTGCTCCTCCTACCTCGCAGTTCCTGTGTTCGAGCCGGGGGCCGTTCCTTCGTCCCGGCCCGCAGGACGTGCGTCGCGTCGCGCGCACGGGCGGTCAAGGCCGGCCGTTGCGCTTTGCTTGCGGCTGGCTCCGGCGTTGCCAGGCCGCGCCTTGACCGCCCCGAGCACGGCGCGACGATCAAGCGGATTGGACGTCTGCATCGTTGGTCCTTGTCAGCTCGAAGGCGCGTCCTTTAGCCAGCACCGCCCAGGCGATGCGGGCAAGCTTGTTGGCGAGTGCGATCGCTAGCACGTTGTGGTGCAATCGCTTCTTGGCGGCTTCGATCCAGGATCTGAGTCCGTAACGTTCCCAGTTCTTGATCCTGACCAGCACCACCCATGCCGCCTGCACGAACAGAACGCGCAGGTAGCGATTGCCGCGCCTTGAGATTTTGCCGAGGATCGTGCGGTCTCCCGTCGAGATCTGCTTGGGCACCAGTCCGAGCCAGGCGCCGAAGTCACGGCCTTTGGAGAAGACGTCTCCAGTGCCGATCGCGGCTACCATGGCGCTCGAAATGATCGGCCCGATGCCAGGCACCGTCATCAGGCGCGAACATGCCTGATCTTGACGGGCCAGTGCTTCGATCTCGCCGGAGAGGCTATCGATGCGCTGATCCAGCCGGCGCCAGTCGCCTGCCAACTCCTCGATGACACGCAACATGCGTGGCGACAGGGCATCGGTGCGCGTGGCAAGGATGGTGGGCAGTTCTGTGCGCAGGAAGCCGATACCCTGGCGCACCGCGATCCCGCGTTCCAGCATGAAGGCGCGAATCTGGTTGATGATGCCGGTGCGTTGCGACACCAGCCGCTCGCGCACCCGATGCAGCGCCTGCAGATCCAGTTGCTCCGCGGTCTTGGTCGCCACGAACTTCATCGTCGGGCGTTGCACGGCTTCGGCAATCGCTTCGGCATCATTGAAGTCGTTCTTCGGTCCTTTGCTATAAGGGCGGACATATTTGGCCGGCATCAACCTGGCATCGTGACCTAGCGATGCGAGTTTGCGGCTCAAATGATGTGCGCCGACGCAGGCTTCCATGCCGATCAGGCAAGGCTGCATATTGGCGAGCCGCGCCTCCACCTGGCCACGCGACCACTTTTGCCGCAGCACGATGGCGCCGCGCGTATCGTGGCCCACGACGTGGAACGAGTTTTTGCCGATATCGATGCCGATCACGGCGATCGCAGTACTGGGTGTCTGGGACATGGCGTGCTCCTTGTCTTGGCGCCCCTGGCCAGCTTATCGCTGGCGGGGCAGGAGCACGGCCGGACCATCCCATTAGCAGATCTGAGGCGTTGCGCCGAGCCCCGCGAAGTAGCCAACGTGGTGATCTTTCTCGATAGGACGGCGCCAGCGCGATGGCTGGGCCGTCCTGACGGCTGATGCGGGGACCATCAATCGGCTAACCGGCGGTATCGAAGACAGCTGCCGGTCCTTCATGATGAAGGTCCGTCAAACGTGTGCTACGCAGTGGTTTGCACAGAAGAGCGACGCAAGCCGGTGCTCCATAGCCAAACGGCCGAAACCATAAAGTAGAAGGCACCGAACGCGGCGTAGCCGGCAACGTCACTAATCCCGACATTGGTAACAACCCCCGCCCGGTAGACGAAGAAGCACCCCGCCAGCGCCGACTGTGCGCCGCTGAGGATCATCGCCCATTGTGCGCCGGCCGATCCCCAGCGGCCCACGCCGGTCGCAAGCTGAAGAAGCCCCGCGACGACCGCCCATGCCCCGAAGATCAAAAGCACGGCATTCATGCTCCGCGTCAGCGCGATGGTGACCGCTATTGCAGTAATAATGCTAATGATGACATTGACCATCTGGCTCTTGCTCGAAGCAAGCCCACTGCTGCGTTGCGCGTCGAGATAGTTGGCGAGGGCATCCCACAAGGGATAGGCAACCAGCAGGATGGCCGCGAGATGGGAACGGTCTCTGGCGATCGTCAAGGCCGCAACCGCCCATAGAGCCGCGACGGCAGAGCGAATGAAATAGTAGCGCTTGAGCCAGGCATTGGCTTTCGGAGAAGGACGTGTAGTGCTGAGCGTCATGTGGTCTCTTCCTGGATGGCAGTTACCCGTCCGCCTGGTCATTATGTTTTCACGCCACGGCGTAGCAGAGGGGAAGCATCATGATTGTCGTTTCGCCTCCTTTGCGAGGCGGCGTCGGACAGGATGTAACCAACTACGAGGCGATGCCGGGAGCCGTTACTGAGGCCGAACGAAAATTTTGGACGGTCCTCACAGCCTGAGCAACGCAGGCCTGCATATAAATCGACTATTGCAATTAGGAACCGTTTGGTTTATATTGCCCGTATGATGACCATCAATACCAAACTTCCTGTGGGACGCCCCCGTGAATTCGATCTCGACGAGGCGGTGAGGCGAGCGATGCAAATCTTTTGGGATCGTGGGTTTCACGACGCATCGTTGCCTGATCTGCTTGCCGGAATGCAGCTTTCGAAGGGCAGCTTCTACAAGGCTTTCGGTGACAAGAAATCTGTCTTCCTGCGCGCCCTCGAGTTCTACACCGACGATGGCGTACGAAACGTCCAGGAGGTTCTGCGATCAGCCCCTCGCCGAAGGCGGCAATCCGCAACGCGTTGGTGCGGTATGCGGATTTGTCGTCTGGGAAAAAAGGGGTGCGCGGTTGTTTCGGTGTGTTGACGGCTGCCGAGATGTTGCCGGGAGATCCCGACATCGCAGAGGTGATCAAGCGTCTTTTCTCCAGGCTTCAAGCCCTGTTCGCTGCAACGATCGCGAAAGGACAGGCCGCCGGCGAAATCGCCAATAGGTCCGATCCTGAAGTCATCGCGCACTTTATCGTCTCACATGCACAAGGCATGCGGGTGCTTGGTAAAGTTGGATCACGCCGCGACGAGATGCTGAAAGATGCCGATCTCCTGATGGAGATGCTTTTTTAAAAGCAAAATTAGGAACCAATTGGTTCCTATTGCAGTTGTGCCGATGGCACGCTTGGCTTTCCTGGGAGCTTCAATGTTCGGATATCAGCAACAGAGTCACCGATTGGACTGCGGCGAAGGTTACGGTTCGATATGAGGAACTCAGATGCCAGGCGCTCTATGCGGTTCTCGGTATTCGGTGCAATGGCGATCGTTCTCTCGGGTTGTGCCAGTCGCAGCGGCCTCGTCGAGGCCGATATCATCAGCACGCCGAGTGAGTACGCGCAACTCGTCGACGGAGTTTACACCTTACCAGCCGTCGACATATCCGGCGTCGATCCGGCGATGTTGCGCCAGCGCGTGGACTATACGACGAATGAGCCTGTCGGGACGATTGTCATCGATACGGCTGCTCATCAGCTCTATCTTGTCGAGGGCGACGGAAAGGCCATGCGCTACGGCATTGGCGTTGGCAAGGATGGTCTCGCTTTCGCAGGCACCGCGACCATTAGGCGAAAGGCGGAATGGCCGCATTGGACTCCGACCAAGAACATGATGAATCGGGAGCCTGCGCGCTATGGCCATCTCGCCAGCGGAATGGCCGGCGGGCTTGGCAATCCCCTTGGACCACGCGCGCTGTACCTCTTTCAGGGCGAACGGGACACGATGTTCCGCATTCATGGGACGACCGAGCCGGAGACGATCGGTCGCGCCGTTTCGAGCGGATGCATTCGACTCATCAACCAAGACATCATCGATCTCTATAGCCGGGTCAAGATCGGCAGCCGCGTCGTCGTCATCCAGGGCGGCCGAGCGGTGAGTTCTTGAGCATGGCCTCTGATCGCAGAGAGTCGGTCGGCCTTGGCCGATATCACGGGTCGCAATAGCGGCGAACGATTTGCATCGTCTGATAACAACTCGGAGAAGAAAGCATGAAGACTTGGCTCATCACAGGCTGCTCAAGCGGCTTCGGCCAGCGGCTCGCGCTCGCGGCGGCGGAGCGCGGCGATCAGGTCGTCGCGACGGCCCGCAGTGTCAAGACGATCGAGGATATGGCCGAGCCTTTCGACGGCCGCATGATCACCGTGCCACTGGACGTGACCGATGCGGCGGCAGCCAAGGCCGCGGTCGCAAAAGCGGTCGAGACCTTCGGCGGGTTCGACGTGCTCGTCAACAATGCCGGATACGGACTGCATGGCGCGATTGAGGAGGGGACGTCTGACGAATACCGGCCGATGTTCGAGGTAAACCTCTTCGGTTTGATCGAAGCCACCAGAGCCGCCCTGCCCGTCATGCGGCGCTCGGGCGGAGCGATCGTCAATATGTCGTCCGTCGCCGGCATCTCGGGCGGCGGAGGCGGCGGTTACTACAACGCCGCCAAGTTCGCCGTGGAAGGGATTTCCGAAGCGCTCGCCAGCGAGTTGAAGCCGTTCGGCATCCGAGTGCTGATCGTGGAGCCTGGGCCGTTTCGCACCGATTTCCTCGGCCGTTCGATCACAGTCGCCGCCAACGAGATGCCGGAATATGCCGGGACCTCGCGCAGGCACTATCGCGAAACCAATAACGGCAATCAGGCGGGCGACCCCGACAAGGCGATCGCAGTGATCCTGCGCGCCGTCGACGACGACGACGCCCCGCTTCACCTGCCGCTCGGCCCGGTCGCGCATGCTGCCGCCGAGCGAAAGCTGGCTGCCTTCCGCAGCGATATCGACGCCTGGCACGACATCACGATCGCTACCGATTTCGACCCGCCCGGAACGCGGGTCGCGAGCTCCGATCGAACGTCAACATCGACGGGACAGCGACCATGATCGCGACTCTGAAGGGTTTTGCCCAACAGCTGGTGCCGGTGAACGGCATCAAGATCAACGCCGTCACGGGCGGCTCAGGCCCGTCGATTCTTCTGCTGCATGGCTGGCCGGAAACATGGTGGGAATGGCACCATGTGATGCCGCAACTGGCCGCGCATTTCAGCGTGGTCGCGATCGATCTGCGCGGCGCCGGCTTTTCCGACTGTCCGCTCGGCGGCTACGACAAGGCGACAATGGCGCGCGACGCGCACGAAGTGATGGCTGCCCTTGGCCATCAACGCTACGCAGTGTGCGGCCATGATATCGGCGGAATGGTGGCCTTGCCGCTGGCTGCTGTCTATCGAGAGGCCGTAACCCACCTGGCCGTTCTGGACGTTCCGCTTCCCGGCTGGAGCGGATGGGAGGCGACGATCGCAACGCTCTGGCACTTTGGTTTCCACATGAGCCGGGATCTCCCCGAGCGCCTGATCCATGGCCGTGAATACGACTATGTTTCGAGCTTCATGGCCGAGCGGTTCTACGATCACAGCAGCTTCGATCCGGCGGATGTCGAGATCTACGCCAAAGCAATGGCGCTCCCCGGCCGCACCCGCGGCGGCATGGAATGGTATCGCACCCTCGCCGCCGACCACGCAGCGGCGCTTGAGTACAAGAAGCAACCGCTCGAGATCCCGGTGCTGGCTCTCGGCGGGGATCATCGCTTTGGTCCGCATATGGTGCCGATGGTCGAGGAATTCGCCAGCAACGTAACGGGCGGCTCGATCGCCCGCTGTAGCCACTATGTCGCGGACGAGCGGCCGGATGCAGTCGCAGCCGCTCTGATCGAGTTCATCGGAGCCCATTGAAACTCGGCGCCCGTGTCGTTGTGGGCCGGAGAAATCGCGACACTGCGGCAACAGAGCCCCGCACTCATCACGATCGATCAATTCAATCAGAAAGGACAACCCGTCATGACCACACCTATCATCCGCGGCGTCAACCATATCGGCATCACGGTGCCCGACATAGAAGCCGCGAAATCGTTCCTGGTGCAAGCTTTCGGCGGCCAGGTGATCTATCAGTCCTTCGGGCCGCAGGATCCGCCGCGGCAAGGCCCCGAATTCGAGCGGGCCGTCGGAGCGTTCCCGGGAACGGTCGTGCGTGGACAGGCGATGGTCAAGATCGGCACCGGACCCGACATCGAGCTGTTCGAAATGCACGGCCCCCAACAAGCCCAGCCGATCCGAGCGAGCGACTTCGGCATCACGCATTTCGGTGTCTACACCGACGACATCGACGCCTCGGTCACGCGCTTCGAAAAGGCCGGAGGCACACGCCTCACCGCGCCGCGCGCGATTCCTTACGCAACCGAGAAAGGTCTTGGAAACAAGGTCTGTTACTGCCGAATGCCATGGGGCACCACGATGGAATTCATCACCACGCCAGATCGCATGCCTTACCACGACCAGACGGCCTTGCGGAGGTGGCAAGACGAGGATTGAGATGAGCGGGACGGCGCCGGCTCGCGCCGTCGACATGCAGGTTGCACGGCACCGGCTGGGCGCTCGGTCCTCCGCGCGTCTTTTCGAAACAGAGTCCAAGCCGCCGTCTCATCCTCGATATGTGCCCGAATCGGCGGGGCAGCGCGATGCCGGACGATTCACACGGTTCGCGTAAACCGGGCAAGGGCCGTCCGGCGGCCGACATACATATCGATCGCAATCATAAACAGCGGACGCGCGCTGAATGCGAAGGTTCTGTAGAAAGTCGTCTGATGGCAAATGCAACAATGGTCGTGACCTGCAGCGGCGGCACATACTTCGATCGCGACTATTATGTCGACGTGCATCTACCGTTGGCGCTCGCATGCTGGCAGAAGCATGGCCTCGAAAGCGCCGCCGCCTTCTTCCCTCGAGACGTCAATTCGGTAGATGTTTCCGTCGGGTTTTATCGGTTTCGCGATGAGGCTTCGCTTCACGCTGCGCTTGCATCCGCCGACACCGACGCAATTATGGACGATGTCCCCCGATTTACTGACGCCAACGTTACCCGAATGATCGGAGCCCCGCTCTGACGGGCGGATGTCGCGATGCATCCCGTTAACTCGTCAATTCCGACTGGCAGGATCATACGCCTTACCAGTGGACGAAATTCCTGACATTGACGCCGGTCGCGGCCAAGCGTCGACCCATCTCGGAAGTCCGACAATGTCCGCTTTCGCGCCGTTGTTGGGGGACAAGCGGACATAGGTGCGCCTACTCTCAGCGGCAGAGTTTATGAGTACGCACCCTAGTTTACAAATGATCGTTTTACGTTCTTGCGGCGCCCATGGTTGTCTTTGGGCACGAGAGGGCGATCGGCGGACAGTCGAAGCGGATCTCGTAGTGCGGTGGCCAGAAAGCGACATCGCAAATACATAGGAAGAATCCGGACATGAACAAAACCCAGATACATTCCTTCGTGCTTCCCGATGCAGCAAAAGCATTTTTGCAGAAGGAACTAGCTCCCATCAAATATCCTGCCACCGCCTACGGATCTTATCTTGCGCAGATCTCCGCAGTGCGGTCGAAGATCGCCGTTGCGTTGACCGATATCCTGCCGTTTCTCTCGGAGCAGGTTCCTCCGTCAGCTCGCCCCGCGGCTATCGAGATTACGAATCTGCCGGTCGATGCGAACATCGACCGCCCTCCGTCCAATGGCGCGAAGCTAAAGCATATCCCAAAGGCGTCGTACTTGTCTGAGAATCTACTCGTTCTCTTCGCCGGGCTGTTCGGCACTCCCTTCTCGATGTCGTTCGAAAGCGAGAGCCTAGTGAACAACGTCATTCCCTTGCCGTCCGCCAAGTCGGACTTTAGCGCCCTCAGCTCTTCGTCGGATCTGAGCTTCCACATCGAGAACGCGGCCTTGAGATTTCATGACAATGGCCGCGACTGTGCGCCAATGGCGCTGTTCTTCACTGGAGTTGTAAGGCGCGGCTGCCTTGCCCTTGCCGATGCACTCCACCTCCGGGGCGTGGAAAGAATAATGCTTCCAGCCACGCTGACGCTGCTGTTGCGAGCGGATCTGCGAAGCGCGGCTGAGCGGGAGGACGAAGGCGTTCTCGAGCACAGCTCGACCTTCGATCTTGCGGCCGATATCGCGGATGATCGTACGCCTCCGACGGGGATCTCGTCGTATGCGTACGGATGATCCGGCCCAGCCGGCTGTGCAGGATGCGCAACTGCCGCTGATGCCGCCTGAATTGCTTGGCATGGGCGTAGCGTCCCGCCATCATTGCCGCGGTCTTGGCGACGCGAAGATAGGACTGCCGCAGCTTGACCCCGTGCTTCCTCGCCATGCGGTTGAGCCCCTTGATGGCCGCGTGCAGCAGCTTAGCATCGGTCGGAAAGGTGATCGCCTTCGGCTGCACGGTGGTATCGACCGTGACACGCTTGAGGTCCTGGCTGCGTAACGCGCCGGCTTCGTGCGCCACCCGCAGGCTCTCGGCCAACAGCAGCTCCAGCTTGTCGCCGAGCCGCTTGCGCCAGTGGCTCAGGTCCGAGCGCTCGTGCGGAAATGAATGCTGGAAGAACTCTTCGCCGGTGAAGTACTGGAAATACGGGTCGTGGACCCAGCGCTCGCACACCCCTTCGTCGGACAGGCCGTAAATCTGCTTGAGCAGCAGCAGCCCAATCACGAAGCGGGTCGCGATGCCTGGCCGGCCGTTCTCGCTGTAGAGCGGGGCGATCTCCCCATCGATCCAGTCCCAGTCGACCCTGCCGGCGAGCTGAACCAGCTCGTGCTTCATATTGATGATCTGGTCCAGCCTGGCCCGGAACAGATCGCCCGATCCCGTCGCCTTCTGCTTCTTCGGCCGCATCACCCCCTCCGATGCGACCACGGAATCATGACTGGCGATTCGACGGAATCTTGAAAATGAAATTGGAAGGTTCCGATCCCTGAAGCATCAAAACCCTGCAATCGCAAAAAAGCCGGTCTGTCAGATTACGATTCCACATCAGTCGCTTGGTCGCTCTTAACGGACGACTGCCTACTTCATGTTCACGCCGATGATGCGGTT
This sequence comes from Bradyrhizobium japonicum USDA 6, assembly GCF_000284375.1. NCBI lineage: Bacteria > Pseudomonadati > Pseudomonadota > Alphaproteobacteria > Hyphomicrobiales > Nitrobacteraceae > Bradyrhizobium > Bradyrhizobium japonicum. The sequence continues at coordinate 9,135,238 of NC_017249.1, forward strand.
GCTTTCAGCGATTATCCTGCGGAAGGGCTGAACCGCCATTTTGCAAAGCATTCACGTTATCGTACCCCGTCGTCGTGACGGCCGCTAAGCACATCGCTGTCCTGGGCCTGGTCGCCGATCTCCGCAGAACCGCTTCCAGAATCCGGCGCGTCGCAGTAGGCTTGCGACCGGTCGTCTATCGATAGCGCGCTCCTCCAGAAAGTGATTGCGGATGCGTTCCCGTTGCTCATCCGTCAGCCAAATCATTCTTTTTAGCGTCCTCGTCGTCGAAGGTTTCGGTCGCGCGACTAAGCCGAGATTAGGAATATATCCGTAACGAAGATTAGCCAGTACGCTACTTACAAGCCACGAACTTCTATAAACGCTTGGTCCATTGCTAGCATGACTTTGTCGAAGGCCGAATGTCCCTTGAGGTCACTTCGCATGGAACGACGCCGCCCGACAGCCTCAGCTTGCCGCTTACACTATTTCTTCTTCCTGCGACGTGGACGCGCCGGCTTGCGACCTCCAGGCAGGGTCTTGGGAGTCGTCGCACTTTTAGACGGCCGAATAAACAACTCGGACAAATGAACGTCCAGCGTCTCGGCGATGCGTTCGAGAAGATCAATTGTCGGGTTCTTCGATTGCCGCTCAAGAGCCCCCATATACGAGCGGTCAACCCCCGCTTCGTAAGCCAATTTCTCTTGCGAAATACCTCGCTCTACGCGGATTCGACGCACATTCCAGGCCACAATCGCACGAGTTTTCATGCGTAAAACATGTCATGAAGCCGGGGCTTCAAACCACTGGCTATAGTCCCGCTATTAATTTCTTCGCGAAAGCCGCCTGCAGCGCACACTCGCCTAAGCTTCCTCCGACCACGGCTTCGTATTCGGCAAGAGTGCGTATATAGCGCGACAATCAGGATGAGAGTCTCACCCTGATCGCCGCCGCGCATGCGTAACAACGACGGCGGTGGGGACGCCGCCAGCTCCGCCGCGATCTCAGCCGGGCGGACCGCGCCATTGCGACTAACAACTCCATCGAGATGAGCGGAGTCGACGACCCGCAGCCGGCGCCCATCCGATTGCAGTGTGGACGGCAACCTGGTGCAATCCATGGCGGATCCGCACTTCCCCGGCCACGATCGTCACCGCCATGCGCTCGCCAATAAGGCGCCATGGCACGGAGTAGCTGTTCGCGTCGATCTCGACGGCGCAATCATTGCCGACGACGTGGGTCAGTTCACGCAAGGGTCCGAACGACGGCTGTCCGCCGAGCGGTTTCAACCGATGTATCTCATCACGCGCAAAGCGGATGATCGGGGCGCCTCGCCGGTCGCGCCCTGGATGCGAACGTTCGCAACATCACGCTCCCATCTGTCGAGATGCGCCTCGAATGCTTCCCAACTTGGGAAGGAATGACCGGCGATCGCGTTCTTCTTCACGTAGCCGACGCCATTCTCCGTCTCGCCCTTCGTGCGCGCCCGATACGTCTGCAAACAATCTCGGCGTCGACCGCCCGATGGCGCGCAGGCTCGATCAACCATCTGAGCGTGTCTCGCTCACCGGCCTCGAGGACGGCCAGCCGCTCACCTGCCGCATCAGATTCGTTCTCCACGGCTGAGAGCCCACGGCTGAGGCTCGAGGCATCGAGCTTCAGGAGACCGGCGAGCAACAGGCCGAGCGCACGCCAATCGTCGAGGAACGACATGATAATCGGTGCACCTGCGGATTTCGCAAAGACGACGAGCGGCGCTTTGTCCGCCTCCGACAATCGGACGCACCACTCAAAGCTGCCAAGCCGGAAGTCGGGCGCTGTGGCAGACGCCGTGAAGACCGAAGAACTGTCGAGACGGCCATAGACCAGTCCCTGGTTGTGGACGGCTTCAAGCGCCTTCGCCAGACGCTCGGCGTTGCGCCAGAGAACGATGCGCGAGCGCGGGACATCAAGATTGTTCAGCCAGTGATCGGGGCGCGCATGCTTGACCATGGTATCGAGTGGCGCGAGATCTCGCGGCATGGCCAGAAAGAAGGCATCCGACGCCTCGCCGTACCGCAGCAGTTCGACGATGACCTTGTCGGCGCCTGGATAGGCGAGCACACGCTGTGCCTGGCGCATTTCATGCTGCCAAATTTCACGAAGATCATCGTCGACCGCTGAGCCGGTCTTTTGCCAGTATTTGAGCACGACTGGCTGGTCGTCGCGCTTGTCGTGGGCCGAAATGATCGCCGATTTGAGCGGCTCACCACCGGGGGCCGAGAGGTATTGGTCCCCAAGGTCGAACTGATCCGTCAACGGCCGCAGTTTTTTCAATGTGCTCGGCATCAACTATGAGCTCAAATGGAGCATCTGCTTTGGCGCGGCGGGCGTTTGCACATGCAATGATTTTCAGTATTCGCAGCCAACTAACGATGGTATCGAAATTTGCGTCGGCAACGTCCCGAGCAGCGGGATAGCCTGATTCGGCGAGCTGAATTTAACAAGAATTGTCACCGGCATCCGCCGGTCGCAGCAGTATGTCTGAAATATCCCCTGCGAGCCCTTCCGCGTCCGCACCCGCTCTGGTAGCTACCCGCCTTGCCGGGGCCGCCGCAGGCAGCCACCCGGCACCGGTTCAGATTAAGCCAGAAATACCGCAAATTAACTTTTTATATCAACCACTTATAGCTATACTGCCTGATTCTTCGTCGCCTTGGATGAGCTTCTTTGGGGAACGGAACGTCCGAAAAATGCTGCATAGTTCGGACGGACAAATCTTGCCGACGACCGAAATTTGCATCATATTTCGGACATGCTTGATCAACCGACCACAGACCTCCGCCCGCGGCTCATTGCCCGCATCGACGCAACGCCGACAGAGGTATGGACACCCGGTGATTTCGCTGATCTCGGCAGTCGCGCGGCCGTCGACAAGACGTTGCAGCGTCTCGTTGCGGCTGGCGAGTTGCGCCGCATCGACCGCGGGCTCTACGACCGGCCGCGAAAGAGCAACCTCACAGGCAAGCCGATGGTCCCCGACTATCGCGCGGTCATCAGGGCTGTGGCGCGCCGCGACCAGGCCCGCGTCGTGGTCGACGGGATGACTGCCGCGAATGATCTCGGCCTCACCACGGCCGTGCCGGCGCGCATCGAGGTCCTGGTCGACGCTCGCCTGAAGCCGATCAAACTTGGAAAGCAGGTCATCAATTTCAAGTCGGCGGCACCTAGCCGTCTTTATTGGGCCGGACGTCCGGGCATGCGCGTCGTTCAGGCGCTCTATTGGATGCAGGATATGATGGCGGGGAAGGACGATCGACAAGCGGTAGAGAACGTCCTCAGCAAGCTGTTCGCAAACCCGCAGCATGGAAAGGAGATTCGCGACGATCTCCGTGCAGGTCTTTCAGCTATGCCGATCTGGATGCAGGACTTTCTCAGGCCCTTGCTCGAACCTGACGACGCGGCGGAGGATCACGCGTGAGTAGCGCAGCCTACAAGGAGGTCATCTCCGCCGCACCCGGCGAGAAGCTTGATCTTTTCCTGACGACGGCGAACCGGCTCGGTGCGCCGATCGGAAACGTCGAGAAGGATTTTTGGGTCTGCTGGACCCTCAATGCTCTCTATCACGAACGGCCCGCAGGAGGTCCGCGCCTTCTCTTCAAGGGCGGGACGTCGCTGTCGAAGGCATACGGGCTGATCGAAAGATTTTCCGAAGACATCGATATAACGGTGTTTCGCAACGATCTCGACGAGTCTGCTTCAGTCGAAGAACTCGAGATCGATCTTGTCGAATAAGAAACGCCGCGCTCGATTGGATGCGATCCGGGACGCTTGCCGCAGCTATATTAGCGGTCCGCTATACGCCTTCCTGACCGAACATCTCGCCGAAGCGACGAGTGGACGCGGACGCCTCGAGATCGACGCGTCGGATGCCGACGGGCAGACGCTTCTCGTCTGGTATCCCGAGGTTGAACCGCGCGACGAGGCCTATGTGCGGCCGGCAGTCCGGATCGAGTCCGGAGCGAAGTCGGCGCTTGACCCGAACCACCTGGCGAATATCCGTCCTTACATTGCCGACGACGTGGCAGGCCTCGAATTGACGGTGCCGAACGTCACGACGATCGACGCCGAGCGCACGTTCTGGGACAAAATCGTGATCGCTCACGGGCTGCGCCGCTGGTTCGAGCGCCGCGGTGAGCTGCGCCAGGAAGGCCAGCGCATTTCGCGGCACTTCTACGACCTGTATTGCCTCTTCGCCTCCGACATCGGCCGGTCGGCGGTCAAAGATGCCGAATTGGGGGCCGACTGCGTCCGTCATGCTCTCATGTTCTTCAACCGGCCTGATTACGATCTCGTCTCGGCCGTGACCGGATCGTTTGCGCTTGCGCCGACTGCGGCAATGATCGACGCGCTCGCGCGTGACTATACGAACATGACGCCAATGATCTTCGGCGAGGCTCCTCGGTTCGAGCAAATCCTCGCGTCGATGGAAAAGATCGAACGCGCGGTGAATAGGACGCGCTAGCAAACGAGCAGAATTCGACAACCGCCGATGATAGGATCATGGCATGGCTGACGCTCCAGAGAACATCCCAATGCGATTGCCCGATCCCGCCTCGATCGAGGCGGTTCTCGCACGTCTTCCGACCGGATCTGACGAAGCGGCGCTGGCGGCCGCGCTCACAGAGGCGTTTCCGGGATTTCCGTTTTCGACATCGGGCATTGACGAGCAGTATTGGCGCGACACGCGCTCGGTGGTCGCCGCCGACGGGACACGGATCGCAGAATACCGGCCGTGGATGGAAGCGGAGCTTGCCAAGGACAATGGCGACATTGGCGCGCTCTGGACGCGACTGCGCGAGAGCGACCTTCAGATCTCGGAATGGCACGGCAACAGTGTGTATGCCTTCGCGCCAACTGGACCGGGCGCGGCGGACTATGTGCAAATCCGTCTCGGTCTGGAAGTTGAATGGCGTGCCGGGCCGATCGTCAATCCGACATATCGCCCTTGGGGCAAGGGCGAATTACTCGATCCGTCATGGATCACGCACGAAGATATGTCCGACGACAAGGTAATCGCTGGTCCGCTCTATCGGATGCTTGGGCGCCCAGGCAGCAGCGTCGTCCATGTCCGGAGCTTCCTGACGCGGTGTGCCCGCCTCGAGCGCGAGAAGCGCGAGGCGCAGCGGCCAGAGATGGAACGCCGTGTGGTACGTGAAACGACACGCGAGGGCACGACCGAGACGCCGTTTCTTGAACTGGTGCCGGACTGGTTCGAGTTCGTGCCGCGGGAGACGCGCTTCTTCCAGGATTGGGAAGAATCAAGCGCTTCGGCCGAGCGGGTCTATGTGCACTGGGCGCTCGACATTTACGACTACGACGATAAAGGCACACGCGAGATCGGATTCGTGCCGCGCCCGCGGCATCTGCCGGAAGAGAGGCTGATCGCTGGCGACGCCTCGGTTCATATCCTGATGGATCGCGTCGAAGCCATCGACCGTGAGGTCGGCGTCCCATTTGGTTCTTCTTGATGACCCATGGTAATCGAGTTGCGCCAGAGGTTGGCCAAGCGATCGCCAAGGGCCTGCGTAGTCAGCGCGTGGTCTTACCCGATCGGGATGCGCGTGTGCTTCTCCGCTGGGCCGAACGGTCCTATGGATTCTAGGAAGACAGGGCCGCGGCGGAAGGCCTCAGTAAACCTAACGCCACACTATCGGAGCTCTGGAAAGAGCGTCGCGACCAATCTGCTTGAGGTAGTCAGGCCTCCTCTCACCTGTTGTCGCCGCTTCCAGAAGCCGGCACGCTGCGGGCTTTCGTTCGCTACGTCGAGCGATCTCAGCTGGGTGCGCCCGCCACCCGGACGATGGCGCTGGACTTCGTCCTGTCGTTCGGTGGCGCCGCCGACAGCCGCGCGGTCCGTCACGGCGTGCTCCGCCGATTCTACGAGTACCTGGTCGTCTACGACCCCCAGACCGAGGTCTTGGAGCGCAGAGCTTTCCCGTGGTCCAGGGCGATTCCGCCGCCGCGCATCCCTAAGTGAGGCTGAGCTGACGTCGCTTATCGACGCATGCAGCTTCATTTCGCCAGGGACCCCTCTCAGGGGCCGCACGATGGCGACGCTAATCGGATTGTTGGCCAGCACGGGGTTACGATCGGGCGAAGTGGTCAGGCTTGATCGCGGCGACGTCGATCTGACCAACGGGGGCATCCTCGTCCGTAAAACCAAGTTCCGTAAAGACCGCCTGATTCCTGTTCACCCAACGACCCAGGCAGCCAAACTTCGTCGATACGCCCGTGAGCGCGACACCGTGTTTCCCAGGCCCAAAGGCGAGGCGTTCTTCCTCAGCTCGCGAGGCTGCCGTCTGTCGGCAACCGGCTTGCAAAGCAACTTCGCTAAGGCCCGCAAGCTCGCGGGCCTTGACAATGGCAAGCCTCTGCGACCGCACGATCTCCGGCACCGGTTCGCGGTGACCAGGCTGAGGCTGTGGCACCACGAGCGCGCGGACGTCCAAGCGCTGCTGCCCTTACTCGCCACCTACCTCGGCCACGCCAACTATAGCGACACAGCCTACTACCTCACCGGCTCGTCGGATCCCCACCAAACGGGCCCACATCGAGGTGACGCATCATCTCACCAACGCCGAGGTGGAGGCTATCATCGCAGCCCCTGATCAGACGACGTCCCGCGGTCGGCGCGACCGGGCCTTTCTGCTCTTCTTGGCGAGAACCGGCGCTCGCGTGTCCGAAGCGACCGGCGTCAACGCGAACGACCTTCAGTTGGAGCGAGGACGCCCGCAGGTGCTGCTTCATGGCAAGGGACGCCGAGATCGCGTCGTTCCCATTCCTCAGGATTTGGTGCGATCGCTGACCAACCTATTGAGCGAACGCGGCCTCGCCCATCATGAACCGCGGCCAATCTTCGTCGGGGTCCACAACGAGCGCCTGACGCGTTTCGGCGCGACACACATCGTGCGGCGTGCCGCCTCCCAGGCCGGGTCCACGAGGCCAAGCTTGGAGGGCAAGCCGATATCGCCGCACATCTTCCGGCATTCCCTCGCCATGAAGCTTCTCCGGTCAGGCGTGGACCTCCTGACGATTCAGGCTTGGCTTGGCCATGCTCAGGTCGCCACGACCCACCGATACGCCGCTGCGGATGTCGAGATGATGCGCCGGGGACTTGAGAAGGCGGGCGTCTCAGGCGACGGAAGCGCTTCTGGCCCAGATCGCCGTCGCCAAATATGCCGATGGCCTGCCGCTCTACCGGCAGGAGGCTATCTACGCCCGCGACAAGGTCGAGCTCGACCGCCAGTTGATGGCGCAATGGATGGGCAAGCTCGGCTTCGAGCTCGAGATCATGGCCGACTACATCTTCAGCGAGGTCAAGAAGGCCGAACGGGTCTTTGCCGACGAAACCACTTTGCAGACGCTCGCTCCGGGCTCCGGATCGACAAAGACGGCCTATTTATGGGCCTATGCCAGGGATGATCGAACGTTTGGCCGCAACGGTCCCCCGATGGTGGCTTATCGCTTCGAAGACAGCCGCTCCGGTGAATGCGCGGTCCGCCATCTCAATGGTTATCGCGGAATCCTGCAGGTGGATGGCTACGCCGCCTATAACAAGCTCGCGCGATCCGATCGCGGCAATGATTGCATCACAGGCTGGCTGCTGGTCACACTGCAGACGCAAGTTCTACGAGCTGCATGTTGCAGGGAGCTCAGAAGTGGCAACGGCGACGGTCGAGCGGATGGCGAAGTTCTGGCAGGTCGAGAAAACGATGCGCGGTCAAAGCCCCGACACTCGCGTTGCCGCGCGCCAGCAAGCCTCCGCGGCGATCGTCGCAGATCTCTTCGATCTCTGGCAGCAGACCTTGCGTCGGATCTTCGGCAAATCAAAACTGGCTGAGGCGATCCGCTATGCCGTCTCGCGCCGTGCCATCTTCGAACGATTTCTGACCGATGGTCGCATCGAGCTCGGTAGAGTCGACGACTGACGCGGTGGCTACAGGTTCCGAGGAGTTGCCGTTGGCCGGCAGCTTTCGCTGAGTGCCGGTGGCTCATTTCGGACCATGGCTCCGTTTCCAGTCGCCGCTCGTCAAACCGGACGTGCGGATTTCCCGCATCCGGCTTTCTCTCAACCCATCAAGCCTTCGCTCTCGGCACGTCGGCACGCGCTCTTGGGAGGCGGTAGAGGCCAAGCGTTTCATGCAGGTATTCCTGCGAGTAACGGTTGAAGCCCCGGCCACGTGCCCCGGTGCGCTGGACCAACCAATGACGCAGACGACGGTCGACGTATTGCCGAATGAGGTTGTAAGTTTCCACCACTGGACCTTGGTCGAAGTAGCCGCACCAGCCGCGTAGGAAGCGGTTGATGACAGCGACTGTGTTCTCCGGTGAGTCCGGATACCACTGACGTGTCGTGCGGTCGTGGACCTGTCTGAGCAATCGTCGAACGGCTTTCTTGGAAGGTCTTGTGCCAAGAAAGGCTTGACCTCCCTTTCCATAGAAGCGTCCGATCGTATACCCGAGGAATGTTACGCTATCCTCTGGGACCCGAGCGAGTCGCGTCTTGGTATCGTTCACCTCCAACCCGAGCCTGTTCATTAGCGTCTGCATCCGCGCCATTGCCGTCTCGGACGAACCGGGGCGACAGCAGATCACGAAGTCATCCGCGTAATTCACGATATGCGCATCGAGTTGATCTTGGTGTCCGTGTTTGCGCCAAGCCAGCAGAAACCGACGAAAGTAGAGATTCGCCAACAACGGGCTCAAAGGTGAGCCTTGTGGAGTTCCTCTTTTCTTCGTCCGAGCCTCCGCCGTCCTTGTGATCCGCCGGCCGTCCTTCTCGATAACCGCGACTGTCAGCCAGCCTTTGATCATCGAAAGAAGCCGACCATCGGCGATCCTGCGTGTGAGGCATTTCATCAGTGGTGCATGCGGAATCGAGGTGAAGTAATCCCTCAGGTCCGCATCGACGATCTCTGATCGCCGATGATCTCTGATGTGCCAGAACACGCGGCGCACTGCCATCTTGGCGTCCACCTTCGGGCGGAAGCCATACTGGTTCTCCAGCAGGTCCGCTTCGAAGATGGCGCCGATCACCAGCATCGCCGCCGTCATGACCGTTCGGTCTTTTACGGTTGGAATGCTGAGCGGTCGGCGTCCGCCATTGCTCTTCGGTATCCATACCCTCAGAAGGGGCTGCGGTCGGTAGTCACCCGCCGTCAGCTCCTGTCTGACATTTTCCAGCCATCGTTCGCGTCCCTCGGTTTCGATCTGAGCAAATGTGATGCCATCCGCCCCCGGCGACCCCCGGTTTGCTCGGCAGCGCCTGTAGGCTTCCTCCAGCACATCCAGTCTGCAGATTTTGTCCCAAAGAGAGTAGAATCGATAATCTGGTTCAGCCTTAGCTTTCGCCTGCAGCGAGGTCTGAAGTTTCTGAACGGATATTCTCGGTGTTACTAGGTTCATCACCAATCGCCGTGTTCTCGACTACCGAAACCGGCAGCTTTACGTCTTGCCTGCCGAAATCGAAGTAGTCATACTCAACTTTGGCTGACCAGCCGGGCAGGAAGGCATACTCGATGCCCGCACCCAATGTGCCGCCAAATATGTTCTTGGTCGCTCGGCCATCGGCAGCACCGTTAGCAGCAAAGCCAGCCCCCAAGTTCGATGTAACGGCAAAGGACTGGTTGATGCCGATGCTGGAATCGGCCCAAGCTGCGCCGCCCTTGATGTAGACTAGGCCGCGGTCGCCCACCGTGACGCCGACCCGTCCGGTGATATCGGCAATCCATTTGGTGTCGTTCGTGCAGTTCAAGACCACAAAGCAGCCAGTGCGCCCCTTGATACCACTCCATAAAAAATCGCTTTCCACGCCGTAGACCATCACACCGGACTGGAAATTGTAACCGGCTTGTACGCCGCCGAGGAAGCCGTTCAGCTGCACCTGCGGCAATGGCACATTCAAATCGGCAGTGCCGCCGATGAGCTGGTTTACGGTCTGGTTGACGGGGGCGCCAATGAATGTATTGCCCACAGCGAGGTCGGTCTGGCTGGTACCCCAACCCGAGCCTACACTGCCGCCGATGTAACCTCCAGTCCAGCTGAAGAGAGGATAAACGGGAGCCGGCGCTTTGACGACAGGTGCCGCAGGCAAATCAGCAGCTAAACTTCCGCTCCCAAAAGCGATCGTCCCGAACGCAATGATGCTCGCGAGCGACAATTGCTTGTTGCACTTCATCCGAGAGTCCTCCTGCTGAGCACGGAAAAATATTGCGTAGCTTGTCCCCAAGTTGTGGTTAGCTCGATAGTTCGAGCTGGCAGGCAGATCACCTCTCCAATCTGGTAGGAGGCAGCATCTTGCTGCAACTGCGACAGCCGCTTCTTGCCGTGTCCATTCCAGAGAGGCGAGCAGGCTCTGCTTTCATGCTTGTACGACGGTGCTCAGCAATCCTTTCGCGAAGATCCGTGACACGGCCGAATAATGGGCTATTTTACAAAGCCACGTCGTGGTGATTCTCGCGGCCCTTGGCCGACGTATTGCGCGGTATATCGTTAATGGCTGGGCCTCGATTTGGCTGCGATTTCCACGTTCGCTCTTGATGCGACCCACCATCGGGAAGGGTAGGCTCGATGTCGACGACTCGTGCGTTTCATGTCGTTGTCGTCCGGGACGCGTAGAAGATGTATGTCCTTGCTCTGGTCACCCAAAAAGGCGGAAGCGGCAAGAGCACGCTGGCGGTCGGAATTGCAGTCGCAGCGTTGGGGAACGGGGAGCGCGTCGCAATTGTCGAGGCGGATCCACAAGGCACGATTTCAAAATGGAAAGAGCGGCGCCGCCATCCCGATCCCCGGGTCGTTCGGGTCGCTGATTCGGCCGAAATAGAACGGGCGCTCGTCAGCCTTGAAGCCGAGGGGATCTGGCTTACGGTTATCGATACCGCCGCCACGAACAATGCACTGGCCATGCGCGCCATCGCGAGGGCCGATCTTTGCCTGATCCCGGTGCGTCCGAGTCCCGCCGACATCGAAGCTGCGATACCGACGCTGATTGCTATTCGTAGGCTCAACCGCCGATTTGCTTTCGTCCTCGCTCAGACGCCACCGCGGGGCTGCCGCGTGAGTGAAGCCGCGACGTCGCTCAATTCGCTCGGGGTGCTCGCGCTTCCCTATGTCGGACAGCGCAATGACCATCAGGACGCGCTTGGGGCAGGATTAGGCGTGACGGAGTTTGCACAAGAGGGAAGAGCCTCGGAGGAAGTTCGTGAGCTGTGGCGCTGGATCTTGAAGAAGCTTGTCGAGGGGTCGTCAGATCATGAACCACACGCAAGAAACGAAAAAGCCGCGTACTAGGCAGACGCGCTGCGCGCGACGCTCGCTCGTGGAGCTTACCGCGGCGGCGAGCCGAGCCGTTGACGATGGCCTGTTTGTGCTGCCCCGCGGGATTGCTGCTTCCAATCTGCGATCGGAGCACTCAGGCCCGAATACGTCTGATCAAACAATTCTTGCAAGGCAAGCGACGGCTCCGAGTCCCGTTGCGGTGCTTGAATCTCGGAATGCGGCGGCGCCGCGCAAGGACGAACTCCTAGATTCCGACACTACCACCGAGATGATGGTGAAGGTTGCCGAAGACTCTCAAGACAGAGCTTCTGAAAACATCAAAGCCAGCCTGAATGCTGCCTTGGACCATGCAAACGGCCTCGTAGAGACGCGGGTGGGAGGCGAAGCGGCGTCGAAAACCGTCGTCGCTTCCGGACTTGAAAGCAATTTTTTGACCGTTCTCAAAGAAGCCGCAACGGGGTTTCGCGCGGATGCGGCCGAATTAATCATGCAGAAGGAACCAGCCGACAGCGCGGGACAGTCGCAACCGCGATATATGCGGCGGCTCACCGACGAGGCGGTCAGATTGCTCGACGATCTTCGGAGCGGCAAGCTGGAGAACCAGGCGAACTTCATCCTGAGCGAGTGCTTCAGGGAAGCCGCCAGCGCGTTCTCTATCATCAATCAGCAGCTCAAGCGCGACGGCTATCCCGCGAGCATTGATCCATCAATCTTCATTTGGCTTGCCAATATCACCGAACCGGAGACGCGTGACACCGGGACCAAGCGACTTGAGATCGTACCCAACCACCGAGGTCGTCCGAGCACGTACACGCGCCAGGTCGCTCAGTTCATCTGGCACCTTGTCGAGGGACAGGGCTGCGGGCGCCAGGCCGCATATCGGGCGGCGCTCACGAAGTTCTCCGTAACCGCGAGTTTCGTCGAGAACGCCTATGCGTTTTGGGAGCCGGTCTTCAAACGGGCGGGACCGCACGTGAGGATGCTGACCCGCATTTCAGATCCAGAAGTGTAAAGTGTCAATCGGCTTGCAAATTTGACCCTTCATCGGCGTCCAATTTTGACCCCTTTCCGCGGCGGGGTTTGCTGGTAGCGCTCGTCTCGTCGGAGCTGGCCGGGATAGCGGAGGCGAGACGAGCGCGGGTGGCGTGATCGTCGTCTCGGCTTTTGAACCGCCAGCTATCGTTGCCGGTCTCGACGATGTCGCAGTGATGGGTCAATCGGTCGAGCAACGCTGTGGTCATTTTGGCGTCGCCGAACACGCTGGGCCATTCGCCGAATGCGAGATTGGTGGTCACGATGACGGAGGCGCGCTCATAGAGCCGGCTGACGAGGTGGAAGAGAAGCTGGCCACCGGACTGGGCGAAGGGCAAATAGCCGAGTTCGTCCAGCACGATGAAGTCCATCCGGGTCAGATGCTCGGCAAGCCGTCCCTGCCGTCCATTGCGGGTCTCGGTCTCGAGGCGGTTGACGAGGTCGACCACGTTGAAGAAGCGGCCGCGGGCACCAGATCGGATGCAGCTTCTTGCGATGGCAATGGCCAGGTGGGTTTTGCCTGTGCCGGTGCCGCCGACCAGCACGACGTTGCGCTGTTGGGCGACGAAGCCGCCGCCAGCAAGATCATTGACGAGCGTCTGATTGATCGGCGTGCCGTCGAACTGGAAGTCGGCAATGTCCTTGGCAAGCGGCAGCTTGGCAATGGTGAGCTGGTATTTGATAGATCTGGCTTGCTTCTCGTTGATCTCGGCGGAGAGTAGATCGCCAACGATGCGCTGGGGTTCATGCTGACGTTTGACGGCAGTTGCCATGATCTCGTCGAAGGCAGCCTTCATGCCATAGAGCTTGAGCTCGCCCATGAGGTCGAAGATTTGAGTTCGTTCCATCAGTTGGTCCTCCGAAGGTTGTCGTAGCGGGCACAATCGGCGATTGGTGCATGACGGAGCGTCAGGGCGGCTGGCGTCATGATGTTGGCCGGCGGGGCTGGCTCACGTTGACGGGCCAGGATGTTGAGCACCACATCGGCGGAATGAACGCTGTGACTGAGCGCTTCGGCACAGGCCGCTTCCACCGCAGGCAGACCGTCAGTCAGCACCGCGTTGAGGATGTCGACCATCTGCCGATTGCCATCGTCGATGCTGGCAAGCTTGCGCCGGATCCGCTCGATCGCGGCCGGCAGCACCCAGTCCTTGAAGGGAGCGCCGTTGCGTAAGGCGCCGGGGTTGCGGGCGAGCACCGGCACATAATGCCAAGGGTCGTAGACGGTATCGCCGCGGCCAAAGGATCGCTGATGCTCGGCAACGATACGTCCATCCTGGCGGATCACGATGCGATCGGCATAGGCTTGAACCTCGACCGGTCGTCCGACTGCACTGGCTGCGACCGAGTACTTGTTGTTGTCGAAGCGCACCAGGCAGGTCTTCGAGACCGACGCCGTCACCGCATGGAAGCCGTCAAATCGCCCTGCATAGGGAACGAGCCTAGGGTGCCGCGCGGCGAACAGGATGGAAGTGCGTATTGCCTCACATATCGATGCTCCCGGGCGCGATCAGTTGCCTCATTTATTTTGCTCCTGGCCTGAGTTGAGGAGGAGGCCGGGTGCGGAGATGGCCGGGGTTTCGGAGCGCCCGGCCTCCTCCGCTGGCACCTCGCACGTCATTGGGGTGTTGTGACCTCATGCCCTGGCGGCATTTTTTCTGAAGCAAACAGCAGCGCATTCGCTTGCTCGCTGCGCCAGGATTTCAACCGACGTTGAAGGGTTCGAAGAAGCTTGTTCGGATAGTCTCCAGGATATTCCACCTGCAGGCGCGAGAGCAGTTCGCTGCCGGTCCGCCAAGGCTCGGCTTCAAACCATTTTCTCAAATCTGACGTTGCCCGGATAAGCGGATCGGGACGACGCCGGCCCCTTTTAGCCTTCACGATTGGCCGATCCGTCGGGCGCGTGGCGCCGTCCTTCCAGGCCGTTCGCAGGCTTGCCAGGAAGCGATCAATCGATTGTGATGCCGCAGCAGGATGGGCGGATGGTTGGATATCCGCGAGCGCCGCGAGGCGCTCCTGCACGTCGCGGATGTCGCGCAACAACGTGACCGGATCGAGAGCGGTATAGATTTCCTGGAGATGGTGGCGGACCGCATCAGGCGTGCGGGCGTCCGCTGACAGGCGCTGGTGGGGTGTTGCCGGCGCGCTGTATGTCTTACGTACACGAGCACCGTCGCGCTGCTTGGCTAACAGTTTGAACGAAGGTTGGAAGAAGTTTACGAACAGCCGCGCTGACCGATAGAGTTCCGCCAGTAGCTTGGCCGCCTCCAGGCCTTCGAACCTACGATAGCCGACCATCCTGCGCACGACGGCGCCGTTCTTTTGCTCGACGAACGCCTGGTCATTCTTCCGGTAGGGACGGCAACGCGTGAAGACAATGTTGGCCGCCTCGCAGTAGGCCTTCAACGTCTCATTCATGAACACGGTGTCATTGTCCGTGTCGAAGCCGAGCAGCGCAAAAGGCAATTGCTTGCGCAATTCCGTCAGCACCGTGCTCACCAGCGTCTGTTCGCGCACGATCAGAGGTGCGCACTCTGTCCAGCCGGTAGCAATGTCGGTGAGCACGAGGGTCTGGATGAAGCTGCCGCGCGCAGATGGACCGCTATGCGCTACAAGGTCGGCCTCGACGAATCCCGGCGCCGGATCATTCCAATCTGCCGAAGTCCGTATTGGAATACTGCGACGCAGGGAATGCCCCGCGTGCCGCCGGCGCTTGCGACCCAATTTTTCTCGAACCCGCACCAAGGCGCGGTCGATCGTCGCAGCGCTCATCGCCAAAAGTTTGGTGCGAATCTCAGGGGCAAGGTCGAGGTGCCCGTACCGTTCCATCGCCTCAATCAGCGCGGGCATTAATGCTTTCAGTCGCTTCCCGCAGATGCGGTCTGACGCCTCCCAAAGCAGCACGAGTGCGGTGTGTTCTGCTTCATTATATATCCGACGTCGCGCCCGTCGGCCCGGATGTACGCCTTCCTGGTTTCGAAGTAGACGCATCGCATGCTTCCGATGGAATCCGGTGATGTCGACGAACTCGTCCAATATCCGCGCCTTCTTCGCGCGATCCGACCGCCGATAGCGCACGCCTGCCGCCGCCGTCAGTTCCTTCCGCGTTGCCATGCTTAGCCACCCCATCTCCGCCCCTCGCTCGTTCCCGGTCCAGGGGAGCAATTTACGTGAGGCAACGGCTTAGGATCCGGTAAC
Organism: Bradyrhizobium japonicum USDA 6; assembly: GCF_000284375.1. Taxonomy (NCBI): domain Bacteria; kingdom Pseudomonadati; phylum Pseudomonadota; class Alphaproteobacteria; order Hyphomicrobiales; family Nitrobacteraceae; genus Bradyrhizobium; species Bradyrhizobium japonicum. The sequence continues at coordinate 9,150,766 of NC_017249.1, forward strand.
AATTAAGGCGAGGCAATGCGCCCCTTGACGACGTTGCGCTCGACGTTTGGTGGCAGTTTGCGAGGCATGGCCTACCTCTCCCAACCAACATCGGCGTCAACGCCGGTCGCGTGCTCTTCCCCGTGGTGAGGCAGAGCGTCGATCGCGCTCGAGTTCGCGAACGTCCCAAGCCAGTCGTCTCGTACCCGGAATGACCCGCGGCTTGGGCATGCTTCCCGCCGTCACGAGAAGGTCAAACGTGTTCGGGCTAACCGAGGCATATGCTGCGGAGGCCTCACGATCGATTAGGCGCGGCGGCAGAGTTGGCGGCAATGCAGCTTGACGTGCCACTACCGCTTCTCCCCATCCTCCATTTCGAGAGCGACTGCCCCAACTCGGAGATCGGCTGCTTTTAATGGCGGCATTCCGCCGCTTCGCGGCGCTGACGACAGAAAGAGCATTGCGGTCATCATGCCAATGATGTGCAAACAGGTGTGTAATATGAATGGCCCTCTGGGGCTATCTAGCTGATTTTATTGTATTATTTTCTTTAAATGGCGCTCCCTAGCGGAATGTAACCACAGGTAATGATGAGATTTCCTATTATATTTCAATATGTTAAAATCTTGCCGTTTCGACGTGTATCTACGCGGTGTATCTACTTTTTGGGTCGGTAGCCGACTCGGCTACCGAAACTAACGAGTCGATGAGGGGCGGTAGAGCGCAAACCCATAACTATACAACTTGTAACAAAACTTGATTTGACTTTTCGTATTGCGGTTGAGGTCCCGTTCTGCTATGTACCACTCATGGCGACGTTGCGCGATTCGAGGGCGCGCCCGTGACTGCCTGACGGACACCTTGTCCGTCATCGGCTCATAGCCGAGGTAATGCAGCCGCTCAGCGGCAACGCTAACCGAAAATTCCCACACCCATGACCACTTTAAATGCGTCTGCGGTTACCGCTGATCGCCTTGACGCGGCCCTCGACCTCAGAGCTGGCCCCGGTTGTTTGGACAGCGCCGCGCTGGATTTAAGTGGATTCCTGCCGGGTTATGCTGAACGCGGGGCTTTACGATTTTGTCGTTGCGTCGGGAGGGCGTAGCCCGACCAGAGCGACGACAAAATCGTCGGCGACGGTCATGCGGCCATCACCATAGCTTGCGTGCCGAAGTAAGCCTCGTCGGGCGTGCGCCCGTCAAGGCTCGAGTGAGGGCGTCCCTGATTGTAGAAGGCCAGATACTTGGCAATTGACGCTCGCGCCTCGGACACGCTGTCGTAGGCGCGGAGATAAACTTCTTCGTATTTGACCGTGCGCCAGAGCCGCTCGACAAACACGTTGTCGCGCCAGGCGCCCTTGCCGTCCATGCTGATGGCGATCTTCGCGTCCAGCAGCACATCGGTGAACTCGAGGCTGGTGAACTGGCTGCCCTGATCCGTGTTGAAAATCTCGGGTCTGCCGTGCTTCGCCAACGCCTCCTGGACCGCTTGGACGCAGAAGGCCGCCTCCATTGTGATCGAGACGCGATGGGCCAGGACCCGTCGGCTGAACACATCGACGACCGCCGCGAGATAGACGAAGCCACGCCGCATCGGAATGTAGGTGATGTCCATTGCCCACGCATGGTCGGGCCGCTCGATCTTCAATCCGCGCAACAGGTACGGGTAGATCTTGTGACCCGGAGCCGGCTTGCTCGTGTTCGGGCGACGATAGACCGCCTCGATCCCCATGCGCTTCATCAGCGTCGCGATGTGGCGGCGACCGGCGTATACGCCCTCCCGCCGCAGCAACGATCGCAGCATACGCGCTCCCGCGAAGGGATAATCGAGATGCAGCTCATCGAGCCGACGCATCAAGGCAAGGTCCTCGGCCGAAACTGGCCGAGGTTCATAGTAGACCGTGCTGCGAGCCAGCTTCAGGACCTTCGCCTGGCGCACGATAGAAAGATCATGACCGCGGTCGATCATCGCTTTGCGCTCAGCAGGCCCGCCTTGGTGAGCGCGCCGGACAAAAAATCGTTTTCCAACGCCAGCTCGCCGATCTTGGCATGTAACGCCTTCAAATCGACCGGCGTCTCGGCCGATGTCTTGTCATGCCCAAACACGCCGGCGGCGCCTTCCAGGAGCTGGTTTTTCCAGATCGTGATCTGGTTCGGATGAACATCAAACAGTTGCGCCAGCTCCGCCAGTGTCTTGTCTCCTTTGACCGCAGCCAAAGCAACCTTCGCCTTGAATGCCGGAGAATGCGTCCGGCGGCTCTTCTTCGTCATCTTCGCTCCTGATTCGCAGCAAGAATCCTCGCCGCTGTCAGGCAGAAAATCCACTCAAGCTACTGTCCGAATTTGCGAGGCCAGCTCTCCGGACGCTGAGACTGCCGACGCTATCCGCGCGATGGTGATGGAGTTGCCGGGGTCGGACAGAGCGCCGTATCGGATGGGCAAGGCACCGAAGACCCTGTTCGCATTCCGCGCCACCGAGCCTCGCGAGAAGCGCGCAACAGGCGCCTACCTGATCAACGGCGCCAAGTGTCAGGTCGAGGCGTTTGGTGAACGCACGCAATTCGTGGCGTTCGGAACGCATCCCGATACGGGCCGACCTTACGAATGGTTCAACGGTTCGCCGGCCGAAACACCGTTGGCCGAGCTTCCGGAAATCACACCAGAGGCGATCGACGAATTGTTGGCTCGGGCGGAGGCGTACTTCGCCGAGCGCGGGACGCTGATTAAGCCAGCCAGCAAAGCCAGTGACCGCGGCCCGGTGGTAGTCGATAGTGACCACCCGTGGGCTGACACATCAACGCCGCGCGTTGGCTAGCCTCGATGCATGGGTGCCGGAGCTTGGACTCGAAGATCTGCGCAAGTACCAGGGCGGCTTCCACGCTGTTGCATCCTTCCGCCCCTCGATCAACTCGAAGGTGAAGAAGCGAGGCCGCGCGCTGAATATCCAGCCCAGTGGTATTGTCGATTATTCGGCTGGAAACGCCGGCTACTCGCCGATCAACATGGTTTCAGTCAGCCTCAGCATGTCCGCGTCAGAGGCCGCCGAGTGGCTGCGTAAACGAGTTGGCGGCGGCGATGACACCAAGCCAGTCAGCGTTGCTCGTCTTCTTACTCAACCCGCCAGGCGTGCCGCAGCGCGTCGATCAACATCAACTTTGTCCTGAAGGGCGATTGCTGAATGCAAAATGCAATTAAAACCGACGCGTCCAATTCAACCGTTGAAGCCCGCGATGAGGAGCCTGTCGCAGCCAACGACAACAAACCCGCATCTAATCCCGGCACTTCGGTAACCGAGGATAGTGTTGCGTATATATTCGCGAGCACCTATCGAGACACGCTGCGCTTCTGCCACTCCACTGGCGCGTGGTTTGAATGGGATGGTTCGTACTGGCGCAGGAACGAAGTCGGCCTTGCGGCTCACCATGTTAGGGTGATGGCCCGCGATATGTCACAGGGCCTGTCTCCGAAGGCGCTCGCGACTATACGAAAGCGTTCATTCGCTTCAGGAGTCGAGGGGTTCGCTCGCAATGACCCAACCTTCGCCGTCACGATCGAGGCTTGGGACCGCGACCCGTTTCTGCTCGGAACGCCAGACGGCACCGTTGATCTGCGTACAGGGAAAATGCGCGCTGCCGACCCTGCAGATGGCATTACCAAACTAACGTCCACCGCGCCGTCTGCCCAGGCAGACTGTCCACTTTGGTTGCGATTTCTTCAAGACGCGACTGGCGGCGACGGTGAAATGATCCGCTTTCTGCAGCAGTGGTGCGGCTACTGCCTTACGGGCGACACGCGCGAACATGCACTTGTCTTTGTGCATGGCGACGGCGGTAATGGGAAATCGGTTTTTCTCAACACCACTAGCTATATTCTGCACGATTATGCGACTACGGCGTCAATGGACACGTTCGTTGCCAGCCGCAGTGACAGACACCCGACAGACTTGGCGATGTTGCGCGGTGCGCGTCTAGTCAGCGCCAGCGAGACAGAGGAGGGCAGGGCTTGGGCCGAGTCGCGAATAAAACAGATGACGGGCGGCGATGCGATTTCAGCGCGCTTTATGAGGCAGGACTTCTTTACGTTCCAGCCGCAATTCAAACTGTTTGTGGTTGGAAACCACCAGCCAGCACTGCATAGCGTCGACGCCGCAGCCCGGCGGCGATTCAACATCGTGCCGTTCACGCGAAAGCCGACGAAGCCGGATCGTGAACTTGAAGCAAAGCTTCGCGGTGAGGCGCCCGCCATTCTGCGGTGGATGGTTGATGGGTGCCGGGACTGGCAGCGCAATGGTTTGGTGCGACCTGCATCTATTGTTGAGGCGACCGAAACGTATTTTGCCGAGCAAGACACGTTCGGCCAGTGGCTGAAGGATGCTTGCCGAGTTGAGCCGGACAATCGTAGCATCTCAGACTTCGTCGCGGATCTGTTCAAATCGTGGACCGATTATGCTGAAGCATCTGGCGAGCGCCCCGGAAGCCAGAAGGGATTTGTCCAGTCGCTGACCAAGAGTGGCTTCAAGAAGGGGCAAAGGGTACGCGGCGGACAACTCTATATCGGACTGCAACTGCTTAGGCAGGCCGAGAAAGAACCTAGCGTGCGCGATTGAGCACGGATCGCGCACGGGAAAACGAAATGATTTCAATGGTCGGTGCTACGTGTGCGACATGTGCGCGATTTTTCCATTATAGGCGCTTCGCGCGCGCGTGTAGAGAGTCATACGTGAAAATCACGCACATCGCGCACACCGCGCACGGCGGCGGGGTCTAGCTGATCTCTCCCGCCGTTCACATAGGGACCCGCGCCCCCAGGAAAACATCTCCGAGTGCAAAATGAAAACCAAAACATGGGGCGGGGATATAGCAAATCCCTTGGATCCCGCGAGCCGCCCGAACCAGTGGCCGAGTTACGTATAACTTTTTTGATTGTTTGATTATTCGATCGGCACGCAGATGCCGACGCACAAGACCGCAGAAGCGGTCAGGTACGCTCGTCACGAGAGACAACCAATGCAACACGCAAACGACAACGACCAACCCATAGCAGCCGACCATGTTACCGAGGTCCGCCCGCGCCCTGGCGAGCTGAACCGCATTCTACACCGCCGCTTCCCCGGTATGGGGCCGGCCCATGGCTGGCAATTGGATGCGGCGGCGAGGGCGACGTTTAATGCGGATATGTCCAAGTGGTTTGGTTTGGACGGGCGATGGCATTCAACTGCCGAGCAATATCGCCAGAGCAAAGGCAAGCGCCGCACCAAACAGGCGGCCACCCCCAACAAGCCCGGCAAGCCCGCCAGGCCAGAGCTACTGGATTGGCAGCAGGACGTGGGCGCACCGTACTCCAGGTGGTCGCATGCAGTTGCGGAGGGCGCTGAATTTCTTGCGGGCCGCACCGCCCCGGCGACAAGCGGCATTCGGCTCATGCAATTCGGTGCCGTTGAGGACGCCATGATCCGGGCAATCGACGCCAAGCGATTCCTGACGCAGGTGGCCAATGATAATGAGCCCGACATTCGCAGGAACAGGCCGCGCCGGAGGAAAATCGCGCTGGCGGCTTAAAATCCAGTTTTCGCCATAGTTGGGAACGTATCACCTTGAAGACCACGATTTGTGGTCTGACGTGACGTGCACTCGGCGCGCTGGCCACCACCCGGCGTCGCCACTTTTTCCCGGCCCTGAGCCGCGAAGCCGCTGCATGCGGCGTTTTATTTAACCCTCCAATCGCAATTTCCAATCCTGAAAGGAGAGCGGCCCCAATGGCCACTTGGAATCACGTGCTCGACGCGATCGAGCGTCATCTTGATTTCCCGCGCTCGCGAAGCACCGGAATCGCCAGGCGTTTGCAGGAAGCCGGAATCTTGCCTTCCGGCGCACCGGGCGTTGCGCCTGAGCTAGACGAGGACAATGTTCTCGACCTCGTTGTTGCGCTCGCCTCTGACACCGAGTTGCACACCGCTGTTGACGCGGTCCGCGCCTACCACGCGATGACACCCGGTAGTGTCAACCTGGATGGGGCCCCGCAGTCGATTCCCAACGCGCCGATCGCTGTTGCGATTTTGGTCGAGGACGCACGCACTGGCGTCGCGGAGGCGCGAAAATCTCAGGTTGCCGTATCCTGCAATTGTAGAGCCGTCGCGATTCACAAACCTGATGGGTCGGTCAGTCGCTTCAGTCAGCCGGGCGCTCATTGCGCTCACTGGCAATCCAATGGCCATCACAAGTCAGTCACCATCAACGTCGCCGCTGTGGCCGGTATCATTGATGCATTGTTTGGAAAGGTTGTTGCCTAATGGCTCCGTTGAAGACGAAGACCACCGACGAATTCCGCGTCCCCAGCCTCGCGGAGGCCGACAGCTCGTACGCCGACCTGATCGCGAAACGCGTGGAATTGGAGCAGAGAGACTCTAAGCTCAACAGCGAGCGCTCGAAACTGCGCGGTAAGATCGAGGCGGGCAGGGCGGCTTTTGGGAAACATATCTCGCCCGGCGTGGCCGCGCTGCTTGGTGACGATCCTACTGACAGCATTGCCGATCTGTCGCGGCAGCTCCGCGAAGTCACCACGGAGATAGCAAACATCGAGTCAGCGCGGGAGGTCCTGCATAGGCGCACAGACGAAGCGCGGAACGTAGCCTCCAAGCTCGTGTGCTTCACCGTGATGCCAGAGTACCAGCGCCGTTTGGGTGCGGTATGTGAGGCCGCTCGCGCGTTGGAAGCAGCCAAGCCCGAGAAAAGCACGACGCGCTGCTGGACGATCTGGAGCGCGAGGATGTGCGCCTCGGTTATCTGCGGCCAGTGCGCGCGCACTTCTTGGGCGATCGGCGCGAAGGCCGCGCTTTTTACTTTTGAAGGAAGTGAAGGAGGCGGGCCACAATGTCTAAGGGATCCGAACGCACTTCCGATGTGGCCGACCGAAAGCCAGTTCGGCGCCGTGTAAAGATGCCTGGCGAAAGCCGACACTCCGAGTGCTCGGACTCACCAGCCGTGATTGCGCGCAAGTTGATGCAAGCGAAACGCGAGAAACGATTGCGGGTGACGCAACGCAATGGCTGAAACCATCTCAGGATTCGCGATTTCCTGGAATCGGCCGGCCATCATCGCGGGGCTCTTCGAGGAACGCTTCGCGCGCGGCGCATTCGACAAGCACATCGCGCAAAATCCAGACGTCGCCGCGCTTTGCAGTCATGATGTCAGCAGGCCTCTGGGGCGCATCAGCAACGGCACCCTCAAACTACGTTCGGATAACGTCGGACTCTACTACTCGTTAGAGCCGCATCCTGATGCGCCTTTAGGGCAGGAGGCCTTGGCACTGTCAACGAGGTGAGCGTGTCGTTTACTCCAGTTGTCGAGGAGTGGGACGACGGTGGCGACATTCCGAAGCGCCTCATCACCGAGGCCAAACTTTTCGAGATCAGCTTGGTCCTGTGGGGAGCCTACGGCAAGGACACCTCAGCTCAGATCAGTCGAGCATCCAGCAACAACCAGGCAGCACGACGGCGCGTTGAAGCGAAGATGCGGGCCCGCGGCATCCTTTAAGCGCAGGGGGAGGGGTGGGTCAGATCCCTCCCACTGCCGCCACTAGCTACCGGCGGCCCCCATTTCACGCGCATCTGCAATTCGGACCCCAGGGGCAAAATGCCACGACCAAGAAAGCCGGCCGCCAAGGCGCTGGTTGAAGGCCGGCACATCATCAATGCTGGCCGCTATAAACGCAACGATCCAACCGGTGCCGAAATCGGCGCTCCACCCACTTGGCTAAACGAGCAACAGGCCAATGCATGGCGTGAATTCGCCAGCGAGTTGCCATGGCTCAATGCATCTCACCGTTGTCTTGTCTCCATCGCATCAGTCTTGCGCGCTCGCCTGCAAAGCGGCGCGGAGATGGGTACAAAATCGCTCAGCCTACTGAGGCTGTGCCTAAGCAGTATGGGCGCGACACCGGCCGATGCGAGCAAGATCAGTTGGGCGCCGGCAGAGGAGGCGGACGATTTACTTGACTAAAACTCACGGACACTCCGGCAGAGCTAGTAGGTTATCGTTGTAGTAGCCGTCAGCGTGAGTTCGAACATATTTTCCGTTCGGGCCGCTAACGACGCCAACGTCCGCGCGCTTACCGCCGACCAACGTAAAGAATGTATTGGTCCCGTTCTCGATCGATCGAATGACCTCCGATCTCGGCCACACCAACCACACGCCTCCGAATGCGACATACTGGCAATTGCTGGCGTCGAAGGGGGATGCTGGCGCCACGGGCTCAACCGGTGCTGCGGGGGCCAACGCCCCCACGTATGGCGGCACTTCGACCACGTCGCTCGCTATCGGCACCGGATCCAAAGCGTTCACCACGCAGGCCGGCCTCGCCTATCAGAATGGCGCTCGCGTGCGGGCTAGCTCGGCGGCGAACACGGCGAATTGGATGGAAGGCCTCGTCACCTACAGCGGCACGACGCTGACCATGACGTCCGACAAGACCGGCGGCAGCGGCACGCTCGCGGACTGGAACTTCAACGTGGTGGGCCAGCCTGGGGCTGGTGATCTGTCGAGCGCCAACAATCTGTCGGACGTGGCGAGTGCTCAAACGTCACGTGGCAATCTCGGGGTTCTGTCTCCGCCGCAAGGTCGCCTGACCCTGGTGAGCGCAACGCCCGTGATGACGACGACGCAGAGCGCCAAAACGACGCTGTACTATGCGCTCTACAACGGCAATCAGGTGCCAATCTATGACGGCACCAAACTCACGATGACGACATTTGCCGAGTTGTCGATCGCGACGACCGACATCACCAAGAACCCCGCGGCGATCGGCGCCAGCAAGGTCAATGACTGGTTTGTCTGGAACGACAGCGGTACGCTGCGGCTGCCTCACGGTCCCGACTGGACAAGCGACACGGTGCGCTCGGCTGGAACGGCGTTGGGCCAGGTCAATGGTATCTGGCTCAACAATCAAGCCATCACCAATGGGCCGGCAGCGTGGCGCGGAGGCACCACGCGCAGCAATGCATCGTCGCAACTTGATTGGATTCTTGGCGGTTCGGGGTCTGGCGGTGTGGCTGGGTACCTCGGCGTGTGGAATGCCTATAACCGCGTGACGGCATCCGCAGCGGCGATCGATAGCGGCCTCGCATACACCTATTCCAGCGCGACCGTGAGGCAGGCGAGAGCGTCCGCAGGCAATCAGGTGTCGGCTGTATTCGGGCTGGCCGAAGATGCGACGCAGATTTCGTATGCATCACGCATTGGTCTGGTCACGAACTCAGCAGCCGCGGTTTCCGGTATTGGCGTGGATGCGACCAACGTTTTCATTGGTCAGGGGGTTCTTGCAGGCGGACGAATACTACTCAGGTCGGTGGAGCAGCCGCGTACGCGGCTCCGCCACTATTGGGTTTGCACGTGTTCTCAGCCAACGAACAGGGCGATGGCACCAACGCCAACAACATCAACGTGGCAGGTCAGAACGCGCTTAGCGTCCTGGCGAGGATGTAAGATCGGTGCCACCCGTATGGCCTGCGGACGCGCGTCGCGACAAGCCATTCTTTTGTCGGAGTCGCGCACTACTTTTCATTTTTGAAAAATGGAGAAGTAAGGTGGCAATTGGGACAGTGAAGTGGTTCAACCCAACAAAGGGGTATGGGTTCATTCAACCGGATTCCGGCGGCAATGACGTCTTTGTCCACATCTCCGCGGTTGAGAAGGCTGGTTTTACTTCGCTCGCAGAGGGCGCAAAAGTCAGCTTCGACATCGTGAAAAATCGCGGAAAGGAGTCGGCGGAAAATCTACGAATCGAGTGATGCACCACCCATTGTGTTGCTCAACAGAAAGGCCGCAGTGGTACGCCGCTGCGGGCGGCCGAGGAGATCGATCGGAATCGGCCGATGGATAAGGCGCTATTGTTCGCGTGGGCGTGCGCTCTAATCCTCTTGGTACTGTTCGTCGCGCTGTACCTTCCTTGGTAGTAAGTTGCCGATGGCGACTCGCCACGGCGCTGCCTGCGATCCGAGACTGATTGCCAAGTCACCGCCCACAATCCTGGTAGTTGCTCTAGGGCATTCGTCCGGAGGATACGTTGCCCGGTCAGCTTCTCCCTCCCTTGAGGCTGACCGGGCGAAGTTAGTGGCGCGCGCGATAGGGACAGCGCTTTATCGGTCCACCCCAAAGCACCGAGTCACGTGGCCGCTAACGTTCCCGCTGTTTAGGTCGCGCGGCTGCCACCGTGAGCCCGGTGTGATCCTTGAGGCTATCGATTACCTTGAGCGCGGCTTCGAGTTCATCTCGAAGACGCTTCGTAATCCGCAGAATGCCGCTCGCGAGCTCCTCGCGGCTGATTTCTGCACCGTGAGCAACTTTTTCTTCGAGGTCGCGTATAGCTTCGTCGATCTTGTGCAGCGAGAATGTGCTAGGCATCATCCGGCTCCGTCCTGATTAAGGGGCCGGCATCCGCCGACCCGCAGCGTAAAAATGCGTCCGCTACACGGTTTAGTAAAGCGGGTGGTGTTGCGGGAAAATCTGTCCCCATCTCGCGTCTGAGCGCCTCGAATTCGGATAAGGTCGAAAGAGGGCAATCCGCCACCGCGTCCATTTTTGAGCAGATAACTTCAACCCGGGATCGCCAATCGGCCAGCTGTTCTTCAGTTCGCTGTGGCGCGTACGTGTCTTCTGCCGGTGTATGGCTTGGCCTACGGACGTAGTCCGTGAATGCTTGGATTGCCGCTACCACTTCGGTCCTAGGCACGGCGGTTACTCCTATGAGCGGAGCCAGCTCGAACATTTGCAGGCCGAGCACTTTGATATGGCATGCACGCGGGGGCGCGACAACCCACTGGTACTGGTAGGTGCTTCCAGTCCTTCTCAGCGATACTCCTTGGTGGCACCAGGGGGGAATTTTGGGCCCCTCGGGAGCAAAGGTGGCCAGCCCTGCCAATCCAAGGGGCGAAGGCTGGCCACCATCGCTTGCGACGTCACCACACAGGGTAGCTACAGGCCAATGGATGCACATATTCGAGCAGCAAATCACGTCCCTGCGGTCCCAAGCGCTTGCGGTGTTTGCAGCCAATCAGGCCAGCGCGGCCGATCAGTCTTTGAGCCAAGCAGATCGCCAAATCGCGACGTCTAATGCCGAGGAGGCTCGACAGCTTGAAACCCAACCTCGGGCCGAAGGAGGCGCGGAAGATCGCTGCACGCATACGCGCTCTTCTAGGAGAGCCGCGTGTGTGCCAACCGGTTCGGGTGGCATGCCTGTGAGACTTTCGCCAGCGCGCCCGCGCTGCTTGCGGTGTGCGGGTTAGTCATAAAAGGCACTGGGTGCGCTCGCGATAGCTGACGAAAGGGTGACGGACTGTCTTGCTTCAATCACGACCGACAGGCTGCCAGGACTCCAAGTCAGTCTCCGAAAGAGAGACCCCAGCACGGGCAGCATGCTGGGGCGAGACGTTGGGCTGACGCGAGCCAGAAATCGAGCCACGACTCGATCATTATGACCGTGTAAATGTAGAGCAGCATCACGCACCGGTCAAAATCGCACTGCATGACAGTAATCGGCGGTAGGATCTTCGTTCGCGCTTTGAGGTGCAATCCGAGCAAACGCGAGAAAACGGCAGTTGCTAATCGCGCATAAGCAAATCTCACGTCCTGAAAAACGACCAAGTTGCTATCGCAACCAAAGGCTGTCCACCGGAAAGAGACGGCTTCGCTCTCCGCAAATGTCCGGTGGTTGGCTAGGTGCGAGAGGTTTTACATCAAGCGACGTAAGGAGATTTGGGAGCAGGTGCAGGCAGAAATGGCCGTTGGAGAAAGTGCGAGAATTTCTCGCACTTTATCGAAGCCGAAACGGGCCGAGGGAATAAACAATTCGCATCTGCAGCAGGCCATCTCCACTGGTGCCGGTGCGGCGAGTCTCCGCGCCGTAGCCGATTGGAACGAGCGCAAATCGTTTGACGAGCGCCGCCGCGCTGGCGGCCCTGAAGCTCCGTGTCGGGATGCGCAGGGCGGCCGGAAGGAAAAAGCGTTAGCTCGCGGAAGGGGGTCTTAGCCGTGGAGGCCGTCGCTAGTGGGGATCACGGGCACTCAGCCAGTGAAAGAAGATTGTCTGGCTGAACGCCGTCCGCCGTTGTCTTGATGTATTTGTGCCCGTTGTGTTCGGCCACGACCACGCCAGCCATGAGTCCGTCTTCTTCGACATAGAACTCCCATTCGCCGCTTTCAATGTCTCTGATCGTCTGAACGACAGACTGCTTCCATTGACTTCCGTTTGAATATTCACCTCCGACACTTTCAATCCTCTCGTGGGGATTCATCCTGTCGGTCTTATTGATGCAGCGAACGCGTGCGAGTTTAACCACAGGGCTCTCTCCTTCGTGCTGCAAAGGCTGGGTGACCAGTTTAGCGTTCAGTGGCGGCCCAGGCAGCCCAACCAATCCTGGTAGGGGCCCGGGAGGCTTTTCGCCGATACAACGCGAGGGCCCCCCGCGGGTTGATGCCCCCCCTCGGGGGCGGGGCGGTCAGTTTTGCAGCTCAAGGCGGTAAGGCTGACCACGGAAGTTAGTGGCGCGCGCGATAGGGACAGCGCTTCTTCGGTATGGAGGCGCCGAGTCACGTGGCCGCTAACTTCACCGCGGCGCGGGTGTGGCAGGGACAGCGTCGTTTCGCATGTTTCGCGACGCCGAGTCGCCCCCGCGCCCCCCCCAGGACTGTTGGGCTCAAAAGGCCGATGAGCGCCGCGAGGAACGATTCTACTGGATATGCGCGCGCATTACGCTAATTGATTTGGCCACATTTCCCCACTTAGGATTTGTGGCCGTCATCTGCATTTTTCTGATTCAGATAGTCGCACTTGCCGCCCTGGCCAGAAAATATGCTGATGAGAACATCGCGATAGCGATCGACAAAATCATCGCATCGATTTGCGACAGGTTCGGGTGGAAGTAGGGCGGCGAGATCCTATCCGTAAAAGCCAATCAAAAAACGGATAGCAAAAAACGCCCCTGCGACTACGGCTGCCGTGATGGCTATCGCGAAACCAACCCTAAAGCTTTCGCTCATCAGTTCCCCCTAGGCCGCAGGCACATCCCCCTCCGAAATTGCGTCTGCGGCCTCCGCTGCGACGGTCCGCAATCATGCCGGTCACTGCGGTAGGTGTGCGACTACAAATTCTTGTAGTTGACCAGTTCGTGTTCTCTGGGCTCGAATTGCTGTCGAGCGGACCCTACGCCAGTCGCGAGCCCAATCGCCGGATGGATTGTAGCCATGACGAATGAACCGGATGATCTCATCGGACGTATTGCTGAGATCGAACTAATTGCTGAGATCGAACTAAATGAATCGGCGGCGATCTGTGTTGAGCAGATGGACGACGAAATCACGCTCGTCATTGCAAGCATTGTCGGCGTTCACTTCCAAGTGACAGTGGAGCAGGCGCTTGAGTTGTCGCGGGCCTTAGCTGTAGCTGCGGAGAATGCGGAAAAATTCCGTAAGTCAGCCAAGACGTAGCGGCTACTTCTTAATCGAGTGCTCTTGCATAAACCGCGCGGCCCTAACGCGCGCTCGCTCCATCATGTCTTCCTTCGCTTTCGCAGTGGCAAGCTCTGATTCAAGCCGCTCGAAGATCGGGAGATAGACTTCACCGCCTTGTGGCGACTGATCCATTAGGATCGCAAGACAATCCAAGCAACGCTCCAGTGTATCGACCGTGATTGGTTCGTCACTGCGGATCGCGAACCGTTTGGTCATCATTCGCCTACGCTGTCCGCGTCAATAGGGAGCTTGCTCCGCTCCCACTCCAATAACTCGGATAGAAGCCAGAACCTGGTGCGGCCACCGAGGCGCGTCGACGGTTGCGGAAAGGCCGCATCGCGCATGCGCCGGAATAGCCAAGTGTTCGATACGCTGCCGTAGCGCTCGCGAACTTGCTTGGCGTTGAGATACTGATCTGTCGCGAGGGCGTTGAGATCAACGGTCGACACGGGCGCCACCGAATCGTTGCTGCCGCCGCACGCTGGAATGGGAGTGTGGCTTTACAATAGGGCAGCACCCACATCCCTATGGACGCGCCGAAGCGCCCCGATAGGTGTGGGCAGCTAGGCCTTCGGTTTCGCCAGCCTCACACCAGGGCCGCCATCGATCGATTGACCATCTGCCAGGAAGATGGCGCCGGCAGATTCGAGGGCGGCGCGGATGGCGGCTATCGAATGACCCGGTGCCGTCGCGTCGGTCTCAACCCTCGTCACGGTGTTTCTGTGCACACCCGATTTCTCCGCAAGGTCTCGAACGGTCCAGTTCAACAAACCGCGCGCCGCCCTAATTTGTGCACTTGTCACCATGGTTAATTCCTGTATAGTGCATTTGTCACCATAGAGGTGATAGATGCACAATAAAGGAACCCGCCCAATGCTGCAAGCCGCCTCATTTCCGTCCGCTGAACGACCCACCACCCTTTCGCAGTTTCTCTACACCCATCGCCGATTGACCGACCTGGCCCGTGGGCCGCTTCCCAGCGAGATCGTTGAGGAGATGACCCACACCGCATGCGGAATTGCGGAGAGGATCCTTGAGGCGCCCGCCGCAGACTGGCGGGATCTGAGCAAGAAAGCCCTGCTGCTGCTCGACGAATTGCCCTACGAGCAGGAGTGGCTCGATCGTATGTGAATGCGGATCGAAATTTGACCCCTCAATCAGTCTATCTCGTGGGCTAACGTCTTGATTTTTCAAGTGCCGGAAAAGTGACCCCGGCGCCGATCGGCGTCGGACCCCCGCGCCGATTCACAGAAGCATGCGAAAACCATCGAGGCTCGCGGCGAAGACGTTGTCCAGCCGCATCAAGAAGCCGGATATACGTCAGTAGTTGTGGCCGTCGATCCTGATCAAGTCGGTCGTTGCAATCGGGCGGGGTCCATATGGGGTCCGGACGCCGATCGGCGTCCCAAGTGCTTGATGGGTCAATGTTCAGCGTCGATTCACAAAGATGTTGGCTGGAGATAGTCCTCGCCGCGAAAGCTGGCCGTACGCCTCACCGATGAGGAGCAGTATTTTGTCTCTGAATCTTCGGTCTATCGGCTGTTGACGGCGAAGCGCGCAGGCACATGCGCCATGCTGTCTTGGCGCGGCAATTGTCGTCATCAGGTTCTCGACAGCTTCCCCATTTAAGTTTAACAAACATACAGGGCTGATCCCCTTGGAAGAACATCCGCTGCCGATGCTCACGGTGCGTGCCTGCCGGCGCTGTAAAGGGCGGTTTGTTGCTGATTGCCCGGCATGTCAGATCGATAGCCCAGGTTCATATTTGAAGAGGACGGATGGATTTCCCCTTGACCAAGTCGGTGCATGAACAATCGGGCAGCACGGGTCCGCAAGAGAGCTCACCCGCGGCTCCGTCTGCAGCCGCGGCGACCTTTGAGCGGCAATTGAGAGAGATCAGCAGTTCAGGTGTGGGTGGTGGAGCAATGCCGGCCGCCGCTGCGCTGCAGCCGGCTCAATCAACGGAGGTTTTGATAGGGAGGCAGTGCAATCAGATCCTTTACTCCGAGGATGCTCGCCTTATCTCGGGGCTTGAGAAGGCCCTTACGAAGGGCGGGGCCGCCAAAGGCACCACCAATAACTATTTACGTGTTCTTCGCGGCTTTGGCCATTGGCTCTCCGCAAATAACAAAAAGGGCATCTCTGCTCGGCTCGACGACAAAAAATCGCTGTCTCAAGATGCGCGCGAGTTCAGCGGAGAGGGTGAGCCCTGGAAACTTCTTACAGCAATAGGTCATCTCCGAAATTCGCAGTCGACCGGCGAAGTCGTGCCGATCACACGCCACGTTGAGGTAAATCCTTATCAGCAGGACGCGGAACTCATCAAAGAGTACCAAAACGAAGTAGCGTCAGAGATGGGCAAGAGGGATGCAACCGCTCTTCGCAATTTCAGCGACTACCTGCGTGACAACAACAAGAAGGGTATTGTTGGTCGGCTTCGCGGCGAGTTGTTAAATGAAGATGTTAAGAGCTATAAGAAAGTCTCCGCTTTTCGTTCGAAAATCGGTGTCGCGCTGGATCGTCTCCGAAAATCGTCGGCCGGCGCTAAGGCGATGGATCTCGAGCGCAATATTGATCCCGAAGACGCGGCCCTGAAGGAGTCGAGGCAGGTCGGCGACGCCGCTGCGCAGCACAGTTCGTCGCAGAAAGCTGGCAGTTGGCCAGAGGAATTGCTTCCTGCGGAAGGCCATGATCAGAATTTGCTTTTGGGGCCGATGGACGAACCCGGCGCGTCGTCCTCGGCGCCGCAGCCGACTCAGTCAACTGGGATTTTGAGAGGGAGGAGGAGACGGCCTCTTTATCCCGAGGATGCTGCCCTTATTTCGGGGCTTGAGAAGGCCCTCATCAAGGGCGGGGCCGCCGAAGGCACCGCCAAGGACCATGTACGTACTCTTCTCAGCTTTGGCCAGAGGCTCTACGCAAATAACAAAGATCCCATTGCTGCTCGGCTCGACGACGAAAAGTCACTGACCGCTGATGCGCGCGAGTTGTTCGAAAAGCGTCCCGCGACACTCCATAGGGCAATAGACCATCTCAGGACCTCGCGGTCGACGGGCGGAATCGTGCCGATCGCAGGCCGCACTGAGTTGCATCCTTATCCCCAGGACGCGGCACTCATCAAAGAGTACAAAAACGAAGTAGCGACAGATGCCGGCAAGAGGGATGCAACTGCTCTTCGCAATTTCAGCGACTACCTGCGTGACAACAACAGGCCGGGCATTGCTGCTGGGCTCGGCACGTCGTTTGATGGAGATGTCGAGAGCTATAGGAAGGTCGCCGGTGCTGATTCCAGGATTGGTGCCGCACTGGCTCGTCTCCGAAAATCGCAGGCCGGCGCTGAGGCGATGGAGCACGAGCGCCATATTGATCCCGAAGAGGCGGCCCTGAGGGAGTCGAGGCGGGTCGGCGACGCCGCTGCGCAGCACATTGCGTCGCAGAAGGGTGGCAGTTGGCCAGAGGAATTGCTTCCTGCGGAAGGCCATGATCAGGATTTGCTTTTGGGGCTGATGGATGAACCCGGCCCGTCGTCCTCGGCGCCGCAGTCGGCTCAGTCAACTTGGATTGTGATAGGGAAGAGGAAGCAGCCTCTTTATTCCGTGGATGCTCCCCTTATTTCGGGGCTTGAGAGGGCCCTCATCAAGGGCGGGTTCAGCAAATCCGCTGCCGAGCAGCACGGAGGTTCCCTTCGTAGCTTTAGCCGTTGGCTTTTCGCAAAAGAAAAACCGAGCATTCGTGATCGGCTCGACAATAAGTCGCTGACCGATGGCGGTGAGGTGCTCGAGTTCACCGGAGAGGGTAATCCAAAGAGACTCGTTCAGGCAATCGACTATCTCCGGACCTTGCGGTCGACGGGCGAAGTGCCGATCTCACGACGCGCTAAGCTGAATCCTCACCCCCAGAACGTGGCCTTTATCAATCCCGAAGACACGGTACTGATGGAGCCGAGGCGCGTCGACGCCGCCGCTGCGCAGCACAGCGCGTCGCAGGAAACTGGCCGTCGGCCAGAGGAGCTTCCCGCGGAAGGCCGCGATCAGGATTTGCTTTTGGGGCTGATGGACGAACCCCGCTCGTCGTCATCTCTCGAGCCAGCCGCGCGCCATGACCAGGCACCGGATCCCGGAGAGCCCGACCGCCAGCAGTCCCCGGACGAGCCGATGGCTGCGCTTGCCAGGAGCAACCGCCTGCCAAGCGAGGAGGTCCTCATCAACGATGAGCATGACACAGCTGAGTTGAGGCCAGCGAAGAGGCAGAGGACCCTAAACAATCCGCAAGGCGTTGCCGGCGAGCGGCAGCTGAGCGAGATCGCCAATTCAGGCGGCCAGCCGACACCGGCGCCTACCCATCAACAGGGTACGTCGTCATGGGAGACGCAGCCGATGCTGCTGCGGAGCGGCTACGAAGATGTCACGGCGCCGCATGCGGTCGCGATGTACGTCGGGGGCGCCGCTGCGCAGCACAGCGCGCGGCAGCGAGCTGTCAGTCGGCCATTGGTCCTCCCGGAAGGTTACGATCAGGATCTGCGCTTAATGGTGGAAGACGGCCCATCGTGGCCCGAGGTTCCTCCTGAGCAGGCGCAGGACATAGTCCAAGCTGGGCAGGAACCTGCCCGGCCGACCGTGGAAGCAGCGCCAACGCACTCTGCCAGGGCTCGCTCAAATACCTACGGCGGTATTGAGGTGTCGTTTAATCCGAATTCGCCCGCATCATTTGAGTTGCGTGACAATGCTTGGAGCCCGGCGCCTGGCTTTCCGCCGCCGTTTGCCGGGCCGGTACCGGGGCATCACCAGGGCGCTCAACAGCTCGGCTCGCCGCAGGGGCTTTCTCCGGTGTCCGCCCACTCGGACGATGACGCTTTGGCGTGGTTGAGCGAGGAGCTTGCGCGGCAGATGCAAGAACCGGCATCACCATCAACTGCCAGGGCTCAGGATCTCTATCGTGGATTTGAGGCACTCCTTGATCCGGATGTGGCCGAGTTGGATGACAGTGCTCACTTTGCGCCAGCGCCTTCTGCCAGGGCTTGCTCAGACACCTACGGCGGTCTTGAGGTATCGTTTAATCCGAATTCGCCCACATCATTTGAGTTGCGCGACAATGCTTGGAGCCGGGCGCCTGGCTTTCCGCCGCCGTTTGCCGGGCCGGTACCGGGGCATCACCAGGGCGCTCGACAGCTCGGCTCGCCGCAGGGGCTTTCTCCGGTGTCCGCCCACTCGGACGATGACGCTTTGGCGTGGTTGAGCGAGGAGCTTGCGCGGCAGATGCAAGAACCGGCATCACCATCAACTGCCAGGGCTCAGGATCTCTATCGTGGGTTTGGGGCACTGCTTGATCCGGATGCGGCCGAGTTGGATGACAGTGCTCACTTTGCGCCAGCGCCTTCTGCCAGGGCTCGTTCAGACACCTACGACGGTCTTCCATTGGTTGATCTGACCGCGCCCGCACCGTCCCCATTGCGCGACGATATCGTGCGGCGGTTTCCGATCACCTCCTCCGATGCTCAGATCGGGGCGTTGAATCCGATAGCCTTGTCCCATAACCGCGGGCTGGTGCTCGAGGACACGGAATGGCTGGGCGACGAGCATATCCTCAGGGATTACCAGCTTCAGGAGCTGGATTTGCAGAGGAGCGATTCGGATCTCGCCGCCCGGACGCGGTTCGTAGATCCCCTCGAAGCGCTGCGGCTGCGCCTGGGCGCGGAGAGCGACGTGCTACGCGTATTCCATCGCATCGTCCATGATCGGCGTGATAACGATACAGCCGACTTCCTGTTGCTGCCAGTGAACGATGCCAGTGCTACGGACCGCGGCAGGCATTGGTCGCTGCTGTTCGTTGATCGCAGCAACCGGCAACGGCCTGTCGCCTATCACTACGATTCCTACGGGAGATACAACGAGACGCATGCAAGACAACTCGCAGAAAGGCTGAACCTCGCCCTGCAGCCCGCCGGCATGGCCCAGCAGCAGAACACTTGTGATTGCGGCGTCTTTGTCGTGGACGGCACGCGGGAGCTGGTTAGGCAATTGGCGCAAGGACGGGAGCCAGACCAGCTGAACCTCAGCAACGTCGTTGCCAATCGGCAGGCACTGCAAGCGCGACTCAGGGGTTGATGTCGCCGTGGGCGGACCCTCGCGGCGCTTCTCTTTGAGCTTGAATGACGGCTGGAAGAAGTTCACCAGCAGGCGCGCCGCGGCGTAGAGACGTGCCATCACGCGGGCCGTCTCGCCCCCGTCGAAGCGCCCGTATCCGACGAGCCGCCGGACCACCGACAGCGCGATGCGGTTGTCGGCAAGGGCGAGCGCGCGACGCTGCGCTTCGGAAAGACCGGTCAGCTGACCGGCGCCTCGAGGAGACCGAGCTTTCGCGCGGCCAGGTATCGGCCTTCGCCCGCGATGATCGTGCCATCGCTGTCGACGAGCAGCGGGTACCGTCAAGTTAACGAATTGGAGCGGCCGAGGGGTAGACGACCGGCATGCCGACCGCCCGGGACCCTCTTTATCGCCGCCATCGCTTCCCATCGGAAGTGATCAGCTATGCCGTTTGGTTGTATTTCCGGTTTCCCAGCGGCTCATGAAGAAGCTCTTGAAATCCGCCGGCACGCCGCCGCGCGTGATGATCACGGACAAGCGTTCGCACGGCGCTGCGAGGGCGAAGATGGGCTTTTTCGTCGAACATCGCCAGCACAGAGCTCTCAACAATCGGGCTGAGAATTCTCATCAGCCGACGCGGCAACGCGGCGGATCATGAAGCGTTTCAAATCGTCCCGTCAGGCTCAACGGTTTCTGTCACTTCACGTTCCAGGCATCGTAAGTGGATCCGTAATCCCCGGGAAATTGACGAAACCTCAGACTCTCTCCTCAGCAGAGGTGTATCCGCGCCTGCGCTTGGCGCGCTCCAGCCGTCCGAATGCTTCGCCCGCTTCAGCGCTGGCATCGAAAGTCTGCACCATCGTCTGGCCGGTCGTGCCGATCCGGCCCCAGTCGCGGATCAGCGAGACCCCGCCGAACAAGGTCGGTTGGATCGAAAGCAAGTAAAACCGCCGCATGTTGCGGGTGGTGTCGATGCGGCGAAGGTGAAGCGGCCCTAGCTTAAGGTTCGGCATGCATGGATTCTCGCTTCCTGTGGAAGCGAGGTCCAATGCTTTCTATGAATCGATCAGGGCCAAACGATTCATTCTCTCGCTACATCAATTGCACCAGGCGGGTGTCTTCGGACTGTGGCGATGATGTGGAGGCTCCACGGCCCGATTTGAACCCCACCGTCTCGCGGCAAAACCGAGACCGCAGTCTGAACTGATCGAGAAGCTCACTGAATCGCGCCGGAGCTAGGGTCTGTACCTAAATAGCGCCACGTGATTCTCTTGCCTACGTGTTGATTCGGGGGCGAGAGAATGCGCGCTGGTTTGTTTTGGCTGAACGACAGGCAATGGGCGCGTATCGAACCGCATCTGCCGAGGGGACTGACGGGGCCGGATCGGGACGACGACCGACGCATCGTCAGCGGCATCATTCACATGCTGCAATCGGGTGCACGATGGCGTGATTGTCCACGTGAATACGGCCCTTACACGACGATCTACAATCGCTTCAATCGCTGGGCCAAGCGAGGACGATGGTGCGCAATCTTCGAAGCGCTGGCCAAGCCTGGCGAAGACGGCGTCGTACTGTCGCTCGACTCGACCTCGATTAAAGCTCACCGGTGTGCCTCCGGCGGAAAAGGGGGAGCACAATCAAGCAATCGGCCGCTCGCGCGGAGGCCGCACGACAAAAATCCATGCGCTGAGCGATCCGCTCTGCCGGCCGGTCGTCCT
Organism: Bradyrhizobium japonicum USDA 6; assembly: GCF_000284375.1. Lineage (NCBI taxonomy): Bacteria > Pseudomonadati > Pseudomonadota > Alphaproteobacteria > Hyphomicrobiales > Nitrobacteraceae > Bradyrhizobium > Bradyrhizobium japonicum. The sequence goes on from NC_017249.1 coordinate 9,172,050, forward strand.
GCATCTGACTCCAGGCCAAGATGCCGATATCGCTGCGGCTCCCGATGTCCTGGCGCTCGCGCCACCCATGAGCGTGCTCCTCGCCGACAAAGGGTATGATGGCGACAAGCTTCGCGGCGCAATCATTCGTCGTGGCGCCAAGCCCGTAATCCCCAATAAATCTAACCGTGTCGTCATCCATCGCTTCAACAAACGCGCCTACAAAGGACGAAATGTCATCGAACGCTGCTTTTGCAGGCTCAAGGACTTCCGGCGCATCGCCACGCGATATGACAAGCTCGCCCGTAATTTTTTGGCCGCTGTTCATCTCGCCGCTCTCGTCGCATATTGGCTCAATTGAGTCTGGACCCTAGGTCCAAGCATTGTCGATCCAGCAGCCTCAGCAAGGTTTGAAAGCTGACTAGGTGACATCGGTGCAGCCGTTGAGCGATCGACGGAGCAATTGCGGACGAACGGGAAATCGAAGTCCGGACACGGGTGAATTATGGAATGACACCCGGGCACTTCTTTGCCGGTGCTGCTGCAGAGAATCAAGCGCGCGATGTGGTCGGACATCGCCGACCTGCGTCTGGCAGCCCGACCAACCTTATGGGGTGTTGAAGAAGCGCGCGGCCTCTTAAAGGCCGCATTCTCTGTGGTAGGGCAGTATCTGAAAGCGCGTATGGCCGCGCAACCTGAGGCGAGAGGAGGATTCCGATGTTCGAGGCTAAAGACTATCGCGTGTGCTGCCATCACTTTGTCACCCCGACCGACCGCGCCGTCTACCCGGCGCAAGAGCCCTTACTAACCTACTCTGAGGCCCTCCGGCAGGTGCAGACCGAGCAGGCCAAGGGCTACATGGTGGCCTGGGTCATCGATCGCACCGGAGCAGGCGCCACCAATGAGATTGGTGGTTCGAACGCATCGGTTCGACGTTGATCGTAAGCGCAGCTCTGGCCCTTGGATTGGCGCTTGACGTCTGTTTTGATTACGGTGTGAGCCGGCACGGCTTCCACTTTTCCGACAACGTTGACGCTGGCCTCAAGCGCCTGCCTGTCGTCGAACCACTTTTTAGAGCTTGATCACATGATCGCAGCCGCGCCGAAGATCGAAGAGGCTGCAATGCCGTTTCCACGCCGAGTCACAAGCAGAAGAAACTCAACCAGGACTCGCGCTGGTCAGCGTCATCAGAAACTGTGCACGCTCGACAGGACGATCGAGCCAGTGCGTCGAGGTCTATTCCTGCATAGGAGGACGCGGCGAGGCGGCGGGAAAGTTGGAAGGTTGGGATCCAGCAAGGTCCCGATTCGCGCGCTGTACCTCGGCGGTCCCAAACACGAGGACGCAGAGAGGTCTGTTTTGGGCGCGGGATTTTGGCTGGGACACGAGCCCGTCAGAGCGTTGCCGCCGCCGCTCTGAAATGGTCGGGAAACCTTCCGATCGTGCGAGACTCTTATCTAACCTCACTTGTGATCCGCTCCCCTCGAGACTTTTGGAAGATATCCCAACTGCCGTTCCAGAGCAGCTAAGGTTCGACGGGCCGAATCCAATCTCGCAGTCGCCTCGACCAGGTCGGCCCATGTTTTATCCGACCGTGCAACCGCCGTGGAGCCGGTCTCAAACAGGTTGTTGTTGAGATGCGGGGCCGCTTCGCCTCGCAGGGCACGCTCCAAATCGAGCAGGGTGCTCGTCAGCGCTCGATGCGCGCACGCGTCCTCTCGTTCCAGGTTTTCCGCCACGTCGAGCGCCGCACGATAGTGTCGTATCGCTGCAACGACTCTGCTCTCGAGGTCGGGCTCATCGCTCATCTGCTTTTCTCTCCACGAATCTTTGAGCAATTTGTGTCGGTCTGAACGAGCAAAAATTGTAAGCGGAGCTTTTCTCCCATTTGATTGACTGGTTTCGCTTCGGCTTTCGCTCTGCGATCCTTGGCTTGTCAGAGAGCCGAGAGGAGACTGAAGGCGATGGAACAATCGGGGGAGGAGCCGAAGCTGATGGCTTTGTGGGGAAGCTTACGCGCCGGACGCGTTCTGGATGCCGGTTATGGTCTGCGGAGATCAAGGGGCGCGCTGTTTTCGAGAGCATGAAGCCCGACGCCCGGGTATGTGATGTCGCACGGCGTTATGGTGTGAAGGCCCAGCAGTTGACGACGTGGCGCAGATTGGCGCGTGCTGGCCGGCTCGCATTGGTCACGGACGACGCGGCGGATTTCGTGTCGATCGAGCTGAGCGATCCAGTGGCGTCAGGCAAGAGCGAGGGGCCCGTCGAGATTACGATTGGCAAGGTTTCGGTCCGCCTGGATGCGGACGTGTCGGCGGTGCGGATCGCGGAGATCGTGACTGCGATCGAGCGCGGCGCATGATCATTCCGGCGCAGGGACTGCGGATTGTGCTTGCTGTGCGTCCTGTTGACTTCCGGTGCGGGCACGACGCGCTGGCCGGTCTTGTGCAAAACACGCTTGGGCTCGATCCGCATTCGGGCCTGATCGTGGTTTTTCGTTCGAAGCGCGCCGACCGGCTGAAGATTTTGCTATGGGACGGCACGGGCCTCGTTTTGGTCTACAAGCGCCTTGGCCGCGATGGTCGTTTCGAGTGGCCGCAGATCAGCGACGGCGTCATGCATCTGACGCGCGTGCAGTTCGAAGCGCTGTTTGAAGGGCTGAACTGGAAGCGAGTGGGCGAACGGATTGTCGCGACGCCAGCTGCGGCGAACTGACTCAGACCCGACAACCTGTTTCGCGCGGGGCTTTGGGATGATAGCTTGCGGATGTGCCGCCGTCCCCCATTGATCCCGCCCGTCTTGCAGCGCTGCCCGCCGATTTGCGCGCGCTCTTCCGCGCGCAGGAAGCGATGATTGAAGCCGAGCGTCGTCGCGCAGACGATGAATGCTCGGCGCGCCTTCATGTCGAGAGTGAACTGGCTGCGTCCAAAGAGAGCGTCGAACGCCTCGAACTGCTCGTGAAGGAGTACGAGAGAGCTGGCCCCCGGTTGTTTGGACAGCGCCCCGCTGGATTTAAGTGGATTCCTGCCGGGTTATGCTGAACGCGGGGCTTTACGATTTTGTCGTTGCGTCGGGAGGGCGTAGCCCGACCAGAGCGACGACAAAATCGTCGGCGACGGTCATGCGGCCATCACCATAGCTTGCGTGCCGAAGTAAGCCTCGTCGGGCGTGCGCCCGTCAAGGCTCGAGTGAGGGCGTCCCTGATTGTAGAAGGCCAGATACTTGGCAATTGACGCTCGCGCCTCGGACACGCTGTCGTAGGCGCGGAGATAAACTTCTTCGTATTTGACCGTGCGCCAGAGCCGCTCGACAAACACGTTGTCGCGCCAGGCGCCCTTGCCGTCCATGCTGATGGCGATCTTCGCGTCCAGCAGCACATCGGTGAACTCGAGGCTGGTGAACTGGCTGCCCTGATCCGTGTTGAAAATCTCGGGCCTGCCGTGCTTCGCCAACGCCTCCTGGACCGCTTGGACGCAGAAGGCCGCCTCCATTGTGATCGAGACGCGATGGGCCAGGACCCGTCGGCTGAACACATCGACGACCGCCGCGAGATAGACGAAGCCACGCCGCATCGGAATGTAGGTGATGTCCATTGCCCACGCATGGTCGGGCCGCTCGATCTTCAATCCGCGCAACAGGTACGGGTAGATCTTGTGACCCGGAGCCGGCTTGCTCGTGTTCGGGCGACGATAGACCGCCTCGATCCCCATGCGCTTCATCAGCGTCGCGATGTGGCGGCGACCGGCGTATACCCCCTCCCGCCGCAGCAACGATCGCAGCATACGCGCTCCCGCGAAGGGATAATCGAGATGCAGCTCATCGAGCCGACGCATCAAGGCAAGGTCCTCGGCCGAAACTGGCCGAGGTTCATAGTAGACCGTGCTGCGAGCCAGCTTCAGGACCTTCGCCTGGCGCACGATAGAAAGATCATGACCGCGGTCGATCATCGCTTTGCGCTCAGCAGGCCCGCCTTGGTGAGCGCGCCGGACAAAAAATCGTTTTCCAACGCCAGCTCGCCGATCTTGGCATGTAACGCCTTCAAATCGACCGGCGTCTCGGCCGATGTCTTGTCATGCCCAAACACGCCGGCGGCGCCTTCCAGGAGCTGGTTTTTCCAGATCGTGATCTGGTTCGGATGAACATCAAACAGTTGCGCCAGCTCCGCCAGTGTCTTGTCTCCTTTGACCGCAGCCAAAGCAACCTTCGCCTTGAATGCCGGAGAATGCGTCCGGCGGCTCTTCTTCGTCATCTTCGCTCCTGATTCGCAGCAAGAATCCTCGCCGCTGTCAGGCAGAAAATCCACTCAAGCTACTGTCCGAATTTGCGGGGCCAGCTCTCTCGACGATGGTTGCGTTGAGTTGGACACCAATCCCGTCGAAAATCAAATCAGGCCGCTGACTCTGACGCGTAAAAATAGTTTATTTGCTGGTCACGACGAAGGTGGTCGTTCATGGGCGCGCATAGCTTCGCTCATCGCCACCTGCAAAATCAACAGCGTGGAGCCCTACGTCTGGATGAAAGCGACGCTCAAAGCGATCGCAACCGGTCACCCGCAGTCCCGGATCGACGAGCTGGTCGTTCGGCCGCACCTCGTAATTCTCCGTCGTTGCCGCCTCCATACCCCCCGCCAACGATTTGCAAACACGTTGATCAACAGACTGCAATCCCCACGCCAAACCTTTGCGAATGGGACGCGAACGTCGCTTACGGTTCTTCAGCGTCTGATGCCAGCGCTCGATCTTTCCCTGGGTCTGAGGATGGTACGGAGCGCCGCGCACGTGCTGCATGCCCTTCTGGTCGAGCCACTCGGCCAGATCATCCGCCACGTAACTCGAACCATTGTCGCTGAGAAGCCTTGGCCGGTGCGCGACGGCGCCGTCGTCTTGTCCTTGATCTCGTTCGCGGCCTTGATCACCACATAGACCGGGCTGGTGATGAGGTCATGCGCCTTCAGCAGCCGATAGACCGACGCCTCGGATACAAAGTACTTTCGTTCGTCGGTGAACCGCACGGCCAGCTCGCGTGGCGACAGCTCAGGTAACTCCAGCGCCAGGTCGATGATCTAGCCCCGCACATCGTCCGGGATGCGGTTCCAGACCCGGTCTGGTCGAGACCGATGATCGGCCAGAGCGGCGATGCCGCCCTCGCGGTAACGATCATGCTAGCGATAGAATGTGGCGCGCGGGATCCCGAGCTTGTCCAGCGTGCGCTTGGCCGGAGGTGCGATTGCTCGACCAAATGGATGAATCTCGGCCTTCTCTGAGGCGGGATACCTCATGCCTCGTCCTCCCCATCTCCGTTCATACTTTTTTTGAGCAGACGGTTCTCCAGCGTCAGATCGGCGACGGCCTCCTTCAAGGCGCCGGCCTCCCGGCGGAGGTCCTTCACCTCGCCGGAGGTCGCAGCTCGTGCCGTGTCGCCGGCCAGGCGGCGCTTGCCGGCCTCGAGAAACTCCTTGGACCAGCCGTAATAGATCGAGGCGGCAATGCCTTCTCGGCGACAAAGCTCGGAGATGTTCTCCTCGCCGCGCAATCCTTCTAGTACCCGGAATCAGAGCTGAGTGATACGGCGGCCTTTGAAACGGCGTTGACGGACCTTTTTCTTGGTCCAGACGAAGGGCTCGGCTCTGTCGTTGTATGCGTTGACGTAGGCATCGATGTGTTCCTGAAGCTGCTTGAGGCTCGTGAAGGAGGTGCCGCTGAGCGACTGCCCCTGCAAGGGAAAACCATACTTCGACCTGATTGAGCCATGACGCACTTGTCGGCGTGAAATGAAATTGCACGTTGGGGTGGGCCTTGAGCCAGTCCTCGTTCTTTTTATGGGTGTTGAGGTTGTCGAGGATGACGTGAAGCTTGCGGTTCGGAAAAGCCGCGGTGACGCTGTTCATGAAATCGAGAAACTCGACGCGGCGCCGGCGTTTTGAATGGGTCGCGATGATCTTTCCGGTGGCGACTTCGAGCGCCGCAAACAATGTTGTGGTGCCATGCCGCTTGTAATCGTGGCTTTGGCCGGTCAAGGCGCGGCCATTGGGCAACTTCAGATAACCCTGCGCTCGCTCCAAAGCCTGGATCGAGGGCTTCTCGTCCACGCACAGCACAATGGCCTTCGCCGGCGGCGCGACATAGAGGCCGACAACATCGGCGGCTTTGGCCGTAAAGTTCGGGTCGTTGCTCTCGCACCAGGACTTGCGAGCCACCAGGTCAATCTTGTGGCTGCGCAGGAACCGCCAGACATATTGGACATCGACATCGCCCAGCGCCTCGGCCAGCAGGGGGCCGGTCCAGCGCGCAAACCCTTGCGGTGGCGGCTTATCCAGCAGCTTCAGAATCCGCTTGTCGGTCGTCTTCGTATAGATCGGCTGCTTGCCAGGCCGCGGCTTGTCTTGCAGCCCTTCAAGGCCATGGTCGGCATAGCGATGCCGCCAAAGGCTGACAATCCGCGGCTGGACCCCAACTTCCTTGGCGATCGACCGGGTGCTGCGCCCATCCGCCGCCAACAGAACTATCCGCGCCCGCTTCAAATCGCGCTGCAACGTCACCGGTGAGCGACAGCACGCCTCAAGCACCTTGCGATCTTTCCTCGAAAGGTGGACTTCTCTTGCTTCGGGTATCATCCCGACCTTGAATCACGACTCACGTTCCAAGAAAAGTGGGTACTAGTATTCACTCGCGTCCGGCTGGTGACACAATGTCGGCAACCCGACTCTGCGTCTCGTGCTGCGCAGAAGAGACGCATCATCCTATTGTCATTGAAGCTTAACTACACAGAGTCTCTGGTGGCACATCAATTGCTAGTCCAGACTTTGCCCGGGGATCAGTTCCGGTCCACGCGCTGGGGAGAATCAGCTATGACGAACAAGATGCTAGGCCGATCTGCGCAAGCTCGCGTCGCCACCGGAAGACGTCCGGTGGTCGAGATACCGTCCTCATCACAAGATCAACAAGGAGTTGTTCATGCTGACAACCCCGGAGGCGCGGGTTTGCGCACCTCATCACGGCCTATCGCGCACGGCCTGCGGCCGCACACCGCGGTCATGAATTTCATCGAGGGCGCGCGCGCCATTACCGAGAGTGAGCTGCAAGCCAACAACATCACGCAGTATCACGCCACAAATTTTTATCGCGATCAGATCACCAACAGTGGCTACTACGACCAGCTTAAATACATTGTAGAGCCCACAATTGCTGAGTTCAAGAGTCCCGGAAGTCTTGACACCAGCGGCGAGCATGACAATACCGTCGTGCCCGGGCTTCAGCACAAATACGCGCAGACCGGTCTGCTGCTGGTAACGGACCGTTGCGCGTCCTATTGCCGTTACTGCTTTCGCAAACGCATCGTCGGCAAGGACTCCGATGAGATCGCGCCCGATTTCGCCCGGGTCGCGCAGTATATCGCCGGCCATCCTGAGATGACGAACGTGCTGCTATCTGGAGGCGACCCGTTCGTGCTCAGCACCGCTAAGCTCGGCAAGATTCTTGATCATCTGCTACCGATCCCGCACTTGGAGTCAATTCGATTCGGCACAAAAATAGTCGCCTTCGCACCCAGGCGGTTTGAGGATCCCGCACTCCCGGCGTTGTTCCGGCGGATCAGTGAAGCGGGAAAGACCGCAGTGATCGTCGCGCATTTCGACCACATCGGCGAGATCTCGGTCGATGCGGAGCGCAACATTCGCGCGCTACGCGCACAGGGCGTGCAGTTTCTGAATCAGTCCGTGCTTCTGGCGAAAGTCAACGACGATCCCGAAATCTTGGCGGCGACCTTTGCAAAGTGTCACCAAATGGGCGTCCGCCCTTATTATCTTTTTCAAGGCAGGCCGGTGAAAGGCGCATCGCACTTTCAGGTCTCGCTGCGGCGCGGTATAGAGATCGCGCGCGGCATCAACCGACGTCTCAGCGGTATCCAGAAGACGTTCAAATACATCATGTCCCATTACACGGGGAAGATCGAGGTTCTCGACCTTGGTGCCGATGGCCGCGTGTATATGCGATATCATCAAAACAAGATTCCCGAAGAACTCGGAAAGGTCTTTTCCCGGCGGCACGTCGAGGGCGCCTGCTGGTTGGACGATTTGCCCGAAGGCTGAGATCGAAATGCGCGCGATGCTGATGCCCAACTTGGAGCGCGTGGAGCTCGACGGCCCTGCCGCTTCCGTAGGGCAGCGCCACGAGGCTGTGGTGACGGCTTTCCCGAACGCTACCGAAGCCGGGGTGGAAATCCTGCGCGCCGGCGGAAACGCGATCGACGCCGCTGTGGCCGCCGCCTGGGCGCTTTGCGTGTGCGAACCCAGTGCATCGGGTCTGGGCGGGCAGACCGTGTTGCTCGTCCGTTTTGCGGATGATCGAATTCGGATCATCGACGGACATTCCCGTGCGCCCGCAGCCGCTTCGCTCGACACGATCAAAGCGGGCCAGCAGCGGCGCGGGTATCGCTCCTGCACGATTCCATCGACTCCCGCGACGCTGGACTGGGCGCACAGGAAATACGGCGTGCTCAGCCGCGAAACTGTGATGGCGCCAGCGATCCGCATTGCGGAAGAAGGCTATCCGATCACGCCATTGCAGCACCGACAAGCCCGATGGGTGGCCGATGATCTGCGAGCATCGCCGGCCGGTGAGCTGTTTCTCCAAGACGGTCTGCCACCGGAAATCGGCCACATGTTTCGACAACCGGAGCTCGCGGGCACGCTTCGCCGGTTGGCCGATTTCGGCACCGAGGACTTCTATCACGGCGGAATTGCCCGGCAGATCGCAGCCGATATGCGAGCGGCCGGCGGTCTCATCACCGAAGAAGATCTAGCAAGCTGCGGTCCGCCCGCACAGGTGGAGCCGGTTTCGACGTCCTATCGCGGCCATCGGATTCTCAGCATCCCGCCGCCTAGCGGCGGACTGCAACTCTTGTTTGCACTTAACATCATCGCGCAGATATCAGCGACAAACTCGGAGTCATCCGACGATAGCTGGCACGAAGCGATCGCGCTCGCGTCATCCGCCGTCTTTCGCGAGCGGGAGCTCCGCCCGTTGCTGCCCGATGATCTCATTCCGCAATCGCGTCAAGGGCGGTTGAGCGAAGATTACGCGCGGCAAGTCGCAGATAGCATCCTGGCGCCGCAAAGTACCAAAGAGCTCGCGACCGACAGTGCCGAAGAACCGGGCGATACGACCCATCTTTCGGTCTGCGATCGAGATGGCATCATTGTAGTGCTGACACAGTCTATCCAATCGGTGTTCGGCGCCAAGGTGGCACACCGGGATCTGGGTTTCCTCTACAACAATTATCTGTGCACGTGTCCCCGCCTTTCTCACCCCTATGAGCTCGGACCAGGTTGTCGACCGCGCTCGAACATGGCCCCAACGCTGGTGTTACAGGGCGCCACCGGCCGCCCGCTCCTGGCACTGGGCGCCGCCGGCAGTCGACGGATCATTTCGGCAATTCTCCATGTCCTAAGTGGAGTCATCGACTTGGGCTTGGATATCACGGACGCTGTGGCGGCGCCTCGCGTACATGGACTGGTCGGTCGCAAAGTCTGGATCGAGCGGCCGGCAGCCAGCAATGCCCTGTTGGCAAGATTGCGCGCCCGTAACCGCATCCCAATCGTCAAATCACGACTCAATTTTGCGATGGGTTCGGTCAACGCGCTCCAACTCATGACTGACGGAAGCGCGAAAGGCGCTGCCGATCCCCGGCGTGATGGCCTGGTGGAGGTGCTCTCTTGAGTGAAACGTGCAGAAATAAGAATGCCTCGGCGGACGCCGCGCCAAAGACCGATTGGTTGCTCGTGGGCCTCTTTGTCCTGCCGCTCGGCGTAGCGCTCGCCAAACTGCCGATGCTATCGACTTCGTCCATCAGTGCGAGTTTTGTTTCGCTCACAGAGTTACCGGCCCAGTTCCACAAGTCAGCCGAGAGCGTGGTGTTCGTCTCCTTGGGAGCTGTCTTCGTCGTACTCTTTCGCCTCACTCTTGGCGTCAGGGTGCTGGGGCTTCTTCGGCCGATCTTGTTGGCGATGGCTTTCGATACCGTCAGCATCCCGATCAGCCTTGCCTTCCTGCTGTTCGTACTCCTCGTCGTTGTCGCCTTGCGGCCGCTGCTCAAGACAGACCACAGTTACGCGCGAGTGGCTGTGCTGTTGAGCTTGGCGGCAGCGCTGCTGTTTGCGCCTTTGACCGCGGGGGAATGGTGGCATATCGCCTGGCTTCGTGAGATTGCGTTCTTTCCGGTTATCGCCTTGTGTTTGACCTGCGAAAGCTTCGCAAAAGTGCTCGACCAAAATGGAGTCCGTGAAGCGATCTGGCGCGCCTTCACGACGGTGTTGGCCGCCCTCATCATCGTGGCTCTATCGAGTTTGCCAGGCACGTTGGAACTCTTCCTGCGATTCCCGGAACTGCTGTTGGTGCAGGCCGGGTGCATTTTGCTAATCAACAAGTATCTCGATTTCCGCTTGTTGGAAGGAGTGAACCCGCTCGTCGCCTGGCCTTGGGGCGCGGGCACTCCAGGCGAGCCGTCCCTCTCGATCTGCCAAATCCAGGCGAATGAACGTGAAAGCCGGCAACATACAGGGAGCAGCTCATGCGGGTAGCCGTCGTGTGGAACGATGATCATAGGGGCGTGATCAACCACTTCGGTCAACCTTGCCCGGAGAAATACGGCCGCAAGACGGTCGAAAGCGTGGTGGCGGCACTGCAAGAGGGTAACCACGACACGCTGCTGTGCGAAGGTGATAAAGGACTGCTCGCGACGCTTGAGCGGTTCATGCCACCCGATTCGCAAGCCCGCCCTTCAGGGATCGTTTTCAACATGGCGTACGGAATTCAGGGCGAGTGCCGCTACACGCACGTTCCGGCCATGCTCGAGATGGCTGGCGTTCCGTACACCGGCTCCAGCCCGCTCGGGCACGCACTGGCGCTCGACAAGGCCATTACCAAACAGCTCATCCGCGATTGCGGCGTGCCGACGCCGAACTTTCGTGTGATGCGTAGGGGCACCGAGAGTACCGGCGATCTGTGCTTCCCGTTGGTAGTAAAGCCGCGTCATGAATCCACGAGCTTCGGATTGCAGCTCGTATATGAGCCCGCCCAGTTGAGACAGGCCGTAGAAGTGATCGTCACGCAATATGCGCAGGATGCACTCGTAGAAGAATACATCGAAGGGCGGGAGATCTGCGTTGCCCTGCTGGGAAACGGAGAGCTTGAGGCGTTGCCTCTGGTGGAGCAGGACTTCGGCGAGCGCGAGACGCGTCTTATCACTTGGGAAGACAAGATGCACATGGCGGTCGTGGAGCCCCAGAAGATTTGCCCGGCGCAGGTCGGGAGCAATCTCGCGACAATACTGCGGGATATTTCGGTTGCGACCTTCCGCGCCTGCCGCTGCCGGGATTACGCCCGCGTCGACATCCGGATCGACCGCTCCGGGCACCCCTTTGTCCTGGAGATCAACTCGATGGCCGCACTCGGTATCGGCGCGTCTTATGTCCTGGCCGCGAAAGCCGCCGGGTACACCTTCTCGAGTTTGGTCAACGGTATCCTCGACGTCGCCCACGCGCGGTATTTCGGAACTGGCATTTCCCAGGCCGAACAACCGTCAAATCGCGAGCGGATTTATTATGCCGCTGGGTAGTGTGTTGAGAGCTGTCACTTTTTGTCGATCGTATGGTTCGGCGGAGCAACAATAGCGATGTTTGCACAGGCAAATGGAGGGCGGTTTTCCTGCCGGACTCGAAACTGATGATGCAGACGATCGCTGAAGCTGTGCGCTCGGGTTGTTGGTGCCGGCACTTCCGGAGGGATGGGCGGAAACGGCTTGCGTGCGCGAAAGGACCTGGCGGGAAATGCGGCGACATATGCAGACCGCGATAACGACCGGTACCGACTGCCTCGTTATCTTAGCTTTACAGTTGGTGCGCCGGGAGACTGGCAAGGTGCATGGCTCGGATGTTTCAGGAGTCGTCATCTTTCGCAAGACGCTGCGACGAGATCAGCTCCTCAAATTCTTCGCTAGCCGCCCGTGAAGAATTCGGAAGCGATTGATACGTCGCGATGATTTAACCTGAGCAAGTATTCGATTTTGCAAGAAAGCCGGGGGAGGGTCGGTTTCTTGCGTTTTGGGATACCGGATTTTGGTGGATCGTGATTCCTTTGACGGCAAGATTCGCTGTTGGAGAACGGGCCGTGAGTCAGCCGCGCGACGATCGCCAGGACGACCTATTTCGGGCTTCTCTGGATGCGATCATCAACCTTCGTCATCCGCTGGTGCGGCTTGCGGCGGAGATTGATTGGGATTTTCTGGCGAAGCGCTTCAGCTCGGTGTGTCGCACCGGGCCGGGCCAGCCGCCGCTGCCAACGAGGCTCGTGGCCGGGCTGTTCATCCTCAAACATATGCACAATCTGTCTGACGAAGCGCTGTGCGGGCGGTGCTTGGAATGGATGCCGTCGGCCCAGATGTAGATGTAGCGCTTCGCCGACAGATCGCGCTTCTGCCACGCGGCGTGCTCGTCAATCCGACGTCCTGCAGCCGGCCGATCGCGGATGCCGACAACCCGCCAGCATCGTTGCCGAGCAGCGCCGGCAGCGCCTCGGAGAAGTCGCCGGTCGAGATCCCTTTCAGGTAAAGGATCGGCAGCAGTGTCTCGATCGACTTGGAGTGGCGCATGTTGGCCGCAGCATCGACGGAGAGAACCGGCGCCCAGGTAGCGGCCGCCTCGCGAGCGCGTACACGCGGCCGGCGGACGGCGACCGGACCGATGCCGGCCATCACCTCGCGCTCCGGCAGGTGACCGTGGCGCGCGATGCGCTGGTGGCCGTCCGCGGTCTTCAAATCGGCATGCTGGCCGAGAAAGTCTGCGACTTTGGCCTCGACCGCCTTGGCGAGAAGGCACGTGCCCCGTTGCGCAAGACTTCTGTGAGTTGATCGTCAACGATTCCTGGCTGAATCGGCTGGATGACGTTATCGTTGGACACGGCATATCGCTCCTTCGGTGGAGAAGTGGAGGCGTCAAGCCCCCCACGGGGTGCCGCCTTTGCGATTCCGCCGTCACCAACTTTCAGCGATAGCTCTCTTGCGCTTCCCGCGCACCGGCCGGTTCAATTCCAGAGGTGGCGCTACCTCACACCGATCTCATCCACCGCGTCCGTCAGCGTCCTCAGAAACGATTGGTGCCAATCATTTTCATCAGACAGCAGCCAAGCCGGTAGGCTGGCTACGTAGCGGCTCAGGGCGATTACGCCCGCAAGCGTAGTAGGCTTGGAGTGGATGAGCACGTCTGCATACTCCTCGAGAGCCAACCCTCTTTCCTCGCTGATCGCGTCGGCGGCATCAAACTCGGGACCTGCGACAAGTTTCGAGGATACCGATGCCGCGGCGGCGTGCTGCGCGGAAAGCTCGCGGTGACGCTCAATCACATCAAAAATCGTATCTAATTCAGTCGCCATGGCGCATTTGCCCCAGGCCACATCAGATCGGCACCAACCAATCTTGGTAGGTGCTTCCAGTCGTTCTCAGCGATACTGTCTGGTAGCGCCCTTGGAATTGAGCCTCTCGGGGAGGTGGTCGGTCTCGCTAATCCAAGGGCGAAGGCTGGCCACCGAAGTTTGCAGCGCGTGGTGGGGACAGCGCTTCCGGAGCCGTGAGCGCCGAGTCACCGCCGCCAACTTCACTGGCAGCGTGGGCGCGGCAGGAACAGCGGCGGGTTTTCACTCTCCACGGCGTCGAGTCATGTCCGCGTGCCTCCAAGTCCGCGTGTGCGCCGCAGAGTGGAGCAACCATGATGCCCACATTTATTGCCTCGTACGATCTAAAAGAGGCTAGGCCAGACCCGCACGAACACTTTCTTACAAATGCGATCGAGTACGGCTGGTTTCCCTGGATTCTGGACCATGACGACACTCTATTTACTCTTCCGAACACCACCTTGGAGGGTTCGTTTGTCGACCAAACGCAAGCGGTCGCAGCACTCAACGCAGCAAGGATAGAGACGGAAAAAGAGCTTGGGATCACGGTCATGATGGAAAAATGGATCGTTTCCCTCGGATGCGTTTTCGTTCTGCGAGGATCGCCTCGGCCCTGCCGAAGTAGGCATCGGCTGCTGTGAGGTTGTCGATGCTCTCATGATAACGGACGTGATTGTAGTGTTCGACGAAGGCCCGTACCTGACGTTCGAGATCACCGGGCAGGTAGTAGTTGTCGAGCAGGATGCGGTTCTTCAGCGTCTGATGCCAGCGCTCGATCTTTCCGCTCGATCTTTCCCTGGGTCATGGTACGGAGCGCCGCGCACATGCTGCATGCCCTTCTGGTCGAGCCACTTGGCCAGATCGTCCGCCACGTAACTCGAACCATTGTCGCTGAGAAGCCTTGGCCGGTGCGCGACGGCGATGTGGTCAAGGCCGGATACAGCGAGTGCCTGGTCGAGGGTGGCTGTGACGTCGGAAGCGCACATGGTGGGACCAAGCCTCCAGGCCACGATGTAGCGCGAGAAGTCGTCAAGCACGGTCGAGAGATAGTACCACCCCCATCCGGTGATCTTGAGGTAGGTGAAGTCGGTCTGCCAGAGCTGACTGACGGCCGTCGTCTTGTCCTTGAACTCGTTCGCGGCCTTGATCACCACATAGGCCGGGCTGGTGATGAGGTCATGCGCCAGAGCTGGCCCCGGTTGTTTGGACAGCGCCCCGCTGGATTTAAGTGGATTCCTGCCGGGTTATGCTGAACGCGAGGCTTTACGGTTTTGTCGTTGCGTCGGGAGGGCGTAGCCCGACCAGAGCGACGACAAAACCGTCGGCGACGGTCATGCGGCCATCACCATAGCTTGCGTGCCGAAGTAAGCCTCGTCGGGCGTGCGCCCGTCAAGGCTCGAGTGAGGGCGTCCCTGATTGTAGAAGGCCAGATACTTGGCAATTGACGCTAGCGCCTCGGACACGCTGTCGTAGGCGCGGAGATAAACTTCTTCGTATTTGACCGTGCGCCAGAGCCGCTCGACAAACACGTTGTCGCGCCAGGCGCCCTTGCCGTCCATGCTGATGGCGATCTTCGCGTCCAGCTGCGGATTTCACGGATCGTGAGCATCGATTTCGCGCGATCGTGAGCACTGAATTCAGACGATCGTGAGCAGCCCGCTACGGCCGATGGGAGATAGAGTCAGTGTTCTGGTTGGCCGTCAAGGGTGATGGTTTTGGCGCTGCGTTTTCGCATGCTTTCTCCGGTGAGCTGGAGGCGGTGGGCGTTGTGGACGAGGCGATCGAGAATGGCGTCGGCGACCGTGGGGTCCCCAATGGCTCCATGCCAGGTGTCCACGGGGAGCTGACTTGTGACGATGGTGGATGCGCGGCCATGTCGGTCCTCGAGGATTTCGAGCAGATCGCGGCGTTCCGCGGCGGTGAGCACCGATAGTCCCCAATCATCCAAAATCAGAAGCTGAGCGCGGCCGAGGCTTTTGAGGAGCCGGGCGTAACGTCCGTCTCCGCGCGCGAGCGCGAGCGCCTCGAACAGCCTTGGAACGCGATGATAGAGGACTGATCGGTTGTCGCGGCAGGCCTTGTGGCCGAGCGCGCAGGCTAACCAACTTTTGCCCAGGCCGGTTGCCCCGGTGACGAGCAAATTCTCGTGGCGATCGATCCAGCGACCTTCGACGAGTTTGGCGAAAACGGCGCGGTCGATGCCCCGCGGGGTGCGCAGATCGACGTCCTCGACGCAAGCAGTCTGGCGCAGTGCGGCGATCTTGAGGCGCGTGGTGAGCCGCCTGGTGTCGCGTTCGGCGGCTTCGCGGTCGACCAACAGGCCGATGCGATCTTCGAACGGCAGGGCTTCGAGATCGGGCGATCGGCGCTGCTCCTCGAAGGCCTTGGCCATTCCGGTCAGGCCAAGCTCGATCAGCCGTTCGTGGGTTGGGTGGTTAAGCATGCCGGGTCTCTCCTTGCTTCAGTGGAAGTAGTCGCGTCCGCGGATGTTGCCGTGGCGCAGGGGCTGGTGCTCGAAAGATTCGTCGAAGAACGTGCGATCGAGGCCGTTCTGGAGGATCGATCTAATCGAGGCGACGGAGCGCGCCTTGATGAGGATGCCCCTCCGGCAGGCTGCGTCGAGGCGTTCGGCGCCGTAGCTTTTGACGAGCGCCAGAATGCCAAGGCAGGTTCGAAAGCCTTGTTCTGGATGGGGCCGGGCGTCGATCACGGCCTGGAAAAACGCTGCTGTCGAAGGACCGATCCGCTCGCCGGCGGCGATCACCGCGGCGGGGGTCCATTCGCCGTAGCGGCGATGGGCGCTGGGCATGTGGTCGGCGATGGTGGTGTGTCCGCGTCGGTTGGGCGCGCGGGCATGGCTGGCGATCCGCTGGCCCTTGTGGAAGATCTCGACCGTCCGATCGTCGATACGGGCATCGACCAGCTCGCCAATCAGACGATACGGCGCGGAGTACCAATGGCCGTCGACCTCGACATGATAATCGGGAGCGAGGCGGCAGCGCTTCCAGCGTGCGAAGGCATAAGGCTGATCTGGCAGCGGGGTTAGCTTGGGTTTGTCGAGTTCGGCAAACAGTTCGGCGCGGCTTGAGCCGAAGCCACGCATTTGACGAGCATTGAGTTCGTCGACGAGTGTCTTGATGGCGGCGTTGAGCTCGGCCCGGGAAAAGAAGCGCTGATTGCGCAGCCGGGCCAGAATCCAGCGCTGGGCGATTTGCACCGCGACCTCGACCTTCGCCTTGTCTTTTGGGCGCCGCGGCCGTGCGGCGAGAATGGCCGTGCCGTAATGGCTCGCCATCTCGGCATAAGTGCGATTGAGGCCGGGATCGTAGCGGTCGGGGTTGCTGACGGCGGCTTTGAGGTTGTCGCAGACCACGAACGTCGGCGCACCGCTCAAAAACGTGAACAAGTTGACGTGGGCCCGGATCCAGTCGGCCAAGCTCTCGCTGGGGCAGGCCTCGGCGTAGGTGTAGTTCGAAGCGCCCATCGCCGCGACGAACAGCTTCATCGGCTGCACTTCCCCGGTCAGGGGATCGACGATGTCGATGGTGTCGCCGGCGAAATCCACGAACACCTTCTCGCCGCCCAGATGAATCTGCCGCATCGAAGGTCGGACCCGCCCCTTCCAGGCCTCGTAGGTAGTGCAGAACCACGTGTACCCGAAACCGTCGGGATTAACGGCGCGATACTCCTCCCAGAGCAGGCGACGGGTTACGTTGCGCCGGCGGAGCTCCTTATCGATGTAGCTCCAGTCGGGCACCGGCCGCTGCGGGCTCTGAGACGCTGGTCGTGGGGCTGGGAAAAGCAAAAGCTCCAGGTCTTCATCGGTCATTCCCTCCGGAAGCGGCCAGCTCAACCCAGCAGAGCGGGCGCGGCTCAGGTAGCTGTGCACAACGCCGTTGCTGACGCCCACGCTCCGCGCGATGGCCCGCTCTGGCAGGCCTTGAAAATGTTCTAACCGAAGGACTTCCTTGATCCGGCGCATCGACAATCTCTGGGTAGGCATTGGGCTTCCTCGTTAACCACGAGGTCATCCCTAAGCCGGTTGAGTTGTCGGCCGAAGCGCTGCAAGGCTCCGAAAGCCTTGCTCACGATCCCGCGAAATCGTTGCTCACGATCGTCTGAAATCTCTGCTCACGATCCCCTGAAATCCGCGCTCACGATCCCGCGAAACGCGCACGTCCAGCAGCACATCGGTGAACTCGAGGCTGGTGAACTGGCTGCCCTGATCCGTGTTGAAAATCTCGGGCCTGCCGTGCTTCGCCAGCGCCTCCTGGACCGCTTCGACGCAGAAGGCCGCCTCCATTGTGATCGAGACGCGATGGGCCAGGACCCGTCGGCTGAACACATCGACGACCGCCGCGAGATAGACGAAGCCACCCGCATCGGAATGTAGGTGATGTCCATTGCCCACGCATGGTCGGGCCGCTCGATCTTCAATCCGCGCAACAGGTACGGGTAGATCTTGTGACCCGGAGCCGGCTTGCTCGTGTTCGGGCGACGATAGACCGCCTCGATCCGCATGCGCTTCATCAGCGTCGCGATGTGGCGGCGACCGGCGTATACGCCCTCCCGCCGCAGCAACGATCGCAGCATACGCGCTCCCGCGAAGGGATAATCGAGATGCAGCTCATCGAGCCGACGCATCAAGGCAAGGTCCTCGGCCGAAACTGGCCGAGGTTCATAGTAGACCGTGCTGCGAGCCAGCTTCAGGACCTTCGCCTGGCGCACGATAGAAAGATCATGACCGCGGTCGATCATCGCTTTGCGCTCAGCAGGCCCGCCTTGGTGAGCGCGCCGGACAAAAAATCGTTTTCCAACGCCAGCTCGCCGATCTTGGCATGTAACGCCTTCAAATCGACCGGCGTCTCGGCCGATGTCTTGTCATGCCCAAACACGCCGGCGGCGCCTTCCAGGAGCTGGTTTTTCCAGATCGTGATCTGGTTCGGATGAACATCAAACAGTTGCGCCAGCTCCGCCAGTGTCTTGTCGCCTTTGACCGCAGCCAAAGCAACCTTCGCCTTGAATGCCGGAGAATGCGTCCGGCGGCTCTTCTTCGTCATCTTCGCTCCTGATTCGCAGCAAGAATCCTCGCCGCTGTCAGGCAGAAAATCCACTCAAGCTACTGTCCGAATTTGCGGGGCCAGCTCTGCCTTCAGCAGCCGGTAGACCGAGGCCTCGGATACAAAGTACTTTCGTTCGTCGGTGAACCGCACGGCCAGCTCGCGTGGCGACAGCTCAGGCAACTCCAACGCCAGGTCGATGATCTGACCCCGCACATCGTCGGGGATGCGATTCCAGACCCGGTCTGGTCGAGACCGGTGATCGGCCAGCGCTTCAACGCCTCCCTCGCGGTAGCGATCATACCAGCGATAGAATGTGGCGCGCGGGATACCGAGCTTGTCCAGCGTGCGCTTGGCGGGAAGATGCGATTGCTCGACCTGCTGGATGATCTCGGCCTTCTCAGAGGCGGGATACCTCATGCCTCGTCCTCCCCCTCTCTCACCCGACAGGTGAATGCGGAGCATTCACCTATAGAGCCCGTTCATGCTATTTTTGAGCAGACGGTTCTCCAGGGTCAGATCGGCTACGGCCTCCTTCAGGGCAACAGTCTCCCGGCGGAGATCCTTCACCTCGCCGGAGGTCGCAGCTCGTGCCGTGTCGCCCGCCAGGCGGCGCTTGCCGGCCTCGAGGAACTCCTTGGACCAGCCGTAATACATCGAGGCGGCAATGCCCTCGCGGCGACAGAGCTCGGAGATATTTTCCTCGCCGCGCAATCCTTCCAGCACAATGCGGATCTTCTCCTCCGACGAATAATGCCGGCGGGTTTGTCGCAGAATGTCTTTTAGAACTTGTTCTGCGGCACTTTGCCCGGTACGGATTTCTGCTTCATCTTCGCTCCTGGTGGCTACGATGAACCAGAAATCCTCCCTCCGCAAAATCCTTCAATTTGTCTCACAGGTCCTGACGGCGAACACCCTTCGACGATGAGGCGCGCGCCGTGAAGTTGGCCAACGACACCGAATTTGGGCCGATTTCCTACGTCTACACCGAGGACCTGAAGCGTGGTTTGCGCCTTTCCGGGCAAATGCAGAGCGGCATGGTCGCGCTGAACAGAGGACTTGCGTCCGATCGGGCGGCGCCCTTCGGTGGCAGCAAGGCAAGCGGCCTCGGTCGTGAAGGCTCGAACCGAAGGCATCAAGGAATACCTTGAAACCAAAGTACATTGCGGTCTCGCTCTAGCGCGCGATGGGTAGTCGTGTGCCGATCTTTGGACGAGCGGATCGAGCCCGACGACGTCATTGAAATGGATGTAAGCGGGATCGGTGTTGCGCTTGGTGGTGCTCGGCGAGAGCAGGATTGGTAGGTTACAGAATACAATGCTTTTCATAGAACGCGGCGGCCCCCGGGGGGTGATCGCCAAGAAATAAAAAGATACCAACAAGTGGAGGAGGAGAAATGGGCGCGGTGAAGAAGGTTTTCATCGTAGGTGGCGGGATTGGCGGCTTGACGGTCGCCCATGCGCTTCAGCGGATAGGCGTATCTACCAGAGTCATTGAGATGGGAGATAAGCGTGACCGGATCGGCACCGGTATCACGCTGCTGGGGAATGCCTTGCGGGCACTTGCCGAATTGGGATTGGTGGATGCCTGCCTCGAAGGCGGCCTTGGTTGGGATACCGTGTCGGTACGCGATGGCGCGGGAACGATTCTGAGCGAACAGTCCTCACCAAGAATTTGGGACGCTGATCGTCCAGCCGCACTGGGACTCATGCGGCCACGTCTGGGACAGATTCTGGAAGACTTTGCGACGAAGAGCGGCGCGAAAATCGATTTCAACACAACGATCACCCGTATTGATCAGGACGATCGAGGGGTGACGGTTCAGCTATCGAACGGCGAGACAGATCGCGCCGATCTGCTGATCGCTGCGGATGGAGTCTATTCCAAGATCCGCCAGAGCATCTTCGGCGACGAGTTCAAGCCGCACTACGCCGGCCAAGGGGTATGGCGTTATACGGTTTCTCGCACCGAGGCGATGAATGGCTTCGTCCTGTACCGCCTTCCGACGGGCCGCGTAGTTGGCGCGCTGCCGCTATCGAAGGAATTGTGCTATCTATTCTTCCTGGAAAGCACGGACGAAAAGCTTCGTATTCCGCAAGATCGGGTGTGCGACTATCTCCGTAACCTGCTCGCCCCCTTTACGGCGCCCGAACTGGTCGCGGCTGCCAAGGTGATCGGCGAAGACAAGCACATAAGCTACCGCCCATTTGATGTCTTGATGATGCCAGCCCCCTGGCACCGTGGCCGTGTCGTGCTGCTCGGCGATGCTGCCCATTCGTTGATGCCGCAAATGACATCCGGCGGCGGAATGGCGATCGAGGATGCGCTGGTTCTGGCCCAGGAACTGAATCGCAACGACGATCTGGAGACTGCGCTCAAGACCTATTGCCGACGCCGCGAAGAAAGAGTCGGGCGCGTATACGACATTGCATACGCCATTTGCCGGGAAGAGCGCAAACCGGAGCATGGCCGCGACTATTCGATGGGCCTTCTTCGTGAAGGCTACGCGTTTCTGGCTGCGCCCGTCTGATTAGAAGCAGGCGAAGTCACATGGGAATTTGACGGACGTCGCTACCGCGGTGGATCGGCCACATCCGTGGACTGAAGGTAAACTCTGTAGCATTTTGGCCGACAACAAGCATGTCACGACAGGGGAAATGCATGACAAGACAAGCAGGTTCGTTGCAGGGATGGATTTTGACCTCCGCCCATGGATGACGGTGTTCGGAGTGGTCCTGCTATCGCCAGTCCTGCCACTTGCGCATTCGGGTTTTGTGCGAAATCCTTCATCATGAACGGTGGTTGTATTTCCGGTTTCCCTTAAGCTTGCGCTTGGTCAAGGAAATGCTGGCGGCGCGTGGCATTGGCATGACCTATGAAACCGTGCGCCAGGGGGGACGGAAATTCGGCAAGCTGTTCTCCGATCGGATCCGTCGAGCGCGCTCCCACCCGCGGTGACAAATGGCATCTGGACGAGGTCGTTATCTCGATCGCGGGCGAACAACATTGGCTCTGGCGCGCTGTCGACCAGAATGGCTTCGTTCTCGACGTCTTGATCCAGCGCCGAAGAGAGACTCGCGCGCTGCCCAGCGGCTCATGAAGAAGCTCTTGAAATCCGCCGGCACGCCGCCGCGCGTGATGATCACGGATAAGCTGCGTTCGTACGGCGCTGCGAGGGCGAAGATGGGCTTTCACGTCGAACATCGCCAGCACAAAGCTCTCAACAATCGGGCCGAGAATTCTCATCAGCCGACGCGGCGACGCGAGCGGATCATGAAGCGTTTAAAATCGTCCCCATCAGGCTCAACGGTTTCTGTCAGTTCACGATCAGGTCGCGAACCTTTTCCACATCCCCTATCCCGGAGCCGTCACGGCCGACTTCCGTCGAGCTTCGCGCGAACGAGCCTTTGCGACTTGGCGCGAGATCTCCAGGACAAGCGCTATCGCCGACTCTCGACCTCTGAGACTCGCCTCCTTCAGCTCGGCGATCGATTAGTTGACGATGCCTGCGATGGACCTCGGCTTCATCGGGCTTGGCCACATGGGTGCGCCAATGGCGCGGAACCTGCTAAAGGCTAGCCATCATCTCATCGTCTACAATCGCACGCGCAGCGATATTGAAGCCCTATCACTACTTTGGTGCGCCGGGAGACCGGCAAGGAATAGATGGTGGAAGTCCATTGCGATGAAGGTGTAGCGAACCACATCGGCCCCGAGCCGTGCGCAGGCGTCCGCGAGGGTGTCGGCGAAGCGTCGGTAGGGGAGCATGCAGGCCAGCCATTGAGCCGCGAAACAGTGTTATCTCGGGAGCCGACGCTGTCCAAAGAGCGGAAGGCAATATGGGCGAGTGCGCAAACGCGAGCACCCGTCCAACCCGGCGTGGTCGTAGACCCTGGCATGCATGGAAGCTCCTTGTACGGGAACCGGGATATCTCCGGGTCGGCCATCTTCCTTCTCGGAGGAGATGGTCCGCAGCGGGAAGGCGAGGAGCTGTAGCCGCTGATGCACGACACGGAGAAGTCTGACTCTGGCATAGTAGCTGAGAAGCCAACGAACAAAGCCGGATTACTGGCGGCGGAGTGGGCGGAGCCAAGGCCGGGGACCAAGGGAAACGCGGAACAGCAGCGCATGCACCGGACACAGGGCCGGGCTCGCATGACCCAGTCGCTGGACCGCGTACGGACAGCCGCAAGGCTGAGGAAGAAGGACCGGTTCACCGCGCTCTTTCACCACATCAATGTCGATACACTGCGGGCGGCGTTCTTTGCGCTCAGGCGTAAGGCTGCTCCCGGAGTGGATGGCATGACGTGGCAGGACTACGAGGAAGATCTCGAGCCCCGGCTCGCCGATCTGCACAAACGGGTCCAACGAGGAGCGTATCGCCCGCAACCGTCTCGCCGGACGTACATACCAAAGGCAGACGGCAAGCAGCGCCCGTTAGCGATCGCGGCTCTCGAAGACAAAATCGTCCAGGGCGCCAACCGTCATCGTGCTCAACGCCATCTACGAAGGAGACTTCTGTGGCTTTTCCTACGGGTTTCGGCCCGGCAGAGGACCACATGATGCGTTGGACGCGCTCTGCACAGCGATCGAGACGCGGAACGTGAACTGGATCATTGACGCCGACATCCAAAACTTCTTTGGCGCAGTCAGTCAACCTTGGCTGGTTCGCTTCTTGGAACATAGGATCGGCGACAAGCGCATCATCCGCCTCATTCAGAAATGGCTGAAGGCGGGGGTGTTCTCGAAGACAGCGTCGTAGCCGCTGATGACAGGGGAACGGGTCAAGGTTCGGTGATTTCACCGCTTCTCGGCAACATCTACCTGCACTACGCTCTCGACCTGTGGGCCAAACGCCGGCGACAGCGCGAGGTCTCCGGCGGCATGATCATCGTGCGTTACGCGGACGATGTAGTAGTCGGCTTTGAGCGCGAGGATGACGCACGTCGTTTCCTTGACGCGATGCGCGCGAGACTGGAGGAGTTCGAGCTGACGCTCCATCCGGCCAAGACCCGCCTGATTGAGTTTGGTCGCCATGCGGCGGCTCAACGCAAGCAGCGCGGACTCGGAAAGCCGGAAACCTTTGCGTTCATGGGGTTCACGTTTATCTGCGGCAAATCACGCCAAGGGCGCTTCCAGCTTCAACGGAAGACCCGTAGCGACCGCTTGCGAACCAAACTCCGCGAAATCAAGGAGGAGCTAAGGCGCCGAATGCACTGGCCGATCCCTGCACAAGGGAAATGGCTGAGGCAGGTCTTGACCGGCCACTTTGCGTACTTTGCTGTCCCGACGAATGGCCGAGCGCTCAATGCGTTTCGGTTCTATCTGACCGATCTCTGGAGGCGGACGCTTCGGCGGCGCAGTCAGCGGACCTGTCTGACCTGGGATCGCATAACGCAGATCACCGATGACTGGCTCCCCAAGGCTCGCATCCTTCATCCATGGCCGAAGCTGCGCTTCGCCGTCAAACACCCGAGGTAGGAGCCCGGTGCCTTAATTGGGCTCGCCGGGATCTGCGCGGGGGGCGCCCAGTGATGGGTGTCCCTACCGCGAACAGAATGCGTTTGCGCCACTGCTTTTCAAGGATTTGCTTTCGGCAATATGGGCATTGCTGAGGCGGCGGCCGAAGGATGAGATCGACGATGGCATGGCGTGCGGCGGGCATGGTTGGTTGAGGCGGAGGCCCGTTGATTCTTTTTTTTCCGCCCCGCGTATGCGAGGCGACGATGTTGCAGGAAGGCGTAGGCAATCATTGTCATAAGGGCGTGGCGATGAAGACCTTGCCATGATCGCCCTTCGAAGTGATCAAGTCCAAGCTCCTCCTTCATATCGACAAGGCTGTGCACGACCCGCGTCGGATCGCGCCGATCCGGGAACACCCGGGCCAGATTGTCGGCCAAGCCGAGACGCCGCTCGGCCATCGCCAGAAGCATCACGCCCCCGTTCGAGGTTAGGCGCCCACCATCGAAGGCAGCTGTGACTTTCTTGGCGTGAATGGCTGGAAACGAGAAGGGCGGAATCGTATCGTCGGTCATGGCGGGCGTGGCGTTCGCGGTTGGAGGTGATGGGGTTGGCTTCACAACCGAATCCTACGCCGTATGAGCGCTTTACACCACGCTCGCCAGCCTCTCGGGCGCCTCTTACGAATAAGACAGGTTAGTCGGTCCGACCCGTCATGTTTTTGGGGTTTCGGACAAGGTTCTGACGATGACGCTTTCATCCGTTTTGATGGCGGATCGCGAGGCCCGTCCTGATTGGTATGCAGTTGGCATTGCCATGATCGTCGTGGATCGGCTGGTTCACAACTTTCTGGTCCGAACCGGGATTTTGGAGCAACTTGGCATGGTTCATCCGTACGGTCCCCGTTGCTATGCAGACGGCGGCTGCGCCGAGGTCTTGCGGCGCGTCTCGGCACAGATCGACGCGCGCCAGTTTGATCGTAATTTTCCGGCGGATTTTCCGCGCTTTGTTCAGCACGCTCTTTGGCGTTACTGCGCTGCTGACGGTTTGAACGTCTGCAACGGCAACAATATTGATGATCGCAAGTCATGCGATCTTTCGTCGTGTATTGTTTACAGTAATTGTGCCAAAAAAGCGCGGAAATTACAGTAATTATCTTCTATTTAAGCGCAATTTTTCTGCAGCTAAATTATTGCAATCATTGCGCTTTTGGATGATATGCTTTATTATACTTACGACGAGATTGTTTGAACGCTCTTCTCGTCTTCAGCAAAGGAGTCGTCCAATGACAAGACCGCCATTGCCGGGAGCATCCCGCAGGACCAGCGACAACGCCGTTTCAGAAAGGGGCCCAAATCGGGCCCCTTCGGCTTTTCAGGAGGGCAAAATGGCCAAGCCCAATCTCACGAACCAAAAGACACTCTCCGCCTCGGCAATCATCGTTTACGGGATCGACGCGACCGGCAAGCCGAAGGCCGGCCGGTTTCCGGAGCGCCAGGCGGCGGCGGCCAAAAAGGCCGCGCGCTCACTCAAGCTCGCTGTTTGCAACGTCGATCGACCAGCTCTTGTCGAAATCGTTGCGAAAATTCCGGTCGGACGCGTTCACGACCAAGGCAGTCGCTTCTGCCCTACATCAAACGCAGCTTGTACGTGAGCGTCACGACAGGATCACCGGTTCCCGGGCTTGACTTGCGCGGAATGCTCTGGATAGCGCGGTCGGGATGATTGACG
Organism: Bradyrhizobium japonicum USDA 6; assembly: GCF_000284375.1. NCBI lineage: Bacteria > Pseudomonadati > Pseudomonadota > Alphaproteobacteria > Hyphomicrobiales > Nitrobacteraceae > Bradyrhizobium > Bradyrhizobium japonicum. Next base: position 9,197,722 of record NC_017249.1, read on the forward strand.
CCGCCGGGGCGCGGTGATGGGGTGATCCCGGTTCGGAGCGGGCAACGGGATCAGAATGAACAGCGAGTCGCAGCTGCGCGAGAAGCTTCGGAAGATCGAGGCGTTGTTCGTGGGGGCCGGAACTGCTGGTGAGCGCCATGCGGCGGAAGCCGCGCTGCAGCGGGTGCGGGCCCGGGTCGAGGAACTCGCTCGCCACGATCCACCAATCGAACAGCAATTCTCACTTCCCGACCAGTGGTCTCGGCACCTTTTTCTGGCGCTTTGCCGCCGATATGGGCTGCGGCCGTTTCGTTAGCTTTGAGCGTCTTCAGCAGCCAGCGTTCGACATCATGACCGGACAGCAAGTACGGCAAGACGGCTTCGCTCGATTCCAAGCAGTCCCTGAGGCCGGCAAAGAATATCTTGGCAGCGGCATCCAACGGCGACAGCGCGCTGTTGTGTCGTCTACAAAGGCAGTTCGCGGTGAGATTCTTTGGAGCCAGCGCCTTTGTTTCGCCTGCTTCGAGCCAAGGCAGTCCAGAGGCCGTGAAATTACCGTCCCCGCGAAGTATTTCGATCACAGCCTCGCTGATCAGATGCTCGCCGGAGATTGGCGCTTCGCAATTTCCCAGCTCCTGCATGTAACAGCGTTCAAGTGTCGTACTGGGCGAGCCGGATCGAAGGTCAAGCCCTGAAGCCGGCTTGTGCCATCGAACACCATCAAAACAGCAGGAAGCCGATTGTCGCCCCGATCGACAACGACAAGGTGCCACCTTCATTTCCTCAAGTCTGCGCTTGGCTTCACCCATCGGAGTGACCCCCAGCGGCAGTCTAGCCCGTCTTATTCGTAAAGGACCGGCTCATGCGTCGGCTTTGTCAGCTTTCTGTCAGCTCGTCCAAATAGTAGCTCGTTGTGATGAGAACCAATTACAACAACTGGCCCTCCGACGGGCAAAGTGTGGACCAGCAGCGCGATGCGCTGGCCGGCACTTCTGGCGCAGATGGTGCTGCTTTTACGGCCGCTTTAGCTGCTGGACCAGCGTCTTCCGCTTTTGACAAGAGGACAGGTGTGTCAGTCCGCCTACACAGAGTAAGTAGCAATATTGGCAACGCCCAAAGTGTTTCTTTGTTTACTGATGCCAATGAACGCAATAAGGTGGGAGCGATGACCGTGGCGCCGGGGCGCAACAGTTTGCGAATTCTCAGCATAGAAAATCTCGGCCGGTCGAGGTACAAAGGGGTCGGGACGGCTATGATTGAAGTCGCCGATCATACTAGGCAGTCCGCGGGCCTTTCCAAGCTATCCCTTCTCTCTCAAGATGAAGGAGCTTCAGCATTTTTCTACAAGAAGGGATTCCGGTTTGCGGACGAGGGCAAGAATGCGGAAATGCGGACTGTCATTTCCAATCCACGATACGTCTCAGATGAAATTCTTATGGGCGAGATGGAGCGCTAGCCCGTCTTATTCGTAAGAGTGCGCCTGAGGGCTGGCGAGCGTGGTGTAAAGCGCTGATGCGGCGTAGGATTCGGTTGCGAAGCCACCCCCACCTTAAACCACGCCCGCCATGACCGATGATACGATTCTGCCATCCTCGTTTCCAGCCGTTCACGCCAAGAAAGTCACAGCTGCCTTCGATGGTGTCATTCGGCTTGCAATATTGACCCCCTAAGCCGGGGGATCGGCGTCCAAAATTGCCCCCCTACAGGTTGGTCTGTTGCGCTGCCTGCTTCGTAACAAAGCAGGTGGTGGAGGATGCTGGTCGTGGAGACGATTGCGCGGATTCGGCGCGAGCACTTCATCAAGGGCAAGACGATCAAGGAGATCGCCCGTGACCTGAAGGTGTCACGGAACACGGTTCGGAAGGTGCTGAGGTCGGGAGAGACCTCCTTCGAGTATGAGCGGCAAGTGCAGCCGCGGCCAAAGCTCGGACGATGGGCAGTCGAACTTGACGGGCTGCTTGCGGCGAACGCGGCTAAATCGGCTCGTGAGCAGCTGACATTGATCCGGATCTTCGAAGAGCTGCGCGGTCGCGGCTATGACGGCGGCTACGATGCGGTGCGACGTTACGCCAGGCGGTGGAGCAAGGAACGCGGGCAATCGACCGCGGCGGCCTATGTCCCGCTGAGTTTTGCGCCAGGCGAAGCCTACCAGTTCGACTGGAGCCATGAGGTGGTGCTGTTGAGCGGAACCACCGTGGTCGTGAAGGTTGCTCACGTCCGGCTCTGCCACAGCCGTATGCTATTTGCCCGGGCGTATCCGCGAGAGACGCAGGAGATGGTGTTCGACGCCCACGACCGAGCGTTCGCGCTGTTCAAGGGCACCTGCACCCGCGGCATCTACGACAACATGAAGACCGCCGTGGAGACGATCTTCGTCGGTAAAGGGCGTCTTTACAATCGCCGGTTTTTGCAGATGTGCAGCCACTATCTGGTCGATCCAGTCGCCTGCACGCCGGCGTCTGGCTGGGAGAAGGGGCAGGTTGAGAACCAGGTCGGGCTGGTCAGGGAACGCTTCTTCACGCCGCGTCTGCGGTTCAAAAACCTCGACGAGTTAAACGCCTGGCTGCTCGACAAATGCATCACCTACGCCAAGGCTCATCGCCATCCGGAACTGGTCGATCAGACGATCTGGGACGTGTTCGAAGTCGAACGCCCTAGTATAGCGCGACGATCTGGGTCGGAAGACGTATTGCCTCACATATCGATGCTCCCGGGCGCGATCAGTTGCCTCATTTATTTTGCTCCTGGCCTGAGTTGAGGAGGAGGCCGGGTGCGGAGATGGCCGGGGTTTCGGAGCGCCCGGCCTCCTCCGCTGGCACCTCGCACGTCATTGGGGTGTTGTGACCTCATGCCCTGGCGGCATTTTTTCTGAAGCAAACAGCAGCGCATTCGCTTGCTCGCTGCGCCAGGATTTCAACCGACGTTGAAGGGTTCGAAGAAGCTTGTTCGGATAGTCTCCAGGATATTCCACCTGCAGGCGCGAGAGCAGTTCGCTGCCGGTCCGCCAAGGCTCGGCTTCAAACCATTTTCTCAAATCTGACGTTGCCCGGATAAGCGGATCGGGACGACGCCGGCCCCTTTTAGCCTTCACGATTGGCCGATCCGTCGGGCGCGTGGCGCCGTCCTTCCAGGCCGTTCGCAGGCTTGCCAGGAAGCGATCAATCGATTGTGATGCCGCAGCAGGATGGGCGGATGGTTGGATATCCGCGAGCGCCGCGAGGCGCTCCTGCACGTCGCGGATGTCGCGCAACAACGTGACCGGATCGAGAGCGGTATAGATTTCCTGGAGATGGTGGCGGACCGCATCAGGCGTGCGGGCGTCCGCTGACAGGCGCTGGTGGGGTGTTGCCGGCGCGCTGTATGTCTTACGTACACGAGCACCGTCGCGCTGCTTGGCTAACAGTTTGAACGAAGGTTGGAAGAAGTTTACGAACAGCCGCGCTGACCGATAGAGTTCCGCCAGTAGCTTGGCCGCCTCCAGGCCTTCGAACCTACGATAGCCGACCATCCTGCGCACGACGGCGCCGTTCTTTTGCTCGACGAACGCCTGGTCATTCTTCCGGTAGGGACGGCAACGCGTGAAGACAATGTTGGCCGCCTCGCAGTAGGCCTTCAACGTCTCATTCATGAACACGGTGTCATTGTCCGTGTCGAAGCCGAGCAGCGCAAAAGGCAATTGCTTGCGCAATTCCGTCAGCACCGTGCTCACCAGCGTCTGTTCGCGCACGATCAGAGGTGCGCACTCTGTCCAGCCGGTAGCAATGTCGGTGAGCACGAGGGTCTGGATGAAGCTGCCGCGCGCAGATGGACCGCTATGCGCTACAAGGTCGGCCTCGACGAATCCCGGCGCCGGATCATTCCAATCTGCCGAAGTCCGTATTGGAATACTGCGACGCAGGGAATGCCCCGCGTGCCGCCGGCGCTTGCGACCCAATTTTTCTCGAACCCGCACCAAGGCGCGGTCGATCGTCGCAGCGCTCATCGCCAAAAGTTTGGTGCGAATCTCAGGGGCAAGGTCGAGGTGCCCGTACCGTTCCATCGCCTCAATCAGCGCGGGCATTAATGCTTTCAGTCGCTTCCCGCAGATGCGGTCTGACGCCTCCCAAAGCAGCACGAGTGCGGTGTGTTCTGCTTCATTATATATCCGACGTCGCGCCCGTCGGCCCGGATGTACGCCTTCCTGGTTTCGAAGTAGACGCATCGCATGCTTCCGATGGAATCCGGTGATGTCGACGAACTCGTCCAATATCCGCGCCTTCTTCGCGCGATCCGACCGCCGATAGCGCACGCCTGCCGCCGCCGTCAGTTCCTTCCGCGTTGCCATGCTTAGCCACCCCATCTCCGCCCCTCGCTCGTTCCCGGTCCAGGGGAGCAATTTACGTGAGGCAACGGCTTAGGATCCGGTAACAATTAAGGCGAGGCAATGCGGAATCGAGGGCGATTGTCGCCCGCCATCGGTGAAGTCGGACAGACCCAGGCGCGCAGAAGAAGACGCCGAGGGGCCGGCGCCGGTCCGATCCGCTCGCGCAGTATTGGGAGGCCGAGATCGTTCCGATCCTGAAGGCTGCGCCCGGCATCCGCGTGATCGGCGTGCTGGACGAGTTGCGCCGACGGCATCATGACCTGAACCCGAACATCCGCCGCACGCTGGAGCGGCGCATCAACGCCTGGCGGGCGCTCAACGGCGGGCTTGCAGAACGCGCTGTGGGCGCTTGGCGGCGTGCCGCGGGAGCATCGCAGCGACAGCCTGTCGGCAGCGTTCCGCAATCTGGCCGCCGACGCACGGGAGGATCTGACGCAGCGCTACGCCGGGCTGATGGGCCACTATGGCATGGCGCCAACGCGCAACAATGCGGGCATCGCACATGAGAACGGCTCGATCGAGAGCGGGGAACGCGTCTTCACGCACCAGAGCATAGCTCAACGGCTTTGGGACCAATATAGATGGGCCTCCCGCACGCGCCGTCGCCCCTACACTCTCAAACAACACTAAGAACCTTCTAGGCCGAACGAATCCGTTGGTCGGGCGGGCGGGCGGGCGAGTCTATTTGGTCGAAGAGACGTGGGAGCCGGGAGTGTCTGAAATCGTGACGCCAATCGGCCGTAAGCGGGCAATAGATTGGCTGAGCGCCAATCCGACCCGCCGTCGTGATGCGGCTGCCACTGATCGTAAGCGGGCCGAACGCCTTTTTAATGCGGCCTGATCGATCTGCAAAAGACCGAGGCTGAAATACTGGCAGGCTGAGCGGCGTTAAGTCGCTCAGTCTGGCCTATCAATTTAGGTAGGCCACGCACGGCGGCTTTCTCGCTAAACTGCACTTCAGCTCCCAGCGGATTAAGGTTCATGGGAAAGCAGGGTGTGGGTTAGCCTTTATGATCCGAGGGGCTAACTTCACGGGGCAGTGCGGATGCCGCAGGGATAGCGCCTCTATCTAAGCCCCCCAGCCGATAAAGGCGCCGAGTCGCATCCGCGCGGCTCTTGAGCCGACGAGGAAATCATGGCACCAAAGGCTAAGCCTTTAAGGCATTTGCGCGCGCGGGACATTGCTGAAGCGGTCCATTTCGCGACGCGAGTATCCTATAAAAGGTGGCCGACGGGCGTGTGGTTTGAGCTAAGAGATCGGATGGTCAGAACAGCCGACGGGCAATTCTATCTTATCGAAGATCACCCCATTAAGCTTGACGGCCATGAAGTCGCACGGCCTTACAGTCTAGCGAGCGTCTTTGCGTGGCTGCATGATTGCCCACAACAGATTGAGCTTTGAACGGCCCAAGCGGGCCGCTTTTCGTTTGTAAATTTTCCGCGCGGATCTTTGTCAGCTTTTGGAAAGCTAGCCCGAATACTCAGCCATTGAGCTTAGCGGCGCGTGGCAGGGACAGTGCGTGCCCCGGTGTACGCGAGGGGGCTAGAGCGCCGAGTCACGTCACCGCTAATCTCAATTGCAGCGCGGGCGCGGTAGGGACAACGCCCGATTCTTATCCTGACCTGGCGCCGAGCCGTGCCCGCGTTGCTTCCGGTCGCTGAGACTGATCGCCCAAGCGTCTGGCGGCAACCAGTCCTGGTAGTTGCGCCACGGGCTTTCCCGGACGATACTTTCCGCCGTCAGCTTCAGTCGCTTGACGCTGGCCATGTTGAAGTTGGCGGGGCGTGGTAGGGACAGCGCCTCTAATTCCAGCTCGGGCGCGGAGTCACGTTGCCGCTAACTTCTACCATAGGTCCAAATGGACGGTGATCATCAGCGTGACAGACCTTCGCCCGCAGAGCTGAGACGTTCGGAGCGGATACTACGCGCCGATCAGATCGCACCTCGGGGCCTCACTAAGGCCAACGCAGCCGCCTATTGCGGGTGCTCCAAGGACGCGTTCAACACGTGGATTAAGAAGGGCTTGGTACCGGAGGCTATCCCCGGCACTCAGCGTTGGGATCGCAAGGCGATTGATTGGTATCTGGACCGGGCGTCCGGTCTGCCTACCGGGGAGACCGCATCGAGCGATCCGCTCCCAGCCTGGCTGACCTCAGAACGGAAGGCTGGCAGATAGGAGCGTACACGTCCAACCTTTTCAAGTGACTCTCGGGAGGCGCTCTATCAAAATTATACTACTGATCAGCCGGATCGCCAATGAACTTTATCCTTGCGACAATTAGGGGCACTCAGGGAGTGAAAGCAAATTGTCCGGTTGAATGCCGTCGGCCTTCGTCTTGATGTACTTGTGCCCGTTGTGGACGGCCACAATCACATCGGCCGTGCGCTTTTCCTCGACATAGAACTCCCATACACCGTTTTCGATTTCTTTGATCGTGTGATCGACGGATTGCTTCCACCTAGACCCGTCCGGGTTTACTCCGCCAACGTTTTTGATTCGCTCGTGAGGGTTCTGCCTGTCAGTCTTGTTGATGCATTGAATTCGTATGCGGCTGGTCACTCGGGTCTCTCCCATCTGCAAGAAAAAAGAGCCTCAGTGTGGACCTCGGCCGTGGGTTAGTGTGCCGACCAATCCCAGTAGGTTGCCTTGCATCCTTCTCGGCGCCGAGTCGCGCCCCCATTGCCAGGCGACCGTGACTGTGATGCGGCAACCAGTTCTGGTAGTTGTGCCACGGCTTTTTGCGGTGGATGTATCCTACCGACAGCCTTCTTCCCTCCCGAAGCTGGCGGTGGAGTTAGCGGCGCGCGTGGTAGGGACAGCGCTTCTTCTTCTCTCAGATTGAGCGCCGAGCCACGTGGCCGCTAACTCCCAACCATGGGGCCAAAGGATGCATATATTCGAGCGGCACATCACGGCCCTACGGTCGCAAGCGCTTGAGGTGCTTACAGCCAATCAGGCCCGGGCGGCCGATCAGTCTTTGAGCCTGGCAGATCGCCAAGTCGCGACATTTGATGCCGAGGAGGCTCGGGCAGTGTTAGGCATCCTCGACAGCGTGAAGCCCAATCTTAGGCCGAACGACGCGCGGCGGATCGCTGCACGCATACGCGCGCTTCTAGAGTGGGAGGGTTGAGTGCCGCACGACTCTCTCGGGGACAAAGGCGGTCAGCCCCGGTCTTCGGCGACGGTCTGGTCAACAAGGCCTACTTAAACTCGTGAACATCAGCGGCGAAGGAGTTCGACTAGGCAGCTCTCCGGCAATTCATGTCCTGTAGGGTAGCCAAAGTCATTTCGATGAAACGTCAGCTTTCTTGACCAGCACTTTAACGTACGTATCCATCAAGTACACCGAGCGCCTGGCTGAGGCTGGCGTCGAGCCGTCTGTCAGCAGCGTCGGAGATTCCTATGACAACGCTCTTGCCGAAACCATCAACGGTCTCTACAAGGCCGAGGTGATCCATCGGCGCGGGCCATGGCGCAGCTTCGAGGCCGTCGAGTTCGCCACTCTCGAATGGGTCGACTGGTTCAACAACCGGCGGCTCCTGGAGCCCATCGGAAACATCCCGCCGGCCGAAGCCGAGCAACGCTACTACGCCATGCTGGAACAACCAGCCAAGGCGGCATAACTTAAACCAAATGGCCTCCGGCAAACCCGGGGCCGTTGACTATGATTGCCGGAAAGAGCTTCAGCGAGCCTGCGAACAAACCCCTTCGCCTTTTCCTTGGGTATCGTCGTGACGACGGACATGCGCCCGTGCGACTCTTGCTTGCGGGTGCTCAACTTGGGCGCCGCTCGAGCAGGATAGCGCCGATGAGACGCAACCTTCGCTTGCAGCATCGAGTGCAGGCCGCTTAAACTCTAGCCCCTGAGGAGCCCGACGCTCCTTTCGCCAGCCGCCTAATCAGCCTCAAATCATTTGACAACGGACAACGGTTGCCCCGCTTGTGCGGTGCCATCAACCGGTCGGCCCTCTGCTGAGATGTTTCGTTGTCGTGCAGAACTTCGAGACTACAGACGCGAGCGATCGCCACGACGCGGCGCGAGATTCGCTGATGGTTCATGGATTTTGCTTTTAGCTCTGATGCCGGTAGCGGACTGGCTGCCGGGGTTCAGAAACCGTAATCGTGACCGGCCAATGTGCTTTTGGGGTGCCCTTGGACACGGGCGCACCGTCCCCGCCGAACGGGGCTGTTAGCACGCTGGCCCATTGATGGCCACTGATGCTGTCTTCGGTTTCTGAGACCCAAGCCTATGGTCGCACACAACCTAGACGGTTGCAATGTTAATATTCTACTCTAGGCGCGACGAAACCGCGCGCTTCCGTTGCAAGGCTCGACGCTGAAAGAACTTGGCCTTCCATTTGTAGATGCTGGCGTCGCTGACGCCGCCGATCTTGTTGACCTGCGACGAACGCCTTGTTCCCCACGCAGACCAAGGGCACGCCCGCTGCAGAACCTGGCACGGCAGCGCTCGACAGGGCCGGCCTCAGAAGCGCGGTCGGAAAGTGGATAAGTGTTCGGTGTGAGATTCCGCCCTGCTGATGCCACGCGCTTTGGTGTTGCGGGGCGGGCGTGGCGGGAAAGGTCGGCGCCGATCTCATGTGGTCAGCGATTAGCTGGCTGGTGGGGGTATGGGTCGTGGCCATATGTCCACTCGATTCTAAATTGGTGGTTTCCCTTTGAACGAGAACCTGAGCGACGTGCCCTGCCGCGGCGTCGACGGCGACGCGGTCGCCTCTTCCTCAGTGGCGTAGGGGCCGGAGTACTCAAAATTGAGCGCAACCTTCCACCGGCCTTTATGGCGCGACACGAAGTATTGAACGCCAGCCATAAAGCTTGCTCCGGCCTCGCCCCTGTGATCGACAGATGGCCTTACTCTGCAAATCTGCCGCGGTCGCCTCAACTACCGAATTTGGTGGGCTCGGAAGGAGCAGCGCCTTGTAGTGATAGGGCTGGACTGTTGCTGTGACCGGGGAGACCAACTGCCGGGCCTTGGTCGCTTCCCTTATTCACGAGCGATCGCGGCTGCAATCGGCGAGATCGAGTGTCGAGAGCGAGATGTCGCCTAGCTGCTAGCCAGTCTTTTCTCTCTCGTTAGAGTCAAAGGCTGGATTGATGACGGATTGGGAGACGATCCACTTTTCCATTATGACCGTGATCCCAAGCTCTTGTTCCGTCTCAGCCCTCGGGAAAACATGCGTTCGATCGTCAAACTCGTCAGGGTCCCTCACGGTAGCAGCACGATTTGAGCCGAACCGCGTTGCCGCGCCCTTTCTATTGCCCCCCTGCACGCCCTGGGGAACGTCATTGGGATCTCCGTTC